>JACJYM010000020.1 GCA_020636155.1 Lewinellaceae bacterium | reverse complement strand
AACAAATTTCAATAAGCTAAGATACCACTTCATAATGAAGATGACGATATTTATATGAGAAAGGTGTATTTCCTTTTTTGTCAAATTGGCTTTTTTAGTGTAGCCAATTTACAGAACTGGAACTATTAAACAAACAATCAATCACACCTTAAAAATCATCCTCATCGCCCCACCACGAACTTCTCTACCCATCGCTGTCCATCCCCATTTCTCAGCTCAACGAAATACATCCCTGAAGGGAGGTCTGATACATCGATATTATCCTCATCTTGTAAAGAATTGCTCAGCACTTGCTGCCCCTGCGTATTTAAGATGCGGTATGTATATTTTCCCTCGGGGAGACCGGAAATGGTCATGGTGTAGGAAGTGGGATTGGGATACAATACTATGTTATTCAAAGTGATATCCTCTGTCCCTACCGTAAAACATTCGTCGTACCACGGACTTTTGTATAGTTGAACTCCATCTCTATAAAAACAGGAAATATAATTTAGATATTCTATTTGGCAGCAGTACCATGGTTCAAATGGTCCGTTAAAAGAGCCAATTCCTTGAATCCAATTAACATCAGTATAGCAACCCATATTCATAACGCTTCTTTTTGATCCATCCAATAGCTCGATACTATCCTTGGCGCTTACAATATAATCCACGTCTTCAAATTGATCATAATGTATGGTATCTCCTACATTCATAGAGAAATCATAAACAAGTTCGTCTGTAGGTAGAGCCCATGTATAGACCTGATTGCCTTCTTCTCTAAAGAGTATTTTGGTATGAATGGGCTTGTCTTCATCATTAATTATCAATAATTCTCTATATCTTCGGAAATCATCAATGTCCACATTGAATACCAGAGAGTCCGTATCAGAAAAGGTATAAATATTTGAAATGTTATAGGGAGGAGTATCAAATGACGACACCACATACCATACATTCCTCTCCGAGACGAACTGGTGTGCATTGTTGACTTCGCATTCTTTGACCGTGTGATATGAAGTCGTATCATTGGTATAACATCGCATAAAGGATTCACAGCCCAGCCCTTGCTCGTCATGACATTTCTGACCTAAGAAACCATGAGTGCCACCGATGGACTCAATGATGTCGCCCATATCATGGCATTCGCCATTGGCATTAGGTATAGGATGGTTAACAATTTTTCTTAACCAGGTATCTCCAAGTTTGACAAAGGTGACGTAATCCACGATGAACTGATATTCATCAGTCGATGGCTGATAATTACTGGCATCGGCAGAGATGTCATAATATTGATAATTCTGAGGAATGTGGAAGGAGACGATTTCGTCGCGAACCGGATAAAAGTCATACAAAAGCTTAAAGGTGTCCTGCTCATAAAAGAAGACCTTGTCAAACTCACTATAGAGTATCAGCTTACTGTCTTCTATGGGATGTCCACCCTCTATGGCTGCTATGACAGAGCAGAACCTGCTCTTGATCAGTGTATCCCCGACGATGGCATAATTTCGGGTATTTTCTATACAATATTCTGAATAAGGGGTGTAATTCCACTCGTGCTTGCCTGTGGCATAGAGACAAGTATCAAGTAGCACCTCCCCATTTTTTATCTCTTGTATGGTACCACATCCCGGAGTGAGGCAACCCTCGCTGTCCGTTTTTACGACCCACATATCAAAATCCGTCCTGGGACCAAGTACAGGGTCTTCATAATAGTTGCTGATGTAACCTGCGGCAGCGAGCTCACCATTGGGCAGCTCTAAGACATCATGAAATGCTCCTAGTAGGGGATAGTTTTCGTACGTTTCTGCAATTAATTTATGCTTATTTCTTTCTATCACGTAGTATCGCTCCCATAGAAATTTTCCATCTTTTGACAGCTTTGCGATAAAGCCAGTATTTGGTAAATTATATTTTGCAGAGATCACTTCACCAGTGATCAAGATGTCATTATTGCGGGTTCTCCGCACACGGGTAATGGCATATTTGCCATAGGGTCTTAAAGATAACAAATAAGACCACCGGATATGACCCGTCGTGTCGATACATACCAAACTCGGCAGGTCGTTATCATCACTCCGGCGATAGTTTATGACGATGTCATTATTGTCTAGGATGGTAAATTCTCCACTAAGGAAAATAGAACTAGCAAGAAAGTCCTTGGTTTTCCATTGCCATACCACTTGCTTATCTTGGTTATATTTTAATAGTACTTGTGAATCATAAGTAAAAAGTTTATTAGGCAAGGTGATGGTATCAATGATATGACAGGAGAAGACTACATGACCAGAATGGTCCGTCTCTGCCCAGTCTAGTCGCAAGAAATCGAGTGGTGGCTCTATCATTATGAGTGTATCTATGTTTAGGTCACTTTTATTGATCCAAAATTGATAGCCCTTTACCTTGGGATTACCGTCGCGTCCCAGGTCGGACGCATCGTCAAAGCTACCATATACGATGATATAATTTTCAAAAACCACCAAACTTTTATTATACGGCAATATATAATTAGGATCATCAAAAGTGAGTTCTATGAGTTCTTTAATTGTACCGTTTTTGTCCGTTTTATAAAGAAAAGTACGGTCATTGATGGGTTGATTCCCTCCATCGATGTAAAAATAATCACCATCCTGCTCAAATCCATAGCCCGCCTCAAAGGCGTCGTTTTCATAAGCGGTAAGAAGATTTCCCTCATAATCAATGGCAGCATACTTAAAGCATTCATCTTGAAAATCATTGCAAAAGCCACTTCCTGATAAGTATATCGTGCTATCGTCAGCCAGTAAGGAATAAACATCTTCTGTAGAATGGTTAAAAGGGTCGTAATACTTAGAAAAAGTCGCTTGGGTCATGGCCATAGTGACCATGATGAGGTTTATTAATGTCAGCATTAAATATTTCATAAGGCGATAAGATTTTTGTTTCAATTTAAAATGGGGTAAGCAATACTGACGTACTGCTTACCCATTGAATCATATTTTTATTGTAGTACTACTATTTTAGTCTGATAGAGTGGCTTTCTATCTTTGTCTTTTACTGTAAATATATAAACACCGTTAGCCCAATCTTGGGTATCTATGTTGACAGATTTAACATTGCAATTATCTTGCGAATATACCTTTAGACCGGTGATAGATCGAATATCTATGTGGTATATATCGTCAGTATTGGTATAAAAATGATACACACCATGACTTACCGGATTGGGATAGGAATTATACTCTATACCATCCCTATCCTGCGTTGTAGCGAATCTATTCTGGCCATTATTTCTACTAGAAGGTATATCCAACTCTATGTGTTCCCCAGTCAGTAATTCATATACTGCTCTGGCATAGCCGTTGAGTGGTTCTGTCTTCATCCCTAGACTATAGAGCAGCGACCTATCCGTGGCAGACAAGGTATAGGTGCCAGTAGCTGCTAAAAAGTCCAAATTAATCAATTGTACCGTCACAAAGTCGTCTAGTGCCTCGATTGAGCGGTTAAATGTATTTAACAATTGTCTTGCCCTTTGATACTCTCCATAGCGTACCATCATACCATAAGCGAATACATGATAGTGATAGTCGGACTGAGATAGCAAGTAAGAAATGGCCTCTTCTTTTCGGCTATTTTCATCCGTGCCTGGTCTAGGTTCTACTATGATGATGATGACCTGAGCCTTGAGTTTTTTAAGGCATCGCTTATATAATGCCAACAAGTACGTTTTATATGCAGGGGATATTATTCCATTATTTTCTACGTTACTTATATCGGCTTCTAAATCTTGAATAGCCTGTAATAGTTCTGCTTTGTTTTTGTACGGTCCACCGCAGATACTTGTGGAATTTATAACGTTTTGTACATTCCCTGTTCCACAGCCATCGGAATATTTTCCAGTAGAATTATTTTTTATTTCAATGTTCAAAGAGTTAGATGGATATTCACAAGAAGATAGGGGTTCATCATCTTTAACAAAATAATAAATTAATGGATTTCCTGTGTTGTCAATTTCCGGTATGCCACCTTGGCTAAAACAATTGCTGGCTGCCTTACTCTCATCTCCCTGTTTGACATGTATTTCGCCCGCATTTACTAGTATGTCCGTGCTACTACTATATTGAAAACAATTATTAAGATATTCAACAAATTTATTAGTATAAGTTGCCTCACTGCCAATTCTTGAAGAAGATATCTGATTGCTTCGAACATCGCTATTCCATTCGCCAGTGCTCAAGAGATCCACGCCGATATCAGACCCCACTATGTCATTATTGCGTACATCAAACAATGATATGCCAGAAAATTTAACACCCTCGCTTCCTCCATAAATGGTATTGTTTTGTAATTCTAAAGTCTCAATACCTGCCGTAGCAAGAGCATAAACACCATTAGTGGTACAAGCAAATTCATTGGAATCATCCGATTCAAAACCAATAGAAGAAGATACCAAATTGGGAAAAGTATTGTACAGATTTACGCCTATATCGTTACTTATAAACTCACAACCATTATGAACTAACACTTCAGAGTCATAAGCTCCGATGCCATTTTCAGCAATATTCGTAAAACTACAATTATCAAATTCAATCCCATTATCTGCCCATATCGTAATGGCAGATTTGCTCATGTTTTCAAATGTGCAGTCAATAAAAGAGCTTTGATCAGGAGTATATCCAACTCCATACTTCATGAATTCGACCGCTTTATTACCGTTTCTGAAGGTGGCATTATTCGCTGTGACCAGTCCACCGTAATAGGCAGGAGTATTGGGCCATGCAATGTGAGTAGGATACATACTGACCCCGACATTGGCATTTTCTATTACTGCACCGTTCATGAGTTCCACCTTACCCGCATTGACTTGAGAATTGCTCGAAGCATCTCCTTCTACGACAATGCCTTGCCAAGGGTCGTCGCAAGATGTTATTAGTCCACCATCTACAATCAGATTTGCTCCTCGCTCAACAATTATTTTTTTATCCTTATACATTTTGAGTATTCCCTTTACTGTAAGCGTTGCCCCTTGCTTGACAATTATGTTTCCAAGATAATGTACCTGTTTATTCTCATCTATCGAATAATCAGTCGTCAGGTTAAAATCTTTATAAGATTGAATAGGCGTAACCAAAAGTTTCTCTCTCCAAGAGGTCAATAAAAGGCGTCTCATATGGGCAAATTGTAAAGGAGACATATAGGTTCTCGTATTGTTATATGACATATTGTGATTTGAGGATGTTGGAGCCCATCCACATGGAGGTAGACATTCATAATTGAACAATTGTTGTTGTGAAGAGAGACAAGAATGCAATAATCCCATGCAGTGACCAAATTCATGAACAACCGATCTGGCTAAATCCCAAGTGTTATTTCCAGATCCACCCGATTGAAGGACTTGAAATTTATTAATCATCATTATATAATTAGAACTTTCGCCATAATACCCCGGACCGTATCCACCAACTGTTGTATTGTCAATAACGCAAAAGAAAATATTCATATCCTTACTTATATCAGGATTATTTGCTACGTAGTTGTTATAACAGTATTTATTATAATACGACCCGTCATTTGAATATCCCACAGGATCTACATGGAAATAAATATTATTTAGAACAAATCTAATTTTTGAATCCACCATCAACGGGGCATTGGTATCTATTCCTTCACATTGTTCAGCAATTCCAGATCTCCCTAATACTTCGTCATTAGCTTCATTATTTATCAAATTATGCAATAATGCAATATCCGTAGTACTATTAGTAAAATTCCCAGGCTCATCTTCTGAAAATTGCATAATATGCACATTAACTCTAACATAAAGCAAAGGGTCATTTTCTTCAGGAATATAAAAATAATTTCCATAATCAATAGATGGATTAGGGTTGTTGCCACAATATACTCCAGAACCAATAGCAAATTCTTCTAGGGGGTCAGGAAAACCACATTCATTGCTATCTTGGCTATTTCCAATATTAAAATTAAAGAACAAAGCAAGAAATAATACTATTAATAATTGGGGGGGGGCAGAATTAAATTTTAAAAATAAAGGTTTCATAAATAAAAATTTTTTAGTTAAATAAATATGATAAACAATGATGCAAAATTATTTTGATTATAAACCCCAATCAAAATAAACCTTACAAGGGGTGCTTATCGGTTTAAAAAAAGAAATAGACCATACAAAGGTCATTTTGGGATACTTTAAAGCTTTAAATCGTCTGCAACATAAAACAAAATATTGGAATGGCGTCAAACTTTAACATATTAAATTAATTGTTATTAGTGTCTTGGCGTTTTTATATATATACACCTTGCTCGGTACAATAATTGAGACCATGAGAATTAATTTTCTTATTCTACTTTAACGAACTTCGTTTTTTATGGTAGCTCTTGTATAAATGTTTGTCTTTTCGTCAAAAATGTGGGAATGCGGCTCTTCAGTCACAAATCTCAAACTGTCTTCTCCATGGTTACCATAAAATAAATATCGGCCAGGCTTGATAATTTCATAATTCAGTGTCAAAGAATCTTCACCGATATCTTTCGGCACCAACTTTATGGCATGAATGTCCTCAAAGTGAGAGAAGCCATAGGTCTGTGAGCTGTTGTCCTTATTCACAATGGTGACCAAATTTTCTCCTGATTGATAGATGGCATCCCATGATTTTACATCGCAAAAGTACTCGAGTTCGACACTGTCGCGGTACCGATGCATGTTATAGATATTATGTTTGTTAGGAAAAAAATAAGAGGCTGTGGTCTTCTCCTTTTCGATACTTTTTCGGTTTTTAGCAGAAATCATCCAAACTAAAATCACTGAAAATAACACCCATTTTAGCGTTTTTATTAATAAATCCATCTCTCCTGACCGAATCGCTGCGACTGAACTTTTATCCTTACCATCCTTCCAAACCATATATTGCGAAGCCAATAATATCATAGGACACCACGATGACCACCATGAACTCGCAGCAAGACTCAATTTGAACGAATTATTGAGAAAAAATGTCTGCGCCGAAAGGAACAACAATATCGAAGCACCATAAATGGCCAGTCGGTGGCTCAACATACTAAATGCGGCGAGTATATACATGGTACCCATGAATTTGACATAATTATCAGATAATCCCAAGGTATAATACCGCAAACTGTAGGTGGACATGTCCTCTAATTTCGTGTTGAGAACGGCTGCATTAGGGACACTGTATTCTAATCCAAAAACGTGGTTTAAACCAACATTGAGAAGCATTACCGCCAGTATGCTCCGAGCGAATATCGAGATACTTTTTAAGAGGCGATGATAATCCAATCTATCATTAAAAAGAAAAAAAATCAACACAGATAATCCAACTATCAAGGCCAAGGCAGTAAAAAACGGATAAAAACCACCGCCACTTTCTAAATAGGAGTACGAACCCAATTTTTCAATAAAAAATGATTGATCCGCGAGTATATTACTAAAACTCACCCTATAACCAAGTGTCAAAAACATCAATACTATGGCATGATACATAGCCCAGATTAAAACGGATATGGCCAATATTTTTTTCATGGATTGATAAATATTACACCTTAAAGCACTTGAATATTTTTCTTTTCAGCCATTAAAATAACGAATTATTGATTGTTCGACGTATGATTTTGCAGTTTTAAATTTATTTAACATTTCCATCAAATCCGATGTATTAACAGAATGTTTGATATTAATTTATTCTAATCAGCGTTAATTAAAGCTAAGATTATATTTTTGCATCCAATATGCAGTTTTTATATCCGCAATTTCTTTGGGCATTATTGGCATTAGCCATCCCGATAATCATCCACCTTTTTTACTTTAAGAGGTTCAAAAAGGTATTGTTTACCAATGTCCGGTTTCTAAAAGAGATAAAAGAAGAAACCAGTGCTCGCAATAAATTGAAAAATTTATTGGTGTTGCTAAGTCGAATGTTGGCGCTTGCCTTTTTAGTATTTGCTTTTGCAAAGCCTTTTATTCCCTTAAAAAACGACGCCAAACAAGGAAAAAGTGCCATCAGTATTTTTGTGGATAATAGTTTTAGCATGTCAGCAACTCAAGGCAACACCCCCTTACTTCCTATTGCCAAAAATAAAGCCTTGGAAATCATTAATTCCTACTCAGATGATGATAGATTTCAGATATTGAGCAATGAATTTGCTGGAAAGCAACAGCGCTTACTGTCAAAAGATGATGCCATCAACATGTTAGATGAAATCGAACTGACACCATCGGCCAAAACCATGTCTCGCATAATCAACAGACAAAAACAACTCCTCGACAATAGTAATGACAATAAAATAGCCTACGTTCTTTCTGATTTTCAAAGTAGCATTGTAGATGATTTTGACTTACAGGATAGCACTTTCGAGTTAAATCTAGTGCCTATACAATCGGTGGTCGAAAAAAATGTCAGCATTGACAGTGTGTGGTTTGAATCCCAAATTCCCATGGTAGATCAAAACAATACTCTCTTGATTAGGGTCTCCAATCTCTCGCTCGAAGATGCCAATGGTATGATACTAAGCTACGCCAAAGATGGAGAAGAGAAGCCTATTTCTACTCTGGATATTCCGGCAAAAACGTCGGTGATTGATACGGTTTCTATTCCACTCTTTAAGACTGGAAATCACGAGGTCGTAGTAAAAATAAATGATGGAGCCATCAGTTTTGACGATAGTTATAATATCTCATTCGATGTGGCGAATCAGGTCAAAGTATTGGCAATTAATCAAAGCGTTCCTAACCCATACATCACTAAAAGTTTTGAAGGGATTCACTTTTTTGAATTGGAAAATATGCCTGCCTCTCAGATCAATTATCAGGCATTCAATACCTTTAATCTTATTATATTAAATGAATTAGACCAACTCAGTTCCGGTCTGATTGCCGAGCTAAAAAAATATGTTGAAACCGGAGGTAAATTATTGGTTTTCCCATCTGACAAAGCAGATATCAATAGTTATAACAACCTTTTAAATAGCTTTAAGAGCAACACCCTCATCGCAAAAGAGGGTTCAGAACTTGAAGTAAGTAAAATCAACACGGAAGAATTTATTTTTAATGATGTATTTGACAGAATCACCAATAATCTCAAACTCCCAAAAACGAGCTTGCATTATGCCCGGACTAAATTTCAGAACAAATTGGACGAAAATCTTCTGACTTTTCGGGACAATTCGAGTTTTCTGAGCAAAACGACTTTGGGTGAAGGTATCCTCTATTTCTGTTCCTCACCATTGAGTACCAAGTACAATGATCTCTCGCAAGTCGGTGAGATTTTTATTCCAATGTTGTACAAAATGGTTTTGGCGAAGGTAAAACCGGAAAAGCTGGCATACACCATAGGCCAAGATAATTTCTTAGAAGTAGATGCCGCCAATGTTAAAGAAAACAGTCTATTTAAAATAAAAACTGATCAAGAGTTTATTCCCGGGCAAACTAAATTTGGTAAAAGAGTATTGCTCGACCTGAATAATGAAGTGGAAAACGCCGGGTTTGCGGAATTGACGCTTGATAATCAAACCATTAAAAACATTGCATTCAATTACGATCGCCTCGAATCGGATCCGACATTGATAGACGTAGATGGCCTCAAAGAAAAAATCAAAGCAACGGATCTCAATATTTTCGACAAGTCAGAGACCGCAAATATTAAAGAAAGCATCCATGATAAAGATAAGGGCATGAGCCTATGGATTTGGTGTTTGATATTGGCACTCCTCTTTTTGGGTATCGAATCACTCTTATTGCGTTTTTGGCATAGTTAATTCCAGATAGGTGAGAGTAAGATATTCCAAAAACATTGACTTATCTAACTCATTGAAATTTAATAATTCATAAACTTAGATCTATGAAGGTATTATTTAAAAATGCAAAAATCATTGACCGAAATTCCAGATTTCACTTGCAACATTGCGATGTCTTGCTAGAAAATGGTCAGATTAGTAAGATTGCAAAAACAATAAAGCAAGAGGCTAATCATGTCATTAAAAGCAAAAATCTGCACCTTTCGCCGGGTTGGATTGACATAGGAACCATGCTAAATGATCCCGGCAATGAGCAGCGAGAAACCTTCGAAACTTTGGTTCGGGTTGCAAGAAAAAGCGGATATACCTGCCTTGCTCCTTTCCCCACGACCGAGCCCACCATACAAAACAAGAGTGATGTGAATTTCCTTATGTCAAGAAGTGCCAATCATCACATCATGATAGAGCCCATAGCCGCGTTGAGTGCAGCCAGAGAAGGTAAGGATATCACGGAAATGATTGACCTCAACCAGCATGGAGTGAAAATTTTCTCCGATGGCATGAGATCCATTAACAATGCAGGATTACTAGAAAGAGCCTTGCTTTATAGTCAGCAATTCAACGGCACCATCATTCATTACTCTAATGACAAATCCCTGCGAGGCGACGACCAGATGCACCAAGGCGTAATGAGTACTAAATTGGGTTTTCATGGAAGTCCTGATGTGGCTGAAGAGGTCAGCGTGAAACGAGATATTTCGATTCTCAAGGAAATAGGAGGCAGACTCATTATCCACACCATAAGCAGTCAAAAATCACTCAATGACATAAAATCTGCTAAAAAAGCAGGATTGGATTTGCTCTCGACCGTTTCCTTTCAAAATCTTACGGACACGGATGAATCATTAATCAATTTTGACTCTAACAGAAAGTTGAATCCACCATTGCGCCGACCGACGGACCAAAAAGCATTGCTCAAAGGCCTTGTGGATGATACCATCGATGCCATCGTGAGCAATCATACACCACTGGAAGAGGAACTGAAAAAGTTGGAATACCCTTATGCTACGGCAGGAAGTTTAGGTCTTGAAACCGTATTTTCAGTGATGAACGATCGCAGTCAATTGAGTCTAGAGTTATTAATTGATAAATTGAGCTATGGCCCGGCAAAATGCTTAGGTCGGGAGCTGCGACCGATAGCCGAAGGTCAAGAAGTAAATCTCACATTTTTTGACCCAGAGGAGCCATTCGAGTACTCTAGAAGTGGTAGCAATTCACAAAATAGCAGTCACCTTGGAAAGGTATTTAAAGGGAAGGTATTGGGTAGTGTGCTAAAAAGTGATTTGATATTTAATTAAAATTTGTAATTTTACATTAGAACAAAAATTAAACTAAAATGCCAACTTTTACTAAATATGGAATATATCTTGGACTGGGACTGATAATCACGAGTTTTGTGTGTTATTTCATTTCTCCTAGGTTTTTTTTAACATGGGGAAGTTGGATAGGTTTTATTTTATATATCATCATGATGGTTATGGCGGTTAAAGAAGAAAAATTCAATTTAGGAAGTATTTCCTTTAAGGGTGCTTTTGGCCAAAGTTGGCTAACTTACGTAGTGGGTACATTAATCGCTACCATATTTGCTTACATCATGATGCATTTTATTGATCCAACCTTGATGGATACTGCTAATGAAATAGCCAAAGAAGCTATAGAAAAAATGAGTGGATTTCTAGGCGAAGAAGGTGTTGAAAAAGCATTAGAAGCAATAGACAAGCAAGATACTTACTCTGTGTTTGGTTTTGTGAGAAGCTATCTAATAGGCTTAATATTTCCGGGTGCCATTATCGCTCTTATCATTGCCGCAATTATGAAAAACAAATCCGCTGATGCGGAACCTGATTTTTTATAGTTGAATCTTGGGAAGTTATCCTTTGTATTCTTTTCTTAAATAATTTGTAAAGAATAACAAACTAAAACCTAAAATCAGGGTATAATTTACTAATGGAAAGGCATCAATAGGGTGTACGACTGCGATTATTAATAGAATAAAATTTATTACTCCTACTAAGAATAATAAATCATTAATCATGATTTCATGAAATTTAAAAGTTGTTTTTGAAATCCGATTTTGAAATTATGTACCACATACATTTTTCGTATTCCGGGTAGTCTTTAAGCTTAGGGTGTTTGAATTCTCCCATTTTTCTCATGCCTATTTTTTTCATCACGTGTTCTGATTTGTGATTAGAAATGGTGCATACAGAAGTCACTGCATCCAAATTTAACTCCTCAAATGCATAGGCCAAGCATCTCGTGGCACCTTCCGTAGCGAAGCCTTGACCCCAAGATGATTTCTTCAGTCTCCATCCAATATCAGTTGATGGATTAAATTCTGAAGCATAATCTTGATATGACAAGCCAATGAATCCAATAAACTCACAGCTATCCAACATTTCTACTGCATAATAGCAATATCCATGCGTATCAAAATCATGGCGGAGTCTCTGCATAAATTTTTCGGTCTCTGCGGTTGTCAAGTGAAAGGGAAAAAATTCCATGACCGACGAATCTGCATTCATCGCTGCGAATTCCTCCAAGTCGCCATCCCGCCAGTTTCTAAACCCCAAGCGCCTCGAGGTGAAAAGGTATATTGGTAATTCAGTTGCCACTAATAATCTTCAAGCTTTTCCGATATTACTACCCGTTTTCGTGTCCGTTTTTTGAGTTTCTTTTATGAAAAGATTTAAATCTGCTTTCTGAGAAATAGCCGATATACACATTGTAAGGCAATATATCCCAATGAGGTAAATTCGATTTTTCATAGATTTCTAAAATGAAGTTGTAAAATAGCATCACAAGTTAAGATTTAGACACTATTATTCAACCATTGGGTTCAAATTTATTTACCATGTCGCATCCAAATGCTATAAATTATCCATTTAACAACTTATACCTCAACTTATTGCATCAGTTGGAAACCTCCATTGATGAGTATTTGCTTTCCATCCATATCATCTCCGATTATAGCTTTAGAGCCCGATGTTCCGGTCTTCCGGACTGGAAGCGCTTCGAAGTAGTAGTTGTTTTCATCTTGTTTTTCTAAGACCAATAGCACATCTTTACCATAATAATCGATGATTGCTTGTTCTTCGATACCGGGCTGCGTGGAATCTCCCAATACCAGTGAAACCCTGACATAACTACCAGGAACAAGATTCGTCGTTTGATTTCCGTTTGTGGTGATGTAAGCTTTCATCGTTTTGTCTTCCATGTCGATGTCTTGTACGATCCTCGCCACTTGACCTATGGCGACTCCATTTTCATTAGCGTTAGGGAAAATGCGAGCTACTTGACCTTTTTTAATTTGACTCATTTTATCCTGTGTAATCCCTACTTCGATTTCATAATCCGAGGGATTGATTATCTTCATAAGACTATGATCCGGCATGACATATTCACCGTTAGTAATCGATACTTCCGCTACCTGACCACTTATGGGTGCTGTTATAGATATGGTCGAGCTGAGATTATTTGCGTTGACACCGCTGGGGCTTACATTTAGAACTTCGAATTGCTTTTCCATGGATTTAATACGAGTTTTTGTGTCATCTAACTTCTGTTTTGCCTGTAGAAAATCAGATTTAACCACCACATTTTCTTTGTATAAATTTTCTTTTCTTGCAAATTCTTCTTCAAAAACGGCCATCTGTGACTCGAGTTCCAAATACTGTTGCTGCATCTGTATCAGTTCAAGATTTTGTACGCTGAATAACGTTTCTCCCTTCCTCACGTATTCGCCAATTCTGGTTTTTAATCCAGTGATTTTACCTGCCATCGGGCTGCTGATATTGGCGGTGGCTCCGGTGTTGAGTATGACATTGCCATTGAGTTGCAAGGTATTTGAGTATTCAATTAATTCCACCTTGGCAAGCTTCATCTCATTATAGTCGAATTGCTCCTTACTGACTGTTATGAAGCGACTCTCTGGCTCTTGATCCGTCATGGTTTCACCAGCGCCATCGTTTTTACAGCTGAATATTGTGGTGATAAGAATGAGTGATAATAGTAAAATATATTTATGATTTGTCATTTTTCTAAAAAATTGAATTTTAATTAATTGTAAAATTTCTATCAATCAAGATGCTATTGTATTTCGCTTGAAGCTGAATCTGCTTTATCCGAATCTCGATGGATTTTTGAATTAATTGGAAATATTGGAGATAATTAATTTCTTGATTATCAAATGCCAAAGTGGCTTTCTGATTTATATCATCAGAAAGGTTTACTCCCTTATTGGTGTAATAATCCAACTGAGTTTTCAATTGATTTAATTGTAAGTTGAGTACCTTGACATTTTCCTTTCTACGTACTTGTTCATAAAAAAGCGACATATTAAGTTGCTCTTCCCTAATCTGGGAGACCTGTTTAAGTCCCTTTGATTCGTTATCAAACAAATTTATGGCAGCAGAAACCGAAAATCCATGTCTCCACTCCTTATTGGAAGCCAATGCACTGCTCAGAAAATACTCTATACCTAACTCTGGTTTGTAATTGTTTTTATTGACACTAAATTCCAATTGGTTGTCCTCCTTTAGTCCTTGATATTTCGATATAATCAAGGCGTCCACCTCACTACGACATAGGGTGTCATAGTTATAAAAGACAAGGTGGTCATTAATTAAAACATCGCCGAGATCGAGTCCTGCGTATCTATGCATTGCCATAACTAAGGTGTCTCTACGCAGTG
>JACJYM010000002.1 GCA_020636155.1 Lewinellaceae bacterium | reverse complement strand
AGCCAAGCGACAAGTTTGTTGTCGATGAAAAATTTTATTATATGATTTAACATGATTCATTCAATTAACAATTTATTATTGGCATTGAACAATAGTCCAATGACCGAAAATAACAACTGACCGACTATCCGTATACTAGGATAATCGCCACCTATCAATTATAAATTGAAATCAAATAAGGTAGACCTGATAGAGTACTAGAAAATCTCTATCCGGCAAGGGAGGTTTGTAATTAAATCTCTGGGAGTCAATTTGATAATTATTATTAAAAAAATTAACTATAGTAAAAGCAGCTGTCGAGTCAAATTGAACATCTTGTATTTTGACTATTTTAGCAACCGTTACATCCGATTCTACTTTATTAATAACTAACTGTTCATTGTGACAGCAATTTCCATTTTTATTATGAACGATATTTTCATTTTCATGATGGCAAATTTGTTGATCGTTAGGCTGGTAATTATTACTTTTATGGCAGGGTAAAGAATTTTGCATTTTACCGCAGCATTTTGCCTTACCAGTAAAGCTAATACCGACTAAGTGATCCTGACAATAATGTATATCAAAAGTTATCCTTGTTGATGTCATAAACATCAACAAGACCAATACAATGGAAACGATTCTATGAAATATACTTATTCTCACTTGATTCAAAGATACTACTAATAAACGTGTTACCAAAAAATATATTGTTCATATTGGTGAAAAAAAAGGTAATTCGTCAAATCTCTGTATTTAGTCCCTTTTATACACTATACGGATGATTTATTCTCAAGTTTGCCCAAATTTGATAAAAATAGTCATGAGCAATATGAAAGCATATGTTTTTTAGGTATTGAAACTTGCAAAAAAAAACCTTTAATTTTGATGAAAAAAGTATCAAATTAAATAAGCGTATTTTCAGCTTTTCTGATACTTTGTATCAGAAGCATCGGCTTTTAGTCTAAACGTATACCATTGATTGTTGTGTTTTTGATAAGACATTTCAGTCTCTCAATGTACCGATAATAGACGTCATCCTAAGCCTCCATCCTGATATCAGGTCTTCAAATATTAAGGCTCAATCACAATAAATCTAGTAAAAGCACGCAAGATCAATTGAATAATAACAAATAATACAAGTGCTTTTGAGGTAAGTGTTCATTTGTACCTATGGTTCATTGTGAAGCATGATTCCTTGTACATTTTAGAATTATATCAGGAGAAATCAGAAAGTACAACTAATGGATAGCTAGTAAACTGGTGACCTAATATAATAGGATTTTCACCTTAACCTAGGTATCATTTACAAACGTAAAACGAAAAAAATCTTAGATGCAACCCAAAAGAAAAAGAGGTCATTCAATGTTTGAATGACCTCTTTTTCATTGTACTTAATTATAGTTAAGCTTCTTCTACGTTTTCATAATCAAAAGGTAAAACTTTTGCTTTTTTCACTTTTGAAAGTGTCATCAAGGTTCTCAACCTTTCAATTTCTTCTATTTGAGATAGGGTTTTAAATAAAAGTTGTTCGTAAGTTGCTATGTCTTTAGTGACTATTTTTAGTAAAAAGTCTGCATCACCCGTAATAATATAGCATTCCGTAATCTCATCAATTCTATTTACCTTAGATATGAAATTATCCAAAGCATTTTCCTTCTGCCATGCTAAGCTAACCAATACAAATGTCTTAACATTTAAGCCGATTTTAGTAGAATCAACTTTAGCATGATAACTTTGTATTACGCCAGTATTCTCAAGCTTTTTAACCCTTTCCAAGGTTGGTGCAGGAGAAAGTCCAATTTTTTTCGAAAGATCTAGATTTGTAATTTTACTATTTTCTTGTAGCAATCTTAGAATTTTCAAATCCGTTTTATCTAGTTTATCGCTCATTTTTTATGTAATTTAAATTTTCAAAATAATAATACAAATTTACGGGATTTGCCAATATTTTATCTTATTTTTCAAATAAAATAGACGACTTTAAAGAATAATTAACAAATTAGTTTAGTAAACGACATTTGAACATTAATTATTTTACAACAACATAATTAAGCGTAAATATTGGATGATTATTTGTTAAATTAAATTGAAAAAATTGACCATTTAAACTAAAAAAGGCATTCAAGTTTCCCTGAATGCCTCTTAGTATCTTATACAATATTATTCCACTATGGAAAGACTCCTAAAGTGAGGTAATCTGCGGCAACCTTATCCAATGCACATATAAATGCCGCAGTTCTAAGGTCATGAACTCTTTTCTTTTTATTATAAACTTCAATAATCTGATTGAAAGAGTTGACCATGGTTTCCTCCAATCCGGATCTAACTAAATCTATTTCATCCGCTCCTCTTGTAATCATGTTTTTTTCTTGGGTGGACATGCTCTTACCAGTTAATTTTTCAACGCTAGACATAATGTTGCCATAAGTATTTTGATTAAATCGTTTGTCCATTCGACCAAATCTAATGTGAGACAAATTTTTCAACCACTCAAAATAAGAGACCGTCACTCCACCCGCATTCAGGAACATATCTGGCACTATAATGACCCCTTTTTCAAGCAAAATAGCCTCAGCATCAGCCGTGACTGGGCCATTGGCAGCTTCGCCTATGATTTTAGCTTTTACCATAGAAGCATTTTCTGCGTTGATGGTTGATTCCAGAGCTGCAGGTATCAATATGTCGCATTCAATTTTTATCCAATCTTGTTTTCCTTTAAGCTCTTTTGAACCTGGGAATCCAATGATTGAGCCTGTTTTTTTCCTAAATTCAATCAAGTCTTTCACATTGATTCCTTTAGGGTTATAAATCGTACCTTCCATTTCTGAAACTCCAACGACGACCATGTCTCCTTCCTCTTGTGCAATAGTTCCAGTATAACTACCTACATTTCCTAATCCTTGAATCACCGCTGTTTTGCCAGCGATTCCAGGCGTAAGACCTATACTTTTCATTATTTTGGCATCATTGCATAATTCTCTCAATCCGTAATAAACACCGCGTCCTGTCGCTTCGGTTCTACCTGAAATACCGTTTTGAGCTACAGGTTTTCCAGTCACACAACCTACAGCATCGATTTCACCTCCTTTGAATGTCGCGTAGGTATCCAATATCCACGCCATTTCTCTCTCGCCTGTGCCATAGTCAGGTGCAGGTACATCTACGGATGGGCCTATAAAATTTTTACGCAATAACTCTACTGTATACCTTCTAGTAATCCTCTCCAATTCCTCAGGTCTGTAACTTCTAGGACTGATTTTTACACCACCCTTTGCACCACCAAACGGCACATCTACAATAGCACATTTATAGGTCATCAAGGCGGCCAATGCCATCACTTCATCCTGATTTACCATGTGGCTAAATCTTATCCCGCCCTTCGTAGGTAGTCGATGGTGGCTGTGTTGAACCCTGTAGGCTTCGATTACCTGATACGAATTCCCAATTTTTACCGGAAATTGCATTTGATATACAGCATTGCATGTTTTAATCTGATCCAATAATCCTTTTGGATGATTAATGTGTACAGCAGCCTTATCAAAATTGCGCTGAACACTCTCAAAAAAAGACGCTTGTTTAATACTCATTACATTATTTTTCAAAATTGTTTAGGAAAAGTACGATATCTCATAATAACAATAAGATGCCTCAACTGTGATACAGTAGCATGAGCAAATAAGTCCATTTTATTAATTAAAATATGGGCTTGGGATGCCATATCAGAAAAGTATTTACAAAGAAGAATCCTACTTGATACAGAATTGTCCATCAATTCCTCTAATTTAAAATTTCAGTGCGAAAGTCGGCTATTTTTATCACTTACACATCATTTTTATGATAAAATTTATGTCACAAAAATTGAAATTTTTAAGAATTGGGTAGTGATTATAATGACCTTGTGATAGAATTATAATCTACTTGACTTGTTCAGCGGATGATATAAGGAAATGGTTTCCCTCAGATACTCATGATCTAAGTGTGTATAAATTTCTGTAGTCAAAATGGATTCATGACCGAGCATGTCTTGAACGGCTCTCAAATCAGCACCGCCTTCAATAAGATGTGTCGCAAAAGAATGCCTGAACGTATGGGGAGAGATATTTTTATTTATGCCGGACTTGAGCATGGCTTCTTTTACGATTAAAAACACCATGACTCTAGTCATCTTGCGACCCCGGTTATTGAGGAAGATGATGTCTTCATTTCCCTTTACAATGTGAGCCTTTGGTTGACGATATGTACTCAAGTATAAATTGATGTGATGGACTGCCGAGTCACCAATAGGAACTAATCGTTCTTTGTCATTTTTACCAATAACTTTGATCAATCCTTCCTCTGGAAAGTAATTAGACAATCTCAAATTAACCAGTTCACTCACTCGAAGACCACAAGCATAGAGGGTTTCTAGTATGGCTCGATTTCTATGTCCTAAATCACTACTCAAATCAATGCTTTGTAAAAGGATATCTATTTCTTGCCACGAAAGGACATCGGGAAGTTTTTTCCTGAGCTTTGGCATTTCCATAAATTCGGAAGGATTCATATTGGTCAAGTTTTCCATAGCCAAATATTTGTAAAATGCTCTGACCCCACTTATTATTCTTGCCTGAGATGTTTCATTGACACCTAAATCATGAATGTAATTGACAAAATTCTGAAGTTCAACTTTGGTTAGAAATTCAGGATTTTTATCAATTCCATTTATCTCGCAGTAGGCCATCAGCTTGTCTAAATCCTTCAAATAAGCATCGATAGAATTTTTTGACAATGCCCTCTCAAGCATTAAATAATCCCGAAAACCATTAATATAACTCTTCCAATTCAAGGTTTTACTGCAGTATAAATCTGGCCGTAATCCCAGTATTCAAATTAGTATTAGTCGTGGAAGTTCCTGAAAGATCTGTCCGTCGATTGTAATCAAAGTACAATCTTAATGTCAGGTACTTATTCATCTCATAGTCAATACTCGGATTAATTGCAACAGATTTAGAACCCGAGTCACTATTATTAATGCTCTCCGCATTACCTGTCTCATTTCTGGTACGAGTAAGGTCGGTTCTGAGCGATAAATCCATATTGAAAATCAGATTTTTGACAAATACATTATTGTTTTTAGAGTCTTTGCCTTTATTGGTGTCATTTCCCAGGAGCCCGCCATCGTCAGTATTTTCATCACCGTCCTTAGATTTACGTGTTCTTTTCTTTTTCGGCTTACCAAATCCTTTGAAATTCTTCAAGGTATAACCAAATCCAAAAACTAATTCACTCGATTCTCTCTGCTGCAACTGTCGTGTTTGTACCGTGTATTGCAAGTTTCTAGACTTTCTCATCTCGAATTCAAAGCTCATGTCTGATTGAGTCTTTAATTGTATTCCTATCAATGGAGAAAATTGCTCGTCAATTACCACGTTAGGAATTTCGTAAGATGCATAGTAATTACCATGATCATCTCTATTTCCTGAAATCGCATTTACATCAAAATTAATTTGAGAATAGAACTGGCTGACTCTCAGATTCGACTTGTAGGCGTGATTCAGTGTAAAACTCTTAACAAAACCCTTGAATAAGGGTATATTGGAAAGCCCATCATACCTCAATGACCAGTTGGGTTTTGGCAATAAACCGAATCTTTTAACCTCTTGATTGTAGACTGTGTTATCGGCCCAACTTACCAAATCATCACCATTGTACGTTGCCAAGAAAGTCGGTATTGAAACCTGATAACTATTGGCTCCATAACCATCCGCATAGTCTACATTATTAGGTGTTTCTGCCAATATATTTGAGAATGTTTTTTTGTTATTTTGGAACTGAGCCCATAACTCGTCTTGGTCTTTAAATAAGGTTTTGATAGGTAAGTAGGTCATGTCAAAAGACCCAAACTGATATTTTGAAATGTCATTAAACTGCTCATTAATGCCATCATATTTAAATACTTCTGAATAATTTTCAGAATAAGCTTTCTTCATGTCAATATCTACTTCAAAATCTTTAAACGGCTCCAAATCAATTTTAGCACTGTAATCATAAGAATGTGTCTGACTCAGTGGATCATTCAACTGTGAAACTGGGGTAAACCATTCTCTGTTATTATGCAACCAACTCTCTGAAGTGCCGACATCTTGGATTTTCGGTTGAGCACCAAAGGCGAAATCTACACCAGGAGCACCAAACCCCTTCTCCAATCCCAGCATATTGGCTTCGCGGTCAAATCCCGGAATCATCGTGGCTTTGTCTTGCTTAAATGAAACTTTGACGGATCTCAACATCAATAATGGTCTTATTAATATCCTCTCAACCGTACTTGGAACTCGTGGTTCTTTTTCCTTTTCTTCCTCTTTTTTCTCATCTGTCTCTGTTGAAACGTCTTTCTTTTCCGTATCTACTTTTTTAGAAGTTCTTGTTCTTCTTGACCTTTTATTTCTCTTTAAACTTTTACCTCCATCTTCAATTGCTTTGAGATAAGAAGATTTTGCGTATAGTTTTTCGAAACTGAAAGTGGTATTGAGTCCTATGTTTTGCGTATTGGAAATGATATTTCCTGACACGTCGCCATTGTTATTAATAGGAGCCAATGAACCGGCTTTCCATGCATAATCTGTCTTATAATCTGCACTTGCTGAAACCCAATCTAGCATTGGAAGCAAATTAATCGGAATCTTATAATTAGCACTTAGATTCTGAGTATAATTTTTGCGTCGCCCTCCCTCCTTGAGGTTGTCATTAAAGTATTGGTTGATGGCAGGATCATCTTTCGCTGCGGTATTTCCTTGAGCATTTACCCAACCTCTGTCATCTGGATTATCCGCAATGCCATAAGGGCGATACCTATCTACTACGGAATTTACATTGGCTTTAAAATTGAGTCGAAGAGATTTTGCAAGATTCCAGTCTAGAACATAATTTCTATCCCACTTATATCGCTGATCATCGAACCTATATACAGGCAATTGCGGTTCTCTAAAGGTTCGATGCCCTTGATAATCATCCAACTTAGTATTAAACCCAAATCTATTTGGCAATAAATTCAGATTAAAATTACTAATGAATTTTAATGCATCTACTTTTATAAACTTGAATGGCTCAATGCTAGCACCCTTCGTATTATAATTATATTCCATGCTCATAATACGTTGAGAGGTGGCCTCCTCTTTAATAAGAGGATTGGTCTTCGTGGTCTCAGTATATGCGTAAGTAAATGCAAAATTATTTGGACTCCACGGAAATGGTTTTTTAGTAGAGACTCCCGTTTTTATATTCGTAAAGTTGATACTTTTCGTCGTGGTGGTTTCTCGAGATCGATCTGCGACATCTTGTTCTGTTTTGTCAGGATCATATTTGGCCAATGATTTACTTTCATTCACACTGATGTCCTGCTCATAAGGATCATATTGCAATCGAGATTCTTCACGAGTATATTGGACATACATTGGAATGTTTAGCTTGGCTTTTTCAGGGAAAAATTTATCAATTTTAACCGTTCCCACCAAGTCATAACCCACTTCTTCTTTTCTATTTCTTTCTTGGAGCCTTTGGTCTAATGCACCCCAACCCACACTACTATAATTGGCCGCTGCATTAATTTCCATAAGATCAGCAAATGCAACTTGTAATTTAGCTTGAGCTGCATATCCGCCTTTTTGCTTGAGACCTGTCACTCTCAATTCGTTAATCCAAGTCTCCGTTGTCTTTGGTACTTGTGTATTATTCCTAAGGCCAATGTAAATTTGTTTTACATATCCCAAACTTGGATTCCCTTTCATCGAATATCTCTTAGTAAATCCTCCGGCAGGGTCAATTACTAAAGAATCTATTACATCAGATAAAGGGGTTTGTGTCCTAATTCTTTTCTCTTTTAAATTCACGAAATCTGCCAACGGGATATCTACCCTATTCTGGTCAAGCCATACGATGTCGGGATTATTCGCATTGCCTTTATCATTTGAGAAGATGAGTGGAATTTCATATTCATAATAGTTATCCGTATAGTCCTTACCCATCCTTATGAACAAAGACATATCTCCATCTTTTACCCCTGTTTCTGTCAACGGGTGTTCAGCGTGAACCACAAGTTGTAATCTATCATAAAATGTCAAATCGAGATTAAGCAATTTACTTACCGAAATATCTGTACATGATGGTAAATTTACAGCTTTAATTGCCATCGATTTTTCATCTTGAAAAAGGTTGGAATAAGTACTTTGAATCTGCTCTCTTTGCACCTCCGGTGGTGAAATGTAATTAAACGGCAATTTGTCTGAATTTTCTTCTATTCCGACCTCGTCGACAGAAAATTCGTATGGAGCTGGAGTATCAGTTTGACACGAAATACTGTTTTTTCTCCATTGGTTTCTAACCAACTGGAATTCCGCCATCCTGAATGTTTTTGCCGTCTGAAAATGGGTCATGTACATTCTCATAAACTGTATAGAACGAAAACCCTGAATGTTTCCATAGATACTGTTTTGACTATTTAGTGGTATGAGTACCCGATACCATTTATCATTGCGATTATTGGTACTATCGATTTTTACTTGAGTGACTCTACTGCCGGGAATGTTAATATCCAGCTCCCCATTATTATTTTTAATTGGAATCCGGTATTCATAATAACTTTCACCTTGATCCAATGCTCTATTAAGGTTCAAATCCTCCTGATCAGGATAAAAATTACCTCTTTCTAATCGTGTTGGATCCGTCGTGCCTCGATTGTTGGGAAAGTTACCCTGTGGGTTGTTAAATTTCTTATACCTCTCTGTAAGAACATCCACGTTATCATAAGCCGGATCGTTATTGGACAAGTAATCATCGTTGGATGGATCCTCAGTGATAAAATTATATTGAAAACCACCGATTTGCGCCAACCAGTCATTAAAATGAGCTCTTTCAATGGTATCATTCAACCCATCTAGACCGTAATCCTGTGTAGGATCTGTATCCAGATTTTGATTATTGAAATTATTATTCAAAGGGATGTTTTGAGGAACCACACCCCAAACCGATTGATCGTAATTGGTACATCTATTGGGATCATCCACGAGACCATTTTCAAAAAATTGCTTTCCATCTTTGAGAATGTCTTCCGAAATATTTCCCAGCTGCATGACGATTTCGCCAGATTCATTAGCCCCTGGAACCACACCATCTTGTCGATCCATAAAAGGATTTAACAACCAAAACTCGATAAATTCATAGTTTGCCGCTTCGAAATCAGAATTTGGGAAATATCTCATAATCCCACCCCATCGCGATTCTGGATCATTGAGATATACTTTTTGTTGCTGTCCGTCTACTGTGATACCTGATGAAATACCGGGGTAACCATCTGGTACATCAAAGTTATAAGGACCCCTTTCATTTGGGTAATAACTTACGTCGAAGGTAAATAGTTCGCCTTGCCCGGGCTGAACAGATCGACCTGGAAATAGTGCCGTTTGTTCAAGGGTACGTGCATAAGGATCAGAATTGTCATTTCCTCTTCTTGCTGCTCTGTCAATGGTGTACCAATTGAGCAAAGCACGGTTTGCACCAGATTCTAAACCATCAATTTCTGACCCTGGTATCTCTGGTGGAACGCTGGCTAAAGCCCATTGGTTCGAATTATAACCTCCAAGTAAGAATCCATTGATGGCTCCTTCAAAATCATCAATCAATACGGTACCTTGACTTCCACTGGCTGTTTTAATATTGATTACATCATTACTTCCAGGCTTCAAAGCAGCTCCTTCTGCACTAAAATTAATTCTTGAGGTTTCTTTTGTACTGTAAAATGGAAGTTTATCCACTAGTCGAGTCAAGAAATTTGACTCATCCGCATAGTTGATGTCCAATCCGAAAATTCTATTATTAATCGGGTCATCGCCTATTTGTACTTTTTGAGTTAGGGGTCGTTCTTGTAACCTCAGGTATGTAGCTCCGAGGTTAACTTTCTTGCTCACTCTATAATCTGCTCTTAATCCCAACATGGTTTTTTGTTGTAGCGAGAAGGTCGTATTATCCTCAAAGTTCACATTTATCGGCGTACCTTGAACAAGGTATGCGGGGTTGATTATTCTTAACCTACCCAGCGAATAATCAATTTCGTAATCTACGTTTTCAATCAGGGTTTTACTTCCTGCCGTCACTCTCACCGAGCCTCTAGGGACGAATGGCCCAAGGTTTATCTCACCAGCCGTGGCTGATTTAACTTTGGCTATCATTCTAAATCTATTTTTAGCACTCGATTGAATGTTATTTCTGGCTTGTGTCAAAGTTTGGTTATATAATTCCGGATATCCATATTTCAAATAATCAGCCGGGTTGAGTGTTTCACTGAGTGCCGTCCCGAATGGTTCGAGTACAGGAAAAAATATCACCCCATTTCTCTCATTCACAGTGACTCCAGGTACAAAATCAAATATACCGTCGGGCTGTGGATCGCCAAATTGATTTAAGGTATCTAGGTGAAAAATTTGCAATAATGGTTTATAAGGATTCGACGGAATGAATTTCTTCAAGTTCCCTTCATCATAGTCCTCAAAATAAATATCAAATTCAAAATTATCTCTACTTAATTGTGATGTCCTCAACGAATACACATTCTTCATCATCAAATCCCAGGATTTCAAGGTCGGATTTTGAACACTGGACTTCAACATTTTGATAAACTTAATTTTTGTAGGCCCTGTCGCACAGCTATCCTGTTGTAAATCTGCAGAAGAAGGAACTTGTTCAGCTCCATAAAAATCACCCACTGTAAAGACAGAATCCGGCTTTTCGTTATAGTAGTATTCATATACCACACCCATTCTTTGATTTGGTCGTAGCTTGAGATTTAATGATATATATCCCAGTTTTTCGTTGTACGTATATTCACTTGGATTGAGGAGTCGACCCTGAAAGATCTCAAAATCCCGATTTTCAGTCAGATTGTAGTTGGTTACCAACTCTCTCGATACCTTGTCAACATCTTGTACATTTTGGTTGGCTATCAAGTTCTTATAGAAATCACTAACATCATTATCTGGCAGTACCAATGTATCTACTTTGTATATAGGAGGCACATTAGTCGGGAGATACGTCATATTTGGATTTTCCAGATCTTGCATGCGACCTGTGCCTAAATCTGCCAATGCGACCACCATTCTTGTCTGCTGTCTATTGTCGGGTCTATCCTCAGATACCCACACTTCCATTCTCGTAATTTTAAATGGAGAAGGCACATAAGGTAAGAATTGTAGATTCTTTTCGTATTGCTCCCTATTAAATCTTGACACAAAAAAGTGGCGATTTTCATCATAATCTTCAGGCCTCAGCTCGAATTCTTGAAGTGAAGCTCCATTTTCTATTTTAATTGAATTCTGCTCAGAACGCTGTTGGGAAGCCAATGCCGTCAATCTCAATCTTCCGAATTGCAATTCTGTTTTTAATCCAAACAAACTCTGAGAACCTTGTATCAAATTACTTTTGAGAGGTAAGTCAACATTCCCAGCTTCTATTTTTTTTATGATATCATCCTCCGAAAATTGTTCTGAATCGAAAGACAATTTTATCTTTTGATCAAAATCAAAGGTAGCTTGTGTGTCGTAATTGAAATTCAATTTCATCTTCTTCCCGATGGCACCATCCACACTCATTCTGATTTTCATATCGATATCTGGTACTCTCCATGGGCTGTTATAATTGATAAAATTACTTCCGTCGAATCGATTATAATTAGCGCCGAGCGAGATATCCACATTACCTTGTGGTTGAATATTTATCTCAGAACCACCGAATAATCTATCTACCAAATTTTTCTGAATGTCCACTTTATTCATTGGATCATCCAAATCAAAATTTGACTTTTTTGGATCATATATACCTGCCAAATTATTGAAATATTCCTTCTCACGTTCCTTTGCTGACCATTCCATGTATTCATTAAATGTCATGTAAGTCGGCGTTTTGTAATATTCCTCTCCTATTTTTTCCGTAATGATGTAACTATTCGACGTTGGGTCATAACTTACTTCTTTCGTAACAGAAGTGGGTTCAATGTCAAATGGATTATTATTATTACCAAAATTATTTCCAAAACCAATTGGTCTTGTCGGAATTGTATCTTGCTGAGTGATACTCTCATTTGAATAGGGATTCTCGAGATTGTATCCACCACTTGCACATAAATTAAAATAAACCAGAACCGCAACAGCTATCGCCCCTAGAATTTTGTCAAATCTCATTTATAAGTACTTATTGTATAAATGTCAATTAAAAATTTCATTGTCTTTCTCTCAAGCATCCTTTAATAACGAATTTATTCGTCCATCAGTATGTCAAAAAATAAAAAAAGAAGATTACACCATCTTCAGGACTTCTTTTATTAAATCTTCGACCTGAGTGATGGCAGAATTCTTCGTTAAAATGGTATTTATATGTTTCTCAACTGTAACTTTGGGAAATCCCAAAGCCATCAATGCAGATAACGCTTCATCTTTCATCGTATTGTTTACAGACCCACTTTTAACAACTGAGACATCATCGTAATCCTTAATTACTTTTTCTTTTAAGTCAATGATGATACGCTGAGCGGTCTTTGCTCCTATGCCTTTTACACTACTCAGAGCCTTGACATTGCCATTGATAATGGCTGATTTTAAGTCATCCAGATTGAGGTAGGACAAAATCACCCTAGCCGTGTTAGGACCTACACCTGAAACTGAAATTAAGTGGATAAACATAGCTTTTTCCTCTTCGCTGAAAAAACCATACAATACTTGACCATTCTCATATATATGCTGATAAGTAAATATTTTAACCTCATTCAACTTTTCGAGAGCTTCGTAGGTTTGTAAGCTAATATTTACTTGATACCCTACTCCAGAACATTCCACATATAGAAATGCAGGATTCTTGTGGGTAATTTTTCCATTTAAGTATGCTATCATTCTTTAAACCGTAAAATCTATAAATTTTTCGTAGTGCGAAAGTAAAACATATCAAGATGAAATCATATTAATAAATGAATTTATTTATAATTATTTGATTAATAGCTAAAATTATTGATTTTTTGATAAAAAATGATCACACTAAAGGGAATAATTTCAATTCATAATTAAATTTTTCTCAAAAAGAAAAAGCCCCCAAGTTCTACAACTTGGAGGCCCCATCATTCTATATAACCCCCTACCTTATACTGCCGAGCGGCAGCGGTAGCTCTTTCATTCAATTTGTCTACTGCAAAAATACAACATTATAATAAATTACGAAAGTAATAAGTTCAAAAAAAAACAACAAAAAATAAAAAATCATAAAATAATGAATTTCAATTCATTGATATACAGATACTTAATACTATTTTTACATCGATAAAAATAAATAGATTTTCTTGAACTTTTGCCAAAAACCCAACAAATTTGTACTTACAATTCATTTTTATACCTTTATCCATGAGATTTTTAAATGTCTACAATAAAAAACTAATTTGCATTAGCTTACATGAAAATTCCAGAAAACACGGGAAAACTCTACTACTCTATCAGTGAAGTAGCCGAAATGTTTGATGTTACTACGAGTCTTATAAGATATTGGGAAGGTGAGTTTCCGTCTCTGAAACCTAAGAAAAATCGTTCCGGTGATCGGCAATTCACTAAAAAAGATATTGATAATATAGCACAAATTTATGCTCTCGTAAAGGAAAAAGGATATACTCTAGATGGGGCTAGACGTGCCTTAAAATCAGAAAATAAAAATTCAACTGCTCATTACGTACCCAATTTATTTACGAAACAAGAAGTCATCGAAAAGTTGGAAAAATTGAGAATTCAAATGAAAAATCTTTCTAACAATTTAGAAGAAGAATAACACAACTCTCACTTTGTTTTTTTGAAAAAGAACATCTTAATGTGTCCTTTGTAATTCATATACTATTATATTGTTGTAAATTTGCCCCCTATTATAAAACTTATACTTTTAACGCTTATAAAATGCTCTAATGAGTGATCAAATAAAGCATGAATGCGGTTTGGCATTGGTCAGATTGCTGAAACCACTCGATTTTTACCTCGACAAATATGGCACTGCACTGTATGGCTTAAACAAGCTCCAACTACTTATGCAAAAGCAAAGAAACCGTGGACAGGATGGTGCTGGTGTGGCGACTATTAAGTTCGACATGCCGCCCGGATCGAGATATATCAGTCGAAAAAGAACGAATAGCGCCAACTATCTCAAGGACTTGTTTGAAGGAATTCATACTCATTTTCAAGATGTGAGTGAGGACCAAATGCAGGACGTCGAATGGCTTAAAAATAACAAACCCTACGTCGGGGAATTACTTTTAGGACATCTTAGATATGGAACCCATGGCGTGAATACCATAGAAACTGTACATCCATTCTTGAGGGCAAATAACTGGATCACAAGAAATCTAGTGCTTGCTGGCAACTTTAATATGACGAATATAGATGAATTGTTTCAGGAGTTGATTTCCTACGGGCAGCACCCTAAAGAAAAGTCTGATACTGTGACCGTGATGGAAAAAATCGGACATTTTTTAGATGATGAGGTACAGCGACTTTTTAATTGGTTCAAAGCAGAGGGGTACTCTAACATCGAAATCAACGAAAAAATAATGCACCACCTCGATGTGCAAAGGATATTGCAGAGATCATGCAGAAAATTTGATGGTGGGTATATCATGGCCGGATTATTAGGACATGGTGATGCATTTGTACTGAGAGATCCCGCTGGCATACGACCAGCCTTTTATTACCATGATGATGAAATCGTAGTAGTCGCTTCGGAAAGACCAGCTATACAAACTTGTATTAATGTAAAATACAATCAGGTAAAAGAGTTAAAAAGAGGCCACGCCATTATTATTAAGAAAGATGGTCGAGTCAGTGAATCTTCTTGCAAAGACCCTATTGAAAGAAAAGCATGTTCCTTTGAACGGATTTATTTCTCGAGAGGAACAGACCGCGACATCTATTTAGAAAGAAAAAAACTTGGAGAATTATTGGCTCCTAAAATTCTTGAGTCCGTTGATTATGATTTTGAAAATACGGTCTTTTCATTCATTCCCAATACGGCAGAAGTGGCCTTTTATGGCATGATCAAAGGGCTCGAAGACGAACTTAATAAGATCAAACAAAAACAGATATTAGAACTGGGAGACTCCTTGGATAAAGAAGCGTTGACTACCATTCTGAATCAAAAAGTAAGGGTCGAAAAACTCGCAGTAAAAGACGAAAAGCTAAGAACCTTTATCGCGGATGATTCATCCAGAGGCGAGATGATGAGACACGTGTACGATGTGACTTATGGGATTGTAAGAAATGATATCGACACTTTGGTACTCATTGATGATTCGATCGTGAGAGGAACCACATTGAGAGAAAGTGTATTGACAAATCTGAGTAGGCTTTCGCCAAAAAAAATCATCATTGTGTCTTCAGCACCGCAAATTAGATATCCTGATTGCTATGGTATTGATATGAGTAAGATGAAAAGTTTTGTGGCATTTCAAGCTTTGGTCTCATTACTTCAAGATGAAAACAAAGAAGACTTACTAGAAAAAGCCTATTATCAATGCTTACAAGAAGAGACCAAGCCTATTGATGAAATGAAAAATGCCGTTCAAGCCTTATACGATTTATACGACTATGAAACCATTTCAGAGAGGATTTCCAAAATAGTTCGACCTGAAAGTATTAAACAAGATGTTGAGGTCATCTATCAAACCGTTGAAAACTTGCATATAGCCTGTCCTAATAACAACGGTGATTGGTATTTTACGGGTGACTACCCCACTCCCGGGGGTGTAAGAGTGGTCAATCGTGCCTTCATTAATTTTATGGAAAATAAAGATGTACGAGCTTATTAAATCGGCATTAGATAATAGAAAATTAAATTAAGTAATTCGGAAATTTTAGAGAGTGGTATTATTGATTATTTATTTTTTAGTTGCAATTAGTCTTTCATTTTTATGTTCTATATGGGAAGCGGTTCTGTTAAGTGTGACCCCACGATACATTAAAAAAGTTAAGGTTACCGATCCTGAACTTGGTAAAACCTTAGAAGAATATAAAACCGATATCGACAGGCCATTATCCGCAATTCTCACCTTGAATACCATTGCACATACCGTGGGTGCCATCATGGTAGGGGCTCAAGCCAGTACTTTATACAGTGATTCTAATATCACTTTGGGACCGCTTTCTCTCAATTTTGAATCAATAGTTGCTGGTTTGATGACCTTTGCAATTCTTATATTTTCGGAAATCATACCCAAGACTATAGGTGCAAATAATTGGGAAAGCCTTACGAAATTTACGGTGAGTTCTATCAAGGTACTGCTATTCATTTTGGCACCATTTGTATGGCTGAGCCAATGGATTACTAAAAGATTAAAGAAGGATGAGGTAAGCAGTGTGTTGAGTAGAAGTGACATTTCTGGTATTGCGGACGAGAGTCACGAAGCCGGAGTATTGGACAAAACTGAAAGTAACATTATCAAAAATCTTTTAAAACTGAAGGATATAGAAATCAAGGATGTGATGACTCCCCGTTCCGTGATTTCTTCTGCCATAGAAGATGAAACAATTGGCGATTATTACGCCAATAATAAACCCATTCGATTCAGTAGAATTCCGCTATTTGATGATAAAAAAGAGCATATAACAGGTATAATATTAAAGGATGATTTACTCGAAAAGCTTGCAGAGGATCAGGATAATAAAACTTTGAAATCTATCAAACGTGAAGTCCAATTTGTGTACAATGACGTCACATTGCCCGTTTTATTTGATAGACTTACCAAGTCAAAAGCACATATTGCCGTTGTGGTAGATAAGTTTGGTAATATCCTAGGCATCGTCACCATGGAAGACATCATAGAAACATTACTTGGGTTAGAAATTACGGACGAACTAGATCAGGTGGATGATTTAAGGAGTTTCGCAAGGTCAAAATGGGAGGAAAGAGCCAAAAATTTGGGAATATTAGACGAATAAATAATTCAAATTTATAAAACGAAGCATGGTTGAGTTAATAAATCTTTATGGTTGAAATTTAATAAACCAACAATTTTAAACCCATGAGTATAAGCACATTTTTTAAATCCCTCATCGATGACTTTATCTATACGATATTTCCTTCTCTTTGTTTGATGTGCAATGAGGATCAGCCGGTCAAAGATGGCATTTTATGTTTCCATTGTCTGTCTTCACTGCCCTTAACTGATCATTTTGAAATTAGAGAAAATGATGCATTAGAACATTTTGAAGGAAGAATACAGATCAGCCAAGCGGCATCCCTACTCTATTTTCAAAAAGACAGTGATATTCAGAATTTATTACACAATTTGAAATATAAAGGTCAAGATAGTATTGGCACTTTTTTCGGCCAACGTATCGCTGAAAAAATGGAGAAAAGTCCCTATTTTGTAAATCCAGATGTCATTGTTCCCATTCCAATTCATACGAAAAAAGAAAGAATAAGAGGCTATAATCAAAGTACCCTCATTGCCAATGGAATATCTGATGTATTAAAAATTCCTGTCGTCGATGATGTCTTGATAAAATCGACCAATACAGGGTCGCAGACCAGTCTTCATAGAAGCGAACGGGTAAAAAATGTCACTAATTCATTCGAGATTCTAGATCAAAGTGCATTTAGCGGACGTCACATTCTACTCGTTGATGATGTCCTCACTACAGGTGCCACACTGGAGGTAGCGGCACAGCAATTACTTACTTGTAATCCCTCCAAAATCTCGGTAGTTACATTGGCTATTGCTCGTTAGAATTGAAGTTGTACTCATTGGCAATCACCATGAAATGACCAGCCATTAAGCCGGCCGTTTCGGTTCTTAATCGTGTATTACCCAAGCTCACTGATACTAAACCATTTTTACGAGCTAAATTGATTTCTTCGTTACTAAAATCTCCTTCTGGGCCGATTAAGACCAAATTGGGTTTTTGGCCCTCTAAAACTGACAAAATAGGCACCGTATCTTCCTTACAATGGGCGATGTATTTGGCGTCGAAACCATCAAGATAAAGAACTTCTTCGAAACTCAAATCAACAAGTATCGACGGTAAAAACAATTTTAATGATTGCTTCACTGCGGAGAGTAGTATTTTCTGCAATCTATCCTGTTTGAGGTGTGTCCTTTCAGAATGTTGGGATTGAAAAAAAATAAAATCCGTTACACCAATTTCAACTCCTTTTTCCACCATCCATTCGATTCTCGACATATTTTTAGTTGGCGCTATGGCAATTCCTTTCCTTGTCGGATATGGCTCTTCTCGAATAATCTCCGTCATACTCACCGTGCCAAAGTTTTTATTTGCACTGACGATTTTACCATATCTAAGAGTTCCATCACCCGTAAAAAAGTGTATAGCATCATTCATACCTAATCGCATGACCTTATGGCAATGATGCCATTCGGAGTCATCCATTTTATATTCATCTGAACCCACATCCAACTTGCTGGCGTAAAATATATTCATAGCACTCTTGAGAATTCCTTGATTTAAGTACTTTTGCCGATAATTGATTTTAAAAACAAAATTACAATAATACCGTTTGTAATTAATTATAAAAAATCTAGAAATAAAATAAATACAGATGAATACAGTTAGCATCGTGCTACAACTTATATTATGCCTTTCCATTCTAGTAGTCCTGCATGAATGCGGACATTTCTTTCCTGCTAAATGGTTTAAAACAAGAGTAGAAAAGTTCTATTTATTCTTTAATCCTTGGTTTTCACTCTACAAAGTACAGAAAGGTGAAACGGAATACGGTATTGGCTGGATTCCATTCGGAGGATATGTAAAAATAGCGGGAATGATCGATGAGAGTATGGATAAAGACCAAATGAAAGGTCCTGTGCAACCGTGGGAATTCCGTGCAAAACCCGCATGGCAAAGGTTAATCATCATGGTAGGCGGTGTGGTCGTGAACTTCATACTTGGATTTTTACTTTTCGCGATGATATTTATGGTATGGGGAAAAGAATACGTGAAAACGGAAGACGTAAAATATGGAATTTCTGTCGGCAGCATCGGTGAAGAAATGGGTCTAAAAGACGGAGATGTCATACTCAAAGTCGGAGACTACACTATGGATCGATTTAATCCTGGCATGGTGGTACAACAAATTCTCATTGATGGTGCAAGTCAAGTACAAGTTAGACGTGACGACAAAATATTAAATATTGGAGTGTCTCCAGCTGTGAAAGATGAGCTCTCTAAGAGTCAGGGAAATGACTTCATTGGATTGCGACAACCTTTAAAAGTCAAAAGTGTAAAAGGAGGTACGGAAGCGGAAAAAATCAATCTCGAAAAAGATGGAACCATCATCGAAGCAGATGGTAAACCCATTGCCTATTTTCACGAACTGTCCAAAGCGTTAGATCTAAAAAAAGGTGAGGATATTTCATTAAAATTAGTTTCGGCTAGTGGAGATACCCTTTCTAGAATTGCCAAAGTTACGGAGCAGGGAACTTTAGGTTTTCAACCTTATGATTATGGCGAGTTCATGACGGTATCCCATGATAAATACTCCTTATTCAAGGCCATTCCTGCCGGGGTGAAGGAAGGCATCAACTTCTTGTCACTACAATTGAAAGCTTTCAAAAAAATGTTTACCGGTGAACTTGATTACAAAAATAGTCTGGGTAGTATCATCAGTGTATCCACACTATTCGACCCATCATGGGATTGGCATCAGTTCTGGTATATTACTGCTACATTGAGCATAATTTTAGGATTTTTCAATATATTACCTATTCCGGCACTTGATGGTGGGTATGTAGTATTCTTAATCTATGAAATGATCACGGGCAAGGCTCCAAGTGACAAATTCATGGAAGTGGTCAACGTGATTGGATTTATCTTATTGATTTCCCTAATGATTTTTGCCTTGGGACTGGACATAAGTCGTTTTTTTAGATAGAATATGGCAAATTATTTTGATCATTTTGGTCTCTCAGAGTCCTTTTATATAGATGAATCGGACTTAAAAAAACGCTATTATCAAATCAGCAAGGAGAATCATCCTGATCGGTTTGTTCAATCTGATAAAGAATCACAGGATAAAGCGCAGCAACTGACTAGCAAGAACAATGATGCCTATCAGACATTGAAGGATTTTGATGACAGAATGAAATATATTCTGAGCATAAACAAGCTACTAGGAGATTCACAAAATGAAATTTCACAAGAGTTCTTGATGGAAATGATGGACATCAATGAAGCCCTTTTCGAGCTGGAGATGAGTCATGACGTCTCTCAACTAAGTGTAGTCAGCAAGGAAGTTTCTGATAAGAAAAATCAACTTCTAGATGAAATTGAACCTTTAATGAAGAATTATCCTGACTCTGATAATAATCAAAAACTAGAAATTTTAGCACAGGTAAAATCTTACTATTTAAAAAATAAATATTTATTGCGAATATTAGATAAAATAGCTAGTTTTGCAGCCGCTTAGCCGCCGAAGTGGTGGAATTGGTAGACACGCTGGACTCAAAATCCAGTGCTAGCAATAGCGTGAGGGTTCGAGTCCCTCCTTCGGTACTTCATAAAAGCGATATAATACGAGTGTTATTGTATCGCTTTTTTTATTGTCCGCTCTTATATTACATCGTAAATGCTATTTTTGTATCAAGTAAAAATATAAGTGAAAGATATTTTTGATCTATTAGGCAGAGTGTTTATTGGACTTCTTTTCCTTTATCATGGATTAGATGCCATCGTTTTTTTTTCAAGAAATATAGACACCATGAAAAAATATGGCATAGATTGGAATAATCCATTTTTGCTCATTATGATTATAATTTTACTGATATTGGGTTCTTTGATGGTCTTATTTGGGTACAAAGCCTCCTTTGGTGCTACCCTTTTATCCTTATATTGGTTGCCCTTTTGTGTCGTCATATATTTTGCCAATAATCAGAGTGGCGGCATAGATGTAACTAATGCCACTAATTTTGTTAACAATCTTGCCATTGGTGCAGGATTGCTAATCATTATGGCACATGGAGCCGGCAGATATAGCATTAAGCGATTAATTTATGTGTTAAGACTGCCCAAATAAGTTTTTATGGCTCTTCGAGATATTCGCTACATTTTATTTGATTTAGACAATACACTATTGGACTTCAATTACTCGAGTAAACAAGCCTTTCTCGCGACTTGTAAGGTGTTGGGAATTCCGAGAAATGACGAGACTTATCAAGTTTATAAAAATATCAATCACGAACTTTGGTCTAAGTTAGAAAAAGGTGAGATTACGACCGACCAATTGAAAGTTTTGCGATGGAAATTCTTAATGGATTATGTTCATAGTGCGGGAAGTCCAGAAATCGCAAATGACTTTTACTTGAGTCAACTCGTTGAGCATACAAGATTCAAAAAATATGGACGAAAACTTGTAGAAAAATCATCTAAAACCTATGGCATTAGCATCATTACCAATGGATTAAAAGAAGTCCAAAGAAAACGCATATTAAAGTCAGGGGTCGAAAGCAAGTTTGACCACGTCGTCATCTCAGAAGAAATAGGATGGGCTAAACCAGCTTATGAATATTTTGAACACATCCATACACTTATCGGTAAACCTTGCAAATCAAGTGTAATGGTTGTTGGTGATAATCTGACGGCTGATATAATGGGAGGAGATTCCTTTGGATATCGTACATGCTGGCTCAATACTGATGAGACTCTGCAGGCTCCAGACCTTAACATCAGGCATTTAGGAGAGCTACTCCAACTAATTAAATAAAAGCCTTCTGAAAAATAATGTCGTCGGCAGATTTAATGAATTTATGTCCCGGAAGCAGGACTAGCCAATCTTCTAAAGATAGGTTTGAGACAATCTTTTCGTTACTCACGAGATAAAATACGGACTTAAACGCCTGCTTTTTTATCATAATAATTTTATCAATCGGAATCTTTATCAAGCTCCCCGAAGACCTTACTTCTAACACTTGGCTTCCAGAATCCATCACCTGATCTATCAATTCCTCCTTAATCGTATTTTCGCTTTTTAATTTTTTAAATGATTTGAATTTCTTTGATAGTTTATCTCTATAATTCAAATTGTCTTTTTTCATTGGCAACTGATTTAACTATTAAAAAATATCAATTCTAAAACGCTGATATCATGGCGAATATTATCCGTGATATCAATTAATTAAGCATAGGCAAATATATTAAATAAAATAATCATATTACAAATTTTTTAACAATATATTTCATTGTTATTTACATATTTTCATAATTTTATTTGTACAATATATGCACAAAATATATTTATTAACTATTTGGTATTTCAACACAATATATAAATTCATTTAAAAATTACTGTTTTTTACAAATTTTTGACATATATAAGTCTAATTTCTTACACTATTCACATTATTCCCTAATTTCGCAAAATGCAGCAAACTCTCGAACTAAAGGTGTACCCTAACAAGATAAATGACTTTGATTTTATCAAGGATATCTGCCGTAAAAAACTGAAAAGCCAATGGGGTGATTTTGATTTTCAAATACGGAAAAAATCGATTGATGCCCGTCAAAAAAGACCTTTTTTCCTATTAAAAGTGGTAGTTTTCACCAAAGATGATGTTCCTCGAGATTCCTTTCAACTCAATATTCAGACCAAATTACAAAAACGTTGTATCATCGTAGGAGCAGGTCCTGCAGGATATTTTGCAGCCCTTCAATGTCTAAAAAATGGCATTAAACCCATCATCATAGAAAGAGGAAAAGATGTACAATCAAGACGTAAAGACCTGAGAGCCATACAACAGGAAGGTATAGTCAATCCTAACAGTAATTATTGCTTCGGCGAAGGTGGTGCCGGAACATATAGCGATGGAAAATTATATACGAGATCTCACAAACGAGGAAGTATCGAGGAGGTTTTAAAAATCCTCGTACACCACGGTGCCTCCACTGATATTCTGGCAGATGCTCATCCACATATCGGATCTAATAAGTTACCAAAAATAATTGCCAATATCAGAGAGACCATTACAAATAACGGTGGGGAAATCCATTTTAACTCTTTATTGACTGATATTCTAATTACTCAGAATGTTTTCATGGCAGTCGTTATCAATCACAAAATCCAGATTGCAGGTGATGCTTGCATACTCGCAACTGGACATTCTGCACGAGACATATATACCCTACTCCATGAGAAAAACATCAAACTCGAAAGGAAGGATTTTGCCCTCGGCGTGAGAATCGAACATCCACAACCTCTTATCGATGAAATACAATACAATCAAAGGTACAGAGAGGAGAATCTACCGGCAGCAAGTTATAAGGTTGTGTGTCAAGTGGGTGGCCAAGGTGTCTTTTCATTTTGTATGTGTCCCGGTGGATTGATAGTCCCGTCAGCTACAGCACCCGGCGAAATCGTGGTCAATGGTATGAGTCTGTCGAGAAGGGATAGTCCTTTTGCGAATTCGGGTTTCGTGACCTCGATTTCTAGTGATTACTTAGAATATCTGGGATACGATGGCATATTTGGGAATTTAAATTTTCAGAAGGAAGTAGAGCAAACCCTTTTCAAATATGGAGATGGCAGTCAAAAAGCACCGGCACTGACCATGACGGATTTTGTAAGTAAAAAATCGAACCATATTTTGAATAATTGCAGTTACATACCGGGTATTTACAATGCACCATTGTATGATTTATTACCAAAATTTGTTTATGAAAAACTGAGCCAAGCCATGACTGATATAGGCCAAAAAATGAAAGGATTCTACACTGCTGAAGCCAATGTCGTCGCTACAGAAAGCCGTACGAGCAGCCCTGTAAGAATACCGAGAGACCCAGCAACCATGATGCATCCACAGATAAATTTCCTATTCCCATGTGGTGAAGGTGCCGGATATGCCGGTGGAATTTTGTCTGCTTCAATGGACGGACAAAATACGGCCAATGCGGTAGCGGAGGCCATGGGCATAAAATCAAATTAGGTTAGATAATTGCACAATTTTTATTAATATTGAACTCAAATATTTCCTCATGAAAATTATAATTTCAATTCTTCTTACAATCAATCTAGTAAACATGAATGCTCAGCAAACAGAATTTTACTCGCTAAATGAGGCTTTGGCGAACGCTACCAGTGCCAAATCACTCTATCTAAATTATAATTTCTCCACCATTGAGCCCATCGACGATTCGATAGAAAGATTAACCAATTTAGAAGAATTTCGGATCATGCCAAGAATCATCGAATTTCCAAAAATTGAAGATAATAAAATAGTGAGCAACAAACTTGACGACTCGGACACAAATTCTCCCACTAGTCTTCCCGAATCGCTAATAAATTGTACAGAATTAAAAATCATCGACATTTCAAACACTGAAATAGAGCATTTGCCGGAAGGTTTCGAAAAATTAAATCAATTGGAGAAATTAATCCTTAATCATTCAAAATTGAATATTGACAAGGAATTATCTAAAATTCTTGAACTTAAAAATATAGGAGAATTACAAATCATAGGCCTAGAAATAAGTCCAGAATCTTTAAATATGCTAACTCAGAAAAAAGAACTTAAGGTAATTTCAAATCTTGAGGAATTAAAATCCAACCATCAAGACAATAATACCATAGACGTACAAATACACGATTCCTATTTTGTTTTTGACAATAGTGATGAAGCTGATAGATTTATACATTCCATGCCTGATTTCTTGCAAAGTTCGGTAAAGATTTATCGAAAGAACGATTAGAGTTTAGGATAAAAAAACTTTTGAAAAGTTTAGAACTTTTCAAAAGTTATGGTTAAGTAATTCAATATTTTCCGGAATTAATATTTTGATAGATTTATCCTAATTCTACTAATTTCATCTAGCCACCAAGACTTAATTGGCAAATCGGAATTATTAACCAAAGATTCTAATTCATCAATATCGTAGTTTAAACTTTTAAGTTCAACACTTATATTTTTCTTACAAACTTCTACGACGGCATATTCAGCTTTTGGAAGAAACGATGGGCTATGTTTTGATAATGCTGGATTAACGAAGGCATAGCCGACACTTCCAGGATTGACAATTATTTTTTCACCATATTTTCTATATAATTGAAAATGTGTATGACCTCCTACCACAATATTAATGTCATCATCTAAGTCTAGAAGTCTTTGAATTGCTTCATTATTACTATCAGGTAATATGGCCTCTATGGTCGAAAAAGGTGAGCCGTGATAGCAAAGCATTTTTAGATTTTCACCTAAATCTAGGGTATATGTACTTACAAAACTTCTAAAAAAGGTAAAATCCTCTGAATCTAATTTCTTAATGCACCAGTGTACAGATTCTTTAAGTATCATTTCGTCAATCCCATATTGGTCTAAATTATTAGGGTGCAGAAGAGATTGTTCGTGATTACCTAATATGCATGGGCAACTGAGATTTTTAATCATTCTAACTGTTTCTCTAGGACAAGGGCCCAAGGTCGCAATGTCACCCAGGCAGATCACAGAATCTATATCCTGATTTTCAATATCGTCTAGGACAGTTTTTAAGGCAATGCAATTTCCGTGTATGTCTGATATTATAGCAATTCTTTTCCGATCTTTCATGACTTACTTTAACGTTGATATTCTAAATATTAATGCTTGAATGGTTTTATCAGTTGGGCTTACTTCAAGGATTTTATTAAAGTAAAATAATGCCTCATCTAATTTATTTTCACTCATTAATTGTACAGCAAGTTTAAACAAGCCATCAGTGTCTTGTTTAAGCTTTAATTGCATTGGATTTAAATAATCTAAACATTCAAAAATTCCTACTTGTTTCTCCTTTCCTTTAATGGTGGTTCTTCCTAAGTATCTTATGAATTGGTACGATTCCTGTGTAAGTTGAGTATTAAATGCATCACTAAAAAGTATAGAGCAAGAATATATCTTTGTTAAACTTTCTATTCTTGCGGCCAAGTTTACATTATCCGAGATGATAGTAGCATCCAATCTTTCTTCGTCTCCCATTATACCCATAATAATACTGCCATAATGAAGACCTATTCCTATTTCAACTTCAAATTTATTATTTTCTAAATTCCTGATTCTTAATTCATTTTGATATTTTTTCATTTCGATAGCGGCATTTAATGCATCATCTGAAGAAACTGGAAAAATCGCAACTATGCCATCACCGAGATACTGGTTAATGAAGCCATTATTTTTGGAAATTATGGGTCCAATACCCTTGTTAAATTCAGAGACAAAATGAAAAGTATCTTTTGGGCTAAGTTTTTCAGAAATACTAGTAAAGTTGCGTATATCGGAAAATAAGATTGCTACATTTTTTTCAATATGATCACCAAGAGTTGCCTCTAAAATATTGCTTTTGCCTATAAAATTAAGAAATGCATTGGGGACAAACTTGTTAGATGCAGAATTGATTTTATGTAGCTGATCTATGTTTTGTTTCTCCGCTTCAATTTTTTCAACCAATGCAGCTTCCTTTTGATTATGGATTATAACAAACCTATGTGCTAATGCGGCCACTAACACAAAAACCATAGCCACACCTATGATTCCCTTAAGTAATACCTCATCTACAGCCGTAAAATAGTTTACCAATATGATGGCTACGGTTATACTAAATGACATGACTACAATGCCGAGACTGATAAATCTTGACACTGAGGTTCCCTTGAAAATAAGATAAGCAGCAATTATTGAAATTAGCACAAAAAACAGCAAAAAAAGAGGTTGCTGCATCGGAGTAAAAAAACTAAAATCCCATCTAACAAATCTTGCAGACGTGAATATCATTGAAAACAGACAAATGTATATAATCAAGTACCCGATGAATCGATATACTTTTGGAAATTCATTAAATGTATTGATTAGTTTTCTCCAAACTTGTAAAAATGATACCATTAACAGTGTCGCAATAATTGCATATGAGAGTACGAATATTCTGGGGTTTTCAAAATTTAAAAATCTATAAAATTCATTAATTAGTCCAACGTAAATACGATTTATAAAAAGTATCAATAGATAAAAACTTGACCATACATAAATCTCATCCTTGAATTTATAAATCAAGTAACTCAATATTAATAAAAGTGCAACAATAGCTCCCAATAAAGGTAAGGTTATCATAATTTTCTGATCAAACTTCCTTTCCAATATCTCTGAGTTATCATTTAGCGCAATATCGATTTGAATTTTACATGCCTCTGCAGAAACTATTTTTATCCAGATCATGGACGTTTTTGCATCAAAATTTTTAAGCATAATAATAGAGGGTGATATATGATTTGGGGTATCTCTTCTATTTGCAGGAATAGAATTTCCACTGACACCAATTAAAGTCATACTATCATTGTGGCACTGATATGCCTCAACTGAATAAAAAGTTACTTCGAAAGGCCAACAATTTCCACCTCTTTCAAAGCTTAAACTTTTTTGACTTAAGTCTTCTACATGCTCTAGTTCGATATTAAACCAATAGTTATTCCAAACCTTAGCTTCAAATTTTTTACTAGTTTCAAGGTCTATAAGTTTGGCATCCTTAATAAGTCCTGCATCTAAATCTTCGGCAGATAAGGGATATTCTCCTTCTTCGATTATCCATCGTAAATACTTTTCACCACTGTTTTCTCTAATGATAATCGATGGTTTATTTTTATTGATAAAGCCCTGACAGAATGATGTATTTTTAATTAACATCAAAAAGACAATTACCAGAATAGTCCTAATATTTCTAACAAGAGTATTTAACATTGATAGGATCAAAATTTCCTTTTTTCTTGCCACTCTTTTAGAAGAGGCAAGGCTGTCTCGTAACCTTTTTCTACAATTTCATGAAAATTTTGCCATTTTAAAAATCCATACTTTGATAAGTCAGGCTTTATATATATATCAAATTTATTTTCATTATTTCTTCTTTTTTCTTCACTGGCAAATGTCATCGTACCCATAACTATTTGACCTATGCTTGGCACTTTATATTTTCTTTTCCGAAGCATTTTTTGTTTTAGTAAGCTGATATTATTAGGAACTCGTTCATAATTTAAAATTCTTTTTTTTGATACACTCAAATCTACACCTATCGAAGTGCCTTGTGCCAATGTATCCATATGATCGAACGGAAGGTTATCAACGATACCACCATCAAACAAAAGCGAATTTTCCTTGACAGCCGGAGGCAAAATAGTCGGTAAAGAAATACTTGCTCTAATTGCAAAACTCAATGATCCGTGGTCGAGTATTTCAATCTTCGATTCTGTAAAATTTGACGCAACTGCAAAATACGAGGTCTTTATATCTTCTATTTGGATGTCCTTAAAGTAAGTGTTGATAGAAGTTTCTAACTTCTTACCTCTTAATATGGATACTAATGGTAAATGATAATCATTTAAAGGGTTATTTACAACAAATGCATTATAACAAGAATCTTTTATTTGTTCGTATGGCCACCCTAATGCTATGGTTGCCGCAATGACAGAACCGATACTTGTGCCTCCGACAAAATCTATTGGGATTCCCAATTCTAATATTGCCTTATAAACACCTAAATGAGCAAATCCTTTTGCACCACCACCTCCTAGTACTAATTTTATTGAACTAGAATCAAGATACCGTACTATTTTTTCTATGTCATTTTCATGAGTAATATGGAATACATTTTTCACATTTCTATTTGTCAATATTTGTGAAACTTTGGATATAGGTTTATGATTCCAAGCGATGATCAGATTTTTTTGAATTTTAGAGGCAATATTTTTATCCTTAAACAATGTTTGCTCGACTTCAGTCTGGTTGGAAGTCAATTCTCCAGTTCCAAGTAAAAATATTCTATCTGCTTGTAATAGGCATAGCTCGCTCCATTCTAAATCGTTGGAATCACAGATATAAACGAGAAGTTTATACTGCTTTTCTAGATTTCGTATCCAATTAAAAAATTTATATTTTTTATCTCCTTTTCCATCTGTGGCAGATATAATATTTTCATTAAAAGCTCTTTCTTTGAAAATTACATAGACATCATTGCGGCTTTCATAAATGGATAAAAGATTTTCAATTATTTCAACAAGGATAGGATTTTGTTCTATTGTCAATATACAGTTATGCTGATACGAAGAGTGATTTTTAGATACATTGGATTGATTAAGACGATTCACTAAAATTCCATTAAGGTACATTAATAAAGCAGGGTGTTTTTCAAGTAAATCCTTAAACCTAGATCCTTCTATCTTTAATAACCTAGACTCTTTAATAGATTCAATAGTTGTAGATCTTTTATTTCCCGTCAATAGAGACATTTCGCCAAAAAATTCACCCTGAGAAATATCATTAATCGTAAACACTTCATCATATTCGTTCTTAATGCTCACTGATAATCTACCTAAAAGTAGGAAATAAACATCATCCGTATCTTCACCTTGAGAAATGATGGTCTCACATTGCGGGACATAAATGATTTCCCCTGAATCTATCAGATCATCAACTGCGTTTTGATCATTTAAGTTAAATATGGCTTGGAATTCTTTTTTAAGAAATTGCTTATTATCCTGATTTTTCATTTTTTATAATTCTAGTATGAATTATGTAATAGAAAATATTTATTTAATCCATTCTACATGATTAAAATTTCAATTTTAATATGAAGATAAGAATTTTTCGTTTTTGTTTATCCAAAAATATTGAATCTTACTTCAGCTGAGTACAATCATTATATAAATATGGTAATAATTGACGTAAAGGACATTAGAAATAAATACATGAGGCAAAATTGCAAGGAATTACATAATATTGAAAAACGAAAATGAAGTTCCATTAATACTAAAAGCGATTTATTAAATACAAATAGCGAAGAATGCCAATCAATTACGAGTTTCAAAACGATAAAAATCAGCCCAGAAAAGTAATTTGAACTATTAATTAACCCGCAATTCGTTTATTTTGACGGATAAAAAAACTTTTGAAAAGTTTTAGAACTTTTCAAAAGTTGTGGTTAATCCTACTTATTAATAGCTAACTCCTCTTCTTTCTTCGCTATCATCCTACTCTAGGCCAGTGAGAAAGCGATTTCCATCATATCCATGTACGATTGTTCGCGGTCTTGAGCCGTGGCGGCCTCGCCAGTGAGAATATTGTCGCTTACGGTAAGGATAGAAAGTGCCTTAGCACCGAGACGCTTGGCGAGGGTAAAGAGAATTTGACTCTCCATCTCTACTCCAAGGATGCCTTGCTGCTGCCAGATATCCCATCGGTTAGGGATGTCATCATAAAAGGTGTCAGTACTAAATACGGATCCCTGAATGGTATTGATGCCCTTTATTTTTCCAATTTCGTAAGCTTTCAATAATAAGTCAAAATCCGCTGTAGCGGCATAGTGCATTCCGTTAAAAAAAGCAATATTGGCTCCAGAATCACCCGATGCACTCAACACCAGTAATACTTGTCCCAATTTCAGGTCTTTTTGAATGGCGCCACAGGTTCCGACCCGAATGATGTTTTTGACTTTGTAAGTATTGATGAGTTCATTTACATAGATGGCGGTGGAGCCCATGCCCATTCCTGAGCCCTGTATGGACACTCTTTTTCCTTTATAGTAGCCAGTATATCCGAGTATGTTTCTTACTTGATTGTAACAAACGACGTTCTCTAAAAATTGTTCGGCGGCATATTTTGCCCGTAGAGGGTCTCCCGGCAATAGTACCGTTTCTGCTATTTCACCAACATTTGCTTCTATATGTATACTGCTCATTTTCTTTATTTTTTGAAATAAAATCAATAATTAAACCCCATAAGGAATCCAGATATTTTTTATTTCTGATGATTTTCTTAAAAAGTATTTTCCTTCACCTTGTTCGCTATCCTGCCAATCGAGGTGAAGACCATGATTCACCCATGTACGTTTTAGGCTGTCAGTTGCCAGAGTCTCGATTTCTTTGGAAGACTCTTTTGAACCGAAATACCACAGACCATCTACATCGTAGTGTTTTGCCAATTCTCTTGCCAATTCATCTTTGTCTCCTGTCACAATATTTATCACGCCTGCTGGCAGATCCGAAGTTTCTAGTATTTGATAAAAATCAGTTACCATCGTGGGAAATGTTTGTGACGGTACGGCAATCACCGTATTGCCCATCGTAATAGCCGGAATCACCGTGGAGATGAAAGCCAAAAATGGAAAATCATCCGGACATACAACACCCATTACTCCTATGGACTCCGGCATTGCCAAAGTCACGTGTCGATGCAAAGTATTGTGAACATGACCATCGTATTTATCGGCATAGGCTGCATAGGTAAACAGTCGCTGAATAGAAGCTTCCACTTCTTGCTCTGCCACTTTTATATTCCTTAATGTTAATTTGCTCAGTTTCTCCGAAAATTCATGCTTTCGCTGTGCCAGGTTCTCGGCCATGAAATACAGAATTTGAGCCTTATGATGACCAGGTTTGGAAGCCCAAGCTTTTGCAGCATGAGCAGCTTCTACGGCATTTCGGATATCTTTCCTATTGCCTTTTCCTACTGATCCCACTATTTGGCCTTCTGGGTTTTTGATGTCTATATTATTGCCACCATCCGGTCTTACCTGCTTGCCTCCAATGTACATTTTTGACGTTTGATCAATGTACATAGAGTCTCCTTTCGCCGATTTGACCTTAGCATTACCAACAGGATACTGGGACTTTTCAGAATATTTTGACTCAATTTTTGGAACCATGTACTCATAAAGACCCTCTAATCCTCCTTCTCTTCCAAATCCCGATTCACGATATCCACCAAATCCAGACGCCGCATCAAATAGATTTGAGCAATTTATCCACACGGTACCTGCCTTAATTTTGGGTGCAATGTCCAATGCCAAGTTGATGTCCTCCGTCCAAATACTCGCCGCCAGACCGTATCTTGTATTGTTTGCCAATTGAACGGCTTCTTCAGGAGATCTGAAACTCATAGCCACTAATACCGGTCCAAAAATCTCTTCTCTCGCAATGATCGAAGCGGGAGAAACATCCGTAAAAAGTGTGGGTGGAAAATAAAATCCCTCACTCGGGCATGTCCAGCTCGGCTGCCATACAGCATTACCTTCTTCTATTCCTGCTTTTACCAATTCTTCAATGGTTTTCACCTGAACCGGAGCCACGATGGCACCCATATCAATACTCTTGTCAAGGGCATCTCCAAGCCGTAAGTTTTCCATTCTGACTTTCAGTTTATCGTAGAGTTTGGTAGCCACGCTTTCCTCTACCAGTAATCTCGAGCCAGCACAGCATACCTGTCCTTGATTAAACCATATAGCATCCACCACACCCTCGACTACACTGTCTAAATCGGCATCTTCAAAGACGATAAATGGCGATTTCCCTCCAAGCTCCAATGACAATTTTTTACCTGTTCCGGCTGTTGCACGTCTGATAATTTTGCCTACTTCCGTAGATCCTGTGAAAGCAATTTTTTTAACTTTCGGATGATTAACCAATGCTTCTCCCGTCGCTCCGTGACCAGTCACAACATTGAGAACACCTTCAGGCAGTCCCACTTGCTTACAAATATCGGCAAACAATAAAGCCGTTAGAGAGGTATATTCAGCGGGTTTTAGTACGACGGTATTGCCCATAGCCAGTGCCGGCGCAATCTTCCATGACAACATAAGCAATGGAAAATTCCAAGGGATAATTTGACCAATCACCCCGATTTCCTTATAATCCTTGAGCTCAGTATCCATGAGTTGAGCCCAGCCTGCATGATAATAAAAATGTCTAGCAACCAATGGTATATCAATGTCTCTCGTCTCTCGAATAGGTTTACCATTGTCCAAAGATTCTAATACGGCAAAAAGTCTTGAGTGTTTTTGAATCAGCCTCGCTAAAGCGTAAAGATATTTAGCCCGTTCGTGACCTCCCATACCGACCCAAGTCGGCAATGCTTTTTCTGCAGCATCAACGGCTTTATTTACATCTTTTTCACTTCCTTCTGCAATCTGTGCCAGCACTTTTTTATTCGATGGATTGACACTTTCAAAATACATTTCATCTGAAGGTTTTTGCCATTGTCCATTGATAAAATGAGAAAACTTTCCTTTATGTTGTTCTATGTATTCTAGTGCTTCCACTGTACTTTCTGGTGCTGGCCCATAAGACATATTTTCGTATATTTCTTTGATTTTCATATTTTTATAAGTTATTACTTATTGTAATTTATGATATTTTAATAACTATCTTTATTAAGCATTCAAATAATTTGATTATATCAGGACATTGGATGTCGGTAGGATGCAGAATAACTACCAGTGACATAATGTTCCAATTGCCGTTCTATATCGCCCAATAAGCTCGAGGCTCCGAATCTAAATAATTCTGGTGACAACCAATCATTGCCTAATTCCTCCTTTAGAAGCATTAGATAATTGAGGGCATCCTTGGATTTTGAAATGCCACCTGCAGGCTTATAACCCACCTTTAAACCCGTCATTTCATAGTATTCACGTATTGCTCTTATCATCACCAAGGAAACAGGTAGTGTCGCATTTACGGATTCCTTACCAGTGCTTGTTTTGATAAAATCAGAGCCTGCCATCATTGCCACCATACTAGCTTTTGCCACTTTTGTAAGTGTTGGCAATTCACCAGTTGCGAGGATGGTTTTCATGTGTGCTTCTCCACATGCCTCACGCATCACTTTTATTTCATCATATAGTGCCTGCCAATCAGACTCAATGACCAATCCCCGACTTATCACAATGTCAATTTCTTGAGCTCCTGCGGCTACTGATTTTTTAATTTGGATTAGCTTATCTTCAAGGGATATTTGTCCTGCTGGAAATCCGGTTGAAACTGCCGCCACAGGAATCCCGCTTCCCTTCAATGCATCGACCGCTATGGGAATCATATTGTGATAAACACACACTGCACCCGTGTGCAAAAGCGACTCTTCCATTCCCAGAGCTCTCAGAATATCAGGTCTCACAGGGTTTTTTGCCTTCGCACATAAGCGAATGACTTTCCCACGAGTATCATCTCCTGCAAGGGTGGTCAAATCGATGCAGCTGATGGCTTTTAACAACCATGCCGCCTGCCACTGCTTTTTTACGGATCGACGTGTGGAGATGGTAGCCGCTCGCCGCTCGACTGCACTTCGATTGATTTTAATTTTTTCTATAATGCTACCGTCAAAAGGCAATCCATCATTTCGTTTATGATGTTCCTCTATCGCTGAGATTTGACCATTGCTCATGGCTTTATTTTTTGTCGTAACCATATTTCTAATAGTTATTCATTGTTTAATATCATTGAATCGTTTTAATAATAAGAGGAGATTTCTCGGGTTTTTCATTTGAAAATATAATGGCTCGGTCTAGGTGTAAGTTGGCTATCTCAAATTTTGCTTTATCATTGGCGTAAAGCCTCATTAAGACATCCCCTTTTTCTACTTTATCCCCAGGTTTTGCAAGAAGCATAATTCCGGCACCAAAATCAATGGCGCTATCCTTCGTTTCTCTACCAGCACCCAAGCTGACCGCTGCAAGTCCAATTTCTTGTGCAAAAATCGACTGAACATAACCGGATTGGCTACTTCTATAATCATAAGAGAAAGTGGTGGAAGGTAATTTTTCAGGATGTTTGACCATTTCCAAATTTCCACCTTGTGATTCTACCAATTCATAGAATTTTTGAATAGCACTGCCATTTTTGATAGACTCAAGGAGCAGTTCTCTACCTTTCTCAAGATTGTCAACTCTCTCTGCTAACATCAACATTTGGCTACCTAGAGTCAGACACAATTCTGTCAAATCATCAGGCCCTTCTCCAAGTAATGTATCCATCGCTTCCTTGAGCTCAAGTGAATTTCCAATGGCATTTCCGAGGGGATTATTCATATCGGTCACGATGGCCACAAGCTTTCTACCCATTCTATTCGCCGTAGAAATCATGGTTTCGGCCAATAATTCAGCACTCTCTAGATTCTTCATAAATGCCCCGTCACCCACTTTAAGATCAATGACGATTGCATCTGCACCACAAGCCAGTTTTTTACTCATGATACTTGAAGCAATTAATGAGATGTTGTCAATCGTTCCTGTGACGTCTCTTAAGGCATAGAGTTTTTTATCTCCCGGTACGAGTTGGGCATTCTGACTACAAATCGCAATCCCGTGATTTTTTACTCTTTCGATAAATGCCTGTGGACTCATATCCACCTTAAAACCCTCGATGGATTCCAACTTATCTAATGTTCCACCTGTATGTCCTAGTCCTCTACCCGACATCTTAGCAACGTGTACACCCACTGAAGAGACCAGTGGTGCCAATACCAAAGTCGTCTTATCTCCTACCCCTCCAGTACTATGTTTATCCACAATGATGCCTGGAATCTCAGATAAATCAATTACTTCTCCTGAATTCATCATGGCTTCCGTAAGCCAGGCTGTCTCATCTTCATTTAATCCTTGCCAAAGCACGGCCATGAGCCACGCCGATATCTGGTAATCTGGAATGTCTCCCTTGACAAAACCTTCAATAATCTCAATGATTTCCTCGCGAGAATGGCTTTGTCCATCTCTCTTCTTTTTTATTAGTTGAACCAAGTTCCTAATTCTTTAATTTTACCAATGTCCACATATTAATGGACTAACTAATATGATAGCACAAAATTTATGCCTAATTTGACGTTAATACATTGAAAAAACTCGAGCCATCATACTTATATTCAATACCTAATGCCTTGCTTATCGTCGCAGCAATGTCCGCAAAACTCTCCCTCACTCCTATATCGAAGCCTTTAGCAATCGATTTTCCAAATACTAGAATCGGGATGTACTCACGTGTATGGTCAGTCCCCGTAAATGTAGGGTCGTTGCCGTGATCTGCCGTAATGATGAGCAAATCGTCATCATGAAGCGAATCCAACAATCGAGGAATATAGCTGTCAAATTCCGCCAAGCAACTAGCATAGCCCGCAGGGTCCCTCCTATGTCCATATAACATATCAAAATCAACAAGATTGGTAAAAATAAGGCCTTCAAAATTTTGATTTATCTCATCGATGGTTGCCAAAATTCCGTCTAGATTATTTTTTGTTTTTGTAGATTTTGTGATGCCCTTTCCGGCAAAAATATCTGAAATCTTACCAATGGCGGACACCTGCATACCTGCTCTTTCTATGCTTGTCAATAGGTTATCCGGTGGCAATGTGGCAAAATCTTTTCGATTGGCAGTCCGGGTATAATTTCCATGAGAGCCGATAAATGGTCTCGCTATAACTCGACCCACTTCCAATTCGTCAATTAAAAGTTTTCGAGCCGTTTTGCATATGTTATATTGTTCTTCGATGGGAATTACCTCTTCGTGCATCGCAATCTGACACACACTGTCAGCTGAAGTGTAAATTATCGGGAAACCTGTTTTTACGTGTTCATCGCCCAATTCATTGATAATGACTGTACCCGAGGCGGCATAATTCCCAATGGTTTTTCTACCGATTTCCGATTCTAATTTTTCAATAAAATAAGGCAGAAATCCATCTTCGAATACTGGAAATGGTTTTTCTAGTATATTGCCAGCAATCTCCCAATGTCCGGTGGTAGTGTCCTTTCCTGCACTTTGCTCCATGGCTTTGCCATAATTTGCCAATGGCTGCTCGACGCTAGGAATTGAATTGGAAGAATCAATATTTCCAAGCCCTAGATTTAGTAAGTTTGGAAGTTTAATCTGGGGACATTTCAAAAAGATGTGATCAAGAGTGTTACTTCCTACATCCCCATACTTTTCAGCATCAGGCAATGCCCCAATTCCAACACTATCTAAGACGATTAAGACGACTCGTTTTATCATAAAATACTGGCATCCCTATTTATAAAAACACCAAAGTAAAGGTAGTGAATATACAGGAAAATTGTGAATCTTTATGATAAATTGAAAGTCTTCAGGATGTTTTTTAAATGGGTCAAAATAATTATAGACTAATTTTAGCTTTTAATTTTTTTGTCAAATTCAGCCAATACTTCAGTACCATAAAGTTCAATAAGGTGATTCCAAGATTGGTCTCTCAGTAGGGATTTCAATTTTTCATCACCAAAATTTTTCAACAGATATTCAATAAAAGCGCCACCAACGGGGTAAATATAAGCCTCTGGAAGCTCTTCGGCTCTTTCATTTATATCTTTTATTCCAAGATTTTCTGTATTGGTTCGAATAGCCGCCTTCATTTTATCGCTATGGCTCAGATCAAAAGCGACAGCAACACCTTCATTTATCAAACGATTTCGGTTTGTGGGTTTCATACCAAAATCGCAAAGAATATGGGTCATCTCATGTCCAATTGTCTGGTTGATTGATGAATTTATTTTACATAAATCCGAGTCCGCAAAACCTAAATTTTTTCCTACTATTTTAATGGCATCCTTTGGTTTTGACCACACGAAGTAGTCAATTTTCTTATATGGCTCTGCTTCAAAAAATTGATTATTAATTTGATAAGCATTTTCTCGAGTATCACAATATTCATTAAGGTTTTCTATGCCATGATTTGGTTGAAAATAAAACCTAATATGTTCTTTTTCAACAACTTGCCAATCCTCAAAATATTCCGTCATTTGAAACCAGTTGAGATGATTTTGGGCAAAATTATTAGAATTCTTAGTGGCATTTAAGGCTAGCGTTTTTTCAAGATATACTTTAGAATCCACTTTATTATCTGAAATGTATTCACATATTCCTAAATATGCATAAGACCAAGCTTGCATCCATTCCGGAGACTCAGAATCTGCAGATTGTAACAAATATGGTTTCGCCTCTGAATATTTTTTAGTGTCAGCTAATGCCCGACCAAGTATATGATTGACGGTCGGGTCTGTAGGGACGTTGACGAGCATTTCTCTTCCTAATTCAATGGCCTGCTCATATTCTATTGAGGAATAAAGCGAGTCCAATCTAGCAGATTTTTGCGCCATACAAAATTGAATAGATAGAAATACTAGTGTCAGGATTAAATGTGATTTCATAAAAATTAATTGACCTTTGACATACCTAAAATTCGAAATTAATCTTTTAAACCATAATCGATGATAATAAATAGTACCGATTATCTTTCTAATCATTTCTTTGACCTTTGATATCTCGCCAAAGGGTGAATTATAATCTTAATTCTCTACATTAAAAAAAATGCATTTCTTTCTTGCATCTCACAAGTATTAAAATGATAACACTTTAAATTTTGATACTGTATTACTCTTTTTGCTTAGTTACAACATCCTTCCTAGGCTGAAATTGCAGCTTCAATGAAAATTCCTTCCTAGCTGGATAGACCTCAGAGTTCTAATTTATGAACTGCAATAAATTTTAAAAATTAGGTTCTCTACCAGATTCATCCTGAATGTATCTATCACAACAACTAGGGCATGGGTCTGCAAAACCCGAACATCCTCGAGTTTCAGGAATTCTCGCAGAAAAAGCAGTATAGTGATCTGCCGTGATGATTGACAAACTATTATCGATTTCTTGAACTATAGCATAGGATGTCACCGGTTTCTCAGCTTTATCCTTACCATAATAAATTCTAAATCCAGAAATTGATTGATTTTCACTTAATCTCGAATAAAGATGACAAACCAAATCTCTAGAAATGTTATAGGCAGCTATATTGCTATTTATTGCCTTATGATTATTGACTAAAATTATAGCCTCATCTCTTGTTAAAGTGCCTAATTGGCACGTATTTGCATATTTATCATTTATTTCGTTTGTTAGATTAGAAAAAGCCAATTCTAGATTTTTTGTATTGTTATTAGCTTTAGAATAAAAATAAAATGAAACTAAACTGATCAAAAATCCTAAAATCAGTCCCGTAATGATACTGCCTCTGTCGATATTAAAGTTGTTCATGATTAAGTTTTTTAATACTTGAAGAATAATTATTCCGCAATAATATATATTTTTGTGTACATTTCGGTTAAATATCGAAAAATAATTACGCAAATGCAATCACATCACAAATGAAAATGATGCAAAAACACCTATTAGCCATAGGACTTACATTCGCCCTAATTCTAATATGGTTGTCAGTATCTAACTCCCAAACGATTAATACTACTTTACAAGACAAGAATAGCACATTAGGTAGCTGCTTCAATATCCTAGATAGAACTGGCAGCGTGATTAAATTTGATTCTTGCATAATTGAAACAATCGGAGCCGTAGAAGCAAATTATGACTTACAACAATCCCTACTTTTAAAAACTGAATACCTAGCCAATATTGAAAAAACTTATCAATTAAATTCAACAACTCTGAAATATCTGTCTGAATTGAATGACTATATCTTGTCAAATACTCTGCTTGATGACAACCCCCTTGCACTTTTCTCTCTTAGTAATGGATATTACTGCGTCGACGATTTAGACAAAGCAATCGATGTGGGAATTAAATCTTTGAACTTAGCAAAAGAACAAAATAATGCCCATTATCAATTAAGTTGCCATTTGCTTTTACTCAAAATATATATTGAAAAAGAAGATATAATAAATGCTTATCAACAGCTTTTAGATGCGAAATATATCATGAATACCCAAATTACTCCTGACTACGACCTAGAGTACCAAATTCTTAAATCAGAATTGGTGATTTACGAATATTTGCGTAACGAGATGGAAATTTTCAATTGTCTAAAACGCATAGATGATCTTGTAGCATCTTCCCAACCCATTGATTCTTTAATGTTGATTAAAAATAGAATTGATTATACTTATTATTATGTCATTTTTGACAAAGATATTCCAATAAACATAAAGGATTTGTTAGATTACACAAAGCGACATCAAAAGATAAAACTGCAAAATCACTTGTTAGGAATATACAGAACGTACTTGTTAAACTCAAATAAATATGATGAACTTTTTGATTTTTATGTCAATAGTTATCCAGATTTATTAAAACATGAAAGCCAGTTGAATGCCTGTAGATTCTGCACACTCAAGGCATACATATATGAATATGAAGGCAAATTAGATTCTGCACATTTAGCATTTACAAATGCAGAAGAAGAGTTAAACCGATCCCAAAATTCTCTTTTTTATACTATTAATTTTTATCGCAGAAAAGGTGAGTTCCTAATTAGAAATAATGAGTATAACTCTGGTATTAATTATCTGGAGAAGGCCTTTTCTATGGTTGACAGTATCGCTTTTAATAAATTTTCAGAACCAATATGTGGTCAATTAGTGAAAATTCACGAATCAATGGGGAATATTGAAAAATCAAATTATTACCTTAAAAAATATATGGCAATAAAATTATCCATAGCCGATAGAAGAAATAGTGAAGAATTACAAAAAATGAAAATAGAATATCAAAATAAGGAGCAAAACTATCTACTCGAACAAGAAAACCAGCGTCAAAAGTCCCAACAAAATGCCAAATTCTTTTTCATTGCAGCACTTATTGCTTTCTCTATTGTATTGTTTGCCATTATAAGCAGTTTTCGTATTCCTGAATGGGTGGTTGAAATGCAAGGCTTTTTTGTTGTATTATTCTTGTTTGAATTTATCATCTTAATCCTAGATTATTTCTTGCATAACCAGCTACATGGGGATCCTCTCAAAACGTTTGGAGCTAAGGTATTTGTTATTTCTTTTCTTTATCCATTACACCATTTAATCGAGAAAAAAAGTATAGAATACATGAAAGCTAATAATATGATAAATACTTCCTCGTTTTCCAAAATAAAGGAACTGCTAAAGCTTCTATGGCCTTGGCTTAAGAAATAAGAGTACTAACTGAAATTCTCGGGCCCTGAATTAACCATAAGCTTTAAATCAACTTTATACTATACCAATTTTTTATCTAGTTCCTGAGCATAAGGTTCTAAATCTTACTTCTTCTTGATTTTATCTATCTGCTAATAGATGGACAGGATCAACTGAATTTCAACAATCAGTTATTGATTTTAAGTTTATCACCCCATTCAACCAACCCATCCATCACCTTATCAAAGTTACATTGCCCTTTTTTGTCACAACTTCGCCATTGCAGCCTTGATTATAGTTGATATAATAAATATAGACATCTTCGCTCACCGGGTCTTTTCCGGCATCACCATCGATGTGTCCATTCCATCCGGTATCGGGTGTTTGGTTGTCATAAATCAACTTGCCGAAGCGATTGAAAACCTTGAATTCATTGACTTTAGGAACATTTTCAGTACTCGAACCAGTTCCTTGCTGTGCAACAGGATTAAAATAGTCCTGTATCATGTCATTGTTCGGTGAGAAGACGTTGGGCATCTCCAATATCGCTGCTTTATTGATTTTCGGAATTTGTTTACTTATCATGTCCTTACAGCCAATATCGTTTGAAGCAATTAATTCAACCGTGTATTGACTCTCTTCGCCAGCATAATAATGATTAGGAGCCTCTTCTTCGCTCGTAGTTCCGTCTCCAAAATTCCAAACGTAGTTAGTAGCTTCTTTCGACATATTAATAAATTCTATAAGATTCGGGCATTCATCCGCTGGATTTGAATCAAACTCGGCTACTACTTTGAATACTCTTACTGGAATGATAGATTCCGATGTGCATCCCAAATCATCACTCAATGTTATTGTTACTTCAGCACTATCCGCTTCAATTGAAACCTTTTTAACTTCCACTACAAAAGAAATTTCATTTCCCGTAATCATTTCAGAACCTTCTAATCCTTGTCCATTTGACCATTTTAATTGTGTAGCATCTACTATATTTTTAATGGTAAAAGTAATGCTATCGCCATCACAAATATCAGTGAGATCATCCGTAAAAAAATCTCCAGATGGTGAGTAAGTTCTTACAGATACACTGGTCGTATCAGCACACCCGATACTGTTTGTAATACCCAGTTGAATTTCATATTTGCCTAGTTTATTAAAACTATATGCCATATTTTCACTTGAACTTATAATATTCCCATTAATCCTCCAATCATAAAAGTATTTTAGAGGATCATTTGGATCCGTAAAAGAGTTGGAACCATTAAAAGACATTTGAGAATCTAAACAAAACAAAGAATCAAAATCTGATATCACGGCATCTGGAAGTTTGATTATTCGCAAGCTATCTGTGTAAGAATTTGTACACCCCGTACTATCCTCGGTTATCATGAGCGAAACTGCATAAGTCCCCGGTATGTCCATTTGTTTTTGAAACAATTTGTCTTGACTCGTAGTACCATCGCTTACGTGCCACTCGTACGTTACTTCATCGTATTTACAAGTAGAACAATTTGCGGCATTGAATATCACATTATCTCCTTCACAATTGATCTCATTTTGCAAGAAAATTCCGCTCGTTGGTTTATAAATTTTGATAATATCAGAATGGTAATCGACACATCCATGTTCGTCTTCGACTCGCAAGGTAACTGGAATATTTCCATTACTTTCCGTAAAGAGCTTACTCGGATTCTGTTTGTCGCTGCCGAAATCCCATTCCCAATCAACGATCGTAGTATCTGAGGCAGATAAGTCAGTAAAATTAATGGTACGAGGCAAGCAAATATCATCAGCATCGAAACTAAAATTAGCATTAATCTGTATGGCTCTATATTTCTTGACCAAAGTATCAGTACAACCATTGATATCTTCCACTATCAATCTAATGGAATCAGGCTCTCTGCTGGGCACGACAAAAGGACGTGTTGGGCTGTCACTTTCACGGGGTCTCTCATTGGGCAGATTCCAAAGGTATCCCTCATAACACCGTACATCTGCATCTTGAGAATTGCTCGCATCTAATAATATCTCCTGGCCAACGCATAATAACGTGTCCAGATCAAAATCTGCAACAGGAATTCGGACATAAGTAATCAGGCTATCAACATTTTCAGGACAGCCATCGGTTTCATTACTGGCAACAAGTTTTATCTTATAATCTCCTCTATCCGGAAATTCATAATTGAACAATGAATCTTGATTATAAAGGGTATCATTCCCTATGATCCAAACCAATGACTCGGCATTAATACTCGAATCTCTATACATCACGGTCAATGGTGACTCACAATTGGTCATATAAGCAAAGGATGCTTTTGCACCTTTGACAAGAATTGTTCCAGGCGAACTGTAACTGTAACAGCCATTGTATTCCACTTGTAAATTTACATCAATCAATCCCGGCTTATCATTAAATACGTGTGTATAATCTTTGTTTTCAGCACATTGTGATACTGTACCATCAATATTAAAATGCCATGAATCTATCCTATCATCGAAGTCAGGAGCAATAAAGCTGAGGGTATCACCATAGCAAACTTCTGTCTGTGGCAATGTCAATGGCACCGCGATGGCTTCACCTACATAGATCCATACTCCAGCTGAATAATCCTCACATCCATTTTCATCGGTAACCAATGACTTGACAAAATATTCTCCCGGCTCGGTAAAAATATGTTCGATCATAGAAGTATCTGCTACGGTATAGGTACTGCTCGTACCATCATCCCAATTGTATTCAAAAGTGCTAATATCATAATATCCAGCACTCTTATCCGTAAACTTAACTTTAAGTGGAGCACAACCACGACTTTGTGACACTTGAAAATGTGCATCCGGTTTTTGATAAAAATAACTCACAGAGCTTTGTGCTGTACAACCATACTCTGTTTCAACTACTAATGTCATTTTCAACGGTACCAATTCATTCCTATAAAATGAATCCCTATCAGCATCCTTGAAATCATATTCATAGGTCGGCTCAGAAGTTGTTATGCCATTCCATTTATATATTTTAAAATCAGGACTTGAAGCCGTAAAGGTAAATTTCTGAGAATCCATACATCCATACTTGGGGTCAACGGTCAAATCTATGGTTGGATCTTCTACCAAGACATTAAAAGTGGTATCAACTTTACATCCATTACCAAATTGGGTTTCATAAGTGACCGTTTGAACACCTCCTGTCTCAAAATTTATATTGTTTGGATTCTTAGAGGTGGAAGTTTGGTGGTTTGCATTGGGTCCAAAATTCCAAGAATGAATCGTTCCTGTACTCTGATTTTCTATCAATAGATTCGTTTGGACACAGGTCGTATCCTGTACTTCCAAATTTAATTCAGGATATCCTATGTAGATGGTTTTATTAAAAAAATTAGAACATCCCAGTGCCGTCTTGACCTCAAGTTTTATAGTATAGGTGCCTGAGCTGTCATAGACAGGGTTATTGGGATTTTTACCAGTTGCGCTTTGACCATTTCCAAAATCCCATAGATAGGTATAGCTGCTATCATCCTCACCAATAATATTCAAAGGAAAACTGACAGGAAGTGTGCAAAAATCGACATTGTCAGGAATTGCAAAGCCAGTGATCTTAGATTTTGGCCCTACTTTTACATAATCTTCAAATGTATGTGTAATGTCACAACCAGGTCTATCCGTCATCAGATTCAGACTAATATTATAACTGCCCTCAGCTCCGTATAAATGAGTGATTTCGGACATATTACCTGCCGCACCATCGCCAAATGTCCAATTCCACCCAGTGACAGACAAAGAGTCATGAAAGACAGAAGCATCGGTAAATTTTACATTCAGTGGAGCACAGCCTGAGATAGGATCCGCTATAATCATCACATCAGGTTTATTAATTACATGAATAATAATGTTTTCACCGATTTGTGGTCCACCTTCTCCTTCAAAAAGCCTTACCACTACAATTCCTGTATTGACATATAGAGCAGTAGGGTTTTGAAGGGAAGAATTTCCTGTACCAAGTTCCCAGAAATATTCACTTAGCGTATCCGGTGCCGTAAAATTTACAGAGAGCGGAGAACATCCGACGGTTACATCGGCTTGTTGTGCTTTTAGTTGCATCAATATGGCAGCGAAAATCAAAATAAAAAATATCTTCTTCATCTTACCACATTTTAAAATTAGAGTTTAAATAATTCTGTGCCATTTTCAAGTATTGCCCACGTGTAAAACCACAGGCACATGGATAGTAGGACATGACATTCCCTACATCGGGTTGGTAGAAATCACCGTTATCATCAGTTTTAAGGCTAATAAATTCGCATTCCTCTAGGTATAATGTCATGGGTTCAAACGGTACATAAGGATCTGCCGGTGTATCACATATTCCATCTCCTTCTGTTAGGCAATTTGACCCATCTACCAGTTCTTTCCCACTACCTTCAAAGGTATGTTTTAAGCCAAATAAATGTCCTAATTCATGTGCCACCGTACCTGATCCGCAAGCTTTTTTTATGTATACCACTCCAGAATTCTCCATGGCAATGCCTTTCAATCTGGCGAGACCACAGATGTTGGGATCATCAAATTCACTGATGTAATAAATATTTATCCTGTTCTTCTCATGAATCATGCTAACGATTTCACTCATATACTCTGGGTGAGTCCTGTAGTCATCGTAGTTCCAGTCAGGAAAGGTATCAATCTTGCACACTTCGAATCTCACACAGATGGGGTCAAAATACATGCTAGCACCTTCAATCTCTTCTTTGATAATATCAGCGGTGATATTCGTCATTCTCTCTTCATTCCACATCACATGCACATAGACCTGAAACGTTTTATCAATGCACGGTAAATCTTTATTTAAGTGATGCAAACTTTGAGCATTTAGCGAGCCTGAGCTGCACACGAGTAACATTAAGTACAGAAATTTTTTCATGAAAGTTATGTTTGAATTACAATCTTGGACAATAAATAACAGGGTCAAATTTTATTTTTTGCTTCACGAGAATGATATGGTAAGCACCAAGTTCTAGAGCACCGACTCGATTGATCACCTTGGCATATTCACTCACATTGACATCAAAGGAAAAACTGATGTAGGTATTTTCACTCCGCATACCAGTTATTATATCGAAAGAATCTCCTGTTCGATATCCCAGTCCTGCAATGAGCCACCATTTACCTTTTTTCTTAATTTGATATTCACCTACCATTTGGAGGTTGATGTTACTTTGTTTATCAACATCATTGACGATACTATAATACACTGAGGGTTCTAGCGAAAACCTATTATTGAAGTAGCTTTTAAAATTGGCATTGATATTGAGTCGCCTTCCAATGGTCGATTGGCCTCCTTGCTTCGAAAATGTAAAATGAGGTTTATTTAGGTGCATCATCGCCACTCCCAACTTGACTTCATTACTTTTATTAAGCTTTGATTTAAAAGAAATCCCGGCATCCCATGAGCTAAAGCTACTGATATTATCTATTTTTTCGTAATCATCTTTGTTGAAGCTGCCACTTGATATTTTCTGAGCATCATTGAAAGCTTCAGAATCTTCCGTAAAACCGACACTCGTGGACTTATATGACCCACCAATTGAAAATACCGAATTTCCTTTTTTATCGAGCATGATATGATAGGAAAGCAACAATCCTCCTCCGGCACCTCCGAAAGCCAAATCACCAGATTTATCATATTCCAGGTCTATACCTATGCCTATCCAGTGCTTATCACTTTTGAGGGGCGACCAAAGATTATATGCCACTCCAAAAACAGCAGTTTTATATGTGTTGTCAAACTGTGAGCGAGCATTGGCTTGTATTTTATACGTCCCCGAAAAGTCTCCATTGTAAGCTGGATTAAAAAAGCTGGAAATATTGCGATAATTAGTAAAATGCAGATCCTGCGAAGAAAGGAGTATTGAATAATTAATAAAAATAGTCAGTAAAATCAGTTTTCTAATTACTTTGAGATTATTTATGAAATGATTCATACTTGATATGTTTACTTTACAAAAAATATTTAGTTCTCAAAAGTACATCTTGTAAAAAACAATTTATACTCCAAAGATTTATTTTCAGAGAGTGAATATAACCATTATTCTCAATAATTCACCCCAACTGATATTTATTTAACCAAAAATGTCTCGTGTGATAGATTATTTTGGTTTTAATTTGATAATCGGAACCAACATTTCTTCCAGAGAAACACCACCGTGCTGAAATGTATCTCTAAAAAAGTTATTGAAATAAGAATAGTTATTCGGATAAAGAAAAAAGATGTCTTCTTTTGCAAATATATAGGTCGAACTCACATTGGGTTTTGGCAATCCGCCTTCTTCAGGATTTTTAATTTCAAATACATCTTTGCGATCGAAGCTCAAGTTTCTACCCACCTTGTATCTAAGATTTGTTGTGGTTTCTTTATCACCGATTACTTTTGATGGTGTTTTTACTCTGATCGTACCGTGATCTGTCGTAACGAAAAGTTGAATTCCTTTTTCTGCCAATTTTTTCAACGCTTCCCATATCGGACTATTTAAAAACCAAGATCGGGTAAGCGATCGATATGCCTTTTCATCCCCTGCAAGTTCCTTAAGAACTTCCATCTCTGTACGAGAATGAGAAAGCATGTCAATGAAGTTATAAACTATGACTGTCAAATCATTATTGAGAATATTTAGAATATTTTCTTGTAGCTGCTTTGCATGAAAGCTATTCGTAACTTTGATATAATCCGTTTTTATATCCTTGCGAATAAGCCTTTTTACTTGTTCATTAAATAATTCCTGCTCCTTCATATTCTTTCCACCTTCTTCAAAATCATGCAACCACCAATCCGGATAGTTTTTATGAATTTCGGAAGGAAGCATTCCTGCAAAAATGGCATTTCTACTATATTGCGTCGCTGAAGGCAATAAACTATAAAAGTAATCTTCATTTTCTACCCTGTAAAATTCTGTTAAGATGGGTTCGATGATTTTCCATTGGTCGTATCTCAAATTATCAAGTAATAAGACCACAGATTTTGAACTGTCACTGAGATGTGGAAATATTTTTTTCCTAAATAGATTCTGTGACATCACAGGACCATCCTCTGCTTTTATCCAGTCCAAGTAATTTTTGCTTACATATTTAAAAAATGAAGCATTGGCTTCAGATTTTTGCATTTCGAGAATTTCTTTCATCTGAGGATTATCAGAATCATCCAATTTTATTTCCCAATTGATGATTTTCTTATAGATCGTAGCCCATTCCCTATAATCAGGATTGTTTTGGATATCCATAATGATATTCCTAAATTCTTGTTGGTATTCTAAGGCAGTTTTTTCAGACACCAACCGTTTGTTATCGACGATTTTTTTTAAAGAAAGTAAGATCTGATTAGGATTCACGGGTTTTATCAGATAGTCGTCGATCTGTGCTCCTATGGCGTCTTCCATGATGTTTTCAGCTTCATTTTTAGTAATCATCACGACCGGAATCTGTGCATTGGTCTCCTTAATTTTTGAAAGCGTTTCTAGTCCTGTGAGTCCAGGCATGGATTCATCAAGAAACACCACATCAACATCATGAGTATTTGATAAAACATCTAAGGCATCGTAACCATTGCTCACCGTCACTACTTCATATCCCTTTTTATCCAAGAAGAAAAGTTGAGGTTTCAGTAAATCTATCTCGTCATCTGCCCATAAAATTTTTATCTTTTCTGCCATAGTACTTTTTTTTGCATAGTTTTTGTAACTACATTAATTAGATTGTAGATATAAAAGTTTAAGAATTAATCCGCATTCTTCACAAACGTTAAGAAATATCGGATTAGTACATATAAAATGATCGATCGAAAAATAATTAATGATCCGGTTCATGGAATGATGGCATTTAAAAGTGGCTTGATATACACTTTGATTAATCATCCATACTTCCAAAGATTGCGAAGGATAACTCAGATGGGGTTAAGCCATCTGGTTTATCCTGGTGCGGTGCATACTCGATTTCAACATGCACTTGGAGCGACTTTTCTCATGTCCAAATCATTGGATGTCTTAAGGTCTAAGGACATTGAGATTTCTGATGAAGAATATGATGCCGCTTGTGCAGCCGTTTTATTGCACGATATTGGTCATGGCCCCTATTCTCATGCCCTCGAATATCAGCTCATACCAATTCATCACGAGGCCATCACATTGGAAGTCATGAATATGCTGAATCTGGAATTGGGAGGGCAGTTAAGACTGGCCATTGATATTTTTAAGAATAATTATCATAGAAAATTTTTTCACCAACTGGTTTCTTCTCAGCTAGATGTCGACAGACTGGATTATCTTACAAGAGATAGTTTTTTTACCGGTGTCGTCGAGGGGACTATTGGCTATGAAAGAATCATCAATATGTTTACCGTCACGAGTGACGAATTGGTAGTAGAAGAAAAGGCTATATATACGATAGAAAGGTATTTGCAATCCAGAAAATTCATGTATCAACAAGTGTATCTTCACAAAACTTCATTAGGTGCTGAAGCTATTTTAAAATCATTTATTCGACGGTTAACGGAGCTTTTGGAAACGAAACCAAATTTTATTGCAAATTTTTCTAATTCCATTAGTGACTTTATAAGTTCGAGTGAGTCTAAAAATGGAGTAGATGATCAAAATATAAAGCAATATCTTTCATTAGATGATAACGATGTCGTATTTTGCCTGAAAGTAGCTCAAAGCTGTAATGATCAGGTTCTAAGGAGGTTATCTACGATGCTGATTGAAAGAAAACTACCCAAAGTAAAAATTCAGGATGAGGCTTTTTCTAATAGTGATATTACACTGTTAAAGCAGGAAGCAAAAAAGTCCAGTAATTTTACTTTTGATGAATTAAATTATTTCATATTCCAAGGTGAGGAAACACTAAATATTTACAATATTGGGGAAGATGAAATAGAGATTGTGAAAAAGGATGGAACTAAATTAAATTTTTCTAAGTACCATCCAAATGTAGATTCACAAAATTTTTATAAAAAATGTTACATTTGCAATTCATTTAAATTTTGAATACTTTAAATCTTTTTTTTAAATTTATTAATGACAAATAAGTTATGAGAAACCTAAGACTTTATTTTTCTTTTGTAATGCTTTTGTCTGCAGTATTGGCTTATGCACAACCTGATCAAGGTGTTCCTAATGCTGAGGCAGGAAAGTGTTACTCTAAGTGTTTGATCCCTGATCAATACACAACTGTCACTGAGCAAATCACAACCAAGGAGGCATCTTCAAGAGTTGAAGTGGTTCCTGCGGTTTATGAAACTGCCTCAGAGCAACTGCTTGCTAAGGAAGCATCTCACACATTAAGTGTTGTACCAGCTTCATTTGAAACAGTTTCTGAGCAAGTACTTACTAAAGAAGCATCTCACACATTGAGTGTTGTACCTGCGACATTTGAGTCTGTAAGTGACCAAGTAATGACGAGAGCAGCCGGTAAAGCTGTTAGCATCACACCTGCTAGTTTCGAAACTCAGACTGAGAGAGTATTGGTTAAAGAAGGCCATAATGACCTTAGAGTAAGTGCTGCAAGTTTTGAGAAAGTAACCGATGATGTATTGGTTAAAGCGGCTTACAAAGAATTAAAAATTGTTCCTGCTACTTTCGAAACTGTAACTGAGCAAGTATTGGTTCATGACGGTTATGATAAAATAAGTATCGTCCCGGCTAAATACGAAACCATTACAGAGCAAATCAAATTAAAAGATGGTTATACTAAAATCATGAAAGCTCCGGCTATCACTGATTTAAATGCCCTACTTGCTGCTGTTAATGACAAAGGTGGTGTGTACTCTTATGCTGATGGTGGTACAAGAACCTTTACCGCTGATGAAATCGCAGCTATCAAAGCAGCCGCTGCAAGTAATGCTTCATTAACAAAAGACAATGATGGCAATGTTTATGCTACTATGAGTGAGCAATATATGTCAAAACCAGCATATACAACTCTATCAATAGTTCCTGCACAATATGAGACTATCACAGAGCAAGTTATGTCTAAAGATGGTTACAATACATTGAGAGTTATTCCTGCTAAATACGAAACAATTTCTGAGCAAGTGGTTGTAAAAGAAGCAAGCACAAGAATAGAAAAAAGAGCCATGGAATATGAAACGATGACAGAACAAATCGAAGTTTCTCCAGCAACTCAAAAATGGGAAAAGAAAAAAGCAGACAAAAACTGCCTTAGTGCAAACCCAGATGATTGTTTGGTTTGGTGTTTAGTAGAAGTACCTGCTAGATACAACACTGTAACTAAAAGAATTAAAAAAGGATGTGCTGAAGGATGGACTGAAATCGGTGATGATTGTGTCAGAACTGTAGACGTACCAGTAGAATATGGTACTAGAACTTACAAAAAACTAGTTTCAGATGCAACTACTGAATCAAATAAAGTTGATGCAGCTTATGGTACAAGAACATACAGAAAATTAGTTTCAGATGCAACTACGACTTCAACTGAAGTACCAGCTCAATATGCAACAAGAACTTACAAAACTCTATTAGTTCCTGCTGGAACTTATAGTGTATCTGTAGATGCAGAATATGGTACTAGAACTTACCAGAAATTAGTAAGTGGCCCTACAAGTACTGTAGTAAAAGTAGATCCTGTATATGAAACGAGATCATACCAAGTTGTAAAAACTCCTGCAAGTGTTGAGGAAATTGAAGTTCCTGCAAAATATGACAAGAGAACTTGGACTAAACTTGTACAGAACGCAACGACTGAAGAAGTTAAATGTGGAGCTAAAGTAACTCTTGATAATATCAATTTCAAAACGGCTTCTGCAGAACTATTGTCTTCTTCATACACTGAAATCAATAGACTTAAAGATTTATTAATTGCTGAACCTAATGTTACAGCTAAATTAGTAGGTCATACGGACAGTGATGGTTCAGAAGAAAGCAACCTAGTACTTTCTAGAAATAGAGCTAAAGCAGTATATGATGCATTAGTAGATGCTGGAATTTCTGCAAGCAGATTAAGCTACGAAGGAAAAGGTGAATCAGAGCCTGTTGCCTCTAACGCAACTGCTGAAGGTAAGAGACAAAACAGAAGAACTGAGTTTATCACATACGGAAGTACTGGTACTGGAGACTGTAACGAATACGGTAACAGAATCTGGTCTAGACTAATCAATGATGCAAGTGCTAGCTACACTGACGTTGCGGCACAATATGGTAATATCACATACCAAAAAGTAGTCAATGATGCAACTACAAATTCAACTGACGTACCAGCTGAATACGGTAACAGAACATGGCAGAAATTAGTTGCTGATGCAACCACTACTTCTACTGATGTTCCTGTAGAATACACGACTAGATCTTATCAGAAATTAGCAAGTGCAGCCACTACAAGAAGTATCGATGTTCCTGCTGAAACAAAAACAATTTCTAAGAGAGTATTAGAGAAAGCAGGTGGATTTACAGAGTGGAGAGAAGTGGTTTGTGAAACAGATATCACTGCCGAATTAGTAAGAAGAGTTCAAACAGAATTAAAAGATAGAGGTTACGATCCAGGTCCCATCGACAATGTAATGGGTGCCGGAACTAAAGCGGCTTTATCAAAATTCCAAAAAGATAACAATCTTCCAATAGGTCAATTGAACATTGAAACATTGAAAGCTCTAGGAATTAAATAATTAATATTTAAGAGTAAAGTATATGAAGCCTCTCGAAATTTTCGAGAGGCTTTTTTATTGGTAATTTTTCCATTTTGTATAGTATTGACCAACTATTTATTATCTAAATTTGTGACGCATAGAAAAATTCACACAATAACAATATCTCAGAATGAACCAAATATTTGAATACATTGATAAAGAATTAAATAGACAGCGTAGAGGCATAGAATTAATAGCCTCCGAAAATTTCACGTCCGAAAATGTGATGAGGGCCATGGGAAGCTGTCTCACTAATAAATACGCTGAAGGTTATCCTAGTAAGAGATATTATGGAGGATGTGAGTATGTCGACCTAATTGAAAATTCGGCTATCAATTTATTGAAAGACCTTTTCGGAGTTGAATTTGCCAATGTACAACCGCACTCTGGAGCCCAAGCCAATGCAGCTGTATTCCTCGCTTTGCTAGAACCCGGAGATTCGATTCTCGGTCTGAATCTGGCACACGGCGGGCATTTATCACACGGCTCACCAGTGAATTTTTCGGGTAAAGTTTATGATGCTCACTTCTATGGAGTAGAAGCTGACACTGGGATGATAGATATGCAAAAAGTTCGTGAAAAAGCCATCGAGGTAAAACCAAAACTTATCATATGCGGAGCATCAGCATATTCTAGGGATTGGGATTTTGAAGGTTTTAGAAGTATCGCAGATGAGGTAGGTGCATTGTTAATGGCCGATATTGCACATCCTGCCGGACTGATCGCCACGGGATTGTTAAATAACCCAGTGCCATACTGTCACATTATTACTTCTACGACCCACAAAACATTGAGAGGTCCACGGGGCGGTATCATTATGATGGGTAAAGATTTTGAAAATCCATGGGGACGAGTTACCAAAAAAGGAGAACCCATCATGATGTCATCCATTATTAATTCCGCTGTGTTTCCCGGTATGCAGGGTGGCCCATTAGAAAATATCATTGCAGCAAAAGCCGTTGCATTTGGAGAAGCATTAACTACGGAGTATGCAGAATATACCTTGAGAGTTAAGAATAATGCAAAAGTCATGTCCGAGGCCTTTATTAAAGAAGGATACCATATTATCTCCGATGGAACTGATAATCATCTAATGTTGATTGATTTACGATCAAAATTTCCAAATTTGACAGGAAAAGAAGTTGAGAATGCTTTGGGACTTGCTGATATTACGGTAAATAAAAACTCGGTTCCATTTGATACTCGTAGCCCGTTTCAGACCAGTGGATTTAGAGTAGGAACAGCCGCCATCACCACTCGTGGATTTTCTGAAAATGATTGCCTTCAAGTCGTGGAATGGATAAATTTTGTCATTCATAATATTGAGAATACCAAGAAAATTGATAGCCTAAAGACAGAAGTCAACCAGTTTATGCAGCAATTTCCACTTTATGAGTGATAATCATTAGGACGAAGGCCGCCAGTATCAATCCAAACTACTTTGCTACCAGGTCTAAAAAATTGTTTGGTATTCAAGTCTAAAAGAGCAAAAGCCACTTTTGCATTATAGACCTTATCGATAGGAAATCCACAATCCTTTTCGAATTGGTTTTTAAATGAGACAAGTTTATCATCAGACTTCGCATATCCTCCAAAGTGATAGTCATTTTCTAAACTTAAGAAATCATCGAAATGGTTGAGATTATAGTCATTTTTGAGCTTTTCACTAAAATCTATTCCTTTAAGTACAGGGACACCAACAAGGTTTATCAACTTATCTAGCATTTCAGAATCTTTCCTCTCAAGAATCCGATGCACCAAACCAGCCATCGTCCCGCCTGTACCCATCCCTACTACAATGTAATCAACCTGAGGCATCTGCAATAGTATTTCATCCAACAACTCCCCTACCCCTATCATTGACATTTGATTACTGCCACCTTCTGGAATGAGATATATGTCTGGCTCTGACTTAAGAAGCTCAATGGCTGAAGTTCCAAATTCCTTCTTGCGGTATTCCTCACGATTTACAAATATCAATTTCATGCCCAGTTGTTCACAAAGGGTCAATGTTTCGTTAGATCTGGAATTGAGTTCATCTCCACGTACAATTCCTACTGATTTTAGATTGTGCAACTTTGCGGCGGCTGCAGTTGCCAGTATGTGATTGGAATAAGCACCACCAAACGTGAGAATGCCTTGGATGTCATCCGTAACGAGCCCTTTTAAAAGATAAGCAAGCTTTCTGTATTTATTGCCCGATATGTAGGGATGAATCAAATCATCTCGTTTTACATAAAATTTGACACCATCAGAATTCTCAATAAAATCTAATTCTGTAATGGGACTCGGTAGTACAAATGGATTAGATAAGTTCACAAATACCTATGCTCACGACATTTTACTCTTAATCCAATTATCAACGACGAGTGGGTAATTTTTATGTTCTAGTTCGAGAATCTTAGCGGCTACTTCTTGGGGTGATTTACAATCTGATATTTCACATTCTTCCTGATAGATGATGGCTCCATCATCATAATTTTGATTTACTTCGTGAATACTAATCCCCGAAATTTTGTTGCCACTATTAAAAACCGCATTATGGACATTCATACCATACATTCCATGTCCGCCAAAATCAGGTAATAAGGATGGATGAATATTGATAATTTTTCCCTCGTATTTCTTCACTATATTTTCAGGAATCAACCATAAAAAACCAGCCAAAACAATGTAGTCTATCTGTTCATCTTGGAGAACTTTAGATAGTCTTTTCTCGTTTTCCATGGCATACTTATCGACCACAAAACTAGGAATATAATAATCATACGCATGCTGAAGGATTCCCGTATCTTTTTTATTAGAAACAATAAGGGATACTTCGACATCAGGATTTTCATCAAAATATTCTAATAAGCTCAGAGCATTACTGCCTCTTCCTGAACCAAAAATGGCAACTTTTTTCATTGGTTTAAAATTTTTTGTTTGTCGAAAATCAACCCTCTAGATTTATCAATCCACTCGTGAATTAAATATTATCCCAGACATGGTCTGTTTTATCTTTTATTTTAACTCGTCAAATTTATTGGCATTAGCTGGATCGATTCTTACCATGATATTTCTTATTTTTGATCGTGGACCTCGTTCATCCACTTTAAATATCTCGACCACTTCTTCTCTTTTTGTATTCGAAAAAATCTGAAGGAGAATGCTATTTTGATTTGATTCGTTAACATCGCCAATAGCAGTCAAAGCACTCGATAAAATGGCTCTTCTCTTATCCGGATCTTCTATCATATCATCCAATCCGAGGCGATGATACTCATAATAAGCCTGACGAAATTGACGAAATCTGGAATTCATCAAATTCTCTAAAATCCAATATCTGTTGTTCTTGGTAATGCCACTATTTTTCCATCCTGCATCGTCTTTCAATCCTCCAGACAAATTATTAATCACATTTAAGGCTTCTTGAAAATACTTGTCACCACCATACAATTCAAAGGAATCCGCATCTAAGCCCAAAATTAGATAAGCATAGTAGCTTAATATAGAACTTAAATTATCATAATACCCATCATTACTTTTTCTCAAAACTTGCTGTGTAATATAGCTGAATGTTACGTTTTTGTCCACATGATTGATGAGTGGCGATTGGTAAAGGCTGTTATAAATAGGCCTAGACGCTTGTATGATCAGTTCGCCTTCAAAATTATTGGCATCGATTTCTGCCGTAATTGTAAGGGTTATGTTGACCTCTATTTTCTCAATCACCTCATAATCATCCTCTGTCCAAGTAGAATTATTCATTAAATCAGAAATAGATTTCTCCATTTCATTGTAGAAAGTTTTATCTACAGTGGTATTTACAGGAGTGTTAATGGTGACCTTAGCATTTAACTCCTGAGCCACACCTTTTCCCAAAAAAGATAAGGTCAAAAAAACTGCTAAAAATGCGATTTTAAAATTCATCATGTATAATCAATAAAATTTATCTTCTCAATTATGAAATACTCATTATTAATGAGCTAATAACGAATATTTTTAAAAATTAGTTGTATTCTTTTACAATTAAATCCACAATATCAGTGGCAACTTCTTTCTTAGTTTTTAACTCGAATTTCGTGGGTGTATCGCTAGACTTGGTAAAGATTGTTACTTTATTGGTATCGTGTTGGAAACCAGCTCCTTCATCTTTCAATGAATTCAAGACAATCATGTCAAAGTTTTTTTTCTTAAGCTTTTCTTTCGCATGTTCAGATTCGTTATTCGTTTCTAGTGCAAATCCTACATGGAACTGAGATTTCTTTTTTTTCTCGCCCAGGCTTTGAGCAATGTCGATGGTTTTCACTAGTTCTAAAGAGAGGGTTTCACCTTTCTTTTTAATTTTTTCGGTCGAGATGTGCTTCACTTTATAGTCTGCCACCGCCGCTGCAAAAATCACGATATCAGATTCCGAATAGAAGGAATTGGCCACATTATACATTTCGTCAGAAGTCACCACTCTATATGTATGAATGTTATCTTCGTTGACTTCCAGTTTACTAGGCCCTAAAACCAAAATAACTTGAGCACCTCTTGCGGCACACTCTTCGGCTAGGGCAATGCCCATTTTACCGCTACTTCTATTTCCAATAAACCGGACAGGATCAATATTTTCAAAAGTAGGTCCTGCGGTGATAAGGACTTTTTTGCCGGCCAAATCATTCTTTGTGTTAAAATAATCCGATAAGGCATCCATAATGGATTCGGGTTCCATCATGCGGCCTTGCCCATAGAGACCACTTGCCAGCTCTCCTATTTCAGGATTTAGAATATGAATACCATAGGAGTGCAAAACTCGCAAATTGCCCTGTGTACTTGGGTGTTTCCACATATCTAAATCCATAGCCGGAGCTATCCATACAGGACATTTGGCGGAGAGGTAAACGGCAGTTAAAAAATTATCTGCCATACCGATCGCCATTTTGGACATAGTATTAGCCGTGGCCGGCGCTATTATAAATAAGTCCGCCCACATTCCCAGTTCCACATGATTATTCCAAGTCTCCTCATCCATAAGATGGGTATGTACTTTGGTCTTGGACAAGGTAGAAATAGTAAGAGGACTGATAAAAGAACAAGCGGCATCAGTCATTATTACCTTGACCACCGCTCCTTCTTTTACCAATCCTCGTATAAGATAAGTGGTTTTGTACGCCGCAATACTACCCGTTATTCCCAGTAGTATTTTCTTATCTTTAAGTGACTTCATGGCTTTCGGATTACACCGAAAAAATTACTGATTTTCTTTAAATCTGTATTCCAATTCGCCGTTAATAAACTCTTCTGTTGCTATTACAACAGGGTTTGGAAGTCTCTCGTAAAATTTCGAAATTTCTATCTGTTCTTTATTTTCATGAAATTCTTCGATCGCTTCTGTTGTTATTGCAAATTCTTCAAGCTTTGAATGCAATTCTTCTCTCATCTCACTCGAAATCTGTCTAGCTCTATTTGAGATTACTGCTAAAGATTCATAAATATTACCTGTCTGGCCTGCTAAAGACCTTATATCTCTCGCTTTGACATTTGGGTCAATACTTTGAACTCTTGCTTTTAAATCACTCATGATTTTAAATTTTCTAATTGTTGTAATGAATCTTCATATATACTTTCAGCTTCCTTTAAATATTTTGATTCAGGATGCTTGTAAATAAAATTCTTATATAATTTTACTGTTTCCAAATATCGTTCCAGCCTTTTTTCATATACACTTTTCTGTGCATAAGTGTAGGAGGACTTTAACATCAAAAAACGTATCTCCTCAGCTCTAGCTGTCTCAGGAAAATCTTTCAATACATTCTCAAATGAAACCAATGAGGCTTGATATTGTCCAATTTTATAATAAAGATAACCTTCCTCGTATGCTTTTTGTTCCAATTTTTGTCTCATGATATCAATCAGTCCATTGGCCTCTGCTACCCGATCACTATGAGGATAGGTATTAATGAAATTCTGCATGCCTTCTATCGCCTTCACAGAATATGATTGATCCAATTTATAACTTGGAGATAATCTATAATTAGAATACGCTGACATAAATACGGCTTCTTCTTTTTTCTCACTATTATAAAATGTCTTTGCAAAATTTTCAAAATAGTAAGATGCCAAAATGAACTCACCTAAGTGGTAATGTGTGTATGCCATTTTGTAATAGATATCTTCTGCTTCTTTCTGGCCGCGATAATATTGAATCGCTTCTTCATAAAGCGCTTGTGCCCTGAAATAATCTTCTTCCTTATAATATTTTTCTGCATTCTTTAGTATGAGCTCTGGGTTAGAACTCGTTCTTATTTTTTCAAATTCTGACGAACATGAAAGCACTAAAAATGCAAAAAATACCAGTAAAACTTGCTTAAATTTCATAAGTCCGCAAAGATAGATAAATAATTTTAACTTGAATAAATTAAGCCCACAAAGGTGTATTTCAATTTTTCAGTATTAAATCCGTATCAGTCCGATTTTTCAAAAACTTTTTGGAAATAAATTCCCTTTGAAAATAAAATACTCTACTTCAAATGCTCATATAAAACGCTATTTCTTAGCTTGTTTTACATATCCTGTTAGAAATAACGAAATGGGACTGTTTTTTGTATTAGTGAAAACTTCAATCTTTGGAATTTGTTCGCCATCTTTTCCCACACTATTGTAATTTACACCGATGAAACCGGTGTCGCGAGGTGCTATATCAACGAATGGGTAACTAGGCATTGTGCAACCACATGAGGGCACAACTTTATAAATTTTAAGAGGAATATCTCCGTCATTTACAAATGAAAATTTATGATTTACTTCCTCTCCTTCGGTAATGGTATCAAAGCTAAACTCTCGATTTTCAAACTTTATGCTTGCGTATTTTTTTACTTTTTGTTTGGGGGTTTCCTTTATTAACTCTTTTTGAATTTCTTTTTTTGGAACAGTATCTGTTACTACCGCCACTTCATTAATGGTTTCAATTTTTACTGTATCTGTCTCTTCCATTTTCTCTTTCAGTTCTTCAACTATTAAGTGATCTGGCACCTCTGAAACTTTAGGAACTTCAGATTTATTTTTACAGGCTAAAAAGAAAGCCAAAAGTAATATAAGTCTCATTAACAATAAGTTATAGTCAATTTACCGTAAAACTGAAAAATTGTCGACGGCAATATGCTGTTCACCTTTACAGGTAAATTTGATTTTATACAAAAACATCCCAGGATTTACGGGTTGCCCTGAAAAACTTCCATCCCACTGCTGATTTATCTGTTGCGTATTAAATACCCGTGAGCCCCATCGGTCATATATTTCAAAATATTCTAGTGAATCTATCACAAAAGTATTGCTGATTCCGTACGTGTCATTAAGACCATCTCCATTGGGAGTAAAGGCCGAGGGTAATTTTAAATCATTGCAATCGATGTCATTTTCATCAATTACATAAATTGTCACCTCGTCATTAGCCACGCAGGAACCCGTGTAGCTCGTCAATGTAAAAGTGACGGTTTCTTCATTTTTGGAAGTTGGTTCGAGTAATTGATCATCAACCAACTCGTTGCCGGGGCTCCAGTTAAAGTCGTCATAACAACTTGCTCCGACTTTAATATCAATGGCATCACCTTTGAAAATTGTGGTGTCTCTGGTGATAATTTGGTCTGGATATAAATATTTTTCTTTGATTTCAAGAGTGGACAATGCCCGACGATAAAACTTAAATTCATCAATCCGACCATTCAATCTTTCTTGGTCAACTACGATACAAGGGCTATTGGCAAAACTTGGAATTGCATTGGATCCCAGTGGGATATTCAATGCTGCGAGAAAAGTATTGACATATTGTCCGTCCAAATACAAGGAATACTCAAGTCCCTGCTTGGTAATGGCAATCTCGTGCCAGCATAAATCAGGATTTAGGTTGCCAAATATGGAGTGATATCGACTGGGTGCTTCTGCGGCTTCAAACAGTATCCGATTATACTGGGGTATATAAGTAATGGACATCATTGAATCCAAAGTGCAGCTGCTCCTTATTGAAAAAATATCTGTCAATGTGGTCGCTTCATTGATTAGAAAGTAAAACTCGAGGGTAAAATCTTCCTTCATCAGGTCTTTTAACTCTTCCGGTAGCAGTACCGAATCGTCACCTGACAATTCCAACGAATTATTTTCCAAGCCACAGACACATTTCGGATCTCCTATGATGAGCCCAGGCGCTAATAAATTATTAGCTTCTCGGGCATCACAACTCGCAAAGTCAAACAAATAGTCATATTCTTGGGCAGTGGACGAAACTGCATAAAAAGTCAAGAGCAGAACAAGAAATCGTATATTAGGCATCAAACTGACTTAATTAAACAAATCTTCAAATCCCTCCGGCATCAACTCTGCCATGAGTTTTTGTGACTCTAAAACTTCTGTTTCTGTGATTTTATTGTTTAATCTATTAAATGCGACCACGATGGTATCTTCTAGACGTTCTTTATCTTCCATAATCGTTTCATCTACGATTGATACATTCTGTAATTCGCGATTGGCATTGGCTTCCAAAGTTATACCATCTATTGTTTCTGTCACTTTAATTGTTTTGAGCCTTTCTTTCATTTCTTCCTGTTTACGAGAAAGGTCACCCATCAAATCGCCAAACATATTATAATAAATTTAATTCATAAAAAAAGCAGCCTCAAAGATATTGAAGCTGCTTCTAATATGATAATTATTTTTAATAAAATTCAATTAATGAATGAAGAACTTGATGGAATGAGTTCCAAATTTATTCACCATACTTGCAATATAAACTCCAGATATTGAATTATCAAGATTTATATAACAAGAAGAAAATATATTGTAAGTATTTACCAATTTACCATTTGAGTTAAAGACATAAACTGTAGATTCAGTGTTTTGTTCATCAATGTACAATTGTCTTGATTGATTTATATAAACAATTGAATTATCGCGATTTAAATTACTTAAAACAGCAATCGTATTTGAATATTCATATTGTCCATCAAAATCTACTTGTTTTAGTCTATAATAGATAATGGACTGGTTCACACTATAGTCTTCAAAAGTATAATTCACGAATTTATCAGAATTACCTGATCCTTCTACATTTCCTAATGCTTGAAAATACTTACCATCCATAGATTTTTCAATCTCAAAATGTGAATTGTTAGTTTCAGAAGCTGTAGTCCAATACAAAACATTCTTTCCACTTTCATGCTTGCCGCTAAAACTTACTAATACAACAGGATTTACACTATTGGCCGTGTTTGGTCCTGACACCCATACCCCATCAATCAATGCAAGTGAATTTCCGATTGGAGTTGAACTAGTCTCAGTAACACCTACATCAGTACTTAAAATCCCATTAGCTGGTCCACCAGATGCCGTAAAAGTACCTTCATAGCTTAAAAATTCAATTAGGCCACTTGGTCCAGATAGTGCTATTCCATCTGGTGGACCATTTTGCAAACCATCAGTCGGTAAATTCCAAACATAATAGCAGCCATCCATGTCACAAGTTGGAGATAAAGCATCTAATGTTTTACTGTTATATGAAGCACCACCACTCCCATTATACAAGGTTATTGTATAATTGAATAAATCTCCTGGCTGAGGATTGGGGATATAAATTTCAACAAATTCACCTACGTCCGTGCCAGCATTATCATAGTGAAACTCATTAATATTTTGAGAGATTGCTGCATTAAAAAAAGGAATAGCAAGTAATAAGAATGTAAAGATTTTTCTCATTTTCAGTTTGGTTTTAGTTATTAATCATTACGATATCCTTAGGATATCAAGATCAAAGAAATGAATAAATCCTTACATTCTTAAAAAAAATTACTATGTATTTAAGATTTAATAATTATTTAAAATTACCTTAAATAACTAATAAATACCAGCTGAAACTATTTAAGGCACAACAAAACGAAGGGTTTTTTGAAAGCCATTTTGAATTATTTGTGCTACATATATACCGCTATGTAAAAAATCCAGAGATAACGTTTTTTCTTCGGAGATTATGTTATCATAAACAACCTGTCCAGAAATATTAAAAATATTTAGCTTGCTAGTATCCGTCATTCCGTCAATAAACAAATTATTATCTGATGAATTATATCCTATTCTAAGGCTGTTTTTAAAATAATCACTCACAACAATTACTATAAAGGATAAAGAAAAATTTCCATCAAAATCGACTTGTCTCAATTGATAAAAAGATACCGTTGAATTCACATCCTCATCAACATATTCATATTTTTCCCTATTCTGTGTAAATCCCCTTCCTTGAACTTCTCCAATTTTTACAAATTCCAACCCATCTGTAGATTTCTCCACAACAAAATGAGAATTATTCACCTCTGAGGCCGTTTCCCAATTTAGAATATTTCTTTTTGTTTCATCTCTACCAGTAAAAGAAATATATTTAACGGGCAATAAGGCACAAGTGCCAGGATCAGTTGAAGTAATCGTGTAATCTACATGGACTGTTTCGTCCCTTCTGTTAGAAATTAGGCTTACTGGTACATCATAATCTGAAGTAGAATTATTTTCAAAACAACCTGTATAATTGACCTGTGCATTACTTGTATATGTCCCTGTGCTTACACCATTGACTGTTACACCGTCGCCACCATCGAGACCCGAAGCGGGACAATCATTGTTAGAAGTTATCGTCATACTTAAAAATTCTCCAGCAGGAACTGTAATATTCATTGTAGAAGTAGTAACTGCATGGTTGCCCGTACCTACTGGATCACACCATCCTGCTAATTGGCAACCTGATTCACATCCGCCAGTGGTGACTCCGTTCGTAATTTGACTTCCTAGATCAAAAGATTGAGAATATAAAATAATAGATTGAAGAAATAAAAAATACGTAAAAAATGACCTCATAATTGGTTGGTTTTAATAATTAATCAATTACTTGGCTTTTTAGGGTATTGCAAAGGTAAAACTACAATATTAAGTGAATATTAAATAATTTTTAAATAGAAATTTTTAATGATCTTGATTCGTCAAAGTAATGAGCTGACTTGCTCACCAATAAAATATGTGTATAACACTAAAAGTATCGCTCCCTCCCATTTTGAAATCCTCCCACTAATGCACATAATAGCAAATAACATCGTGGCTGCAATCATAAACGGCATGTGAAAAGAAATGCTTTCATCAGGAATTTTTAGATCGCCAAAGAACCGAGGAATAGCCATCACAGCATAAGAATTAAAGATATTGGAACCAAGTATGTTGCCAACAGCTATACTCGTTTTGCCCTTTTTGGCAGCGCTGACACTAACTACTAGCTCCGGCAACGAAGTACCCAATGCTAAGACGATAATAGATATAAAATAAGGGTCAATCGACAGTGACTCAGAAATTTTAATCAAGGAGTCAATGGTATAAGTACTGCCAAAATAAACCAAAACTCCTCCAAGTAAAAAAAACAACCAAGTCCTACCTGACACAGGCTCTCTTTCTACTTTCTCGGACTTATTATCACCGGTAAAGGAATTGGCTAAAAATATAGATAGTGCTACTAAAAATAAGATGGCTTCTAAGATACTCAAATGCTGATCCATCACCGCAATGTATAGGAAAAAGGCCGAAGCAAATAGCATAGGCATATCGATATCCATAATGTCAAAATCTAGGACGATCTTTTTACCGACGAAGGCCGTAAAACCTAACACCAATAGGATATTGGTAATATTACTACCGACTACATTTCCAATGACCACATCACTCTTTCCTGAATAGACACTGGCAATGCTGGTCGCCAATTCTGGTAAAGAAGTCCCAAATGCAACGATGGTAATCCCTATCACAAAGGATGGAATTCCAAAACTCAACCCAATGGCTTCTGCTGATTCTATAAACCAATCTGCAGCTTTCAGCAGTACTGCAAGACTTACTATAAAAATAAGTATCTGAATTATCAAGTCATCTCTGATTTAGAATATCAAAGGTATAAATTTTGGATAAATGTATGACTCATTACAGAGTATTTGATTTTTTCGATACATGAAATATTTCCCATAAAAGTTAATTCTAAGAACTGTGACGAAATTTTCAAAATAATATTATCTCTTTTGAAATTAAAAATCTAATCCCATGGTCAAGTACCATTTCCCATTGCCAGTCAATCTCGTGTCAATTCCCTTGCCATAGTCCAGCTTCAAAAAATACCCTAAAACGGTAGTTCTCACCCCAGCACCATAACCTACAACCAAGGGATCTCGATAATATTGAACATGGATGGTCACTGCGGGTGGTGCCTCGACCGTTGCACTATTTATTGGGTTCTCACTATCGAAAGGTCCACTACCATACCAAGCTGTACCAAGGTCACAAAACATGACGAATTGGAAGTTTCTAAAAAAGGCGGCTCCTGTATTGGCTCGTAAGAGGTACTGAAATAATGGTACTCTGAACTCGACATTTCCTAAAACGAATCTTGTCCCATTCCTGATATTGTAGTCAAAACCTCGTAGATTGGGAGCATAGTTTTTAAAAGAAAAATCTTTATCTGCCACGGCAATCGAGTAGTCATATTTTGGCAAAAGCCAGTTATTGACACCACCTAGTATGTATAATATAGGTTTATTACCAAAAGACATGGCACCTGTCGCTCGCAATGCCAACACAGATTTTTTAAGAATGGGGATATAATGTCTAAAGTCCATACCAATTGAGTAGGTCAATCCTTGGTTAAAATTGACATTTATACCATCCGAAAATTCGAAATTAAATTGATTCATAATTTCTGAATAGACCTTGTATCGAGTTCCATGCAGTATATTATTACTAAAATCCAAAGTGTTATCAAAAACGTATTCAATCTTAATCCCTACCCTTTTTTCATTGACAAAAGGTTGAAAAAAAGAATTGTTGTCAACTGAACTATAAAAAAACTTATCAAACCGCAGCATTCCAGTGGCACGGATGCTGGTATAGACATCCAGTGGGTATTTCAGTTGATACATTCCCAGCAATACTTGTTTTTTGGTGGATGCCAGAGGGTTCAAAATGTCCTGAGATTGCAGGGTCTGCGACTTTCGGTACAAAATATATTTTTTGTCAATCAGTGTCTTTTTCCGTTCGAATGTCAAAAAATACTCTGACCCATCAAATGTCGTAGGCAATCTCATACCACCTTCTATGACATAATCCTCAAATAAATCTTTAATCGTGGATTTCAAAAGTACACCTAAAGGTCGTTGAGACAACTCCTCTCGATCACCGGTAAATGATTCTAATCCTTCAAAAAGCACTTCATTATCTGCCTTTATCACAAAATTATCAAGTCGAAATTTTAATCCTGCCGCAATAGTCTGGCTATGTTTGTACTTTGGAAATTCAAAATCTTCATTAACCTCATTGGATGCTCCGATAGAAAAAATATTGTTTGATGCCCCCTTATCCTCTTCACTTATCACCTCTAATACTTGTGGGTCTTCCCACTTACTTTGAAACTTCATACCCGATGGTATCGTATCGGATTTGGATTCTTTAAGTTCCTTCAATACATTATCAAATTTATTCTGCACCAATAAGGACAGTCTAAAATCTGTCATACTCACTCTTACGGGTTCCAGTCCGTCAACATTCAAGCTGAAAATCTGATAAGCTCCATCATTGTACATCATATACGACAGCTTGGAGCTATTCTTAGCACCGTGATGAATGATGATATTACGATCGAGATTGGTCACTGAACTTATTTCTTCAGTATTTAAATCATAAACGTACTCGTTATTAATACCTGATTCATTACTTATAAAATATATCTTCTCGCCGATTTGGATTGGCAGTTTTTCATTTACAGATTTTGTTTTAGTCAATCTTTGTAAGCTCCCATTTGACGACTCGAGGTCATAAAAGAATAGGTCAAAATCCCCGATTGACAAAATCGTGTCAAATTCCTCTGGAAAAATGTGATCATGAGTTCGGTTAGATCTAAAATATATTCCTTGATGACCATTTTTTTCGCCTATAATGGCATCTAAGTCATCATAAAAATCAGTGGTGATTCTTTCAAAATTTCGATATTGGGCATCATAATTATACAAGTCACTAAACCCATCGGTATTGGCAGCAAAAAGATAGTGTTTCTCATCAATGTAATCCATGCTATAGACCCGGTGGAAGTCCTCTGGAAGCACTTGTTCTATGTATTTCCAGGTATCGACATCATATTTTCTTAGATAAATTCGATCTCGCTTATCGTACAGTAAAGAGAGGGTTTTGCCATCATTGCTCCAGCACAATTTGGGATAATTATAGTCGGTTTCTTGAATGCTGTTCTTGTATCCATACTTAAATATCGTTTTGGACTCTTTGGTTTTTGGATTTAATACATCCACCCTGATTTTACCTATTTCATTGTAGGCATAAGCCAATAAAGTGCCAATAGGATTGTACGAAAGAGTACTCACCGGAACGTAATCTTTGTTTTTAAGAAGTATTAGTTTTCCAGATTTAGATTCAAATTTTCCATTTTCTGCCTCGTATTTTTTTTGGTAAAAACTGCGCCATTCCTTTTGAAGTTGTTTGTAATTTGCATTGAGTGTATAGTCGAGAGCATTATCCAATGACCTAGAAATTTTAGTCAGATAGAGTATGTTGGATATGGCCGATTTTCCATATTGCTGACTGATATAATACCACATACTATGACCCGCCAACCTAGGATAATCGGCACTTAATTTCTCAAAATCATCATACCCGTCATGACGGTCTAATATCTCTCGAAGCTCGTCATCCACTAAAAAATCCCAATTACTTCCCACATAACTTACCAAGCCACTCTTGTACCACGGGGGCAAATTCAACAATACTGCATTTTGCACAATCTCCTGAATATCAGAACCGAATATCATCGCATTGATATAGACTGTGGCTATTCCCTCCCTTATCATCTGACGAAGATGTTGATGATCACCGTCAAAATAAACGAACATTTTATTACCCACAATCTTAGTTTGACCCGTGATACTCGTAAATGATTGTTCACTGCCGATGTTGCTTTGCTTTAAGTCAGAAAGGTCGGAATAGACTAAAATTTCAATTTTATCATTGATTCGATGCTCAATGATGGATTGAATCTCAGAATGATCCATCTCTGCTAATGGCATCACCGTTCTGGCAACCATTTTGGACTTTCCATACCAATAGGTGATAAAACTTGCGGTCTCGTACCTACTCCAGTATTTGAAATCGTCATTGTATTGTACCCTATTCTTACCAAACTCTGTATCAAAACTTTGGGCTTGGATAAAGGAGAAACAAAAAACAGCCAATACGAGAGCAAGATATTTAAAAACCTGAATCAATCGAATCTAATTTATTGTCTAAAAGTACGATTTATTTTTATTATTTCCACACGTTAAGTGCATTTCTACATGCAATATAAATATGTGGTTTATTAATAATTAAAATTTATTTGATGATTTCTTCCTTGGGGGATTTTTCCCCTTTCTTATTCACGTTTAATTTTTTTAGATCTAACATTATTATTTTTACAATATTCAAACACATTTTAATTAAAACTTAAAACAAATTTATTATGGCAACTATTCAGGAAGTTTTTAACAATTTAGGACTTAGCAGCAGTGCATTTTATCGCAGTAATTCTACACCACCTAGCTTGAGTAGCAAGTTAATTTGCTTAACCGATGCAAAAACGCTTATTAGCAATTATGATAACAGAAATTCCACTCAAGTCCCCACGAGCGACAATAGTAATTTTAATTTTGAAACTGATTTAATTAAAGATTATTTTCAGTTATTGAAAAATTATGCGACCACAAATAATTTGACAATTAACCAGGTAAATATTGCGTTAGGAGCAAAACAAGTTAGCGGTAGCAGTGTATATAGGCAGTCTCTACTTTTCATTCCTTGCTTCGTAACGTCAGAAAATGCACCTGCCAATCTAGCAACAGATTTATTGGTTTTAGATTTCAACGATTGTTGTGGTAGGTAGAGGTATTAAAAATTTTTGGGACTGTATTTTTTTTTAATTTGGGCTACTAATATTTTGAAAATTTAGATTCTAACACGACTAAATCATAACATAAATTTTTTACGTAGGTAGAATTAATGCTTTATCGAACTAACTTTAAGAAAGATTACATAAATCTTTTTTACATTTATCGATCTAAATATTAAATAGCCCCATTCGTTTAGAATTTAATATTGCTTAAATGTTAATACTCGGAACTAAAATAATAATTACAATCACGCTAATCGTTGCACTCGTTTATCGGAAAAAATTCATTGATACACCTTTTAGATTAATGATTTATTTTTTAATCGCTGCCTTATCGACCGAATCAGTACCAAGATTGATTGACCATTTTTTTGGTCCTATAGGAAGTAGCTGGATGGCAATGTTTAATATCGGTATTCATTTACAAATGGTAATTTTACTGATTATGTGTAGCCAGCTCATTAGTGAAAAAAGCTTAAAATTAATCAGTAGATTTTTCATTGCCATATTTATACTGTTCAGTATTTACAACCACTTTTATTTGCAAAGTTTTTATAACGAAGTTGCAACTTATGACTTCGCCTTATGGACATTATTTATGGTATTGAACATCGTCTTTTACTTTAAAGAGGTACTTAATTCGGAGTTAATTTTACATCTTACGGATAGTTTGTCCTTTTATATCTGTCTAGGTTTGTTGTTATATTCGGTTGCCTTCCTTCCTAATATATTTCAGCATAATTTACCAGATATTCCGAAAGATAGGATAAATTTCATTCGATTTTTATTAAATATTATGGTATATTCACTATTTGTAATTGGATTTATATGGAGCAAGCCACAGTACAATCTGCCCAAGAAGCCACTGAATTAAGTTGTGATCAGGCCATTATCATTTTCACAATAGCGTTCTTGCTATTAATCACTTTATTGCTGTTTTTTCTTTTTTATATTCAAAAGAAACAAACGAGTTTTATTATTAAGCAAAGACAACAAGAGGAAGAATTCACCAAGGAATTACATCATTCTATTATAGAAATACAAGAGAATACTCTAACTCACGTAGGAAGAGAAATACACGATAATATTGGGCAGTTACTATCCGTTATTAATCTTCAACTGGCTTCATTTCAAAAAGTAAATCAAAGTGATAAAATTCAAGATGTGCAATCACACCTAAAGCTCGCCATTGAAGAATTACGGGGTGTATCACACAGTCTATCTTCCGATTTCATTGATAAGATGGGCTTAGAAGAAGCTCTTAAAACCGAATGTGAAAGAATCAACAAATCGGGTGTAATCAAAGTAAATTGTAATTGTAATAATTACCATCATGAATTGGATAAACAAAAAGAAATCATATTATTACGTATAGCACAGGAATTTCTAAACAATAGCATAAAACATTCGAATACGTCAAAAATAGATGTTGACCTAAATTTTAAAGAAAATAGTTTAATTTTAAAGTTGCGTGACTTCGGGGATGGATTTGATATGCAATTAAATTCAGAAGGGATGGGTATCAAAAACATTTTAAATAGAGCTAAAATTATTGATGCCGTTACCGAATATCTTTCAAAAAAGAATTGGGGTACACTCCTTTCACTAACCTTAAAAACTTAAAAATATGCCAACAAAAAGAAAAATTGCCATCGTTGACGATCATAAACTTTTTGCCACCGCATTAGCCGAACTCGTGTCACAAAATGAAAATTACGAGATATTCGGTATTTATCATAATGGAGAGGATATGAAAAACAAATTAAGGCATAGTCCAACTCTCCCCGACTTGATACTTATGGATGTCAATATGCCAAAAATGAATGGCAAAGAATCAACAGAATGGCTTAAAAATAACCTTCCAAAAATAAAAGTTTTGGCACTTTCGATGAACAACAGCGAAAATGATATCATCGCTATGTTAAGAGCCGGTGCCAAAGGCTACATACTAAAAGATGTGACCCCAGATGAGCTACACGATGCCATGATCTGTATACTTGAAAATGGTTATTACAATAACGAGCTTTCCTCTAAAGCGATGCATCAGATGATACTAGGCAAACCTGACATTCTAGCACAATTAAAAGATCGAGAATTAGAACTTCTAAATCATGTATGTTCGGAAATGACTTACAAAGAGATAGCAGAAATAATGAATTTAAGTCCAAAAACAGTAGACGGTTATAGGGAAGAACTATTTCAAAAACTTCACGTTAAGAGCCGAATTGGTCTTGTACTTTTCGCAATAAAGAACAATCTCATCATCATTTAATCCTATATTTTAAAGCTATTTGTAATTTCCATGGCATATTTTAACTGTAAAGTTGCAAATGCCTCCGCACTCTTGGCTGCATGTTCAAGGATTTGATTTAGATTTTCACGTTCAGAGGAATCCCACTTACCTAAGACAAAATTTACTTGCTGGCCTTTTCTAAAATCACTTCCTATTCCAACTCTCAATCGGGCATACTTTTGATTTCCCAATACGGCATTGATATCTTTAAGCCCATTGTGACCACCATCGCTACCATCACCTCGCAATCGCAATTTGCCAAAATCAAGGTTTAGATCATCCAATATTATCAATAGTTGAGATTGATTAATTTTCAATTTTTGCATCCAATAGTTCACCGCCTTTCCACTCCTGTTCATGTAGGTATTAGGCTTAAGAAGAGTGATACTTCTTCCCTTAGTCTTATATTCTGTTACGCTTCCCAGAGTATCAATTTTGAATGTTGTATTGGCATTTTTTGCCATCGTATCTACGACATCGAAACCCACATTATGCCGTGTCCCATCGTATTCTGCACCAATATTTCCCAATCCTACAATTAAGTACTTCATATCTGAATTTTCATTTTCGTCAGGGATCGAGTTTCCTAAACCCAACCACCTAAAAAACGGGGCAATGATACTACAATTAATCAGCATCATCTTTTAATTATTTGATTTTTTAAACTCATTGTAGAATATCCATTTCTTCACTGAGGTATGGCTATTAACCACATTCTGAATAAATTCCATCCCCCGAACACCATCAAAGATTGTTGGAAAATCATATTCACGGATTTTAAAATCACCTTGCTGACGATATGTCCTTATTGCTTTTGCTACTCCGGAATAAATATTGGCAAATGCTTCAATATAACCTTCGGGGTGTCCAGCTGGCAAACGAGTAGCGCTAATAGCCTGATCACATAATCCTGAATCACCAGTCCTGATTTCTTGCTTTGGCTTATCTTTCCATCGAACCACTAATCTATTAGGATCCATTTGATTCCATTCTAAACTGCCTTCCGTCCCTGAAACATGAACATTAAAGTTATTTTCCTCTCCCGTCGCAACTTGAGAAACTAAGATTACCCCAGTAGCCCCGTTGTCAAATCTAAGTAAAATAGAGGCATCATCATCGAGCAATCTTCCTTTTACAACAGTATTCAGATTGGCTGAAATTTCCGTTGGGGTAAGGCCAGTTAAGTATGAAACCATATTTTCGGCATGTGTGCCAATGTCCCCAACTGCACCTACATAACCCGATTTTGTGGGATCTGTACGCCAGCTTGCTTGTTTCTGACCTTCTGATTCCAGGAATGTACTTAACCAGCCCTGTGTGTAGCTGGATACGACACGTCGAATTGGCCCCAGAGAGCCAGATTGAATGAAATATCTTGCCTGCTTTATCATTGGGTATCCAGTATAATTATGAGTAAGAGCAAATATTTTCCCCATTTTTGACACTGTTTTTTGTAAATCGTATGCTTCTTCAAGGGTCATACACAATGGTTTATCACATACGACATGAAAACCATATTCAAGAGCCAATTTTGCAGGTTCATAATGCATAAAATTAGGCGTGACTATAGATACCATTTCCATTCTTTCATCCTCTGGAAAATAGGATTCCTGAATTATCATGGTTCTAAAATCAGGATAAATCCGATGTTTATCTAAGCCCAGATTAATCCCTGATTCCAGCGATTTCTGAGGGTCACTGCTAAGAGCTCCACATACCAATTCGAAATTTCCATCCAATGCCGCAGCCATACGATGGACTTCGCCGATAAATGCCCCTATGCCACCTCCTATCATACCATATTTGATCTTCCTCAATATTTCTTATTTTAAACCAAAAATACTTCCAACAATTAATTTATAAAAACTTCATCAAATTAATCATATATTAATTTTTTTATATATAATTGCAAAAGGTAATTTTTGAAAGATAATTAATTTTTAACAATATAAATATTTTAGAATGAATAGTGTAGAATTGCATAGTAAAAATCCAAACAAACGAGACTTAGGAATCTTAGTTAAAGCTCTAGAAAATGGTGATACTTTTATTTTTCCTACTGACACCGTCATGGCTGTAGGATGCTTGGTCTCCAATAATCAAGGCATCGATGATATCCTCGCTACAACCAATAAAAAAGATAAAAAAGCCAAACTATCGCTATTATGTAAGGACATAAAACAAGCGGCACAATACCTACTGCCCATGCCCAATCACATTTTTAGAACGATGAAAGATTATGTTCCGGGGCCGTATACTTTTATACTAAAAGCGGATAGTAAAGCGGTAAAAAATCTAGGAAACAAAAAGAATGAAATTGGAATAAGAATCCCCGACAATGAAATATTAAAGGAAATCATCGAATTGGCTGGAGTACCGATTATATGCACATCATTATCAAATGATGGAAAGTTTTACAAAAATTACGAGGAGATTATTGAAGATTACAAAAACAAAATAAATCATATCATCATTACAGATTGGGTGGAGCAAGAGGAATCCACGGTATTCGACTGTACTGAAGACGATCTGGTATTGGTACGTGAAGGAAAAGGAAAAGTGGACTAATCTAGTCTCATTTCAGGGATGTCACCTTCTACGATAAGTCTGCCTTCGGTGGCATCCTTGATTTGCTGTACCGAAACACCAGGAGCTCTTTCTAAGAGTCTAAACCCATCGGTTGTGATGTCCATCACGGCCAGATTGGTCACTACTTTTTTAACACAAGCAACACCTGTTAGAGGCAATGTACACTGACTCAGTAGTTTTGATTCTCCCGCTTTGTTTGTGTGCATCATGGCGACGATGATATTGTCCGCAGAAGCCACAAGATCCATAGCGCCTCCCATTCCTTTTACCATTTTACCAGGAATTTTCCAATTGGCGATGTCGCCATTATCTGATACTTCCATTGCACCCAGTACGGTAAGTTGTATGTGCTTCCCTCTAATCATGGCAAAACTCAAGGATGAGTCAAATATTGAAGCACCCGGGAGTGCCGTAATCGTCTGTTTTCCTGCATTGATTAAATCCGCATCTTCCTCTCCTGCATAAGGAAAAGGCCCCATGCCTAAAATACCATTTTCTGATTGAAACTCAACGCTGATTCCATCAGGAATATAATTGGCGATTAAAGTGGGGATACCGATACCAAGATTTACATACCATCCGTCTCTTAATTCCTGAGCTATACGTTTTGCAATACCATTTTTATCTAACATGATTTTTCTTTTGACTTTAGTCCAATAAATACTTACACCCTCGGTCTCACCGTTCTCTGTTCTATTCGTTTTTCGTATTTTTCACCTTGGAAAATTCTTTGTACGAATATACCCGGAGTATGAATTTGATTTGGGTCTAGCTCTCCTGGCTCGACCAATTCTTCCACTTCGGCAATGGTTATTTTTCCTGCCATTGCCATGACCGGATTAAAATTTCTTGCCGTACCTTTATAAATTAAGTTTCCATATTTATCTCCTTTCCACGCCTTTACTATGGCAAAATCAGCCGTAAGCGCCGTTTCTAAAATGTGTGGTTTTCCATCGAAATCTCTCACTTCCTTTCCTTCTGCAACCTCAGTACCATACCCCGCCGGAGTAAAAAACGCCGGAATACCTGCCCCTCCAGCATAACATCTCGCAGCCAATGAACCTTGTGGTATCAAATCCACCTCTAGCTCGCCGCTTAGCATTTGTCTTTCGAATTCATCGTTTTCGCCTACATAAGAGGAAACCATTTTTTTAATTTGCTTATTTTGTAGTAGCAGACCTAGTCCAAAATCGTCAACCCCCGCATTGTTGGAGATACAAGTCAGGCCACTGACTCCCGACTCGACCAATTCTGCAATACAATTTTCAGGAATTCCACATAAACCAAATCCACCGAACATAATGGTCATATTATCCTTGACATCTTTTAACGCTTCTTTCGCATTAGAAACTACCTTAACTATACCCATAATAATATCAGATTCTTGTAACAAAGATAAGATTTGTTTTAGCTTTTTAGTCCAAAAATTAGGATTAGATATTACAATATGAGGATATCAATGTCGTGTAAAAGAATTATGGATAATCAGATAATTGATAGCCAGTATTGAAATCTGCAAATGTTAAAAAAATAAAATTTTAAATATATTGTGAATAATAATCTTAGCTTTACCATGATATTTTAATTCCAAAACATACAATTATTACCCATGAAAACAACTTTTCATTTGATGGTAGTGGCACTTTTAGTTTTCTCCCCCTTAATGGAAAACTTAAATGCTACGATTACCCACCGAAATTCCGATTTCTGTCTTACTGATGTCATATGGCCACAGGATTTGACATTAAATCATTGTCCTGATGAATCAGAATTTGGTTTTCCAGAGATTACCAACTCGCCGTGCAATACGATAGATGTTTCGTATGAAATTGTATTATTTGATGGCAATTCAGAGGCTTGTGTAGTTGAAGAAATTCACTGGCAAGTGATCGAAACTTGTATCTATGACGGAGCCGAACTGGGAGTTCATCGGCACACACAAATCATTTCCTTGATAGATGATACACAGCCTGTCGTACATTATTGTGATGACTTGTTTCTTGATATGGATGATGCCTGTCAAGGTGTATTAAACATTCCTGTACTCGTCACAGATGAGGGTGAATTACCCTGTAGCAATGCACCAAAATTACAAGTGTTTGTTGATTTATGGGCGGATGGTACCACTGACTATGAATTTTCTAGCCTTATAGATAAAAATGACCACTTGCCGGACGATAGTAATGGCAACGGAATTCCTGATTTTTATGTTGCTGCTCCAGAATGGGGTCAAGAAATAGAAATCACGGTACCAGAAATTATAAGTGGTAATCTCAGTAACCACAAAGTGGTGGTTAAATCAACTGATGGTTGTGGAAATGTTCGATCTTGTTCTTTTAATGTCGAAATGAAGGATAGAACCAAGCCAAAATTTGTACCTAATTTGGATTTTAAGCCTGACTGTATTTTTTCAGGTAGCAACTATTTTACTGAATTTTTTGCTTCGGATCTTGCGTTGATTTCTGAAGATGATTGTAGCTCAAGTGACGACTTGATTTTTAGTTTTAATTGTATATTACCCATTCTAAATGACACTATAATTGCCAATAAACTCATAAATATCAATGTACCACATTATTTTAACGAAAAGGGCTTCGTAGATTTTTATATCAATGGCTCACCTACTAAACCAATTACCCTCAGTAGATATTTGGATGGTAAAGTTTATTTATGGCATCCCGAATTAAAATCAGCAAGCATCTACTATTTTCCATATTCCGAATATGAAAATTTTGTTTTGACAATTGCCGATCAAAATTATAATACTTTATGTCAAGAAACTGAGGTACATTTTAAATGTATAAATAAAGGTAGTCCACTAAATTTCCTATTAACTGGGTTTATTTACCGAAATGAGAATCGAAAATTAAAAAATTTTGAATTCGAGTATTGTAATAAATACCTAGGTGGTTATACCTTGACAACAGAAGAGAACGGTTCTTACTATTTACATACTTACACTACTGATTTTTCATTAAAAGCGAACATTACAGATTCACAATTTAACGGCATCAATGGTAGAGACTATTTTATGTATGAAGACATTCTCCTAGACAATGAATGTGATTCTACTTTAATTTTAGCATCGGACATTACACAAGATGAAAAAATAACTGCATCGGATTTCTCGACATTACGCAAAATTTTACTTGAAATAGAAAGCAACGAAAATCCATGGATTCTCTATCCGGTTCCCACTTCTAAATATCCATGGCCATTCGACGATGTTACTTTCCCAATGTTTGAATACGAGATAGAGAAAGATTGGATCTTAGTCAAGAGAGGGGACATCAACTACAGTGCCTTTCTTCCTGAAAGTGAGAACATTCCTGATCCTTATACAAATGAAGTCGTGGCGTTAAAAACCAATGACCTTGAAGTCACGAAAGGATACTCATATACAATCCCGTTCTATATTTCTGAATTAAAAGATTTTAAAGGATTGTGGTTGAAAATAAAAGGAGACGGCATTTCAAATTTCAACATATTGGAAAGTGAGAATTTTTACTCCGGTAATAATAATTTAGCGAGCGATGAAACAAATCTCTTTTTGACCCCAAAAACCACATATACCGATATAAATGAAGACACGTTGTTTTATCTCAAATTTCAAGCAACTAAGTCAGGAAATTTGAGAAATATGTTGCACCTAGATGAATCCAAATTTGAAGCACAATGCTATACTGGCTCGGACGCCATCATTAGCCATACGGTCTTAAATTTTGATTTTCCAAAGGGTGAGTTTTATGCCAATGTATTTCAGAATCCAAGCAATGCTATTCGATTCGAAGTGATTAATAACAGTGGAAGCCCGTTTAAATTTCAAATATTTAATACTGCAGGCCAATTGATACATAACGATGGTTTGGAATATCGAGAAAACTACAAAGTTTTTGACCTCAATGGTTTGAATGTATCCAATCAGTTGCTATTTATAAGAATTGATAATGGCGTAGAAAAGAAAATCATCAAGACCTTGAGTTTCAATTAAAAATGAGGCTCAGAGATCTTAGGGCAATCAATGTCACCAAAATATTTCATGATGCTGATTCCTACGAAATTGTAGGAATCTTTGTCATTGGCATTGCCACGCTGCTTACCTTCTGCCCCTAATCCATCTATCAGCGAACGGTCAGCTAGTTGAGCTGCAACGGGTCCTCGGGTAATCAATATTTTTTGATTTTCTGCAAATGTCGTACTCACATCATCAAGATAATCCGTGAGAAGTCTATGGGTCGAAAAGAAGATATTGACACTCCAATCCCGATTAATATCCCACTTAAAACCGCCACCCAGAACTAAACCTCCGGACACTAGATGGTATTCATTTCCTGCGTCTTGTCCCTCCGTTCCCAAAGGATTCAAGTAATATGTCTCACCATTTAACTCCGCTCGAGGATTGAATTTTACAAAATTAAAACCGATGAAAGTATAAGGAGTCCAATGATAATCTTTGCTCCAATGATCGTACTCGAAAAAATGAAATTCCAATTGCCCTGTGACGTCATAGATCCGAGACTTAAAACTGAGATTTCTATTCCTTTCAAAATTATTACTACTCAAAGAATCTGCCCCTGCAATATTTCCAAAATTGATAGAACCTGTCGCTGTTATACGGGTATTAAAATTGTACCGCCCCATAATCCCCAAGGCCAAACCCGGTTTTCTAATCGATGTTGTGGTATTCAAATCACCATAGTAAAAACTAGTGCCAAGCCAGGCACCTAGCTCCCACCCTTTCTGTGCCTCTAGACCAATAATTGAAAAATTGACTATAAATATAACAAATAATATTCGCCTCACTAGCAGATTTTAACTTAAGTATGCAAAGATAATTTTTTAATTTTAAAGATTGCGTTCGATTGATAATTTTGCTAAAACGCTATTATTGAGGATTTCGTATATATAACAATTCGAATATTAATCATTTTTTTAGATTCTGAAAATGTACGATTGCTTCATGGTATTCTAGTTTAATTCTATTCTTCCTGTCCTTTTAGATAAAATCACATTATTATACTTAATCTACTGGTTCCCATAACTCAATTTTATTACCTTCGAGATCTTCGATATGTACGAATTTTCCATAATCATAAGTTTCTACCTCATCTAGTACTTTTACACCTTCCTTTTTCAGCTCCACTACAAGTGATTCCAGATTTTCTACCCGATAATTAATCATAAATTCCTTATCAAAGTATCTTGAATTTTCGGCAAATGGTGTCCATTGGGTTTGAGCCTTTGAGTTGCTATCCGGAGTTTCATACCATTCAAAAGTTGCACCATAAGGATTTGTCTTTAAGCCGAGATGTCTCTCGTACCATTCGGTTAGTTTCTTCGGTTCCTTACTTTTAAAAAAGACTCCTCCTATTCCTGTTACTCTTTTCATTTGATAAGTATTATTATTTACTTTTGAATTAAATGCATAGCCAAGGCAAAACGTCATGACAAGGGCTGAAAACAAAATTAAAGTTCTTTTCATCTGATTAAAAGTATTTGTATGTCAAAAATCTGTGGGGATATTCTGTTGAAACAAAATATCCCCACCATCTTCAATCCTATTTCACATTATCTGGATTTAACAAATCATAGAATTGATCTAATTTTGGAAGAATAATAATTCTTGTTCGGCGATTGGTGGCTCTACCACTGGCCGTATCATTACTTGCTAAAGTATTGTATTCACCTCGCCCTGCAGCTATCAATTTATTGGGATCGACATGATATTGGTTTTGAAGTACTCGGACGACAGAAGTTGCCCTTTTTACACTTAAATCCCAATTATCTGTTATGCACTCTGTGCTGATGGGAACATTATCAGTATATCCCTCTACCATGACTTCAATATCACTTCGTGATTCAATAATCTGTGCTATCTTTCCTAATACCTCCTTAGCTCTTGGTGTTAAATTTGAGCTTCCCGATTGGTAGAGCATCTTGTCAGACAGATTGATAAATACTACTGTTTTATCCACTTTGACGTCTACATCGTCATCCATGATACCGTCTTTTAATACCGTCTTAAGATTTACGGCCAATGCCAAATTAATCGAGTCTGATTTACTTTTTGCAGCCTGAATCAGGTGTATATATTGATCTTTTTTGGCCAGTTGATCTAAAGTGTTTTTCATATTATCATTGGCTGATTTACTCAAAACCGTCAATTCGCCTACCTGCTCTACTTGCTTTTCGCTCATTCGGCGGTAATCTTCCACTTGCTTTTTAAGTGTTTCGATTTGCTCGCCTTTCAGATCATAAGTATTGTTTGCCAATGTCAATTCCTGCTTGCATTCGTTAAGCATTGATTTGGTGCGATTTAAGTCGTCACTACACTGGTCAAATTCTGCTTGTTTATAGGACAAATCCTTTCTATAAGATGCCTCCATCTCGTTGAAACGCTTTTTACTAACACAAGATGAAGCAAGGATTACAAGTGCCAACAAAGGAATGATTACATTTCCAATTTTCATTAATGTGATTTTTTAAAGTTCGATAAATATATTTTTATTACGATTAAACTGTTTCTGTGTTGCCGTAACTCATTTGCCGTCACGGTATCGGACATTGCATGCATATGGCTTGTTACTATTAGTCAATATTCTATGTATTTTGGATAAAGTATGCCATTGTTTTGCTTTCAGGTTGATAGAAAATAAATAAAGCTCCATCACACCAAAAATTGAATGACTCAATATAAGTCTTCATGCTTTTATCGTTTATTTCAACATTTGATGACTCTAGTTCAACTAAATTATTTGTCTCAAGCATAACTAAAAATTTCATAGATTTTCCTGTTTTAGGGCATTTTGGTATAAGTTCATGTTGTATCCAAGTTGGTGCCCCAGTATTACCTAGCACTTGATCTTCATAAATTAAGTCAAGAGTTAATTCTGTTGTTCCTACCTTTAATTCCTTAAATATTATTTTATCACTTGGCTTTAAATCCTCATAGACCGATGAGATACTATCAGAATTTTCATCGTTAAGTAGTTTCGGCTTCATTGGATTTGAATAATCTAGATATATGATTTCAAAATCTGAATAGATTGGACAGATTAAATGTGCTTGATTCAGAGAACACCAATTTAAAGACTTTTCCTCTTCACAATTTAGTCGTCCTAAATAAATGTATGGTGTAGAAGTAATATTTTGGGGCATTTCGAAATTCTCTGGAATAAAGCCTCCTAACTGATGAATTCCATCCTTTTGAGGAATCAAAGTTCTATATTCATTTAAGGAGTAATCTCTGTATGAAATTGATTTGTTTTTAAGTCTAACTTTTTCTACCTCTAAATAATCCCCTTCTTCTATCCATATCATTTCATATGCAATGTTATTCCTATAGATAACTTTCATGGCACCTTCAATGTTTTCAGCAGTTAATCTGTCAATTCTTGATTGTGAAAGAATCTCATGCATTTCTTCTGATTCTTCCATATCAAAAATTACGTTGCTGAAATATGATTCCTTTTTGTCTCTTTTAAATATTTTTAGCATTTCGATTTAATTATTATCACAAGTAACTGTTTGATATTACCTATTATCAATCAATTTTCAAAAACTATCCCGCATTCTATCCATTCAATACACTCTAATTTCTACCATTGACGTGGCTCATAGTTAATGCATCGCATTTAAATTGTGGCTAATAGCTCACTGCTAATGTCCATACAATTGCAAGGGATACCCGACTATTTTAGGAATTGACAATTAGTCATTAAAAAACCAGCATTTAAGTTTTAAAACCATTCGTACCAGTCTATTTTTAATTTAGAATTTGCATTAAAAAATTGCATTATTAAAAACGCAATATTCATCCTAATATTGTCTTTCTAATTCAGCTTTTTTGTACTTTTCATGTATCTCATTTCTTACCAATTCTAACGAACTACAATTAGATGTTTTCTTTCTACACCTTTAATCCAATTGGCATAAATCAGATAATCGCCAGACCTTAATTCTGTGATATCTACTCTTCTCTTTTCGAATCCATTCAAAGAAATACTTTTTACAAATTGTCCATTCTGGTCATACATTTGATATACCATCGGAACATCTGTATGGTTTGTTATCCAAAAGTAATCCATAGCCGGATTAGGAAATGCAGAAAAAGAATTAAACTTCTTATCTTTAGCGGATACAGCCACCTCTTCGCCATCAGGCAATGTCACTCCAGGAGGCAAGATTCCGGCATCCAAATCCATATACATCACCTGATACGCAAGGTTGACTAAGGCGGAAACGCCATCACTATTCACATTGCTATCTTTGGTTGGATCATTACCGGCTAAAGGCGTGGTGTAAGTCAATCCACTATTAGATGCCAATGACATATAATATAAACCCTGTGGTAACCCCATAAACATATACATTCCTTCAGAATCGGTCATCACGGTTCCCATTGATTGGTTGAATGAATTGAATAACTCAACCGTAATACCTCCAACCCCTGGCTCTCCTTCATCCTGAATTCCGTTAGCATTTAAGTCAAGCCACACTCGGTCGCCTATTGAGCCCGGAACATATAATCCAGCGTCAATATCCGTCCTCTTCTGACCATAACCCATCGTAAGTGTGTTGGTTGTACCTTCGCCATTAGCTCCACTAATATCTGAGTCATTTGGACCATCGATTCCAAGGTAGGTACCTACTTCGTAGTTTTCTGGTAATATGACTTTCACATAATAAGCTCCCGGTTGTAAATTGTCAAAATTATAAAAACCTGGCTTACCAGTTAGATCATTTCCAGAAACGGTAGTTTTCACTAAATTATCATCTGCATCATAGAGTTGTAATTCTATATTATTCATGCCTGGCTCACCCGATTGTTGGAAACCATTACCATTGTAATCAATCCAAACATAATCCCCAATACTTGCGGCTCTAACGATTCCCGCATCGATTCCCGTAACCACGGATGCCGGATAATTAATCAATCCAGTCGTTCCGTCAATCAGAAAATCATTATCCATATTGGGTTGCCCTATTTTATACTTCGTACAAACATAGCCTGTGGGGAGCTCGAGTAAGACTTCATAGTCACCTGCAGTCAATCCATTGAAAATATAATTTCCTGTAACCCCTGTCTTCTTAGTATCAACTATTTCACCATTTTTATCCAGGACGTGGACGTTGATATTCGGTACATAAGGTTCGTTATTTTCTCTGATTCCATTTACATTGGTATCTTCCCATACAAGTCCTATAAGCATCAATTCATTGGCTATACCGGCATTGTAATTTTCGAGAGTGTCTTGGACTCCGAGATAGAAATAACTCGTCGTTCCTTTTCCATTTACACCATCAAAAATACTGGTTGTATCGGTTGGCACTGGTGTCAGAAACTTAGTAGTCGTTCTACCATTGGTCAATTTTATTTTTAAATAATAAATGCCTTCTATGAGCCCTGATAGTTCGTAATTTCCATTCACATCTGTCGTATCAACTGCTACTTCATCGAGATTTTCATCTATCAAGCTTATTCTCACGTCAGCCAATCCCGGTTCTGTCGGTTTTCTGATACCATCAGGATTTTTATCATCCCATACGACACCTCGTATCGCTGATTCTTTTGGTATCTCGTAATAAATACCTGCATCATAATTATTAATAGTATCCCCATTGAAAACAAAGAAGTTTTCTGTCTTTCCATATTGACCGTTAAGTTCGATGACATCACTATCAATGTCATCAGCTCCGGCATTAGGATTCGAAAATAAATAGTACAATGGCTTACGGAAATTAAGAGAATAATCACCCACAAATACATCTGTAAAGCTTACAACACCCGATGTGTTGGTAGATTTAGATTGAACAACCATGCCTGTGTTATCTAATAACTGCACTTGTACATTGGCTACCCCATTTTCATTATTCTCGAATAATCCATTTTTATTTTCATCATTAAATACGGTCGATTGTATAGTTCCCTTTCCTAATAAAGCGGCATTAATACCTTCAATTTGACCAGATGAGAGGACGAATACGGTATCCGTAAATCCAAAATATGGTTCGTTAATCACATCACTATCAATCAAAGGATCAGTACCCTGATATGGCATTGAGAATTTTTCAGTCAATGTATCGGCATTGAAATGCACGAAATACATTCCCGGATTAACGTCCATAAAACTGTAGTTTCCTAAGGTGTCAGTCAAGGTACTATCTATTGCCACATAACTCGTATCTATTAAATAAACTTTATAATTTTCAAGTCCAAAATCATCGGCATCATAAATGCCATCTCCATTAGAATCTGTATAGACCAATCCCGAAATGAAGGTTGGAATCGCTTGATAACCTGCATTGATATCAGAAATAGAACCTCCTGGAACGACGTTAACCACATCTGATGTTCCTATACCATTAGCATTGGTTATATCAAAGTCCTTAACAGCATTGCCAGTCAAGTGTGGTGTACTGAATAGATATTGGTCTATCTCCTCTACTTTGATATAATAACTGCCGGCTTCTACATTGCTAAATATGTATTTTCCTTCTGCATTGGTCATCTTTGTTGCCTTTAATGTACCGTCTGCGGCATATAAATTAACTATATGGTTATCAATACCGGCATCTGGTGAGTCTAGTTGATTATTAGAATTTACATCATAGACTACCTTTCCAGAAATAGTTCCCAAAGAAGGGAGTAATCCGATATGAATATCAGAAAGGTTCATTTGATAAGCTACCGTCAATAAATCGGTAGAACCCGTCTGTCCAGCAACATTTACAATTTCACTATCTACTGAATCATCTGCACCTTGATTCGCTGCTACGAACTGGTAACCAGAAGGTATCGATATTTGAATCTTATAATTACCTGGAGTCAATTGATTAAAGGAATAAGTACCATCCGCAAGAGATTTAGTCGTTTTAAAAACTGTTCCTGCAGATGTAAGCAATTGGACATCAAAGTTTTCTAATCCAAAATCGTCCGTATCCAAAATTCCATTATCATTGGCATCCTCAAATACAGTTCCTGAAATCGAAGCATATCCAGAGATTCCCGCATTGACACCTGCTACTTGTGAAAATTCGATAATTTCGATGTAGTCTGTCGAGTTCGATACGATGGATTGGGTTACATCACAATCTAAAGTTTCATCCGAAGTTTGATTGGCCGGAGACCAAAATTGGTCGCTAACCAAATCGCTAAAGACCACATAGTAATTATCAAATAATAATTGGTCAAATTGATAGTTGCCCAACTGGTTCGTCGTCTTTTCGTCTTTTAATGTTCCCGCCTCGTCATAGAGTTTCACAGTATGATTGGCAACGAATGATTCATTAGATTCTTTAATACCATTATTATTTTTATCATACCAAACCATACCTTGAATGGTTCCTCTAGCATCTATATAACCAGCATTAAAGGTATAGGTCGTGGTCTGTCCCGTGAGTTGAAATACATCGGTAGTACCCAAGCCTTTATTTCCAGTAACCTGAAAATCTACATTGTCATCACCTGAAAATTGAGCTTGTGAATACACATAACCCTCAAATGGCTCGAAAAGCAAGTAATAATCACCAACCACCACGTCATTCATTTCAAAATATCCATCAGTATTTGTCATAGTTTCAGCCACAAACGTGCCATTGCTTCTAAACAGAGAGATTTTGGTCAGTGACATCATGGCATCCGATGCATCTTTGATATTATTTCTATTCAAATCATTGACGACATACCCGTTGATGGTGTTTTTTGCAAGTATCAATCCCGCAGAAACTTCATCTACGGTATCATCGATTATCATTGAAAAGTCATGCGTGAATCCTGTACTAATATTGGACGGTATGGCATCACTGTCGAGAAATTCATTATTTCCGGCATTCGGGGTTGTAAATCGATAACTTTCATCAATTTCAAATTTCAAATGATAAATACCGGCTTGGATATTCGCAAATTTAAATTTGCCGTCAACAGAGGTAATTTTACTAGAAACCTCCATATTATTTGCATCTATGAGAGTGACTTTTACTCCTTTTACACCGATTTCTGTTAGGTCAAATATTCCATTTTCATTTGCATCAAAAAATACAGTACTAGAAATATCGCCAAAACCAAGAATTCCGCCATATACATCTTCCTTGACTTCATTATAATCTAAAGAAAACACATCAGATGTCCCGGCACCATTCGCTCCAGAAATGTCTGAATCTATCGAATCATTGTTTCCAACATTGGCTGTAGTAAAAGTCCAATCAGAATTCAGTTCAGTAAATCTGATGAAATAATTGCCAGGAATGACTTTATCGAAATTGTAATTTCCATAAGCATCCGTATCAATATAATCAACTAACAGTCCATTACTTGATTTGATTAGTTCTACTTTTCTATTTTTCACAAAGCCGTCTTCATTATCATAAACACCATTCGCATTATTATCTAGGAAAAATTTACCTCTCAACGTCGCTCTTGAGTCTATATAACCTGCATTGATACCAACAGTACTTGACCCCTGAGTCACAGTAATAATATCGGTCGTCCCAGGCCCATTCGTTCCCGTAATGTCAAAATCGTATAATGGATCGGATGCTATATATGGTAAGCTGTACAAAAATCCGGGCATGACTAAAAACTGAATGTAATAGTCTCCAATGATTAAATGATTAAAGCTGTAATATCCATTTTCATCCGTTTGGCTAATGTATGATGTACCGTCCACATTTTTAGCGATAACAATCATCATTGGTATTCCGTCATCGATTCCACCAAGATCGAGCATATCATCTTTATCACCATCTGTTGCAATTACGCCAGAAATAGAACCATAAGCATCAATCAATCCGGCATTTATATTTGTAATGTGTTCGTCTAGATGTATGTTGAATTCATTGGTTAATCCGATGTTTCCATTAATAGTATTTACGTCGCTATCAATGGCATCATCATTTCCTACTTTGTAATCCGTAAATCTCAGTTTTTCGTTGATTTCATATTCTAGTGAATAATCACCCATTAACACATTGTCAAAAGTGACCAAGCCATTGACATCTGATTCTCTTTCTTGTATGAGTTGACCATTTCGTAATAATCTAACCAAAATATTAGGAACTCCACCTTCATTGACATCATCCAATCCATTTTCATTTTCATCTTTAAAAACTTTGGTGGTGATGGTACCATATCCCGTCAAACCTGCATTTATGTTATATATCTTTTCAAAATTATTGACAGTAATAGTCATAGTCGTTCCTACTCCGTTAGTTCCTGTTACTTCAGAATCGATTTGGTCATTAGTACCAATGTCCGGCATGGTAAAAAATGTATGACTTGGAATAGAACTAAACCTGATAAAATAATCTGAAGGGATTATTTCATTGAAGTCATATTGTCCTAAATCGTTACTCGAGGTAGTTTCTACAACTTGGTTGGTTTCCAATGAGATTAATTCAACTAAAACATTCCCAACACCTGGTTCAAAATCTAGTAAACCATTGGAATTTGCATCTAGCCAAACTACGCCACTTAATGATCCACGAGCATCCTGCAATCCGGCATCTATATGACCGACAGTCTGTAGGTTATATACATTAAAGTAGGTAGTACTACCACTAGAGATAGATTCATCTACATCAAAATCAGTATTTGTGTTTCCTGTGGTATAAGGATCAGCAAAAATATAACCTGTCATTTTCTTAAACACCAAATAATATTGACCTTCCAATACGGGATAAAAACTGTATTCACCATTGGTATCACTGATTTTACTATCGATGAGTAAACCACTCATATTGTGTAGCTGAACAAGGACTCCCGGCATGGGCAAATCCTGCGAATCGAGTCTATTATTTAGATTCTTATCAACTACTACTTTACCTGATACTGTGCCTCCCGCAAGTATGAATCCAGCGTCCAAGTTTTGAAGGGTTTGCTCAGCGTATAATTGGAATTGATCGGTCGTTCCTATGTCTCCATTGACATTGGTAACATCAGAATCTAGATTTTCATCGGTACCAAGATTGGCAGTTGTAAAGAGATGCAGAAAATCTTTTTGGTATTCGATGCTATATTTTCCTGCTTTTAAGTCTGTGAAAGTGACGTCACCGTTTTCATTAGTAGTTTTTGTTACTACCTTAGCTCCAGTTGCATCAAGAATACTTACAGAAAATCCGCTTAATCCATTTTCATCCGAATTTCTTATGCCATCTTGATTTGAATCAAAAAATACCGATGTCTTGATGATTCCGAATGCAGACATCCCAGCATTGAAATTATCTATATGCTGGAAATTAGCTAGTTGAATGAGTGCTGTGGTACCTGCACCATGACTACCGTCTATCTCCGAATCCAAATTGTCAATTAACCCTTGATTAGGTTCTACAAAGTATCTGTCCTGTAGTAGATTAACCTTTACGTAGTAGTCCGCGGGAATTAATTGGTTAAATTCATACTTTCCGTCTGTATCGGTAGTGCTTGTACTCACCAAGTTTCCGGCACTACCATAAAGTTCAACAGTCACATTATTAATTCCTGATTCGCTATTTTCTAAAATGCCATTTCCATCGGAATCATACCATACGTACCCAGAAATACTGCCTCTTACATCTTGATATCCAGCATCTAGATGGGTGTAATATTTTAAATTTTCAACATTGATAAGTGATGTTGTTCCCAAACCATTGTCATTTGTAATATCAAAATCCGTGTGTGAATCTCCTGCTGCATTTGCATCAGCAAAAATAAACCCCGTTTTGGTAGGAAATTTTACATAATAATCTCCCTCAAGAACAGGATAAAATTCATAGTAACCAAATTCATTTGTTAGAACTGTGTTCTTTAGATTACCCGCAGAATCATATAATTTAACCTTAACGCCAAATAATGGAGAATCTCCGGCGTCCTGTACGTTATTATTGTTTGCATCAAGAATGGCTAATCCTGAGATCGTACCACCTGCTAAGATAAAACCGGCGTCCAAATTTTGAAGGGTTTGCTCAGCATATAATTGGAATTGATCGGTCGTTCCTATGTCTCCATTGACATTGGTAACATCAGAATCGAGATTTTCATCGGTACCTAGATTGGCATTTGTAAAGAGATGTAGATAATCTTTTTGGTATTCAATGCTATATTTTCCTGCTTTTAAGTCTGTGAAAGTGACGTCACCGTTTTCATCAGTCGCTTTTGTTACCACCTTAGCTCCGGTTGCATCAAGAATACTTACAAGAAATCCGCTTAATCCATTTTCATCCGAATTTCTTATGCCATCTTGATTTGAATCAAAAAATACGGACGTCTTGATGATTCCGAATGCAGACATCCCTGTATTGTAATTATCTATATGCTGGAAATTAGCTAGTTGAATGAGTGCTGTGGTACCTGAACCGTGGCTACCGTCTATCTCCGAATCCAAATTGTCATTTAACCCTTGATTAGGCTCTACAAAGTATCTGTTCTGTAGTAGATTAACCTTTACGTAGAAGTCCGAGGGAATTAATTGGTCAAATTCATACTTTCCATCTGTATCCGTTGTTTTTATGCTCACCAAGTTTCCGGCACTTCCATAAAGTTCAACGGTCACGTTATTAATTCCTGATTCACTATTTTCCAAAATACCATTGCCATCGGTATCATACCATACGTACCCAGAAATACTTCCTCTTACATCTTGATATCCCGCATCTATATGGGTGTAAAATTTTAAATTTTCAACATTGATAAGTGATGTTGTTCCCAAACCATTGTCATTTGTAATATCAAAATCCGTGTGTGAATCTCCTGCTGCATTTGCATCAGCAAAAATAAACCCCGTTTTGGTAGGAAATTTTACATAATAATCTCCCTCAAGAACAGGATAAAATTCATAATACCCATTCTCATCGGTCGTGGCTTCATTTTTAAAAGTACCATTAGAATCATATAGTTTTACGTTTACACCCTGTTGTGCAATATCACCAGCATCACGAATGCTATTGTTGTTAGCATCCAAAATAACATACCCAGAGATGGTGCCGCCAGCTAATATCAGTCCGGCATCATATTGATATAAAACATCATCAATATTTAACTGAAAATCCTCTGTTGTGCCTAAGTCTCCACTGATATTTACCACATCACTATCATTTGCGTCATTGCCAACATTGGGAGTTGCAAACAGGAAATTTTCATTTTTTCGATATTGCAAATGGTACTTACCTGCGATGACATGATTAAAAGTAACTTTTCCCAATGCATCGGTTAATTGTGTAAGTATGGGGTTTCCACTTTCTGATATCAAGCTTACTTCAAATCCTGCTAAGACTGAATCACTAATATCAAAAATACCATCCATATTTTCATCAAAGAATAGAGTCGTTTCTATTGTGCCATACCCAGTAAAGCCACCATTAACTCCCTTTTTCTTTTTAAAATAATCTAAAAATATAAGATTGGTGCTATTAAAACCGTTCGCATCAGTAATATCCGAGTCAGTCAGGACATCATTACCTTGATGACTTAGTGTAGCAACCAAATCATTTTGAGGGTCTTCAAAAATAACATAATATGTACCTTTTGTTAAACCCGCAAATTTGTATCTTCCATACGTATTAGTTGTATTGGTATAAAGCACTTGACCTGAAGAATTGGCGATGCTTACGATTAGATTTTCAATGGTTGCCTCATTGTCATCAAAGATTCCATTCCCGTTCTTATCAATCCATGCCACTCCTTCAATGCTTCCTCTTGCATCTACCATTCCAGCATTGACACCCTCATAGAGATCTCCGGGATACACACTTATTAAATCGGTCGTTCCAGTACCATGACTTCCTGTGATATCAAAATCGTGAAGAATATCGGTTCCAGAGTAAGGCGAACTAAAAAGAAAACCATCGATCGAGTCCACTTTGACGTAATAAGTTCCTTCAAATACCGGATAAAAAGTGTATTGACCTTCATCATTGGTCAGTTTTTGCTCAATCAATTGATTATTAGAATCATATAACTGAATGAGATGGTTTTTTATAGGTATATCCTCGATATCGAGTGTGTCGTTCATATTGAAATCAACGACCATCGTCCCAGTAATCGTACCCCCTGCGATGGCATAACCTGCATCATTATTTTCTTGATTTTCAGCTGGCAATAATGAAAAAACACCAGTTGCTCCCGTTGCTAAAAGTCCGATTACATCAGAATCCAATGTGTCATTACCAATATTTGGTTCTGTAAAAATGTATTCATCAATAGAATCAAAAACTACATAATAGTTGCCAGGATACACCTCGTAAAAATGATACATTCCAGCCGTATCTGTTGTGGTTGAATCAATGGCTTGACCACTTGCTGTGAATAGGGTAATTTTAATACCTACCATTCCATTTTCTAATGAATCTTGCACCCCATTTCTATTCTCATCGTCCCAAACAAAATCACCAATTGATCCATTAGACACATATCCGGCATTTAGATTAATATTCTCATAGGCTTCTATAACATTGGGTACATAAATCTCATTATTGGAATTAAGGAGATTGGAATAATCGTTAATTGTGTTATTAATTTTCGTAGGATAATAGCCCGTTGGCGCTTTAAAACTGAGTTTATAATCACCGGGTAGAATATCATCAAATTGATATCTACCCTTATAATTGGTGCTAGTGATGTCCACAATGACTCCTTGGTTATCAATTAAGTAAACCGGAACATTTTCCAGTTTCGTTTCGCCTGTATCATATTTTCCATTAAAATTGGCATCATAAAATGCCAAACCTCCAAGCCTTCCATTAGGGATACAATTTAGAAATAAAAAATCTCGACAAGACTGAAAAACACCTTGAGAGTTGGTCGTTTTTACACAAATCGTATGAATTCCATATTCTGCATAACTTGGATGGAGGTTAATCGCATCATCATAAACTGATGAAGAAATCAATTCGAATCCTTGGGGAATAACCCACTCATAGACTTCATTTGGCTGCTCATCCACAAAAAATACACCACATCCGGCGTCACAAATATGTGGCAATGCAATATACGATATGACAAGTTCAACATGATCCACTTTTAGCAAAACAGAATCCATAGTCAGCGAACGAAACATGAGACTAACTCCGAAATTGTCACTATTGATTTCTTCTGCCGTCCACGTTTTACCCCATGTATCATTAGAGAATCCATAGGTCATCGGATATAGGACTTTGGATGTATCAGAATCTAGGGCTTTGGACGAGTAGTACTTTCCTGATTTATTAACAGACGCAGCGATACCACTGTCATCCATCAAAAACACTTCATCATCATTAATAAATCCTGGACCATCAACATCTGTGTACATAGTCAATTCAATACCCTTAATGGTTGCACCCTGAGGGATGTTGAAATGAAAATTATTCAGTTTCAATATTTTCGAAAAACTAACTTTTGAAAATTGTAAAGTTGCTGTCGAGCTATTGATTAGAATCGCCTCATCAATATTTTCCCACGAAGTCATATAACCATCTCCTTGTTGGAAAATGTTTTTAGGCATTTTCGTTGTGTTGACAAGGGTGGGTTCAACGGAAGTGAAAATTTGACTTTGAGCATTTAGATTAGCTAAATTGCCGATTAGCACGAAAAGTAAAACGATTTTTAATCTAAATACAACGATTTTATTCATTGAGTAATCCATGTGAGTCCTTTGTTATTAAAATAATACAGATGTATAAACATCTCGTTTAATTTGCAAATATATATTAAATAATCATTTATATAAAAAAATATTTAATATAAAACTCACAGGAGTACAATAATTCACATATAGACATTAATTATATTGTGTAATTAGATGTAAAAAATTTGAGTATGGAAAAAGTGAGGACTATTTCAATAGGTCGCGATAGATGTGCATAAGTTGGTTAGATAGGTGATTTCCGTCGAACTGTGTTGTGACATAAGAATGACCTCGAGAACTCTTATCTTGCCAATTACCTGGATTTAACATTTGCATCATGGCATCGTATAGTGCATTACTGGTGTAATCACGCATAATTTCCGCCCCAGGACCAGCGGCTTCCGGCAACGAAGAATAGGAACTTATGACTACTGGGGTCCCCGTGGCGAGGGATTCGACAATTGGGATTCCAAATCCTTCATAAATTGCTGGCAACAGTGTGGCTATGGCATTTTGATAATAATTTTTCAACTGTTCATTGGAAACCGACCCAATGAATTGAATTTTGTGAGATAAGTTGTTCTTTTCAACCTTTTCTTTCAAATCTTTAGCATAAGTTCCTTTGCCTCCTCCAATAATCTTTATTGCAGGAAGCGAATCTCCGTGATGCAGGTAGGCATCGATAATCAAATGAACTCCTTTCCTTTGAATGAGGCTCCCCACAAATAAAAAATATTTTCTATCCTCGAATGGCCTCACATCTGAGGTATTAAAATATTGGTTATAACTCTGATACACGACTTTGACCTTGTCGGAGTTAAGATGGTATAACTCTAACATATCTGCTTTTGTGCTTTCACTTATCGCAATGATTAAGTCTGCATTTCTAGCAGAGCGGCGATATTTCAGCCTAAAAAATAGATTATCAATGATGCTAAATTGCTCAGGAAATAGCTCAAATATTAAATCGTGAAAAGTACAAACCGAATGACAGTTTGATGGTAATTTAATTAATGGCAATTCATGACTCAAGCCATGATAGATATCCAGTTTAAACTTTTTAACTATATCCGGTATTTTTATACTTCTCCATAAATTTCCATTTTGAAAAGCTGATGGTGTATGTACTACAAATCGATCCGACAAAAAATAATCATTGAAACTATGCTTGCCTATTTTTGGCGTAAATAAGTGATACTCATGCTCAGGATAATTCTCGACAAGATTTCTAACCAAAGTTCTCGAATAATTACCTAATCCCGTATTATTATTAAACAGGCGCTTCGCATCAAATCCTATTTTTAGCTTTTTACACAATTTTTAACAAGTACATGATCTATGAGTATCAAATAGAAAAAAAATATTTAGAACAACAAAACTATGTGCAAGAATTTTTTTTCATCAAAAATGAATTGTGACATCAATATTGTTTGAAGACATTCTAAGAAAGTAGATTAAAGAAAGTAGATTCGAGGATTATTAATTATACTCCAAAATTACTATTTTGCACTTTGAATATAATTTCATGGAAATCACATACATAGGACTTATCGAGGACGACAAAGCAACTCACAAAAGTCTCGTATCATTTCTGGAAATCAATCCTGACATCAAAGTGGTTCTAGACTGTTACAATGTAAAGGATTTTTTGAATCACCATCCATTTCCTGAACATCTTGATTTAATGCTCCTCGATATTGGCCTACCAGACATTTCTGGAATTGAAGCTATCCCATTAATCAAGAAAAAATTACCTCAAGTAGATATCGTCATGTTGACGAGCTATGAAGAAGATGAGAAAATATTTGAAGCGCTTTGTGCAGGTGCCTGTGCTTATGTATCAAAAAGAACTCCATTGTCAAAATTAACTGAAATTATTGATATCATAAAAAAAGGAGGTTCCTATATGTCTCCCTCCATAGCAAGAAAGGTCATCGCTCACTTCAATCTGAGTCCATCACAGAAAAATGACAATTTATCACCGCGTCAAATCGAAATTATCAAACTTCTCGTGGATGGACACTCCTATTCTGATATTGCAGATAAATGCTACATTTCCATAAATACGGTGAGATCGCATATTAAAAACATCTACGCGGAATTAGGTGTCAATAAAAAAGCAGATTTAATTAAAAAGTATTTCCGAGGAGATATTTAATATCATGTAACTAAAAACCACATTTTCATGTGGCGATTGTGATAATGATAAGTTAGTTCTTTGCATCATAGACTAAAATTAATTATCATGAAAAACTTTTTACTTTCAACAATTTACGTAATTCTATCTTTTACTCAAGCATCATCTCAACAAATTTTCCAAAATGTAGGATGTAGTACACTTGAGTATCACACTAACAATTGTCCAACTGTTTACGACTATCCCATCAATGTATCCGGAGTGGGATTGATTGATCAAACTTACGGATTAAATAAAGTACTCATCGATATGGATCAGCCCATAGCTTTCGACGTAAAACTTCAGCTGGTGTCCCCGTCTGGCGGTGTAGCTAATTTGGCATCGGCTGAAGAAGGAATTCTTTCATTCCCACAATATGTTGGCACCAATTATGGACCAAGCAATTTTTTGCAAATCGGCTTCCAGCCCTGTCCAGAACATCCATTGCATAATGATAATGTACCGCTTTATACATGGGAATTATTCCAACCTATTGATAATTTCTACAATTATTTTAATGAGGGATATGATGACGCAGATGGTACTTGGTATTTACGTGTTTGCTCCTTTGGGGATCCTTATGAAGTCTATTGCGCTGAATTGCACTTTGACTACATCTGTCCGGTAATTTTAGATGTTGTAACTATAAGTCCTCCAACTTGCAGTGATTCTTTTGACGGTAGTATCGCCATCGCAAATAGCACATCCTCCTGTTCTGATGTCACTTATTCGATTGATGGAATCAATTTTCAAGATGGTGCAGACTTTTTTGGATTAGGTTCCGGCACCTATACAGCCTACGTTCAGTCTGCCTCTACTTTTTGTTATAATTCATTCCCGTTTACTTTAGATTATGAAGACAATGTACCTCCTACAGTGTTTTGTTCTACGAGTTTTGATGTATATTACGGTGAAGGATGTGTGGCCTCATGGAGCTTAGCTGATGCGGATTATGAAGATAATTGTATCGTTAGTACGGCCAATGTAACCATCAGTTATCCTAATGGTAGTTCTGGAACATATGCGATGGTACCAGGATTTTTATTCGACTATTCCTATAGCGGTGGAGAAGAGGGTTTGGTGACTTATGAATTTGTCGTAACGGATGAATCGGGCAATACCTCTGAATGCACGGTCATTGTTAATTTAATCAATCCGGGATCTCCTGATTGGACAAGTGCGGCTCCCAATATCAATCTCACAGGAGAATGTGGAATAAACAATATTGATGATTTAATTAGTCAAGCACTTGACCAGCTTGACGCAAATATTGCTTCTAATTATTGTGGTACAAGTACCGTGAGCATCATCAGTGAAAACACGACTAATGGCGATTGTCCTTCTATTTCATTTGATGGGACTTATGCACTCAATTATAATGGACTTCAAAATCCTGAATTTGCCACCGTCCATATTGAACTTTTTGATACTGAACCACCAGTTATTAGTGGTGTTCCATCAAATGTTCAGATTGGTTGTTTTGATGCATTCCCTGATGTTCCGACTCCTACCGCTTTTGACTTTTGTCTAGGCGATATTACCAATGCAATTCAAGTCACTTCTTCATTTGCAACAGGAACCTGTGCTATAGACGAGGTGGCCGTGATATATGCTTATACTTGGACAGTGCAAGACGGATGTGGAAATCAAACTTCGGAATCTTGGGAAGTAACTGTTGTTGGGGATCAAGAAATGAGTTTAGGCGATGACATCGTTATCTGCCCCGGTGAAAACACCACGCTACAAGGTTCAGGCTCATGGAATGCTTACACGTGGTCAGATGGAAGTTCTCAACCGACCCTCACCGTAAATGCAGAAGGGACATATTCACTTTATGTGACTACAAATTCTGGATGTTGTTTTGAGGATGCAATTAATGTAAGTATTGCACCATCACCCATGGCAAGTGCCACCGGAGGATCTATTACTTGTGATCAAAACAGTGTGACACTCATGGGGTCATCGGACATCTCAGGATCAACATTTAGTTGGACAGGTCCCAATGGATTTTCAAGTTCACTTCAAAATCCATCCGTGGGTGCAGAAGGGACTTATGAACTCATCGTTACCAGCCCCGCAGGATGTACTGCTAGTGCCACTGCTGAAGTAACTGCTGACTCAAGCCTACCAGACGTCATGGCAACGGGCGGTACTTTAACTTGTACAAATACCAGCTTGACACTAACATCCAGTTCAAATACTCCGAATGTCACCTTTAACTGGACAGGCCCTAACGGATTTAACTCAACAGATATGAATGTAGAGGTAAATGTTGCAGGAAGTTATATCATTACGGTGACATCTGAAAATGGCTGTTCAGCAAGTAGTGAAGTGACGGTTGCTTCGAACACAACTGCTCCGACAGTATCTGTGCCCAATGCTACGATTGATTGCCAAGAATCATCAGTTATCCTTAATCCTAGCGGCAGTTCTAATGTTACTTACAGCTGGACTGGTCCTAATGGTTTCTCTTCCACTGATATGAATCCTGAAGTGAGTACTGCCGGTACATACACTGTTATAGTTACAGCATCCAATGGCTGCACAGGTACTGCTACATCTATGGTAACAAATGACACGAATGCCCCACAAATTAGTGCAGTGGGAGGAGAAATTAACTGTAACAATCCTACTGTAACAATACAAACAACGGGCAGCGACCAATATACTTATAACTGGGTGGGACCTAATGGATTCACTGCCAATACTAAGAATATTACGGTAAGTAATGCTGGGCAATACACACTAACAGCTACCTCAGCAAATGGATGCCAAAGCACAGTCAGTGTCGATATCACATCAAACACGACAAAACCAAGTGTCAGTGTAGAGGGTGGTACATTAGATTGTAATACCACCACCTTAACTATTTCTCCCGATGTCAATGCCAATGTATCGTATGTTTGGACGGGACCAAATGGCTTTAGCGCTACCACGATGGACATCACTGTAAATACACCAGGCACATATAATCTCATTGTTACAGCCGAAAATGGGTGTACCAGTAGTGCAAAAGCTGTAATTATGTCTGACAAGAATGTACCGAGTATTGACATCAAAGATGCGACCATCGATTGCAATGCCAGTTCGGTTGTTCTAACACCAATAAGCTCAGTAGATTTAGAGTATAATTGGTCTGGTCCTAATGGTTTTTCTTCAACAGAGGAAAATCCCGAGGTCAGTAATCCGGGAGAATACACCCTAATCGTAACCGCTGATAATGGATGTACAAATAGCTCCTCAGTAATCGTCGAGTTGGATGCAGATGCTCCGCAAGGAAGCCTCGATGTCGCCGATGTAAATTGCCAATCAGGTGCTGCTACCTTAATATTTAACACGAATGGAAGCTATACTTACTCTTGGTTAAAGGATGGAGTAGAGCTAGGGCAAGATCCGAGTATTGAGGTTTCAGAACCCGGAATATACAGTGTTTTAATCGGCGCTGATAATGGTTGCAATTTAGTGCTAAGTTATTCATTGCCTGAAAATATAGGCAACTTACAAGCCTTCATAGAAACTACTAATGCAACAACTACTGTGGGCGGCACGGCGAACATAAGCTTTGCTGCAGGCCCAAAAGCTGAAACCATAGAGTGGGATAATGGAAACACAGGCACAGAGGCTACGGACCTTTCGGTAGGAACACATACCGTGACGGTCACCGATATATTTGGTTGTGAATACACGTACACATTCAACATAGAAATGGAATCTAGCCTCAATGAATTGGAATATTTTTCTGAAATTAGTATTTATCCGACGATTTCACAGAGGAACATAAACCTAAGATTTGTACTCAATGATTATGAAAATGTCTCCATGTTGATTTACACTTCTCTCGGAGAGTTAGTGGTTCAAGAAGATTTCAAAAATATAAAAAATTATAATGGCACTGTAAATATCGAAGAGTATTCCCCCGGAGTTTATCTTTTAGGTATTAGAATCAATGGAAAAATCTTTATGAGACGATTTGTTAAGATTAATTAATTGGTCTATTGACATCAGGTATCAGTCAACATATAAATTATATGTGGCTGATACCTTCTCGATTTTTTTCACAATTAATTATTGAGTAAAATTTAAACTCTTGCTATTATGAAAAGGCTCTTCGCATTGCTGATGCTATTAAATTGGTATTCCAATTTAATTGGACAAAACTTAGAAAGTATCTCTAAGAAACCTTTAAGTCTTAGTGGAAATTTAGCCATAGGCTCCTCCTTTTATCATACAAATGACACATTGAATACGAGGAGTCCATTTGCCTATTTTATCAATGCCAATCCAACTTTTAAAATATTTGGATTCGATGTACCAGTTTCGTTTTCTTATCGAAATCACGAAGGAACGATAAGCAATCCATTTGCAAGAGTAAGTATTAATCCACGATATAAGTGGATAGGATTACACTTAGGTAACAGCAACTATTCTTACCACGAATACGTACTGTCCGGTCAGTATATCAACGGTGTCGGGCTGGATCTTACTCCAGGGAAGTTTATTTTTTCAATGGCTTATGGCAAGATGGAAAACCCTCTAAATCAAATTGATACGATTATTGGAGGATCGGAACTGGTGGAATTGTATGACCGAAAAGCAATTGCCCTAAAGCTTGGTTTTGGTAGCTCAAAGACTCAGATTAGTTTTTCTTTGTTGAAAGCTAAAGATGAAACTCGTGATGCTCAACCGGATTCTCTAGTTCGCATTTTTAAGCCTGCCGAAAATTTCGTTGCTGGGACATCGTTGAGAATTACCCCATTTGGTAAGCTAAGTCTATACGGAAATCTTGCAGCGAGTCTAAACACCGCAAATCAGAATTCATCCATCATACCACTTTCGGGAGATGCCTTAGAATTGGAAGAAAAATATGGAGATCAAATGACAATCAATTTTTCAACAAAACTGCAACTAGCAGGTGATGTTGGCATTGATTTGAAATTTAAGCAAATAGGATTTGGTGTACAGTACAAAAGAGTAGATCCATTTTATAATTCTTTGGGAACCTATTATTTCTTAAATGATTATGAAAATCTACTTTTTAAAACGAACATCAATTTACTCAAAAACAAAATCAATTTCAACGGAAGCTTCGGGTGGCAACGAAACAATATAAATGATCTAAGGAGTCAAACCAATGTGAGAAATATTGCGAATGTCACTTTGTCCATTAGACCCAGCCGATCATTTAATACGACTTTTAGATATTCCAATCTAAAATCAGATAGAAGCCCAGGACTGGTCAATCTTAATGATACTCTAAGATACACCAGAGTGAACCAAACTTATGGGGTCATTCCGGTATTAATTCTTGGCTCTTCTCAACTCGTAATTAGCGCCAATTACCAATCTATGGAAAATCTATTGTCATCGAGTCCTGAAAATCAAGTTATAGGCTCATACATTGGCACATTGGCCTATACTTATCGCTTCAAAAAAATAGAAATGAATCTTGGATTTAATGCAAGTGGCCTTCAAAACGAGGTGAATCTAATCAAATCTCAAAGACTAGGTGGTGGAATCAATGTTGCGAAATCTTTTCTTGATAAAAAAATTAGACTAAGCACAAACGTATCCTATTTTAAAAACTTCATTAACGACATTGCCGATGGTAATACTGCCACCGCACGACTTGGAATCAATGCCTCCATAAGCAGTTCGTCAAGTATCACTCTAAACACCTCGTTTGTAGATCGCCAAAATACATCTCGATCTTACCAAGAAATACGGGGTACTGCTAAAGTAAATTATGTATTCAACAATCGCAATTCAAATAAAAATGAAAAAGATCATTTTTAAAATGACCACGACACACAAGAAGAATGATTAGTCATATATGGTTGATCTTTTATTAAAAAAACAATTTTAAACAAATGAAACTTAGATTAATTCTCGCAGTCACTTTTTTAATAGTTTCTAATTTTCATCAAGCACTTAATGCTCAGACTTATCCTCTGGAAATACAAGTTAATCTTCCGGCACCCTACCCTTCCAATTTAGATGCTTATGCGGATTATCTTGAATACGGTGTTTTTCAAGTGACGAATACCAATCCCAACTCCGTAGAAGCATATTTTTCATTCCTCATTAAAGAAAACTCTGGTTTAATTACGATTTCTTCCAATGGGATACTTTCTACCCCAGTAGAAATTTCTAGCGGTGTCAATATTCTGACTCCAAGTCAGGTACAGGGAATTTTTACCGGATTTACTGAGGATAATTTGAATACGGCAGGTCTTTCTCAAGCTCAACGTGATGCGATATTACTAAACCGACAATTGCCCGAAGGAAGTTATACTATATGTATTACAGCATTTGATGCGGTAGGAAATCCATTATCAGACCCTGATGGCATGAATACTTGTCAGTATTTTGACATTTACTATGCCGAGAGACCTATCATCCTCAATCCAATCGAAAATGAGTCTTTTTTAGATACAGACCCAATCATTCTATTTAATTGGGATCAGGTAATATATGACCCTACGGCGCTAGGCCGAATTGAGTATATCCTTAAAATCATTGATATAACAGAGCAAGAAATTAAAAATCCGACTCAGGCTATGCTTGACCCAGGAGTACTGCCCGATTACGAACAAAATATCGGTACTATTTTTACTATGGCACTACAAAACACCATTGATATAAATTTCATTTCCGGCCACCAGTATGCAGCCAGGGTTACCTCAATCGATCCAGACAATTTACTGGCATTTAAAGAAGGTGGACACAGTGAAGTCGTCGTGTTTGAAATTGATGAGGAAAAAATAGAGCCAATCATCGCCAATGCCCCTAAAATCACCAATCCCAAAAATAATGACATGGTGGAAAGCAATAATGGTGTCCAAATATCATTCGAACACGATTTTCTGGAATATAGTAATTCCGTATTGCAAAATCTACCCTACCAAATTACAATACAAGATGTCTCGAATATTAATCAAAATCAAATAGCCCAGTCATTTACAAACAATGCCCAAGCTTTTTATCAAAACGACATCAATTATGTGGGTGAATTTATCAAATTAAGTACTGAAGCTCCATTTAAAATAGGTCATCGATATGCTGCACAAATCACTTTGAAAGACACCTCTATGATCCTATCTCCCAACACAATTGAAAATGAAGGAAAGAGCAATATTGTCGTCTTTACGTATGGGGACATAAATAATGATTTTCAACCTGAGTTGGATACTTTGTTACATGATTATATTCAGGGTCAAATATTTTGGGCATTTAGAGAGAGTGAAGAAAATAATGAAAGTTCTAATCACAGTTTCATAGTAAGTAATGAGAATGATCTCACCCCGGCATCTGCAACTACCATAAACCCTAGTTATAAGGTAGGACAAAATATCCATCCCTTGAGAAATGCCCAGCTAGTGCTAACAGGTGAAATGAACTTTTTCTTTTTTAAATCAACCTACATTATCGGTGCAGGTATTGCAGATCAAAATGGAAAATATGCGATAAAATTAAATAATAGTTATCTGTCTCTATTTAGTAATTTTAAACTGATCGCTTATTCTACAAAGGATTTTAATATGTTGAGAGTGCCTATGAAAGTGGATCAAACAGATTTTGGGTATCTCATGGAGCCCCTCACTTTGACGGCAAATTCTACTCAACTTTCGGTTCAGGTATTTAATCCGGATATTGAAGATCACGCAAATTTGACTGTCAATCTCTTATTACAATCCGATAATTTTAACAGTCTAAGCTACTGGAAACAGATTGCCCCGGATCAGGGGAATCAAACGGTAGAATACAATAATGACTCCTATACTGTATGTCATACATTTAACGATGGAGACTGGCACAAATCCATATTTCAAAACTCCGAGTATTATCAGAACTATGTCTTTGAAGTAAAAGTGAATGGAAAGCCCTCCGCTTATTACCCGATGCAAAATATATATACACCAGAAGATAATTATAGAGTTAAATCCGTTCCGAAGATTAAGACAAACCTCATTTACAATATTGCGAATACTCTCAAGGGTGTGGTTTACTTTGGCCACGAAGTAAGACGAGATATGAGAGTTGAAATAAAATTGGACCCAAATGATATCGAGGGCATCTATGATACGAACTTGGATTTAATTCGAATGACAGATGAAAATGGCAGATACGAGTTTGATAATTTGCCACATTTGAAAAACAATTCTGAGATTGAGTTAACCATTACCGATTATTCAATTAGAAACAAGCCATTCGTAGAAAAAGTAAAATACGTCGGAGTCACGCCGATAATCAAGGATATTTATTTAAAAAATGATGTCTATACCGCTATTGGTCGATTGGTAGATCAATATGGCTTGCCTGTGTCAAATGCCTTGATTACCGTAGATTCTAGCTACACCACTAAATCTACTAATGAAGGGTTTTACATGATAAAAATCAATCATCCATATAACTCAACCGTCAATATTGTTGCAGATGGGTATGAACAACTCTCTATAGATACGAAGCAATTAAATGATGGAAATTCAACTGTTGGAGAGGTATTAGCATTTTCAGACAATATCAATGAATCCCAAAAACCTAAAGAATGGAAACTGAAACTGGAATCCACGCAATTGATACAAGACTACTACTCGCAGAGCATTCATGATCCTGTAGATGCACGTACTTTCAATATAGGAGATGGTTCTCTTGAAAACAAATATCAAAATTATTTTAGTGACAAAGAGAATCTAAGTGGAGTCATCGGATTTAGTTCAAACACCATGACAAACACACAAGGAATAGCAAGAATACATGCTTATTACAATGATGAATTAGTGAATGCCAAAATACAATTTACGGCCAATGAATTTAACAAAACAGATTTGCTCACTTCAGGTCAGTATTACAGTTTTTCAGCACCGGAAGGGAAGTATTATTTCTCCATTACACCTGTTGCTGAGGGCCCCTCTTTTGTACAGTTTTTTGCAGAAATCAACATGGCTGATAATTACGATGAAGACATTGATATATATTTACAAACAGCAACACAAATCAAGGGAAAAGTATATGACAAATCTAACCGCAACATCCTTCCAAATGCAACAGTAACCATTGAAGGCTTAGAATATAATGCAACTACTGATGATTCAGGTAGTTACACATTATACATACCACTCAATGATGAATACCGATGTACGGCCAAATTGTCAAAATATAATCGACAGGATACCAGTATATTCGTTCAAGATACTTCGGTCAATCTTGATTTCTATTTAGAACCTCGAGATCCAAATTTCCCTGATTTCAAAACTATGTCGGGATTTGCAATCAATGTCGACAACATGGAAGCCGTCAATGATGGGTTTCTGATATCAGGAGAATTAACTCTTAGTAATAATAAATTATTCTCAGCTACTCAAGGGAATCAGTCGCTATCATTCATTGATGTCGTAGTTAAAGAGGACTCCTTTGATGCCGAAAATGCAGTCCCTTCAACTAATTTTTATTTTGAAAATGCAGAAGTTAAAGTAGAGGCATTTGAATTTGCTCCTGTATTGGTCACGGGCAGTGGAAGGATCCAACTCCAAAAATTAGTAAGCTCAAATTCAAACATTTCCAATAAAGCAGTCATTGGAAATACGTCTCTGAAATTAATGTTTGACTCAGATCCAGCATTTAAAGCATTTCCATTTACAATACCTACGGCCAGCCTAAGGCATGAGTTGAAGATTAAAAATGGGGATTATCAGACCGGAGTAGATGCGACACTACAGGAAGAAAAACACTTCGAAAAAGTCTTTGTTACACCCAATTCTTCAGTACCGGAGATTAGTGACCTCATTAGCTATAAAGTGGTATTTGACACCTTAACATGGAACAAATCAATCAACATAAAGCAAAACTCCGACAGTACGAGATACAACGATTATGTTACTTCAGATTTTCTATTGTTTAAAATTTTGATTCAAAAAGACTCATCTACGCTAAACAAATATGGTATCAATATGGCCGGAGCTCTAGAATTACCCCATATCATCGGAGCAAAATTTAAGTTAAACGATGATAGATTAGCCATTAAGAGGCTCACGCTGAATAAGAATTTCTCAATTCAGGAACTCTCTATAGCCGTAACTGAGTCTGATCCACTAAAAATGTCCATCAAGACATGGGAGGCCATTCTTAAGAGGATTGACTTATATGGATTGGGAACACCAAATTATGGGCTTGGATTCGGGGGTCAGATTGTATTAAAAGATGATAAAAACATGGAAGATGGTACTCCCGGTCATCTCGATATTAATAAATTCAGTGTAATCAAACAAGACAGTGGAGTGTCAATAACCGCAGATCTATCCCTCCGACCAAAAGGCATTAAAGTTGGCCCTCTAAAAATTAGTCAAGCCACAGGAAAAAGTATTTTTATGCAATACGTATCCTCGGAGAAATCATTTGAAATAAAATCCAGCAATCTAAAGCTTGAATTAAGCTCTTCAAATAAATTGGCCAAAAAGGTTTTTCCTCTTGAGATTTTACATTTCAATATGAAATCTAAAGACTGGTCTGTATTATTGGTCATGAAACCGAACCTAAAATTTGATTTCGGTGTAATTCAGGTTCAAGTTGATAAATTTTTATTGAATTATGGCTATGATATGAGTATTAACTCCATGGAAAGTATCATGCAAATGAGTGATGAAGAACGGGAACAATTCTTTAATTCTACTCAATACAACAAAGCGGGAATTTCAGCGGATGATGCCGCATATTTGAGAGAAAGAATGGCTCTTGCAGACAAAAATGGATACCCATTTCCTCAGGAATCACGGGATGCGTTGGCCTCGTACGATTTATACATGCAACAACTTTCTAATAAATTCGGTACTGACCAACTCACTGCCGGAGACATAGAATTACTAAAGGCCGAAGTTGCCAAAAATGAAAATGTAAAAGACTCTCCCGAATTGCAAACCTATAGAGATGCTATTGCCCAGTGGGAAAGTAAGCAAAGTGTAAACATAAACAGCCTTAATAATTTGAATGGTAATCTGGGAGGCGATCAACTGATTCCAGATTCAAAAATCAGCTGGGCCATCGGTATAGCAGGCGGCATTACAATCACCTCAGCCAAAGGGATTAATTGTGCAGCTCATGCCTCGGTATTGCTGGCTCGCAACAATGATGAAATAGACTTCCGTATCAATGAAATCCTACTACACCTAGAACAGCCGTCATTTAAAATGGACGTTGGTGCTAAACTGGCGGTCTCCGGATCAAAAATCGGATTTGAAGCACAAGGAGAATTAGAAACACTGAAAAGAAAATTTGCAGGAAGCTTAAAGTTTTATAAGTATGAGTCTGGTGGCATCGAGCTAGGTGCCAGCATCCTTGTAAGTGCAAATATAACCACCGGCCCCATAACCTGGCACAGTATCGGTGGCGGATTTGACTTCAATACATATAGTCAGCAATACAAGGTATTCGTAATGGGAAGTGCCGGGCCAGTTGGCACCCCTAAAGAAGTGGCGTCAGTAGACGACGTAAAGCTTTCCATTTTATTCGATTTCAATAAATGTGGAGGACAGCCGATAGTAGAAGGATCTGGAAATTTTGTCAGCAAAGGTCAAAAATATGGAAGTGTGTATGCAAAGCTGGATTTCTGTAGAATGTCAGCATATCTCGATATAAATTCACGAATAGATTTCGCTGCCGGCTTAGTAAGCGCAAATATAGGAGGAACCATTTATGTATTTAAAGATGGTGATCAAGGTAGAGCCTATATCGGATTATACGGATCTATGACCGATAAATTTGGCATTTTTAAGGCCAATGGACTCCTTGCAGTCGGAGTAAATTTTAAAAAAGACTACAATACACCGGCTGTAGTCTCAAACACCTATGACAAGCTTCCCTATATTGCAAAACGCTATAACCGGTTCCATGGAATTGTCTTAGCATTGTCCGCTTCTATTCCTAGTAAAAATGGTAGTTTCGGAATCAAAGTAGGAAGTCTTGACATTGTCAGTTTTAACTACTACGCCAATGCCTCAGCATCAGCACATATTTATAAGTCATTTGACAGTTCAACATTTGAAGTCGCAGGCGATCTTAATGCAGGTGCCGGCGGTAATATCAAATTATTGGGCAGTACCTTCATAGGAGGAGATGCCAGTGCAAATTTAAAATTTAAAGGTGGGTATGATTATTCTTGGCATTTTGAAGCAAGTGGTAATCTGAATATGCAAGTGTATAACAAGTCTTATAAAAGCTGTAATTCTTGTTCTTTTGGCACTTATACTAGCTGCTCCAGTGTCAAATATCCTTGTGGGAAATGGTGGTGCCTAGGGCTATGTGAATGGTGCTGTTGCAAAGACGTATGTTTACCAGTTCCAAATCTAATTCCTGATTTTAAGGTGTGTTTTAATGCTTCATTTAGTTTCTCTAAAAGACAAGGACAAAGCACTAATGTATCATTTACGAAGAGCTAAGGTAGAAATATAAAATTGAATCAATAACAAGAAAATCACTCCAATGAAAATTATAGATACTACAATATTGGTCCTATTATTAATCCTGATAAATCTTAAACTTATTGGTCAATCCGGTGAGGAAATCCGGATATTACCAGCCATCAATGGGCCGGCAGGCAACTACATTTATGTGGTAGGATATGGTGACTTATTGGATAATCCAAGTATACTTGATGACACAAAGGAATTTGTGATCGAAAGAATTACCAAAAAAACACCAGACGAAGCCACTAAAGAATCAGACGCAAAAAAAATTGGCACTCTTAAGAGAATTTCTAAATATAAGGACTTGAAAAAATATTACAGTGAGGAAAAATTAGAAGAAATAAAATCTCAATTTGGAAATTTGACGGAAGATGAACTCACTTCTCTTTATCTCAACTTTAAGTCTGTCGAGGATCTGCCTTTCTTGTACAATTTGATAGAAACCAAACAGGCACTGGGCATGGTGTTTCTCGATACCGAAATCACCAAAGGGTACTACTATATCTACAATATTATCCGAGTATCAACTAATGGGGAAAAAGAGTATTGGGGAAATGCCTATACAAAAGGCGGATTGGGAAATTATACACTAAAGCATCTTAAGGCTTCATGGTCTCAAGCTTCTGCAAGAGATAGCAGCTATCACCTTCAATGGCAGCTGCCTGTTTCTGAAGATTTATTAAACTCTATTGTAAAGGATTCTGCCCACCCTGATGAATCTTATAATGAAGTTTTACAATACCTTCCTTTCAAGTATTCCGATTTGACGGCAGATGTCTATACCAATACTGGCAATGGATACCAATATTCAGGTAATTACTATCCCCGACTAAGTGATAATAATGATACGCTATATTTTGAAGTAATAGAGGGTGATGTATCGGCAGAAACGGTCACAGCCTATATTAAATTGAAAGATGAAGTTTATAACACGGGAATATCTTCGGACACGGCATTGGTATTTACCGAAGATTCAGCTTCCGTACAGATGATATATAACATCTTGGTCAAGGACACCTTAAATGGAATCAATATCTCGTGGGAGCAATTACCTGAAAAACCATATTATACCGGCATTCAAATAATAAGATACGACAGTGACGAAATGAGGGATACCATCGCGATGTTGGATCCTATTGCGACCGAATATACCGATAGAAATATTGCTATCGGCCAATATTACCGATATTCTGTCAGCGCAATATTTGTCCCTCAATCAGGCTTAGTCCAGCCAGTAGGTGCTCAGGGAACAGGAACTTTTTCGAGATTTACAAAACCCCTACCCCCATATAATCTAATGGCAGAAACTATGGGCAAATATATTGGTTTGGAGTGGTCATCTACTGATGAACCCTCTGTGTACGGATATTATGTGTACCGCGGAACATCATCTGAAAATCTAGAATTAATTAAAGGACCCATTTTTGAAAAAAAATTTATAGACAGCCTTGAGGCATTGAGTGGTCGAAGCTTTTATTACTATGCAGTGGCAGCACAAAACTACAGACAAGATACCAGTGTTTATTCTAATATTGTAAGTATTAAGCCGAATAAAAGTATAGAACTAATGAATCCTACCCCTGTTAACCTGTATTTTGCGAATGGAAAAATTATCGCCGATTGGGACGACATTCGAAATGGAGACAACATCATAGAAGGCTACAAGTTACAACGACGTGAAAGCCAAAATAGTGAATTTGAAAATATTCATGATGATTTGCTTGGCAAACCTTCATTTTCAGATGATTTAATAATACCGGGAAAGACATACTCCTATCGAGTGGCTGCCGTAAGTATTTATGGTGATATGTCTTCATATTCTGAAGCGACACAGATTACAGTTCCTCAAAATATAATTGGAACCATTGATGTCTTTTCGGCGAGAAATCTGACGCATGGAATTAAAATAAGTATTCCTCAAATGTCCGTCGACAATCAATCTGGATTCAATATCTACCGTCGAGAGGAAGGCCAAGAAGCATTCGTTAAAATAGCAAAACTTGATGGACGTACATTTAATTACTTGGACACTGACGTTATAAATGACAAATATTACGTCTATGTCATTACTATAAATTCAAATGACAATCGTGAAGGCTCAAGGGGAAAATCCATAACCGTAAAGAGGAAATAGAAGTCGATTGATGAAAATGTATTTAACTCTTCAATTGGTAAAATCTATTGAATAAAATTGATAGAAATTTTAAGAGGTGATTGAAAGATTGGAGTTGTTTTTTAGAGGAATTTAACGCATTACGATGGAATATTTCCATACTAATGGGCATTTAAAATTTCCATTTAGGCTTTAGAGTAGGAATAATCACATGAATTCGGTATCCGGAGTTGTAATCAAATGAAAATTGACCTTTAAGATACTCCGCTCTGTATTTCATATTTTGGATTCCGAGACCAGACGATTCCGTTTTTTTAAAGCTTCCATTGTCATGAATAATCAGATGAACATGGCGCTGATCATCGTGAAAAATGGAAATTTTAACCATTTTGGCATCAGAATGACGCAAAATATTATTAATTGCTTCTTTAAAAATGAGCAATAAATTTTGTTTCACTTCGAGTGGCAATGACACTATTTTTTGATTTTTACCTAAGTCCCACTCAACTTTCATCAAGTCCAGGTCAAATACCTCACACACATAATCCATCATCCTATCTCTCAAATTAATCAATTGTCCCTTATTCGCATCCAGCGTCCACACAATATCCCTCATTTTCGCCAATGCTTCCCTGCTTCGTGTAGCAATGATCCCGAAAGTACTTTTATCCGTATTTTCTAATTTATATTCCATGAGATCAGCCTGCATGGCAATTCCCGACAAAATCGTACCCACTTCATCATGCAAATCTCTAGATACCTTATTTTGGAAATTTTGATATCTTTTTAGTTGGTTAATCCTATACCTGTATATCATATATACCACTGATAATAAAGTCACAACATATATAATATATGCTATATTTGTTTTCCACCATGGAGGATGGATTACTAAAATAATTTGTTTTTCGGTGGCCTTCCAATTATTAGAATTAGAATACGCTTTTATCCTTAAGGTATGAGTTCCTTTTGGCAGCGCAGCCAAACCAATGGTCTGCTTCTCTCCCATATCAATCCATTTAAGATTCAAATCATCTATCTTATATGCAAATTGTAAGTCCACGGCTTGTGGCAATTGTGGTGCACTTATGTGAAAAACTAGAAAATTATTGAGATAATTCAAATCTATTCTTTCCATAAAATTGATACTGTCTATGACAATCCTTTTTTCCAATGTGTCCGATTTCTCAAACATCTCAAGTGACGTAAAGCGAATTTCCGGACCAGCCTGGATTTCAAATATTCTTGATGGATTAAACGAATTAAGCCCATTTGGACCACCAAAATATAATATATCACTATGTGAATCAAAAACAGATACCCTACTATTGTACTCCTGACCTTGAATACCATCGTAATGGGAAAAATTTTTTATTGCTTTCGTGAAAGTGTTAATTCGCGACAATCCATTATTGGTACTCACCCATATAAAGCCATCTTTATCTTCTTCGATGGCATAAATAACATTATCTGCGAGACCATTTTCACTAGAATAATGATTGATTACCTGTCCACTTTCTTCCAACTCATATAAGCCATCCCAATAGCTTCCCACCCATAAGTGTTTGTTTTTGGATTGATATAGATCAAAAATATGTGGTGCATTGACTATATTTTGTGGAGTTTTGGAATTAAAATAACTTTTTACCTCAGATGTCTTTGGGTTAAATTTTAACAATCCATATTTATATGTCCCGATAAAAATATTCCAATCTTCTGTTTCCAATAAGGTATTATAATACGATAAATAATCCTTTAAAGGCCCATTTTTTGCATTATAATATTTCAATGAATCTCCTTTGGTAGTCCATTCGTAGAGTCCATTATTCCCGGCAATCCACATATTCTCATCCTGACCCTGAACCATTTGATATATCGTTATATTTTTCAATTCATCAAGATCACCCGGACTATGATAGTAATCTTTGGTTAATCCGGAATTACAATCCACAATATTTATTCCCTTCGTTTTATTTCCTATCCACAGTAGATTTCTTGAATCCAAACACATAGAAAATACGATATCACTATTTATTCTGAAATTTTTATCATTGGAAGATTTGAGACCAATAATTTTATCCTCTTTATTATCCATGGTTACAGGTATCCTATAAACTCCTTTATTCCTACATGAAACCCATAATCTGTTATTTTTATCCAGACACAACGCAGATATATTTTCAGAAATAATTTCCTTAATCTGTGAATTCATTACAGAAAAATCATTGAAGCTTGACGTGTTTTTATATATGGCATAGAAACCACTGCCAGCGGTCCCTACCCAAATAATTCCTTCATCATCTTGATAGATACAATGGATGCTTTTATTTAAAATTTCACTTTCATTAAAAGGTTTGAATTCATTGATATCCTTAATGTTTTGATTTAAATCTATCCAATTGATTCCACCACCAAAATTGACACTCCAACAAATGTTATCAAAATCAATGATAAACTGAAAAATTTGAACATCAGGTAAATCCCTATTTACAGTAAGTGGTATTTCTTGAAACGTCTCTCTATCCTTGTCAAATTTTACCAACTTATTGCCAGTGAGGCTAAAGTACATCTCACGATTCTTATCAAAATCAATTTTTATAAATTGATAACTTGAAGTGCTTAAGTTTATCTTTTCTGGATGATATTCTTTAATATTATTTTCGACAAAATTGAATCTAACCAATCCCTGAGAAGTTCCTAACCAAAGTAAATTATCTTCCGAAGGATCTTCCACTAAATATTGAATATCTAAATTATATATATTACTAAAATTATAATATTTCAGTGTGTTTGATGAATATCTCTTAGAGTAATTATATGGATCAAGACTTAATAGCTTATAATCGTCGGTTACCATCCACAACAATCCAGATTTAGATTCTAATATTTTAATCAATCGAATTTCCGACAGCTCTGGGTAGATATCCCAATATTTGACAATATTCCCCTTATTGTCTAATCGATCCAAGCCCCGCAATGAATTGACCCAAATTCCTCCATTTTTGGATTTGGAAACAATCTTGATGAGATTATCGGATATTGAGTTTTTGTTATTATTGTCATGCAAATAGACTTTTATATCGTTGCCATCATATCTATTCAACCCATGTAATGTTCCCAACCACAAGAAACCATTATCATCCTTTACAATCGAGACGACTGTGCTGTGTGACAGACCTGCGTCGGTAGATATAGAATTAACCATATATTGGTTAGTGAGACTTTGAGAAATACCAACTGACAGCCAATTAAAAAATAGCACTGCAATAAAAATAAGATAATGCGGTATCTTATAAATTTTAATCATTGATTGACCCAAGGCTGATTGCTTAAAATACTGACAACAAATGAAGATTTAATTATTATTCGATAATACCAAATTCACATCTAACATACTGCTTTTGCTTAGAATATTCCAAACTCATGAATTAAATCTGAATATTATATTTATCCCTCAGGACTTTCTAGATATGATTATTGAATAAAGTAATATAGAAACACACAATCATGAAATGCAGTAATCTATTGGAAATCAAAGGTTCAGACTATTCTCAATTAGCATTAAAGGACGAAAATATAAAATGTCTAATTTCTATTGGTGTTAAATTGGTTGACAAAAAATCAAGTATCCAGATAATCCACCCTACCTAGGTGTCATAATTATCCCAGACATGGTCTGTCGTATTCATAAAAAAAGCCTGACCACATCACATGGTCAGGCTTTTTATTTTTAATCAATAACGATTACTCTACCTCAGCAGGTTCATCATGAGTAACTATCATATCATTAAATTCCTTCAATCCTGTACCTGCAGGAATGCTCTTACCTACAATAACATTTTCTTTTAGTCCAGAAAGTGTGTCTTGTTTTGCGGCAATGGCTGCAGTACTTAATACTTTAGTTGTTTCCTGGAAAGATGCAGCTGAAATCCAGCTTACCACTCCCAACGAAGCTCTAGTAATTCCCTGAAGAATTGGTCTTGACGTCGCCGGAATCGCATCTCTTACCTCTACTTCCTTCTTGTCATTTCTCTTCAACGAAGAATTTTCCTCTCTCAATTGTCTGATACTGATTATCTGACCTGCCTTTAGTGTCTTACTATCTCCCGGTTCAACCACCACTTTCTTGTCAAAAATCCAGTCATTTTGTTCCAAGAAATCATTTTTCTCAACTGGCTCTCCTTCCAAAAATGAAGTATCTCCCGGATCGAGTATCTCAAGCCTTCTCATCATCTGTCGGACTATCACTTCGATGTGTTTGTCATTGATGCTGATACCTTGACTTCGATATACCTCCCGTACACCATTCACAAGATATGATTGAACCGCAAAAGGTCCTTTAATATCCAGTATATCCAATGGTGAAATTGCACCATCTGACAATTGCATACCTGCTCTTACAAAGTCTCCTTCTTGTACTAGTATGTGCTTAGACAAACCGACCAAGTATTTTTTCCTTTGCCCTGTTTTTTCATCATCGATGAATATCTCTCTGTTACCTCTTTTGATTTTACCAAATGAAACAATACCATCGATTTCTGCGGTAACCGCAGGGTTTGATGGATTTCGAGCTTCAAACAACTCAGTCACCCGTGGCAAACCTCCCGTGATATCTTGAATCTTACCTAGGCTTCTAGGTATTTTCACGATCTTATCACCCGGAGCAATTTCCTGACCGTCCTCTATCGAGATATAAGCACCTACCGGCAAGTTATAACTCTTTAGCTCGGTACCAGAAGGACTCACGATTTTAATCGTTGGAATCTTCTTTTTATTTTTTGATTCGATGACGACTTTTTCGGCATAACCTGTCTGATCGTCTCTCTCAACTCGATACGTCACACCCTCATCTACATCCTCGAATTGGGCAATACCTCCAAATTCTGAGATGATAACATTGTTAAATGGATCCCATTCACATATAATATCACCTTTCGATACTTTACCTTTATTCTTGACATGAATCTGAGCACCATAAGGAATGTAATGTGTCACAAACACTTTTCCTGTTTCCTTATCTTTGATTCTCAATTCTCCAGATCTAGATATGACCATGTAGTTACCGGTAATCTCATCTGGTTGTTCAGTCAATTTTATATTGTCAAATTCAACGACACCGTCAAATTTAGATACGATTTCTGATTCTGCTTTGCTCACTGAGGCAATACCACCCACGTGGAATGTACGCAACGTAAGCTGAGTACCCGGTTCACCAATACTTTGTGCCGCAATAATTCCTACGGTGTCCCCTATCTCTGCTATTCTACCAGAAGCTAAGTTTTTACCGTAACACTTAGTACAAACACCGTTTTTAGCATCGCAAGTTAATACGGAACGTATAGTAACCATCTCTATACCCGTCTCCTCAATTTTAGCGGCGACCTTACTGCTGATGTATCCACCCGCCTCGAGAATCAACTCATCCGTTACCGGATCCAAAATATTATGAAGTGTGTATCTACCGACGATTCTTGATGCCAATGTTTCTATGACGCTGTCATTTTCTTTCAATGCAGTTGTATCAATTCCTCTCAAGGTATCACAATCCTCTTCAGTAATGATGACATCTTGAGCTACATCCACGAGCCTTCTCGTCAAATATCCAGCATCGGCAGTTTTTAAGGCTGTATCCGCAAGACCCTTCCGAGCACCGTGAGTAGAAATAAAGTACTCTAATACTGATAGACCATCCAAGAAATTAGAAAGGATTGGGTTTTCAATGATTGCCGCTCCAGTATCTCCTGATTTTCTAGGTTTTGCCATTAGACCTCTCAATCCTGCCAACTGCTTAATCTGTTGTTTTGACCCCCTTGCTCCTGAATCCAGCATCATGTACACAGAGTTAAACCCTCCCTTGTGCTCTGCCAATTCACGCATTAAGTTATCCGTAATCTTGTTATCGGCATAGGTCCACTTATCGATTACTTGGTTGTATCTTTCATTTGGCGTGATAAGACCCATATTATAGTTCTCCCACACTTCATCGACCTCACTTTGTGCTTCCAAAAGCGTTTTCTCCTTAACTGTTGGAGTAATTAAATCTCCCAAGTTAAAGGACAATCCTCCTTTGAATGACCAATAGAATCCTAATTGTTTGATATCATCCAAGAATTTCGCTGTTACAGAAAAATTCGTTCTTTCTATAATATCAGAAATGACTCTTTTTAAGTTCTTTTTAGTCAAAAGTTGATTGATATAAGGCACTGACTCTGGAACTGCTTCATTAAATATTACTCGTCCCACCGTCGTTTCGATAATCTGACGGCTCAAATTACCTTCCTTATCCTCCGCCTTTACAAATACTTTTACTGGTGCATGCAAATCTAGCACACCTTCATTATTGGCAATGATTACCTCTTCAGCGCCATAAAATGTTCTAATATTTTTATTGCTATCCTTATCTTTTGATGCTTTTGTAAGATAGTACAATCCAAGTACCATGTCCTGTGAAGGCAAGGTAATAGGCGAACCATCTTGCGGGTTTAGCATATTGTGAGAAGATAACATCAACATTTGAGCTTCCAATATGGCTGCATAACTCAACGGAACGTGAACCGCCATTTGGTCACCATCAAAATCCGCGTTGAAAGCACCACAAACCAATGGATGCAACTGTATTGCCTTTCCCTCTACCAATCTTGGTTGGAATGCTTGAATAGACAATCTGTGAAGCGTAGGAGCCCTGTTTAACAATACCGGGTGTCCTTTCAATATGTTTTCTAGAATATCCCAAATTACAGGGTCTTTACGGTCTACTAATTTCTTAGCTGACTTTACCGTTTTTACGATACCTCGTTCTATTAACTTTCTGATAACGAATGGCTTAAACAATTCGGCTGCCATTTCCTTTGGAATACCACACTCATGTAACTGTAGTGTAGGCCCTACAACGATAACCGAACGACCTGAGTAATCCACCCTTTTACCGAGAAGGTTTTGACGGAATCGACCTTGCTTTCCTTTGAGGATATCACTCAAAGATTTCAATGCTCTACCTCCCTCTGCTTTTACCGCATTAGATTTTCGAGAATTATCAAAAAGTGAATCCACTGCTTCCTGCAACATCCTCTTCTCATTTCTCAAGATGACCTCTGGAGCTTTGATTTCTAACAATCTTTTCAGACGGTTATTTCTGATAATCACCCTTCTGTACAAGTCATTCAAATCCGAACTCGCAAATCTACCTCCATCCAAAGGAACCAAAGGTCTCAACTCAGGTGGTATTACTGGAAGATAATCAATAATCGTCCACTCTGGCCTGTTTTCAGTTCTGGAAAGTCCATCCCTGAAAGCCTCTACGACTCTAAGTCTCTTTAATGCTTCTGACTTTCTTTGCTGCGATGTTTCATTGGCGGCCAAGTGTCTCAATTCGTAAGACAATTCATCAAGGTTTAATCCTGCCAATAAATCTTTGACAGCTTCAGCACCCATTTTTGCAATGAACTTGTTCGGATCAGAGTCTTCCAAGTGTTGATTATCTTTTGGCAAAGTTTCCAATACCTCAAAATATTCTTCCTCAGAAAGTAGGTCTAATTTTTCAATCTCGCCTTCTTTCACCCCTGGTTGAATTACCGCATATTTTTCATAATACACGATTGATTCCAATTTTTTAGAACTCATTCCAAGCAAATATCCTATTTTGTTTGGAAGGGATTTAAAAAACCAAATATGGACAACAGGAACCACTAATTTTATGTGTCCCATTCTCTCTCGTCTCACTTTCTTCTCGGTCACTTCAACTCCACATCTATCACAGACGATTCCTTTATATCTGATTCTCTTATACTTACCACAATAGCATTCAAAATCTTTTACAGGACCGAAAATTCTTTCGCAGAACAATCCGTCTCTTTCTGGTTTATACGATCGATAATTGATGGTCTCTGGTTTTAAGACCTCTCCATAAGATCTCTCTAAGATATCATCTGGAGAACAAAGACTTATCGTAATCGTATCAAATGGTTTGGTAGGTTTAATACCTTTATTTTTTAATGCCATTTTTTTATATTAATATTTTCAATAAAAAATTAATCAAACTTAATATCCAGTGCCAATCCTCTCAATTCATGTACTAATACATTGAATGATTCCGGAATGTGTGGCTCAGGAATATTCTCACCTTTGACAATCGCTTCATAAGCTTTTGCACGACCTATAATATCATCAGATTTGATAGTCAACAACTCTCTTAGGATATTAGATGCTCCAAAAGCTTCAAGAGCCCATACCTCCATCTCTCCAAATCTCTGACCACCAAACTGTGCTTTACCTCCAAGTGGCTGCTGCGTAATCAACGAGTATGGCCCGATAGATCTTGCATGCATTTTATCATCAACCATGTGTGATAATTTCAACATGTAGATAACACCTACTGTCGCCTGCTGGTGGAATTTATCACCAGTTTCACCGTCACACAAGTAAGTTTGACCCAAAGAAGGTAATTTGGCTTTTTGGATGTAAGATTCAATATCATCCAAACTAGCTCCGTCAAAAATCGGTGTCGCAAACTTGGTTCCTAATTGCTTACCAGCCCATCCAAGTACAGTCTCGAAGATTTGTCCCAAGTTCATCCTAGAAGGTACTCCCAATGGATTCAATACGATATCAACTGGCGTTCCATCTTCAAGGAACGGCATATCCTCCTCCCTGACAATTCTCGAAACGATACCTTTATTACCGTGTCTTCCCGCCAATTTATCACCCACTTTAAGCTTTCTCTTCTTAGCTAAATAGACTTTAGCAAGTTTCAATACACCTGCTGGAAGCTCATCACCAATGCTAATATTAAATTTCTCTCTCTTGTATCTACTTAGTTCTTCATTAGATTTGATGGTGTAATTATGAAGAATACGAGCAATTAGACTATTCGTTTTCGCATCTTTTGTCCAGTTTGAGTAATCTACTTGAGTATAATCCAACTCCTTCAAAACTTTGGCTGAAAATTTAGTCCCTTTTGACACCAACTCTTCTTTATAGATACTTGACACTCCTTCTGATAAAGTACCATCAAGAAGACTCATCAATTTGTCCACAAGAATTGTTCTCAACTCGTTCATGGCAATCGCATGTCTATCCTCCAATTGGGACAATAGTTCTTTCTCCTGAACTTTCTGATACTTATCTTTCTTTGCTCTTGCAAACAATTGTTTGTCGATGATGACTCCTTTCGTTGATGGAGGTGCTTTTAAAGACACGTCCTTTACATCGCCTGCTTTATCACCGAATATCGCTCTCAATAGTTTTTCCTCCGGCGTAGGATCAGATTCTCCTTTTGGAGTAATTTTTCCAATGAGAATGTCCCCTTCATTCACCCAAGCACCGACTCTGATGATACCGTTTTCGTCCAAATCTTTGGTTGCTTCTTCGCTTACGTTAGGTATATCATTGGTCAATTCCTCTTCTCCAAGCTTTGTATCTCTGATATCTAAATCAAAATTCTCAATGTGTAATGAAGTAAAAATATCCTCTTTCACCACTCTTTCAGAAAGCACAATCGCATCCTCAAAGTTATACCCCTTCCAAGGCATGAACGCCACCATTAGGTTTTGACCAAGAGCTAATTCACCTTTTTCAGTCGCATATCCTTCGCAAAGTAAACTTCCTTTAGATACTCTATCACCCTTATGAACAATAGGTTTCAAATTGATGCAAGTACCTTGGTTGGTTCTTCTAAATTTGGTTAATTTATAAGTTTTGATATTGTCATCAAAAGAAACCAATTTATCCTCTTCAGTGATATCATAGCGAATGACAATTTCATTGGCATCCACCCATTCTACCACACCATCGCCTTCTGCATTTATCAACATTCTAGAATCCTTGGCCACTGCTGCTTCCAAACCCGTACCTACAATCGGTGATTTAGGGTTAAGTAATGGAACAGCTTGACGTTGCATGTTAGATCCCATCAAGGCACGGTTGGCATCATCATTTTCCAAAAATGGAATCAAGGATGCAGATACTCCCACAATTTGGTTCGGGGCAACATCCATATATTCGATTTCCTCAGGTGTCAATACCGGGAAATCACCGTGTTCTCTACATTTTACTCTATCACTTAAGAAAGCACCTTTCTCATCGATAATGGCATTTGCCTGAGCAATTTTTTTATAATCTTCACCCTCTGCAGAGAGATAAATTCCATCTCCATCAAGGTTAACTTTACATTCTACTACCTCTCGATATGGTGTTTCTAAGAAACCCATTTTATTTACCTTGGCATGAACGCAAAGCGTGGAAATCAAGCCAATGTTTGGACCTTCCGGTGTCTCAATAGTACATAGACGTCCGTAGTGAGAATAGTGAACGTCCCTTACCTCAAATCCTGCTCTCTCTCTACTCAAACCTCCAGGTCCAAGGGCAGAAATTCTTCTTTTATGCGTAATCTCAGAAAGTGGATTTGTTTGATCCAAAAACTGAGAAAGCTGACTTGTTCCAAAAAATGAGTTAATCACAGAAGAAAGTGTCCTTGCATTAATTAGATCAATCGGTGTAAACACCTCATTATCTCGGACATTCATTCTCTCTCTGATTGTTCTCGCCATTCTCGCAAGACCCACACCAAACTGAGCATACAATTGTTCTCCTACCGTTCTCACACGTCTATTGCTCAAATGATCGATATCATCTAACTCCGCCTTTTGATTTATTAGTGAAACCAAATATTTGACGATAGATATAATATCTTCTTTGGTCAAAACTAAGGTATCTCTAGGGATGTCAAGATTCAATTTTCTATTTATCTTATATCGTCCAACATCTCCCAAATTGTATCTCTTATCTGAGAAGAACAACTTATCAATTATACCTCTTGCAGTCTCTTCATCCGGTGGATCACTACCTCTTAATTGTCTATAAATCTGCGTAACGGCTTCCGCTTCAGAGCTCGATGGATCCTTTTGTAAAGTGTTATAGATGATTGAATAATCTTCATCCAAATCTTCTTTTTGAAGGATTATGGTATCCAAATCAGCGTCCAAGATTAGCTCAATGTTCTCTTCATCAAGCTCTACATCCCTTTCTACGATGATTTCATTCCTTTCAATGGTTACAACCTCTCCTGTATCCTCATCCACAAAATCTTCAGTCCATTTTCTTAAAACCCTCGCTGCCAATTTTCTACCAATAGCCGCTTTTAATGATTTTTTTGAAACTTCGATTTCTTCCGAGAGGTCAAATATATTTAATATTTCTCGGTCACTATCATATCCGATTGCACGAAGCAAAGTGGTTACCGGAAACTTCTTTTTTCTATCAATATAGGCATACATCACCGAATTGATGTCTGTCGCAAATTCCATCCAAGCCCCTTTAAAAGGTATCACTCTCGCCGAGTAAATTTTTGATCCATTCGGGTGGAAGGTTTGTGAAAAGAACACACCAGGTGATCTATGTAATTGAGACACAACCACTCTTTCAGCACCATTTATCACAAAAGTACCTTTGGGTGTCATATACGGGATGTTTCCAAGGAAAACATCTTGAACTATCGTTTGAAAGTCAACGTGTTCCTCATCATTACAAGACAATCTAAGTTTTGCTTTAAGAGGTACGCTATACGTCAAACCACGTTCCATGCACTCATCAATGGAGTATCTTGGTGGGTCTATGAAGTAATCAAGAAATTCAAGAACAAAAATATTTCTCGCATCTGTGATTGGAAAATTTTCTTGAAAAACTTTGTAAAGACCTTCATTACCACGATTTTCAGGCGTCGTATCAAGTTGAAAAAACTCCTGAAATGATTTAAGTTGTATTTCTAGTAGGTCGGGACTATTAGAAGATAATTTGATTTTGCCAAAGTTGATTCTGGAATCAAAGGCATAAGAAACAATTCCGTTTGCTGACATTTTACTGTTCTATTTAAAAAGTACAAGGACTATAACAGCCGATATACTCTATATGTTTTGTAATGTAAGAGATTCTATCAATCAAACGACAACAGGCTTAACCGATTTTTACAACCAGTTAAGCCAATGTCAAATTTTAATATGACTTAATTACCTGGATTAAGTCCATATTATTTGTATTACTTCAATTCTACAGAAGCACCAGCCGCCTCAAGCGCAGCTTTTAAAGACTCAGCCTCAGCCTTAGGAACACCAGCTTTAACAGTCGCTGGAGCACCATCTACGATATCTTTAGCCTCTTTAAGACCAAGATTCAATAGAGTTTTAACTTCTTTAACTACTGCAAGTTTTGCAGCACCAGCTGAAGTTAATACTACATCGAAATCTGTCTTTTCTTCTGCTGCATCAGCTGCACCACCTCCTGCTGCAGGAGCTGCTACTGCCACTGCTGCCGCAGCCGGTTCGATACCATATTCGTCTTTAAGAATTTGAGCTAATTCATTAACTTCTTTAACTGTTAAGTTAACTAGTTGCTCTGCAAATGATTTTAAGTCTGCCATTTTAATGGATTTTTTAATTTTTCGCTAATCAATAATAATTTATGAGTTGCGTTGTCTTGGAAGCCGCAATTATTGAGCTCTTTCTTCTAGAGCTTTCACAAGTCCCGCAATAGTGTTTCCACCAGATTTCAATGCACCGATCACGTTTTTCGCAGGTGATTGTAATAATCCGATAATTTCTCCTAACAATTCTTCTTTTGATTTCAACTTTGCCAATTCATCTAATTGGTCGTCACCAAAAAATACGGCTGTATCAATATAAGCAGCTTTTATGGCTGGCTTTACGCCTTTTGCACCTCTAAACTCTTTTATTACTTTGGCCGGAAGATTTGCTGTGTCAGAAATTAATAAGGTTGAAGGACCTTTTAATACATCATATAGTTTGTCAAAATTTTTATCTGCATCAAATGATTCTAATGCTTTTTGTACCAAACTATTTTTTACTACTTTAACCTCTATTCCTTTATCATAACATAGTCTTCTAAATTTATTGATCTGTGCTACTGATAAAGTAGATGAATCTGTGAGATAAAAGTTGGTTGCATTCTGAAATTTCTCCTTTAACTCACTGATTACTAATGTTTTTTCTGTCTTTAACATGTCTAATTTAATTTGTAAGTTACTTAATAGATTTCGGATCAACCTTTATACCAGGACTCATAGTTGAAGCTATAGAAATTGACTTCATATAAGTTCCTTTGGCAGATGAAGGCTTCATCTTTTCAAGTGTATGAACTAATTCGGTTGCGTTTTGTACTAATTGCTCAGGTGTAAATGACACTCTGCCTATGGAATTATGGATGATACCATATTTATCCACTCTAAAAGATACCTTACCTTGCTTTACGTCTTCAACAGCTGAACCAACATTTAAAGTTACCGTTCCAGTTTTTGGGTTAGGCATTAAACCTCTCGGCCCCAAAATTCTACCTATCTGCCCCACTTTTGCCATAACATTAGGTGTCGCAATAACCACGTCTACATCTGTCCAACCTTGTTGAATTTTTTGTACGTATTCATCGAGACCGACATAATCAGCACCAGCATCTTTTGCTTCTTGCTCCTTATCAGGAGTACATAATACTAAAACTTTTTAACTTTTCCAGTTCCATTTGGTAACGTCACGGTACCTCTGATTGCCTGATCTGCTTTTCTTGGATCAACACCTAATCTGATGTGTAATATCAACTGAAGCATTAAACTTTGCTAATGTTGACATCTTTAACTAAGGCTGCTGCATCAGATAAACTGTAATAAGCTTTGTCATCAACCTTTGCATTCGCTTCTTTTCTTTTTTAGAAATTTTTGACATTATATAAAGTTTTAAGGTAATAACGTAGATTTGAACTCTACTTCCTTGTTAAAAAAATACTAATTAATTATCACTACTGCCCAAGGAGCATCACCTGAAATAGTAATACCCATACTTCTAGCAGTTCCAGCTACCATTTTCATTGCTGATTCAATCGTAAATGCATTCAAATCAGGCATTTTAATTTGAGCAATTTCTCTTACTTGATCCCAAGTCACTGAACCAACTTTGTTTCGGTTAGATTGTGGGGAGCCACTTTTCAATTTTGCAGCTTCTAATAACTGGTTTGCCGCTGGAGGTGTTTTAACTATAAAGTCAAAAGACTTATCCTTATATACTGTTATTACAACAGGTAATAATTTACCCTGACTTTCTTGTGTTTCTGCATTAAATCTTTTGCAAAATTCCATTATATTCACACCTTTAGCACCGAGTGCCGGTCCTACTGGAGGTGCAGGGTTGGCTTGACCACCTTTCACTTGGAGTTTTACAAAAACATCAATTTCCTTTGCCATTTTTTTAAAATTCTATTATCAATAAATATTAATAAAAATTTCTTAATTAGTCGCTGGAAGCATAAAAGCGAAAATCAAGATTGTTTTTCTACTTGCATAAAATTAAGCTCCACTTCAGTCCCTCTTCCAAATATCTTCACAATAACTTTTAGCTTTTTCTTCTCTTCGTTAACTTCTTTAATATCCCCTACAAAATCATTAAATGGACCATCAATGATTTTAACCGTTTCCCCTTCTAAATAAGGCTCAATCATCATCTCGCCAGCTTCTGAAGATGCATCCACTTTACCCAGCATTCTATTCGCCTCGGCTTGTTGCATAGGAATTGGATTATTTTTACCTAAAAAACCAATAACATTGGTCAAATTAGAGATTGATTGAATCATTTCACCAGAAAATTTTCCCAATAAAGCTTCAACCAAAATATAGCCAGGCAGAATATTTCTCTCTATTATTACCTTTTTACCATTACGTATTTTATAAACCTTTTCGGTCGGAACTAAAATTTGAGTAATGACATCTGACCAACCCGATCGGTTAACTTCTAACTCAATCTTCTCTTTAATCTTTTTCTCTTGACCGCTAATTACTCTTAACGAATACCATCTCTTATCAGAATCCATTAGCTTATAATATTATATCGTATAGATGAATTCCAGAATTGAATTTGCAACTGTATCCATCAGGAAAACAGTGATAGCAATCATGATAGAAGCAATAAGCACCAAATTAGCACTACTCAATAACTCAGGCCAAGTAGGCCATGTTACGTGGTGTACTAATTCATCATAACTCTCCTTTATATAGGTAACAAAACTATTCATATTTAACTATTTTAGAAGTTTACCATTTAAGTAATTCTAATATTTTGCAGGGGAGACAGGAATCGAACCCGCAGCCTACGGTTTTGGAGACCGTCGCTCTACCAATTGAGCTACTCCCCTAAAACAATTTCAAAAATGAAATTTATTTAAATACGAAAATTAAGCACTTAAATAAGTGCTTAATTTTCATTTTTTATAAGATATTCTTTAAAATCTTATTCTAATATTTCAGTCACCTGACCTGCACCTACTGTTCTACCACCTTCTCTAATCGCAAATCTTAAACCTTTCTCCATCGCGATAGGACTCAAAAGTGAAACTTCAAGAGATACATTATCACCAGGCATAACCATCTCTACACCATCTGGCAATTTCACATCACCCGTAACGTCAGTCGTTCTGAAATAAAATTGTGGTCTATAACCATTAAAGAATGGAGTATGTCTTCCTCCTTCATCTTTACCAAGTACATAAACCTCGCACTTGAATTTTCTATGAGGAGTCACTGAACCTGGTTTTACAATAACCATACCTCTTCTGATATCTTCTTTGTCGATACCTCTAAGTAATAATCCAGCATTATCCCCTGCTTCTCCTCTTTCAAGGATTTTTCTAAACATCTCTACACCAGTGATAGTAGAAGTCAAAGGTTTTTCACCTGGTTTCATCATACCGATAATTTCAACCGGATCACCAGTGTTTATAACACCTCTTTCAATTCTACCTGTAGCAACTGTACCTCTACCTGTGATAGAGAATACATCTTCTATAGGCATTAAGAAAGGCTTATCAACATCTCTCACAGGCTCAGGAATTTCAGCATCAACGGCAGCCATTAAGTCATTAATAGCAGCAACACCAGAAGCGTCTCCTTCCAAAGCTTTTAATGCAGAACCTTTAATGATAGAAGAGTTGTCACCATCAAACTCATATTGGTCTAATAGTTCTCTCACTTCCATCTCCACTAATTCTAACATTTCTTCGTCATCAACTAGATCTACCTTATTCATAAATACCACAATCTTAGGAACTCCAACCTGTCTAGCAAGTAGGATGTGTTCTCTTGTTTGAGGCATTGGACCATCAGTCGCAGCAACTACCAAAATAGCTCCGTCCATTTGAGCAGCACCCGTAACCATGTTTTTTACATAGTCAGCGTGACCAGGACAATCAACGTGAGCATAGTGCCTGTTAGCAGTTTCATACTCCACGTGAGCCGTGTTGATAGTAATACCTCTTTCTTTTTCTTCTGGAGCAGCATCAATTGAATCATAGTCTTTCTTTTGTGCTAAACCTTGAGAAGCTAATACATTAGTAATAGCAGCCGTAAGAGTAGTCTTACCGTGGTCAACGTGTCCGATAGTACCTATGTTTACGTGAGGTTTGCTCCTGTTAAACGTTTCTTTAGCCATTAGATAATTGTTTTTCTAAATTATAGTTATAAATATTTAAAATAAAAAATATTCGAGCCAATGAAGGGAATTGAACCCCCGACCCCTTCCTTACCATGGAAGTGCTCTACCCCTGAGCTACATTGGCAAGTTTGGTTTGGGTTTGATTCAAAGAATCAATCCTTTTCCCTAATTGTTAGTTGTCAAAAATTATAGAATTATGAGCGGGAGACGAGGCTCGAACCCGCGACCTACAGCTTGGAAGGCTGTCGCTCTACCAACTGAGCTACTCCCGCTTGTTAATTTTTCTTCATATTTCAAACAACAATAAAGATGCAATCTCTTTCGATTGACACCTTAATCAAGATTTGTGGGGATGATAGGATTCGAACCTATTCAGCCTAAGCAACAGATTTACAGTCTGCCCCGTCTCTCCAACTTCGGCGCATCCCCGGCAAAATTGTAAAAATAGTGTTCAAACTCTTCATCCTTTTATTAAAAGATGAGCCAGTGGAGGGATTCGAACCCCCGACCCGCTGATTACAAATCAGCTGCTCTGGCCAACTGAGCTACACTGGCAACAACATTTTTACTTACTTTTCTTCAAAAGCGATGCAAAAATATAGCTTTTTAATATATTTTAATAAAAAAGCAATATATTTTTAAAAAATAATTTTCCTTCGAATTAAAAGATATATTTCTATATTTTCAAACGACACTCCTACCTAATGTCTCAAGTAGAGAAAAAGTTTATTATTTTTAATTGAAGGGGTATGTAAGTCACTAAATTCGGAATAACTCTATCGAGTTGTGACCATTTTCTCTTTATATTTCTTTAACTGTCGTTTTAGCGTGTCTAGGGCTTCGTCAAAACTTGCTTCAAATGTTTTGTCCACAGCACTTACAAAAATATCCTGACCAGGAACTCTCATTTTTATTTCAGTAATTTTATCCCTCACCTGTCCAGAGTTTTCCAATTTTAATGTAACATTGACTTCGTTGCTCTTATTATATAATTTCTCGATTTTATCCATTTTAGATTGTATGTAATCCTTCAACTTACTATCTGCTGTAAAATGAATAGTTTCAATATGTACTGTCATAATTAAGTTTTATTTCGTTCAATAATCTGTTTCACTATAACCCGAAGTATATGCCTTTGTAATACTTCTTAATTAATAATATAATTTAGTCTTTAATGGTTCGCTTTTGGGTGATATTTTTTATAAATGTTTTTTATTTTTTCAATCGAATTGTGTGTGTATATTTGGGTGGCTGAAAGATTCGCATGACCAAGGATATCTTTGATGGCATTGAGTTGAGCACCTTCATCTAAAACATGGGTGGCAAAACTGTGCCTCAAAACATGAGGACTTCTCTTATCAGCACTTGTGATTTTTGATAGTTCAGTAGTTACAATTCTATAAATCAGCTTCGGGTATATGGGTTCACCTTTATCAGTTAAAAATAGATAGTCCGAGGAAATGATTTCAAAATTGCGGTTTCTAATATGTATAAAGTCTAAAATTTCTTCTGAAAAATCTTTAGAAATAGGAATGTATCTTTCCTTATTGCCTTTGCCTATAACCTTTATCGTCTTTCTGGAAAAATCAATGTCTGTTATTTTTACATGATTGAGTTCAGCACGTCGCATTCCGGTCACATAAAACATCTTCACTACTAAATAATTCCTGAAACTATTAAAATCCATTTTGTCAACCGTAAGATCCTCAAGTAATCGAGTGAGTGAGTTAGATTGCACTACGGTAGGTAATCTTTTGGGCAATTTAAGTGCCCTCAATTGTAAGGAAGGGTCTACTTGCAGATAGTCCTTATAGATTAAATATTTATAAAATCGCCTGATCGCTGATATTTTACGATTTATGGTTTTGTTGGTCATACCCTCTCTCGTGAGATGAGCGATGTAAGATCTCAACATTTGTGGGTTTACTCTTGATATCTCCTCGGTTTCAAAAGAATCAATGATATATTTTGCCAAAGAATTCAAATCAGAATTATACGATTCAATGGTATTACCAGAATAGGATTTTACTTTAAAAAGATAGTCCAAATACGCATTAATCGCCACAGTGAAATTCATATTATGATTTTTCATAATACGAAGATAATAAAAAAAGGGAGAATTGCTTCTCCCTTTAATATATAACATTATTAAAAAATATTATTTCGTAAGCGCCAATTTATTTGGTGCTTTAGCTCCACTACCTAGTACCGTGCCATCTGGAGCACTAACTGTAAAAGTAGTACCAGATTTTGTCACAACAGCAACTTCTTTAAAGCTTGCATTTCCGTCGTTTGCTTGATCAGGATCTTCTGAAGTCCACACGTCTGTTTGCGTATAAGTAACAGAAAATACATTCTGCTTAAATGCTGTCATTGTTATCGGCATATCTAAATTCAAACTTAAACCTGCAAGGCCATTTTCCCACATATTTGATGCCAAATAATAAGTTCCATCTGCCATATCTGCATTAAAGATTAAGGTCTCAGGACATGCACCAGTTGCGGCACCATATATTCCAAGGTCATTACCATCAGAATCTAAAACATAAACATCCAAGTCGATATAAGGACAAGTTGTGTAATTAGATCCAGCAAAAGTAAATGGAACATCCCAGTCAAAAATCATAACCAAACCCTGGTTAATAACATCTTTAATTGTTACGGTTGTAGTTTTCGATATGATACTACCGTCACCACGACTTCCAGTAAATGTAATAGTTACTGTCTCATCTCCTTCTGTATCAAAGTCTTCATAAGAAGCCAAAGTCACAGATCCAGCCTTTTCCAATGCAGCAATATCAGAAGAATGGGCACTGACATCATAATCATCACCTTCAGAAGCAGTTCCTCCCAAGTCATATTCAACTGTAAGGTCGAATATTTGATTATCACCCAAAGAATAATCCAATACCAATTCTTCACCTTCACTAATGGTATAATTGTCATTTATACCATTAAACTGAACCGGTGCAGTGCTTGTAATTGTTGATAGTTCCGGTGAATCTTCGCTACAGGAAAAGGCGAAAATCACCAAAAACAAAAGCCCTATATAATTATTAATTTTCTTCATTTTAAATTATTTTATTGTTTTTCTAAAACTTCATAAAACTCTCTTGGACCACTTCCATCTGTAAAATATCCATAAGTCAATTTAATGATATGTTTACCATCTTTAGAAGTTGGTGCTGCAGGATCAGGAATTAAAACATTAGATCCTGCACATGATACACTGGTAAATGTTTGTGGCTCAATATCACATCTCAAGGCTCTATTTCCAGAGAATAATCCACTAGAATTAATTAAAGGAACTGTTATTGAGTTGTCTTCATTTAAGTCGAAATCAAAACTTTTACCTGCCCATGCAAAATAACCCCAAGCATCATTGTACGAGAATGTATTTTCATCTACAGAACCAATAAATCTTGTTTCTCCATTCCATCCACCATAGGATTCGCCAATTCTAAAATACTCACTATCTATCACCTTATAGATTCCCGCATAAACACTAAGAACTGCAACTCTAATAGATCCTGCCAATGATTGTACTCCATGATCGGTTTCAGCTTCAAAAGTCAATGTCCAAGAAGAACCAGTTGGAATCAACTCATCATTACTAGGCAGCTGGTTACCACTGACAGATAGACCAGTTTTCAAATCATCCGAATTAAAAGTCTCAGAAATGAGCATTTTACTTTCATTAGAAATGTCATAACTTTTGAACAAAATTCTTTCGGATTTAGCAAGTGTACCAGCCTCTGTAAATTGTTTGTAAACATTAAGTTTACTTACATGATTTACTGCATTGATAAGTGTCAATTCATAATTATACTCAGGAATACCTGCCTGAAAAGAAACTACAGGTGTCCCTATTTGTAAATATGGGTCTGTGATTTTTAAGGTTTCACCACCAGAATAATTGATTGTATTATCGGTGTCATCAGAACACGACACTAAGAATGTACCAAGAAAGGCGACAACCAGTAATATTAATAAATTTTTATTTTTCATTATTTTATATTTTTAATTTTCACTAATTATCCCAAAATACTTTATCAGTTATAACACGTGCAGGTGTATTTGCCGAATTAAAACTAACTTCACTTTGAGGATATAACCTAATGCTTGGATACACACCAGCACCCAAAATCGATCTAGGAGGAACAGAGAAAATTCCAGTAGCTGGATCAGTAAATATTCTGTTTCCTGTTCTATCAAATCTTCTAGTTTCATTCCATCCTTCAGTTTCTTGAAGTCCGCACATCGATAACCATTTCTGAACGCCTATCAAATTTAATTTAGCTTCACTATTAGCTATATTACCAATATTAGCATTCTCATCTAAATAAGAAGTCGCATCACCGGCACCTACATAATCAAAGTTAGAAGATACTCCCGCTTCGAACATTGCTTTACTATCATCAGCTGTATTATATTTAACTGCAGCTTCAGCTCGTAAGAAATAAACTTCCCAGTGACTCATTAATATTGAAGGATTATCAATTGCATAAGCAACTGAAGAAGGATAACTAAAGTCTGCTTTAGAAGGAGCCACCAATTCATTGATTCCTCCTTGCGCTAAACCTTTAATTGTACCGTCTCCAGCAGGATTGAAAAGTAAAGCAGCTCTTGGATCATTTAATTCAGTACATACATCTAAATAGCTATTACTTGCTACATAAAACATCCCTACTCCAGATTCTCTTCTAGAATATTGAGGATTAAAGTTATTAGCACTTCCATCAAAAGCTATTGTTGCCATATCACTCACTGATTCAATGAAATTTCCGTTTTGAACCAATGTTCTCACATCATTATCAACAGCCTCACCTGCTGAACCCATTTTTACATATAATTTAAGTTTCAATGAATTCGCAAATTTCATCCATTGTCCAACTGATCCATTGTAGATTAAGTCTTCACTTCCCAATTCTCCGGTTGAATTTGCCAATACATTTTGGGCTGCATCAATTTTAACAATCAAATCCTTGTAAATATCTAAATCGTTGTCATATTTCGGTGTTAATATAGCTGGACCATCCACTCCGTCACCTTGTAAAGCTTCAGAATATGGAATATCACCATATAAATCGACTAAAAGACCATAGATATAACAAGACAAAATCTGAGCAACTGAACTTCTTGCGTCGTTACCGTTTTTGATTACAAAACTCAAGTCTGAAAGAGATTGGTTGTAAGCCAAAGCCCATTCTGAGTTAAAATCACCTGGTTCTATAAAATACCTTTCATGATCTGTAAGTGCAACTCCTGGACCTCCGGCCCAATATTGAGCAAATAATGCACTTGGTTCATTAAACAGTGCCTCCATATCAGCACCAATAAATCCTATCCCAGAGGTTAATACCTCTTTAGGATTTGCAGTGGGAGATGTATTTGGATCAACATTTAGATTTGCCAGATTCTCCCCGCAAGACTGCATAAATAAGAATGCAGCAAACGATAATATTATAGTTTTTAATTTCATTTTTCTAACTTTTAAAATTGAACATTTAGTCTAATTCCATAACTCTTAGTTGGAGGTGTTTGAGTTGTCTCTACACCAGCGATATTACTCTGAACAGTACCAGGTCCAATAATTTCTGGATCTGCAAATGTATTTTCTTCAGGTAACCAGAATTTCAAATTCTTTCCAAAAATACCAATTGAAGCCTTAGACATTCTAAGCTTAGAAGTTATTGAGTTTGGAATTGAATAGGAAAGTCCAACTTCTCGTAGTTTTATAAAAGAGGCATCTATCATATGATTTCCATAATTACCATCAAATAGGTAACTATATGCTTCAGTTGCTTGGGTATTTGGGCTATAACTTCCATCTTCGTTTTGTACTACGCTATTCTCAACAACAAAGGGTTCTCTATCTCCTATAAGTGTAGTCATCGAAGTACCATTAAACTCAGTTGCGGACTTGGTTAATGAGAAAAACTTGCCACCTTGTCTTACATCAAGTAAAAAGTTAAATTTCAATTTTTTGTAACCTATTCCTGATCCCAAGCTACCTATCCAATCTGGCTGGTAAGAACCAATAGCTTCAACTTTATCTGAATATTTCCTTATACCCGAACTAGTTACGATTGGTTGACCAGAATCAGTATATAAAGGCACTTGGCTCTTAAATACTCCATAAGGTTGACCTTCTTCTGCGACAAACGTAACACCTCTTCCACTATCCCAAATAACCAACTCATCGGTTTCATCAGAAATTTTCACTACTTCATTTTTGTTAGTTGAGTATGTTAAGAAAATATCCCAATCCCAATTTTTAGAGCTCGTACCTAGAGGTCTAATGTTAAGACCTATTTCATGACCTTTGTTTACAATTTTACCAACGTTCTTTGCAGTTTGTGTATAACCTGAAGAAGAAGGTAAGCTCGTTACAACTATTTGATTGTCATGATTTGCATTATAATATGTATAGTTTAAGTTTATGATATCCTTAAATAATCCCATATCAATTCCAAACTCTGCGGTAGTTGTTAACTCAGGCTTTAACTCAGGGTTTCCAATGTTTCCACCTTTTGAAAAACCAGCTTGTCCACTAAGTGGGTATCTAATCAAATATTCATCTCTATAACCCAAGATTGTTGGGTTACCGAAGTAAACGTTATTAAGTAAATATCGACCAGCATCTTTACCAGTTGTTCCATAACTTGCCCTCACCTTTAGGAAATTTATTGTACTATTATCACTTAAGTTCAAATATTCAGATAAGATTGCATTTGCACCAATTGCCTGATAAAAGAACCCTTGGTTATCTAATGGAAGAGTTGATGAATAGTCTTTTCTAGCCGAATATTCAAAGAATAATTTTTCGTCAATTCCAAAGTTTGCATTCCCAAAGAAACCAATAATTCTATAGTCATAATTATTTTGAGAAGATGTTGGTTGTTCTGCAGAATTTGCAAGATTATATACTCCGGGTACAACTAACCCTCCAACCGTTTGTACAGTATTATCTTTAGCAGTAATATCATAAATATTACTACCTAATGTAAGATTCAACGCGAATCTATCATTGGTGCCAAAATTTTTCAAATAATTTAATTGATTAGTCCAATCAATTGTTCTAGAATTAATGGCCCTAAATGAATATGAACCAGAGCTTCCTTGTCTACCACCTCTAAGCGTAAGTGCCAAATTATCTTCCCATACATAGTGATCATTATATTGGTAAACAGGTGTTACCTGCGTAATATTTGTATTCACAATATTGGAACCTAAGTTAGTAGATAAAGTAAGATTATCCATGATATCATAAGCCAAGTTCATTCCCGCAAGTAAATTGTTTATTTTACCGTTGTTTTGATATTCGTTCAATATGAAGTAAGGATTTATTGCATAAGAGCCATAATATCCATCAAAGCTGTGAAACTTATTTGTATAATCTTTTAATTCATTGTATGGAATATTAACAGGAGCCTGAACCGCAGAAGCATAAGGGTTTTGACCTTCAAAAGCTCTTGATCCTTCTTGAGCTGTATTTTGGTCAATTATTGCATATGAAATATTAAACCCTGATCTAAATTTACTTGAAATATCTGCAGATGCCTTGAAGTTAAAGTTATTTCTTGAATAGTCTGTATTATCAAGAATACCCTGTTGTTGAGTATTACCATAAGATGCATAATACTTAAACCCACCTTTTCCTCCACTGAATGATATACTATTTTCAGCCGTGTTTCCAATTCTAAAGAAATTATCTAATTGGTTAGGAACAGCGGAATACGGACGAGATAAATATTCAACTGAGTCATTTATTCCATCTCCATCAGTATCAACAGCTATTGGAGATGTCCAAGGTCTAACTACTCCATCAAATTTTGGTCCCCAAGAGAAGTTTTCACCGGAGTCTCTGTTTTTAGATCCGTCCGGGTTTAATATACCTTGTCCATATTGATCTTGTCTTTGAAGCAAAACATAGGCTTTATCAGCAGAATAAGATGAATTAAATTCTACTTTAAATTTATCCTTTTTACCACTTTTAGTGGTTATTAATACAACTCCTGATGCTCCACGAGAACCGTAAAGTGAAGTTGCTGATGGACCTTTTAAAATTGTTACATTTTCAATGTCATTTGGATTTATATCATTAAAACGGTTACCATAATCTGAGTATCCGCTTTCACCGCCTCCAATACCGCCACTAGACGAATTGTTATCTATTGGAACTCCATCGACAACAATTAGGGCATTGTTGTTACCTGTCAATGAGCTTTCACCTCGAAGTACAATTTTGCTTGAAGCACCAACGGAACCCGAACCGGTTGTGATTTTTACTCCCGCAGTTTTACCTCTTAGTGCCTCTAAGGTATTCTTACTAGGAGAAGAAAGTAAGTCCTCTGAGTCCACTGTTTGATTAGCATAAACAGTAGACCGTGCATTCCTTTCAGTTCCAAGAGCCGTCACCACTACTTCCTCGAGCAATGTACCTTCACGCATGGTCACAGAAACGTTGGATAATCCGGTTACATCGATGTTTTGATCTTCGTAACCAATGTAGGAAACTACGATCGTGTTATTTCCTGCAGGCATGTTGATCGTAAAATTACCATCGATATCGGTAATCGTACCTACAGTTGTTCCAAGTGCAATCACATTTGCACCAATGAGCGGATCCCCGCCAGTGTCGGTCACTGTACCAGTTACCGTCCGTTGTGCCATCATCCAGCTCGAAGCAGCCAGAAACACAAATAATAGTAAGATTTTTTTCATAATAAATTTGGTTTATTAATTAAATTGTAAACTAATATTATTGAATATTTAACTCAAAGTTAATGTACCATGATTAAAAATCCAAAACAAAAATTTAAAATCGATAATATTATTTTAACATCATCAATATTTCCTTAACATTTTTTTAATGCTTTTCGCTGCCTATTTGGACAAAATTTAGCTTGGCAATATCTTTAAAAAATCAATTATTGCTTCCCCCTCAAGCCCAATTCCACAATCCGTACATTTTTAATTTTCCCCTGATCAACAGAAAATTTTAAGATCGTACGAACTTGATGAAACCCGTGAAGACCATAAGAACCGGGATTAAGGTGTATTAAATCTAATTTTTCATCTCGCATTACTTTCAATATATGGGAATGTCCAGAAATAAATAAATCTGGACTAAATGACTTAATATCCTGTAATGCTTTTGTATTGTATCGACCCGGGTATCCGCCAATATGTTTCATATAGATGTGTAGCCCCTCGCATTCAAAAAATAAGGTCTCCGGAAAGATATCTCGAACCAATCTATCGTCAATGTTACCATAGACTCCTCGACATTCGAAATTATTCAAGAAATATTCAATACTCTTTATATCACCGACATCCCCTGCATGCCATACTTCATCACATCCAGCTACAGCATCTTTGATATCGTCACCAAAGTAGGAATGATTGTCAGAGATAAGTGCAATTTCCTTCAATGCCTTCTAACCTAGATTATTGAATACGATTTTTCCAAATTGCGCAGCAGAACTCATATATCGAAATGCTTCGTCATAATCCGAAATATTAAATACTTGATCAACAACGGGTCTAATATTGTGTAATGATACAAAATCCAACATCTCACGAAAATCTTGATCAGACCCCATAGTACTTCCCAAAATACTAATCTGACGCCAAAACAGTTTTTGAGGATTGACAAATGTCCAATTTCCCAATCCTCCACCATAAAAACCTATTCTTCCACCAGGATTCACTATGGACACGAGGTTGGCAAATCCCTCTCCTCCAGCGCTGTCTATCACCACGTCCACCCCACCAAAATCAGAAATCAATGCGTTGTGCCAGTCCTCTTCTCTGTAATTGTAGCCCGCCTTGGCTCCTAATTTTAGAGCCATATCGATTTTCTCCAGACTGCCTGAGGTCACTATGACATCTGCATCCATTGCAATTGCATATTGCAAGGCCATGGAGGCTACTCCCCCACCGATTCCGGTTATTAGCACTTTTTCTTTTGGTTTCAATTGACACCGTTTAAGCAAACATCGATAAGCCGTTACTCCGGCGAGTGGCAATGCTGCGGCTTCTTCGTCACTTAAATGACGTGGTGTATCATGCAACTTCGATTGTTCTATTTCGATGGCCTCCGCAAAGGTACCATGTGAAGGCATTCCCAATACTTCAAATCTTGAAGATTGAAAGTTCTCATTATTACCCCAATGGAGTCCTGGATTTATCACTTTCCTATGTCCCTCTTGCTCCACTAATCCATCGCTTCCGAGAGTAATGAAAGGTTTTATCCCCGGATATTTTCCTTTTGATATCCATACATCCCGATGATTTAGTGCAGAGTATTTAATTGGCACTAAAGCAGTATTTTCTCCGCATTTAGGTTTGAATTCGTGCCAAACCAGTCTTTTTAAAGATTCATCAAGTGCGATACCTTTTATTTTGGAATTTTTCAATACTAGGTGTTTTAGCTATTAAAATAAACAGGCTCAATTTTTACTCCATTCTTTTTCAATCCTCTTATAATGCCTTTGCCGCCGGGAAGGTGTGCTGCCCCAACAACAACGAACAATGTATTGTCGCCCGCCAAATTCAATATGCGTTCGGTCATTTTTTCATTTCTGTCAAATATTAATGGTTTCCTCAATGAACCCATGGAATTTTTAGATCTTTTATACAATTTGGTTAACTGCTGATTGCCATAATCCGTCTGTAGAGCTTCAAGCATTTTTCTGTACTTATTGACATTTTTGCATACATCTAACAATTGTTTTACTTGGATATCTATCTCAATCTTTTCAAAGGTTTTGATTTGATCTTCGACCGATTCTACTCCACATCGCTCCAAGCCAAGTGAGAGAGCCAATTTCCACAAATAATCATCCATGGTCACTTGATGGTCTTGATTAATTATTGATGCTGTAATTAGATTCGTGGTGAATAACGGGGAATAATTGGTGAACTGTTTTATATCCAAATCGAACGACTTGTACACAATTTTTCGACATTTTTGGAATTTCTTTTCACCTATTAATTCAATTAAATTAGTACCTTGAGGCAATTCAAATTTTTGAAGTACCAAACCACTATTCAATTCATCAAGATCCGTCTCGGCTGCATATAAATTGCATTTAGAAATGTAATCACTGAGATTCTCAGCAAGATTGATAGCACTATTGGTTCTTACATGCATCGAGCCGAACAAATAATGCTCCTTCACGCTATTTGCCAACTGAAATCTCCACAGTAATGAATTTTTTAACATTGAAAAACACTAATTATTAATGAGCAGGTACAATAATAAATAAAATATCAGTGGCAAGCTTTATTCAATGTCTAATTTTAGTGGATAATATAAGTTTTTAAAAATCTATTCTGTAAAGCTTCCTCTTGCAATGGTATTATTTTTCTAAATTTGAGCCAAATAATAATGTGAGATAAAATGAGAATTACTGTAATAGGGTCTGGCACAATGGGTAACGGTATTGCACAAGTTTTTGCTCAATACGGACATCAGGTAGAATTATGTGATATTAGTCAACAAGCTCTATTAAGGGCAATGTCCACCATTACTAAAAACCTTGACAGAATGGTATCGAAAGGCACCATCGATGAAAACACAAAAACCTCGGCACTTTCCAATATCAATACACATACAGACATTGCCCCATCTGTGGCACAGGCTGACCTAGTAATCGAGGCTGCAACGGAAAATCTGGAATTAAAATTAGAATTATTTCAGTCCATGGATCGATATGCACCACCGGCTGCCATCCTTGCCACCAATACGAGTTCCATATCAATTACTCAAATCGCTGGGGCTACTTCGCGACCAGAACAAGTCATCGGGATGCATTTTATGAACCCTGTACCCATCATGAAATTGGTAGAAGTCATCAGAGGTTATAGTACTACAGATGAAGTATGTAGTCAAATCATGCAACTTTCAAAAGACATTGGAAAAATACCTGTAGAGGTGAATGACTATCCTGGATTTGTTGCCAATCGTATTCTAATGCCTATGATTAATGAGTCTATTTATTCCTTGTATGAAGGTGTCGCAGGCGTTAAAGAGATAGACACGGTGATGATGCTTGGAATGGCTCATCCTATGGGTCCATTGGCACTTGCCGATTTTATAGGGCTAGACGTATGCCTTGCCATCATGCAAGTTTTACATGATGGTTTTGGAAATCCTAAATATGCTCCATGCCCATTACTGGTCAAAATGGTCAACGCTGGAAAACTGGGGAGAAAGACTAAGGAAGGTTTTTATAATTACAATGTAGAAGGCAAAAATTTTCCGGTATCTAAGCAATTTTCCTAGTGAAGATAGCGGTATTCGCCACACGATTTCCTTACCCATTAGAAAAAGGTGACAAACTCCGGCTCTATCATCAAATAGCCGAACTAAGCAAATGGCATGAAATACATCTTTTTGCATTGTGTGAAACTATACCGACACAAGAAGAAATCTCTGAATTGAGTCAATTCACCTCGTCACTTAAGTATTACCATCTAGGAAAATCATGGAAGTATTTTAATGCCATCATAGGCATATTCAAATTTTGGCCGATGCAATGCAGCATCTTTTACAGTTCATCTATTCATAAAAGCTTCAGAGAGGATGTCAAAAAGTTACGACCGGATGTCGTTTATTTTCAACTGGTAAGGTCAAGTTTGTACAGTGGTGGGATGTCTTTTCCTAAAGTGCTAGATTATATGGATGCATTTGGTGTAAGTATGGAAAAAAGAGGCAAAATAGAGAAGTTTCCCTCAAGTGTGTTGTACAAAATCGAATCCAAATTGATGAAAAGGTATGAAAAGAAGGTTTACAAGGATTTCGTCGCTCATACGGTGATAACTCAGGAGGATGCCCGGCAACTTTCTTTGCCAAAGAATGATTGTGTAATCGTCCCAAATGGGATAGACCTCAACTATTTCATGCCTAACGAAACCACAAGTAAAGAATATGATTTATGCTTTGTGGGTAACATGAGTTATTTGCCCAATATCGAGGCTGCTGAGTATCTCGCCACAGAAATACTCCCTTTATTTCTATCAAAAAACATCCATGTCAAACTGCTCATAGCCGGTGCTGCACCGCATAAGCGAGTACTAAAATTAAAGTCTGAAAATGTTGTTATTTCAGGTTGGATGGATGATATTCGTGAAGCATATTGGAAATCGAAAATTTTTGTTGCACCCATCTTTCAAGGTACCGGCTTGCAAAACAAAATACTAGAATCGATGGCATGCGGCATTCCCGTCATTACGACCGAAAATGTAAACAAAGGCATCGAAGCATACCCAAATACCGAGATTTTAATAGCTAATAGTGCAGACATCTTTTTTGAAAAAATAGTGCATTTATTAGAGTATCCGCAAAACAACTTAGCTCAAAATGCTCTAAATATGGTACAAACTCGATTTTCTTGGGAAAAATGTACAAAAATATTAAGCGAAGTATTTGAAAATATTGAAAAATAGGGAAGTAAGTATTCTGAATTAACAGATTTTCTTCCTTCCCTGATTTAAAATCCTAATAAAATCACGACATCCAATGCAGCAGTAAATACTAAGGATTAAGGTATTTAAGAAAAAGGATTATACCTCTAGGATAATTGCACGCTTTCCTCTGTGATAGCCCCTTGAGTTGCTTTAGATTTTCTCCGACCTCTGAAAAAGAGCAATAGGTTAAAAAACAACATAATGCCCAAGTAGATACTAAATCCACCGATTTTGAGACTCAGTACTTCTAATACATTTTGGTAGCTATTCATACCATAATGCGATATTTTAAGAATAACCAATCCAAAACCTAGATTCAGTAAGTAAAACCCCAGTTCAAATAAATTATTAGTGGCATTGGCAATATCTTCCTTGCCCTTAAATATGTCAAGCATAAACATTTTGCCACTTCTAAAGAGAGTTTTACTTACGTAAAATGTGAGACCAATAATGAGGGGTAAATAAACAAGATACGCCTTCAAAATATACATATTTGATTCCATAATTTAATGATATTTAGTGAAAAATAATTTAATAGAAATGAGGTTAATAACGTGAAGAATTCCCAACATTAAGAGCAGAACTCCGATAGTATCTACCAAAGAAATAACCATTTCAGAGGGAGAATTTATTGATTGCCAAAAAGCCATTCTGAGAACCACATAACCCAGTGTTACACAATAGTATGCAACTAATAAAGAGTGATTGATTTGTGACACCAGCGGGATGTCTTTCTTCGCATAATGAGCAATGTAAATTTTTCCTTTTTGAAAACAAAAGTTACCAATCCAAATGATAATGGGAAACATGAACCCACAATAAATGAGGTATGCGATAAATTGAAAATTCATGGTAACTGATTTTTTCTTTTTAAAAATATTAATCGTAATAGGATGATAGGATGGATTATAACCAATAAAATAAACATTAATATTAAGGATTGACTAAATATATCGTTTTCTAAGATAATAGTATTTAATGCACCCGCAAATATCAATAGTATTAAAATGCAAAGTGGAACTAGATAAAATAACCACGTACTATTATCATCTTTTGCCCAAAGCAGAAGAGCCGAAAAGATTTGAAATAGGATAAATGGAATGAATAAAATATATAGAATCCAAATCAAATAAATTACATAATCGATGGAATTGAGAATCCAAATCAAGAACAGGGTCAAGAAAAAAAGCAACAAATAACCAACGTCAATTATAGCCATTATTTTCATAATTTCAGATATTTTTGAAATTTATTGTTAAAAATTTTTACTTAATAATCTTTAGCACTATTTTGGTGAACCAGTTTCCACTCATGGATGTCACTTTTTCAATTGTTTGGTCAGCCATCTCGATCAAATCCTCTAGCTCATCTACCTTCTCAGAAAAAAACTTGGCTTCATTGCTTGATTCATCCACTTTCTTCACATCTCCTAGCACCCGCAATACGGGTTTAATTTCTCTTCGACTTCGCTCAATGGCGATTTTCCTAGCCATTTCTACCGTATCTCTTTCACTGCTAAAATAATCCTTTCTTTCTCCTGATTTGAACTCCTTAAACACTATCCCCCAATTCATCAATTCTCTTAAATTCATGCTGACATTGCCGCGAGATATATGCAATTCCTCCATGATATCCTCTACTGATAAGGCTTCTGGTGTAATCATCAATAAAGCATGTATCTGTGCCATGGTTTTGTTGATACCCCACTGAGTTGCTAATGCACCCCAGCTATCTATGAATCTCTTTTTAGCTTCTTCTAATCTCATGGTGCAAAAGTAATCAAATTTTTATTATTTTCAATATTTTTTGAAACTTTTATTAATTTAATTTTTATTTAATCTTAATTGTTTCTAGAATCAAAGCCATGGCGATAACTCCCAAACACCCGATTGCATTCAACCAAAGATACCCAATAGTGAAATATCCAACTGAGCTCAATACAAAAATTAAGATTACCAACACCTGAACAGTCACCCCTGAGATAAATGCCGATTTGGCTTTCACTTTTTTAATAAAGAAACCTATTAAGAACAATCCCAATACAGTTCCGTAGAAAATTGATCCGATGATATTGACCAGTTGAATCAAATTTTCCGCAAGACTTACCACACAAGCAAATGCGATAGCCACGATTCCCCACCCAAAAGTAAACCATTTTCCCAGTCGTATTTTATGTGATTCAGGCATCTCCATTTCTCTATGTGACAGGTATAAATCCATGAGGCTAATCGTCCCTAAAGAGTTAATCTCCGAAGCAGTACTCGACATAGCCGCACTTAAAATTACTGCCATAAGCAAGCCTATGAGCCCAACAGGAAAATATTTCAATATAAAGCTGATAAACACATAATCCTTGTCATTGGTCTCTACATCAGGCAATGCTTGGGAAATCAAATCCTTGGCTTGATTTCTCAAATACATTTCTTGCAGATTAAGCTTTTTCATTTCAGTGGAAATATTCACATCCTTCTGATTCTCTAAAAGTTTCTGACGTGCAACATACACCTGCGAATAGTCGGATTCTATAGCATGCAAATCTTCGCTGTAAGGCGTCTCTTCCATGAGGTCAAGTACGGCTTGATTGAAAAATATAGGAGCCTTATGATATTGATAAAAAACAAATACCATCACTCCCGTCAATAGAATGAAAAATTGCAACGGCACTTTAAAAAGCCCATTAAATAAAAGTCCCTTTTGACTTTCTGATGCCGATTTGGCTGCTAAATAGCGTTGCACCTGACTCTGATCCGTTCCAAAATAAGCTAAAGCCAAAAATGTTCCTCCCGTGATTCCTGACCAAAATGTATATCTCTTAGACATATCCATATCGAAATCAAGAATATTCAGCTTGTCACCCATAGCGGCGATCTTCAGAGATTCATTGAGTCCTACGCCATCTGGCAGCATTTTCAATATCGTGATAAATGCCAGAACTAATCCCATCATAATGATTAACATTTGATATTTTTGGGTCACGGCCACCGCTTTTGTCCCTCCACTTATTGTATATATTACGACCAAAACACCTATCACCACATTGAGTATGTTGAGATTCCAACCAAAAATCGTTGCCAATATTATACTCGGAGCATAGATGGTAATACCAGCTCCCATCCCTCTTTGTATTAAAAAAATCACCGCAGCAAATGTCCGTGTCTTCTTATCAAACCGACATTCTAAGTATTCATACGCTGTAAAAACTTTTAACTTGTGATAAATCGGTATGAAAAACAGGCTTATGATTGCCATAGCTATGGGTAATCCAAAATAAAACTGAACGAATCCCATTCCATCATGGTATGCTTGCCCCGGAGTAGAAATGAAAGTAATGGCACTGGCTTGAGTCGCCATCACAGATAATCCGACCATCCACCAGGGCAAATCATTGTTCCCCTTAATGTAAGAATCGAGGTTGTTTTGGCTGCGAGTCTTCCATGTGCCATAAGCCACGATAATCCCTATCGTACAGCCCAATACTAACCAATCAATCCAATGCACTAATTGTAAATTTTCATTACAGTATAAAATATTGCAATATATATTACATTAATTATCAACATATAAATGACATAATTCGTATTTATTTTGTCGACTGATTTCATTTCATTATTTATTGTAAATAAATTACACTATGGTCGATCATGCTTACCCCATGAGAGCAGATTTGCAAAAAGTCTGTAGGCACCAGGCACCCCCGCAGGCAACTCTCTAAACCAACTCAGTGATGAATAAATATACCTACCTTTACCATATTGGCAAGCAATGATTCCGTTATCCAGCTCTGTCTCTCCGGGATCTTGAAAAGTCAACACTTTTTCATAATGTTCATCGACATTGGCTGGAAAGTACAAACCCCTCTCTTGAACCCATCCTTCAAAATCAGACTTGGTAATTTTATTGGGATAGTTGAGCAGTTCATGCGTAGAGTTAACAAATGAAACCGGCGAATCCTCAACTGTGACACGGTCTCGACTAAGTTCAAATGGATATGGCCCCAGATTGTCCACAGTCAATCCACGGTTTGTATTGTATTGAATGATCAGATTGCCTCCTTCTTTCACATAATCCAAAAGTATATCTTGCTTATATTTTAATTCTTCGTGTTTATTGTAGGCTCTGATTCCTACGACTACCGCATCATATTTTCTGAGCACCTCACGCGATAATTGATTGACATCCATCAGCGTAACATTGTAACCGATTTGAGTTAGGCACTCCGGTATATTATCACCGGCTCCCATGATGTAGGCGATGTTATGCCCCATTTTATTTATTGAAATACTGACTGCTTTGGCGATTGCTGGCAATAAAACCAGCTGTCGAGGTATGTGGTCATAATCGATTCTCACCAATGATTGGTCACACACCGAACCATCTGCAAGTGTTAAGTAAGGTTTCAACTCCAAAATCTCGTCTTTATCAGGCGCCGTAAGCTCAAAGCTAAAGAATTGGGGTACTGATTTTTTTAGGTTTTCAATGGAAAATTTTTGAGGTGAAATTTTCCAACCTTTGGTTATCGGAAGTGTAAGCATGGCATGGTCAATATCTCGATTGGCTTTGACCTCGACACCAATCTTCTGTTTCTTTTCTGAGCCAAAAATAGACACCTCATTTAGTATCTTTAAATTGGCAGGTGGCAATACGGCAAAATCCCAATTGACCTCTCCTCTTTCCGGGTCATTGAATTTGTACTTGAGTGATTTGATACAGTTAAATTGATATCCATCGTAGTTAAAAACATATTCAATAGCCACTGCGGGTCTTGATTCAGGTTCTCCTACGAGGGAGAGATCATCCACATGATACAGACCTAATGATTGTTTTTCATTGATCCAATAGGGACTCGTAAAGTGTTGATTTTCTGATATTTGTATATTTGAATAAATTTTTATAACTTGATTATTTGTCATCGTGCTATCTAGGTTGCTTGTCTTTTCTCCGACATGTATGCTTTGTAGATTAACTCCTGATCCCATTCTCTGAATTAGTTCAGAGGTAAAACTGATAGAATCGCCTGGACTACAAAATTCCACATCGGTATAGGCATTTATATACATTCCTAAACAATCTAGAATGATTTCATGGATCTCGTTTAATTTCTTTCTTTTCCAAAAACCCTCATCTAGAGCCTCGATACTCCTCGCGATATCAATCAATGAATTCACGTTATTCTGAGGATTTACAAAATCAAAACCTTCCAGCAGGCTCTTTATTTTTTTGCCTATTGCATCACCACTCTTTACTCGAGTCCATGAAAAATCAAAGTCACCTAAAATATCCTCTCTATTCGATGGTTTTTGTCCTTTTAAGAATTTTAGGTACTCCAGCTCCGTACCTCGAGTACCAGTTGACCCAAAGCCCTGGCATTTGTGCTGACTTCTTGAAAGTGCTGAAATTTCATTGTTCGAAATTCCAAGAATCGGATAGTACACTCCAATATCTAATGAATAGAGATCCGACTTATCAGCTGCATCAAATTTATCTTTACCACCATAAAACCACCAAGATGTATTAAAAAACAGACTGCTAGGCTTCCATATTCCATATTTATCTACTGAAGCCGGAAAATAACCGGGATCATCATACTTGTCAAACAATTCGTAAGATAATGAAGCAGAGGCCGTGTGGTGTCCATGTGTTTTTCCATTACTATCATGGTCAAATCGATTAATAATGATATCTGGTTTAATTCTTCTCACTGCACTGACTATATCTTGTTTTACGACATCTTCATCCCATATATTGATAGTCTCATCCGCCGTTTTGGAAAATCCAAAATCATTGGCTCGAGTAAAACATTGGTTTCCCCCATCAATATTTCTTGCCGCGAGCAATTCTTGGGTTCTTAATGCACCTAACAGTGGTCCTGACTCCGTCCCGATCAGATTTTGACCACCATCTCCTCGAGTAAGTGACAGATAGTATGTGTCGGCATGCACTTCATTAGAAAAATAAGAAATCAACCGCGTATTCTCATCGTCAGGATGTGCCGCGAGATACAAGACATTGGCAAGAACATTGAGTTTTTGCACTTTGTGATAAATCTCACCCGAGGAAGTTGTCTGTGCCGATATATGAGATAAAGCGAATAGGCTTAAAACCAAAAATGACCAAAAAGTTTTTTTCATGTAAAATTCTTTGCAGATTAATCAACTTAAATTATAATGTCTAAAAGTAAATTAACAACTGTATATCTATGTTTTACATATATAATTTATAAATATTTAAAATTTTTAATAATTTAACATACAGTTATTTGAAGAATACAACTTGTTTTTCTAATATTGGGTTTCAATTAAAACCGAATCTTATGTTAGTTATTTACATTGCACTGGGGTTACTAGGAATAAGTGCTTTATTTTCGAATAAAAGCAAAATCGTCGTAAGAAGATAGTTATCCTTCTACTTCAGGCATTTTACAATCTTCTTCGGGAGATTTTCCACAAACCGAACAATTACCAAATTTGTCTTTTATCATAGGGTTGTTGCTTGCACAAGTACCTCTAAATTCTTTGCCTGTCACTAAGTGTCTGAGATTCAGCAGCAAAAAGGACACTCCGAATATTCCAAATATTAAAATTAATGTATAAAAGAATTGTTGCATTGGTATCTTTTTATCTTTACAACAAAAGTAACAAACTTTAGTTGACATGAATAAAAAGACAGAAGCTTTTCAGCGATTGCTCAATGTCATGGACGACCTAAGGGAAAAATGCCCTTGGGATCGCAAGCAAACCAATGCTTCGCTAAGAATACTTACCATAGAAGAAGTCTATGAACTCGCCGATGCCATTCTAGATGACAGTTCTGATGACATAAGAGAAGAGATAGGCGACATCATGTTACACATGGTCTTCTATGCAAAAATAGCAGAGGAACAAAACGAATGGGACATTGCCGATGCCCTCAATCAACTCTGTGATAAGCTAATACAAAGACACCCTCATATCTATGGCGACTTAAAAGTAGAGGACGAACAAGAGGTCAAGAAAAACTGGGAGCAACTAAAACTGGACTCGGGCAAAAAATCCATCCTTCAAGGTGTCCCCAATAGCCTACCAGCTCTCGTAAAAGCCTACCGAATGCAGGACAAAACGGCTCAAGTGGGCTTTGAATGGGACGACATATCGGACGTATGGAATAAAGTACAGGAGGAAATGACCGAACTACGAGAGGCTATCGCGAGCGGTAATCAAGCGGAGATAGAAATGGAATATGGCGACCTCTTATTTGCCCTAGTAAACTATGGTCGCTATCTCAAGGTCGATCCGGAGACGGCATTAGAAAAAGTGAATCGAAAGTTTAAAACCCGATTTGAGTATATAGAAAATCATGCACCACAGCCACTGAGAGACATGAACCTGATGGAGATGGATGCTCTCTGGAACGAAGCCAAGCTACTCGAAAAGTAAAATAACTAAGGCAAGGAGATAATTTTTATAATAGACTATCTGACATATAATAAATTTTATTATTTATTGAATTTATGACGGATAACAGAATATTGTATTTATTTTTAATTTATATAAAATTATTTTTTTTAATTAAAAATTATCTCGTACATTTGTATCGATACCGCTTTCTTTACAATAGGGTGTTGTAACCAAAGCATCTATTTAAAATAACTTTTATAAAAACTAAAATCATGAAAAAGTTAACTTTCTCTCCGATGAAGAATCGGACTTTCTTTCTTTCTTTCTTTCTTTCTTTCAGTAATAATTTTATCAGTTTATTCCTGCCAAAAGGAGGCAACGCATAGTGAGGACTTGCAAGACAATTCAGATAAAGCAATCTTACTAAACAACAATTTTAAAAACTTTATGCTGAAAAAATATACAGCAACAAAGACAATTAATTCTTCCAATAGAGATTCAATATCATGTTTTCAGAACGTAGTAGGATGTACTTTCGATGGTTCATTTACCGATACCATAGACATGATTGGTTATGGTACTTGTCAAGCGGTAGTAATGTGGTCTCAGTATTTTTGTTATTCTGATCCTAATTTGTATAGCATAGTTTTCAGCGATTTCACAGCATATCCATTACACGGTGCATGCGATTCTGTAGAAACCTCTTGGCATAATCTATTTAATACACATCAATTAGATCAACTAGAGGCGGATATAATAGACTTTAATAAAGTAGCGCAACAAATATTACAAAATGATATTTCTATTGAATTCGCCGAGGATAATATGACTTTTTTCCAATGTGGAGGAAACAATCTTGTGCTAAATGCCCATTTTTATTTCAGTAGTTGTTTTAATACTTGTGTTAAATTTGTTAACAAAAATGGTTATCCCTCAGTTAGGTATATTATGTCACCTTGTGGACAAGCATGCTGTAGAAGTACAACATATTATTGTTATAATACAACCACACAAATGGTTCAAATATCTCCAACTACATCGCAGCAAATTGGTTCGTGTTCAGAATTAGCAAGTAGTAATTCTTGCCCCATAGGATATTTCGATATTAGTCGAGATTGCGACAAGTCTTGTAATTAATAATTTAATATATAAACCGGACTACCCACCCGGTTTTTTTTCACTTTAGAAATTAAAATCATGAAACATAAAATATTACTATTTATTTTGTTCTACTATCATCTTTCCTCTGCACAAGTCTCTGACATAGCCATTGAGGGCATTGACATAAAGTGGAGTCACTTATTCATAGACAGTAGTTTCATAGGGTATCAAAGTGATAGTGATGGAAAAAATCAATTTGATTTTTTCAACACCAATGATGATCATATATTAATCCGAAATAACGACATATACGTCGTTTTAGTCAATGGAATACATGCAGGCATGGGAGCAATGGTTGAACGCATAAATTTATCGACAGGTGATAAAATCTGGCAAGCAGTCTATGACAAACGAACCACGGGAGAGTATGAATTTCCTAGCTATATGTACATAAACGAGGAAAACCAACTTGAAATTATTAATTTTAGAAGTAATGGTATATATCAATTTGGAGAGAGCTTCTGGAACCAGGGAAAACCATCGATACGGTTTTTTGATATAGAAACAGGTGAACAAGCCAACGAAATCATAGCAGACCAAGATGATGAGAGTATTCCTCTTTTACACTTTTTTTTCGAACGTACAAAGCTAGTCCCACGTAACAATTCCCTTATGTACTATAATAATGGTACTTATTTTGCAGATTCTATAGGCATTTACGGATTAGAACTTGAAAAAAATGGGCTACGAATAGACACCTTGCATCAGTCATTTCAATGGGATACATCAAAATTTACACATTATAATGAGAGTATTTTCCGGCATGATGATAAATTTTCTGTATTGACGCAATTTATAAATATTGATAATCTCACTCAAGAAGTGAAAGTCCATGAGTTAAATAATAATTTTGAACCAATCAACACTCACAATATTTCTGCAGGCATTGACTATGAGCAAGTATTAGATATGACAAAATTTGATAATAATGGGTTCGAATTGATAGGTAAGCATGATGTATTTACTTCAAATAGTCTAGGAATAAGTGTTTATTATTTTGATTCTAACGCCGAGTTGGTAGAATCTTACAGTTTTCCGCAATTTACATTTTATGGTTTTAAGTCATACAAATTTAAAGATCAACCCGGCTCATTGTTTGCAAGAGCAATTGCAATTGGTGGCGACACGCCGTATTGTTTATTACAGTTTTTCCAATCAGACGGACAAGGCAATGTATCTCTAATAAGCGAAAATAAAATAGAAAATAGACATGCTATGGCCATTAGGTATCTAGAACAATTAGAAAATGGAGATTTAATAGTTTTGGCTCATTTTTCTAAACTTCAGGAAGGATCAGCTAATGGAATATTTGGAACTAGATTCCTTGAATTATTGCGATTTTCCCCAGACCAAATAAACCTCATAAGCAATACGGACAATGTCAATACTTCCACTCCATATCTCAAGATATATCCTAATCCTGCAAGCCATACCCTGAATATCACAGAGGGAAGAGGAATTGAACACTTTGAGATATATGATATCCATGGAAGATTGATCAAAAGCGACATTGACTTCGCAACACAGATAGACATCAGCGACTTGGGTACAGGTTTATACCAGCTCATGTCGTATGACGATACGGGTAGATTACGGTATATCAGTAGATTGGTAAAGGAATGAGTAAAAAGAAAAGGATTTGATGTGCTATCAAATCCCTTTCTTTTTGGCCTTAATCATCTACACTTACCCCTTTGCCGGAATATGAGGAACATTAATTAGCTTTGCTTGATAGGCATTGTCCTTATAGGTTTTTGTGCCCATAAGAACCATGTGACCATTGTGTAATTTTGCAATGTATTCATAAGGTTTTTTCATCGGGTCATCGTCCAGTATAAGTAATTGCTTAGTTTCAATATTAAAGTAATATTTACCCGATCCTTCCACCTTGTCGTAATATCCGTATTTGTAAGTATAATCTTTATCAAAATCTATCCACTGCCCTTTGGTCTCTCCCTCAGCAGTCACTTTGGAATTCTCAAATTTGAATTGATATTCCCATATTCCTACATCTAGGATTGCCCATGGTTGAGCACCTTCCTCACTTTGTCTAAACTTTAGAGCTTCTTCAGCAAATTTTCTCATGTTGATGATCTCCGCAGGGTTGACTTGTTCCGGGTCGATGGCTTCCTTGTAACCTTCTTTTTTCAACTCGTCCACGATATCTGTTGACTTTTCATCTTGTGTTGTGCTTGGTTTCTCAGCATTTTCCTTACATGAGCTTGCCATCATTCCAAAAAATAAAACGAATAGTATTAATTTTGCTACGTTCATAATTTATAAATTAAATTAGCATCAACCAATATGATTGAGGCACAAAGATAAATGCAAGAAAGATTTTTATCATATATAAAACAAGAAAATCTTTTTGGACTGGAAGATAAACTTCTATGTGCCGTCAGTGGGGGCATCGATTCTATGGTGCTTTTACATTTACTAACTCACCATCATTTTAACATCGGGGTAGCTCACATTAATCACCACAAACGGGGAAAAGAAAGTGACCTCGATGAAGTACTCGTATCCGCTTATTGTAAAGAACATGGACTCCCATTTTATCAATATTCATTGCCAATACCCGAGAAAAAAGGAAATTTTCAAAAATATGCCCGCACTCAAAGGTACGAATGGCTCAGAACCGTCGCCAAGGAAAATAACTATAGATATATCTTAACAGCTCATCATCTGGACGACGTATTAGAAACCATGCTCATGAACCAAATGCGAGGCTCTGGATTACATGGACTCCTATCACTCAAAGCCAAAAACCTCGATATCAGAAGGCCCTTACTTTGTTTTGATAAACAAGAAATAGTCGACTATGCAAGATTATACAATGTGCCATATCGTGAAGATTCAAGTAACCTCCAAAACGACTATGAAAGAAATAAGGTTAGAAATCTCCTGATACCACTCATGCATCAAGTCGATGAACGGTCGGTCAAGGGTCTCTACCATTCATTAGAAATATTGCGGAAAGAGGCAACTATCCTCGATAAATTAAAACAAGAATGGAAAAGTAAGTATTCCTTAGAGACAAGTGCTAGCACCACCATTAATCTTAAGGATCTCAAACTCGAATCGCAACATGACTATATCTTGTACAGTGTTTTATTTGATTTTGGGTTTAATTCGACTCAATGTGAAGAAATGTTAAACAGCATACAGATTGGCGCTTTTTGGAAAAGTGAAAATTATATGGCTGTCATGAAGGATGGACAACTCTCATTGCATTCCTCGTCTCATGTTGAAAAAATCAACCAACAGATTCCACTTGATGGCCGCTATATTATTGATAATAAAATATTGGATATCAGACTATTAGATAAAAAAGAAAACCTTGAGTCTGATGGTTCGATTTATGTGGCTTTCGACCGTTTTCCTTTTCCATTGAAAATCAGAAATAAAGAAGATGGCGATTCCTTCAGGCCATCAGGTATGCAAGGAAAATCCCAGTCATTAAAAAAATTCATGAATGGATTGAAACTGGATAGAATTGAAAAAACGCAAATTCTCCTGCTATGTAATGATAAAGAAATATGTGCCGTAATCCCTTATCGTGTAAGCGAAAACTATTTGGTAAATGAGAAACGTGAGTTTGTCTTGAAAATAAAATTAAGTTTTATGTCGTCCTAAAAAGAAAATGCATTTCATTTTTTCAATTTTATACCTTTTACTCATCAAATAATGAAATTAAACAATCGAAAAAAATGAAATGCACCTCAATATCTAATTTATAGCTCGTATGTCAATTAATGGTTGTGACCCGCGTGCTCATCTTCATTTTTAACATAATCCATTCCACATTTTGGACATTTTCCAGCTTTATCACTTCCGCTATCCTTGCAGTGCATCGGGCAAATAAATGCAGACGTATATTCTTTTCCTGATTTCACAATATTATCGGTTGCATCCATCATATCATCCATAGCATCACCTGCCGCATCCATTGCCTCCTTTCCGGCTTCTTTCACGTCATTAACTGCATCTTTGGCAACATCACCAGCATCATTGGCGGCTTCTTTTAAGTTGTCAGTGACATTTTCCATTGGGTGTTCATTCTCATTGACGGTGGTGTTCTCAGTCGATTGCTTGCAAGAGGTTACAAGTAGAGTTCCTAAGAAAAAGGCGAACATTAAAACAAATAATTTTCTAGACTTCATTCCAAATAAAATTAAAATTATTAAAAGATTTACAATTAAAATGCAAAGATAATTCGATTTTTTAAAAAACCATCGTTGGAAAATGAGATTTTACTACAATATTTTGGCCGCTATTGGACAAAAAACAAGGAATTACTAAAAATCAACTCTCCTTGTTTCCAAAATCCTCTATATAGTGGGTTATCCACCATATAAATCACACTGCCATTGCCTTTATTTTGAAATCCGTAGGTCAGTGAATTTTTAAAAGTTGGCAATAACTTACTTCCAATAAAACCCTTTACATTCAAATTTTCATTGGTGTAAATGGCATTCCAACCTTCATTTAAAAATTTATAGGAATCTTTATCCGTTTTCAGACTGAAATAGTAGTCACCCAATCCAAGTGACATGGGATTAGAATTATCAACCACATTTCCTATAATTGCACCAGGCATAGAGGAGGCGATAGAGTTTCTCTCAGCATCTTCGAATCTGTTTTTTTCCAGTTCCTTGACCGAAACACTGTCTTTTCCTGAGGGAAATTCTTTTTTTCTTATTCCAAATATTTTCTCTGCATTAGCAAATGGTCGAATTGCACTGCCTATCACAATTAATTTACCACCATTTGAAATCCATTTTTCGATTTCATCCATTTTCCCATTAGATAAATCATAGCTGCCCTCTGCCAGTATGAGTGTGTTAAAATTGGCAAGAACGGTTCCATCAATTTTTTTAAAATCCATCCTCGAAAGTTCATAGTTCAATATCTTTTCGAAGTAATACCACACCTGTCCCACTTCATTGTTAGATGTACCATCACCTACTGCCAAAAGAACCTCTGGCTTCTTTATCAGCTTAAAAGCGCTACCTCCCATATCTTTACCTTCATTTGACCAGCCACTTTTAAGAGTTTTATAATTTACATCTCGGAGGATGAATTGTAATCTCTTAGCAAAATCTTCAACACTGCGATTATCCCAGCGAGTTATTAGAATGTCTCCTCTGTCTATATCCACATCATACTTAACGGATTTTTGTGCATATCTAGCTTGGAATCCTTGGCTTAGCAACTCAGCCAATACTCGATAAGATTCCTCACTGCCCCATTCAAAGGTCACGGCATACACATCCTCTTGAATGGATTGATTTTCGTGATGCTGGCATTTCCATTCCGAACCGTAATTCAGGCTTCCCGCAATACCATAAGCCTCTAGACCATAAGCCAAAGGCAATGACCATGCCGTGATATCGTAAGTCAGACTATCCGACAGCTTAGGATTGATATCCATAAGTGCCTGCAAAAGTTTAGACTTACGCTGTCCACTAGGAATGAACATATCTCCTGGTTCCGTTTTGAAACTTTGATTTCTATCATTGAAATACGAGTATCCTGAAAGATTTTCGCTAGCATTCACCGCATAAGTTTTAATGCCTTGCAAATCCATCAACTTAGCAAGTGACTCTAGATTAGGTCCATTTTTAATAAGGTATCCATTAAAAATGGTTTTATCTGATGATTGCTTCGAATCAAAAAATCTATAGAATTGAGACTTTAAAAAATCACTATTTTGAGCTGTAGTATGCAAAGTTGCCAGTGCAGCCGTCGTGTGTTGCTCAATTCTATCTTTTAGAAAAAGAGTATCCTTATTGTCCAATAAAATAGCTCTGCCTGACATGCCATGCCCCGCCTTTTCGTAAGTCATCCCGATACTTCCATTCATCAGGGGGTAAGTATCGCCATAACTAGGGTACAACAAATCGAAAACTTCTCGTGTAAAATACAACCAACCTTCACGATCAAATGCCTCAGCATTCCCCATGCCAATTGTTTCTTGGAATTTTCGTTGATAATCCATGATGACGCTGTGGTATGGTTCGGCGGCTGGTGCAAAGTAGTAATGGTCATTGGGATACATTTCGTGAAAATCGACGTGTACTTCGGGCATCCATTGGTTATAAACCTTGATCCTTTGGCGAGATTCTACCTGGGTTAACCATGCCCAATCTCTGTTGAGATCAAAAAGGTAGTGATTGACCCGTCCGTATGGCCATGGTTCTTGATGTTCTATATCATTGAGTCCGGGATGAATTTCCTCTCCTTGTACTTGATTAGTCCAATTGACGTAACGGGAGTAACCATCTGGATTGAGGCATGGGTCAAGTATCAAAATTGTATTGGTCAAATCTTGCTTACGTGATTCGTCCGGTTGAGCATATAAATAGCTGACCTCGATGGCACTATTTGTAGCACCTGCCTCATTTCCATGCACTCCAAAACTAAACCATACTATGGCTGGAACGTCGGCATCAGCCAACTTACCATTTTCAATATTTGAAAAATGCTTGGTTCTTATCTCTTCGAGTTTTTGCAAGTTTTCTGGAGTACTGATGTACAACAACACAAGCGGTCTATGCTCCTCCGAGTATCCATAATTTTCAAGCTTTATATAAGGAGAATTTTCTGCCAAATAATTCATATAATCAATGACATCATGGTGATAAATAAAATTTTCGCCATAGTTATAATTATAGTATTCATAGGGTGATTTTAATTGACTCATAAGGGCATTGGCATACAATCCTACAATCAAAATCAAGAAATTTCGCAACATAACTTAATGCTTTAATTTACAAAAACGAGTTGGACAAATTCGAAGTACGAATATAAGTTATTGGTAGGAAATGAAATGAATAGTTGAAAATTGCTTTCAGGTACAAATAATAATTTTCAGCGATTCCCTCAATTCTCATCGAAATCTAACTATATGGAATATAGGTTAAGCCACTAGTCTAAACAAATTTCACCTAGAGTTACTCAGGGTGATAGAAGGTTACTACCCTTTTCCCTTCATGATAGATTGCAATAAAGGCATCTTTATAACCAGCTTTTCGGATTTTCATCAATACACTTTTTGCATCTTCCAAATCTGAATAAGAACCGAACATGTATCGATACATTTTCATGTCGCTGAAGTATTCCTTTTGAATCGGAGCAATAGACTTTGCTTTTTTAAGATTCAAATTACCTTCTTTGGCTGCTAAAAACTGAACCATATAGGTGACTTCTACGGGTTTTGAACTTGGAAATTCAGTCTCAACCTTTGCAGTTTTAGTTTCAATCTTTGTTTTTTCATTTTCGGTCGCAATTTCTGTTGAAACCGAATCTATTTCTTTGATTTGAGGTTGATTATCCTCTTTCGCTTGCACTATCATTTCTTCATCTTTCTTAATTGTAGATTCATCGATTGCAAGCTCTTCTTTGGTTACAGCTTTAGGTAATTCTTTTTCCATAGCTTGTTCTACAATATCTTGTTTCTCCTCATTTTCATGTACAATCACCTCTAATTCGCTGTCATTAGAGTCCTCAATTATTTTCGCTTCGGATATAATTGGTTTTTCTTGTTCTGTGACCTTTTCTGGGATATTGTTTTCAGCTACGTCTTTTTTGGATTCCGTAACCTCTGTTTCTGTTGCAATAATCGCCTCATCCTGAAGTTCCTGGTTTGATTCCGTATTTTGGGGATGTTCAATCACTTGAATCTGCTTGCAAGATTTCATGACAATTTGAAACAATTCTGCTAAACTTGGTTTATTTTCTTTGGGGTATTGGTAACTAAAATCATTATACTTTTTAAGTCCTTCTTGACAGCGTCCGAGTTTCAATAACGTCAATGATTCGTAATACCATGAAATGGGATATTCAGAATTTTGGTTAACAGATTGGAAGCACTTCAAGGCATTAGGATAATCGTTGTTTTCAAGATAGAGCTTTCCTGCATTGAAAATCAAATCAGCCGTCTCCTTATTCATCGACTCAATAACTAAAACTGTATCGATACGAATACTTGGTCTTTCAATATATACGATTTCTTTTTCAGTAACTTGACTGGTATCTACATCGATCATTTCTTCCAATTCAATAGCGTCAACCATCATAATACTGTCCTGAGGAAGATAGGCCTCACTCATTTTCCTTTCTTCGATTTCTTGAGGAGATTCAGAAGAAACATTGATGAGAATTCCGGCTGAGATTAATAAATTACTGTAAATCACATCATTGCTTATAGAGTGGTCTGAAGCGGCAAAATATTCAGTACCATCAATAAAACCATTGTTATTAGAATCGCTGACATCGCGATAATCCATCGTATTAGATATACCAGAGAAGAATTTAGTCGTAAGCAAATCGCCTGAAAGCTGAAAGCTCATGTTTTTAGAAAAACGATAATACCCAGACATACCACTTTTCCAAACTCCCATGAGTCCATCGGTATTCCCACTATAGTGAATGGCAGGAAAATGTTGATTAAAAAAAGTGGCATTCACAAACACATCAGGCATATCAATATCAAGAAAACCAATTTTTAACCGTCCCATCAGCCCAAATTTTCCCTTTTCAAAATTTACAACAGGCCCTAGTAAAATGTATTTAGAAAACCAATTGTCATAGGTCATTACATATTCTCGATAATTAAACCTAGAAGACATCATGTCTAGAAACGGAGACTTTACATTATTATTTATTATTCCACCACTTAGACCAAAACCGATATTTCCAAAAAAATAATCTACATCACTATTAAAATTGAAACCTCTATTTGCAAAATTATAGGTGTTTTTAAAAGTTCCCATAGGCATGGAAACCCCAGCATTGAAACCAAATTTTAGTCCTCCTTGGGAAAATACTTGTTGACTAAATAGACAACAAAATGCAGTGATTGATAAAATTATATGCCTCATACTACGATTCAATGCTTTAATATCAAGCGGTAAAGATATAATATAAATTTATATATATAAAATATTTTCATATAAAGTATTGATTCAATCGTGTATTATATTTATGCTTATCCTCTCAAAAACAATAAGATTGGAAATTTGGCATAAAATTTGAAATACATATTACGATTTAATTTAATATGTATGAGATTATATAATAATATTATAGGCCAAACCTTGTTTCTTTCTATTATAATTTTCAGTACTTACTCCTGTTCGTCAGATGCACCTATTACCATTGATCCTTTGGACGAAACTTTAAAAACTACCTTGAGCGATGCATCACCTTCCGGAAACAAAAATTATTTTAAACTTCCGAAATCGTCGGAATTGAGCAAAATACCTCAAGACCCTAACAATGTTTTGACCGCTGAAAAAGTGGCTTTAGGGGCATATTTGTTTCATGAGACCGGACTTTCTTCTCATCCTAATGACGAAGATTATCAATATACTTACTCTTGTGCCACTTGTCATAATGCAAGTGCAGGGTTTCAATCTGGAACTTTTCAAGCCATTGGAGAAGGAGGTCTAGGATTTGGATTGATTGGCGAAAGCCGAATTCCAGACCCAAATCATCCGCTTCCTGATGTTCAGTCCATCCGCACTCCAAGTGCTATGAATATTGCTTATCAAAAAAATATTTTGTGGAATGGACAGTTTGGTAGTAAAGATAAAAACATCAACACTTCACACTTATGGAAAACAGGCACTCCATTAGAAAAAAACAGATTAAACTACGATGGAGCAGAAACACAGGCGATTGCAGGCCAAGATGTTCACAGATTAAACATTACCCCCGAGTTACTCAATATGAAAGCTTATAAAAACATGTTTGATGAGGCTTTCCCGAGTGTACCGCAAGAAGATAGATATTCAGCAGTCAATGCTGGACTAGCCATTGCCGCTTATGAAAGAACACTATTACCATACAAATCCCCTTGGCAGCAATACCTTGACGGAAATGAAACTGCCATGAGTGATGAACAAAAAGAAGGTGCCATCCTATTTTTTGGAAAAGCAAATTGTGTAAGTTGCCACACCGGACCAGCACTTAGTAGCATGGAATTTTATGCATTGGGTGTTGGAGATATGGTTGATTGCATTGAACCTACATTGCGAACTTCAATCAATGACAAAGAAAACAGAGGTAGAGCAAGTTTCACAAATCTCGCCTCCGATGAGTATAAATTTAAAGTACCTCAAATCTATAATTTGCGAGATTTAAAATACCTGGGTCATGGTGCCACGTTTAAATCTGTAGAAGACATCATCCGTTACAAAAATGATGCAATAGCAGAAAATTCTAGAGTACCAGCTGGTAAACTTTCACCTGAATTTGTACCATTAGGTCTGTCAAATGATGAAATCAATAAATTAACACAATTTGTGAAATTTGCATTATATGACGATGATTTAGAGAGATATGTACCGGATTTATTACCTTCTGGATTGTGTTTTCCAAATGGTGATGCAGTATCTAAAAATGAAATGGGCTGCGAATAAATAAAGAGTTCAGAAAGATTAAAAAAGTCCTAAGTTTTACCAATGCTTGGGACTTTTTGCATTACTTTACCATTCAAAGAAATCCACTTTATACTCTATACCCATTTTCCTCTACTTAGTGACAGAAAAATTGTAGAAGGATTAAAAATTTTCGTAAAATGCCTTTGTTAACGAAATGAATTTTTTGGTGTACTTGCTTTCGACGGTATCTTCTCTGATATAAATTTTTTCTCTTTTGGTTAAGTTCGAGTTACGTCTCAACAATAACAATGACCGAATCGCCTCGCCATCTTGCACAGAAGAGTAAACATCTAACCTCTCATTCAGAAATAAACCTTCTGAATAAGCATCTTCAATAAACTCTTGTGCCATGATATGCGGCAAAATCACAGAAAAATATCCGCCACTTTCTAGTAGTGCTTTGACCGATTTTATCAGGTCTTTTTTCGTGAGAGTCTCAGTGTGCCGCGATATTTTTCGCTTATCATTATTGGATACAGGACCCGCATCAAAGTATGGAGGATTACTAACAATGGCATCGTATTTTATCCTTGAAGTTACCGCATAATCTTGCACAGAAACATTCAACAAAGACATACGATTAGAAAAGACTGAATTATGAAAATTCTCATCCGCAACCTCAGCGGTATGTTGATCTATCTCAATACCCAATACATTTGCATCTGTATTACGCTGTGCGAGCATCAAAGCAATTACTCCAGTTCCAGTACCGATATCTAAAATATTTTTACAAGCTCCGACCTTTGCCCATGCACCCAAAAGCACTGAATCGGTGTTGACTTTCATAGTCACTCCTTGTTGTCGAATGGTGAATTGCTTAAACCGAAACAAATCTATAAACTCAAAACTTTACAGGATTCACTTCATGCATCAATTTCACAATTTCTTCATAAATCGAATCCCCCGTAGGTTTACTAAAATAATCCCCATCAGACCCAAACGGTGGGCGGTGTTCGCTTCCTGTAATAGTCAATGGTTTGCTATCAAGGTACTGATAACCATTTTGATCTTCGAGAACTTTTTGCATCATGTATGCCGTTCCCCCTCCAGGGACATCTTCATCAAGGAATACAATTCTGTTGGTCTTTTTGAGGGAATTAACAATCACATTTTCTAAATCAAATGGCATCATAGTCTGCACATCGATGAGTTCCACACTGATACCGTCATCCTTTAACATGGACAAAGCTTTTTGTGCTTCTCTCACACAGGTTCCGTAAGTTACCAAGGTCAAATCATGACCTTCTGCCAATATCTCAGGCATGCCCAATGGAACGGTATATTCCCCAATATTATCAGGCAATACTTCTTTAAGTCGATAAGCATTGAGCGGCTCAATGACGATACCTGGATCGTCAGAAAGCAAGAGGGTATTGTACATTCCTGCCGCTTGAGTAAAGTCGCGAGGGACGCAGATATATATTCCTTTTAATGAGTTGACCATCATGCCGAGTGGTGAACCTGAATGCCAAATACCTTCAAGTCGGTGCCCTCTCGTACGTATTATTGCCGGGGATTGTTGAATGCCGTTACTCCTCCATCGTACCGTGGCTAAATCATCTGAAAGCGCCGAAATGGCATAAATCAAGTAGTCCAAATACTGCATTTCCGCGATGGGTCGCAATCCACGCATGGCAGAACCAATAGCCTGTCCCGCAATCGTCCATTCTCTAATACCTGCATCAAAGACTCGCTCAACACCATATTTTTCTTGCATTCCTGCAAATCCCTGATTCACATCGCCTATTTTACCGACATCCTCACCAAATGCAATCATATCTGGCAATTGACCAAGTTTTCTATCAAAAAACTCATTGATAACTTGATAACCATTTAGTTTTTGAGAGTTTTCGGAAAAGATTTTCTCTACCATCGGTACGTTCACGGCTGCATGAGAACTCGAACTATATAGATGGCTTTGATAGGCTTCATCTGCCATATTCACTTCATCATTGACTAGGACTCTTAGGGTATCTATGGTCGCAAATGACAATTTTTGATTTTTACGCAAAAGGGCTTTTGCGAATGAAACCAACTCGCCGAGATTGGGATTTACCAATGATTTATACTCCCTAGTGAATTCCACATGTTCATTTATCGCATTGGACTCATCATTGAGTACGGCTGTGATAGCATTCATCAAAGGTCGTCTTCTCTCCAGTACTTTTTTCCAGGCAACATTTCTACCTTCGGTCGCAAATTTTTTAGCTTGTTCGTTGATTTTTTCTAATTCCTCTTGTGTGACAATGGCATTTTTCACCATCCATTCACCCATTTTTACAATACAATCATACTCATGTTCCCATTCTAGCCTTTCCTTTGATTTATACCTTTCGTGTGATCCTGAGGTCGAATGCCCTTGTGGCTGAGTCAATTCCTCTACATGAATCATGGCTGGTACATGGTCTTTACGCATTTGCTCGGCCACTTCCTCAAACATCAAGCATAAATGCTGATAATCCCAACCTTTGACCTTATGTATATAGATGCCATTTTCGTCGTCCGTTTTTTCAAATCCCGAAAGTGCTTTCGAAATACTGTTTTTAACAGTTTGCATTTTTTTGGGTACAGAGATCCCGTATCCATCGTCCCAAACGGCAACTAAGAGCGGTACTCTCATTACGGCAGCAGCATTCAAGGTTTCCCAAAATACCCCTTCTGAAGTTGAGCTATCTCCGATAGTACAATACGAGATTTCATTCCCATTCACAGAAAACTTGGTGTCTTCTAATCCTAATTGTCTATATTTTTTTGATGCCAAAGCTATGCCCAAAGATCTAGCCATTTGGCCTGCTGTACAACTCACATCAGCGGATATGTTGTACATTTTTGTGTGGTCAAGCCATTCCCCATCTTCCGAAATGAGAGGGGTCGCATAATGGCTGTTCATCTGCCTTCCTCCCGAAAAAGGATCATTATCTACATCGGCATATAATTGAGAAAAGAAATCTTCGACCGTGCATAGTCCCAATGCCATCATGAATGTTTGGTCTCGGTAATACCCTGATCGCCAATCTCCTTTTCTAAAAGCTCGTGCCATAGCCACCTGTGGCACTTCCTTTCCATCTCCTAATATACCAAATTTAGCTTTTCCCGTAAGTACTTCTTTCCTTCCCATTAAACTACATTCTCTCGACACGACACATATATAATAGTCATTGATGACTTCCTTTTTGTAGTCATCGAAGTCATGACTGCCTTGCAAACTATCGATCGAAGAGAAATCGTATTTAATCATTTTCGGTGGTTTCGTTGATTTTAAAAATATATTAAGAGTGCTGCGGAATATTGCCTCTCAGTATTATGAACGCAAAATTACGAATATTGGTTTTGATTAAAAAATTGTTCTTTCAAAAGCTTTAAAAAACTACGGAAACCCCTATAAATCAATGTGTTAACTAATCATTAACAGCATATTTGCTTTACGATGGCATATTATTCAATGTGAAGCGTTTAGTTTTGTATTATTATTTCAATCAAAAAATAATTAGATCAGATATGAAAAAAATTTTATTCTTATTCGCTTTAACGCTAGGTGCTATTAATTTGACAATTGCTCAAACAGAAGCCCCAATGACCGAAGTAAAAGAACAAGCACCTGCTAGTGGGCCGGTTATGACCTTTGAAGACGGTAATACAAGTACGACTTGTGACTATGGTACATTAGAACAAAATGGTGAGCCATTGAGAATTGTTAAATTTACAAATACAGGTACTGAGCCATTGGTTATCAAAAATGCTAGAGGATCTTGCGGATGTACTGTGCCTACATGGCCAAAAGAGCCAATTTTACCAGGTGAGTCTTCTCAAATAGAAATAAGATATGCGACAAATAGATTGGGTAAAATCAACAAAAATGTAACCATTACAACAAATGAAGAAGGAGAAAATGCAACTCACAAAATCAATGTTGTTGGAAATATATTGAAGCCTGCATCAGAAGAAAGTGCTCCAAAAACAGAGCCTAACATGATAAACAACGAAGATAACAATTAAGATTTTTCATAGCAAAGGGTGAACAAATAGAAGTCCGGGTAGTTAGATACTCGGACTTTTTTTATTTCAAAAAATTACTTTGGTCAGAATATGATTGCAATAATATCACCTGCTAAAACACTGGATTTCGAAACGGCATGGGACATCAAAGATTACAGCATCCCCCGTTTCCGCTCAGAAGCCAAAAAACTCATCAATGAACTTAAGAAACTAAAGAAGGAAGAGTTAGAAAAACTCATGGACATCAGCGACCAACTGGCAACTTTAAACATGCGGAGATACAAACAATTTAAACTAAGCCACACTCCCGAAAACTCTAAACCTTCCATACTTGCATTCAAAGGTGATGTTTATGTCGGTTTCGAGGCATGGAATATGACTCACGATCAATTAGTCAATACCAACGATCATGTAAGAATTTTATCAGGACTGTATGGCATTTTGAATCCGCTTGACCTCGTACAACCCTACCGATTAGAAATGGGGACCCAGCTACATACTGATTACGGGAACAACCTATACCAGTTTTGGGGTAATAAGGTCACCAAAGCACTTAACAAAGACCTCAAAGATGTCGGCACTTCGACCATTATCAATCTAGCAAGCAATGAATATTATCATGTACTAAACCCTAAAAAAATCAAGGCAAAGGTGGTTGACATCGACTTCAAAGAAAACCGCAATGGAAAGCTCATCTTCGTGTCCTTTAATGCCAAAAAAGCGAGGGGTAAAATGGCACGATTCATTGTAGAAAACGAACTCAGAGATGTACATGACCTCCTTGCTTTTGATGGAGATGGATATTTATACGATGCGAATTTATCAACAGAGGATAAATTTGTGTTTGTAAAATAGTTGGCTTTGAGGGAGATTAGGATATAATGTGTTTAGCCCCGCACGTTGTACGGGGCTAAGGGTACATCACCCCTTCGGGGCTTTCCTACAATAATTAGATCCTACCCACCTTTCAGTCAGCCTCTCTAAAGTGGTAGAGGTAAATACCGCAAGGCGGAATTTCGATAGAATTATGATTCAAAAGCAGTTCTGAAAACGATTTTCGTGATTCTAGGACAGAAAGGCCTTATACTTTTTAGTCAAAACAAGAACTAAAATCCGTTAAAAACAGGCTGGTGTTTGACGACTAAGGAGGAGTTTCAGGCTGTTTATGATTTTAGAAGGGTTTTGGCGTTAAAAAAAGTATACAGCCTTGATTTTTTGTTTCTTTTGGATCAAGCCAAAAGAAAGTTGAAATGGACCTGACTAGCATTTTTTGTTTCTTTTTGGGCAATGAAAAAAAGAAAGAGATTAAAAGGTGGAATTCGTTAAAAATTGTTTTGTCATGATTTTTGCGAAAGGGCAAAAATATCGCCAAAACAGGTTCGGCACTATGGTTTAGCCCCGCACGATGTACGGGGCTATTAATATTACACCCCTTCGGGGCTTTTTTTGGTCAATGCCAAAAAGAAAGAGATAATAAATCCTCCCAGCCCTGTGTGCAGATACTCTAAAGGGGCATAGCTAAGAACAGAAGTTTAGAATTTCTACGAGAAATTTCTCAGTCAATAAATTCCTTTCACTCCTTCACCCACTTGCCACTATAGACGACCCTCCCCTCATGCATAATCGTATATGGATATAATCCCGCAAGAAGGTGTGAGAGGTCTGCTTCTGCCTTGCCATTACTGTTGATTGTAGTATGATATATTTGACTACCCTTGATGTCTTGTATAATGAGATCATACCCGGTCATACCTTCAGCCTTGAAGTGGAAAATTCCGGACGAAGGATTAGGGAAAACCAATGCATCCTTGGTAACCAAATTATCCGTAGAAGAAAGGCCAATACTCATAGCATCATAACACAAATAGAATCCAGCATTAGATTCTATGTTATTTTGAGGAAAGTAAAATTCATATGCTACTAAAATATCATTGTTTGGTAAGGTGTGTACCTTATTGGGAATTATCCTTTCGCCTACTTTGCATAGGAAATGACTTGAGCCAATTACCTCTGATTGTTGATTTATTGAATTAATTTTTATAAAATCAATGTAATACTGATCAAGCCTTTCATAATAACCTAATATATACAATTCATCATCAATTACCTTGTACGGAAAAATGCGTGAATAATATTTATTGTCGATATGATAGTCCTTAAAGTATGCTTTTTCATTACCTTCTGCATCAATCCAAACCCACCACATACTTCGATTATTCGGGCTTAATGTCACAGAATTTTTTACATAATTGAATAAACATATATAATCTTCATCAGTATAAAAGAATGGATTATTTTCACTAATATTTGTTTTATCAAAATATGACACCACATCAATAGTATCAATGACCCTAATATCTTTGGAGTCACTATAATCTATAATCCTTAGTTCAGCTTTAGATGGTGCATCTTTGCTATCCTCCACACCTACTGACGACATCAAGAGTGTTACCAATTTTTGGGTACCCATCTCAAGTATATAGGGTGAATAAATTACGGATACGGTATCAGAGGTGGTAAATCCAGTGTCATAGATTACTTTTTGGTCTGCATCTTTAATATTATAGTTTTCATCCATCCCATGAAAATCTATGGAGTTATAATATTTGCCATCAATCCAGTTATCTTTTAAGCTTACTGATATTCTCTCTCCATCTTCACTTATTAAATACCTCGATCCACCACCTGCCCAGTTGACATAACTATCAGGTAATATTTCACTACCCATCAAGCTATCTATGAGTAAACCAGAATTGCTACTAATGGTTTTTTCTATGGGATAACCCACAAAGTAAAATTTGAGCATCGTTTTGTCAATCTCAGCGGTATCTATCACTCCGACCAAGCGAATATCGCCATTTTCGTTTCGATAGATTTTACCAGGAAAAGAAAATTCTCGATGTTTGAGACCAACATAAGAGTTATTATGAAAAATCCAATTTGCCTTACCTTGCTCATAATCTAGAGCATGTAGGAGATATCCCTCATAACCCCCGTAGGGAGACTGACTCCATACTGTCTCATAAATATAGGTCTGATCTCCGTAAGTCACAATATCCGAAGTAAATCTTCCACTATAAGGGTTAGAAAGTGGATCAAGAGGAGACTTAATGAAATTTTCGTCTTCTGACAGATATTTCCATTTAGGTAGTATGCCTGATTGATCAAATGAAGGCATGATCCATTGCCCATAAAGAGAGTTAAAAGTAAATAATAATACTACATATATAATAGCTTTCATGTTATTGGATTTCAATATTTTATAAAATACGACCACGACATATAAATTGTCGTGGCCGTGAGACTTACATTTTTACCAAAGTAAAGATTCACAATTTGATCTACAATCGATTGTAAATACAGTATTAGGAGGACAATTTTGAGGTGGAGTATCCGACCAGCAAGGATTATTATTGTCTACATTGTAAAAGACATCCGTCTGCTCCCATTGATTTGTTGTTGAGCTAAAACTGAAATTCCTTCTCACCTTACAACAATATTCTGAGCAAGGGTAATCAATTGGAACATAGCCTGTAAAGCCCTTTTTTGTAACTATAACATAACAAGTCTTCTCACATGCAGCAGAATAATACTCAAAACCTATTTGAGATACATTAGGCGGTGAACCAGAAATAAGTGAATAAGTTAAAACTTTCCAGACTGAGGCATTAAAGTGTGCAGTAAATTGATCTAAAGTGTTGCTATTGTTGGCGTTTATGATATCTTGATTGAATTGGGGACAATCGTGTTCAAGAACTTCAAAATCAATAAAATAAATGGCTTGTCCAGATCCATTCGATGTACAAACATAGTATTCCGCATAAATCCAAAATGAACACCCAGGGTACTGAGGCAATGCGATGGCTCCAGAAAATGTGTTTAAAATGCATGAGCCACTACCCACAACTGCTTCATCAAGACAAGAATGACCAATTCCGTTATTTGCAATAACATCTTGATCAATTTTCATGGTTGATATGGGATTAGTATCATCTTGTACCATCCTACCATGTACACTATCACTAATTGTCTCCTCCTCGCTACATGAATACACCAATACTACCATCAAAATCATCATCAACGGTACTCCAAGCTTGTAAAAGCCTTTACGATGTGAATGTTGTTTGGTTGTTTGGTTGTTTGGTTGTTTTTAATAATGTTTCCATTGTTATATATTTAATAAATTAAGAAATACAGCCTGTGGTTTAGGTGGAATAAAAATAAGGAAATAATTTTAAATAGCAAAATTATTTTAATTTTTTTCAATAATATGGAATTTTATGGAAACATTTTGTCATAATTTTTGCGATGAAGGCAAAGATAACGCCAAAACGGGTTTGGTGCTATGATTTAGCCCCGCACGTTGTACGGGGCTATTAATATTACACCCCTTCGGGGCTATTTTAGGAGCAATGCTAAAAAGAAAGAGATAATAAATCCTCCCTGCTCTGAGAGCAGCTACTCCAAAGGGGCAGACTAAGAACAGAAGTTTAGAATTTCTACGAGAAATTTTCTCAGTCAATTTAACGTACTTACTCCTTCACCCACTTTCCACTATAGACGACCCTCCCCTCATGCGTAATCGTATATGGATATAATCCCGCCGGAAGGTATGAGAGGTCTGCTTCTGCCTTGCCATTACTGCCGATTATTGCATGATATATTTGACTACCCTTGATGTCTTGTATAATGAGATCATACCCGATCATACCTTCAGCCTCGAGGCGGAATATCCCAGGGGAGGGATTAGGAAAGCACTTGAGTGACCACAAGTCATCCTTATTAATATTATAAGTGGAGGAAACCTTTCCATCCGCATCAAATTTTATGTAAAAAGGTATACGAGTATCAAAGGTCACACCATATACAAAACATCCACCATCATAGCATGCTTCAATTCCATTTACAAAATAATGCTTACCATCGTTTCCATAAGCGATTTGCCAAGTGAGGTTTAAATCTCGGTCAAATTTTCCGATTTCAAAATATGGAAATGGATTGGTAGGATCGGTAAACCCTAGTAATCCAAGAAATACCTCATTGTTATTTTTAAAATCCAAATTCCTAAGTGGAAAACTTTGAAACTCAAAATCTCCAATGCCATTATAGTTTAAAACATTGTAGTCACTATCCATCGTGTAGACCACAATGGTAGAATCAAAATTCTCTGGAATTTGCCCATTATTGATATTTACAAAAATTACACCGGCGATAATGTTATCACCAAATTTTTTAACAGTCATGCTATTCGTAAAGGTAGTATAATTCGTATATGGGTAACTCAATTTAATTATTTCCTTATTAAGAATATTCAATTCATAAATATTACCACCAACCGCAAAAAGGTCAAATAGCTCTCTCTTCTCATTATAATTAAAGTCAAAACTAAAGAATTCACCTTGATTAACATCACGATAGAATTGAAATGAATCCAATAGATTAAAATTTTTATCAAAATGATAAAATCCCTGATATCCATTTTCGACCGTTACGTATTGCGATGATTCAGATGCTACGTCTAATATATAAATATCATCATCCAATATTTTAAAAACTTGGTGAAAGATATTACCATAACTGGAAGTCTTTTCTATCTTTATATTTACAATATTAAGGCCTACATCCAGCCTCGCGAGAACTGTATAATCCTGAAAATCAGAACCATTCCCATCATAAGCTACACCAGACACTATGATATTATTATCAATGCTATCATATTCTGCTTGAAATCCGGTAAAATATTTCAAACTATCGATTTTGAAGTTCCTTTCTTCTTTGATCGTGCCATCGCAACCAATGATTCTTAATATATTGGTGCCACCAAAATGGTATCTTGTCAACTGGTCTCCAGTCATCAGTAAAAAGGTATCACCATTCGGTAGATTTACCATATCGTAAATCGAATGATTATGGTATTCACTACCAAACCACACACATTTTTGTGAAGATAACTCTGACGAAAAAACTAGAAAAAGAATTAGGAGATTAAGATATTTCATAATTGATTGATAAAATTAAAATTGACCCAATTCTTTAAAAGAATTGGGTCGGCAAAATATAGTTTAATTAAATACAGCCGCAGTTTGTAGCCGGAATTGGATGTTTTGTTGTTTTAATATTTTTAACTCCAATTTTTTCATATGCTGCCCACCAATAATTATAACATGGTGAACATAAGGTTGAATTGAAGAACATACCATAAAAATCCAAGAAATCCTTTTGGTTTGACTGAGCCGCGTTCAAACAAATAGTTTGAATATTGCTTCTATACCAATTTAAATCATTTCCATCCAAACATGACGTGGTTTCAAGTAGTGGTGTATGAACAAGTACGAAGTCATCATTTTCATCTAACCAATCAGGAAAACATGATATTCCAGGTTCTGGATCATTTGGATCTACATACAAATCGCATCCAAAGCCCCAAGTTAAATAATCATCAATAAAATCATGAGGATTTGAATCATTAGGATTAATATTATGCCACCCATATTGGTTGTAACTCCAATGATCTATGACCTCAATGTCAGAATAATATACATAAGTATTTGGATTTATGGCTATAGGAGGTAACAGGTTGTAAGTCACATATTGTGGCATAATGTTGAATACTTTAGTACCTCCATAATTTGGACAATTACCTCTATTCCAAGCATCTAGGTGAGTATTCGCATTAAAGGATTTGCTATTCCAAGCAATGTTACTTAATTCACCAATTCCAGTAGTAACAATATAGGTAACCGTATTACCGTTGACTTCTTTTTTCTCTAAGTCAAAATATCGAGGCTCTTTTGGTGTGAGTGTAGAACAAGAAAAATGACAGCTAATTTCGGCAAGTGACATCTGATACAATGTAGTGGCCTCAGTGGAACTCAAATTTGTGGGATTCTGCTGTACTAGTGAAATTTCAGAACTCTTAGTTTCGAAGCGACTATAATTATCATAGCCATGAGCATAAATATAATTTAATCTTTCTTCTACAACACTAAAAGTAACATTTCCAATACCACTAAAGTCATCATCACCACTTCTATTTCCCCCACCCCTGTCAGTATCGGTAATTAAACTCTCTTGATTTGTTACATTAGCTACCGATGCATCTTCGCTACATGAATACACCAATATTACCATCAAAATCATCACCAGCGGTACTAAAAGCTTGTAAAAGCCATTACGGCGTGAATGTTGTTGGGTTGTTGGGTTGTTGGGTTATTGGGTTGTTGGGTTGTTGTTTTAAGAATTTTTTTCATCGTTATATATGTTTAAAAAATTAAGAAATACAGCCTGTGGTTTAGGTAGTTCAAATATAAGAATATATTTATTAATTAACAAATTATTTAAGAAATATTTAACAATAATTTGAAATTTAACTCCTGATAAATCTCTCGATCAATTGATTCTCTCGATTGGGGTCACCAATTGATAAAAATTTCTTTTAAATTGCATCGTTAAACTATGATGTGGATTTGGTAAAGTAGACCTTGTCTCAGAATATTCCGGTATACAAAAGTTTTGACAATCCATAATCGCTTGATTTTTTAAGAAACAAACAATATTATTCAAATGAAGCATATAGGAGCAATCCTTTTACTCATACTTTTGCTCGCAACAGTCCTTTTGCTCAATGGCAATCTAAGTGGTGTCCTCGGCAAACCTCAAGCATTCGGTAAGTTGCTGGATCCTATCAATGGAATATGGAATGGCAGCTCTGAAGATGATGAATATATGCTGGCATCACCATACCATACAGACCAGAAGATACAAATCAAGTATGACCAACATTATGTCCCCCATATCTATGCCCGAGAACTGAAAGACTTACTGTATGCACAAGGTTATCTTGAAGCCAAAGATCGCTTATTTGAGATGCAGTTCCTTAAGGCTGCAGCTGCAGGTGAATTATCGGAATGGTTCGGCGAGAAGACCATTGAACTCGATAAAAAACGCAGAAAATCCGGATTACCGATAGGAGCAGAAAATTCTGTTAAATCATGGAATGAGAACAAAGCCGAATTGGCTCTATATCAAGCTTATGTCGATGGTGTGAACAATTATATCACGCATTTATCGCCGAGTGATTACCCATTTGAATTTAAATTATTCAATAAAAGTCCTAAAAAATGGGATCTACTATCCAGCGCTTACATATTCAAATACATGGCAAATATCCTTGCTGGTGGCAATAGCGATATAGAAATGACCAATATGAGAATCTTGCTAGGTGAAGATCTCTTCAACAACCTTTATCGAGAAACGGAAAAGAAAAATGTACCTGTCATCCGATCAGAAGTTTATGATTTTGACACGATATACGGAATGAGTCCTCACCAGGACACTGAGTATCGCCAGATATTATACAAGGCATCTAGTTCCAAAAGACCTCATGGTGTTGGCAGTAATAACTGGACGGTCACCGGGTCAAAATCCAGCTCTGGCAGACCTATACTGTGTAATGACCCTCATCTCAGCCTGACAATACCCTCTATCTGGTACGAAATCAATCTTATTACGGATGACTTCAATGCTTACGGAGTGAGTTTTCCGGGCATGCCAGCCATCATGATAGGTTTTAATGATGATATCGCCTGGGGAGAAACCAATGTCGGACAGGATGTCGAAGACCTGTTCGTCATCGAGTGGGTCGATAGCACGAGAAGCGAATACGTACTCAATGGCAAAAAGTACCCCGTACAGTTTAGAAAAGAAGTAATCAAGGTATCAGGAGAAGAAGACCTCGAACTCAATGTCAAGTACACGAAATGGGGACCTGTGGTGCATGAAAGTGACCATGGGAATCAGGATTTGGCAAAGCGCTGGCTTGTACTCGACGTACCTGATCAAGGAGAAGCAAGTACGTTCATACATGCGATGCAATGTAAGGATTATGACTGTTATTGGGAGAAGACTGAGCATTTTGGAACTCCTGCCCAAAACTTCATTTTTGCGTCTAAATCCGGTGATATAGGGCTTAGGGTTAATGGAAAATTTCCAGCTCGACACCATCATGATGGTCGATTCGTCGAATGGGGAAATGATAGCCTCAATGACTGGAAAGCTTTCTATCCTAGAGAACAAAATCCACAAATGAAAAACCCAGATAAGGGTTATCTATTTAGTGCCAATCAGCGATCAGCAGATACAACTTTTCCTTATTATTACACAGGCAGCTTCGAACGATACAGAAACAAGGTTATAGACAGTTTGCTTAAAAATAATGACAGTTTCGACGTCAAACAAATGCAGAAAATGCATCAAAATGTATTCAGTCTCAAAGCGGCCAATTTTGTTCCGTTAATGCTCTCCTACTTAGGTGAATCCCGTATAAAGAACAATCCCTACCTAAATATTCTCAGTCAATGGGATTACAATTACACTCCTAATAGTACAGCGGCTACGATTTTCGAATTATTGTATTCTACTATGGAAAATAAAGTATGGGATGAGATACTGGCCTATCGAGACACGATGGCCGTTCAAATACCACCTGAATATGTCCTATTAGATTTATTAAAAAATGATCCTGAAAACGAATTTTTCAACATAATCAATACGAATCCTGGTGAAAATGCAGGGGATGTAATGAATATGAGTTTTAGTGATGCAGAAAAAGAATTGAATCGGCTTGAGTCTGAAAATCGTCTAGAATGGTCAAAATATCGTTCTGTTTCTATCCCTAATATTGCGAGAATTCCAAGTCTCGGTAGTCCAATCCTTGAGCTTGGTGGTAGCCCAGATGTGATTAATGCCATTAATTATAGTTTTGGTCCTTCATGGCGAATGGTCATTGACCTGCAAGATGAAATTCAAGGTTATGGTGTCTATCCGGGTGGACAATCAGGTGATCCTCGAAGCATACATTACAAAGATTTTTTAGATAAATGGGTCAAGGGAGATTATCGTAAATTAATCAAAGCCAAGGTGGAAAATGGCTCACTAATATTAAACTAAAAAGTGCATATAATGAAACAGACCATGTCTGGAATAATAATGACTCACAGGCTAGATAATCAATATAGTATGGTTGATTTTTATCAAACAAACAATTATTAAAAAATGAAATTATTAAATTTAATTATATATATATTTCTTTCTATTACAGGATTATATATTGGTTTTTGGTGGAGTCCAATTTTACTTGCACTGATATATGGCATATTATTGAATACCAAATCTTACTTGAGATTATTTGTAGAAATATTCCTTAGCATTGCCATTGTATATGGTATTTTAATAGTTTGGAAAGACGGTAGCTTCGGCACAGCGCCTTCTAAAGTACTATCCGGAGTGATACAAAAAATGAGTTCTACTGCCATCATATTATTGGCAATTTTTATTCCTGCATTGCTGTCGGGACTGGCTTCAATGAATGGAAAAATGCTGGCAGGAAAATCAAAATAACTTTGCTTGTAACCTTTATGATTAAAATTTACGTCTACTTAAATATTTAAAAAATACTTACAGCTACAATTATGAAAATGAAATTAATGCTTGGTTTCTTTGCAATGGCAACATTGTCCCTTTTTTCATTTAAAAATCATCAGCCAAACGATGAAGATGGCATCCAATGGATGACTTGGGAAGAAGCCGTTATGCTCAATGCAGAATCTCCAAAAAAAATATTCGTGGATGTATATACTGATTGGTGTGGATGGTGTAAGAGAATGGACAAAAACACCTTCAGTGACCCTGAAATCATCAAATATATGAATGAAAATTTCTATGCAGTAAAATTGAATGCAGAGCAAAAAGAGGATATTGTTTTCAATGGCAATACATTTAAATTTGTTGAAAATGGTAAGAATGGCTTTCATGAATTGGCTTATTCTCTATTAGATGGTAGTCTTGGATTTCCTACAATGGTAATTTTAGACGAAAATTTCAGTAGAATTTTGTTGTCACCGGGATATAAAGAAGCTCATGATTTGATGACAGAATTGCAATTTTCAGCGGGTGAATATTACAAGAAGACGAGCTTTGATGAATTCCAAATGGGCGGCGGCGAGTAAATAATTTTCCTAAGATCGATTAATTAAAAATTTCAGATTGCAGTGTACTTTTATTAGCTGATATAGAAAAAGCCTGTTCAACTTTTCGTGAACAGGCTCGCTAATATGAATGTACTAAACTCGATTTATTTTATTGTCAACATTCTGATTGTATTGCTATTGATTCCATCGCTGATTGTTAGCAATAAAATTCCGGAATCAGCATTGTGCAATTCGTTGTCGAAGACGTACTCATGTGTACCTTTCCATTGGTAAAAGCTTATATTTTCTAACTCTTGACCAAGTATCGAAGTTACCTTAATATTGATAACCCCATCATTTGGCAATTGATAAGTGACCGTGGTCTTACCACTAAATGGATTCGGAATATTTTGACTGACTACAAGATTTTGATAGGAATCAGACGGATTAGTAATATTCAATTCTAGGTCTTGAGCCTCTAAATTTTCATCTACTAATTCTCCATCAATATCTGAGGACATTTGTACATTGCCGTATAAGTATGTGTTGTGATTAGCCACTAATTCTATGTAAAACAGTGGTGATTTATCATCAAAACTCACGAGTTCAGACGCATTCTCCCAACTCAATTTTAAGGTATTATCCTTGATTGTGTAATTGGCATCATTAAGTTTTAATACGCCAGACTGCATACTCAACACTCTAATCTCATTGTCAAAATGCATTGAAAACTGTATGCCGTACATGCTTACAAAATCCGAGGCGAATATTGGAATATACACAGATTCGTTTCCATTAAACTGCACATTATCCACCATTAGATTTAAAGTATTGTTACTTCTGGTATCACTATTGTTTCTTGAACTTAGATTGACAGAGTGGTTAACATCACCAACTTTTATTGCAATAAAATCTGCATTTTCAATCGATTCATCCATTTGATAGATTCCGTAGCTATCGTCAAAATCAAACACATTATTTTGTGTAAGAGTAGCCGACTCCGGTACAAATCTCCAGCTAGTATTACTTGGAAATTCTGAATTTAAACCCAGTATCAATTTACGTAACTGTATCAAATCCGCAGCACTAATAGTTTGGCTATTATTGGCATCTGCTGCAATGTAATCCTTCATATCTGTAAAGGAGGACAATCCCAATATATGTCTTTGAATCAGTACCAAATCTAGGGTTGAAACACCATTTGAAGGATCATCATTATTGTACGGTTTCACTGTGTATGATTCTCCTTCTATGAGTTGGTCAAATGCAAAAGCACCCTCATTGTCCGTATTCGTTACTTTAGGAAATTCAGGTAAATCCGAATTCAAATATACCGTCGTTTGATCAAATGGTTGACCATCTCTATTACTTATTCTTCCAGCTATACTTAATTCAGAATTATTACAATTTCCATTATCTTGAATATCAATCAATACATGACATTGGTTTCCATTTCTATATTCATCATATACCCAAATTGGTATAGTTTGGACACCCGTCTGTTCACAAGTAAATAATCTTGATGAGCTGTGCTGCACTGGATCCCATTTTTGTGCTAAGCCTGCTTGATAATCTGCAAGACTCGCAGCAACTGAATTACCTTGTGCATCAGTCTTGAAGTAATGAACCTGATTAAAATATCGTGGATACCCGCCAAATGTAAAGGTCAATGGCGCAGAACTGCAATTGTCATAAGCTCCTAAATCATAGTCCTTTGCCCAGATTTCTATAGATTGTGAAGTCTGCATGATTACGGTCGCCAACTCATTGTAGCAATAAGGTATTGGTGGAGTTTTATCTACAACCACTATACTTTGAATACACGATTTACTGTTACCGCATCGATCTTCTACCACCCATTGTACAGTATGCGTCCCTACGGATAAATCTGCCGTGTAAGCAGATTGATTTTCAACTAATTTTTCATAAAAACCATCACCATCCGTATCTAAAAGATAACTCCAGTACAACTCATCTTTCGGAGTACAAATATCACTTGCATCTGCACTCGCAATCACATGAGCCTTACAATTCTCATCTGCCTCATATGTCAAGGTTTCACATACCATTTCAGGTCCATCGGTATCAATCACCTTAATGATTTGACTAAACTGAACTATACCTCCAAGTGATGGTGCAAAAGGATTGTACACACACCAATCTATCACTGTCCAGTCTCTAATTATTTTCATACAGGCATCATCAACCACTGAGAAAGTATGGTCTTCATAGCTATATTGCACTTGACTGCAAGCATCTGATGGCCAAACAGGATAGCCTCCAGTGTTAGGATTATCAGGTGATAAGTCCAAACCTGTTTCACATTGATTTTTAAGCGTCACATTTGGTGGGAATTTCACTGTACTCAGATTAAAAGGAGTACTATTAACCAGTCTGATACTTTGTGTGCAAGACTTTATTAAGACTCCCGAGCTACTATTCACGAGTTGCCATACTCTCGATATGTTCTTTTCACCACAGGTTAATTCCGTTTCATTATCCACGTATTTTATTGTATAAATATCACAAACTGCAGTGTATGTGGCCTTACCAATTGCATCTACAGAATAGTCACCATCACAGTCTAATATAGTATCAGCCGGACACGTAAGTATAGGTTCAATTTTCAAAGTTACCCGAACATTGACCATACAGGTATTCATATTTCCAGATTCATCGATAACTAATAGCTGAACCTGAATATCTCCCTTATCTAAATCGGCACAACAGAAATTTTCGAAGTCGTAGTAAGGTAATCCTTCGTAATAAGCGACAATTTGTTTTTGAGGATCTACAACACATGGATTGCTATTCATTCTTCGCACAGCAAATCTCACATCTCCACAATTATCATGCGATCCATCATCAAATGTTTCTGAGTATATTCTACCTTTTCCAGTTGAGTTAATGGAAACAACCGTATTTTGGTCGCAGACCGGAATCGGTGGCACCTCATCCACCACTTCAACTTCTGTGAAGCATTCAGAAATATTACCACACTCATCATAGACCGTATATTTAATCCATGTCTTACCAATAGGCAAATCGGTAATAACATAACCATTGCCATAGACTTGTACATTATCGTCGATATAGATTCCATCGACCGGCGGATTGCCAAAATCGTCTGCGTTTAAGTATGCAACGTCATAATGTGTTTCGTGACATTCAAAAATCACTATTGGATCGACTACATTCCAGTTGGCAGTACATGAATAATGATCCGCCTTCAAATTATAAATATCTGGTGAACAAGAGATTATTGGCACTCTGGTATCATCTACATATAAAGTCTGCGTAAATTGGTGATAAGAACTATTACACCAATCAAGAACAGTCCACAATCTAACGACTTTGAAGGTTTTACCACAATTATCAAATCGTGTATCTGTATAACTCGCTACTAAGTTGCAATAGGTGTGATTAATTAATTCACCATTTGCATTTATAGTTCCTATATCTGTTCCATCATAAGAAGGCAATCCAGCCTCAATCGGATCGGGATAGAAATTACCATTCACATCCCATGTTGAAGATTCACTACATTCAAAATGTCTATCAGCAGGCATTTCTAATTCTGAGTAATCAATTTTCGAGTAGTAGTATCTTGTAGTACAAGTTTTTGAAGGATTGCCATGACTGTCCTCAGCATAAAAAGTGATGGTTCTTACCGCGATATAATCATCATCACATTCTAATTGTGTGGTGACATCACTCGTGACAAAAACCGGTACATATCCTTCACAATAATCATAAGCTGTAGGTATAGTAAAACTATGACCGGTCTGGAAACAATTGAAGTATACATCGTCGAGACAATTGATTTCAGGCCCTAGATAGTCTTCAATCGTTACACTTGACCAACAACTATTTCCCCCACAATTATCAGCAACTGTGACAACAAGTGTTTGACCAACGTAGTCACTTGTCACCGGATTATCAATTACTTGACCATCGGAATCTTTAATTGTTATTGTATAAGAAGAATTCACTTCTGACTCTAGCAGCATCGCTGGAGTTATGAATACAGAGCATTGACCGTCTAAGGAAATATTTACCAAATTATTACATGCCAATTCATGAACGATGCCGTCACACAATATCACTTCTGCGCCATCATATTGGTCGTCATCTTGTGGATTGTCAATGGAGCCATTAGAATCATCGGCAATGTCATTGTCTATTTCTAAATGATCAATCACTGTATCGTCCTGATCTACAGGGAGATATACACGTGTATTATCTGATTTTCTAACCGCATAATTCGTGATTTCAGCATAGTTGTATAAATCATAAGAACTAGGACTGTCCACAACCTTAAGTCGCAAATAAACGTCCCTTTTCTGCCCTGGCGCAATGGTACCCACTTTAATCGTTGCATTGGAACCACTAGTTTCCCAATTTGCCAAATTGCCGGTTTCGAAAATTGTATTTTCATTTTCATCAAAAATGAAATTGGTTTGAATGTAATCCGTCACTTCAATTTCCTCAGCGGTTACGTCTCCTTGATTGAAAACTTCAATCAAAAAGGTAATTATCCCTCCCTCTTGATATGGTGGGCTAGAAAATACAGTTTTTCGAAGTGCAAGATCAAAACAAGACTCTACGGCAATATATATGTTCGCTTCATTTGATTCACACTCGGCGTTTTGAACAGTATAATTAAATACGTAATTACCAAGCTCTTTGCACTCAAAATCTACTTGTGTAGGATCAGAAATATCAATCGCTGTGCCACTTACTTGAACCCATGTGCCTGTTAAATCAGAACCTGCACTTAGGATATTGAATAAATTAACATTATATTCTTGAGGATCTAAATTACAGATGGTCAAGTATTCATCTTGTCCTGCATTTGGGCTCGCCATTACATTAATGGTACTAAATCTCTCCACATTGCAATTATTGGAATTTGAACCTCGATACATCAAATTAACACTTCCAGGCGTTGCATAAGTCGTATTAACTGTCACGTCTTTTTTCTCAACATTCTCAAGAATCACTCCGGTCGCAGTTCCTGGATTATTAGCAAATGCCCACTTGCTGTTTACTACATTGGCACTTGCATTTGATTTAATAACATAAATGCCTCCATTACAGACCGACTTTGATTCTGGATTGGCATCTAAACCGAGTGGGTCTTGAAGCGAAACATTACATGTCGTCGTACAATTATTTCCATCTGTCACTGTCACTGTATGTTCGCCTGCATTTAGATATTTTGCTTTAGCAGTAGTCTCATTATTATCCCAAAGGTATCGATACGGTAATTTTCCACCCTCTGGGTTTACCGTTGCGACCCCGTCTGACAACCCGATGCAAGAAGGATCACTAGACAAATCAATTGAGCAAGTCAATATTGTAGGCTCCACGATAACTACATCACAAATTGATTCGCAAAGATTGGCATCATAAACAGTAACGGAATGATTTCCACTGGATAGTGCTATTGCAATCTTGGTGGTCTCTCCATTGTCCCATAAATATGAATAAGGGCTTACCCCACCCGAACCTACAGCCTCGGCAGCTCCATCACTGTTTCCATTACAACTAACGGACTGAACTTCCACAGCATTACAGGATAACAGATCCGGTTGACCCATATCGAAAGAGCATGAATCTATACAACCATTGGCATCTCTAACATAAACTGTATACATTCCTGAACTCAAATCAGTAATCACAGGATTATCTGAATAATTTATAAGATCGAGACTGAATTGGTATGGCGCTTGTCCACCATCCAATACGTCAATTGTATTTTGTCCTGTAGGTGTACCGTAACATAGCGGTTGAATTTTATCATAAGAGCAATTGATATCAAAAGTTGGTGGTTCTGAAATCACAATGTCACATGAATCCACACATCCGAGATCTGTAATGACTTTAACATTATAAATACCTGCCTCTAGATTATACTGACTCTGACCAGTACTTCCGTTACTCCAGAGAAATTCATAATTACTTACATCTACCACATCAAGGACATTGGCAGTCGCAGTACCATTTGAGCCACCAGGACAAGTAACAGCGCCTTCAACATCACAAGCCAGCTTTGGCAATGGGTTAATAGTAAGAGAAATTACTTCTTCATCAAAACAGCCATTTTGGGCAGTTGCTACAACTTTGTAATCTCCTTGATTTACAATATCATTTACATCTGCATTTTGATTTGTGCTGATTACATTGTTTAATGGATCATACCAAACATAACTTAGGCTTGGGTAATTATTAACATTATTAGTCGCCAATGACACATCTGATAATTCACAATAATTATTAATAGATGTTTCAATTTCTATATCTGGATACTCAGACACATATACGGAATCTAGCTCTAATTCTTTGCAAATCAATCCTGATTCATTTGTCTGAGAGTATAAATATGAATAATAATGCGTAAGCCCAGGAGTTAACAATGAAGGATTTACAATATAAAATTTATTAGTACCAAAAATTAAACTGTCTACTATACCTTCACCTACTATTCTTCCACCAATTGGATTGGCTCTGATTTCTAATATCGGTTGGTTACCACAAATTGTATCTTGCTGAATAATAATCTGTGGATTCAATGATTGAATATCAAAGAGTGCCACTTTCGTCACATCCTGAATTCCGTCATTATAGGTGTAATGTACCTCAAAGTTACCTTCGTGGTCAAATGGATCTAAATACCAATCACCATTGATCTGCACTAATAAATTATTGTCTGGAATTAGAGTTCCATTTACTTTTTTAAATATAGAATAGATACCCCCGCTAGGAAGTGGAGTAAGTGAAGTATTGCATTCCACTGGTTGAAGTAATACTGGGTCGCTATTATCACATGCCTCAGATACGTAAAGACAGAAATCATTATCGCCCAGTTGAATCTGAGCAATGTCATAGCAACCATCGTTTGCCTGTACTCTAGCAAAAACTTCTTGATTTGGTTGTGTTATAAGAGTCGTCTCCAATGGTGCATGTTGATTAACCGCATTAAACATGGAGATATAAAATGACACATCGAGAGTCGCTCCATTTTTACCATCATTATCCAAATCTCCATTTTCTGGATCTAGTGAATTAAGTAAGTTATATTTGGCCATACCACTTGGCATTTTTTCAACTGCATTGATCATGACATCATTGGTTGAAATAGGAGCTGAATTTTCAAATTGAGCATCTATTTCTGAAGTTGCCACACAATCATAAGCATCCTTAACTTGGGCGGAATAATAACCCGAAATGACTCCCTGAATGATTGATTTATCATCAAAATCACCGACACCATCGATATCCCAATCATAAGTATATGGTTGTACACCTCCGCTCACAGACAGTCTTAATACATTATCTGCATTCCCTGCACAATCAACTCCCATTCCCACTATACTAGCAGTTAACTTAACATAAGGTGCAATGACTACTTCATCTTGAACAGGGCATGCGGTACTCGTGTAAACCGTAAATCTATAAGTACCTGCCTTGAGATATTCACGAGTTAATCCTACTTCACCATCTTCCCAAACAACAGAAAAAGGATAATCTTGGCTTCCTTCTATTCGCACCGATCCAGTATTAATACCACGACAATCAACGTCTCGTTTCTTTACTTGATAAGGTGGTATAAAAGAAATTGCTTTTTCAATTTCTTCAATACAATTACTGCCTTCTAGGTGAAAAAATAAATTATTCTGGCTGGATACTACAAATTGTATTGTGCCAGAGAGTACTAACTGAGAATTAAGTGTGAATTCCTTTTTAACGAGTTCATCGCCAAATTCGTCATTAATGGACAAGGAATAAGTGTCGCCGGGAGACCCTACATGCACTTTGGCATAAAAGGCCGCTTCAACATCAGAATCTCGAGATAAGCATTGCTCTATAAATACTTGATATTCATCAAAACATGTCTGAGATGAAAGTCTACCGACATGAAGTGTATTGAGTAAAATCACAAAAATTAACAGAGCCAATTGGTTTTTTAAGTTATTCATATTATAACTGTTAGCTATTTATGCATATTTATAATACATATACATCTCAAAATTTGTACCAAACACATTACATCTTATTATAATTTATTTTTTTTACTAATATATTACCGATAGCATGACAATATAAAATAATACCTATGATAATATTATACAATTATTTACATATATATATTTTTAGATATATAACAATTATAAGAAAAAAAAATCCCGGATAAAATTTATCCGGGATCCTAAATTATTTGAATTCCTAATGTTCTAATCAAATAGTTTTCCGTATCCAGAATTATTATCTCTTTTCTCGGTATCAGGGAAAGACACATCCGGAATTTTTAGATCTAAAACGTCATCATCGAGACTGCTTTCTTTACCTCCCATTAACAATAAGGTTGATTGTTTTTCGTATTCTTCGAGCATTTTCATGCCTTGTTCTTCGAATACACCATTTTGAAGATCTATGCTATTCATAAAATCAGAGCTCAATTCCATAAATCTTTCCATTTCACCTACTTTATTAGCGACATCATCCGCTATAACCTCAAGTGCTTGATCAAACATGACTCTTTTATCGGCATCACCCTTGATAATACTCATCGCTGATTTCATAGCAGAGTGCGAAGCTCTAATTGCTTTTCTTTCTTCTTCTTTTACTTTTACTTGATCTTTGGTATCCTCGAGTAAGATCTCAGAATTTGCGTACATTTTATTCAATACTTTATTAAGTACTGACATTTTATTGTACAATTCCACGTATTTTTTATTGCTATCATCAAGCCTTGCCGCCTTTCGCGAAGACAACATCATGGCTTTGTCGTTGCCTTGTTCTTTGGCCTTTTTAGCAATGAGCATATTCTGTTTTATTTCGTCATTGTTATTTTCAACCATGGTTTTCAGCTTTTGCATTTGGCCTCTTAGGTTTCCAATTTGCTTACCCATTTTTTTAAGATTATCTTCCAAATCTTCAATATAATTCTTTAAAATTCCAATCGGGTCTATGGTGACAAACCATCCTGTAATCGTACGCATGATACTTTTATACATATAGCTAACCATCGTCCGGACTTTGGGATCAATTGCCATATAAATGAGCAACCCTAATACTCCCAATGCAATTACAATACCTATAGTATTGGTCAGCATTCCGAGTATTGCTCCGCTATACTTAAATAATACAAATCCTATTGCACCTAAAATGGCGGCTAAAAAAAGAGCTCCTGTTTTACCTTCGGGTTTCGACCAAAATGATTTTTGAGTATTGCTTACTTCATTCATGTTTTTCTAATTTATTTCGGAATAGTTAACCTTTTGAATTTGAAAATTAATTCCGAAAATAAACAAATTTTGATATATTCATTAGTTTATCTTACAAACTCGTAAGAATCTTAGATAAATCTTCTTCTATTTTCACTTCCAGTTCACTATATGCTTGAATAAATTCGGATTTTGTTTCGTTAATTTTAGCGCTGTTCTGTTCAATTTGCACTTTCAAATCGTCGCTTTTTTTGTTTAGCATCTCGATTTCCTTATTCAAATTAAGGATTTGTTTTTCTCGATTCTTGACTTCTTTGTCAATTTCCAAAATAGACCTTTCCTTTTCACCCACTTGATGAGCATATTGCTTATTGAAGGCATCGGCAAATTTTTCTTTCTCTTTTTTCAAAACCATTAGGTAATGCTTAAGTGATAATTCAAGTACGGATTTGTCCAGACCTAGAGATTTTGCGGTCGTGTAGGCACTTTTGATGGCCATCTCCTCGCTTTGACCAAGCGCTTGTAAATCTAATACAGCCTTTTTAAATTTTAAATAGTCAAAATTAGTTTGGGCATTTTCTTTTATGGAATGCAAAAGTATTTTTTCAGACCTGTTAATACTTGACTCATCCAATCCAAACATTTTTGCTAAATTAATTTCCATATCTATTTGTTTATCAGACTTTTAAAAACTGGTCTTTTGGGAGCGACAGACCCTACTCTTTCCAGTTTTGCGGCTTCATAGTCCGTAAAGTTACCTTCAAAAAATACAACTTCAGAATTGTCTTCAAATGCCAAAATATGGGTCGCTAGTCTATCGATAAACCATCGATCGTGAGAAATCACTAGGACGCAACCAGCAAAATTTTCAATGGCTTCCTCCAATGCTCGCAGCGTATTGACATCGATATCATTGGTAGGCTCATCGAGTAATAGGACATTTCCACCATTTTTAAGGGTAATCGCAAGATGCAAGCGATTCCGCTCTCCACCGGATAAAACACCAACTTTTTTCTGTTGGTCGGCACCCGTAAAGTTAAATTTACTAATAAATGCTCTGACGTTTACTTGATTATTCCCTACTGTAATGATGTCGTTGCCATCTCCGACGACTTCATAAATATTTTTTTCAGGGATGAGGTCTTCGTGGTTCTGGTCCACATAACTCAATTTGACAGTATCTCCCACAGTTACCGTTCCCGAATCTGGTTTTTCAAGCCCCATAATCATCTTAAACAAGGTAGATTTTCCGACACCATTGGGTCCGATAATACCCACAATCGCATTTTTTGGAATCGAAAAATTAAGGTCATCAATTAGAATTCTGTCACCAAATGATTTTGAAATATGATTGGCCTCTATGACTACATCACCCAATCTCGGCCCTGGTGGGATGAACAATTCGAGCTTGGCTTCTTTTTCCTTGACTTCCTGATTAGATAAGTTATCATAAGCATTTAACCTCGCTTTTCCTTTCGCTTGTCGAGCTTTCGGCGCCATTCTTACCCATTCCAATTCTCTCTGTAAAGTTTTGCGACGTTTTGACTCAGATTTCTCTTCTTGAGCCAAGCGCTTTTCTTTTTGATCTAACCATGTACTATAGTTCCCTTCCCAAGGTATCCCCTCTCCTCTATCAAGTTCAAGAATCCATCCAGCTACATTGTCAAGAAAATAACGATCGTGGGTCACCGCGATGACTGTTCCCGGGAAGTTTTTGAGATATTGCTCCAGCCAATGCACACTTTCTGCATCGAGGTGGTTAGTGGGTTCATCTAGAAGTAAAATATCTGGTTGACTCAATAAGAGTCGACATAATGCGACCCTCCTTTTTTCACCACCAGAGAGTACCGATATTTTTTCGTCCGGCATTGGGCATCTCAAACTTTCCATGGCGGTTTCAAGTTTATGATCTAATTCCCATGCATTGTAATGATCCATTTGCTCAAGTAGAACTCCTTGCTCTTCGATTATTTTCATCATTTCGTCATCGTCCATTGGTTCTGCCAACTTTAGGTTGATGGCTTCATATTTATTGACAATATCGACGATATGTTGCACACCTTCTTGTACTACTTCTTTTACTGTTTTAGAAGGATCGAGGGCTGGTTCTTGTTCTAGATAACCTATTTTGTAATCCTTGTCGAAGGTTACTTTGCCGTCATAGTTTGTGTCTTTTCCTGCAATAATTTTAAGCAGTGATGATTTACCACTTCCATTGAGACCCAATACTCCAATCTTAGCTCCATAATAGAAAGAGAGCCATATATTCTTTAACACTTGTTTACTTGGTGGATAGGTTTTAGAGACACCTTCCATCGCAAAAATTACCTTATTATCACTCATTAAATTTTGACTTTATAAATTAAAAAAGGGGAGCTAAAAAACTCCCCGCAAAAATAAGACTAATATTTTCTAATTCAATAATTATTCGTCTGAGTCTGAAGATTCCTCTATGGCTTCTTCGTCTATTTCGACATCTTCTGATTCTCCTTGTTTCAACTTCATCTGTCTTGTATCGGTTTGGAAGAAGGTCATTTCATTTTTGAGCTCTGTTCCTTTTTCTACGAAATCTTCACCATCCCCCTTATCATGATCACTTTATCTTAGGTATTCACTATTGTAAAACCATCTTTAGCTAATTCTTCCCCAGTTCTTATTTTTACGGCTTATTTTTTTGAACTGGTTATAAATCGGTATGTGCTTTTTATCTTCTAAGTTGGGATCCTGTTCCAATATTGTAGATGCTAGATGTCTTGCGGTTCTTAAGATTGGTTCATCTTGTACAAGATTTAGAATTTTTAAGTCTGGAATACCACTTTGTTGCGTTCCTTCGATACTTCCCGGTCCACGCAATCTTAAATCCGCCTCTGCAATTTCGAATCCATCATTAGTCCTAACCATTGTACTCAATCGTTCTTTTCCATCCGCTGAAAGTTTATAACTAGACATCATGACACAAAAAGACTGAGATGCTCCTCGCCCTACCCTGCCTCGCAATTGATGCAACTGTGACAATCCAAATCTCTCAGCATTTTCGATGATCATAACCGAGGCGTTGGGTACATTCACTCCTACTTCTATGACTGTGGTCGCAATCATAATATGCGTCTGACCCCGAACGAAACGCTGCATTTCAAATTCTTTATCCTCAGCTTTCATCCTCCCATGTACAATCGAAATCTGATATTCCGGCGGAGGAAAATAAGGCAACAATCTCTCATACCCCTCTTGTAAGCTCTGAAGTTCCAATTTCTCACTTTCTTCTATCAGTGGATAGACCACATAAATCTGTCTGCCTTCCTTGATTTGTTCCTTGATAAAATTTAACAAACCCGGTCTTTTTGATTCATATAGATGAATGGTTTTAATAGATTTACGTCCTGGTGGCAATTCATCTATTTTTGAAACGTCCAATTCCCCGTGTATGGTCATTGCCAGTGTTCTCGGAATAGGTGTAGCTGTCATGACCAAAATGTGTGGTGGTATTGAACCGGATTTTTTCCATAATTGACTTCTCTGCATCACACCGAATCGATGTTGCTCGTCAATAATTGCCAAACCCAAGTTCTTAAATATGACGTGTTCTTCTATTAAGGCATGTGTGCCAATAAGAATATCCACTTCACCAGAGGCCACAGCAGCCAGTATATCTTTTCTCTTTTTACCCTTAACACTTCCCGATAGAAATGCAATTTTGAGATCCAGTTGGGAAAGCTCATCCGATATTCCTTCAAAATGTTGCTGTGCTAATATCTCAGTCGGAGCCATCATACACGATTGAAAGCCATTATCCTTAGATAAAAGCATAATGAGTAGTGCTACAATGGTTTTTCCACTTCCAACATCGCCTTGAAGAAGACGGTTCATTTGAATACCTGAACCCATGTCAGCCCTTATTTCCTTAATGACACTTTTCTGTGCTGAGGTTAATTCAAATTTTAGGTGTTTAGTATAAAATTCATTAAAATAATCCCCGACCTTTGAGAATACGTGACCTTTTATTTTAAGTTGTCTAATGGCTTTGTTTCGCAACAACCGCAGTTGCATAAAAAACGCTTCTTCAAATTTCAATCGATTGCTTGCATAGTCTCTTTGAAGATTGTTCTCCGGAAAATGTATCCAGTGTAAGGCTTGACTCCGGCTACACAATTTTAACTTTGTAATAATATCATTTGATAGTATTTCTGGAATTGAAGTCTCTGAAGTGCTTTTTAAAATTATCTTTAAGATTGAACGACGCCATCTATTATCGAGATTGGCTTTTTCGAGCTTTTCGGATGAGCTATAAACCGGCTCCAGAGTATTTACAAAACGTTCATTGACTTCACTCGCCAACTGAATTTCGGGGTGAATCATAGATTTTTGTCTATTGTAAATACTCAATTTTCCAAAAACTATGTACTCCTCGTCGAGTTTAATAATCTCGGTCATGACCTTGACACTTTGAAACCATATAAGTTCCATAAATCCTGATGCATCCTTGAATGATGCGACCAGTCGAGATCTTTTATTTTTGCCTTTTAGTACCTGTACATCTGTGATTCTTCCCTTTAATTGAATCAGGTCACCTTCACTATTAGAAGTGGAAATATGAGCGAACTCAGTTCTATCAATATATCGATAAGGAAATATATGTAATAAGTCAGATACCGTTTTTACGTTGAGTTCTTCGGACAATACCTTGGCTTTTGCTGGCCCGACTCCCTTAACGTACTCGATAGGCTTATCTAATATGTCTATAATACTCAACGACTAACATTAATTATTCATAATAATAATCAATATTAACTTAAGTTCAATACTAAAACAAATAGAGAATTACTCAAACATATAAAATAGCCCTAAAAACACAGCACTACCAGCTAAGAATCCAAGAACCGCAAGCCAAGTAATCTTTTTAAAGTACCAAATAAAATCTATTTTTTCCATACCCATTGCAGCGACTCCGGCAGCACTTCCGATAATAAGCATACTACCACCAGTACCAGCAGTATAAGCAATAAAATGCCATAACTTATCATCCAATGGGGCATCGTACATACCCATAGCCGCAGCTACGAGCGGAACATTATCGATGATGGCAGACCCGACACCCAAAAGCATTACGACGATATCTTGATTTGGTATGGCAGCGTCTAATTGCATCGCGGCATACTTCAAAGCACCTGTGCCACCCACGACCATTGTCTCCAAAGCAGCGACCGCCATCAGTATACCTAAAAAGAATAATATGCTGGAAAACTCAATTCTTGAAAGAGCTTTATGTGCAGAATACAGATGCTTCCTTTCTGCTGTAAAATCCTCTTCAGGATGAATTTTTTCCGAAACCAACCATACGAAGCCTAAACTTAACATCATACCCAAGTAAGGAGGGAGATGGGTTACAGTTTTAAAAATTGGAACAAATACGATAGCTCCCAATCCAACGAATAATATGGTTCTACTTGACAATAATCTTTCCGCTTCTACGTCTTCCTTGGCATCGACACTGATTGACCCCACAAAAGGTTTCATAAAACTGGCAACTAAAAATGGAATGGCGAAACAAGCAATAGCAGGAAGTATCATCCAATCTATCAACCCTGCCGTGGTCACCTTCTTCCCTATCCACAGCATCGTCGTAGTGACATCACCGATGGGACTCCATGCACCCCCCGCATTCGCCGCGATGATAATTAATGACACATACCAAATCCTATCATTTCTATCTTTAATTATTTTTCTAAGTAAGGTTACTAGTACTATGGTTGCAGTTAGGTTATCAATAATTGCAGATAAAAAGAAACCTATGATACCAATTATCCAAAGCAATTTTTTTCTTGATTTCGTTTTTACCCAACCTTTTAACACTTCAAAACCTCGATGAAGGTCGATAATCTCCACAATAGTCATAGCTCCGATTAAGAAAATAATGATTTCTGAGGTCTTACCCAAGTGATGTAATAATAAACTGAGAAAACCTTCTTCATTTTCCTCATTCATCCCACCAGCCATGCTAAAAATGTGGTCATGCGTATCTATCACTTCCATTGTTCCGGTGTGATACATCAACGATACTGCCGCCCAACATAACGAACCCATTAATAGAGCTGGTACTGTTTTATCTAATTTCAATGGGTGCTCAAATACAATGGCTATATAACCGATGATGAATATTGCGAGAACTATTGCTACCATAATTGTGTAAAAATTAAATCGTGCAAATGTAAAATATTTATAATGATTAATTATATTATAGAAGAGAATTACACCTAATAATGAATTTTAATTTAGTCTATCCTCTCGTAACATCCGATATCCGGTGTTATTAAATCTCTAAGGCTACCATCGAGGTCATCCGTTTTGCTCAGTAAGGGTCTTGCCATTTTTTCCGCTATAGAAAGTGTGTCTAAATGATAGTCTTCATCGCCGACAAACAAGTTATCCATGGTTTCATAATATTGACAGGCATTGCTGTTCTCAAAGAAATTGGGGTAATTATTCTCGCTAAGCAATTCATCTACTCTCAATACACAGTGATCGAAGTAAAAATCCATAAAACCCACTTGCCCGTCAGTGACATCAATGATTGACAATTCATCCTTATTGCTACCTGTAATTATGCAATTTGTAAAATTTACATCTGATGGATTTGCCTTTACTTCCTCGCAGAATGGTGGATCATAGCACAGGTAGTTAGTGATGCTCACCGCCGACTCATCATTAGCATCATTTACTATAGTGCAATAATCGTAATGATGTTCTCCACCAAATGCTAGCTGGAGACCATTGATGGCATTGTTGTAAAAAAGGCAATTTGAAATATTCGTCTTAGAGTGAATTGCTAAGATGCCACTTCCCGAAGTATTGGCGACGATCGAGTGATCCATGTTGAGTTCTGCCAAACTATCTACCCGAATGCCTACAATAGAATTTTTAATCGTGGTGTGGTGTATATTATTATTTTTACTGTTACTCAAAAGTATGATTCCTGACCACTGACCCTGACGATTTTCATAGGCCTCCTCGAGTCTGTCACCAGTAATCACTACCGGATTTTCTAAGGTTCCATTAATACTCAATTTTCCATTTTGGCTTACCAAAATGATGCCCAGATTGATATAGTTACCGTCATCATCTTTAAAATATCCTCCATGTACATATATTTCTGCACCAGCAGGAATAACCAGTTCACAAATATCAACAAAAGCTATCCCATAAATCACATAAGGTTTAGGATCATCCCAAGTCACTTGACTTAGCCCTTGACAAATGCTAATCTTATTTTGATTAAACTTCCGATCTGCCGGAATATAATTGGCATTTTGACCCCATGCCTCTAACACAACCGACTGAAGATTATCATTTGTAGTAAATTCCAAAGTTCGATTAATGACGAAAGGGCTAATACTCACAGGTTGATCCGGGTCAATGGTGACTTCAGCAAAGATATAGATACTATCATGAGCTCTTATGGTGATGTCTCTTATGTCTGTACCGCTTTCGCCATTGGCATTAATCCTGAAGAAATGACTCTCATCATTGAGTCGGACATCAAACTTTAGCTCCTGATCTAAATCATTGTAAACTTTTATAAATCGAGTGGCAGACCCCACCTCGGTAAATACAGTGTCAAAAGTCAGGGTATCAGATGAAAATCTCAACATGGCATCGCTGCCTGTATAAAAATCGTCTTTCTTACAAGCATTTAAAACAATACCAAAAGCCAATAAAATAAATAAATATTCCTTCTTCATATCGCCAAGCTAATCACATCAATTTTACCATTGCAAATACATCAACACAAAGTTAATCTTTCTCAACATAAGCACATTATTGTTTCATCTGAAATTGTAAAATTTGGAAATTCAATACATTATAAATGTTCAGAAAATTTAAGCTTTGATAGACTTAGAACGGAGATATTTATAATTAGGTATAAAAAAGCTACTTTTACGCTTCATTTTTTTTTGAAATTTCTTATGACAGTTGATGTTATTATACCTGCATACAATGAAGAATTGGCCATCGGCTTGGTTATAGACGATATCCCTAAAAATCTCGTCCGAAATATCGTTGTTTGCAATAACAATAGCACGGATGGCACTAAGCAGATTGCAAATAATCATGGTGCAATTGTAGTGGATGCATATACTCCGGGATACGGAAGTGCCTGTCTTGAAGGGATTGACTACATTAACAAACTAGGCAAAATCCCCGAAATCGTCGTGTTTTTAGATGGCGACTATTCCGACTTTCCCGAAGAAATGTCAAAAATATTGGCTCCGATCATTGATCAAAATATGGATCTCGTAATCGGATCGAGAGCTTTGGGGAATCTAGAAAAAGGTTCTATGATGCCACAGCAAGTTTTTGGAAATTGGTTAGCAACCAAATTAATTAAATTGATTTATGGCTACACTTTTACAGATTTAGGCCCTTTCAGGGCAATAAAATACGAGTCCTTGATGAAATTAAACATGGAGGATAAAAACTATGGCTGGACCGTAGAGATGCAAGTAAAAGCTGCAAAAATGAAATTAAGTTGTTGCGAAGTTCCTGTTTCTTATAAACCCAGAATAGGCGTTTCAAAAGTCAGTGGAACCGTTAAAGGAACCATTCTCGCAGGGTATAAAATATTGTGGACAATTTTTAAACTACTGTAGTTAGTGAATATTGTCGCTTACATATTATTTGCACTTTACCTGATATGCTTGCTTTATATTCTGGTATATAGTATTTTCCAACTCCAATTATTGTTGATTTATATTTTCAAAAAGAAAAATTATACTAAGCTAGAATTATCCAGTTCTGAACTTCCAATGGTCACCATACAACTTCCGGTTTTTAATGAAAAATACGTCGTCAATCGCATAATAGACCAAATCGCCTTATTCAATTATCCAAAAGAAAAATTACAAATTCAAGTATTAGATGATTCCACAGATGAAACATTAGATTTAAGTATTGCTCAAGTTGAGAAATATAAAAATCAGGGTTTTGACATTGAACTCCTCCATCGAAAAAACAGAGCTGGATACAAAGCCGGAGCATTAAAATCAGCTCTAGAATATGCGAAAGGTGAATACGTTGCCATTTTTGATGCGGATTTTATCCCAGAAAGTAATTTTTTACTCGATACCCTACCCTTTTTCCATGATGATCAAGTTGCATTGGTTCAGACAAGGTGGGAACACATCAATCAGTATCAATCTCTCCTGACTCAACTTCAAGCATTTCAACTCAATGTTCACTTTTCTGTAGAACAAAAAGGAAGAGAATTGGGGAATTATTTCCTTCAATTCAATGGTACAGCCGGCATCTGGCGCAAATCTGCGATCGATGATGCAGGCGGTTGGCATTCTGATACACTCACGGAGGATTTGGATTTGAGTTATCGGACACAGTTGAAGGATTGGAAAATAATATATCTTGAAGAAATTGGTTCTCCTGCGGAATTGCCCATGGATATGCAATCACTAAAATCGCAACAATACCGATGGATGAAAGGCGGTGCAGAAAATCTTCGAAAATTATTAGCGAGTATCTGGCTTTCCGATGAACGAATCGGAATCAAACTGCATGGCACCTATCACTTAATGTCAAGTAGCATATTTTTGGTCATCTTATTACTTGGAGTGCTAAGTCTGCCTTTGACACTTTTAAAAAAACACATAGATTTCAATCTTTTACCTCTAAATGTATTTTGGATTCCAACCATCATTTTACTAATAACCTATACCTCCGCCAACTATAAATATTGGACAAAATGGCAAAACCCCTTTGTTAAAATCGTTCAACTCATACTTCGTTTTCCACTAATTATCATATTCTCGATGGGTTTGACATGGCATAATGCGTTGGCGGTTATATCTGGCTTACGTCAAAAACCTTCGCCATTTGTCAGAACACCAAAATATGGTATCAATACCAATTATCAAGGTATTAATAAACTGCCCATTTATGTCAATATAAAAAATGTCTATCATTCTTATTCTGAGGGAATATTGGCTCTTTTGTTTTTTGCATTTTTAATCTTTAGCTATCATTTACAGGTATATGATTTTATCCTATTACAATTATTTATGTTTCTAGGATTCTCTTCCATTTTTATTTATTCGATTAAAAAATGAATTTCAAGACCCTCCTCTCATTTAGGAAAATAATACTTGCCTCAGTATATCTATTTTCCATCATTCTTATTAGTAAATATACGATGCAAAGTGATTTTGAACATATTTACGTCTATTATAGCACATTGTTTTTAGCTTATATTTTGTTGTACAAAATTTTAAGTGTCGAAGAAATCTGGACTTTTACCATTGCTCTTATCTTCATAACTTTTGTAATAAATTATAATGTTATACCAAACTGGAGTGATGATATATATCGGTATTATTGGGATGGTATATTAGTGAGTTCTGGATTCAATCCTTATGACAAATTACCATCAGAGTTGTTAAATTCCGGTATAGACGGCATAACCAGTGAACTTTATGAAAAATTAAATTCGCCGAATTACTTCTCCGTTTATCCTCCATTTGCACAATTATTTTTTGCAATTGCGGCGAAATTTTCATGCCAATTCAGTGGGTTCGTCATCTTGTTAAGATTACTTTATATGATTCCATTTTTTCTATCAGCATTTGCTCTTAAAGGCTTACTTAAAAGATTAAATGCATCCGCAAACCTTGGATTTTTAATCCTTTGCAACCCTCTCATTCTTGTAGAAGGTTTGATTAATTTACATCTCGAGATGATTTCTGTGAGTTTGCTAATCCTATTTCTTTACTATATCCAAAAATCAACCAAATCGCATTGGATTTATTACTATGCATTATCAATCGCAACAAAACTGAATCCATTAGTACTGTTTCCGTATCTTTTTAAAACTATTTTGAAGTCAAACCCAAGTTTATTTCTGAAATTCACATTATTTAGCTTGGTACTTTTTACTGGGGTTTTTATAAATGCTAACTTATCTCACCTTTTCAAAAGCATCGATTTGTATTTCCAAAATTTTGAATTCAATGCATCGATATATTATATCCTTCGATATGTTGGTTTTGAATATTCTGGCTATAATCTTATCAAATATATTGGACCCCTTCTCGCACTCTCAAGCATGATTATAATAACTTTGAAATCCTTTCGACTGGAAGATAAATTCAATTTTAATCGGTTATTATTGATTGGCACTTTCGCCTACTTTGTATTATTAATTGGAAGCACCATCGTTCATCCGTGGTATTTGATTCCTTTGGTAATGTTTGGTACTTTGGTGAGATTTTGGCCGGCAATAGTTTGGTCTTATGTCATCATACTTAGTTACCATAATTATGCGGGTGGCGTTTATTATGAAGATTTACGCTATATCGCAATTGAATATTTTCTGTTATTTGGATCCTTATTATGGTGGTATCAAACAAGAAAAAGGGCTCAACAAATTACTCGTTAAGCCCTTTTATTCTATTGTTATTGAAATATCAAATGATTAATATTCCCATAAATCGTGTTCGAAATTAAATAACTCTTGTTTAATTTTTTCAGATTCTAGAAGTGCATTAATTGGTGTTCTCTCGTCATTTGGATCAAACAAATTAATGACTCTTTCGTCAAGAACATTACTTCTCTTAATGATATAACTTGAGAAAAAGCGACTATCAAATAAATCCGTCCAAGTCATAGGAGCCATGTCATTATTGTCATTGAAAACTCTATACTTGGCTAATGCATCTCTAGAAGATTTGTAGTGAATCCAGAATAGTGGATAAGGCAAAGAATATCCACCTTCATCATCTTGAAGAACGTGAATCGGTGCAATACCCATAATTTGGCATCTCAACATTGAAGCTTCTTCATCAAAAAACCAAATCTCACTAATACGATATGACATAATTGTACTCCAGTCGATTTCATTTTTCACCACTACAATCTTCTCTTCATAAGTCTCAGGATCGTAAACTACTGTCGTATCAATCCGATTCAATTTTTTATCGATATCCTCAAAACTCAATGGTTGTTTAAATTCCTCATCTTCAAAAGCCACGATATCACCATTTTCCAATATTTGCTTAAATACGTTGAACAATGGCATACCGGGATATCTAAAAGGCAGGTTCATTTTTTCTCTCGTTTCAATAACTCTCCACATTCTTTTCTCCCATGCGATATCGGCCTCTCTAATAGGTTCATAAGACACTGCTCTATTCTCAACGGTCAACCGCTTTTCTACAATGTCATTGACATACATATTCTCATCGCCTTCTTTAGGTCCCGTGTATTCCATATCATCGTCGCCTTCTTCGTTTTGAGCCAATAACACAGTACTTGGAATCAAGAATACAACAAGCAGTAAAAAATTAACAAAAGTCTTCATTTCAATATTTTTTAAATAAATCTGTTTTCCTATTTGATATCAAAAACCAACTGACCCAAATCCCTTGGAGCAGGGTCTCCAGGACACTTACATTTAATATTTTGAAAAATATATTTGTCTCCGGGAGTTGCTTTATCCACCAATCCTTTAGACTTTGCATCGTATCTACCACCAGAAACTTTCGCAAATTCAGGATCCTGTCTTTTAGCTGCTCTTACCAACAAAAATTCTGTGATGTCACATTTGGCCTCGAAATCGAAGTTTTCAAGTTTAGGGTAGATACCAAGCTGAGCTTTAAAAGTACCGTTACCAATTGACCCTCCTCCTTCGCTACCGAGCATCGGTCTTGGGTCAGGTATTCTTTTTACTCTAAAGTCTTTACTAGCATTTAAGTTTGGTGCAGATACATTAATTTTAGCAGACTCGCTAACTGTAGTTGGCTTAGTCACTTTAACCGTATAGGTACCATCCCCATTTCTATTAATAGTACCTCCGCCAGAACCGCTCATACTCACTTTGATTTGATTAGAAGGCACACCTGCTGCAGAAATCTCTACGGGGTTATCCACACCAATATAGAATACATTCATTTTAGATGCAGAAATCGCAACTGATCTCTCACCTACTTCATATTCAAATTCGTTCTTATATTGTTTTACTTCTCCCGTTACTGGATCTTTGACTGATATTACTGCATTATACTTTTTTATACCTACAGATGAAGGTGTTTCAGTATATTTGGCGACGCCATCAGCATTAGCAGGTAAATTTCTTCCATTAACTGAAATTGAAATTCCTGTTTTAGAGTCATTTCCAGCAGATGCAGATAAAAATACATCAGTCTCAAATGGTTCACCTTTGATAACATAGGTTTTCTTAGGAGCAGAAACTACGGTGTATTTATCTAATACAATTGTTTCACCACCAACACCCACTTTCTCAGCCAAATAGTTCAAAACTGTTGCTTCGGATGCTTTAATGTCGTTTTTAAATTTACTAAAAATTGGCATTGTGGCACCTAGTGGCATGTGACCAAATGTAAAATCAGCCCAATTTTTCTTTTTATTAACTGAATGCTTCCATGATTCATCATCTATGTTAATCGGAATTTTATTTGCCCAAGCACTTCTATCTGCTTCATCGATAAAGCTAAGAAAATCTTGCTTATATTTTCCCATATTATCTTTTAACTGCTCTCCAACTCCTTTTTCAACCATGATTCTAGTTGTAGCATCATAATTTCTTTTTCCTCTCAATTCACGAACTCCTTCTACATCAACATAATCACCATCGTCAACTTTATGATTACCATCTCCAGACTGGTCAATTAAAGTATCGACAATTCCGTTTATGTATTCATCGGCCATTTTCGCCAATGTAGTTACACCACTTATTCTGTCAGAATATGCTTTATAGGATTCCTTTTTCTTGGCTGCTTCATTAATACTTGCAATTTTTACTTTATTGGCTTCATCCAACGAAGCATTCGCCGACTTCAACCCACCGTCTACCATATCAAATGCATTGAAGATTTCAGCAGACACGTTTAGAGCGAGCAAAGCTGTAAGTACCAGGTACATAATGTTAATCATCAGTTGCCTGGGTTCCTTAGGTATTGACATGCTATATTATTTTTTAATTATTAACAAATAAATTACTAAAGATCTCAAATTATGCCTTCGTTGTAAAAGCATTCAATACATTACCATACACTGAATTCAATGAAGATAAATTTTTGTTCAATGACACCATTTGATCTTTATATTGCTTAGTGTCTTCTACTGTGTCGCTCAATGAAGACATAGCCTCATTCATTTTACTGTAGAAATTGTGCATACCTTTAATTTGAGATGAAGTTTCAGAAAAATCCACCTCTTGTAAAGCCTTAAGTGAACCTAAGCTTTTGCTCATTGTCTGTAATTCATCTAACATTCCACCCAATTTATTCTCAACCACTTCAGCGTCCAATTGTCTTGAACCCGCTTTTACCGGACCAGCAGTTAACGGAGCAATGTTTGAATTGTAATCATCCAATCCTGGATACAATTTTTCCCAATAGTAATCTTTTTCTGGTCCAAGAATACCTAAGAAAAAGAAAAGAATAGCTTCTGTAACGAGACCGGCAGTAATTGCAATACCACCCCAAGAATAACTGTTGATTTTACCAAGTGCTCCCAACATTACTACAGAAGCTCCAACACCAATGACGAAGTTTTTAAGATACTTAAAACCTTTTGATTTAATAAAACTCATTTTTGAATAGATTTAGATATTAATTAGAAAATAAAATATTACCCATAATTCACCTAAAGATTAACAAGGTGTAACTTATTAATTAAACTCGTTCAACTAAGGTGAATAATCAAAATTAATTATAAACTGCGTATTGAAAATTAGTACGTATTAGAAATCATTTATTGATCTACCTAAGAAAGTAAGAACACATCTAAAGCCAATGTAGCTTTTCGTAGTATCCTGAAATTCCCAATGCCTTGTACCCGTTTGTAGGTAGTACGAAATATCTTTCCAAGACCCACCTCGCACAACTTTTCTCTTTAACACTTCAGGATCATCAGATTTTGTATTATACCTGTAGTCAGGATTTAAGTCGTGTTCCAGTGTATATGCGTTATCAAGGTATGCCGACCCAGTCCACTCTGCCACGTTACCTGACATACAGTACAAACCGTAATCATTAGGGAAGTAAGCATCAGCCTTAACAGTGTATTGACCTCCATCTTCAGGATAATCACCTCTACCTGGTTTAAAGTTTGCAAGTAAACAACCTTTGGCATTTCTTACATAATACCCTCCCCATGGATATGGTGCAAAATCTCTGCCTCCTCTAGCTGCATGTTCCCATTCTGCTTCTGAAGGTAATCTGAACTCCTCAGTATTGGGCTCATCTGGCTTAAAGGTATTCCATAATTTCGTTCTCCAATATGTGAAGGCCGTTGCCTGATTCCAGTTAACCCCTACAACAGGATAATCATCAAAAGCTGGGTGCCAAAAATAATTACGAGTCATAGGCTCATTATAAGAATAAGCAAAATCTCTAATCCAGCACAAAGTGTCAGGATATACCGCTACTTCATGATCTTGAATAAAGCTCCTCCTATTCACTTCTGCATCTTGATTATGTGCAGCTTTCTGCCAGTCAAATGATTGATATTTAAAGATGAGTTTATTGGTATTCAACTCTCTCTTATTGTTAAGTTGCATATCACCCATGAAAAACATATCGTCTAGTTCTTCATACGTATAATCCAACTCTGTCTCCCAATCTATCTTCTCATTGCCGTAATCATCTTCTGTGACATCACCTAAGAGATTGTGTGCAATAGAATCTCTCACCCAATAAACAAATTGTCTGTATTCGTTATTCGTGATTTCCGTATCATCCATGAAAAATCCCTGAATTGATATCGTCTTACTTCGCTGTAAGTGAGTGTTGAAGATGTCTTGGTCACTACCACCAATGTTAAGACTTCCAGATGGCACATATACCATTCCATAGGGGTTAATTCCACCCCATGCTGGTCTATCCATAACTCCAGTGAGTTCACCAGTTTCTTCCCGACCGCAAGATGCTAAAAGAAGGATTATACCAAATAACCCTAAGAAATTTAAAAATTTACTTTTCATTTTTAAACAAATGATTTAACCATATTATTAAATACCCTTTCTCAAAAGAATCGTAAAGATAATGTTGTGATTGAATTAACCAAAACTAAAATATCGATTCTTCAAAAATTTAACAAATCAAAATTATCCTTTAGTGATTTTAAAACGACCTTTGGTAAGCGTTTATTTTACCACCTAAAGATAATTTTTTATTTTTAACATCCAAAATAATTTTATAAATCCCTTGGATTGTATATAGCCTTTGGTGGAATACCAGAGGCAATTGCTTTATTTAAGTTGTAATTGAGAACCAATTCGTGTGTACCTTCATTGACACGTTTCAATTCGCTAATTCCTGTTTCATATTGATAACTAATGCGATAATTTTTATTAAGCTTCATCCCTATCATGGCATTAACTGCATCAAATGAATGCTTATCAAATCCTCTCATGCCTATACCTCCAAAAATGTTGCCATTAATTGATAAAATCAAATTTAAATCCGTTTGAATATTTCTTAAATCATATTTTATCAATGTAGATGGCAATAAACTCAACGATTGCGTTAGGTCGTATTTATATTGAAAAAATATATTAAAATGTGTTTTGTTCTGGTAAGCAGTTTCGCCAACCGTAGTGACACTACTTTCGAATTGGCTCATGTCCAAACCTATTTTTATATTATTTTTTACATACATGAGACCAAGTTCAAAGTACGGAGATATTCCATTTTCCTGAGTTGCACTCAATACTGGGTCATTGTGTACTGTACTTCCTCCTGTATAAATTCCTTCTGGAGTAATAAGATTGGAACCATTTATGGATACATTTTTTATTCCTATCCTCATTCCTGCAGAAAAAAGTCCGACTTGATTGACAAAAACATAATTGTAAGAACCAGAAAAATAGGTGAAATTTAAATCTCCACGGGACTCATTAGAAGCTTCCAATCCTGCGGCGCCTTTCAATACATATAATGGAATATGGGTACCTAAATATATGTATCTCGGATTCCGATTCAGTCCGTTCCATTGATTGCGGTAGGCCGCCGTAATACTCAGAGATCTATCCAATCCTGCATAAGCAGGATTGATTTGGTATGGGTCAAAATAGTATTGTCCAACATTTACACTCTGTTGGGCAGAAACTAGCTGACAATAAAAAATTACCGCTAAAAAAATGAATAATTTTCTTCGTGTTAACGTCATCCCATAGTTAGTTACTGTAAAGATATAAAGTAAATACTAACTACCAAAAAAAAGTAATCTTGTTACATTTTTGTGACACCGATTGACATGCCATCATACGCTGCAAATACGCCTGAGGGCAATTCGCTTTGCAATGCTTCATGACATGGATAATGATGGCTTAGATGTATGAGGTAGCATCTCGAGGCAGAAGTACTCTGGTAAATATCTATTGCTTGGCTAAGATTTATATGAGAATGGTGACTCTCTTTCCGCAATGCAGAAATGATAAGAACTTCAATACCCTGTAATTTGGACAATTCCTCACTCGATATGCTTGAAATGTCCGTGAGATAGGCCATTTTTCCAATTCTGTAACCTAAAATATCAATTTTCCCATGCATCAGTAAGATGGGTACTATATTCAGTTCTTCAAGATACATTGCCTCATCATACAAGATGGGTTTTAGATTGATGGATGGAGAACCCGGGTATTTATTTTCCTTAAATATATAATCGTATTTAGATATTAAATCGTGATATACCCTATCGTTGCAATAAAAGTTGATACTCTGATTTTGCATAAAATTAAAAGGGCGAATATCATCAATACCAGCAATATGATCATTGTGTTCGTGTGTTATAAGTACAAAATCTATTTTAGAGATCTTCTCTCTTAACATTTGTTGTCTAAAGTCTGGACCTATGTCAATGAGAAAATGATAGTCACCGGTTTGTACATAACAAGATGTTCTCAATCGCTTATCTCTTGGGTCTTTGGAATTGCAAGTTTCACAGCTACAACCTATGATTGGTACTCCAAGTGATGTGCCAGTTCCTAAAAATGTAATTTTCATGCTTAAGATAATGTCATGAATATTTGATTATATTTTTGTCACATATTTTATTAATCATATTTGGCAAAATGCCATACCAAAGATTATGCTGTAACGGCTTGTTCCTGCTCTAAGATTATACTCTTAAAAAAACTTTTACTCGTTGGTGAAAATTTTTTCTCGTCAATCTCAATTAATGATAGAAGGTCAAGGCACACGTTAATTCTTGCTTCCAAATCATAAAATTTATTAATTACCACCATCTTTTTGTGGTTTACAAGACAATATCCTGAATTAAAATTTCCTTTTTCGTAACGAATAGTATAATCTTGCTCTTTTAAAAGCGTTTCTATTTTTTGTAAGGAAGATTTATTTATTTTTGGCATAGAAACCAATAGCATTAATTTGATAATGAAACAAAAGTATAATTTTTTTCTATATATATTAAGTTTTTTAATACTTGGAAATTTGAATGCCCAAAGATTTCAAGGATCGGCTGTATTTGGTTTTAATGTGTCACAGATTGACGGTGATGAACTGATTGGATTCGATAAAGGTGGTTTGACCGGAGGTTTTAAACTTAATTATCCATTATTAAAGAAAAGTGACCTCTCTTTAGAGATGCTCTATAGTCAGAGAGGAAGCAGACCAAAGCTTTTTAGCGCTGACAATAACCTAACGATTAATCTCAACTATTTTGAGTTGCCGCTTCTGATTGACTATAAAGATTGGTGGATGCCAGATGATGAATTTTATAAAGTTGGGATTGAGGGTGGCTTTAGCTACAGTTATTTAATTTCTGTTTCGTCTAATAATGCCACCGTCGAAGATGTCAATAATTTTAAAAAATCAGATCTTGCCTATATTATTGGTGCAAGATTAAATTTCAATAAACATTGGGCTTTGAACTTGAGATATACTCATGGCCTATTCAAAATATATGAAAGAGATGGATACTACGGCTTTATCAGTTATTACCTAACTGCACGGTGTGAGTATCACTTTTAAGACAAGAAAATTCCATATTAAATGAAACAAACCATGTCTAGCATGATTATAACACACAGGTGGGATGATTAATCTAGAGGGTTGATTTTTTGAAAAACAAACAATTTTAAATACATGAAATTATCAATTTACTTAGTAGCCTTCATGATGATCTCATTATGGGCATGTAAAAATTCTAACGAACCAGCCTCTAAACCAAAAGTCGAGACGACCGTGTATCAAAATCCTTATCCACTTTTACCTGATGTTGAATATGCTAATTTGTATAACCACTGCACCTATGTAGATTATATTTTCGAAAAATTGCCTTTCAGCGTTAGTCAAAATGAAGATATGGGTGTCAAAGCCAATATTCTTTTTATAGGAAGACAACAACCGGCTACTCTTGACAAAAGCTGTAGACCCATAGGCCGAGAATTTTTTCAGGTAAATAATGAAGTTGCATATGAGGCAGAAGTTTACTTTTCTGAAAACTGCAAATATTATCTTTTCTTAGAAAAAGGAAAACCAAAATACTCCGCCATAATCACTGAAAGTGGTCAAAATTTCTATAACAATTTAGTGCAAAATGCAGCCAAACTACAAAGAGGAAATATAGGAAAATAAGCCGATGTCTGAGAAAATTGGTATTATAGATTTAGGGTCCAACACCTTTCACATATTGGTGATAGAAAAAACTGAGGAAGGGCAATTTCAAACGATTTTTAAACAACGTGATTTTGTCGCCCTTGGTGAGGGAGGATTGGGACGCATAACCGATGCCGCCTTTCAAAGAGGCATTGATACTATTGGAAAATATATTGAGATATTAGACCAATTACGAATCGAAAATCGAATCGCCACTGGCACCGCAGCCATTAGATCTGCAAGCAATGGTGAACTCTTTAAAGAGACCGTTGGTAACCAATTTGATTTAGACATCGAGATTATAAGTGGTCAGCGGGAAGCTTCGCTTATCTACGAGGGAGTCAATCTAGTAATGCCTGAAAGAAGTGGCAACTTCCTAATCATGGATATTGGTGGTGGAAGTGTAGAATTCATATTAAGGCAGGACAATAAAATGGTTTATTCGGAAAGTTTCAATATTGGTATAGCACATATCTATAGTAAATTTGTCAAAAATGACCCGCTTACACAAAATGAAATATCGGAAATATATCAATTTCTCGATTCGGAGCTAAAGAATTTATTTGAAGTCCTTTCCAACAGAAAAATCAATGCACTTGTTGGTTGTTCCGGTTCTTTTGAAATAATAGAAGAAATGATTTTCGGCACTGTGAATAACTCGAAGTTGCTTAGAAAAATTACGTTCGACCAATTCGAAAAAATTTACAGTCAAGTGATAGAACTCTCCTATGAAGAAAGAATCAAATTGCCCGGACTTCCAATAGAAAGGGCAAAACTAGCAGTCGTTGCTTTTGTACTTATCAAATACGTATTAAATAAACTCGACTCTTGCGATATCCTTATCAGTTCTTATGCCCTTAAGGAAGGACTTGCCATCGAACATTTTAAAAAAATTCAATAATTATTACATCTCACCATCATCCTTCAACTTACCAAACATATCATCGATTTTATACATTTCATCCAATGTATCATCAATATAAAAATCAATATCAGGCATACGTCTGATATGTTTTCTTAGTCTGGCCGCAAGACTCTGTTTCAGCTGATGCTTATGTTCTTCCATCATCAATATCACTTCCTGTTTGTTCTCGGTATTGTAAATGCTGAGATAAATTTTTGCCATTGAAAGATCTGGTGTCACATAAATATTGGTCACACTTACTAAAGCATTGCCATAGATATAACTGCCCTCCATTTGCAATACTGTACTAAAATGTCTCTTTATTAATGACGAAACTTGTAATTGTCGCTTTGATTCCATGTTGATAAAAATATTGGATTAGTAACAAAATTAGGAAAATTATGTTTCCGTTTACTTTTTACAGGTGAAATTCCATAAAATTACAAATCTATACAATATACTATCATATTGCAATATGGTATAACTTATTAAATACCTAAAATGAGGTAATTCGCAGGGGATTTTTCCCTTTTTTGCAATATTTTTTACATTTAAGGTAACGTTTTGTCGTATATTAGACTCTGTAATTTTATAAGAACTTAGAATTAGTTACCTGTTAAAAATCATTTAGTTGTTGTTTGTGAAGTAGGTTGCTGCAATGGAAATAATTAAATTAAACCTAAACTACTTTCACAATCATGAAAACAAACTATGCTAAGCTAACCATGCTGCTAATCTGTAATGCAGTTATTTTAGCGACCAATTTATTCAGTCAATCGTCTGGGGATTTATGTCCTGACATTTACGAAAACGAATATCTTGCGGGTCCACACAAAGTTTATTATGTGGGCAATGAGGTTGAGAATTGTACCACCACATATACTTACTGTGTCCAAGGGGTCGCAGGTAATGCTATCAGTCATTGGGGGTTTGCGCTAGACGAAATTGCATACCCATGTCTTGATAATGAAGATTACAATGGCTCTATATCATTTGCTGGATGTCAAGGCACCAATTACCAACAAGATGGATCGACAGGGGAAGAAGTCATAAAATTTGACTGCGGGGTTAACAATGGCGATTGCGATTGTTTCACCTTAGAAGTACCGGGAGTTTGGGAAACAGCAGCTAACTCCATGAATATTTTAGTAAAATATGGAAACCAATATGTCTTGATTCCTGTTGCCGGTCCCTCATGTGAGGAAGCTTGTACAGATTTAACACAATTCAGTTGTGATGATGGGGACCCGTGCACGGTTAATGACGTCTTATCAAAAAACTGTAGTGGTACAATATGTATTCCATGTCAGGGCACACCAGATTTGCCTGATCCACCTTCAGTTTCCGATTTTGATGTTTGTTATGAATCAAGTACGACGATTGACCCATCTGGTTGTGATGAAATAGGAAGTGAAATACATTGGTATAGCGATGCAGATTTATCCGACTTATTACATACAGGATCTAACTTTAATACACCTAATCTCACTGAAACGACTCATTATTATTTGACATGTGTAAATAATATTGGCTGTGAATCTGAACCGGCAGAGCTTACTATCGGAATTCTGGATTTACCGAATATTGAGATAGATGGTGAAGATGAAATTTGCGACGGAAACTCAACTACCTTAACTGCAAGTGGTGGTGTCTCCTACTTATGGTCAACAACTGAAACCACAGCAGAAATCACAGTCTCACCAACTTCCTACACAACATATAGTGTTACCGTGACTGGAACAAATGGATGTACTGAAGAAAGTTCTATTTCTGTTACAGTCAATCCTCTTCCAAATGCAGTTATTACGGGGGATATTGAGATTTGTCTTGGAGAATCCACAACTTTAATAGCGAGTGGTGGCACAAACTATAATTGGAGTACTGGAGAGACAACAGCAAGTATTGACGTAGATCCATCCTCAACTACACCTTATAGTGTCACCGTAACCGATGTAAATGGCTGTAAAGCCAACACAAGTGCGACGGTCACTGTGAATCCACTTCCGACACCAGACATCAGTGGCGATCTAGAAATATGTAATGGTGAAAGCACAACCTTAACTGCAACTGGCGGTACAAGTTATATATGGAGTACAGGAGAAACCACAGAAAGTATCACTGTAAGTCCAAGTATTACAGCGACCTACAACGTAACGGTAACAAATACGTATGGCTGTAATGCCAACACAAGTGCAACAGTCACTGTGAATCCACTTCCGACACCGTCCATCAGCGGTGACCTAGAAATATGTGATGGTGAAAGCACAACTTTGACAGCAGCTGGCGGTACAAGTTATGTATGGGATACAGGAGCAAACACGGCAAGTATCACTGTAAGTCCAAGTATGACAACGAACTACAACGTGACAGTAACAAATACGGATGGCTGTAAAGCCAGCACAAGTGTCTCAGTCATTGTCAATCTTCTTCCGACTGCAGTAATTGCTGGTGATACTGAGATTTGTCTTGGAGAAACCACAACTTTAACAGCCACAGGTGGTACAAGTTATATTTGGAATACAGAGGCAACCACAGCAAGTATTGACGTAGCGCCAATCGAAACTACATCTTATTCAGTCACCGTAACAGATGGCAATAATTGTTTCGATGTTGCTAGTGCAGATTTGACAGTAAATGATCTGCCAGTGATAGAAATTATGGGAAATCCGGTATGTGATGGTGACGTATTAAACCTTTCGGTTTCGACTAGTTATGAGGGCAATTTTAATTATTCTTGGTCAACGGGAGATGATGAAGCTTCCATTTCAATGAATTCATATTCTGCTGGTGAAATGGTATATGTAACAGTGACTGATATAGAAACGAATTGTTCTGATTCTGATACTTATACAATCGAAGTCATGGATGCAATTTATCCTAATATTGATGGAAATTCTACGATATGTATAGGCGGTAGTATAGAACTATCTGTGACACCTGATAATAGTGATTATACCTATACTTGGAGTAATGGTGACACAGGAAGCCAAATAACCATCTCACCAACGATGAGTGGCTCTATTTCAGTCACTGTCTCCAACGGTATGGGATGTGAAGGCATGGATGATTTTGCCTATACTGTCAATCCACTTCCAGACTTAGAAATAGTGGGAGAAGCCGTATGCGAAGATGAAACTTTAGAATTATCCGTTAACACAGATTCTGGAAATTCAATTGAGTGGAGCACAGGGGCTACTTCCTCTAGCATAGAAATTTCATATCCATTCGATTCAGAATATAGCGTTACGGTAACGGATGGAAATTATTGTACTAGTAGTGACAGTTTTACTACTACCGTTTATGAGGTACCAGCTGCACCGATTGTAACAGGTGACATTACTTGTAAGGGAACATCGGCAACACTTGAAGTGACAAGTTCATGTAGTGGTACTCTATTATGGTATAATGCAATGGATAACTTATTGCAAAATGGAGGAACCACCTACAATATTGCAGAATTAAATGAAAATACCAGCGTATATGTCGTATGCGAATCTGAGAATGGATGCCCTTCAGAATCAACAGAAGCCACGGCAACAATTATTCCTCCATGCAACCCAGCTTGTACGTATGAAGTATCTTGCGACGACGGTGACCCTTGCACGGAGGATGGAACCAAAGTAATGGGTTCTGATGGCACAGAATGTGTCCCATGCACTGCATCTATTCCTATAGAAGCCTGTGGTGAAGAATTTTGCACCTACACCGTAGGTTGGTGGGGAAATCAAGGAATGATAACTGGTACCGTGAGTCAAATTATTGATACCTATGGTGTAGATTGTGACGGAGAACAGGGATTGCAAATTGCAGGATATTGTTTAACTGAAACGTGTATTGATTACATACTTCCGGGACAACCAAAGCATAAACCCAATAAAACTTGGTGTGGTGTCACTTATGATGCCAATGACAATATGTTAAGACAAATCATAGGCATGACTTTAAATGTTTACAACGATCAAAATGATTTAGGAAATCTACAATTGTCAGATATTCTCTGTTCTAATCAAGATATCTTGAATTTTACTTCGACAGGATGGACTATTAATGAACTCGTTTCTAATGCTACAGACTGCTACTTAGGTGTCGATTGTCATGGATTCAGTGAAGGTGAATATACCGGAGTTTTGGGTTCGATAAGTGTAAATTTTGACCTATGCCAAATCAATATGCCATGTGAAGAGAGCAGTTATATATTCATCCCTACGAATGATGTTGAATCATATAATGAGTACCAAGAAGCTGTGTTTGACAAAATTAGTTTTTACCCGAATCCAGTATTGAATAATGGTCGTCTCATTGTCCTTACCGATTATCAGACCGATATCAACCTTAGTCTAATGGATATTGATGGAAACATAATTTATCACGATCTTGTCAATGCTAAGAAAGGTAGAAACGAAATTAAACTAGATGTTACAACTATAAAAAGTGGCATTTATATTATAAGAGTACAAAATGAAATTGAGAGTTATTTTACCAAATTGATAATACAGCACTAAACCGATCTATTTGTATGGGAGAATTAATTTTCTCCCATACAAAATTTACAACCATTGTATAAAAGAGGGAATTTTCCCCTACAAAACGGGGCATTTTCCTCTAAATATTGCTTAAAATGTGTAGTAAATTTGTTTTAAACACCTGAACCAAAAAACCATAAGCACTTAAAAGGTTGCCGTCTGACAGGAATTGATTAAAAACTTACAATTCCAAATTTTTAAACCTTTTAACTTATTAATTATGAAAAACTTTTATGTTATTTTAGTAATGACACTAAGTGTTATTACGTCTACCTTATGGTCTCAAACAGACCTTAAGTCAAAATATAATGTGCAGGTTGACGGTCTGGATATTCAATTTTCAATATTACAAGCCGACCCATGTGACTGCACTCAACGATGGACTCAGGGAGGATCATGGAATCCAGATGGCTCAGTGAATGACAGTCCTCCAAATAGTGCTCCATATAAAGGAATAATCAAATGTTCAAGTTCGGCTGAAACACAGTCCGGTATTGAGCCTTTGCCGGGGTGTACCTATGATTCCACAAATCCTATAGTTGATATCGATGTATCTTCAACCCCTTGTTATTCGCCAAATACCGGTCTCGAAGTAGACATTCCTAATCCACAAGATGGATGCGAAATAATTTGGTTAAACTTTGATGTTAGACCCACTTCATCCTCTTATGAATATCAAATCGTGACTAATGACGAAATTGGTTGGGCATTGTATTATTCAAATGTTTCCACGCAAGCTATAGGATCCAATGGCTTTTCAGGTGATTGCTCTGATTTAAGTTATTTTGCTTGTGGTAATAATTTTGACAATACCTTTGTCAATTTTGAAGTTCCTACTTTTCCATTATCATTAAATCTATATCTCGCAGTCTGGAGAACAGATCCAGATGATTGTTTATCAAGCAATGGCAACCAATTTAGTTTTAATTTTAAAGCTAGATATGGATGTGGTGACGGGGATGCTAACTTTTGCTTATTAGCAGAAGATCCTGATAATCCTATGGAAATCGAATGTTCAGAGGATGGCTCAAGTTATACCGTAAAATTATACCTGAAAGGGAATAATGGCACCTATTTAGTAAATGATTTGACAGGACAAGCAACTGATATAATTTATAGCCCTGACCCATTAATATTTACGAATTTAGGTGCCACTAATCCCGTGGTTGAGGGATATGTAATAGTGACTTATCCAGCAGGAGTAGATTATAATTTCAATGTATATGAGTCGACAGGACAACCTCCAAATTATGAAAATTGTGTGGTGTCAAAATCTGGAGATGCTCCTGCTTGTTGTTCACCCCAAGCAACATGTAATGAATTGGCAGATATTAATATGACAAGTTGTACCATTCCTGTTGCATTGACAAATATTGATGATGTATTTAATTCAATAGTTTCTTGTGGACAAACTTTGGAAATGAATGTAACTGAAGATGGAGATAATAATATATGCAGTGATTTAAGCACAAGTGCCAGTTTTATAAGAACTTATCACCTTCTTGCAGATGGCGTAGAAATAGAAACTTGTTCCCAAGCGATAACGATTAATTTACCTGAATTACTAATTTTCTGCCCTACTAATGAATCAATTCCTGCCTGCAGCACCGAAGATGAAATAATTGCGGCTTTCAACACGTGGAAGGACGGGTTTACATATTCTGGAGGCTGTAATGTTACAGATCAAGAAATAACTGATTTACCTCCCAGTGTATGTGGAGGATCAACTACAATCAATTACACTGTTTTTGATGATTGCGGACAAACTGAAAATTGTTCAGCCACATTTACTGTTGCGACAGCCGATGACTTGGTTGCTATTTGTCCTTTGGATAATACTTTAAATGCATGTCTAACACAAGATGAAGTCGATGCTGCTTTTAGCACTTGGTTGAGTGGTTTTAATTTTGATGGTGGATGTAATCCTTCAGCTTCTGAATTACCTACTGATGCTCCTAGTTCTTGCGGTGGCTCTATTACTGTTAATTATGAAGTCTCTGACCAATGCGGTCAGTCCGACAATTGTTCAGCGACTTTTACCGTGGGCACGGCTGATGAATTAATTGCTATCTGCCCGGCTGATGGCTCTATCGAGGCCTGCCATACTGAAGATGAGGTTAATGTTGCTTTCCAAACTTGGTTAGCAGGTTTCACTTATTCCGGTGGTTGCACCGTCATAGAATCTGGCAAAGATGTTTCGGCTCCTGATTATTGTGGTGGCTCTATTACTGTTAATTATGAAGTCTCCGACCAATGCGGTCAATCCGACAATTGTTCAGCGACCTTTACCGTGGGTACGGCTGATGAATTAACCGCTATATGCCCGGCTGATGGCTCTATCGAAGCATGTCATACACAAGATGAAGTCAATGCGGCTTTCGATTCATGGAAGAGTGGGTTTCACTTCTCAAGGTGGTTGCACCGTCGTAGAATCTGGTAAAAATGTTGATGCTCCAAGTTCTTGCGGTGGCTCAATCACTGTAAATTATACAGTTTCTGACCAATGCGGTCAATCCGATGCCTGCTCAGCGACCTTTACTGTTGGTACGGCTTTTGAATTAACCGCTATCTGCCCAGCTGATGGCTCTATCGACGCTTGTCATACTCAAGTAGAAGTTGATGCGGCTTTCGATTTATGGAAGATGGGTTTTACTTCTCAAGGCGGTTGCACTGTTGAAGTATCAGGGCTTAATGTAGATGCTCCAAGTTCTTGCGGTGGCTCAATAACAATAAATTATTTAGTAGAAGATGAATGCGGTCAATCCGACAATTGTTCAGCGACTTTCACAGTAGGCAGTGGCTCAACTTTAACCGCTATCTGCCCGGCTGATGGGTCTATCGAGGCGTGCCATACTGAAGATGAAGTTGATGCTGCTTTCAGCGATTGGTTGGATGGTTTCACTTCTCAAGGTGGTTGCACCGTGGTGGAATCAGGCAAAGATGTTGCCGCTCCAAGTTCTTGCGGTGGATCGATAACCGTAAATTACAATGTTTCTGACCAATGCGGTCAATCCGACAATTGTTCAGCGACCTTTACCGTGGGCACGAACTTTAACCGCTATCTGCCCGGCTGATGGGTCTATCGAGGCGTGCCATACTGAAGATGAAGTTGATGCTGCTTTCAGCGATTGGTTGAGTGGTTTCACTTCAAGGTGGTTGCACCGTGGTGGAATCAGGCAAAGATGTTGCCGCTCCAAGTTCTTGCGGTGGATCGATAAACTGATGGGTCCGCTATCGAGGCTATTATGTACACAATAAGATGTAAGTCGATGCCGCAATGTTTCTGACCAATGCGGTCAATCCGACAATTGTTCAGCGACCTTTACCGTGGCACGGCTGATGAATTAATTGCTATCTGCCCGGCTGATGGGTCTATCGAGGCGTGCCATACTGAAGATGAAGTTAATGTTGCTTTCACCGCATGGTTGAGTGGTTTTGATTATGATGGCGGTTGCACCGTCGTAGAATCAGGCCTAAATGTTTCGGCTCCTGATTATTGTGGTGGCTCAATAACAATAAATTATTTAGTAGAAGATGAATGCGGTCAGTCTGACAATTGTTCAGCGACCTTTACAGTCGGTACAGCTGATGAATTAATGGCTATCTGCCCGGCTGATGGGTCTATCGAAGCTTGTCATACACAAGTAGAAGTTGATGCTGCTTCCAAACTTGGTTAGCAGGTTTCACTTATTCCGGTGGTTGCACCGTCGTAGAATCAGGCCTAAATGTTTCGGCTCCTGATTATTGCGGTGGCTCAATCACTGTAAATTATACAGTTTCTGACCAATGCGGTCAATCCGACAATTGTTCAGCGACTTTTACAGTCGGTACAGCTGATGAATTAACGCGGCCTATGATGGGTTCATCGAGGCGTGCCATACTGAAGATGAAGTTAATGTTGCTTTCACCGCATGGTTGAGTGGTTTTGATTATGATGGCGGTTGCACCGTCGTAGAAGATGGTTTAAATGTTTCGGCTCCTAATTATTGCGGTGGGTCGATAACCGTAAATTACAGCGTCTCTGACCAATGCGGTCAGTCTGACAATTGCTCTGCTACTTTTACTGTCGGTAGTGCTGATGCATTAACCGCTATCTGCCCAGCTGATGGCTCTATCGAAGCTTGTCATACACAAGTAGAAGTTGATGCTGCTTTCCAAACTTGGTTAGCAGGTTTCACTTATTCCGGTGGTTGCACCGTCGTAGAATCAGGCAAAAATGTTGAAGCCCCTAGCTCTTGCGGTGGCTCAATCACTGTAAATTATACAGTTTCTGACCAATGCGGTCAATCCGACAATTGTTCAGCGACTTTTACAGTCGGTACAGCTGATGAATTCAATTGCCATCTGCCCGGCTGATGGTCTATCGAGGCGTGCCATACTGAAGATGAAGTTAGTTGCTTTCTACCGCATGGTTGAGTGGTTTTGATTGGCGATGGCGGTAGCGTCGTAATCAGGTAAAATGTTGAAGCCCCGGCCTTGCGTGGCTCAATCATCGTAAATTTAATTTCGACCAACAATGCGGTCAATCCGATGCCTGCCATGACCTTACTGTTGGTATGTATTATGAATTAACCGCTATCTGCCCGGCTGATGGGTCTATCGAAGCTTGTCATACACAAGTAGAAGTTGATGCTGCTTTCCAAACTTGGTTAGCAGGTTTCACTTATTCCGGTGGTTGCACCGTCGTAGAATCAGGCAAAAATGTTGAAGCCCCTAGCTCTTGCGGTGGCTCAATCACTGTAAATTATACAGTTTCTGACCAATGCGGTCAATCCGACAATTGTTCAGCGACTTTTACAGTCGGTACAGCTGATGAATTAATTGCTATATGCCCGGCTGATGGGTCTATCGAGGCGTGCCATACTGAAGATGAAGTTAATGTTGCTTTCACCGCATGGTTGAGTGGTTTTGATTATGATGGCGGTTGCACCGTCGTAGAAGATGGTTTAAATGTTTCGGCTCCTAATTATTGCGGTGGGTCGATAACCGTAAATTACAGCGTCTCTGACCAATGCGGTCAGTCTGACAATTGCTCTGCTACTTTTACTGTCGGTAGTGCTGATGCATTAACCGCTATCTGCCCGGCTGATGGGTCTATCGAGGCTTCAATACTCAACAGAAGTCGATGCTGCTTTCATCGATTGGTTGGCTGGCTTTGATTATACCGGTGGTTGCACCGTCGTAGTAGTTGGATTAATATGGCTCCTAACATTGGGGTGGGTCGATAACTGTAAATTACAGCGTCTCTGGACCAATGTGACCATTCTGATGCTTGTTCTGCTACTTACTGGTAGTGGCACAACTTTAACTGCTATTTGCCCAGATGATGGATCTATCGAAGCTGTCATACACAAGATGAAGTCGATGCCGCTTTCAGCAAGTTAGCTGCTTTGATTATACTGGTGGGTGCACCGTCCCACAAACCGATTAAATGTTACCGCTCCCAATTATTGCGGTGGGTCGATAACCGTAAATTACAGTATCTCTGACCAATGCGTCAGGCCGACAACTGCCCGCAACTTTACTGTCGAAACGGCTGACGAATTAATTCCATCGCCCGGCTGATGGGTCTATCGAGGCTTGTACCAAGCAGAAGTCGATGCTGCCAGCACTTGGTTGGCTGGCTTTGATTATCGGCGGTTGCACTGTCGCAAGTTGGCAAAGATATTGCCCCAATTACGCGGTGGGCGATAACCGTAAATTGCAGTGTCTCTGGACCAATGTGACCATTCTGATGCTTGTTCTGCTACTTTACAGTAGGCACTGCAGCAACTTTGAACTGCTATTTGCCCAGATGATGGATCTATCGAGGCTTGTCATACAAACAGAAGCGATGCCGCTTTTAGCGATTGGTTGGTGGGTTTGATTATACTGCGGTTGTACCGTCGTAGAAACCGGATAATGTTCGGCCCCTAATTATTGGTGGTGGTGATAACCGTAACACAGTTCGATCCGCCAGTCTGACAATTGCTCTGCTACTTTACTGTCGGTAGGATGATAACCATCTGCCCGGCTGATGGGTTTATCGAGCTTGTAATACTCAAGAGAAGTCGATGCCGCTTTCAGCGCTTGGTTGGCTGGCTTTGATTATAGTTGCACCGTCGCAAGTTGGGCAAAGATATTGCCGCCCAATTATTGCGGTGGGTCGATAACTGTAAATTACGCGTTGTTTGACCAATGCGGTCAGGCCGACAACCTCTGCTACGTCGTCGGTAGTGGCAACTTAACCGCTATTTGCCTCATTGATAATACCTTAAATGCATGTTTAACGCATTGAAGTCAATCAGCGTTCAACATTTGGTTAGAGGTTTTAAATATGAGGGCTAAACGTCGTGAAGATGGTTTAAATGTTTCGGCCCTGATTATTGCGGTGGGTCGATAACCGTAAATTACAGCGTTCGACCAATGCGGCCAATCAGACAATTGCTTGCTACTTACCGTCGGTGCTTACATTCCGCTATCTGCCCGGCTGAGGGTCTACCGAGTTTGTACCTGCAGAAGTCAATGCCGCTTTCAGCAATTTAGCTGGCTTGATTATGGTTGCACCGTCTCAAACCGGATTTAATGTTACTGCCCCACCATTGGGGTGGGTCGATAACCGAATTAGCGTTCCCTGACCAATGCGGTCAGTCTGACAATTGCTCTGCTACTTTTACCGTCGGTACTGCTGATGAATTAATTGCCATTTGCCCGGCTGATGGGTCTATCGAGGCTTGTAATACTCAAGCAGAAGTCGATGCCGCTTTCAGCGGTTGGCTGGCTTTGATTATTGGTTGCACCGGTGGTTGCAATATTGGCCCTTTATTGTCGATAATGGTTGGGTCAGGTGCACCGTCGTATTGTCAAAGATATTGCCCGGTGTTGGCAAAGATCTCTTATTATTCTCCCAATTATTGCGGTGGGTCGATAACCGTAAATTACAGTGTCTCTGATCAATGCGGTCAATCAGACAATTGCTCTGCTACTTTTACTGTCGGTAGTGCTGATGTGAAACTGCTATCGCCCGGCTGATGGGCTATCGAGGCTTGAATACCAAGCAGTAGTCAATGCCGCTTTCAGCAATTGGGCTGGTTTGATTATACCGTATTGCACCGTCCTACAAACCGATTAAATGTTACCGCTCCCAATTATTGCGGTGGGTCGATAACCGTAATTACAGCGTCTCCCCACCAATGCGGTCGGTCTGACAATTGTTTGCTACTTACTGTCGGTAGTGCTGATGATAACTGCCATCTGCCCGGCTGATGGGTCTATCGAGGCTTGTACACTAAGCAGAAGTCGATGCCGCTTTCAGCGCTTGGTGGCTGGCTTTGATTATACCGGTGGTTGCAATTGTCGTGCAAGTTGGCAAAGATATTGCTGCCCCAATATTGCGGTGGTCGATAACCGTAATTACAGTGTTCTTGACCAATGCGGTTGTCGACAACCGCTCTGCTACGTTATCGTCGGTAGTGCTGATATAAACTGCCATCTGCCCGGCTGATGGGTCTATCGAAGCTTGTCACACAAGATGAAGTCGATGCCGCTTTAAATTGGTTAGCTGGCTTTGATTATACTTTTCGGTGGTTGCATCGTGCGTTGCAAAGATATTGCTGCTCCCAATTATTGCGGTGGGTCGATAACCGTAATTACAGTGTCTGACCACGCGGTCAGGCTGACAATTGCCTGCTACTTTACTGTCGGTAGTGGTGAACTTTAACGCTATTTGCCCCATTGATAACACTTAAATGCATGTTTAACGCAGGTTGAAGTCAATTCAGCGTTCAACATTTGGTTAGGGAGGTTTTAAATATGTGAGGTTGTACCGTCAGAAGATGGCTTAAATGTTTCGGCTCCTAATTATTGCGGTAAATGATAACCGTAAATTACAGCGTTCCGGATCAATGCGGGTCAATCAGACAATTGTTCTGCTACTTTACTGTAGGTAGTGGCTCAACTTTTAACTGCTATTTGCCCGGCTGATGGGTCTATCGAGGCTTGTCACAAGACGTAGTCGATGCCGCTTTCAGCAATTGGTTGGCTGGCTTTGATTATACCGGTGGTTGCACCGTCCTGCAAACCGGATTAAATGTTACCGCTCCCAATTATTGGTGGTGGGTCGATAACCGTAAATTACAGCGTCTCTAATTAATGCGGTCAGTCCGACAATTGTTCAGCGACACCCGTGGTGTGGCTCAACTTTAACCGCTATCTGCCCGGCTGATGGGTCTATCGAGGCTTGTCATACACAAGATGAAGTCGATGCCGCTTTCAGCGCTTGGTTGGCTGGCTTTGATTATACCGGTGGTTGCAACCGTCCTACAAACCGGATTAAATGTTACCGCTCCCAATTATTGGTGGGTGGGTCGATAATCGTAAATTACGTGTTCTGACCACGCGGTCAGGCCGACAACCGCCTGCTACTTTACCGTCGGTACTGCAGCAACTTTAACTGCTATTTGCCCAGATACGGTCTATCGAGGCTGTAACACAAGCAGAAGTTAATGCTGCTTCAGCGATTGGTTGGCTGGCTTTGGATTATACGGTGGTTGCACTGTCATACAAGCGGATTAAATGTTTTAGCTCCTGATTAATAGTGGGTCGACAACCGTAAACGCAGTGTTCCGATCAATGCACAATCAGACAATTGTTCTGCTACTTTTACCGTCGGTACTGCTGATGAATTAATCGCTATTTGCCCGGCTAATGGGTCTATCGAGGCTTGTAATACTCAAGCAGATGTCGATGCCGCTTTCAGCACTTGGTTGGCTGGGTTTGATTATACGTGGTTGACTGTCATACGCGGGATTAAATGTTTTAGCTCCCTGATTGGGGTCGATATCCGTAAATTACAGTGTCTCCGATCAATGCGGTCAATCAGACAATTGCTCTGCTACTTTTACTGTCGGTACTGCTGATGAATTAATCGCTATTTGCCCGGCTAATGGGTCTATCGAGGCTTGTAATACTCAAGCAGATGTCGATGCCGCTTTCAGCACTTGGTTGTCAGCTTGACCCTGCATTTCGTCTGCAGAAGTTGGTTTAAATGTTTCCGCTCCTGATTATTGCGGTGGGTCGATAACCGTAAATTACAGTGTCTCTGATCAATGTGACCATTCTGATGCTTGTTCTGCTACTTTTACCGTCGGTACTGCTGATGAATTAATCGCTATTTGCCCGGCTAATGGGTCTATCGAGGCTTGTAATACTCAAGCAGATGTCGATGCCGCTTTCAGCACTTGGTTGGCTGGGTTTGATTATACAGGTGGTTGTACTGTCGTAGAAGCTGGTTTAAATGTTTCGGCTCCTGATTATTGTGGGGGTTCCGTTACAGTAAATTATAGCGTCTCTGACCAATGTGACCATTCTGATGCTTGCTCTGCGACTTTTACAGTAGGTACGGCTGATGAATTAATCGCCATTTGTCCTGCTGATGGGTCTATCGAGGCTTGTCATACACAAACAGAAGTCAATGCCGCTTTCAGCGATTGGTTGGCTGGCTTTGATTATACCGGTGGTTGCACCGTCGTAGCTTGCCGTCGTTTCTCCTGATTATTGTGGTGGGTCGATAACCGTAAATTACAGTGTCTCCGATCAATGCGGTCAATCAGACAATTGCTCTGCTACTTTTACCGTCGGTACTGCTGATGAATTAATCGCTATTTGCCCGGCTAATGGGTCTATCGAGGCTTGTCATACACAAGCAGAAGTCGATGCCGCTTTCAGCGATTGGTTGGCTGGCTTTGATTATACCGGTGGTTGCACCGTCGTAGAAGATGGATTAAATGTTTCGGCTCCTAATTATTGCGGTGGGTCGATAACCGTAAATTACAGCGTCTCTGACCAATGCGGTCAGTCCGACAACTGTTCTGCTACTTTTACAGTAGGTACTGCAGCAACTTTAACTGCTATTTGCCCGGCTGATGGATCTATCGAAGCTTGTCATACACAAACAGAAGTCGATGCCGCTTTCAGCGATTGGTTAGCTGGCTTTGATTATACCGGTGGTTGCACCGTCGTAGAAGCTGGTTTAAATGTTTCGGCTCCTAATTATTGCGGTGGGTCGATAACCGTAAATTATAGCGTCTCTGATCAATGCGGTCAGTCTGACAATTGCTCTGCTACATTTACTGTCGGTAGTGCTGATGCATTAACCGCTATCTGCCCGGCTGATGGATCTATCGAGGCTTGTCATACACAAGCAGATGTCGATGCCGCTTTCAGCACTTGGTTGGCTGGGTTTGATTATACAGGTGGTTGTACTGTCGTAGAAGCTGGTTTAAATGTTTCGGCTCCTGATTATTGTGGGGGTTCCGTTACAGTAAATTATAGCGTCTCTGACCAATGTGACCATTCTGATGCTTGCTCTGCGACTTTTACAGTAGGTACGGCTGATGAATTAATCGCCATTTGTCCTGCTGATGGATTCATCGAGGCTTGTCATACACAAACAGAAGTCAATGCCGCTTTCAGCGATTGGTTGGCCGAGTTTGATTATACCGGTGGTTGCACCGTCGTAGAAGCTGGTTTAAATGTTTCCGCTCCTGATTATTGCGGTGGGTCGATAACCGTAAATTACAGCGTCTCTGATCAATGTGACCATTCTGATGCTTGTTCTGCGACCTTTAATGTGGCAGAATCTTCGCCAGTTGAAATTTCAAATCCAGGTAATTTTTCAGTTGAAAGTTGTTTAACAGATCAGGATATTGCCGTTGAATTTAATCTTTGGTTAGCACAATTTGGCGTAAGTGGAGGTTGCAATACAATTGGAAATTTTGATATGGAATATGAAGCTCCCAATAGATGTGGAGGTTCAGTAGATGTTACGTATGAATATACTTCCTCTTGTGAAGAAAATGGAAATTTCACTGCCAAATTTACTGTAATAAGCGACAACACTCCGCCTACCCCACCTAACCTTACAGATTTAAATTTGGAATGCGATGAAGAACTACCTGATCCAGTGTTAGAAGCGATAGATGACTGTGGATATACGGTAGAATCTACGGCAACTGAAGAAATTGTAGAAGGCAATTGTGCAAATTCATACACTGTTATAAGAAATTGGATTTTTACTGATGAATGTGGAAATAGCTCTACTGCGCAGCAAACAATAAATATTTCAGATAACATAGCACCTACAATTACATTTGTAGATCCATTGCTAATCGGTTTACCTGATGGTGGAACATTAAATATACAATGTCAGACTCAGGATGATGTTTATATATTACCACAATTTGACAACACTAGTGTTGAAATAACAGACAACTGTGATCCAAATCCAATCGTGGTATTGACTGATTATATTGTTGATGAAGGCAACTGTGTAGAAACTGGTTATTTTGTACGCATATTCTGTAAATATACGGCTACAGACGAATGTGGAAATTCTAGTGAACTAACATTTTACCTGAATATTATTGATGATATACCTCCAGTATTTGTCAATCCACCAGCTGACATACACGTAGATTGTACTGAAGATTTAAGTCAAATACCTGAAATTGAGGTTTTTGACCAATGTCATTGCGTACATACTACTGTAGAAGATGTCTATCATGACCAGAACAACGATTGTGTCAATGATGATGTTATCTTTAGAACATGGACGGCAGAAGATCATTGCGGAAATGTATCCAGTTATACGCAGAAAATATATTTACATGATACAGATGGACCGACCGTTATCATTACTGATCCTAATTTATTATTTCCTAATGAAAATAATTCTGTAATAGCAGAATGCTCTAATGGTGATTTCCCTGATTGGGTTTATGAATTGGATATTAACAGTGTAGAAGCTTATGACAACTGTAGTGAGCCTACAAGCGTTGCCATTAATTATGTAGATATTCCTGGTAGTTCTATTTCTACATACGTAAAAATAAGAACCTATACTTGGACTGCTTACGATGGATGCGGAAATAGTAGTAAGGTATCTATTAATATAGTATTAAAGGATACACAAAAACCAATACAAATCTACGCAGAAAATCCTGTTTGTGAGACTTCACTAGATTTCGGATTATCATACATATTGGTAGAAGATAATTGTGATACTGATTTAGATATCTGGTATGAAGATGTGTTTGTAAAGAACTGCGGATATTACAAAATTTATACACGATATTATTATATCAATGACGATTTCAATAATGAGCTTGTGATTGAACAAACGATTTACGTCACGGTGGATGATCCAGATTTAGGTTTTACAATTTCTAATGAAGCATTAGAAAAAATCTATGGAGATGAAGAAATTTTAACTGGAGCCTCAATAGACATAGATTGTAATAGCAACGAAACAAGTATGATTTCATTCTCTAAAGAGGATATTTCATTATTGAATTCTGCTATTTGTACAGATGAGTTGAATATCACTTATTCTGAAAAAACTCTAGAATCCTTTGACTGCAATGATGATGGATTGATATATTCAATGGAGGCCAAATGGACAATTGAAGATGTATGTGGTAATATCAGCGAATTTGTTTTATATCCAAAAATATATGACAACTCAGACCCATACTTCATCGATTTTGAAAATGACAGCTATTCCACATGTCTTGACACTCTTGAAATGCCAGAATTTGTAGATGATTGCGGCCAAGTGTCAATTCAGTACAAAGATGAAATCATAGATCAAACTTGTGAATACGAATACACCATAGTAAGGAAATACACCTTGACTGACAGTTGTGGAAATGTGACGACTGGTACAGAAAACATCCACATGATGGAAGCTGATCCTATTATCATGGCAGAAGAAAACGTCTGCGACGATGGCTCGATTCCTAGTGACTTATACCTTGTTAATGCATGCAGTGGGCTTGAATCTGATTTGGTGTTTGAAAGTGATGATACGATTAAATTGTCATGTGCTAATAGTTATAAAATCATTAGAAAATGGTCAGGAATTACAGAATGTGGTCATGAAATCGAATTCTATCAAAATGTTTATCAAAATGATGGAACACCACCTTCAATATTCATTAATAATGATATTGTAAGGAATATCATTTCCAACAATATTACAGAATTAGACATCAATGATCCTAATACGAACGTATTCCTTGATTTGATGGCTGATCCAAACTTTGGGTTGTTAGGAGTGGATAATTGTAATGAATTGATAACTCCAAAGGTTAATCACTATTTCACGGGTAATGTGGATTGCAAAAACACAGGTTATCTTTCACACCATCAATTCGTGTATTTATTCGCAGATTATTGTGGTAATAGTTATGAGGAGACATACGACTTTTACTTGGTGGACAACAAAGCCCCTGAAGTGGTAGAGAAACCACAGGATATTACCGTCTATTGCGAAAATAGTTATGAAAATTACAAACCACTGGTAAGTGATGCCTCAACGTACTCCATAGATTATGTAGAAATTCCATATACTGTCAGTGAAGTTGAAAAGTATCTTATCAAAAAATGGACCATAACAGATGCTTGCGGTAATCAAACTTTACTACAACAAATAATTACATTCCTTGATGAAAAACCATCATGCGATATTCTACCTCCAAAAAAAGTTGTATATTGCAACTCCAAAGGAAATGTAATTTCGGTTGATGCATCAGGTAATGGACCTTTTACTTATAATTGGGAAATCGAAGGAGATTGTGATTATCATGGTAATACAAAAAACAAAAACCTAGAATTTAACATAGGTTTTAGCTCTCTAGTATTTTCAGTTACAGTTACAGATAAAAATGGTTGTTCGTCTGAATGCACCTATGATCTAGATTGTGTATTCAAAGGTAAGGTATTTGCGGAAGGTTTCAATAAGGAAGAAAATCCTGACGCTAAAAGTAGGTTGGATACTGACGAAATTGGTACGATAGAAATTTCGCCGAATCCGGCACTGAATCAAATATCAATTAGCAGTATTAGTACCGAAATAAAACCAGGTGTCTATAAAGTTGAAGTTTATGATGTCAATCTTTCCAAAGTGAAAGAGTTTGAAAGTCTGAACTACAACGAAATAGATGGCACTGTACTATCCATTGAAGATTTACTCGAAGGAGTATATATACTTCAATTGCAAAGCGATGACCAAATTTTGTACAAGAAATTTATAAAAGCTAGTTATTAATCAATTTCGGGTGGTGTACCTAATCTCGTAGGTACGTCACCCAATTTTTAAAATTTAAATATGATTGCATATTGACAATGGATAGGTTAGAAAATTAAAAAGAACTTTTCAAACAACTTAGATGCACAAAAAAAAATATGCTAAATCATAAAAAATGACACTTAGAAGAGTAACATTTTACTTAAAAATATAAACTTAAAAGTAACCGATGATTCGAAAAGAAAAAATGCTCAGTCACTAAAGAAATATTAAGAATAGACAGCAACCTATTTGGTATGGAATAGTTCAAATAACTGTGTCTAGTGTTAAAAAATATATTCATTCTCAATTTGTTTTGGTTTAATCCTTCTCTCGTAAGGAGCCCGTAGGGCGACTGGAGAGAGAAGGATTAATTTTTTCATTTTGGCACTCTCTCTGGGTATAATTTTAAGATATCCCTTTGTATTTCTGCCCAGCCCCGGGCTTGCTTTTTCCACGATTTCTCATTGTGCTTTAGTGACAAATAAAGTTGTTTGGTTAATGCTGTTGCGGATACCCAAGCCGCCTTGGATTTGATTAATTTTCTCATCACTCTGTGTAAAGCTTCTACGGGATTGGTCGTGTAGATCATCTTGCGCATGCCCACTGGAAAATCCATGTATGCCATTAATTCTTCCCAGTTAGACTGCCACTGTTCGACGATATAGGCGTATTTGTCGCCCCACTTCACCCCAAATGATTCTAAGGAGGCTTGCGCCTCCTGTATGCTCACTGACGTGTATATTTTGCGTAAGTCTGATGCCACTTTTTTACGGTCTTTTTCATCCACATATTTCATCGAATTGCGTACTTGATGTACTATGCATTTTTGAACAATGGCCTGTGGAAAGGACTCGTTTATTACCTCTGAAAATCCACTCAAATTGTCCGTACACATGACCAGTACATCTTTTACCCCTCGTTTCTTTAAATCGCTGAGTATCAAGCCCCATTTACTCGATCCCTCGCTGCCTTGTACATATAAACCTAGCAAATCACGCTGTCCATGCCAATCCACACTGTACACCGTGTAGAAGGCATTGGTTTCATACTTCCCCTCTTGCCTTACTTTAAAGTGTATCGCATCTAAATAGATTATCGGGTAAAAGCTATTCAACTCTCGATTCTTCCATCTCTCTATCTCCGGCAATACTGTATCGGTAATCTCACTAATCTTGCCCGCAGATAACTCCACCCCAAACATTTTTGTCAATAACCGCTTGACGTCTTCAATTGAATTACCTTGAGCATAAAGTGCTAGAACTTGCTCGTCTAATCCACTCACTAGTTCTCTTTGGCGCTTTCCTATTAATTCAGGCTCAAAATCCGCATTGCGATCTCGTGGCGTCTCTACATAGATATCTCCTGCTGTACTCCTTACCTTCTTTACATTCTTGCCATTACGTTTATTTTTGCGACCCGCTAATTGCTCTTCCTTCAAAAAGGCTGTCATTTCTCCTTCTATTATCGTATTGACCATGCCTTGCAATAATTCACTAAAGGGACTATCTGGTCCTAATAGTGGCTTCTTGCTGTACAGATGTTCTCTAAGTTGGGAATAAAGCTCTGTCTCTTTCATTTCTTTTCTTTGTTCTTCTTTCATTTTGCAAAGTTATCAAGACACACTTATTTGAACAGTCTCTTTGGTATCTGGGGATTGCGATAAAAAGTTATTGTGATCCTCAGTTTTTTTTAATTGCATCCTCAAAAAAATTTAAATTATTTTTTCTATTCCTCAACTCAACGCAATATTTGTCTCATGACAGAGATCTATTAAACAATAAAGCTCCATAATCCATTATAAGTTAAATCAATTCCACTTTAAAATCTATATTGATCTTTTATTTAAAAATTTTAAATGTCATAAATGAAACAGACCATGTTGTTATCGTTAGTTATTGCACTTTTATTTACATCTTGCAATGTAAAATCTAAAACCTCTGAATCGTCCCAAAATATTACTTATAATATTGAAGAATTAAACAACCCAAATATCCGAACCGCATATTTTGCCTCAGGGTGTTTTTGGTGTGTAGAAGCCATTTATGAAAGTGTAAAAGGAGTAAAAGAGTCCATTTCGGGCTATTCGGGAGGACATAAAGATCACCCAACTTACGAAGACTCTAATACAGGAACAACTGGTCATGCGGAATCTGTAGAAATTTTTTATGATACGACAGTGATTGATTATCCAACACTTATAGATGTTTATTTTGGCTCACAAAATGTAAGTCAAGTAAATGGACAAGGCTCTGATCATGGTTCTCAATATCGTTCCATTATTTTTTATCAAAATCAAGACGAAAAACAAATTGCTGAGAAAAAAATTGCAGAATTAAACCAATTAATTGCACCAGAAACGGTCGCAGCAGAACTGAAAAAATTTGAAAAATTTTGGGTAGCAGAAGATTATCATCAAAACTATGAGAGAAATCATCCAAAACAAAGTTATATCATGGCCGTTTCTATTCCTAGAATTAAACGCTTTCAGGAGAAATTCCCTGAATTGCTAAAAACCGATTCAGAGCATTAATGAATTTCAGGAATGAATCATGTTAGAAAATAATCGATTAAACTTAAACCAATTACATCTCGGGGAAAAGCTACCGCCTTGGAATCTCGTTTCTATTGACCCCTCCGATATGTTACCTAAAGTAGAAGATTTTAAAGGGAAACCTTTGCTAATTTTAATTTTTAGTTTTTCTTGTCCAGGGTGTCTTGGTCGAGCTGTTCCGTATGCCAATAGACTGGTCTATGAACATGGCAATGACATTAATGTGTTAGGAATACATACCGACTACAACGCGGTTAACTTTGACAATGAATTTTTTGAATTTTGGAAAAAAGAACTTTTTATTCGGTTTCCTATTTACAAAGATTATAATTATGACACTACGTTTTTAAATTATGGAGCCGGTGGAACCCCACATTGGATTTTAGTAGATAAAGATTCTATAGTCCGTTACTCCATATTCGGCTCTGATCCAAACAATGCCCTATTAAGATTAGATTTGAAATTAAAAGAATTAAATATTAATACAATATGAGGAGTTATAACACAATGGTCGAAGCACTATCAGATCTTGCCGTAAGAGGTTATGTGCATGATTTTAATTTAATAGAAGATGGAATTCATTGCAAAGCTTTAAATACGAATTTTAACACTGAGGAATTTGAAGTCAAAGAATTTTATAGGTTTGAAGGGGAAACCAATCCCGATGATTCCTCTATATTGTATGCCGTAGTTACACACAATGGTGAAAAAGGGGTCATAGTTGATGGTTATGGAGTATCCAGTGAATTATCTACAAAAATGGTAGAGAAGCTGAAATTTAATCATTAAAAATTTTTTCAAATAGCAGAATATGTCTTTTTTTCAAAACATTTTGATAATTTCTGTTTTCGCATTATTCACCATGAATTGTACTCCGAAAGTTAAAAACGAGCAAAATATTCCAAATATTAATTTGCAAAAAAATGATAATCACGTAATTCTGGCGGAATTATTTACTTCTCAAGGTTGTAATAGTTGCCCACCGGCTGAGGACTTATTGAAGGCAATCACTCAAAGGGATAGTTCAATCATCTTGTTAAGTTTCCATGTCGATTATTGGAATTATTTAGGATGGAAAGATCCTTTTAGCTCCTCGGAGTACAGTAATCGACAGCATAACTACAATAAAACCTTAAATGGTGACAAGGATTATACTCCACAATTAATTATCAATGGAACAGATCAAATGGTTGGATCCAATGCCAAATCAATCAATCAAAGTATTAATGATTCTCAGTCTTTAAATACCAAATCACGGATTTCCATTACTAAAAGCCATCTACGGGATCACCACGCAATTATAGAGTACTCGATAGAGCAAAATTTCGAAAATTGCAATATCAATCTCGCACTCATCAGCTTCAGTGAAAAAACAGATGTCAAGGCTGGTGAGAATAAAGGCAGACTGCTGGAAAGTCGTAATGTGGTAAAGTATTTTAAAAGTCAAAATGCGGAAAAAAACGGTATTATTTCTATCCATTATCAAGAAGAGCCATTCGATCAAGCCGTGCTATTTTTGCAGAAAAAAGATCAAGAAATAACGGCTGTCGCGACTCGATTTATCACAAACCTGGAATAAGGCATTTTGGAGTAAATTGAGTAAACTATTATAATTCATTCAGCGTTGTAAATAATGGTTGAATATATTTGAAAACTTATAAAAATTAATAAAATGAGAAGAGATGGTAGCACACTTATGGGCATTATATTTGGTGCAGCCGTAGGCACGGTTATAGGCATGCTTCTTGCCCCCGAGAAAGGTAGTGATACAAGACAAAAAATAGTTGATAACGCCAAAGATCTCAAGAATAAGTTGGCAGATAATTTAGAACAACTGAGCCGTGAAGTGGGAAGTAAAGTGGCAGCCAAAAAAGCGACTTTAGATGAGCAGATTGAAGAATTAATGTCCAATGCCAGTTACAAGACCGAAGACATTATCAATACGTTAGAGGAAAAATTAGAAGCTCTAAGAGATAAGAATAAAAAGTACCAAAAATAAAAATATATGGCACTTTTTGATTCGTTGAAGGAAAGCCTGAACGAGAGTTGGGATCACGTAGAATCATACCTTAATTCGAGCAAGAAATACTACAAACTTAAGGCATTGGCTTATAGTTCCATGCTCATGAGTTTTTTCGTAAGGTTGATTTTGATTAGTGGTTTATTATGTATTGCCGCTTTTTTTGGCGCCGTTGCTGGGGTCTTTGCATTGGGTGAGTGGATGGGCAGCTATATCTTAGGAAGTTTAGTGGTTGGTCTATTTTTCCTACTATTGGCCGTAATTATCTTATTTTTTAGAGGTTATATTTCTAATATGATATTGCGAAAAATTTCTAAAATATTCTTTGAAATCGAGGATCATGAGGAGTAGTTATCACAATTGGAAAGAGTTAACTGATGACCTGAAGATTTACAATCTCGAACGAAAAATTTCTTTGGAAGAACTCAAAGGAAAACGCAAGCAGATAAAAAGTCATCTAAGATTTAAAAATTTTTTAAAATCTTCTAACATTAACTATTTTGGGCTCGCAGTGGCTATTGTCAGTTATCTAATGAAGAAGAAGTAGGTTGCGGTGGTTACTTTTTTTAATACAGAAGAAAATATATACTGAATTATTGGTGAATGTGAAATTTACGACATAGAAGTAGATAGTGCAAACACAGAACCTAGTAGGTAAAATTCCCAAACAAATGTTACTCGAGAAGTCGTCTTAAGCTCCACAAATTACTTGAACCGATATTTCGTTAGTCGTTTGTCTCCAGATTTTTCTAAAATCTCTTGTTCAACTGCCCATCTTAAGTCTCGGCTTGCGGTGGCTTGACTTATTTCCTTGAAATTTTGCAAATAGTCTTTGCGGCTAAATTGCTGTTGTCTAATTTTATCTTTGAAGAGTTCGATTCTGTCTTCGGCTGTGAGGGTTCTGTTCTGAGTTTTAAGGAGGTTTTCTAATGCTTGGAGTATTATGTTGAGCATCCACTCGATAAAAGGTGTGGATTGCCCTATATTGTCTGATTGCTCTAAGACGCTATAATAGGCTTCTTGATTTTCTTTGATTAGGCTTTCTACTGGTAAAAATTCAAAAAATGGGTACTTCTGCATTAAGATTAGTGTTTGCCACAATCTCCCCATTCTGCCGTTTCCGTCAATAAAAGGGTGGATAAATTCAAACTCATAATGAAACACACAACTTTTTATTAGGATTATATCCTTGTCAGATTTCAGATAACTAAACAAATCATTCATTAAGCCTTTTACCATTCCACCGTCTGGTGCTACGTGCTTTACTTTTGAGCCATGTACAATACCGACATTCTTTGTATGAAGTTTTCCTGCATTTTCGATTAACCCTTGCATTAAAACTCCGTGTGCTTTTTCTAAATCTTTTATGCTATTCGGATTGAACTCTTGGAGTTGTTCGTAAACGGCAATCGCATTCTTTACTTCCAGAATGTCTTTCTCCGGAGCAATGACACTCTTGTTTTCTAATAAAGCGGTGATTTGCTCTTCAGTTAATGTATTGCCCTCTATCTCCAAGGATGATTGAATCGTTTTGATGCGATTCTTTTTTCTTAGTTCTGTGGGTGGCTTATGTAAATGCAATGCATTAACTTCTCCCAGTTTCTCTGAAATGGAAGCTATTAATTGCATTATTTTATTCGTTATTTGATAAGGTGGCCTCATTTAGACATAGTATCATTTGATAGTATCAAAGGTATGACTTATAACCTTACACTATGACGATTAGGCAAATATTTTTGCGGTTTACAAATTCTTCTTTCTGAGCAACCTATCATTCATTGGGAAGCTCTGACCTATGAAATGGGAAATAACCTTCCTACCTTTCGGTTGTAAAACCGAAAGTTTTGGACTCAAAAGAGTGCTTAAATGGAATCATATTTAATGTTAGGTTTTTCAAGTTATGTTAATATCATATTTTCTATAGTCGCTTTCGCTTGGTTAAGTATGTCTGTGGCCTCTTCTTGTAGTTGTTTGGCTCTAATTCGTAAGTCGCTGATATGATTGGCGATTTCGGTTTGTTTGTCGATAGGTGGAAGTGGTATTAAAACTTTGCCTGCATATTCTGAGCCTAAATAAGGAACTCCTCCACCTCCAATTAATCTCATTACTTGAAACTCTCCAATTAATGAATTTAAAACTTCTGAAACATAAAGTTTATTAATATTATCAGAAAGTCTTATAACGCCAGTATTATTATCAACTGTATATTTTAAATTTTTTTGTTGAAAAAGTGAAAATTTGTTTTGCCTTATCGCTTCACCTATAAAAGGGGAAATGATATCTCCATTTTGTAGAATTTTAGTTTTCGGAACTGAAGAAACGTATTCGACATCAGAATAGTCAATCTGATTTCCTCTTAGAATATTTTTTACTTTTAAAAGCGTATATTCAGGATTATCGGTTATATTTTTGCTTACTCCTTGAAAAATTGATTTTTTGATTTCTGATAGACTTTTTACAAAATACTTATTGTCAAGACTATTTAAAAATTGAGTGTAAAATAAAAGGTTATAATCAGGATCAAGCCTATCGCCACTTACCTCACTAAAGTTTACGGTAAACATTCTACTTTTCAGGCTATTGTCCTTTGCAGGTAGGGTAATACCCAATTCATCCAATAGATACGTGTCTATCCTGTTGAGTAATGCTTGGGCTTCTTGCTCTTTTTGTTTTTTGGTATTGTAGGCGGTTTGGTAGAGGGATACTATTTTTTGTTGATCATTTATAACAGGGATTTGAATATTCTTAAAAGATTCAATATCAAGCCTTCTTCTACCTGTTGAGCCAGTAGTTTTACCACTTATTTGATTATATACATAGTCGCTAAATAAAAGAGCAAATAGATATTTTATATCTACTGACTTTTCTTCAATGATATAAAACTCTGTAGAGGTAAAAGCAAAATCAAACCCTAATAGGTCATCAGCAAAAATGTACTTCTTATTAAAAATACTTGGTTCAATCCTAGCAAAAAGAATATCATTTGGATATATAATGTTTCTTCCTTTTACCTCCCTATATGGACGCATTATAACTTCATTTACACTTCTTGTGTGCTCATCTGTTTCCGGCAAACCTACATAAGGAACAAGTTCGTCATCATCGAACTTTGGTTTTTGTCGATACGGATTTATGGAAGCAATATTATTTAACGACTCATTTATATCTAAGTGAATAGGGTTAGACTTGTAAAAAAGAGGGCTCAAATGATTATCCAACTCAGACCGCTGAATGATAAAATGCTTGGTATGTGTGGTGGTATTTGTCATCTGCGATAAATATCAACAATTTCTTTGGCTTCTTTTAGTCCACACTTCAATTCGGCCATGACTAATCTCATGGCTTTCGGAATATCAGAATTTTCCAAACATTTTTTTACTTCTCGTAGAGTCTTTTCACTAATTTCTTTCATTATATATGCTTTTTAATAAATGCCCTCAAGCCTTTTAAGATACCTTCGTCCAATACTTCTTTTTCCGTTTTTACCAATTCATCTTGTAGGTTTTTAGTAGTGATTACTTTTTCGCTATACAGGTCATTGGCAAGGTATTCAATGATTTTTTTATGGTTGTCTTCCGTTACTTCTTGTTTTGAAATGGTTATGCTTGTGGATTTGCCCGTTGCATCATATCCAATATTGTCAGCAATAGCCATAAATATTGGGTAGTCCGGTAACTCTGTTCTTCGAGCCTGCAAATAAGCTTCTTCCAATTCCTCTTTGAGGTTGTTTATTTTCTCATTATACAAATCAGATATTTCTTGCTTCCATTCTTTAAAGGATTCGGTTTTTTCAATTTCTCTTTTTACCATAAAAGCCGTATTGTTTATTAAACCATCGTGGTTTTTTATACGGTCTTTTTTCTCTTTTTGCCAACCTTCCACCTTTTCGATAAAATCATAATCCGCTAATAATCGAGTTTCGATTTCTTGTTTTTTCTTTTGAAGATTTAGGGTGTGATTTCGAGAATGCTTCTTTACAAAAAGCACCGAGCTTTTAACTCCTGCCCCTGTGGCAGAAAAGGCCGTTTGAGGCATTGAAACAACTGCAATCAATTGATACCAATCCTCTAATTGGTCACGAACATATTGCATACTGCTATTGGTTAAGATACCATCGGGCAGTACAACGGCTAAATAACCACCTTCATTTAGGAAATGATAGCATTGCTCCAAAAACAATACTTCTGTACTTTGGTTATTTCTGGCTTTTGGTTTTTTACCTTGATTTTTATAGTCTAACCAATGGTATTCGTTTTTACCAAAAACGTAATCGCTCAAATATTTTTTTTCTGCTTTCTTTATGGAAGACCCAAAAGGCGGATTGGTTATGATAAAATCAAAGTGGTTGTATCTAAATCCGCTATTGTCCGTAATCTTTTTTATTTCTTCAGGTTTTTCCAAGCCATCCAATGAAATTACGTTGGTATGCCCATCATCGTGAATAATCATATTCATTTTAGCAGTTCGGGCAATTTGCTCTGAAATTTCAATGCCAAATAAGTTGTTGGAAGCGAAGTCGTGCCAAAGTTCTTTCCAGGCTTCAGCTTCATCAGGATCATAATCTTCTTTGTTTTTATCGTGATTTGGATATTCCTTATCAGCTTGTCGTCTTACTTTATCTAAGGCATAGAGCAAGAACCCACCACTACCACAAGAAGTATCCAAAACTAAGGAAGTATTTTTAATAGGTAATGCTTCTACGATAAACTGGACGATAGCTCGGGGTGTAAAGTACTGTCCAAACTCACCTCTAAAGAATGAACCCATAAAGGTTTCAAATGCTCGTCCTTTACTATCTAAGTCGGTAGCATCAAAGTTAATACCCTGTAGATATTCTACCACTGTCCTCAATCTTTGTGGCGAAAGCCTAATATCATCTCTAAAGACTTCCTTGTCTTTTTTCTTTCCTGCTTGATAAAGAGCCTTTATCCTTCTCTCAAGAGCCTTATTGGTTTTTAGAGTAGCGTCTGCTTGTTTTTCTTCTGGTGATTTGCCTTTGCCTTCTTCTTGAATTACTTGGAAATCGTATATCTCACCTTTTTTCTACGTTTTAATTCGTCTTCGCCAATGACCTTATATTTCTCATCATATACTTTACAGAATATGAGTTTGTCCAGTTCGTCAAAAGCCTCGGAAGGATTTAACTGGCCACCAGCCCAAAGAGCATCGTGGGCTTGTTTCAGCTTTTTTGTAAGCTCTTGTTCTGATACTATTTCAAGATCGACAAAGCGTTGAGTTTCTTCTTTACCTCCTATAAAATACTTTCGAATGCCACCACCTTTAACATACTTATAAGGAGCAACTTTGTCGGTACCGTATGCAGGAATATCTATCAGTCCTGCAAGAGTATTCTCATCATGATAAAATTTAAAATATTCATCTTTAAGTCCCGAAGTAACCCATATGTACTTGATATCTCCACCAATGGTGTGAGCATAGCTCCTAGCTTGATTAACTGCCTGTTGAAACTCTTGTTCACTTATATCTTCTTTTTTGCACTCAACAACCAAAATAGGTTTTATCAATGCGGGGCTATCGTAAACTATGATATCAGCTTCTTTTTTATCTGCACCCATTGTAACCGTTACAAATTGCATGATTTGTTCAACGGGATATCCTTTTTCAAGAACCAATTTTAGGAATGTGTCTGCCTGTATTCTTTCTTCTGGATTAGTAAAGTTTCTCTTCTTTCCTTGATGGATATACGTTATGAACTTTTGACTTTCGTCAAAAGAAATCAATCCTTGTTTTATACCTTCTTCAATTAGATTCATTTACAGTACATTTTTGTCCAAACGGTTAATTTCTTTTTTCAACTCTTCTAATAGTTGCTGTTCCGTAGGTAAGTAGAGTTGATACTTACTGGCTACTATGGTTTTGTTGTTTTCGGGCAAGGTGATTTTCACCATTGTATCGTTCTTATCTGCACAAAGTAGTATGCCTATGGTTGGGTTTTCATTTTCAGTTTTTTCCAAACGGTCAAAGTAGTTAACATACATCTGCAACTGGCCTAAATCTTGGTGGGTGAGCTTTTGGGTCTTAATTTCTATGATTACAAAACACTGTAAGAGGCGGTTGTAAAACACCAAGTCCACAAAATAGTCATCGCCATCAATGTGCAGCCTTTTCTGTCGTGCTACAAAAGAGAAGCCATTACCTAACTCTAAGAGGAAGTCTTGCAATTGGCTAATTATGGCAGATTCTAAGTCTTTTTCGTAGTAAGTTGATTCTATTTTTAGGCCTAAAAACTCTAAAATCATTGGGTCTTTTATAATTTCAGTAGGTTTTGTAGGCTGCTGCTCATTTCGAGCTACTGCCAAGACTGATTCTACATCATAGCTCTTGAGATGACGTTCAAATAATCCGCTATTGATTTGTCTTTCGAGCTGACGAGTTGACCAGTTGTTCTTTTCTGTTTCGGCTATGTAAAATTCTCTTTTGTTCTCATTTTCAATGCGAATGAGTAATCTATAGTGAGACCAACTGAATTGCGAACGCAGTGTGTTCGCAATTGGATAGGATCGATAGAATTGACGGCACATTTCTAATTGTCGTACAGAAAACCCACTACCAAACTGTGGTTGTAGTTCTTGAGAAATCGATTTGATTAAGAACTCTCCATATTCCGCTCTGTCTTTCCCTTGTTGCTCCTCTTCAAAAATAACCTTGCCTATTTGCCAATACATCAATACTCGTTCGTGATTAACAGAACGAACAGCTTTCTCTCTTGCCTGAGCAATAATAGATTGAATATCTGAAATCAGCGATTTTCTTATGTTCACTTATTTTAATTCTTTCTGTGCTATTGTTAAAGCCCTCAACGCCACCTTTACATCAGCTACTCTAGCATGTACTTAATCCACTAACCATAGAGCTGTCGTATCTTCTTCATTAAGTTTAAGAATCTTAATCATCAAGTGTACGTGTTCACGTTTAGCGGTACGTTCCCCTCTTTCTATTTTGCTCATTTGAACGGTGTCAATATCTAACTTAGTAGAAAGGTGTTGCAAGAACATTTCTTTCTCTAACCTTTTGGCTCTTGTAAGACTTCCAAACTTATTCGTTAATCTTTACTTAACTTGACAAATAATGACAAATGTACAACAATCAAGAGAAAAAACTACTAACTGAAGATTACTAATCCTCTGTCGCTTGGAAGTGCAGATGGTAGCTCTATTGTGCATCATTACGCCAAAAGAATTGAAAACTTAAAGTGGGCAACAATTCTGGTGTTTGGCAACAACCAGGCAACAAAAAAGAGAAGAAAACGTAGTGTATAAAATCAAGAAAAACAAGTAGTTATCAAATAAGAGAAGGATAGCTACTTCCCGATACAAAACCTCGTAAATATGGAGTCTAGCAAATCCTCTGAGCTCACTTCTCCCGTAATCAGACCAAGATGAAAGAGGACATTTCGTATATCCAGTGCTATCAAATCTGTACTCGTACCCGCATTCATTGCATCGAGGGCAATTTGGAGGGATTCATTTGCTTTCTGTAGTGCCTCGTAGTGCCGTATGTTATTAATCATACTTTTATCTTCTGTGACTTTTCCAGAAATTATGGAGTCGTACAATTTACTTTTTAAATCTTCGACATCATCATTATTTAGGGCTGATATGGACAAGATCTCTGCGTCACCCATTTTTTCTCGAAAATCATCTAAATCTATGTTTTGGGATAGATCACTTTTATTGGCAAGGAGTAATATTTTTGTTTTTGGATTCAAGTGATTTTTTGATATGAGCTCTTGAATGTCAGTCTCTACTTCCTCTGGACTCGAGTGCATGATATCAAAGAGATACAGTAATATTTTCGCATTTTGCACATGCAGCAAAGTTCTTTCTACGCCTTCTGCCTCTATCGTATCCTCGGTCATGCGAATACCTGCAGTATCGATCAATCTGTATTTCAGCCCATTGATATTAAGAACTTCCTCGATGCTGTCACGGGTCGTGCCGGCTATATCCGATACGATGGCTCTCCTATCTTGAAGAAGTGCATTGAGTAGGGTCGATTTGCCCGCATTGGGTCGCCCCGCGATGACGGTGGCCACTCCATTTTTCATCACATTTCCTAGGTCAAATGAGGCCTTTAAGCTCTCAATTTCCTGAAAAATAGAATGCAAAAGTGCTTTAAGTCTAGTTCTATCCGCAAATTCCACATCTTCTTCCGAAAAATCCAATTCTAACTCCAATAAAGCTGCAAAATCAATCAACTCTTGCCTTAATGTTTGGATTCTCTTAGAAATACCGCCTCGCATCTGTTGCATTGCCATTCGATGGCTTTCATCACTATCAGAAGCGATGATATCTGCCACGGCTTCGGCTTGTGACAAATCCATCTTGCCATTCAGATAGGCTCGCAATGTAAACTCTCCCCTATCTGCCTGCCTTGCACCCGAGGAAATGAGATTTTTTAATACCTTAGACACAATATAGGGTGAACCATGTGTGCTTATTTCAACGGTATTTTCGCCTGTATAGGAATTCGGTGCCTTAAAAATCGAAATGACTACTTCATCGAGTAACTCATTTTCCAATGATTGGAGGGTACCAAAATGCAAGGTGTGAGACTTCACTAAAGTCAAATCTTTGGCAGGAAAATGTTTGTCAACTAATTCGATCGAATTCTCTCCTGAAAGCCGGATTACCGCAATCGCCGATTCACCAGGTGGTGTGGATAATGCAATTATGGTATCATCAAATGAATGTTTCAATGACCCTGTTTTTTAATAAAAAGCGACAAATCAATTGATGCTAAATGCATTTTTCATATTACCAACTAACTGCATCATATAGGGTAATTCCCCTTCGTTATGAACCGTTTTTTTAGATTCAATATCGAATATGGTCTCACCTTCAAACACTTTTTCCACATCAAGACTAATGTCTAGTGTTTGATTTTTATTTAATTCGAAGCTTTGGCTCATATTCATTGTAATCAAAGCTTGGTCACCTCCAATATGATAGGCAAATTGATGGGTCGTTCCACTCGGTGTTGTATAGTAGCCCTCGAGTTTTGCAAAAACGTAACTATTCCACGCATCCCAATATTCTGAGGCATAAGACAATGGATTATCAACCGTAAATTCATAAGGTTTTTTGGCATTATCCGTTGGATTGACCCCTATCAAAAAATCAATTCCTGAGTAGGTATTTTCCTTTATGTTATCAATATTTACACTAAATTTCTCAACGTCGGCATTTACATCCGTTCTTTTAAAATCGATGTATTGGATAATGTTATCTGAAAAAGATTGATTGGCAACATCCAATTTATCAAGATAAAAAGAAACTTTTTGAAATTTCACGATTCCTCCCGAAGGATATTCATAATCTTGTAATAAGACCAAATCCTGACCTGCATAATTTGCCGTAAAATTGATACTTAAATCATAGGTTTTGTCATCGTCATCATTATTACAGGAGACCATTGCGATGCTAGTAAAAGCGAAGAAAACGAGTAAATATTTTATTTTATACATAGTGAAATTATTAGATTTTTATTCAAACTTAATTATTAACGAAATATCACGAAGACAAGTTTTGTGCCTGTGCCTATAAATGTGTCCTGATTACGACTTATTTTCTTGTTCCGACGTGGCATTTTTGACGAATTGCTTCAAATGATACAAACTTCCAAATTCTGTGCTATAACCTAGACCTAATCCATATTTTTGATTTCTAGCATTGGTCTCAATAAGGTCATAGTCATATTTTCCATAAAGTCGAAGTTTCAATTTTCTATCCGAAGTAAGAAAATACTGAATTGCAAAATCTGGTGCAAAATAATTTTGAACAGGTAAGATTGACTCTCTCACGTAATTTCCACCCAATTGCAACTCTAATCTCTCATCCCAAAATCTAAATCGATTCTTCAATCTCACTTCAATCTCGGATGGAGCAAGTGAAGAATTGGCTCCAGAAATACCGAAAGGATCTACATTGTTCCTCATTGAAATATCAAAATCCATCGAAGAAATGAGCTTGTTATCCTCAAGTGCCTCATTGATAAATCCGGTGAGAAAGATAGACAATTGGTTGGATACGAATTCACTAAGTGTGCTGATTCCTGTAGATTGCAAAAATGACCCACTCGCAATATTACTCGATAGATCGGTGTAAGGAATAAATGTATTCCACATCAAGATGGCCATCACCTGACTGTTCAATTCATTGGGACTGTCTTTAATCAAGTTCACTTTGTTATCAACAATACTTTTTAATTCTCCTCCGGTAAGCTCTGGAAATTCCATATTAAACTGAATATCAGGACTATATAGCGTTCCTCCGAGCAATAGTATCAAATTAACTTCTTGCGATGCCCGAGCAGCATTTTGTAACTGCTCTGTGAGCAAGGACTCCGAAATAAAATTAGTCAACGAAGTGCGAGCGGTATAATCTGCTTTGATATCGAGCCTAGCATTGATTGGGTCTCCTGTCCAAACCACTTTACTCCCCCTTCGTACCGTAAATTCTTTATTTATTGCAAAATTTTTGATCGTAAAGAGATACCTTCCCTGTTCGATCGTGTATTCGCCAAAGATTTCAAAATCGCCAAATCGATTGATATTTATATTCAAGTCACCCTGCCCGGTTCCGCTAATAATATCTCCCGTCGCTTCGTCGAAGATTAGATTGATTTTTGCATCTGGCGTCAGGGTTAAATCCATTTTGACGGAAAGTCCTTTGATTACAAAATCCTTAAGGTTGAATTCTTGGTCAGGATTCTCAAGATCCTGCTCTGTGACAAATTTTATAAAACTCTCTTCTGCACCATATCGGGTCTCTTTAATGGGGATACTAATTTCTGTACCAGCCTTGGTCACGGCACTGATGGTCATATCCACTTGGTCAAACGAGCCTTTAAAGTCAACCGATACATCCCCTTTTCCCTTACCATAGTATATGGGATTGTCAAATTTTGTGGTATTCAATATCAATACATCCTTGCCAGATATGTTTGCATCAACACCAAAATTTCTAAATGCATCATGGTAAAGCCACCCTTTCACAATACCTTCTTGACCGTTTTCGTCATAGATTTTTGCACCGGTCAGATCAATTTTATTTTCCGAAAGCTTAACTCTTTGATTGTCAAAATAAAACTTGGATCCAAGATAATTGACTTTTACAGCACCTCCTTTGACTATGCCTCCTCCACTCATTTGCAGAGATTTGATGGGCCCATCAATCTCGGCATCGAGGTCAATAGTCCCTTGAGTTTCAGAGATTCCATCCTTCAATAGGTATTCGAGGATTTTTAAAGGAAATTTATTGCCTTTCACGGTAGAGACTAAAGTTTTTTGATCGGTATTGTATTTCCCATCAGCCTTAATGTATTGATCGTCTTTGATAAGGCTGAATAGACCATCGAGGTAGCCACCATCTTGTTTTGTGACATCTATTTCCAAATCGCCATAACTATCACCATTGATTTTGAAATCAGGAATGATGAATTGACCATAAATCTCCGGTTTTTTATAAATATTTTCAACACGGATATTCAAATTCCCAATACCGGTAAACTTCATTTTATCATAATGGATAAGTCCGTTGACTAAATCGATGTCAAATTCTCGCAATTTTAGGCCGATTCCGTTATCATCTATACCATATAGTTCTACAAATCTATTAGCATCAGTCAGGACAAAATGTTCGATCTGATGATAATTTTTTCCAATAATAATTTTATTGTCGGGATTTAGTTTCCATTTCCTACCGAATATTCTTATGCCTTCATCTTTGAGGTGAACTTCAAATCCTTTTTCGTGTGGAATCACTTCAGTGAGTATGTCAAATCGCTGAATAGAGTCCTGAATTTGAAAAGTTGAAAGCAGAATAGACGCCGTGTCCTTTTTGAGTTTTGCTTGGATTTCGATAGGATTAAAACCTCGGTTAAATGCATAGGTGGAGTCCAAATTTATCAAAATATCACCCCTCTGACCCTTAGAATTTGCCAGGATTTGTACATCCATAAATTTCATATCCTTGACTTGGACAAGTGGCCCATTCACCGCAAAATCCAATTCGTTATTTTCGGTATCCAAACTACCTTTTGCCTTAAAATTTTGCAATCGCACATCTTTCACGTTGAGCAGTTCAAATAGATTTCTGCTATCGGTGACATCTAAGCTAAATGAATAAGCTTCAGGTTCTTCTATTTCTTTTGCATGAATTTTAAGCAGTTCGGCTGGGTAGGCATAATTGACCTCAAACAATTTTTTGAGACTATTACCAAAATTGCTGATTTTATAGATTCCCTCAATGTTGATTTCCGTAAAATCAGACTTGACGTTTAGAGATTTTTGCCCATTGGTCAGGTCTCTACTATTAATTTTTAATTCTTTGATATTATAAATCGTGTCATTGCGAAATACATTGATGTCATTTCCTGCGATTGTTCCGGTCAAATCATCGATACTACTTGCAAGCATATTGATATCAAAGTCTCCATTAAATCTCAAAGGTGTTTTTGATAGATTTAAAGCGGTTAAATCCAGGTTATTAATCTTAGAGTTGAAATTAAAAAATGGTGTTTTTTGCGTTAAATCCACTTGCCCATTAAATACAACGTCTAGATTCGGGTCGTGAATGGTGAATGATCCATCAAAATTATTATTCTTTATTTTACCATCGATGACGAAATCTTCGTAAGCATATCCCTTCAGTTCTAGCGAATTGACCCGTGCCGTTAAGTCAGCTTCTGCATTGGCTCCCGTAAGTCCTTTACCCTCAGAAACTTGGGTATAAAAGTTGATTTTACCAAAATTGGGATTGTCTGTCCATTTTTGCAAATCAAAATTTACCAAACTCATTTCTCCGCTGTAAGAGGCATTATTTGTGCCTTGCTTGAGATCTAATCGCATATCCATCTCGGCTTGACCAATGTCGGAATTCAATTTTCCATAAGCAACAAAATCCTTGATAAATCCATTGAATTTTCCTTGGAAATTAAATTTTCCCAACTTATCAAAATTGGGTGGAGCATTAAAATTCGGTATGATGTCACGAAGCAGTTGAACTGAAGAATTTAAGTTTTTGATATTGAAATTGACCAAGGCATTGTCAATATCTTGAATGTTTTTAATACTCATGGTGCCGTCTAAGCTCAGTCGATTACCAATCTTTATGGAAATGTCATTACCAATAAAATTATTGGGCTTACCGAGAATGTGTCCTGACCAGTCAAGAGATAAATTTTTATTTTTGACAAAAAAAGGCTTATCTTTTAATTTGGGTAAAAAATACAGCAAGTCCTTAACATCCAGCCTTGAATTGTCAAAATTTCCGTCAAATACTACAGAATTATCAAAACTAAACAAATGCTCCTTCGAAGGGTATTTTAACTGTATAGATTGAAAAATCTCTGAGTCATCGGTAATCAAAGAAACATCTTCAAGTTGAAGTTTTTGCTCAGTGAGATAAAACCTAGAAATACTAAATTTCTTCAAGTTTCTTCCATTTTCTTCCTTGAAAGCAAATTCGTTGAGACTCAATCGGATGGAGTCCAATTTGTCATACACTAATGAATCTCCATCAAAGTTAATATTGCCAATCACAAAATGATTAGAATCAAACCCGCCAATTTTTGATTTTTCAATAAGTTGATTTGAATAGGAAAATTTTCCTTCTTTAATGATGGCATTGGTTATAGAGATAAAAAGATCACTTGAAATCGTATCAATAGGCAAATCCTCCTCGACTCCCTCTTGCTCCGTAAAATCTTCACAAAAGCGATTGATATTTATAATCGGTTTGTTTAATTGGATAAAATCTAATAAAAACCGCCCACTCTCAAGTTCTATTTGATCAAAACCTAGATATGCTTCAAAGAGTAAAAAATCATATTCTATGCCCTTGTCTTCCATTTTGACGGTTGCATGAACATCTTCAATCTCAATAGCACTTAGCTCAAGTACAATAGATTTATTGCTTTTCTGTTGCTTGTCAGAACCTAATTTCTGGAGAAGCATTTCAAAATTTGTGAAATCATCCCCCGAATTTTTTACGATATTAATCGAAGAACCATTTAGTTTAATCTTGTTGATAAACAACTTTCCCGAAAATAGATTTAAAAGACTCTTACGAAGCGAAATATCCAACTCCTTACATGCCAAAACGGTGTCGGAAGCACTGACAACATTGAAGTCTTCTAGTACCAATCCATCAATTATACTGATACTCAAGTGATCCAAAGTCACTTCTGCATCAAGCCTTTCACTCAGAGATTTTGCCAGTTTTTTGGCAATAAAGCTTTGTACAGGTTTTAGATTTATCAGGAATAATAAAAATACGACCAATAATACAAATCTAAAAACCCACTTGAGGATTCGCCTCAACATAGATTTATTTGATTTGACTTGATTCGTATTCTCTTCCATTAAAAAGGCTATCTTTACTACTTCCTATCAATAAGATTGTATCTTAATAAAACGTTGCAAAAGTAATCATTATTCATACATTTGCAGGGATTAACGTTTATTTAATCCGATTTGAAATACAATTTATATTAAATTTTATAATAATATATAAATCTATTTAAATAAAAATGTTAATATAAATTTTTGGGAACAATATGATTAAAGTTAAAAACATATTCATCTACCCTATCAAGTCCATGCCGGGAATATCCTTAGACACGGCATTCATTACCCCAAATTGCATTCAAGGAGATAGAACTATGATGCTCATCGATGATAGAAATAAATTCGTCACACTAAGAGAAGAGCCTCAACTAACAAATTTTCAGTTAAAAATCGAAAACGAATCCCTTATTATATCAGTCGATCGTGAAGTCATAAAAATTGACGAATATGCCTGGTCCAAGAATTGTGAAGATGTAAAAATTTGGAATGACAAAGTCCAGAGTATCACGGCGTTGCCAGAAATAAACGAATGGTTATCTGACCATCTCAAGAAATCTGTCAGACTCGTAAAAAAACACCGTGTCGACTCCCGTTCTAAGCAAACAACTCAAGGTGTGGTCAATACCAATTATGTAGATTCCTACCCTTTGTTGTTATTGAGTGCAGAGACGGTCAAGCATATAGGTACGATGGTAAATCATGTGCTTTCACCCCTTAGATTTAGACCGAACATTGTCATTCAAGGTGTTGAGGAGTATGGTGAAGACGATATAAAAACCCTCCAGTCCAATCATCTTTTTTTTAATGTTGATAAAGAGTGTTATCGCTGCAAAATCATCAATATGTCGGAAGCCACAGGCCACATAGATTTCAATTTATTAAAAACCCTTTCGCTTGAAAGACGCAGGCTTCGAGGTATTGCTCTAGGTATGAAAATGGTCTCCAGCTCAAGTGGGGTTTTATCGATCGGTGAAGAATTAAAAGTAACTTATAAATAGTGCTGATGATTGACCTAAAATTACCATTGAAAAATTATCAAAATCAACTGTCAATTAAAACTGAAGACCAAACGAATTTACTCTGGGATCCCATTCGCAAGCACTATTATATACTTCAGCCAGAAGAAATGGTAAGACAATTGTTGATCCGCTATTTGCTTGAAAAGGGATTTGATAAAGGTCTTATGGCGGTAGAAAAAAGTATTAAAATTAATGGAAGACTTAGGCGGTTTGACCTTGTAGTTTTCGATAGGAAAGCTAAACCTTTCATCATCGTGGAATGTAAATCATTTAGCCAAATTATTAACCAGCACGTGGTGGATCAAATATTGGCTTACAACCAAGAAATTAATGCACCTTATCAACTCATTACCAACGGAATTTCCACCTATTGCTTTAGAATAAACAAAGATTTGAATACACTAGAATCGGTGGCATATATACCCATAATTACTTAATGCGTAAAAAATTGCAACCGTTTACCAACAGGAATTGGTCGCAACTCACCCTCGTTATATACTAATACACCGTTGACAATGGTGCTGGATACTTCCCCTTGAAATGTCATTCCTTCTAAGGGTGACCAATGGCACTTATATCGGATATTAGATTTATCTACCGTATATACTTTTTCGGGATTCCAAAGCACCAAGTCTGCCCAGTAACCTTCTCGAATATATCCACGATCTTGAATTTTAAAGCATTGAGCCGGGGCATGACACATTTTTTCGACCAGTTCCTCCACAGTCAATGCCCCATTTTTTACATGATTCATCATCATATAAAGTGAATGCTGCACCAGTGGCAGGCCGCTGGGAGCCTCGAGATAAGATTTCTTCTTTTCCTCCCAAGTATGCGGTGCATGATCGGTCGCGATAATGTCAATTTTATCATCCAAAACTCCCTGAAAAATCGCTAATCTATCCTGTTCTGACTTAATGGCCGGATTACATTTTATTTGATTACCCAACTTTTCATAATCAGAATCATTAAAACTCAAATGATGCACACAGGCCTCAGAGGTGATTTTTTTATCTATTAGAGGAATATCATTTGAAAACAAATTCACTTCCTCGGCAGTCGAAATATGTAAGATATGCAATCTTGTTCCAAATTTTTTTGCCATCAAAACCGCCTTACTACTCGTTAGGTAGCAAGCTTCTCTTGACCGTATCAGGGGATGAAATTTAGCGGTGAGTGAATTTCCAAACTGTGCTTCATACAATTCTAAATTGTGCCTAATTGTAGATTCATCTTCACAATGAGTCGCGATTAACATGGGAACTTTGGAGAAAAGATTCTCTAAGGCTGACTCCTGATCTACCAGCATATTACCCGTACTCGAACCCATAAAAATTTTGACCCCGCATACATTTTTTGGATCTGTTTTGAGCACCTCTTCAAGGTTATCATTAGAAGCTCCCATGAAAAAGGAAAAATTGGCATAGGAATTATTTGATCCTATTTTATATTTTTCTTCTAACAACTCCTGTGTTAGGGTCGGTGGCTTCACATTGGGCATCTCCATAAAACTCGTTACTCCACCACTTACGGCGGCCATAGATTCTGATCTGATATCGGCCTTATAAGTCAATCCGGGTTCTCTGAAATGGACTTGATCGTCGATAATTCCAGGTAGTGCATATTTTCCCGACGCAGAAATTTCTTCTGCATTCACATCTATAATCCCGCCTATTTTCTCAAACCGGCCATTTTCAATCAATATATCTCCTTCTATAATCTTATTATCATTGACGATGCGAGCATCTTTTATGAGTATCTTTTGCATTAAAGTGAATTGTATAATTTTCTACAAAAATAATATTCAATACTTTTGCACCCTAATTATTTTAAATTGTAAGAGAAAGTAGTGGATTTACATCAAGTAAAAATCGGGGTATTAGGGGGAGGACAACTGGGCAAAATGCTTGCCCAATCGGCATCTAGATTAGGCCTTCACCTCAGAATTTTAGATTCTGACAAGCAGTTTCCGGCTGGCATTGTGTGCCGTGATTTTCTCGAGGGAGATTTCAGAGGTTTTGATGATGTCTTGTTTTTTGGTGAAGGTTGTGATGTGATAACCATAGAAATAGAAGATGTGAATCTGGATGCCCTTAAAATACTCGAGTCAAAGGGTAAGAAGATTTTCCCGCAACCATCAGTCATTGAAATCATTAAAGACAAATCGGTTCAGAAAACATTTTACCAAGAACACCAAATTCCGACCGCAGAATTCAATATTTATGAAGGAAAGGCGGAAATTTTGAATGCCATAGAATCTGGTGATATCGCGATACCTTTTGTGCAGAAAGCGGCATTGGGTGGATATGATGGTCGTGGAGTTCAAGTGGTCAATTGTGTTGAAGAATTGGAATTGCTCATGGATACCAAGTCAGTCATCGAGCCCAAGGTAAATATCGATAAAGAACTTGCCGTAATTGTGTCTCGAGACGTAGATGGCAATATGAAATCTTTTCCGATGGTAGAAATGGCTTTTGACCCTCAAGCCAATTTGGTAAATTATCTTTTTTGTCCGAGTCATTGCACTGAAAAACAACAAAATGATGCGACGGTCATAGCTGAAAATTTGGCTTCTAGGCTTGGAATCGTAGGACTCCTTGCTGTGGAGATGTTTTTGGATGATGATGGCAACATTTTAGTGAATGAAGCGGCACCGCGACCACATAACAGTGGACACCACACGATAGAGGCCTGTGTCACCTCACAGTATGAACAACATTTAAGAGCCATTCTAGGGCTTCCTCTAGGCGAAACTACACTAAAATCAGCGTCGGTGATGGTCAATCTACTTGGAGAGGCGGGTTATACGGGCAAGGCAAGATATCAGGGTTTTGCGGAATGCCTTGAGTTATCAGGTGTCTATCCGCACATTTATGGAAAGGAAATCACCAAACCCAATCGAAAAATGGGCCATGTTACTATTTGTGATGAAAAATTAAAAGTAGCTTTGCAAAAAGCAAATTTCATTAAAGAAAACCTTAAAGTAATATCATGATAGGAATAATAATGGGTTCAGATTCAGACCTTTCTGTAATGAGTCAAGCGGCAGAAATTCTCAAGGAGTTAGACATTCCTTACGAAATGACCATCGTATCGGCTCACAGAACACCACACCGACTATACGAATATGCCAATAATGCCCACTTGAGGGGGATTCATGTCATCATTGCCGGTGCTGGAGGAGCTGCTCACCTGCCGGGTATGGTCGCCTCGCTCAGCCCACTTCCTGTGATTGGGGTACCCATAAAGTCATCAAATAGTGTGGATGGATGGGATTCTATCTTAAGTATTCTTCAAATGCCTGCAGGTGTTCCAGTGGCAACCGTAGCGCTTAATGGCGCAAAAAATGCGGGTATTCTAGCTGCACAGATTATCGGTACTCAAGATCATACCGTTCAAAAAAGAATCATTGCCTATAAAGAACATCTTGAAAAAATTGTGATGGAAAAAGTGATCAAAATGGAAAATAAATATGACAATTTATAACAATTTTGTTTTAAAGCTTGCATGTCTCTTCTTGTTTTTATCGCTGAAACCTGCGTTTCTTTTTAGTCAATTTTTAAAAAAAGATTTAGAATTTCAAATCTCGGAAATAATAAAATTTGACACTTCGATTGAGCCGGAAAAAACCCCTGGAATGGAAATCGCCGTGATAGACAGGGACTCTGTTTGGTACATTACCGTTGGCTCTAAATATAAGGATAAAGAAGAAATTTTAAAGTCCAATGACGTTTTTGAGATTGGAAGTGTTACCAAAGTGTTGACCTCGACATTGGTTGACATTCTGGCTGAAAAAAATATCATTTCACGGGACAGCACCATTAATTCCTATCTACCTGAAGAATATCGCAATCCGAGAATGTCGCAATATCTCATCAAAGATCTTCTGAATCATTCGACACAATTACCCAAAAGACCATTGTACTTTGGCAGGTACGAAAAAGACCCTCAGAATCCTTATGAATATTATGGTGACAAGGAATTATTGGAGTTTTATCGCGACTATATTCCCGACAACGAAGAGTTTTTCGTGTATTCACACACCAATTATGCCTTGCTTAGCTACATTTTAGAACGGCTTCTAAACGCAGATTTTGGCGACATCATGGAAAAATATTTATTTGACCCATTGGACATGCACCAATCTTTTGTTGAGTTTAAAGAGCGGAAAAAAGAAGTCATAACCATAGGATATGATCGAGCTCTCAAGGAAGTCAAGCCATGGATTTTCAACAGTTTCAAAGGATCGGAATCTGTTAAATCTACTTGCGAAGATTTGGTGAAATTCATAAAAGCAAACTTTGATGACTACAACACGGATTTAGGGGTGTATATGAAGGACAACTTTGAACAAAGAAATATCAGTTTTAATGACAAATTGTTTATCAGTGATGGTTGGAATCTACTGGAAGTCAACGACCTTATAGTGGCAACTCATACTGGAAAAACTTCTGGGCATTCCGCATTTATAGGATTTGTAAGATCAACCAAGACCGGTGTCATCGTATTATCAAATTCTGCTTTTGGGTCTCAAGATTTAGGCATGTTGATTCTGAGAATGATTAATTTTAACTGGAAGAGAAATCAATAGTTATGGCAAAAAATGAGAAAAAAATATTGAATTGGGATGATTTTCAGGCATTGGGTAATCCTGATAATGCCCCTGAAGAACCCAAAGCAGAGAATACCAATGTTGACTATCATGCACAAGTAAGAATTCATCTCGAAAAAAAACACCGCGGTGGCAAGGAAGTAGCTATAATTCGTGGGCTACCGCTAGAAGAAGACGAACTTAAAAATCTCGCCAAAGAGATAAAAGTAAAATGTGGTGTTGGAGGTTCTAGTAAGGATGGTGAAATCATTATTCAAGGTAATATGAGAGATAAGATTCTTGAAATATTGAAGCAAAAAGGATTTAAGAATACCAAGTACTCTGGAGGATAGAGACTCTTGCCTTCTGGTTCACTATTAATTTCAAAAAATTGGTGTTATGTCAAAGTTAAGAGCATTATCCCTCATTATATTTTTATTTTCGCTGCATACGATTCATTCACAGAACTTCTTTTTGGATTCCTTAGTCGTAACGGCCAGCCGAATCCCTTCGACTCTAGCACAGTCCTCCAAAGATGTCCAGGTTATCAATGCACAACAAATTAAATCATCAACTGCCACATCGGTAAGTGATTTACTCAAAAATATCGCGGGGGTCAATCTCAACAACCGCGGCGGCTTCGGCGTACAGACCGACATCGGGATACGAGGTAGCACCTATAGCCAAGTCCTCATACTGATTGACAATGTAAGATTTAATGACCCTCTGACAGGTCACTACAACGGTAATTTTCCAATTCCACTTTCAGAAATTGCACAAATCGAGATTATTCGTGGAGCCTCAGCGATTTCCTATGGTGTGGATGCCGTGGGAGGTATCATTCATATCAAAACCAAAACTTATCTAGCACTCGGATCATCAAAAAATAAGACTCTATCTGGTGAAATATCGGCTGGTTCTCATGAAAACATCAATGCGGATATCTCAATGTTTAGCTCTAGCAAAAAATTGACTATGTCAGCCGCTGTCCGAACAAACATATCTGCAGGTGAAACTTTAGATAATCCCAATTATGGATATGGTTTTACGGAAGACAGTACGTACAACAACTTTTTTAATATCAATATGATGAGCCTTGCTGGCAAATATCGATTTAACGATAATTTTTCTATCTATGCCCGTGCAGGTCTAGATGTCAGAAAATTTGCTGCCAAATATTTTTATACACAATCAGTTGCAGATGAGTCTATTGAACATATAAAAAATAAATATTTAATCAGTTCGCTAAGAGCAAACAAAGGAAGGTGGATAAGCGAATTGAACCTTGGATTTAAGCAACTTTATGACGAATTTACCTTTAATCCCGCATTTCCATCTAACGAACATACCACCAATTTATCGACCATGAATCTTAATCAAATCTATATCGCAAACAACCACGTTAGTATTTCTGTGGGTTTCAACGTCTCATCTAGCAGCATTAAGAGTACGGACAGAGGCGATCATGACAAGAATACCTGGGCGGCATATACACTTTTAAAGTATATGGTTAACGACGATTTTACAATCGACCTAGGTCAGAGATTAGAATATGATAAAATTTTTAATATAGAATATTTGCCACAAGTAAGCCTTTCATATAGGAAAGATAAATGGCACTATTGGACAGGAGTTTCTAAAGGAATAAGAGCGGCAGACTTCACAGAAAGATATGTTTCTCACAATATTCCTCTGCTCACGCCGGGTAGAAATATTGGCAATCCCGACTTACTTCCCGAAAGCTCATGGAGTTATGAATTGGGAATAAAAAACAATTTCTCGGATAGATTTGCCTGGGGGGCGACCCTATTTTACCGAGACTCCAAAAATCTGATTGACTTTGACAATACTAATTCTAATGACATCAAGAATGCCGATAATCTTCAAGAAAATCAAAACTATTATTATTCAAAAAATATCGCGGATGCCAGAACTCATGGGATTGAATTTTTTGCGAATCACCTCAAAGTCAATGCTGAAAATATAAAGTTTGAAAATCGCCTTGCCTACACTTACATCCACACAAAGGCCTCGTCAACCTCAAAATATCTTGCCAACCACCCTAAACACAATCTATCGTTGATTTCTACACTGGATTATGGCTATTGGTCCATAAACCTTGAGCAGCAGTACATCACCAGACAAACAGACAAATTGGAATCTTTGGGATTTTATATTAAACCATCTTACTGGCTTGCAGACATAAAGATTTCACATCAAATTTCAGCAAATGGCATGCGAATATTTGGAAAAATAAGCAATCTGGGAAATCAAAAATACGAAGAAATATTAGGAGCGGTGATGCCTCGTCGGTGGTTTTTTATAGGTATTTCGATGGACTAATTATTAATTAATTCACTGGCAAACCTAATCAAGTCTTCCTGATAATAAGCTCCCTCGTGTCTTTTCAAGACATCACCTTGTTCATTCAAAATGAGCAAAGTAGGAAGCTGCTTTACATCAAAAATAACCTTGATATCAGGTCCTTCATCACTTTCGACATCCACAAGATAATTGATAAAATTCTTATTAAAAAAATCGGCGGTTTGTTTATCCGTATAAACATCTCGCTTCATCAGTTGACAAGGTAGACACCACGATGCTGACACATCTAAATAAATCAATTTTTTCTGCGCTTTAGCCTTCTCTAGTACTGGCGATATCGTCGATTCGTCTTCAAAATTAAAAAGAAAATGTCTTTTTTCTATTGGATTTGATGAACGATCTTTCTGATAATGTTCATTCACATTGGTGCTTCCACATGATGCAATCAGCATTATTAGTAAGTACAGAAAACTAATCCTTTTCACGATTTTTTCATGAGTTTAAAAAGGTTTAAGTAACACAAAAATCAACTATTCAAAGTTAATCTTGCCACTTTTGTGGTATAATAATTTTAGACAATGTCTATTTCAGCTGTTGATAATAAAACAATTGTTTTCTTATTAAATCAGCTTCTCCTTTTGCAATTCGGTATCCCAATGATCCGTCAAGAAAACCCAATTTTATAACATAACTGGTAAAAAAACGAATCTGTGGCCCAATTATTTTCTTTATGAGTGTTGGTTTATTTCCATTCAAAATCCACTGCTGCGCTTTTAGCCTACCATAAAGGTCTATTTTGTCATCAAATTCCTCTTGAGAATTGACACTTTTATGATTTAAATACCCGTTTAATTTTACTTTTTTCTTGTCACGCAGCGGTTCTAAGGACTCATGTACCAAGCTTTTGTTCCAATGACACTCCTGTTTATTAAATAGTCGCACGACCCAATCAGGATGCCAAGAACCATGTTTTACCGCCTTACCCTCAAATCGTGTCAAGCGATTCATAAGATAAACATTTCCTGACTTTGGATTAATTGTTTTTATTGATTGAATCAATTCAGAATCAGCTTGTTCGTCCGCATCAAAACAAAATATCCAGTCATTACTCGTCAAAGAAATGCCATAATTTTTAGTGGCACTATAACCTTTCCATTCTGTAAGTACAACTCTTGCCCCCATATTCTCGGCAATTGTTCTAGTATCATCGGTAGATCCCGAATCTACTACAATGACTTCATCAGCCAGTTGCAAAACACCAGACAAAGTATCTGCAATGACTTCAGCTTCATTGAGTGTAATTATTACAGCAGAAAACTTGGTAGAATTCATAAAAGGGTTTATCAATTCATTAAATCATTAATCTCCTCATTCATATCACCATAGGCAATAAAAAAAGGATTTAGTAGATTTTCCTTGTTGTATCTAAGTTCTGTAAGTGTCCTGGCATCAAGTACGTGACCGCCCGCCTCAGTTAGCACCAATTGAGCCGCAGCCGTATCCCATTCCATCGTAGGTGCCATGCGAGGATAAAAATCAGCTTTACCTTCTGCAATATTCAAAAATTTCAAGGCACTACCACTGGGTCTCATTTCAGGATTATCAAATTTTTCAATGATATACTTCGTTTCATCATTCATAAATGACCTAGAAGCAACTATTCTAACATTTTTATCTTTTGTAGAAAACTTTTGAACTTCTAATTTCCTTCCATCATGAAAAGCACCAGCTCCTTTAATCGCATAATAGTACTTCATGACCACAGGAATCATGACGATGCCAAGCACTAAATTATTGTGATGGGTCAGAGCTAAATTTATCGTAAACTCCCCATTGCGTTTTATAAATTCCTTGGTGCCGTCTAGTGGGTCTAAAATCCACAAATATTCGAGATTTTTTCTCTCGTCAAAAGACAACATTTTGTTCTCCTCACTCAGAATAGCAATATCCGGTGTGATTTTTCGTAAGCCTTCACAGATGATTTCATTGGATCGAAGATCAGCCTTTGTGAGAGGTGAATTATCAGCCTTATCAACGATACCAAAGGATGATTCATCATCATATATTTCCAATATCGCCTCAGCAGCTTTAAAAACGTATTCTCTAATTTTCGATTCAATGACTTTTAAATCCATGTTGGCTTCATTCATATTAACTATCTTTGGGCGGACAAAGCTAAAAAAAATATGCAAAGAAAAACCGTTTTGGTTACAGGAGGTACAGGATATATCGGCAGTCACACAATAATCAATTTATACGAACACGGATACCTGCCCATTTCAATAGATAATGGGATGAATTCTGACATTTCCTCCCTCTCCAAAATCGAAGATATTATAGGTGTTCGCATTAAGCACTACAACATTGATTTACAAGATCTTACAAAGACCGAGACCATTTTTAAAGAACAAAAAATAGATGCCATCATACATTTTGCCGCATTAAAAGCTGTCGGCGAATCCGTAGAGAAACCATTTCTGTATTTTCGAAACAATCTAAATAGTCTTCTCAACGTGCAAGAATGTGCTCAAAAATATGGCGTAAAAGCCTTTATTTTTAGTTCGAGTTGCACCGTTTATGGCGAAGTCAAATCGAGCCCCGTCGATGAATATACAGAGTTACAGCCGGCAGAGTCACCCTACGGGCGAACTAAACAAATGGGAGAAGAAATCATAGAAGATTGTATCAAAAAAAGTGATATGAAAGCCGTATTACTTAGATATTTTAATCCGGCAGGAGCCCACCTCTCCGCAAAAATCGGAGAATCTCCCATTAATACTGCTCAAAATCTTGTTCCTGTCATCACCGAAACCGCCATCGGCAATAGGCCATGTATGAAGGTTTTCGGAAATGATTATGATACTCGAGACGGTACTTGTGTACGAGATTACATACATATCATGGATTTGGCAGAAGCACACACTCTGGCACTGGATTTTGCCCTTTATAGACAACAGAATCAAGTCGAAGTATTTAACTTAGGATCGGGCTCTGGTTACACTGTGTTAGAAGCTATCAATGCATTCGAGACCGTGAATAATGTCAAATTAAGCTATGAAATATCGGCACGTAGGCCCGGAGACGTTGTTGCGATCTATAGCAGTTATGAAAAAGCGAAAAATCAACTCTACTGGCAACCGAAATATGGCATCAAAGAAATCATGCAGTCCGCTTGGGAATGGGAAAAAAATCGGAACTTAACCAAGTAAATAAGATTTATGCAAGCCCATTTACAACTAGATAAAAGTGTTGAAAAACTCCTTCGCAAAATAGGCGAAATAGCGGATAGCATTGGACTTGACGCCTACGTGATAGGTGGATACGTGAGAGATCTTGTACTCGGCAGACCCTGTAAAGACATCGATATAGTCACTACAGGAAGTGGTGTCGAGCTGGCTGAAAAAGTTCATAAGGAAATCGGCAACAACTCAAACATCCACATTTTTAAAACTTATGGTACGGCCATGATACGATCAGGCGATTATGAAATCGAATTTGTAGGGGCAAGAAAAGAGTCCTATCAACGAGAATCCCGAAACCCAACGGTTACACCCGGAACCTTGGAAGACGACCAGAACCGGAGAGATTTCAGCATCAATGCCATGGCCATACAACTAAATAAATCAAATTTTGGTGAATTTATCGACCCATTCAATGGCTTAAATGACATCCAAAGGAAACGTATCGTCACCCCACTCGATCCCGATATCACCTTTTCTGACGATCCGCTGCGAATGTTGAGAGCTATTCGATTTGCAGGACAATTGAATTTCGATCTTGATCCCGAAACTAAGATGGCAATCAAGCGAAATGCATATCGAATTAAAATCATCACTCAGGAACGTGTCACGACCGAATTGAGAAAAATGATCAATTCTGCAACTCCCAGCATACCCTTTTTGCTCTTGGATGAAACGGGTATTTTGCCCTATATCTTTAAAGAATTGCCTGCTCTCAAGGGGGTTGAAACTATCAATGGAAAATCTCATAAAGATAATTTTTATCATACACTTGAAGTGCTGGACAATGTCGCTCAAGAATCTGACAACGAATGGCTTAGATGGGCGGCACTGTTGCATGACATTGCCAAACCGCCAACTAAAAGATTTGACCCAGAACTGGGGTGGACATTTCATGGTCATGAAGTCTTGGGAGCTAAGTGGGTTCCACGATTATTTAAAAACCTCAAGTTGCCGTTAGATCATAAGATGAAATATGTTCAAAATTTGGTAAGGCTTCACTTGCGACCCATCAGCTTGACTAAAAACAATATTACAGATTCTGCTATTAGAAGACTACTATTTGATGCCGGCGATGATATCGATGATTTAATGTTGTTATGCAAAGCGGATGTGACCTCCAAAAATCACGAAAAAGTAAAAAGGTATCGTGAAAATTATACTTTGGTTAGTGAAAAACTCAAGACTGTCGAGGAAAACGACAAAATTAGAAATTGGCAACCGCCAATCAGCGGAGAGCTCATCATGGAAACTTTTGGTATTCCACCGTCTAAAAAAGTAGGCGAAATAAAAACTGCCATTCGTGAAGCCATTCTTGAAGGTGACATCAAAAATGACTATCAGGAAGCTTATGAACTCATGCTAAAATTAGGAATAGAATACGGGCTACTACATTAGTAATAGGCCTATTTCCTTTGTTATTTAATCTATTTATACTTATTTTCATTGAATTCCGTTTATTATATACTTACTTATTCAAAATATTTTGGCTTTACTATAATTAGAAAACACCAGATTTAATCATGATAATTCAAAGTTTAAAAAGTGTCTCAACCATAGGTCTATTACTGCTTTTGGTCGGTTGTGGTAGTACAAATAACAATTTATTATCTGGATCAAATAATTACTTGGATGAGTATCAAAGTTTAAATTCTGAATCCAGCGATTATCTCAATAGAAATCGGCAAGAAGATAGGATGGTTGCATATACTGCCTATGTAAAATTAACGGCAGAAAATCCGGATAGCGTCATTCAAAAAATATATGTGGTCGCTAAAAATAATCAAGGATATGTTGTTGAATCTAATAAGCATTGGGTGTCGATAAAAATAATCAAGGATAATTTATTAGAAGCCTTAGATGAGGTCGCAAAATTAGGCAAAATCAACGATAAAAATATTTCAGGGGTTGATATTACAAACGAATACACTGACTACAATATAAGATTAGAAAATGCAGAAAGTACAAGAAAAAAATATCTAGAACTACTCAATATTGCAACAAATGTTGAGTCTATAATAAATATTGAAAGAGAACTTGAGAGACTAAATGAAACCATAGATTTGCTCAAAAGCAAAATCAATAAAATGAACCATTCTGTAGAATACTCAATTCTTTCCATTGAGATCAACAAAAAAGTAAAACCGGGAATCTTAGGTTACGTTACATTAGGGATTTACAATTCTGTTAAATGGCTTTTCGTAAGAAATTGAGTTTTTTTTATATTTTTCAGATCCTAGAATAATTATTTATGAAATTTCCATGAGCTAAATCACACCAAAACTCAAATGAATAAAATTTCGCAATCTACTGATAATCTTATGGTTACAAAATTTTAAACAAATGAAATCAAATCCTAATTCCGTCTCAGATTATATCAATAGTTTCCCTCCTGAAACCAGGATATTATTGGAAAAAATTCGAAATATTGTTTTAAATACAGCACCAGACGCTGCCGAAAGTCTGGCTTATGGAATGCCAGCATTCAAGACTTTTGGTAAGCCCTTGGTCTATTTCGCTGCTTATAAAAATCATATTGGATTGTATGCGACGCCGTCGGGACATAGCAAATTCGAAAAAGAATTATCGATTTATAAACAAGGAAAAGGTTCGGTTCAATTCCCTCTGGATAAACCGTTACCCTTAGATTTGATTACAAAAATTGTAGAGTTTAGAAAGTCTGAAAATGAAACTAAATTCAAAAAATAGTCATGATTTTTGGAATTTATATCAAGGCACCAACGAGTTCTATACCCGAAGCATACTTTGAATTCTTTGACTGTCGGAATTTCAGATGATCTAAAATCCATTTTGATTCATCAACTTCGGTTTTGTCAAATTTCAGCTCAACCACTAATTTATATTGTTCGGGTATCCAATGATGATTGAAAGGTGACTTATGTTCTATTTTTTCATCAATAGTCACTCTGAATTTCCCGTCAGTTGAAATATAATAATGACGAAAATACCGATTTTGTACCGTCGCATTCAATGGGATGAGAAGTGTTTTGATAAAGTCTTGATCGGTAACAATTACTTTATACCCTTCCAAGTTTTCCTTGTGTTTAGATTCTAACACCATCGCATTTTGAAACGGCTGAGTATCCTCTCCGTACCATCGCAGTCTATATTTTTTTCTAGTATTGACTCCATCGACATTCTCCTTAAATGAAGACAAAGCCACCGTATCATAATAAATGTTATTTATCCACCTAGGCGTAAACAATGGATTAAAAGAAGCGGGATGGATCAGTATTTTTTGAAGTATTGAGTAAATATCTACCTCATAAAACACGAATTTGTATTCATATCTATTTTGCTTCATTATCAATCATTATCACTGATAAATCATCTTTTAGAAACAGATGTTGAATATTTTCAGACTTCAATTCTTTCACCTCTAGTCTACCACCACCATATTCCGGTTTCTTCATGTATGCCGATAAGCCCTTATCACAATTCTTGATATCAACCTTTTTCATCCTTACCAAGGATAAATCCTTAGAGGCAATGCCAATATCTGCACCGTCGACAGTTATATTCTCTCCACTAATCGTGGATTGCTCTCCTGCGCTGAGACCTTTATCTCCTAATTTTATTAAGCGACAATCTTCGACCTCAATGGTACTTCCACTGAAATCCAAAGCATCGTTTCCTGTATCTCTAATCACAGAGTTTTTAATCTTTCCTTCGCAAAAATCGGCATCAAAACCATCGGCAAAGGTGTTGCTGATAAAAAGATGATTAATGTCAAAATCACTTCGTATCAGATTGAGGGCATCCTCACATTTGTTATGAGAAATACTGACATTATCCATGTTAATATTTGCTTCATACACCGTCACGGCCCCTGTAAGCTGCCATTGATTTTCTTCGAGTCTATCAAGCCCATCAAATCTCACATGCGTCCAAATACACTCACCTTCGGGTTTAATGACAGAAAATCCTTGATTCGAGCCTTTTGCAATTATCTGAACCGGATTTTCTTCAGTGCCTAAGATATTTACGGCACCATAACTTAAAATATAGGCATCATCAGCCAGCTCAATTTCTGCTCCTGCATTGATTGTAATTTGATAATCCGCAGTGACAATCATGGGTTTTTTCACCTCATGAGTACCAGAGTTGATTGTAATCAAATCGCCATGTATAGAATATTCGTCATCTGCTAGTGGTAATTGAAGTGTATGATTCGATTTGTATTCTAATTCGAGATGAGCCGGTGGATTAATTTTTTGAATATTTGAATAATAATCCCCTTCTACCCCATCTAACTTCCACATGAGTATTTTGTCACCAATGGGTATTTTAATATCGAAATATTTTAATTTTTTTCCTGGTTTTGTGGTACGTAGAAATGCATCAACAGGGTGCCATTCTTCATCTTTGAGTTTATTTTTTGAGCCAAATACGGTCAGCGGCAATCGGTGTACATTTACTACTGAAACCGTACAGCTATCAGATTCACAAGATTTTATATAAACTTTTACACTGTGATTATCCGCAGGCTTCATCTCTTGACTAATATTAATGGCTTTGGCATATATCCTTTCCGTTTCAAAATTATACGATGGAAAATCTTCCTTGAGTAATTCTATTCTTTCATTAATCTCCATGCTGTATTTATCAAAAAAATCTTCTAAATATTCCTTTTTAGAAAACTCAGCCAGATAGTGGGCATATAGCTCAGAGAATTTCCTATCCTTAAATAGGTAAGAGTAATAGGCATACCAATAATTTACGTGGTCATCATTCATGTAGTTTCCCAAAAAAGGTTTGCCATAATAAACGAGTTCGCCCTCCTCAGAATAACCATCAAACCCAATGGGTTCTAATTTACCAATGATAGGATTGTAATAAAATCTTTGGTTGTGCCAGATGGTGCTGTGATTGGCCTCCATGATGTCGCATATTGCATAATATTTGGCCATTCTATCGATGTCAAAAATAGCATCTGGAGTGCTGATTCCTTGTTGGTAATTGTACAATAATTCATGAGCATGCTGCCATTGCTCCATAAGTACGGGATTCTTTTTAATTTTATTTGATTTGAATGCTTCAATATTGGCAATCACTCGTTCTTCATTTTCATAGGGAGCTCGATTTTGTCCAAAGTCGCGGGCATCTGCCAGACGAGACCATTTTTCATCCTCTCCAAACTTGATGATGACGCCTTCTCGCCTTTTGTTACTTTCCGGAATTTGCTTGAGCATGTGTCCTTCATAGGCATACACGTACGGCGGTTGATTATTCAATTTGAATCTGATAAAATCGTATGGAGTACTTAGTATGTCTTCATTTTCGAGCATTTTGTGAAAAACCCATTCTTTTACATAAAATCGCTTATCAGGACTTTGCAATGAAAATTCTTTCATTCTCTTCCATGATTCTTCAGAAGGCATTTTTATTCGATATGACCATTTGTCTCCTTCTAAATGATCTACCCAATCCCCCTTAAAGCGGAGCTCCACCTCAGTATTTAAGGAGTCATAGGAAAATTTACCTTTTACCCATGAATCTTCATCCGTGATAAGAATCCCTTTGTTTAAAGCCACGTTTCTTTGGTTTTCCAGTTTATTAAGCGCTTTATTATCAAGGTAAAGTGAAACTATATCTGGTGTAAAACTTGATTTCAGATCTTTCTCTTCAATCTCCACCGTCAAATCATCATAATACACGGTCTTCGATGGATCAGGATTGTATGCAAATATCAAAAAGTATTTCAGTTGGTCATCATCTGGTACCGTCACCTTTAGTTCTACTTTTGACCATCCATTCCCCATATTTTGGACAATGTGTTTTGAACTATAAAATAAGTTTGACTCGGGATTAGAATTGCAGGAAAGATAAATATTAGTGAGATCTCCGTAATACATGACTGACATCTTTAGGACACTTCCTACCTTGGGGTAATCCAAATGAAGTACCAAACCATATTGCTCAGCACCTACCAATTTACTAGAATACTTACCCGAAAACGCATAATCTGAGGATTGTGTCTGCCCTCCACTAAATTGAGCATTAACCCCTAGAAAGTTCTCGTTTCGCACTTCCTCTGCATCGCAAAAGTAGTAATTAGAGTTCTGCGAGGATTTATAATATTTGTAAATGGAAGGCAACAAAAGATACAAAAAAATAACTGCTATCAGTAGGACTAGAAAGTATTTAGACCACTTTTTTGAATCATTTTTATTTTTATCTACAATAATCATGCACTAACTGTCGATTGATCAATAATCGAAATGCGAATGTCAGCATCAAAATTTTGTAACATATTTTGAATCTTGAGTATATCACCCGGTTCGTTTAATTGAATCATGTAACTTACGAACATTCCATCCTTACTGATATCACTGCGTCTAAGCTCTAGATAAGAAACATCTTTGGCCAGTGAATCCGTCAATTTCAATAAATCTTGTCTTGATGTATTTATGTTTAGATATGTCTTCCCGGTTTCTAGTGAGCTTTGCTTAGATATTTTGAAATTAAAGAAGAGAATTGGTAATATAAAAATAAAACTCACGATAGACAAAATGGGTTTATTGGCTCCACCTATCAATCCAAAACCTATCACTAAAAATAGCATCGTCAATTCTTCGGGGTCTTTAATAGCTGCTCTAAATCTCACAATAGATAAAGCGCCAACCAATCCCAGTGACAGGGCAATCGAAGATTTAATGACCGTAATAATCAAAAGAGTGGCTAAGGCAAGTGGGATAAAATTATTAGAAAATTTTGCTCTATCAGAAACCGTATTTCCAAATTTGATATAAAACAACTTAAGCAGATAAACGATGACAGTCGTCAGCACTAGATTCAACACAAATTCTTCAAGGCTGATAGTGCTATTGAAGTCACTCAAATATTTTTCAAAATTCAACATACCGGAAGATTTAATAAATCAATATTCGCATCGTAAAAATAAAATATTTTCCCCAATTAGAAATTTTCTTTGATGCCAGAGTTATTTTTGAATGATATTTTCAAAAATGAACACCGACGAAAAAAAGGCTTACTTAGACCTTCACATTGCGACCGTATTTTTTGGATTAACAGCCATACTGGGGGCAAAGATTACATTGACCGCCGTCGTTCTTGTATGGTGGAGAGTGGTTATTGCAGGCATAGGCATGGCAGTTCTATTGAAACTAAAGTCCGCTTTTAAAAAAATCTCAAAGCGTGAGTTAAAAACTTTTCTTTTCATAGGCTTCGTGGTGGCACTTCATTGGATATTTTTTTACCACTCTATAAAAATTTCTAATCCTTCGATTGCCTTGATGTGTTTTGCCACGACGAGTTTATTTACCAGTTTGATAGAACCCGTGATTTTAAAGAAAAAGTTTCAGTGGTTGGATGTATTATTAGGTCTGATGGTGATTCCCATTTTTGGTTTTGTGACCAACAATCTCAGCGATAAGTATTTTTTGGGTGTGATTGTCGGGCTTGCCTCAGCCCTTCTTGCTTCTATATTTGGAATTTTGAATAAAAAGTATCTCAAAAACCATGATCCTGTATTGGTAAGTTTTTGGGAGATGGTCAGTGCGGCTATAATTATTTCCATTTACCTCCCTTTTTATTTACATAAAAATATTAATCTGCCGTTTTGGCCTTCGGGAGTGAGTGATTGGTTTTATCTATTAATTCTAGCTTTAGGTTGCACCACTTTTGCTTATATTTTGGCTCTGAGAGCATTAAAAGTCGTCAGTGCCTTCAATGCCAATCTGATTATTAGTTTGGAGCCTGTGTATGGCATCATATTAGCGGCTATTCTATTAAAAGATTATGAAATGCTCAATGTTGATTTTTACATTGGCTGCACGATATTGCTTCTTCTTGTATTGAGCTACCCGATATTAAAAAGGAGATTTTATGTGAGGTAGTGGGTTGATGATTGAATCAACTTGCATGGAGATAAGCTTACCTGTAATTCAAATCTCCCCTACGTAGATATTTCTTGATGTTAACCCAAAATGCAGTTATTAAATAAAAAATTATAGGACTGCCCATAGTCACAAAGGTGATGTATATAAAAAACACTCTGACTCGAGACGTTTGTATGCCCAACTTCTCAGCTAAATACGAGCATACCCCAAAACCATATTTTTCAATAAAAGACTTTAATTGCTCCATTTTGACGAAAATCTTTGTGTAAATTTATACAAAACACCAAAAATGGCAAAATTAATATTCAATTCACTAAAAAAAAAGACACTCGCAATGAGTGTCTTTTCATCAAAATATGGTTCTATTACTATATTTCTTACTTTATCTTAATTTCTTTGGATGCCAACACAGTTATAAGTCCACGCTTTATTTCCTTGAGTTCAATCGTATATTTCCCAGACTTACTATAAGCGTGAGTAAAATTATTGGTTGTAATAATGTGTCTCATTTCATCGCCCATTTCCATCACATAACGGGAAGCTTTTGGGTCGCCTAAAAATTGGAATCTCAATTCTGAATCCACCTTGTAATCTCCTTCGATCTTGACGTATTTGTCAAAATCAGAGGAAGTGCTTTCATTTGTGTCAGCAGGTGCAGCACAGAATAATTGAAAATTTGATTCCGGTGGATTGGTGGCTAGTAATGTATTGTCAGCAAAAATATATACCGAACCCAATAAACCCAAACAAGCCACAATCGTCAATAAAATCTGTTCAAAATGCTTGGAAATGGAGGTATTAAGACTGACACCATTCAATGAAGTGTAATTATCTAAATGCATAAATGCGGTTTTTGGTAAAAAAATAAGTCTGTTAAAATCGGACTACAAATATAAGATAAATATCAATTGATAAATACCATTTTGACGTGATTATTTTCGAAAAAAATAATGCATAACTCATTGAAAAAGACCGACTAAAGAAAAAGCTACTCTAACATATTGTGATTAATCTACTTACGTAAATAATTATTTATATATAAAAAATATTTATTTGTCCAGCTTCAATAAAAAAACATGTGGAATCCTGACTTTGACCTCTGAAAATTGATATTTACCCTCTTCCACTGCTCTCATATTTGGAAAACAGTTATAGGGTGAATAGTCATATTCTTTAAATATTTTCAAATTAAAATCCTCCTGTAAAAATGCCCCCATGATCTCTTCTAGGGAGTGACACCAGAAATATTCCACACCCATTGACTTGTCGTCCAAATCAGCGTAGTCACCACTCGTAATCTCTTTATAAACCCCAGTATTAAAGTAAGGGTAGGCAATCTGGCCGCTGCTAAAATCGAATAAATATAATGTCGGGTGAAACTCAGCAATAATCACACTTCCACCTTTTCTAATCAATTGTCCACATATATCAGCCAACTTCTCCATATCAGGAAGCCAAGCCAACACTCCATAAGACATAAATATCAGGTCAAATTTCTCATTTATATGATTCAGGATGTCATAGGTGTTGCATTCTATAAAGTTAACATCGGTGCCTACCACATCATTAAAATGTCTGGCTTGAGCAATAGCCACATCAGAAATGTCAGTCGCTGTTACTTCTGCTCCCATCCTTGCCATACTGATGCTATCCTGCCCAAAATGACATTGTATGTGAAGCACTTTTTTATTCGATATATCGCCTAAAGCAGGAAGTTCGATGTCATTCAGAGAATTTTTGCCCGCAAGGAATGAACCATTATCATAAAAATCTGATTCTATATGTGCTGGTGTGATATTGTTCCACCAAGCTTTGTTGGCATCAAAGTATTTTTTAAATTCGTCCGACATAAATTAAAAGTTTAAGAAATTATAAAATTAAGAAAATGGCAGAAGATCAAAATAAAAATCAGTTAAATATAGAATTACCGGAAGAAGTTGCAGAGGGTGTATTTTCAAACCTCGCCATTATTGGCCACAGCCAATCCGAATTCGTCGTTGACTTTCTAAGAATAGTCCCTAACGTACCAAAAGCCAAGGTCAAGTCAAGAATCATCATCACTCCGCAGCATGCCAAACGATTGATGAAAGCACTCGCTGATAATATCAATAAGTATGAAAATCAATTTGGCAAAATCGACGAACCTAACCCTATGCCATTTCCGATGAATTTTACCCCGACAGCACAGGCGTAAGGGAAACGTGGATTATTAGAAATTCTGAATACTGTCTGAATCGCGGATTGTTGCAGATTTCTGGATTACATTGATTTTCCTCCCCTGCTCTCCGAGCACCCCCTCCAGAGAGGGATAGGTGTTTCTGCGTAATCCGTGCAATCCTATTAATCTGCGATTATAACATTTTGCTATCTTTATCATTTTAATTTTCTTTCTGATTTCTATCGTATGACGTCTCGGTAACGGATCGAGACGATAGTGTGTTTTAAAAATTGATCACTTAATCAGGCAATATAACTCTGCCTTCATCAATATCTTCTTGATAAATAATTTTGCCATCAAGTGGCAATCCATCTATGGCTGTTTCATAATTTATTTCATCATTTTTGTGAAATATTCCAAAGAAATATTTGTTTTCATATTTTTGAACTAATACTTTTATGTCTCTAATAAAACTATTGATTCTAGGTACATTTCTATAAGCTATAGGAGAATTGTCTATAGTATATAAATCACTAGTTTCATGATCTACTCGATGAAGCTTTTGCACCCATATTTCAGACCACAAGGAATAAGATAGCTCCCATTTCAATTTTTCTCTAGGTAATTTTGCAAAATTTATAGATAAAGGAGCACACTTATAACTAAGTTGATTATAATCTATCCAATAATCCCTTTCGTAATGATCATACAATTCCATCTTACTATTTACATAAGTAAATCTATTTGGCATGGAACGAACCGCTGCAATATCCAACAACTCAATTTCTCCAACCCGATTATATATATAGATATCGCTATAATAAATTGCCCTATAATATTCTCTCTCATTTATCTTTACTGAATCATCATAAAACAATGTTTTCTTTTCAAAAGCTTGTCTAAGATAATCCCCATTCTCAATGAGATCCGCTGACTTTTGATTAAGAAGACATAAACCATATTTCTTATAAATGGAGTTAAGCTTCTGCATAAGATCAACAAATTCATTGAAATCATCTGGAAGATCAAAATCAAAGCCAAATTCTATAATCGAGTCTTCCAAATCAGTTCTCCATAAATTATAATTCATAAATTAATTATTTTAATTATTCCATTGAGATTTTAATATTGTAAAGGTTCCCATATCATTTTCATCATTTCTTCGATTGCCTAAATCTAATAATTTGATATTAGAGTCTGTACAAATCAACTACAATTATCTTTGTTCGGCACTGAGATATAATATGTTCGCCTTTGAGTATTACTCATACATAAAACGACTTTTCTATCGGTTACTAGATTGCTCTAATTGCGTTTCTGCTTTCCTTGTATTCCTTTTAATCTGTGATTCAGGAACGAAAATTAATTTACTACTCCCCCACCTCCAGATCTACCACTTCTTTCTCCTCGTCAGCGATATCAAGCTCTACTTTTAGGTTGTTGATGATAAACTCTTGTCGGTCGGGTGTGTTTTTGCCCATGTAGTATGAGAGCAAATCTTCAATTTTTGTGCCTTCACCTAAGATGACAGGGTCAAGCTTGATGCCATCGCCAATAAAATCTTCAAATTCGTTAGGGCTAATCTCTCCAAGCCCTTTGAATCGGGTGATTTCGGGTTTACCTCTCAATTTTTGAATGGCTTCTTGTTTTTCAGATTCCGAATAACAGTAAAATGTCTTTTGCTTATCCCTCACCCTAAATAGCGGAGTATCTAGGATATAGAGGTGACCCATCTTCACCAAATCAGGAAAAAACTGCAAGAAAAATGTCAATAAAAGCAATCGGATATGCATTCCATCCACGTCGGCATCTGTTGCAATCACCACCCTATTAAACCGCAAATTTTCAATTCCGTCCTCGATGTCTAAAGCATGCTGAAGGAGGTTCAATTCTTCGTTTTGATAGACCACTTTTTTAGTCATCCCGTAACAGTTCAATGGCTTTCCACGGAGACTAAAAACCGCTTGGGTCTGCACATCTCGAGCCTTCGTTATACTTCCACTGGCCGAATCCCCCTCCGTGATAAAAATGGTGGTGGCGAGTTTGCCTTCATCCGATATTTTTTTACCGGAATCATTGTAATGTAACCGGCAATCCCTCAATTTTTTATTGTGAATATTGGCTTTTTTAGCCCGTTGGTTGGCTAGTTTTTTGATGCCTGCAATGTCTTTGCGTTCACGTTCTGATTGTTGAATTTTCTTCTGGAGGGCATCCGCTATTTCTTTGTTTTTTCGAAGGTAATTATCCAGATTTTGTTTTAAGAAATCGACCACAAAACTCCGCATCGATGGACCATCGGGTGCTACGTTTTGCGAACCAAGTTTCGTTTTAGTCTGTGACTCGAATATTGGTTCCTCCACTTTCACACTAATGGCTGCGATGACAGAAGTTTGTATGTCTCTACTATCAAAATTTTTATTGTAAAACTCTCTGATCGTCTTCACAATGGCTTCTCTGAATGCCGCTAAATGTGTACCTCCCTGAGTAGTATTTTGCCCGTTGACAAAGGAATAATACTCTTCCCCATATTGTGTGCCGTGAGTAATGGCCACTTCGATGTCTTCGCCTATGAGATGGATGATGGGGTATAAAATATTGTCAGAATCTGTTTTTCTCTCGAGTAAATCTAAGAGCCCATTCTTTGAATAAAGGATTTTGCCATTAAAATTTATTTTGAGTCCCGCATTGAGATAGGCATAATTCCACAACTGATTTTCTACAAATTCACTTCGGTAACGATAGTTTTTAAAGATGTTGTTATCCGGGTGAAATTCAATGAGGGTGCCATTTACTTCGGTGGATTTCTCCAGTTTTGATTCCTTGAGGAGTTCACCATTTTCAAATTCAGCCACACGGGTTTGATTGTCTCTGAATGCCTGTACTTTAAAATAAGAACTCAAAGCATTGACTGCTTTTGTTCCAACCCCATTGAGGCCTACCGATTTTTTAAAAGCTTTGGAATCATACTTTCCACCGGTATTCATTTTAGACACCGCATCGACCATCTTACCTAGCGGAATACCCCTTCCATAGTCTCTGATGGTCACGATACCTTCGTTGATGGTCAGGTCTATTTGTTTTCCATAACCCATCATATATTCATCAATGGAGTTATCAAAAACTTCCTTTAAAAGAATATAGATACCATCGTCTTGTGAGGTTCCATCACCTAACTTTCCGATGTACATACCCGGTCTCAACCTGATGTGTTCTTTCCAATCAAGGGTACGGATATTGTCTTCTGTATATTTTACTTCTGCCATTTTTTCTCTTAAATCAATAATACGGTTTTCTAAATTTCAAAATCTATGGTATCTCCCGGTTTCATTTTGTCACCTTTTTCAGTCGGCTTATCAACCTCATCGAATAATTCGCCTTGGACAAAATGATCTTCTTCTTTCTCTTCTCGGGTGTCTGTATTTTCTACTTCTTGCACTTCAGAGGTGTCAGCAATGAGTTCTGTTTTGGTAATTTTAAATTCTCCCACTTTGTTTCCCATGGCTTTCCAACCTTTGACATCGATAAAATCAATAAGGTCAATGTCGTCACTCACGGTGTTTTTACCATCGCGATAAAAATATTTTACCAAGGCATATTTTCCTACATTTACAAAGTAAAGTTTTGACCCAAAGGCTTCTCCTATAAAGTTGAATTTTTGATCCAAAGTATTCGTTTCTATCACGAATCTTTTCGCCATCGTCCAACCTTTGTCACCTTCATAATATAACACATTGATGCTATCCCCTGCACTATATTTTCCAATATGAACGAGTGAACCTGTGTCATATTTTTTATTCAAATCCAGCTCGTTCAATTCGTAGCTTCCGTCTTTATAAATGGCTATGATTTGCGTTCCAGTATCAAATCCACCCAGATATTTGCCTCTTTCGTCTGTATTTAGCCGTCCACTCACCTCATCCATCCATACTTTTATAGCTCCCAATGAGGATTTACCCACTTCAGTTTGCGTGATTTTCCTTACGGGATATTTAGTCATGATATTACCTTGTGAGCCTCTTCCCTTAATGGTCAATTCGCCAAAATCAAAGTCAAACACTTTTTTCTTAGCATTGCATCCAGGCGATAACTGCACATTGAGAATCTCTGACTCCCCATTAGGCTGGGCTGAAAAGTACAGGACTTTTGAACCCTTCGACCCCATAGTCAGATCATAATCTTTGTCCCGAGTAATGGCAGTGACATTAAACCTCTTGGCCATTGCACGGCCAGTCTTTCCATCAAGATAGACATAATTATATGTAGTTCTCTCATCTCCTTTTTTCCAAACATCGACGTGGATGATATTCTTACCTATGAATACCTTATCTGCAATTCTGACCACTTTGAAAATTCCTTCCTTTGTAAAGGCAATGACGTCATCAATATCAGAACAATCACACACGAATTCGTCTTTTTTCATGCCACTTCCTACAAATCCTTCTGCCCGGTCAACATATAGCTTGGCATTGTTTGCGACCACCTGTTGAACCTCGATGCTTTCCATTGAAATGATCTCGGTCTTTCGTTCTTTTCCTTTACCATATTTGTCGAGAAGATTTTGAAAATAAGCGATGGCAAATTCCGTCAAATGAGCCAAGTCGTGCTTGACCTGATCGAGTTCTCCTTCAAGTTTTTGAATGTATTCATCAGCTTTGAAAGAGTTATATTTTGAAATTCTCTTAATTTTTATTTCGGTGAGCTTGACGATGTCATCATGGGTGATATCTCGCATCAGCATTATACGACCATCTCCATTTTTTAGCGGGTCAGAAGGGGTGGCCACAAATTTTTTAAGGCCAATGTCTATGGTTTCAATGACGGCTTCCCATGTTTCAGCTTCTTCAATGTCGCGATAGATTCTATTTTCAATAAAAATCTTTTCAAGGCTAGCGAGGTGCCACTTTTCTTCGAGTTCAGATTTTTTAATCTCTAGCTCAAGTCGAAGCAATTCTTTGGTCTGGAAGGTCGATAATTCTAGGATGTCGGTAACGCCTAAAAATAGAGGTTTGTTATCGACGATGATACAAGCATTAGGAGATATTGAGACTTCACAATTGGTAAAAGCATACAAGGCATCAATGGTTAAATCCGGCGAAACACCAGATTGCAATTCTATGGCTATTTCGACCTCCTTAGCCGTATTGTCTACCACCTTTTTGATTTTTATCTGGCCTTTGTCGTTTGCCTTAAGTATGGAATCTATCAATGTATTGGTGGTGACTCCAAAAGGCAATTGTGTGATCGCGAGGTTATTCTTATCTACTTGCTCTATTTTGGCACGAACTTTAACTTTTCCACCCCGTTTACCATCGTTGTATTCACTGACATCGATGAAACCACCAGTCTCAAAATCCGGATATATTTTAGACTTTTTGCCTTCCAAAATTTTAATAGAGGCCTTGATGATTTCAATAAAATTGTGTGGAAGAATCTTTGTCGACAATCCGACAGCAATTCCTTCTACCCCCTGCGCCAGTACCAAAGGGAATTTCATAGGCAGTGTGACGGGTTCGTTTTTCCTACCATCATAACTCAACTGCCATTCCGTGGTCTGACTATTAAATGCGACTTCTAGGGCAAATTTCGTCAACCTTGCCTCAATATAACGAGGGGCAGCGGCTCCGTCACCCGTACGTGTATCGCCCCAGTTTCCTTGTGGATCAATCATCAAATCTTTTTGACCTAAATTCACCAAGGCATCACCGATGGCGGCATCACCATGAGGGTGGTACTGCATAGTCTGACCAATGATATTGGCCACCTTATGGTATCGACCATCGTCCATTTCTTTCATGGCATGGAGGATACGGCGCTGAACAGGTTTCAGCCCATCATTGATGTGTGGCACGGCTCTTTCGAGAATAACATAAGAAGCATAGTCGAGAAAATACTCCTTATACATCCCCTTTAGGGTGGTAATGTCCTCACCGAGGTTATCAATATCGATATTTATTTCCTTTGACATTTTGGTATTTGAATTGAATAAACTTTCAAATCGCCTTGAGAACATAGCCCAAGGCTCGACTTGCAAAAATAATAAATAATATTAATATTTATACGAAGACATAAAGGATTGTAAACGTGACGTTTAGTTAAATTTTATTAAAAAATTAAAAACTCTACAAAAGTTTAGATTTGAATAAATTGTTTCTACGAAACCAAGTACTTGATTAAATCATCGACGTGTTTTTTCCACGAAAACTGTGATGCTTGGTGAAGTGATTTTTGCACAATGATATCTCTAGATTTTTTGTCGAAGTTTGCCATTTCAAGCATTCTATCCACCAATTCCTCAGTCTGATTTGGGTCAAAATAGAAGGCAGCCTCACCACCCACTTCAGGCATACTGGAAGATTTACTACAAATTACCGGGCATCCAACACTAAAAGCCTCCAATATTGGAAGCCCAAACCCTTCATATAACGAAGGATAAATCAAACAAACTGAATTTTTCATTAATTGTGGAAGCATGTCTGTAGGGATGAATCCGGGTCTGATAATATCGCTATGGTATTTATGGCTTTTTATACTCGACATTATCTCTCCGGTCTTCCAACCTTCGCCGCCAACGATAACTAACAAACACTTTTTGTCAGAAACATCTCTAAATTTCTCATAGGCAGCCAGTAATCTTACAATGTTTTTGCGTGGCTCGATGGTGCCAAGATTAATAAAATAAGGGGTTTCAAAAAGGAGGGCTTTAGGCAATATTGAATTATGATCTGGCTTAAAAATCGAATCAACAGCCAAAGGAATGGGTTTGTTTTTTCCAATGGTAATCGGGTAATAAAATTCTAAATCTCTGGAGGTATTCCTTGAATTGGTAATAATTTTTTTTGACTTCTTTAGTATTCGTCCTAAAAACAATTTTTGCAAAAATTGGCTATGCCAACGGTGATACTTTGGAAATTTTATGGGTGTAAGGTCGTGGATAAACGTGGCTCGTATTACCGATTTCGGGAGATTAAAGGGGCCAAAATGTGCAGGTTCTAATACAATATCTGCTTTGGCTTTACGCAACATAAATGGAACCAAAACGAAAAGTCTCAAGCTTGCAAAGCCAGGAAACCGATACGATGGAATGACAATTTGCTCTAATTCCGGCCAATTACCATCCTTCTTCTGACGAATAAGCAGGATTTCGTGACCACGATTGTCGCGAGCCAATTCCTCAACAACGGCCTTAGTATAGATATGAACTCCGGCGTTTTGGTTGTCTAAAGGATCGGCAATAATCGCAATTTTCATTGGCTTCCTATCGTTGGGGAGCAGCCCTCAGGACTTCTTCTAGCGAAAGATCTTCAAGGATTGGAGGGATGTGATCTCCTATTAATTCATTTAAATTTTTACTCCTATTTGTTAAAGTACATTGCGTAAATGCCAACTGATTCTCCGAACTACCCATTTGCCTTACAATATTCCTGTTCCTCTCGATCATTTCATCTGTAATATATTCGCTTGGGTAGGCCAACAATTTGAAAAATTCGACTCTATCTTGCATTTGAGTTTCATAATACGTTTTGTATTCTTCAGCCCTATTTGGAAATTTAAAACTTCTAATGATTGCCCACGTAGCCGAGTATGCTGAAAATAGTGCCATCAGAATACCTGCTGAGTTTATTGGATCAACAAACGCCGCTGCATCCCCCACCATATAACAATTTCCTACAATAAACTTTTTGGGCTGGTAAGAATAATCAATAATAGATTTTATACCCATGTCTTCTATGAGTTCAGAACCCGTCAATAATTCCTTAATTATGGGTGCTTTTCGAATTGCACTTTCGAATCTTTTTACATTATTATCGCCAAAACTCTGATACTCTCCTCTCTTCGATTTAGGGACTATAATGCCGAGACTCGTAAATTCTCTTTGGATGATGTGCCATACCCAACCCCACTCTCCGACATTAGATTGTATGGTCATCGGTTTTATTTTTAATTGGTTGCCGAATTCGACAAAATTGGCATTCGCATCTAAATAGTAGCCTCCTTTATAATAACCCCAATAGGCATTAAATCTAAAGGCCTCATCGTATTGTCTCAAATTTTCCTGAAGACCCACTAAAGAACTTTGCCCACTGGCATCAATGAGATATTTACACTTAATGGTACCCTTTTCATCATTTGCTAAATCGTGATATTCAACCTCTACACCGCCCTTATCATTTATCACTTTCAGTGCTTTAACCTCATAAAAGATTTTAGCACCTTGTGTTTCGACATGATCCAGCAACAATTTATCAAACTTATCTCGCTCTACATGCATGCCTAAGGTGCTATAGTTAAAATCAGAGAATTTCATTTTTCTGAATTTTCCATTCCAACATGAGGAACCTCCTGCCTTAAAAACGAAGCCCTCTTTTTCTACTTTTTCTTTGACCTTCATCAACTCTGCGAATTTCCAGAAATGAGGGATGACATTTTCACCCACTTTCAACAAAGGAGTTTTTTCCTTTTCAAATAAGACTGCTTCAATACCATTTTGCACTAGATTAGAGCAAGCCATCGCCCCACCCGGACCTCCACCAATCACTAAGACTTCACATTCATTTTGTATTCTCTTCATCATACGTGTTTTTAATATCTCATGAGTTTCATTGCTTTTCTATTTTTAGCCCAAAAAAGCAATCTAAATAATACAGGCATTTCTTTTTTATAAACCCCTATTTTCCCTTTTCTAAAAAATCGACCTGCGTGATTTTTTTGCTCTTCCGTAGATAACCCCCCATTTTTTCGACTTCCATACCTAGGGTTTCCAAATTTTTGTGATTCAAAGGTCGGTAATTTTTCAATATTAGGCTTTGGCAAATTTACAATTTTTCGCAGTTTTTCAATCTCTCTGATCGGATCTTTAATCAAGTCTTCAAATCTGATGATAACGTCCGCTTTTTTTGACCATTGCATTACATTTTCTGACCATCCTCCAAAAAAACTTCCCTCGCGAGCCAATATTGCTTCCAACAAATTCATGTAATAATTGGATCCTGGTGCAACAATGTTTTTTCTATGATGGGCAATAGAAACGATGGCATCTCTTCCATCTCTTACTAAATAGACGGATGGTTTATTCTGAATTTCAATAGGCAATTGTTCTGGCAATAGGTGAGTTTTCACAACATCATATTGATCAAAATTGTCTTTTAATTCCTGATTTTTTTCCCAATGATACTCACTAGACTCGATACCATACACTTCGTAAAGCACATTCCTAAAAAATGTATTGCCCGATCTAGGAAAAGAAGCTAACCAAATCATATATGCTATTTATATCCAAAATTTTTTAATGTTTTTCCATGTTTGAATTGAAATAGGATTTTTACCCAAAATGGCATTTCTTCCCGATACGAACCCATTTTCCCTTTCCTGAAAAATTTTTCACGATCCCCTAAAGTTAGGTTTTGAGGCTCTTTTCTATTTACTGCATAGCTAGAAGACACCCTTTGAGATTGTATCGTAGGAAAATCCCCAATTGCCTCACCTAAATTGAGGAGTAGTTTCAACTTATCCATTTCTTTCCCAGGATTTACAATCAAATCCTCAAATCTGATGGCAATATCTGCTCTGTCTTTCCAAGCATTCACATGACCCGACCATCCCCCTTTGAATTGATTTCCAACACCCAAAACAACCGAAACCAAAGCCATCAAGAAGGATTTACTTCTCTTTTTGATATCAACCCTATGATGAGCCAAAGACACACATGCGTCTCTTCCATCTCTTATCAGATAAATGACTTTGTCTTCATCCTTGAGAGGACTCAGCAGATCCGGTGTCAAATGAGTTTTTACCACAGGGAAAGAATCCCAATTTTCTGCAATGGAACGATTCCTATTCAAGTGGTATTCGCTAGAAGGCACATTGAAAACATCAGCCAAAATGTTTCTCAAAAAAGTATTTCCCGATCTTGGAAATGAAACTAGCCACACCATGAATTAATGCTATTCTTACGTCTGCAAAAGTATTATTTTCGCATGAAAATCACTTAATTTGCTACTTCTTAAAGAAAACTTTAAAATTTTAATTCGCTAAACAATGCTCTCAGATAGTACAAAGGAAAGCAACGATAAAATGTCGCTTCGAAATATTATGTCGTCAATATTTTGCACATTGTTAGTTGCTTGTGCTTTATACATTGTAGAATTATATCATATTGAAGAATTCTTTGAATTCAAAAAAATATTAATCATAGCTATTGGTGCATTTGTTGTCCAATTTTTACTACCTTCTAAATATAAAATTTTGGCATTCATTATGGCTGGGCTCACTGCTTTGGTCATTTTTTTCTCACCAAAGGATGCTCTCATTGTACTTGTTGGTATAATTTTTATAGGATTTATAGGTAGCTTACGGATTAATTATTGGATAAAAATTACCCTATTAACAATCATAGGTGTTTTTCTAGCATTATCCAGAAGTCATGTCATTCCTTCTGTGATTCCTGATAAGGTCATCACGGTACTCGCAGGTATATTTATGTTCAGAATACTGATATATATCTATACTTTAAATCATGAAAAAAACGAGGAGAATCGAAGTATGCAATTTTCGTATTTCTTCATGTTTCCCAATTTGGTGATGCCTTTTTTTCCCATTGTCGATTATAAAAATTTCGTAAATGGTGCTAAAAGTGGACATACTTTACTCGCCTACAATAGAGGTGCCAATTTGATTTTACGAGGTTTAATTCAAATATTATTTTATCGAATTTTTTACAGTTACTTTATCCCCTCGATTGGAGATGTTGACAATGTATTATCATTGAGTCAATTTATTTTCTTCACTTATCTCACCACTTTAAGGCTTTCCGGGATTTTGCATTTTGCGGTGGGAGTGCTTTGTCTATTTGGATTTAACTTGCCCGATATTTTCTACAATTTTTACCTCGCAAGTGGATTCGATGATTACTGGAGGAGATTGAATATTTACTGGAAAGATTTTATCGTCAAAGTATTCTATTATCCGGTATTTTTTAAAATCAGAAAAATAGGAATGGTCAGAGCCACGATGATTACTACTATTTTTATCTTTATTATCAACTGGGTTTTACATAATTATCAATTATTCTGGATAACCGGAACATGGACTTTTAAGTGGACAGATTTCATTTTTTGGATGATATTTGGTGCTTTGGTTACGATCACGACCTATCTACAGTTAAGAAATACAAAAACTAAAAATAACAAGAGCCGTACCCCCATTGTAAGGACACTAAAAATTTGTCTTACTTTTTTGACCATTAGTATTATGTGGACCTTTTGGCAGAGTCCGACGGTGAGTGGCTGGATTCAATTCATGAGTTATGGTCTTCAAGGAAGCATATCGTCCTATCTCACATTGGCTGGAATAATAATCGGAGGTTTTGTCATATTGTACACTCTCATTTGGAAATTTGATATTGACAAATATGCGAAGGACTTACGTCATTTTCCGGTTTGGGAAAAATATTTTAATCTCGCAATGGTCATTATTTTTAGTGTACTTAGCTTACAATGGACGCAGCATTATAGCGAATCAAATCTCCACTTTTCTCTCAATAAAATCCTTAGATTACAACCTAATCAAAATGATGAGGATAGAAAATTCGACGGATATTATGAAAATATTCTAGACGGAGAAAGCAATGCTAATCTCTTGCAAAAAATTGAGGAAATCGATGAGTTTATGGATCAAAAAAGAGAAGTCTCAGGCAAACAAAAGGATGATGAATGGGTACTTTTCTACCATTCTAGAATAGTAGAAGATGCCGGTAACATCGAATTCAAAAAGTTGAAGCCACTTTCAGAAATAAATTTTAAAGGTTCCGATTTCAGGACTAATAGCTGGGGAATGAGAGATAAAGCTTACCTATTAGAAAAATCGGAAAACACGGTAAGAATTGCACTTGTTGGCGCCTCGTTAGAAATGGGTAGTGGTGTGACGAATGAGCAAGTATTCGAGTATTTGTGTGAAGAAAAATTAAATTCAAATAACTCAGGAAATGAGAATTATGAAATTCTCAATTTTTCTGTCGGTGGTCGAAATTTAATACAGTTTCCGTACACCATAGAACACGAGATTCTCAAGTTTAAACCAGATTATATCGTCGTTTTCAATCATGAATTAGAGTGGAATTCGATTGTAAAAACCATTGCTCAACTTGCCCCTCAAATGGACATCATAAATCGTGACAATCCCTGGCTCTATCGCTTACTGACACAGCTAAAAATAACGGAACAGAGCCAACCACAAGAAATTCGGCAGAAACTTCGCGACTATAAACAAATGATATTCGAAAATGAATATCAGCAAATTGTAAAAATGTGTCGAGACCATGACATAAAACCAATCTGGATGAATATTCCTAGTGTACTAGAATCCAGGGTCAATCCTCCTTATGAAGATGCAGTTATGTGGGCTCAGAAGGCAGGTCTTGAATGTTATAATTTAGCGGGTTGGTACGATGGCTATGATACTGAAAACCTCCGAATCGCCTCCGGAGACAACCACCCAAATGCCCGTGGACATGAACTCATATCCATACCATTTTGTAATGCTATTCAAACAATTCTTGAGAAAGGCAAATAATAGCTTATGAAGCAAGTCAAGAATTGGGTAATAATCACTGCATTATTAATTCTAATAGTTGCAGCCGAGTGGATTTACCACTTTTCAGGTAGCATACAACTATTGAGCTTGCTAGGACTCAGTGTTATTATCTGTTTGCTGCTTCAGACCAAAGCTCAAAAGTATGCCACATTGGTCTTAATTTTTGGATTCTTGGCAGCTTCATTTTGGTTTTTACCATTAAAACAATTTTTAAGTTTTACGGCTATTTTTACGATTACCGGGGTATTCATAACCCGTTCGAAAATTCCAAGAATTTTTAAATATGGACTTTTATTACTTTATCTAATCATTATCGTTTTCCTCAAATTCCAAATTCCGCTTTACATATATAAGGGAATTCAATTGAGTATGATCCTTTTAATGTTCAGAGCATTAATCTATCTCTATGATATTCAATTTTTAAAATCCCACAATCCGAAGTCATTTGACTTCTTTTACTTGGGTATATACACTAATATACCGGCTCCATTTTTTCCGGTGATTGATTACAAATCATTAAATCCATCGAACATTTTCAACCCTGATACCACAGATATCTTGAGGGGACTCAACATCGTTCTGCGAGGGATCGTCCACTTAATAGCTTATCGACTTATTTATCAGTACTTTGTGCCAGGATTGGATGATGTAGACGATGCTGTGTCCGCATTTCATTACCTCGTGACTTCATACCTGATGATTATGAGAATGTCCGGCTTACTGTGGCTAAGTGTAGGCTTTTTCTATCTAATGGGTATCAGACTTCCTGATATTTTTCAAAATTATTTTCTTGCCTCGGGGTTTGATGACTTTTGGAGGAGAATTAATATCTATTGGAAAAACTTTATGTTGAAAATCTTTTATTATCCCATTTTCTTCAAATTGAAAAAATTTGGTTTTCAAAAGGCAGTTGTGTTTACCACTTTTAGTTTATTTATAATCAGCTGGCTACTCCACATATACCAAGCTTTAATTATTAGCGGACATTACAATTTTAGATTAACTGATGCCCTGTTTTGGGTTGTCTTCGGTTTATTGGTATGCTCCGTACAAATCGTACCATCAATTTCTAAGAATTTTCTATCAAAAAATACGTACCTCGCTTCTGTTCGAAAAACACTGGGTATCGTAACTACATTTTTAACAATTACGATACTTTGGTCTATATGGATGAGTCCCAATTTTTGGGATTGGAAAATTTTGATGCAACTCCTTTTTTCATTTAGCTTGCAAGAATTTTCAATTTTCCTTATTGGCACCTTAATACTCGTTTTTGTTGGTGCCTATTTTTATCTATTCTTAGGTAAATATGACAAACCTCGACCTACCACGGGCAAAGTATCCGCATTTGAAGTCACCTTTAATTCCTTGATTGTGGCGCTTAGCATTTTGTTTTTTATGGTCGGAGAGAGAGGTTATTTTGATCCAAAGTTGAATACCAGTTTTTCAAAATTTGTACAAAACCCACTGAATGCCAATGACAAAGACAAACAATTCGATGGATATTATGACCAGATAATTGATGACAATGCCAATAAAGTACTCTCCAATGCAAATACCGGAAAAGCATTAGAGCAATGGAAAAAATTGTCAGACACGGAAATACTTAAATCCACAGATAATATATTGCTTAAAGAGTTGAAACCTAACATAAGCGAATCTTTTAAAAAATTTACATTCAGCACAAATGAATATGGGTTTAGAGACAAGTTTTATTCCGAGAACAAACCTGATTCGACCCTTAGATTTATTCTTCTCGGCGGCTCGATAGAAATGGGCAGTGGTGTTTCTGATGATGAGACATTCGAATCTGTGGCAGAAAGTAGCTTAAACAAGCTCGACTCCATACCACAAATAGAAATCATCAACATGGCCTGTTCTTCAAGAAATATTATCCATGATCTATATGTATTGGATAATCAAACCGACTCATTTCATCCTGATGGCATAATCATGTTTCATCATGAACGTGAGTGGCATGCAATTTGCAACTATTTTGGAAAGCTATATCGTGAAGGCAAAGCTTCGCAATTGTATCCTGAAATTAAAAATATCCTTGATAAATATCCTCATCTGGAAAATGCATCCAATTGGGGAAGAAAAACCTTATTAAAGGATCAAAAAATGGAAATAATGGCCGCCATGTACTCGAGAATAAAGAGTATTGCAAAGGCAAGAAATTTGAAAATCTTGTGGATTTACCTACCAGAAATCACCAATGTTTCGGCCAGTTTGGATACCTCTTTGCTGAAGCTCGTGGATGGTAATGAATTTTATGTTTGTGATTATTCTCAGATATTTGATGGATACACAAGAGATTCCTTACTGACCTCCAGTTTCGACACACACCCAAATCGTGAAGGACATGCGATAATAGCTGCGAGATTAAAAAATGATTTAATTAATTTTGTCAAAAAATACAAAAATAATGAGTGACATGAAAGAAACCATAAGAAATTTTATCCAATCTGATATTGCAAATGACAATGAAAGTATAAGTTATGATACTCCGCTCATGAGCAGTGGAATCATCGATTCGATTACGGCATTGCAATTGGTATCCTTTCTTGAAGATACATTTAAAATAGAATTTCAACCGCATGAGGTGGATCAAGAGAACTTAGAGACGATTGATACCATAGCAAAATTCGTAGCAAGTAAACAGAGTGGTGTCTAGGCTTGAAGAAATAATAGAAAATACAGCAAAAGTCTTTCCCCATAATAAGGCCATTGAAGACTATGAGGGTAACGCTATCGATTATTCCTCATTAGAGACAAATATTAAACGGGTAAGCAATAATTTCCAGAATATCGGAATAAAACCATCTCAAAGTGTCTCATTTATATTGAGTAAAAATGTAGATTCTATCCTCTGTTTGCTAGCGGTACTTCATTCCGAATGTAATTACATACCTATCGATGAACTTTCACCACCCAAAAGGCAAATATCGGTAATAGTAGAAAGTAGATGTACCGCATTACTATTTCGTGAAACCAGTGTAGACTCGCAACTTCTTGAGTCTCTGCCTACCGCACGTGTACACAAAAATTTCTTAGGTGATATATCCCTTGCATTTTTTAACTGGGAGAATCATAGTGACGATTTTGCTTCTAAAAATCTGGCAACAATCCTATTTACTTCAGGGTCAACAGGTATTCCAAAAGGTGTCTGTCTCAAGCATGAAAATATGTTGCCATTTATTCGATGGTCAAAAAACATCACGAATCTCACAGAACAGTCCAGGGTCATTTCGATTGCACCATTGCACTTTGACCTTTCGGTTTATGATATTTTTTCCACCCTAATGTCCGGTGGATGCGTCTATTTATTACCTGCGAAAGAAGCTAAAAATCCTATGTTAATTTCAATGCTTTTAGAAAAATGGTCAATCACCCATATTTATACGACCCCCACCATGCTAAAACTGATAATACAGTATGGTAAAGTAGAAAAATACAATCAAACCCATCTCAAAAATATCATTTTTGCCGGTGAGCAAATGCCGGTTGAAACATTACAAAATGTGATTAATACCTGGCCTGATGGCAATTATTTTAATTTTTATGGTCCCACGGAGACGAATGTTATTACCCATTACCAAGTTGATACATCACTACCCATAGAGAATCCCATTCCTATAGGTATCGAATGTCCTTATGCAAAGTGTAAGATACTGATAGACAATGTACTATACTTTGTCGAGCCGCATAGATCAGGGGAACTCGTCGCATGCGGAGAATCCATGTTTGATCAATACAAAAATGCCTCATCAGAACATGTGTTTTACCTAGATGAAACAGGAAATAAATGGTATAAAACCGGTGATTCCGTTGAAATTAATGGAAATGGGCAAATAATATACAAGGGAAGGCTTAACCGTATGGTGAAAAGACATGGGTATCGTGTCGAATTGGATGAAATCGCTAAAGCCATGAGTACATTAGATGATGTATCAGACGCAGCAGTCATATTTGCCGATGAAAAATTGGTGGCATTTTATACCGATTCTAATTTCAATATTTCGGAAATCGAGATTAGAAAGCACTTAGGTGACTTATTGCCAGTCTACATGATTCCTGATAAATTTGTCAAAATATTAGAACTTCCTAAATCAAGTAACCATAAAATTGATTATCAAAAATTAAATTCTTTGCTAGATGAATAAGTTACTTCAAAAAAAAGAATGGGATCAGGAAATCAAGGAATTGGCTGAGTTCATAAACAGAGGTTTCGGAAAAAGAGCAGAAGAACAAAGCTTTAACCGCGATAATTGGTCAAAATCCGGAAAATCAAAAATTCAAGGTTTGTCAATCCCTCAGCGAGAAGGTGGTCGAGGATTGAATGCATTAGAATCATCACAAGTATTAGAAACACTGGCTTATTATTGTGAAGACGGGGGATTTTGCTTTGCACTTGCAGCTCATTTATTAGCATGCAGTATGCCTTTATACCTCTATGGATCTGATGAATTGAAATCAAAATATCTTACAAAAATGTGTGATGGAAGCTTGATCGCCGCCAATGCCATTACAGAAGCACAATCGGGATCTGATGTTTTCGAAATGAATACGACTGCTGTCAAAGAGGGTGATTATTACATTCTCAATGGTCATAAAATTTATATTACCAATGCACCAGTGTCTGATGTCGTGGTAATTTATGCCATGACCAATCCAATAAAAGGATTTTTTGGTGGTATTACGGCATTTTTACTTGACCAAAGTTTACATAACTACGAGCTAACGAGTCGAGAAAATAAATTCGGACTCAAAGCAGTCATGATGGGGCAAGTCATACTAAACGATGTAAAAGTTCACAAAAGTCATGTTATAGGACAAGAAGGTGGTGGCGGAAGAATATTTAATACATCAATGATTTGGGAAAAGACGTGCCTCAGTGGAGTCCATCTTGGCTCGATGAAGCGCTTATTTTCCCAAACACGAGATTTTCTGAAATCACGAAAATTGGGTAATCATCGATTGAGCTCACATCAGGTAATTCAACATAAAATGTCTGAATTGTATGCCCTCATCGTCTCTAGTGAAGCGGTGCTCTATAATGCAGCCTCTAGACTAGATGAAAATCCTAATGCTGATCTCTCTGCATCTACTTCAAAAATGATAATATCAGAAAATTATAAGAGATTTGCTTCAGATTTGATACATTTATACGGTGCCAAAGCATTTGTTGACAACCATCCGGCTGCTCTTTTAATGGCAGACTCTGTGGCTTCAACCATATACTCCGGCACAAGTGAAATTCAAAAAAATATTATTTCAAAACACTTAGGAATTATTTAAACCAAAAATTTATCATGAAAAAAATAATGTTGTTTTTATCCTTCTCCATTTTCTTGGTCTTTGCCTGCAAAAACGAAAAAAAGGAAAACACAATGCAGACAGAAAGTCATGAAGTCGAATCCCTTCCAGAGAATTCAATGGAAATACCAGAAGACAAAACGACTGTTGTAGCGACTCCAAATCAAAGAACCGATGAAAAAACTATGGTTCGACCTCAGGAAAACACAGCAAGAATTAATGAGAGAACCGAGACTTCTCGAACGATGGCAAACAGCATATCAGATCGAGTAATACATAGGTTTAGTACACAAACAACATTAACGAATGACCAGATAACTCAGATAAAAAGTATTTGCAATGTAAAAATTGACAATTCCGCTACAAGAGATGAAAAAATGAAACTTTTGAGAGATTTAAGTACCCGGATTTATAATGAAGTTTTAACTGCAGACCAAAAATCAAAAGTTTCACTTGAAACGATAACAGGCGAACGCAGATAAAATGAACTTAATAAAGAGATTGCCAGCGGCTCTATTTTTTATAGCTATCCTAATTATAGCTTTGCTTTATTATATTAATCGGTCGTATTATTTAATCTCTTTGGACTTCACAAAATATGCGGCACTTTGGATTGTAGAAGCGGCAATACTGGGTTTATTGTATCTTCTCGTGACGAAGACAAAAATTAAGATTAGGAGATGGCATGCCTATTTGATCATACTAATCAATGTTTTTTTACTGCATTTGACCTATTCCAAAACCACGGCATTTTCAGAAGATTATACGATTATTAAATCTTTTACTTTTCTTGGAAATGTCATTATCACGCAGATGTCTTTGTTTCTCGTAGCCACTTTTATAATAGCTTGGGGAGGCACTTTCCTTAAAATTCTGAAGATTAAGGATTTGGTTAAAAACGACCATCTAAACCTATTTGGTTTTGGAATCATAGCCATAACATTCTTACTGTTTTTTGTGGCATACATTGGCCAATTTAATCCACTGGTTTTGTGGTTAATCCTACTTATTCCGATAATTCCATCTTATAAAAAAACATGGAATTGGTTAAAAGATACGACAGTATCGGAAATTGACAATAAATACTTAAACAAAAAGAATCTTACTCTCTTTTTTCTATTTTCGATGCTCATTTCGATGCAGTTTATTGGTGCCTTAAAGCTATTTCCTATTGGCTATGATGCCTCTAAAACCTATCAATTTATAAGTAAAGGCATCTATGAGTCAGAATCATTAATCTCTGGCTTTCAAGCTTATAATTGGCCACTTTTTACGGCATTTTGTGCCAAGCTATTTGATTATTTTAGTATTTCAATTTATGCCTCTCATCTGATGATAATCGCTTGTTTTTGGATAATTTTTACATTGGCCAAAAGCCTCTTGTCATTGCCGCTAAGGTGGTTAGTCATCGCCATTTTAAGTTGCACTCCGATATTGATTTACTTTGGCATGTCAGATTCTAAAGTTGATTTGGCATTTTTATTTTTCCAACTTTTTCTAATCAAGTTGATTTTAGACTTGCCTAATGTCGATGCTATAAAAGGAGCAGAAGGAATAAAATTCCTTGTATTAATTGGCATCACTCTAGGATTTTTAATTGGAATAAAATATCTAGCATTCTTTTATTTGGCCACTATAGTTGGGCTTCTAGTATACAGAAAGATGGGGTTAGATGCGAGTTTGGGTATTATTTTGATTGGACTATCTATGATTTTTGGGTTAAAACTTTATGGTTTGGCCTATTTACAGTTTGACAACATGGATCGTTGGGTCATTTTTGCAGTGCTCTTATTCGCCGGAATCTTTCTCCTCTACAAAAGTGTAAAAAAGAATGAATTCATTTCAATTTTTAAAGGGGTCAGTATCATAGCCATTGTAAGTATGGTTTATTTTAGTCCGTGGATGGTTAAGAATGCCAAAGAAAACGGCAATTTATCATTTTCATCTCTATTGATTGGAAAGGAAAATTTAGCACCTTTAAATTTCAACTACCGCTATTTGGATAATCACGACATTGAATTTCAATTTTTTCCAAAACATAGAAGAACCATTGAAAGTGCATTATCAGGCATTGATATTGACAGTCTGAGTGATCGTAGAAAGTTCCAACTGTGGATACAAGAAGTCAATCCCAAGGATATCAGAATCTTAAACAGTGATAAGGACCTTAAGCAAAATGAGGCCATCGACGAAGAAATCAAAAGATACATCGGTTATGATGGTGATTTTTTAAATTACCTGACTCTACCCTATGACGTAACGATGGGTTCTGCCATACCCTTTCTTAGATCCTTTGATTTTGGGTTTTGGTTGTTGATTTTTGTGCCATTTATTCTTTACTTTTCATACAGTAAAAAACGACTTTTAGCGATTAGCCTTTGGTCTATTGGTTTTCTCGCATTGCTTATTATTTCTATACAATTAAATTTTTATAAGTACGGAGATCGTACCGCTTCGGAATTTATCAATCTCGTATTCCAAGATACGAATGGATTCGTTTCATCATTATCAAAAATATTCTTAACTCCTATTCTGTGGTTATTTACGGATTTGATAGGAAATCATCGAGAAGGCATACTTAATATATTTGAGAAAATTCCGAAATCATTCACACTTATTTTTTATGTCGGAATTGGGATATTTATTATTCGGAAAATTCATAAAAAGTTGAATCCGGTCAATTCAAAATTGAATTATATTATCTACACAGCCTCAGTCTATGGATTTTTCTGGTTCTTTTTTGGAAACGGAATACCGGGATATGCTTTGCTTACTTGGCTAATGGTTGTCGTATTTTTTATTTGGTTCATTTTTACATTTCTCAAGGGTTCTGGTAAAAAACTTATGAGTAGAACGGGTTTTGCCCTTGTATTAATCGCTTTGACCTTACAGTTTATTTCTTCCTATACCAATCAACAAAACAATTGGGAACGATCGGAGAATCTATTTTCAGAGGCATTTGTGAATACCTTTTCTAATAGTACTTTACCTGAGACCAACTATGACTATTATGGCAAAGAAGTTGATAAAATTATAAAAACCATCAATCATAACAAGCAGGATAAAATTTATAAAATATCTACTTATATCGGATTTCAAATTGATGATAAATTAAATAGATGTTATGACGATGATTTATTGCAAGTTTTCGACCGAACCTCAAAATTATTGGTACATCCCGAGGATTATTTAAAACTATTGAAAAGTAAAGGGATTAAATACATTTTGGTGGATTTGAATATCAATCAAATTGACCAAACTGCCGATAAAAGCTTAATTCAGAAAGCAAGCAATTTTGCAAAAATCCTCAATCTCCGTGATAAAATCCGACTCGTAGGCACAAATAATATCATAGAATATACGAACCCACAGACGGGTCAGGTGGAACGAAACTATGGCATTTATGGTCGAACCGTAAAAAAAGGAAACATTGCTTGTTTCGAAATCCTCTAGAAATCGATGATTGATAAATCCGACATATATATTTGTCTTCCTGCATATAATGAAGCCTCTGTGATTGGCTCGGTGATCAAATCTATTCATGAAAATGGATTTGAAAATATTATAGTCATAGATGATGGAAGTGATGATAATACCACGGACATTGCGAGTACATTTGGAATTAGGACATTGAAGTTACCAATAAACAGAGGTGTGGGTGCCGCAACACAGCTTGCCATCGAATATGCGAGAAACAAAAAAATTCAGTATCTTATGTTGATGGATGCTGATGGACAGCATAGTGCAGAATGCCTGCATACTATGATCGAAACCATGAGAAGACACCAAGCTGATATTGTCATTGGGAATAGATTTGTCAATGAAGAGAATATCATCCCTACTAAACGACGGCTTTACAATTTTCTAGCCAATATATTTACCAATATGCTCGTGGATCATGAGCACGACAGTCAAAGTGGCTTCAGGCTCCTTAACCGAAAAGCCATTGATGCGTTAAATCTAGAAATCGATGGGTATGGTGTCTGTTCTGAGATGATATGGAAGGCAAAAAAATTGGAACTCAACATTATGGATGCTCCGATCAAAGTGAGCTACACAGATTACTCACTTTCTAAGGGTCAGAATTTTGGTAAAGGTGTCAAAACCGCCTTGAGTTTGATAAATAAAAAATTAAAACTTTGATTATGGATATTCGAATATTTCAAATTCTGGTAAGCTTCATTGGAATAGCCTTTGTGATTTGGACACTTAAGAATATTATTACCCAAAAAAGCAGTTTGAAAGATAGTTGGTTTGGATTAATACTGTCGTTACTATTCATCATGTTGGCACTATTTCCAGATGCGGTATCTCACCACATCGCCAATATTCTTGACTTTAAAAGCAACGTCAATGCGATATTATTTTTACTCGTGGGCTTATTATCAGCCGCCTTTGTGAGTACCAATATCAGAGTAAATCAACAAAATCGCCATATCACGAAGCTTTCTAAAGAAATTGCATTACTAGCTGAAGAAATTAAGCAAAATAAAACCAAAGTATAAGCCTTGTCCAAAATCCCAAAACGTATTTTATTCGTGTTAGAACATTTCTACCCTTATGTAGGAGGAGTAGAGACGCTTTTTTGGGATTTGTGCAATAAGTTAGTCCACCAAGGATATCAAGTAAAAGTAATCACGACACGACACGACCAATCTCTTCCAATGGAGGAAGTCATCAATGGTATTTCTGTGAAACGTCTTGCTGTGAAAAATCGTTATTTTTTTTCAATTCTAGGTTTTTTTTCAACTTATAAATACGCTAAAAACTTCGACATCATCCATACAACGACCTATAATGCGGCACTACCAGCGTATCTCGCTGCTCGCATTAGGAGAAAAAAAATTGTCATTACGTGGCACGAATACTGGAACAAATTATGGTTTAAGCTACCGTATATTTCAAAATTCGCAGCTTGCTTTTTTTACATTTATGAACAAATGATTAATCGACTTTCGTTTGACCAAATCATTGCAGTCTCAGAATATACCGCAAAACAGTTGAACTCCAGCAGAAGACATAAAGATAAAATCACAAACATTTATAACGGGTTGGACTATCCATACTTCGAAAACATTAAGTCACATTTAAATCATCAAATAGCGGAGCCATATTGTATCTTTGTAGGCAGATTGGGAATTTCTAAAGGAATAAATATTCTTATTGAATCCTATAAAAACTGGGACAACAATCGAAAGATTAAGCTAAAAATGGTCATACCAAAAGTGCCGCATTCGATGTTTAAAAAAGTAATTTCACAAATCAAGGAAGCAGGATTATCACAGGAAGTGGAGTTGTATCATGAATTGTCTAAACAAGATTTATTACAAATGGTGTGTAAGGCCAAGTTCATAATCATACCATCTTATTCAGAGGGTTTCTGCTTCGTAGCAGCAGAGGCTTCAGCCATCGGCACGCCAATCGTACATTCGGGTCAAGGGGCTCTCGTAGAAGTGGTAAGCAATCAATTTATAAACTGCGATTCTACCGACCCAAAGGATTTTACGGAGGCTTATGATCTGGCCCTTCAATCGGAATTTAAATACAAGAAATTAAAGAAATTTACCCTCGATGAGGCGGTAGAGTCTTATACTCAACTTTATAACAAACTGACTCATGCCCAATAATATTCCCGTAAATCAAACGATTGAAAGCAAGATTTTTTTGCTCCGCCAAATGGTCAACATGCGGTTATTTGCGGAGTTTAAGCACAGCTTTTTAGGTTGGGCATGGTTGATTATTTATCCACTTTTCACCATTACAACGTGGCTTTTTATCAAGCAAGCAGGGGTCATTAATCCGGGTGAAACCGAAGTTCCATACTATGCGTATGTTCTATTAGGAATAGTGTCATGGGGATTTTTTTTCGAAGCCTATAAAAACTGTTCCAATATATTTAATAATTATGGAAAGATAGTGCTTGTCAATAAGTTGCCATTGGGCATCATTGTACTCAGCGAATTTTGCGTTTCGTTCATTAAATTTCTCATCCCCTTTAGTTTGACAATTCTGTTTTTCCTAATTTCAGGAATCTCTATTCATATTCAAATATTAATATCCATCATGCCAATCTTGATTCTTGGATTATTGGGTACATGTTTAGGGCTATTGATTGGAACTCTGTCCGGAATCGCCAAAGATTTTAGTTTCTTTTTTGATAATATCATGCGATTAGTGATGCTACTGACACCGATAATTTACAGTCCCAAAGTAATGAATGGAACGTTGGCCAAAATCAACTTTTATAACCCACTAAACTACCTCATCAATAGTATCAGGAATCTCATTTTTGAAGGTACGTGGTACGAATTTAGTAATACCATCCTTTGGATAAGTTTGGTTATCATTTTATTTGCTTTGATATTGAGATTTTTTATCAAAGAATTTCCAACCATATTAGAACGAAGCAATATATGATTGAGAGTCGCACCAATATCAGGAATCCGAATAGTATCGAACTAGTCAATGTAAAGGGATTGTACAAGAAATTTTGTAGCAACACAAAATACAATATGATATATGGTATGCATGAAATCGCTGCCGATACTTTGTCTTTAAATAAACCAAGCAAAACACTTAGAAAACATGAATTTTGGGCATTAAATGACTTAAATTTTTCTCTTTATTCAAATGAAATTACGGCTCTACTAGGGGTCAATGGATGCGGAAAAACCACACTAATACGTATGCTTGCGGGTATTTACGATACTAAAATAGGCCAAATTACCTACAACAAAGATGTAAAAAAAGTATGCAGTGTTTTTGCCATTAAATCGGGCCTGAATCAATACTTAACCGGTGTTCAGAATATTTTCCTAAAAGGTGCTTATTTTGGAATGACAAAGGAGGAAATTGAAGAAAAATTAGAATTTATCTCCCAACTCTCCGGACTCGGAAAACATCTAAATGCCCCGCTGGGTAAATATTCCTCCGGGATGCAAACACGATTGGCAATGTCGGTGGCTATGTCTGTAGATTGTGATGTTCTGTTCATAGATGAAGGGTTCAGCTTTTCTGATCCCGGATTTAAAGAACGCTGTTTTGATCACTTGAGGGTGACCTACCGGAATAATCATAAAGCTCTGGTTTTCGCCTCCCACCACGTGCATAAGATAGAAGAATTGGCAAGTAGGGTCATATTATTAGACAAAGGAAAATTTATTGATTCTACTTACGATGTTTCTTCTGGAGTCGAACAATATGTAGATTTGTGTAGATAAGTATACTTTAATTTTTGATGAATGACGAAAATTAAACATCGCAATGAGGCTAAATTACAATAAATTAATCAATTATAAATTTGCATTTTCGGGTGTTAATTATCGAAAAGCAGATTGGAATTCTGTGCAACTTATCTCTATCCATATTCCTAAAACGGCCGGCACTTCCTTCCTAAAAACCTTAAGAGACGAATACCAATACCTCGAGGTTGTGAGAATGGATTTACACCATAAAAACGAATCTCTCATCAATATGGTACCCATCAATGATGCATTTGTATCAAAACAACCAAAGGTCATACACGGTCATTTTAAAATTTCGGAACTCGAAGCTCTTATTTCATTGCCAAAGCAATATAAACTGATAACGTGGTTGAGAAACCCCGTCGAAAGAGTCATTTCAAATTATTATTACCTATCAAAAAGATTACACGAAGAACTCGATGAAAAGAAAAGGAGGCTCAATATCTTAGCTAAAATGGAAAAATCTTTGATAGAATATGCCTCTCTCGAAATGAATAGAAATCGAATGTCAAAATTTTTAGCTGGACTTCAATTAGAGGATTTTGACTTCATTGGTATCGTCGAAAATTATGAAGATGATTTAATTTTGCTTTCGGAATTGATGGGTTGGCAAGCCACTAAAAAATTTACGGTGAACAAAACTGGCAGCACAAAAAAACAAGTGCCTGATGAATTGCAATCCTTAATTGCCGAACTCAATCGGGATGATATGCAATTATATCAACAGGCACTTGCCGCTAGAAAAAACCGCTAACCAATCAACTTACCTCACCACCATCGTTTCCACATCCATGGCTTTCGCCAATTTTACCAATTTCATGAATTCTGACTTATCACCATCACCGTCCCTCGTCGAAGCGTCGTTGCAGAGAGTCATTATCAAATCATAGGGTTTTCCCTGCAAATAATCACTTTGCCTCAGAATCTGCCCGAATAGAGCGACTCCCAAGCCAAATTTTATTTCTTCATTGACATTATCAATAGGAGTGGCCTTTACACTGATTTTTATATCTCTTTTGGTGCTTTGGTCTTCATCAGGAAGCTTGTATCGAGTCTTCAAGATGGCCAATTCCCCATTTTGAATTCCTTGACCTGATTTTTTGAGATTTTGATACTGCAATTCGTCCACCTGACCTACATATTGACTATTAGCCCCTACAGGGATTATTTCGTAAATGGCAGTAACCGCATGTCCTGCTCCCATCTCACCTGCATCCTTCATATCATTGTTAAAATCTTCTTTAGCCAGCAATCTACTTTCATACCCAATTAATCGGTAAGCCTGCACATAAGCAGGATTGAATTCTATTTGAATTTTCACATCCTTGGCCACGGTGAAAACCGTTCCTGAAAACTCCGTCACCAATACCTTATATGCTTCCTTCATATTGTCGATATAGGCATGATTTCCATTTCCTTTTTGAGCCAATATTTGCATTTTATCATCCTTATAGTTACCCATACCATAACCGAGAATCGAAAAGAAGACACCGGATTTCCTTTCTTTTTCGATGAGTTTTTCTAGAGAATCGTTATCACTTACGCCGACATTGAAGTCTCCATCCGTAGCAAGAATTACTCGATTATTTCCTCCCTTGATAAAGTTTTCTTTCGCAATCTGGTAGGCTGTGAGTATTCCTTCGGCGCCGGCGGTCGATCCTCCTGATTGCAGTAGATTCAGAGCATGGATAATTTTATCTTTTTCGCTTGCCGGAGTACTTTCTAGTGCTACACCTGCACTACCTGCATAGGTCACAATGGCGACTCTGTCTGTTGGTCTCAATTGGTCTAAGAGTAACTTAAATGAACTGATGACCAAGGGCAACTTATTAGCAGAACTCATCGACCCAGACACGTCAATCAAAAACACGAGGTTGCTATTGGGCAGTTCATCTGTTTTCAATCTTTTGGCTTGCAGAGACACATGGAGAAGCTGATGCCCAATATTCCAGGGGCAATCGACCAATTGTGCATAAGTATCAAATGGATGATCACTTTCAGGTTCTGAATATTTATAGTCGAAATAATTGACCATTTCCTCTATTCTGACCGCATCTACTGGTGGCATTTGTCCTTGCTCTAGAAACCTTCTCACATTGCTGTAAGCGGCACGATCCACGTCAATTGAAAGTGTAGAAAGTGCCTCGTCCACAGGATTTGCAAATGTATTTTCCTTAAAAGTAGCGTATGTCTCTTGATCTTCGTAAGAAGGGTTTCTTACCCTTACCCCATCGACACAATAAATGGTAGGGTCACTCCTAGAGCCTCTGATGGTAATTTGACTTTCTGTTGCATATCCTGCCGCTGTTCCCACAATGTTATTGATGCCTTTAATAGGCAATGATTTTATCGACTCACTGGTAACAATAGCGCCAGACGTGGTATTATCAGAATCAATTAATTTAGCACAATATTGAGTGACAACAACTTGCTCAAGTAAATTATTGCTCACACTCATCACAATGTCTAGCCGATTGGTCTTATTGGCTTTAACGATAATATCCGTAATTCTCGTCGTGGTCAATCCCACATAAGAAGCTTCGATGTCATATACACCTGGACTCAGATTATAAATAAAATAATTACCATCAATGTCAGTATCAGTCCCAGTAACCAAGACGGAATCTTGAAATACAGCAACGGTGCCAAAAATCACAGGCTCACCAGTATCCGCCTGGGTGACTTTTCCTTCCAATGCGGTTTGACAATAGCTGTAATGAGTCATCGGCAGTATGGCAATTGCAAGAAATAGAGTAATTTTTTTCATAACGTATAATTTTTAAAAGTGATAAAAATGGAATCAGTCCATTGGGTAACCCTATCAAAGATTTTACTTATTGACATATTGGAAATTCCTCTACAAGAAAAAACGGGTAATTTTATTCCAAATCCTTTTATGCAGAGGTGGTCTGACAATTACCATCTCTCCAAGCAATACTTCGGATTGTTTGAGTTCAATTTGAATTGATTTATTCTGAATCTCTGTTAGTGGAATTTCTAATGTTTTATATCCAAGGTATTCTATTAAAACTAGGTCATGATCTGCTTCATTTTTAGGAATTTCAATATGAAAGCTACCGTCAATATCAGTGATAAAACCAATATGTGTATTTTGTAAAATAAAATTAGCGCCTATTAATGGCTCCGAATTTTCATCAAGAATTAATCCTTCTATAAGAATTACTTTGGATGTATCCGGATTATTTAACTTGGATATGATTTCTAATTGATTTTCAAAATGTTGTTCCTCTGGTTCCGTAATTTTATTTGAAGTACCACAAGCAAGCATAGTCGAGACTGTAGTAGCAAGAGCTAGGGATTTAAGAACAGGTGTTTTGTGGACTTCTTGCAATTCACAATTTATTGAGTTAAGCTGTGCCTGACTCAACTTAGCACAAACATTCTGATTCTTAGAATTGGACATGAAGTCGATCACTTGTTTATTCGTAAAATCACTAAAATTCATGACCGCTTTTTGACACAACTCACAATGTCGAGAGACTTCATTTCCAGTCATGTCAGACCATTGTTGATTACATCTAAACCCCATTTTTATTTCCTTAATATTTGCTGATTTCATGGTCATTTTTTCATACAAGATGACCCCCTACTTAGGATTACATAAAATGCCCGCAATAAAAATTGTAATTACCCACAAAATGTCGTCTAGGGCATATAAAAACGAAAATTTAAATGATTAGAAGTTCTAGATTCAGTCGGTCAAGTTTTATTGGCAAAAAAAGCTTCTCATCGATTCATCTCCCTTTTTAAACCTTCTGTGATTTCTCTATATCTAGGATTGTTTACCAAATCAATAGTCTCATCTTTTTGATAAATTACTTCTCCATTTTCATTTTAATATTTCCAAATACCATATTTGATTGACGTAGTTTGCCATGTACAACATTTAATCGATTCTTCAAAAGTCTCCATGTCAAAATGGAGTACAATAAAAAAATGTCACCTGACCCTCAGTGCATCATAAGCAGTCAATTTCTTAGGTGATTTTCAAGCTGATATCAGGATCATACCGATAATTACCAACCCTTTCACTCACCTTTCCAATAAATCTGTCATAGTCTCAAACATTACCAAACTTATTCTATAAACATTATTTAAAGAATCTAATTCAAAAAATATCGGTGCACAATCGGCATATTTTGATATTCCCGACTTGTCCGGATTGTAGCAGTCATGGTAATTCGGTGTATTAAACTCATACAACAAAGACTTTGATTTTGACAAGTCTCCCGAGCCGTGATACTTCGTATGTGGTATCCCAAAGTACTTGATCACGTCTTCTTTATGGAGTGGGCAGTCAAACTCCAGCAGTTTTTCTAGCCTTTTGGAGTAAATCATATGCTGGGTGGCCATTGAGTCTAAACCATGTACCCATTCGTAGTTTTGACTCCACCACCTTATGTCACGGTAGCCCTCTGGCACCTCTATCAGTTCATTCCTGAACCGATACGTATTGCCTCCATCAGTGGTATAGATGTAAGATGCCAAATCCTTACAATAGGCGGTCAACTCCTGCCTACACAGATCATATGCAGTTAACTCTTTAGGTGATTTACAAGCAGATATCAAGCTGATTGTAGTCAATAATGCGATTATCTTCATGGCTTCACTATTTTGTAGCCCTTGCTCTGCCCATCTATTGTGATCTTGAGGATATATAAGCCACCCCGCTCTGGAAGAGGAATATAATTCGTCAAGCTTGTATAACGATTTAGCTCATCACCCAAGCTATTTAGTACGGATATGCTTAGATCGTCATAGTCCTGCTGTAAATATATAAACACGCCGGATTGTGTAGGATTAGGATAGACCATTGCGTTAAACTTAGTGATGTGATTATCACTCACTGACGACGATCCGCAACTCATACCACATTCTCCACTTCCTATAGGAATGCCACATTCTGAGATAATATAGTTACTATTGACAAATACCAGATTTGCTCCCGTGGCATCGTCAGCGGTAATGAATCCACCTGAGTTACCATTGGGGTGCATCAGATACTGAAAAGAGGTAGAGCCACTCCTCGCATGAGTCAGCATGTGTGCATGACCTAGCTCATGCTTGATGATCTCACGCATTTGAACTTCATCTTGCTGAGTAGGATTGGTTAATGAAGATCTTATCTCAAAATCTATTTCTTTGAATGCAAAACCCTTATCAATATCGCAATAGTTACTTAAAAAGTAAAATGATGATGTTTCCATCTCTCCACCAGTGCCAGTATTAGAAAATGTTATTAAGTTAACCCCATCATCATCGTCTAATTCGCTATTATTGGATTCTCCTCCTAGATAAAAATTAATGCCCGTAGTACCACACCAGTCAGTGAGGGCATCCTCGAATGCATCCCTTACCCAGATAGGTACATCGGGAGCATACTGCATGCAGATGCCGTTTTTCTTTTGTGCTTCAAGGGTCAATTTTCTAGGAAAAGAATAAGTCGTAGGTCTATAATTAAATATACTATAGGGTATTTGCAGTACCGTACTAGACTGATTAGAAGTGCCACATTGGTTTTTTATTTTAATTTTTCCTGTACTCGCTGGTCTTGAAGTTCCAGAGTTCTTATCCGTTGAGGGTACTTTTATCTTTATTTCAGTATCTGACCAATGTATTATGCCATCCCATTCAAAATCTTTAATACCAGCCTCAGTGTCTCCTCCGTCTGCATCGCCATTAGGGAATATCACGGTGCATTTAGTCTCATCCCAATTACCAAACTTGCTTCCAGTGATAGTAAGGATTTCTCCAGTACCGGCATGTATCGTAGTAGGGCTAAAGGATGTAATTTCGGGCTTATCCATGCATCCACATATAGAAGAATTTTCTTCATCATCAATGACAACGGGCGAATAATATTCATTTGGAATCGGCATTGTTCCGGTATAGTGAGTATTAATGCCGAATATGGTTTCAATGTTAAAAGCAAGACCTAACAGTTGAGAACACTTGGAAGGATCGACGGTAAAAGTAATTTTGCCAATTTTTTGAGGCGTTTGGTCAAGAGTAGAAAGATTTGATTCATCTAATCCAAACAATAGCAAAGATAATGTATTGTTATCATAGTCCGTAAAAGTAGGAAGATATACCGATTGATCTAAAATACCCCCTTGTAGGGTAAATTCTGCATTATTACTAGCCCAAACAAAGGTTCCAAAACCATTTTCATTATAGTCTATGTATATTTCTCCATTTGAATAATAAGAAGATGAAGTTGATTTGGCAAATATATCCACGCTTAATCTATTCATATTTGAATTGTAAGAAATGTTTTCAAAAGTATATTCAATACCAATTTCACTGTTCGGGTTACCGTTAACTGAATATATAGGTTCATCAAAAATTACATTATCAAAAGGCTCATAGCTACCATTGCACCAGTACTGCACCTGCCCTGTTACGTCTATATCGTCAAAAGAAATATTGCCTATCTGGGTAAAGTCTGTAATATCGAGCGATACGTGTATTATTGATTCAGGGTTCTCCGACAAAGTGAATAGCGTATTGCCCGGATTGGGAGAATCAATATTTATACTCATAATCTGCGATGCATAGTCCTTTACATTCAGCGTATACATGGTGGTATCCTGTATAATGATGCCTCTGGTTACCGTCACCGTATTATTAGCTATCACGCTGGTACCAAACTCCTGAGAATAATCTATATACAGTTGTGCTCTCCCAAATTTAAGTCCCGGAGTATTGACCTTCACCATCACATCAAAATCCAAATTTTTAAAATTATTGGTATATCTCACATTCTCAAAGGTGAATTCCATCGTATTATCCTTCCTTGCGGAGGGAATGATATCGCATGTATCTCGTCGCTGCCGTCCCTCCCCATTCAATAACTGTAGGTTTTCTTCGTAAGTCAGTCTCGGAAATCTGTTAACATCCGCAATTGCACTTTCAAACCTTTCTACACTCCACTTCTCTCCTGATACATATAGTGAAGCCTTTGCAGTGGCATTGGCTTTTCTGAAAAAAGAATGTTCGCCAAATGCCGGAGTATATCCTCTCTTTCTTTTCACTTAGAAAAAAATAACCCCGTAAGCTTTCGCTTAATTGCAATGAATGTGTCTGCATATGGAGTTGATCATCAAGAAAACCACCAGGAGTATTTAGCACAATGATCGAATCATTCACCTAACCCTTAAAAATCGAGCCGACTAGAATCTGATTTTCAGTTATAATCAGCGTATGATCGTCGTTCCACTTGGGTGTTGATTTCACAACTTTCCCCTCGATTACTAAATCCGAATTCATAATCATCTCAGACAATTGAGCATGAATAGTACAGGTTATCATTAAAAAGACAGCCGTTAATAGTACAATGTTTAAAATTTTCATTTTATTAGTTTTTATAAATTAGATAACAAATATTATACCAATAATTTCACTTAAGATAATTTTAAATATCAGGAATTGTAATTTTGGTTAAACAAAAATTCACCTTATAAGGCATGTTTAAATCTGCAGTAATTTTCAAAAAGAAATTGTCGCCATTGTATTTTTAAACGTATCATATGTCACAAAAATTCCCAAAAATTCTCAATTTAATCCAAATATCTTAGAGGTAATATGTACTTTTAAGCCCCGAAAAGATACATAACATAAAATGCTAGATATAGAACTTCTAAAAAGAATATGTGAATGCCCAGGTGCTCCGGGCTTTGAAAATAAAATAAGAAATCTCGTAATTGAAGAAATCAAAAACCACGTCGATGAGTACCGTATTGATGCTCTTGGCAATCTTATTGCAATAATAAAAGGCAAAGATTCTTCTAAAAAGTTGGCATGTCCAGCCCATATCGATGAAATCAGCTTCATCGTCACTCATATTGATGAAGATGGTTTTGTGAGATTCCATACTCTTGGTGGATTTGACCCGAAAACCCTAACAGCTCAACGAGTCATCATTCACGGAAAAAAAAACATCATCGGTGTGATGGGTAGTAAACCAATACACGTGATGACACCGGAAGAAAGAAATAAAGCACCTCAAATCAAGGAATATTTCATTGATACCGGTATGAAAAAAGAAGAGGTATGTCAATATATTGAGATAGGTGACCCAATTACTAGAGAACGTGAATTGATACAAATGGGTGACTGCATCAATAGCAAATCGATTGATAACCGCATATCTGTCTTCATACTGATAGAAGCGTTAAAGAAACTAAAATCTCAAAGAATCCCTTACGACTTTTATGCCCTTTTTACAGTACAGGAAGAGGTAGGACTACGTGGTGCAACTGCGGTTGCATCTTCGGTAAATCCAGATTTTGTGATTAATCTCGACACGACTCTTGCTTTTGATTTACCCGGTGCTTCGGGGCAAGAAGTCTGCACCAAGTTGGGAAATGGAACGGCCATAAAAGTATTGGATGGCATGACTATCTGTGACCAACGCATGGTCAGGTATCTAAAAACCATGGCGCAGACACATAAAATTCCGTATCAAATGGAAATTCTGCCAGCCGGAGGAACCGACACTGCGAGCTTGCAACGATATAGCAAGGGCGGATCCATCGCAGGTGGCATTTCGATTCCGACAAGGTACTTGCACCAAGTAATAGAAATGTGTGACAAAAATGATGTGGCACATAGTATTGAATTGCTGGTGGAGAGTGTCAAGGGAATGTCTGATTTTGATATGAATTGGTAAGGAATTATTTCGGTTTTTGCTCAAGATTGGAAAGGACTTTTGTCATGCCTTTCTCTATGATTTCATAGGGTTCTACAGTTTTTCCGACATAGATAAACATCATTGATAATTGGTGTTGAGACTCTGAAATGTGATTTTTCAAAGGGTGATTATTGAGCCGATAAGCCTCCCTAATCCTTCGCTTCAAAAGGTTTCTATCCACAGCTCTTTTAAAACTTCTTTTTGGCACAGAAATTCCAAATGAAATCAGACCGAGATTGTCAGTTTCTGTTGTGGTCTTGTAAATTAGTTTTAAGGGATAAGCAAATACGGAATCACCCTTGGCGAATAAAGTGTCGATGCTTTTTTTGGACTTAAGCCTCTCTATTTTTTTTATTCCAAATTGCTTCAACGATTTTACTATTTTTGGTCAAGATCTAAAGATAAGGAGAACATGAATTGCATGATTTTATAAAAGGTCTAAAATAAAAATTCCGGCAACTTAAATAGCAACCGGAATTTATTGAAGAAAACAACCGTTCTCTCCTCAGGTATATTTTCTAATTAATTATTTACCTTTCACTTCGTCAGAAACGGTAAGTCTAAGTCTTCCTTTAGCTCTTCTTCTAGCAAGCACTTTTCTACCGTCTTTAGATTTCATTCTTGATCTGAAACCGTGCTTGTTTGCTCTTTTTCTTCTGGATGGCTGATATGTTCTTTTCATCTTATATTACTTTAATAATACCCTTTTTCTTAAAGAGTTGCAAATATACGTCTTTTACAATTAATATGAAAAAATTTCTGAGAAATAATTTTTAAAATTACCCATTCATGGAAGTCAAGAACTCTTCGTTGTCTTTCGTACCATACATATGCTTACGCAAAAATTCCATTGCTTCATCCGGCTTCATATCAGCTAGGTGTTTTCTCAATATGAACATTTTTTGCAAGGTACTCTCATCCATGAGCAGCTCTTCCCTTCTTGTACTTGATCGAGTCAAATCAATGGAAGGATATAACCTCTTATTTGCCAATGTTCGGTCTAGCTGCAACTCCATGTTACCCGTACCTTTGAACTCCTCGAATATGACTTCATCCATCTTAGAGCCGGTATCAGTCAAGGCTGTAGCCAATATGGTAAATGATCCACCATGCTCTAGGTTTCGGGCAGCACCAAAGAATTTCTTAGGCTTATGCAATGCATTCGCTTCTACCCCACCCGATAGTACTCTACCGCTGGTAGGCGCCACAGTGTTGTATGCTCTTGCCAATCTTGTGATAGAATCAAGTAATATCACGACATCGTGACCACTCTCTACCAATCTTTTTGCTTTCTCAAGAACCAACCCCGCCACTCTTACGTGGTTCTCTGCCGGTTCGTCAAATGTACTGGCAATCACCTCCGCATCTACACTGCGTCTCATATCCGTCACCTCCTCTGGTCTCTCATCGATAAGTAATACGATCAAGTAGCACTCAGGATGATTTTTAGCAATGGCATTCGCTATATCCTTTAGTAAGAAGGTCTTACCTGTTTTTGGTTGTGCTACAATCAATCCTCTTTGTCCCTTACCTATCGGAGCAAAAAGGTCAATCATCCTATTTCCATAATCTTTTCCGTCGGTTCTTGTGGTCAGATTAAATTTTTGATTTGGAAATAATGGTGTCAGATAGTCAAATGGTACTCTTTCTCTGATTTGTAATGGATCATGACCATTTATTTTACTCACTCTCAACAAAGCGAAATATTTTTCGCCTTCTTTTGGAGGTCTCACTGCTCCTAATACAGTGTCACCTGTTTTTAACCCAAATAGCTTTATCTGCGAAGGCGATACATATATATCATCCGGTGAAGACAAGTAATTATAATCTGAAGATCTCAAAAACCCAAACCCATCAGGCATCATCTCAAGTACTCCTTCTCCTTCTACAATTCCGTCAAGCTCCACCACAAATTTTGGCTTTTCTGGTGCTTTTTCGGGTTGATTTCTGTGCTTTTGTACTGGTTTTTGCGGTTGTGGCTGATTTTCAGATTGTACTTTTTGAGGCTGACTTTCTTGTTTCGGAGCTACTTCTACTTTGGCTTCTTCCACCATAGGAAGTGCTTCTTCATCTTCCGGTTTGGCTACTGCAACCGGTTGAGAAGAAGGTGAAATCCTATTTCTCTTTCGAGATTTTTGATTATTATCTTGATTCGGCTTATTTCCACCGTGATGTTGAGGTTTTTTATCTTGTTGCTTTTTTACCTCGGTATTGGTGTTTTCAACTTTTTCGGCTTTTGTATTCTCATTCGCCTTAGTCGGTTTTGATTTTTCTCCTACAAGTGCTTGTTCGTCAAGAATCTTGTAAATCAAATCTTGTTTAGATAATCTTTTGTAAGATTTTAAACCTAAGTTTTCAGCTACGTCCCTCAATTCAGGCACTAACATTTCGTTTAACTGAATTATGTCAAACATACAAATCTAAATTTTAATGTATTAAAATGATTTTCACTCAATCTTTTCAAAAACCCTAAATAGTGTCGGTAAAGTTTGAGGAAAATATTTGATGTGATTTTAAATAAATAATTATTGCAGTGCAAAAGTAACTTATTCTTTATAAAGTTCAATAAAATATTTATAAAATCTTTAATAATTAATTCTTTAACTAAATTAATGAGATATTTGTTTTATCCATAATGGACAAAATGTGCCATTCTAAGTGGAATGAATTCTAAAAAATTTAAAATAAAAGGTAGAGGATCTTCAAAAAAAGTAAACAATAAGTTTTCAAAAAACATCATTGTACCGGAGTTTGACATCCATTCGTCCCATACAGAAGAATCGCTAGAACCCATAAAAACCCAATACATCATGACACATGCCAAGAGCCTCATCAATACGGTGGAGAGTCCAGACATTGGGTTTGAATATTCCGCTAATCCATATCAGGGATGCGAACATGGTTGTATATATTGTTATGCTCGCAATTCACATCATTATTGGGATTTGGACAGTGGGCTTTCTTTTGAAACCAAGATTCTAGTCAAAGAAAATGCAGTCAAAATTTTATGTGATGAACTCAATCACCCGAAATGGAAAGTCAGACCCATTATGTTGTCAGGCAATACGGATTGTTATCAACCCTTGGAAAGAAAATTTGAATTAACTCGGAACATTCTTATTAAACTATTAGAGTTTAAGCACCCCGTAAGTATCGTCACTAAAAACTCCTTGATATTAAGGGACTTAGATATTCTTAAGCCCTTGGCATCCTTGAATCTAGTCAGTGTAGCCATTTCCATAAATGGTGTCGATGACGAGGTAAGAAAAAAGCTCGAACCACGTGCCTCTCATCTCGACTTGCGGTGGAAAACTGCCTGTCAATTAGTCGAAAATGGGATACCCACCTACATTTTGGCTGCACCCATGATACCCTATATTAATACCCACGAAATTTTCGATATTGTCAGTATGGCAAAAAAATGTGGTGTCAATGATATCTATGCTATGGTCGTACGGCTGAATGGCGATTTGTCAGGATTGTTTGAGGAATGGCTAGAACAACATTTTCCTGATAGGAAAGATAAAGTTCTGAATGGAATCAAATCTTTACACCATGGAAATCTAAATGCCAATGTTTTTGGCGAGCGGATGAGAGGTTCAGGACCGCTTGCGGACATCATCATGCAGCAATTTAAAATTGGGAAACAAAAGGTTTCCTTTGAATCCAAGAAATTCAGTCATGACTGCACTCTATTTGTCCCTCCTGCCGGGAGGCAATTGGAGTTATTTTAGTAAGAGATAAATGACTAACCCTAGTACGCTTTATTTTTTATTATCCTCATTCCTACTAAAACGAAAATTAGTTCCGAAGACCATATTGTATTGTGAAAACCAGAAATGTTGGCTTGCCCGGTCAGATACACTCATCGTCGTTCGTATATCTGGCATATTGATAAATCCTCCTTTCCATTCAGTTTGAATGAAAAAATATTTGAAAATTGTCACATTTGCCGCTAATACTGCTCCAAAAGCATAACCAGCAAGATGAAATTCATCATAACGATCATTGTTCATCAGAGTTGTGTTAGTGCGGGGAACTAGCACTCCCACTCCCAGTCCCTCACTCAGTGCAAAAGCTATATTTTTTCTTCCCCATACTACATCAAATCTTCGTATTTCAATATTTTCATAGTTCAGACCATCGGTATGTTCAAATAGTAGAAAATCCTCTTTTAAATTGATGTCATCATCTGCATAGGTGGCATCATAATTGGTGCCGCTGGGAGAAGTGTAGCCATTGGAGATATACCCATTAATTTTTACGGATTGTCCATTTTGCATCACATATTTCATATGGTCTGCACCAATAGAAATTTGGTAATGGTTCTTAAAAAAGTAACCTATTCTAAAATTATATTGCGGAATTGTCATTTTGGAAGGGTTGAGATATATTTCTGGATCGAAAGCAGATTGACGATCTTTAGCCACCACATTGTTCAATATAAAATCATAATTATCACCTCGGAAATGAATATCTGAGTTAGTATAAGTTGCTCTATTCCACCCCCAATAGACAAAAAAATTTCCTTTTCTACCGTAGTTTTCATTGACATGTTGTGCTTGGACATTACATGAAAATAGAACAAAAATGAGCAGTATGAATTTTTTCATTCCCTGTGATTTACCACAAAGTTAGAGAGAATTAAAGATAAAAGAAATGAGCATGGGTTAATTGTTGATGCAATCCAATAAAGAGGAAAAATTCTCTCCTGATAGGCTTCGTCAATGCCTTAGACAAGGTTACAAGAAAATTTAAATTTGAAAATGAGGTTTATTAAATATTTATTTCTATCAAACTCCCTAAGCCCGTTTAGTTCCATTTTTTGCCGCACTTCCAAACTCTGGCACTTTCCGACTAATATCTACTGCTATCATACGAAGATAAATTAAATACCTCAATCTATTGGAATTTTTGTTTTCATCATAGCGAAGTCATTACCATGATGATTTGTTTTCTTCAATCGGATTTTAGAAATCTAAAATCCTTCTATTTGGATTTTGCACTTCCATATCTTTCTACCTATTTTCCACAATTTTTTCTATTCAAAGTTATGTTGTATTACCCAATGTGACGGCATTAGTTCTATTGATTCTTTAAATATTGCGGTTTGTCGTAATAAGAGGTTTAATCAGCACAAAGTATTTGCCGATTTTACCGAATGAGGTCACACTTCTATGAATCTAAAGGTCATATCACAACCTAAATTGAGACGAAAATAAGAAAAACTAATATTTTAACCCTCTACTATTGGGGTTCGATTTTTAGATTTTCGTTGAAATCACATTAAATTCATCACCCTTGATTATGGTTAATATTCAACAAACATGCTTATTCCCACTTACATGAAAACAAACAATTGAGGAAGTTTTCAATAAAAACTTCCTCAAATAATCCAATCTAGTCTACTATATTTTCATGAATCTGTATGTCATGACATTTTGCATATCCGATATAGAAATGGTGTAAGTACCCGATAATAAATGGGTTAAATCAATCGATGAACCATCAAATTGATTCAGTTCTAACACTCTCCTACCCATAGCATCATAAATGAAAATCTCTATTGGCTTATCATTGTTTCCAAGTATCAATTTATCTGAAACTGGATTTGGGAATATGCTTAATTCAACCGTTTCTTCGTGTGTTGTTACTGATTGATTGGCCTTAGCAAGACTGTTATCATCAGACATTACATAGCTTGATGAAGAACATGCTGAATCCTGTCCATCGTCTGTTATTTTCCATTGATCATTATCGATCATATTTTGTCTCGCAGATTCGCCAGCACAGTAGGTACTATTTCCTCCATGAAATTTGACTTTTGTTTGCAAGTTTTGATCGTTCCAAGCAATGAGTAAAGTATCATAATTAGGTGTTGAGAGTGTAGCTCCTTTAAACATCAAATTCATTTTAGATACATTGGACACATCCCAATCTGACAGATCTTGGTCAAAAGATGTGGCATTAAAGAACATTCTAGACATGTCGGTCACATTAATGGTATTCCAGCTGCCAATGTCCTGATTGAATACTGTCGCACCATCAAACATTCTACTCAAATCAGAAACACTACTGACATCCCAATCTCCTATGTCCTGATTAAATAAACTGGCATTTCTGAACATTGATGACAATGATGACACTCCTGCTAGAACAGGTGTATCAGTTGCCTGTCCAGCCAAAATTGTACACCCCAAAAATGCATTTTCCATACTCGTCCACTCAATTTCTCCCCATTGATCGATGGATATGATTTTGTCTTTATCACCTGTATTATTAAAGTAAATTCGAGGAAAGTCTCCTAAAATAGAAACTTGATATGTTCCAGCGCTTATATAAGTATGTGTCGCATCACCTGTGTGACCTGTTGTCGTAGTACCATCGCCCCAATCTACTTCAAAATCATAATATTCACCCAGAAAAGTAGGTATCGTGATGCATTCATTGTCTGTGGTCGTCTGCCATGTGGTGATAAATGGATAAGATGTTACGCAGCCATACTCTAACCCACTATCACCAATTGTCCAACCGTCATTGTCTATCATATTTTGGCGAGCATCTTTTCCTTCACAATATTGACTAAGACCTCCATGGAAATATACATTGGGCTGTAAGTCTTGTTCATTCCATCCTATGAGTATGGCATCATAATTAGAGGTCGAAAGTGCAACTCCTAAAAACATAGCATTCATGTTTGTCACATTGCTTACATCCCACGAAGACAAATCTTGGTCAAACGAACTAGCTAGGTGAAACATATAACTCATATTTGTAACATTCGAAACAACCCAACCGCTGATGTCTTGATTAAAAACGCCATCGAATCGGAACATATGTTCCATATTCGTGACCTTGCTAACATTCCAATCAGCAATATTTTGGTTGAAATTGCTTGCGTAATAAAACATAAATCCCATATCTATCACATTTGAAACATTCCAATTGCTTATATCTTGATTAAACGAACTAGCATGATTAAACATTCCATACATACTAGTCACATTTATTACATTCCAATTCGAAATATCTTGATTAAAAGAGCTAGCATAAGAAAACATACTTTTCATATATGTTGCTCCTGAAACATCCCATTCTCCAATGTCTTGATTAAATGATGTAGCACCCGAAAACATGCCTTGCATTATAACTACTTTGCTCACATCCCAACCACCAATATCTTGGTTAAAAGAACTAGCATCTCCAAATGTACTCCTCATGTTCGTAACATTAGACACATCCCAACCACTTATATCCTGATTAAACAAACTAGCATTTCGAAAAGTAAAAAACATGTCTGATACTCCAGATAAATCTGGATTATCTGACGCCTGACCTGCCAAGTTACTACAACCGTAAAAGGCACTCTCCATACTCGTCCAAGCAATATCTCCCCATTGATCAATGGATATGATTTTGTCTTTATCTCCCATGTTGTTAAAATATATCCGTGGGAAATCTCCCGAAATAGATACTTGAAAGGTTCCCGCTGTAGTATAGGTGTGAGTGGCGTCACCTGAGTGACACGATGTGTTAGTCCCATCTCCCCAATTTACATTGTAATTGTAAGTTTCACCACTGTAAGTCGGTATCGTGATGCTTTCATTGTCTGTGCTTGTCTGCCATGTGGTGATGAAGGGATTCTGTCCAAAAAGACCTGCAATAGTAAATGTCAATACTATTAGTAAGTAAGATTTAGTTCTCAAAATGGTATAATTTTTTCCTTTATAGTGTCTTGGAAAAAATAAAAGGTGACCGCTAAATCAATTTTTAATAGAAATAATTCAATTTGGGGAGAGATATACTTCAGGATTGCCTTCGAGGACAAAGCCTGCCCAATAGTAAGGATGTGAGTAACTACTATCTAACTGTATCGCTTCTTGTGCTAAGTCTAAGGATTGTTTTAAGGAATGTCCTTCGACCCAATTTTTATACATTTCTTTCATCAATATGGAAGTCGCTTTATCATTGACTTTCCATCGAGTATTGATGACCGTCTGTGCTCCATTATCTATTAATATTCTCGATAAAGTTTCAACTCCTGCACCGTTGTCAAACTTACCAACTCCAGTCTCACAAGCTGAAAGTACGACCACTTTTGGGATATAATCTCTTAGGCATATGTCATAACCATAAAAGCGATCTATCTGTCCATCCTTATCACGACAAACGATGTAGTTATCCAATCTGTTAACTGTACTCGAAGATGCATGCGTAGATAAGTGAATAAAATCTGCTTGCCGCAAATTAAAAAGTTGAGCTGCACTAAATTCATGGCCAGAAATTATGGTTTGTTCAGCAGGCAATAAATCAGCAATTTCCTTACATTCAGTTAATCCAAAATATAGTTCAGGCACTTCTTTTCTTTCTCTTTCTGCAATCGTACTTTCATTGCTGTAGCTATAAATATAGATGTTTTCGGCTTCAATATTTATGGAATCTTGAGCATGTAAATAATCGCTAACATTCTGATATTCAGATATATTACAATTATGAAATATGATTTTTGGTGGCAATAAAGATAAATATCCATCTGGTATTAAAACCACTTCCTTTTTCAAACCAAAGTCTTGGAAAATTGCTTGTAAAGCTTGTAAATACGCTTTGGCATTTTCATCTTTTTTGACTTTAGTCAAAATCCCTTGTCCCAAACTATCGATTTCCTTGCTAGGTAACTTGATAATCTGAAATCGATCTTTCTCTAAAATATATCCATAGTAGTAATCCATAGACTTTATTATATTGAGAAGTGACAAATCATATTTGATAATTTTTTCTCTTAACGCCATAATAGATATGCTATCTAAGTTTTGTCGCACTACTTCTTGTCGCTCTTGCTCTAAGTACAGATGAAAAAGCTCTTCATATAAAGGATCTTTGGGATCCACCCATTTTTTAAAACCATTGATTTTTCTAAGCAATTCATTGATACGTGGAGTAGAATTATCACTAATTGTTTTTCTAAATTTTTCTTTCGATCGGAATCGCAATGTTTCTTCAATCAACTCGGATACATAACGGTCTTTTGAATTGGATTTATAAACAATCTCGTATAATCTCGTAAGAATACTAATATAATAATCCTGTAAATGTAAGGTCGATTTACCTGGATATAGCCTTTCTGCTAGTCTAGTCACAGCTATAATCGTATCCACTTGTTGCTTTTCAGTAATATCCAACATAGACGGTTCAAGATAATTGAAAAGTAAAAATTGAATACGATCCATAACATTGTTGTTACATTGGTTTGCCTCATGAATAACTGACCAATAATATTTCTCATAAGTACTATCGGGATCACTTGCAAGTCCATAAATAGCTGGGTAATATCTTTCGATAGAGCATGAAGCAGAATCAAATGCCTCTATCGCCTCTCGCAAATAGAAATGTACTAGTGAATCATTTTGTACACTGTGATAATAACCAAGATTAAAATTTATAGAATGCTTTTCATAAGGGCTATGTGCCATTGCCTGCGCAGAATCCAATAGGCTTTTAAAATTATCCTGATCTAATGACTCAGCCATATAAGATCTCACTAATAGTCCTCTAAATGAGGACTTGTATGAATCGGACATATTGGATAGGCATTTTTCGAGTACCTCTCTATATTCTTCTTCATTATGTTCTCTCGATGTTACTGTTGCCAAACGGTCTAATACAATGTCCCTAAATGCATGTAACTGCTTAAACTGAGGTTTAGAATCTATGAGATGAAGTAAATAATGTAAAGAAGCAAAGGTGGAGTTCAATCGGTTTTGATCAGCCCTTATATTTTTAAGTATCTCAACATATTGATAGAGAAAGAATAGATCCCGATAGTTTCTAAGCTTATTGTTTTTAATTTTTAATATTAGTTGTTGATATTCATCTTCTGTCATCTCTATTTCCTTGCCTTTCCAAAGTAGAATCTGTAGATAATCTATCAGATCTTGATTGGCATCAGGATAGTTTTTGTGCTTAACTGCAATTGCATGTGGGCTGAAATGATTGTAGTATCTTTCTTTTTTTATACGAAAAATATCTTGCAAGATTTCCGAATGGACATTTTCATCATGTATATGAGAACGAGCAATGTCGTAAGGCAAAAAGGGTAATACTTCTGTGCTGATCTGGTCGTCTAAACTTTCATGATTACAGGATTTTTCCAATATATATCGAAACTTGTCATCTTCATTATTTTCGCAAGAACAAATCAATACAATCACAACTATGACAAATAGGCTTTGAATGATAATAGTAATGCTCCTTAAAGTATTCCACATAATTGAACACAATTTAAGAATAATATTATGCTTTAATTATAATTTACTATTTTATCATCTATTTCCTTTACTTTTTCTTTGGATTCGAATAATATTTATCTAACTCTAGGTATAATGCTGAATTCACTCTAATCTTTTTCATTTCATCTTTCGAAATTTTAGATCCTTGAAACTGAGTCAAAAAACTAGCTTCATCATCAAATAATGGATTATTTTTGACGAGATACAGTTTTTCGTTGACGATCGCTGACATTACTTCAACAAAAATCTTATCATCTGCCCTTTCTACTGGAACTTCAACTAAAGCAAACTGATGTATGACACGAATAGAAGAGTCCAATTGAATTGGGAATTGTTTAGTTTCGCTTTCTCTTAATGAAAGTAACGCAAGATTTTTTAATTTCGAAAATCTTAATTGAACTGAATCAGCTTGCATTCGAGCTTGAGTTCCTCTATTATATTTACTTAACTCCTCCAGTAGAACTTCATCAATTTCATCAGATAACAAGCATAAATTACGCCTTCGAAGATCGTTTAACAATTTAAAATATTCCTGACTTCTCATATAATTTTGTTCTAAATCAATTTGGAGTGTATCAGGTAACTGATCACAACAATTGGTACGCTGCTCGATTTTTGCATTTAGTATCTTTATGGGATAATAATGTCTACCAATCGAATCACATGTCATATTGGAACTGAATGCTTTTTGATCATTGATGAATTCCGACTGTACTTTCGCTAGTAAAAATGAAAATGGTTTAATCCCTATTCTCTCGCTCTTCATTAAATTTAGACAACCTTTGGGCATTGGACAATCTTTCAAAACAAAGCTGTCGAGATCAATCAATTTGTTTACATGATTTATACTATTTGTTATGTAATGGGTAAACTCATGTAACAAAATCACAGGATCCTTGACCATAGCAACAGGTATTTCAAGATAATCTTTATTGTATGAACAAGGATCTGTTTTATAATTTACATGAATAGGTATAACATTAGATTCGGATGAAGAAGCCACATGCGATTTATTCGTAATCGTATCTACCTTGAAAATATAATCAAGCTTTAATTCCTCTGCAAGGAAGTTTAATGTTGGAACAATATTAGTGATATTCATGGTGTCCAAAGACACAAGTATATCACCATTATACTTCGCATGATTGTAGTAATTTAAGCTTATCTCTTGTTTACTTACAATAACATTTTCTTTACACGAATTGCAAGAATATAGGCTTGTTAGAAAAATAATTATCATTACAAATAAAAACTCTCTCATTGCTTGTTTTTACATCTTTCAAGGATAACACCATTATGTCGATGTACCGTGTCGATATAATTGATAATACCTAGATCTGTTTCATTAATGTAAACACATTGACCGTCCAATTCTCGCAAACTTTGTGCTATTGATAAAATACTAGGGTCAACTTCATAGGTTATTAGGTTACCATTCGAATCTATTAATCGTATTTCATTATAAGCAAGACCTATTGCCTCTTTTATATGCAATTTTGTATGATTCCCTGCAGATCCACCATGATTAACCATAGAATGTGATGGTATGGATGTTATCACTGTTTTATCGTACAACTTGTCCGATGGATTCGTCTCAGCTGTCATAGCTGTCACAATTGGAATATTTCTGTTTGTTTTTGATACTTGAACGAATACCTCATCTCCTCTTTTAGACTTAAGTTTATCCACTTCACCTGAAAACAAGGCGATGTATGATGCTTCTTGATGACCATCCTCTATGTTCATTGGATGAAACTCTACCATACCCATTTCTTTATCATTTTTTGTATCAGCAATCACCGTTGCAGCTATATACTGGTCATTGGTCAGACTTACTAATTTGTCGTACTTATCCATACAAGTTTGATCATCACAATGTTCTTTTTCACAACATCCTGTTAGGATGATAATTATGCTCAATAAAATGGTCAGTTTGTTCATAATGTTTAAGTTTTTATTGGTGTTTTAATAATTTTACATTTTTGACAGCTTCTGCTTCATGGCTTTGACTCCAAGCTTTTTCAGCATCATCAAGCTCCCACTGTTCTAATTGTGCTGCACCCAACCAATAGTAACCCTCACTTAACAAGTTTTTGTCTTTTTCTGTCGAAACAAACTTTTTTAACCATTCTTCACTTTCTTCAAATCGATTGAGCTGAAAGAAATATTTTCCTTTTTGGAAAGTAGTCATTCCTATCGTATCCATCGATTTCGTGGCATCATCATCATTTGGCCGAATATAGGTGGCGAGAATTTGATTTTGATGGAGAGTACTTTCCTTATCATTTATGTACCAGAAAATAGACAATGCCAGCACGGTTGCAAGTAATACAAACCATAACCATTTTTTGCTTTTAGATGTGGAATAATCTATTTTCTCTTGGGATTTGTTTTTAAAGTTATTAATAGTCTCCATAATGTCCATTTCCAGTAGTCCCTCACTTAACTTGGCGGCATCCATATAGTTTTCGACTGCCAGTTTTAGAGAAGCATCCGTTTTCATCGCATCTTCAAAAGCTTGCCTTGCTTCAGATGAAAGCCTGCCATCTATATAGTCATCGATATGTTCATAATATTCTATCACTATCGTAAAGATTTTTTTATCTCTGGATTCTGTTCTAAATATATCAGCAATGTCTTAAAACACTGATACTTCTTTTTCTTTGCCATTTCTTCACTTTTATAACCTATTATATCTGCTATATCACGCATTTTGTAACCATTTCCCCAAAGCAATAACACTTCTTTACAATTTTTTCCCAAGGTTTCTAAAAGACTATGAAGCAATGTCATCTCATCTTTTTTTATCACCAAATTTTCAGGATTTTCCGTCATCACCGTATTGGCATCCACTAATTGAGTCGTATTTTTATTTTTACTCTTAAGTTGAGCCAACAAAGTATACTTCGCAATGCTAGTTATGTAAGTGTTGAGATCGTAATTTATTACTAAGTCCTTTCTTTTCATTACCGTCTTGACAAATTGCATTAAAGCAATCGAAAAAATATCGTCAAAATCTTCTTTGCTTCCTCCCATTTTCAAAATGACACTCAAAATACTGCCTCGTAATTTACCATCACTATAGAGTTGTGTAATTATCTTGTCTCTACCAGTTTTGCCTGATCTTATTTCACCAAGCAAGGATTCAACATTATTTTGAATTTCTTTCAATTATAGTATTATTATATTAAAAAAGGTGACCGCAATTTATAGTTTTTTTTCAAATATGCACCCAATTACCATTTTAGTAATTAGAATTCAGGTCAACCTAAGTCAAAAAAAATCTCTAAATGGTCAACAATATTTTTTAATTGACATATCACCCAAGACAATTCTTAACAAAATCTTAAAAATATGATTTGCCCACAAAATAATATACCCGCTTTTAGAGTTTATTCCTTGGACTTTAAAATGTTAAAATTTATATAAATTAATTTTAGATTTATATACAATTTAAAGCCAGAGGATTGAGAATTAAACTAAAACCGCTTGCAGGATTCGGTTTGTTTTGATTAATTATGATGTCTTTACAGTATTTGTCTCGGGTGAATAAATAATAAGAATTGGGTGTTTGATTCGAGAAAAGTATTATTATATTTGCTGCCCAATGATTAGAAGGCAGTTAGATATCATGTCAATCAAGCAATCTTGCAAAAACCGTATGAGTCTTTATGAAAATACTTCAACTTTGTAAAAAATTTCCTTTTCCGTTAAAAGATGGGGAATCTATTGCTGTCACATACTTGAGTAAAGCGATGGTAAATCGAGGTGCAGACATCACCTTGCTCGCCATGAATACGACCAAGCATTACACGTCGATTGAGTCTCTACCCAAAGAATTTAATCATTACGAATCCATTCATACTGTCGATCTCGATAATAGCATCAAGCCAATAGAAGCTTTTAAAAATTTATTTAGTAAGGATTCTTTTCATGTCAAGCGATTTGTGAGTGACAGATTTAAAGACAAATTGATAGAAATTCTTAAGGCTGAAACTTTTGATGTCGTCCAATTGGAAACCTTGTACCTGGCGCCATATATCTCAACAATCAAGGAACACAGCGATGCCATCATCACAATGAGAGCTCACAATGTAGAATTTGAAATATGGGAAAGAATCACCGAAAACACTAAGTTCCTGCCTAAAAAATGGTACTTAGGTCATCTGACTCAAAAGCTGAAAAAATTTGAACTCGAAAATCTGAATTCGTACGATTACCTTATCTCGGTCAGTGAAAGAGATCTCAAACTTTTCAAAAAATTAGGCTATAAAAATGGTGCCATGGCCTCTCCTATCGGATTGGATTTGAATAATTATAAGGCATTACAAACCCAAGAACTGGGCATAAGTTTTATCGGTGCATTGGATTGGATGCCCAATTTGGAAGGTCTCGAGTGGTTTTTACAAAAGGTTTGGCCAATTCTATCTCAACGCTTACCGAATGTAAAATTCCACATTGCTGGTAGAAATACGCCAGATCACATTAAAAACCTCAACGTAAAGAATGTAGAAGTACATGGTGAAGTACCGGATGCTATAAAATTCATTGACAGATATCCTGTCATGGTGGTACCTCTTTTCTCAGGAAGTGGCATGAGGGTCAAAATTTTAGAGGGCATGGCCTTATCAAAAATCATCGTATCGACCACACTTGGTGCTGAAGGTATCGGTGTCAGAGACCAGGAAGAAATCCTCATTGCAGATGAAGCGGATACTTTTTGTGATAAAATAGTGGATGCATTCGAACTGTATCAAGATGACAATAAACTTGGAAAAAGGGCATATGAATTTGTGTTGAATTATTACGACCATGATGTGCTGGCCGAAAAATTGTTGGCTAAATATCAAAACTTGATTGACAATCCGTATCCAAAAGAACTGACGGTCGTTTAGTGTTTTTATTCTTCCTCAGATATCGCCAATTCGATATTTCTTAGTTGATTTTTACAAGTAGTGAGAAGTTCCTTTGCTTTTTTGATATCCTTTGTCAGTGAATCCAAACTTACCTCTCCGCTCTGAAGTTTATCTACGATTTCTTGCAATTCCTTGAAGGCTTTATCGTATTTCATGTATTTAAAATTTACAGGCTCAAATATGGCAGTATTTTAATAAATGTATCTTCATCTAGAACTTTTATTTTTCTCAAATCTTCAACTACTAAGTAATCGCCGTGCTGTGATCGGTAATTAACTATTAGACTGGCGAGCTTTTTAGAAATGTAAGGATGGGCTGCTAATTCTTCATAAGTGGCGCTGTTAATGGGGATTTTTACGACCGTACCATCATTCATTAAGAGAAATGGCTTTATGTCTAGGAATAAGGTATCATTGATGCCATAGACTTCGTCTACTTGGTCGATAGAAATAAATCCGCCCAACTTATCTCTAAATTTGACAATTCTTTCCGACAAAACCGGACCAATGCCACTAATTTGAGCAAATTCTTCAGGATTGGCGGAATTTATATCAATAAAATGCAGGGTCTTTGTGGCAATCTTAGGGGGTTTCGGAGCCTCGATTACGCTTTTCTTCGTTGGAATATCCAAATAAGGGGTGAGAGCCTCTACATTATTTTTAGTCACTCCGTATATTTTCGAGAAGTCTTCAACACTGGAAATGTAAGCCCCTGTACTTCTATATTTTATCAGGTTACTTGCAGCATAACTTGATAGACCCAAGGCCATTAAGGAATCTTTGGACGCAGTATTGGGATTAAATTTGAAAAATGAAATCTTATTTTCCTTAGTTTTTGTGACTTTGGATTCAGTTTTTTTTGGGCTAAAATCCTCTCCAAAGGAATTCTTTGATTTATCCATGTCCTCGATTTCATCATTGACTTTTTCGGCGGCAGCCACCTTAGTAGCCGTCACCTCTGTATGATTTTGATCTTGGCTTAGAAAAAAATGGACAGACAAGTAAATTGCCAGAGTTAAGACAAAGAAAAAAGTGATGCCTCGTAGTTCCTTTCTAGTAAAATATAGAATACCGTGCTTCATTATATTAGAATATTTACATGACAAAGTTATAAAATATTGACATTCAAACTGTAAAGCAGGAAAAATCCCCTTCAAAATTCAGGATTTTATACCCTATAACCAGGGTAAAAAACCTTATTTAGCTATTGAAAATAACGATTATTGGTCCTGAATATTGTTTCTAATGTAAAAATGCCACTCTATTTCCTCAGCCATCCCAAGATGTAGGGCTCATCAATTTTCCAGCGGCCATTGGCATAAGACAAAGCATAAGTTCGACGAGTACCATTACCCTGACCAAGATTTTGAGAAATACATTCAACAGAATCCTCGGTTACCTTAGAAACAATCGCCACGTGACCAAATTCATTAAACGGCGCTGCACCATAGACCAATATATCGTTGACTTTGGGTTTTGAAATAGAACCATTCTTGTACTGTGTCAATCCCCGTTGCGAATTAAACTCTCCGTCACTGACCTCCACACTATAAAATTCCTTCGCATGACCATAACTATTAGGCATTTTATGATGAAATACTTGATAGTAATATCGTTTGACATATTCGACACATTGATATTTTAATCCCAAATTATATCCGTCACTCGTCGTATTTCTACCATTTACATTTCTCACCGCACCATTTTCATAAACATCTACACCATTGAAGCTATCGAGTACCTTACCTACGCTTGCAGAAGAGCCATTTGAGGATTTAGAAGACTTTGATTTAACTGAAGGTGTTTTTTTAGTTGGTTTTTTTTGAGTTGTATAGGAAGATTCTTCAGAATTTTCTGTCTGCTCAAAATGGAAGTATTCCACTATTTCCGTTCGATAAATCCACAATATAGGTGCTACGAATACGAGCAACGTGATGATTAAGGCGACGACTTTATTTTTATCCATCCCTGATTATTCGCAATTCAATTTTTCGATGTCATTATGAAAGTCATCAAATACCTCATCAATTGGCTCCCAAAGCTCAATAGCAACTCCATCTACATCCAAGATATGCACAAATTTACCGTATTCATAACTGCTAATTTCATCAATGACGGTCACACCTTGTAATTTTAAATTTTCGACGAGTTTCTCAATATTCTGCACACGAAAATTGACCATAAAATCTTTTGTAGATGGGTCAAAATATTTCGTGTTTTCATCAAACGGGCTCCATTGTGTATAGCTTTTTTGGTCAGGATTACTGACTTTTCTTTGAACGAAAGTCGCACCATACTGATCAACGCTGAGTCCCAGTTTTTCACTGTACCATTGTTTTGATAGATCGGGATTTTTAGATTTAAAAAACACCCCTCCAAGTCCAATAATTTTACCTTCTTTACTCATGATTTTTCTAATTTCTTCCAGTGTACGAGTCAGTTCATTTGACCAGTTTCAACCATTATTTTCCAAAAAATCTTGATAAAAATACCTATATACACTCAGCCCATAGGCACCTAACTCCTGATTTTCAAAACTGTAAAAATAATAATCCTCAATAATTTCTGCCTGTTGCTCAAAATTATACATAAATATCCCCTTTCCTAAAGTCATGAGTTGGCTCAATCTATGCAAACCGCCATAATCATACGTATCCTTACGCAACTGCGCCAAAATTGCACGAAATAAATACAACGAACCATGGCGTTGATATTGATAAACGTGTACCAATTCATGCACCAATATTTTATCTCTAATACATGATGTAAAATTGATACAATTGAAACTCACATAGGCAGTACACAGTTTTTCCATGCCTTTGACCATGCGAGTATTTATCAATATAGAGCTTATATCGAGATTGTCGCCAAAGACCATTTCTGCAATTTTTTCTTCCTCCTCGTTAAGCTGCCTCAATCGATTTTTTAATATCAGAGTTTTAATCAATTCATATATTTCGGGTATCATGATCATATCAAGCGTAAGAAACACGAGGTCTCCTAGCCAGATAAGAGGATTGGCACTTGCAATCGCATTAGCCCAAGGTAAACCTTTAATATTAATCAAACCACTGAACCATCTTTTTAACTTTATTACAATTTTTGGAATCGTGTTATTCCAAAATTTGCGAAAAGCAAAATCATAACTGACATTACTCATACCTTAATACACTGACCGGTTTGAGTCTAGAGATGAGCATACTTGGCAATATCAAACAAAACATAACCACCAAAAAGCTAGCGGAGTTAATCATTAATATTTTCATCCAATCAAATTTGATAGGAGCCACATCAAGGTAATAACTACTTTCGTCCAAGGTGATGAATTCAAATTTTTGCTGTAAGAAGCAAAGCCCTATCCCTATGACATTGCCCCAAAGCATGCCATAAAAAATGATATATGCCGCTTTGTATAAAAAGATTTTTCGTATTGAAGAATTTCTTGCACCCAATGCTTTTAATATTCCAATCATTCGAGACCTCTCAAGAATCAAGATGAGCAATACCGTAATCATATTGATAATACCGACAACGATCATCAACTGCAAGATTATGCGTTCGTTTATACTCTGTAATTCTAGCCAATCAAAAATACCCGGATATTTGTTTCTCGTGGACTCAGAATAGACATTCGAGGGTAGAATATTGTAGTATAAATATTCATTAAAAGCAGGAATGTCATCAATATTATCGACGAACACCTCATAACCGACCACTTCATCCTTTGTCCATCCGAGGGTCTCTTGCAGCTCCTTGATATCACAAAATATGAATTTCTTATCATACTCGGCCAATCCCGTGCTATAGATGCCTACGACTTTCATTTTCTTCTTAAGTGGCTGATTGTCTTTGATATAGCTCATGATATATTCATCACCTACACCCAAAATCAGCTTTGCCGCAATATCCTTTGAAATAATGGTTTCATTGCTGATGCTGTCTTCTGTGATGTGGGGAATACGACCTTCCTTAATGTATGACCCAATATAAGACCAATCATAAGTCTGATCGACACCTTTCTGCATAATGGCCAGATAATAGTCTTTAGTCTGAATAAGTCCCGGAATGGTAATAAATGGTTGTGCGACTTTGACCCCGCCTTTGGTCTCTTTATCCACGTAACTGTCCTTGATTTCGAAACCTAAAATTGATTTTGGCGACTGGTATTTGAGTTGTTTTAAGCTAAGAATTTCGTCAATATTGATGTCATTTTCATTCAAAGGTTTCACTTCATAAGACCGGGATATATTACTGTCCGTAATCTGAATGTGACCCCAAAAACCATAAACTTTATTAATAATTTTATCCTTAAAACCATAGATTAGTGTCGAAGTGATGATCATAATTGCAATGCTAACTGCAATACTTATTGCCGCAATCCTAACAATTACATTGGTAAATCCTTCTCCCGATGAGAATCTAAACCTCGAAGCTATGAATCTTTCAAATCCCATATTGAAAATGCGAGTTGCAAGTATAGTAAATATTAATAAGTTATTTGTATGTAAAATGTAATACGTAAATTATCATTGAAAAAAGATATTGTCGTATTTTTGTTGAATGCGTAAGGACGAAAAAATATTAGATAAAATAATTCAAATAGTAATTCAAACGGATCCGGATTCTGAAATTTATTTATTCGGCTCACGTGCAAGAGGTGATTTTCAAAAACTTTCGGACTGGGATTTACTGATATTACTAAATTTAAAAAATCTCAACTTTAATTTAGAAACGAAATTTATGGACGAATTTTATGAGATTGAACTTGAGACAGGTCAAATAATTTCTCCTCTAATCTATACTAAAAATGATTGGGTAAGTAATCACTCAGTAACATCTCTCTACAAAAACATTCAAAAAGAAGGCATTAAAGTCAAATGAGTCCCCCGAAACAAGATTTAGTTGGTTATAGACTTTTACGTGTTAAGGAAACCTACAATGATGCAGAAATATTAGCTGATAGGGAAAAATGGAATTCTACTATCAATCGACTTTATTATTCAGCTTATTATGCTGTTATGGCTTTATTGTTATATTCAGATTTGAATCCAACAACTCACAATGGTACAAAATCAATTTTCTCTGAATATTTTATTAAAACTAAAATAATTCCAATCGAATATGGTAAAATATATTCCCAACTTTTTACTTGGCGGCAAAAAGGAGATTACGATGATCTATTTGACTTTGACAGGGACATAGTCATTCCTTACTTTGAACCAATAAAGAGTCTAATTGATCTAATTGAAAATACTATAAAATCATAATTTACCATAAAAATATGCCCCTGTTTTCATAATAAATGATTGAACGAAAAAAGTTAATTTTGCACCTCATTAAATACAAACTTAATCGAACATGAATTTCGTAGAAGAACTTAAGTGGAGAAATATGCTTCATGATATGACTCCTGGTGCCGAAGAATTTTTAAACTCTCAAAAGACCATTGGCTACATTGGTTTTGATCCTACGGCACCATCGCTCACAATTGGAAATTATGTACAGATTATGTTGCTCAATCTTTTTCAAAAAAGTGGCCATAGACCCATTGTACTTATGGGCGGTGCCACTGGAAGAATAGGTGATCCATCAGGAAAAGATAAGGAGAGAGTCCTCAAAAGCTATGAAGAACTGGATGCCAATCTGAACCGCCAGCTCGAGCAGATGAAACAATTGCTTGATTTTGAAGGCCCTAATGCAGCTGTGATAGTCAACAATCTCGATTTTTATAGCAATATGGGAGTCCTTGATTTCCTGAGAGATGTGGGAAAAACACTGACCATTAGTTATATGATGTCAAAAGACAGCGTGAAAAACCGTCTTGACACTGGGATGTCATTTACGGAGTTCAGCTACCAACTTCTCCAAGCGTATGACTTTCAACTGTTGTATAATCAATACGACTGCCGCATACAAATGGGCGGCTCTGATCAGTGGGGAAATATCACCTCAGGAACAGAATTCATTAGAAGAAACCTCGAAGATGCCAAGGCTTATGCTATTACAACACCATTGCTAACCAAGGCCGACGGAACTAAATTTGGAAAATCAGAAGAGGGAAATATATGGATGGATGCGGAATTGACGAGTCCTTACAAATTTTACCAATTCTGGCTAAATGCAGATGACCGCGACATCAATAAATTCATGAGGTACTTCACCTTTAAGTCAAAGGAAGAAGTAGAAAACCTCGAAGCGGACTATGCCGATGACCCTAGAATGCTCAAGAAAATATTGGCAGAAGAACTGACAGAACGCATTCATGGGGCAGAATCGACACAATCAGTCCAAGAAGTATCAGAATTATTATTCGGCAAATCAATCACAGCTGAGACGATAGTCAATTTGAAACCAAAAACATTTGAAACTATTGGTGAAGAAATTCCTCGATATGAAATTGATGCCCATAAATTATTGGATAAGACAAACATTCAAGAGTTACTCTTCGAAGTGACAGACATTTTCAGTTCGAAAAGTGATTTCAGAAGATCGGTCCAAAATAATGCCATTAGTATTAATAAAACTAAAGTCAGTGATGTCGATTTTGAGATTTCTAAAAATGACTTCATTCATGGCAAATATATCATGCTCGAAAATGGAAAAAAGAATAAGTACTTGTTGACACTTTAAAAAGGAATAAAACACTTATTTAGCTATTATTTAATGTTTTAAACATTACAATTAACAATAATATGTCATTTTTTTGTTAATTTTTCATTTAATTTCCATTCCTTCTTGATTTCATTTTGGAAATTGGGGTTTTGGCATTAAATTTGTCCTCTAGAAATTCGGCTATTACACATAGTTAGTCGGTTTAAAATTTAAGTATCCTATGAAATCTTCAATAGTTGCGACATTAAGTCTAATTTTATTTTTGGGTTCTTGCTCAAAAGACAAGATGCCTTCATCCACCGATCTTGACAATCAATTAAGACAAAATATTAGAAATGCTTCTCCTGATGGTACTTTGGAATACTATATACTTCCGAACGAGAAAGATCTGAGTGCAATACCTCAAGAACCTAAAAATCCATTGACAGAAGTAAAAGTCAAGTTAGGAAATATGCTTTACTTTGAAACAGGATTGGCCAACAAAGCCTTATTTCCCGAAAGTAATGGAACATATTCTTGCTCCACTTGCCATATTGCAGAGGCTGGTTTCAAACCAGGTCTATACCAAGGTATTGCAGATGGAGGACTAGGAATCGGAATCAGAGGCGAAGGTAGATATATCAACTCCAATCTATATTCGGAGGCAGAGCTAGATGTACAAAGCAACCGTCCGTTAACCATGGTCAATGTGGGATTTGTGAAAGCAACCATGTGGAATGGCTCTTTCGGTGCAGGTGGAGTTAATGAGGGTACAGAAGCGGTCTGGAATGATGAAGATGGGACTATCAATAATAATACAGGAATGCTGGGTATTGAAGCACAGAATATGGAAGGTGTTCACACTCATAGAATGGATTGTGACGAGGAGCTATTGACTCAGCTCGGATATAAAGAAATGTTTGATGAAGCATTTCCCGAAATTCCTGTAGAGAAAAGATACACAATCGAAACAGCATCTCTTGCCATGTCCGCTTATATTAGGACAATACTTTCAACCAAAGCACCATTTCAAGATTGGCTTAAGGGAGATAATTTTGCGATGAGCAATGACGAAATTCAAGGCGGTATCTTATACTTTGGCAAAGCGCAATGCTATCAATGCCACTTTGAACCAAATCTAGGCTCTCAGGAGTTTCATAGACTTGGCGCCAAAGATATGTATGAGAGAAGTTCCTTTAATGCTTTTCCTACGGATAAAAGAAATCTAGGAAGAGGTGGATTTACATTGAATCCTGCTGACAATTACAAATTTAAAGTGCCAGGCATTTACAATGTTGGAGATACTGAATTTTTCTTTCATGGAGCGAGCAAAACTAGCTTAAGAGATGTCATAGAATACAAGAACTTGGCAATTTCTGAAAATATCAATGTACCTACCGACTCATTAAGTTCAAAGTTTAGACCACTTGGATTAACAGAGACTGAAAAAGAACAATTGTTGAAGTTTTTAAATATCTCGCTTAGAGATCCGGACTTAGTAAGATACAAGCCTAGTTCAATTTTTAGTGGAAATTGCTTTCCTAATAACGATTTTATTTCACAAATGGAAAGTGGGTGTAATTAAAAAATAAAAGTTTAAAAACATAAAGGGGAATGAATGTTCGTTCCCCTTTTTTTATGCAAATTACTTATTTGGCTCTTAATAAATTCTCACATCCTAAGAATAGTCAAGGTGTTTTCATTGTGCTTTTGAAGACTTTACAGCCTTTTTCTCAAAAACAATAAATTCAACCATGCTAAAATCATCACGATGCCACCGATGGGAGTGACGGGGCCGATAATTTTGTTATACCCTAATTGCATACACAACAAAAACAAGCTTCCACTAAACATCACTTGACCAGCCAATAGCATATAAAAACTGCGTTTTAAAGTCATGTTTTGATAACTTATCGCAGGTCTAATACTTAATCCCAAAATAAGTAATACCACCGAAGTAATCATGTGATATTTGGTTCCAGTATTATAAATATCTAAATGGTAAGCATCCAATTTACTCTTGAGCATGTGGGCTCCGAAGGCACTCAATGCAATACCCAATGCACCATGGATACCAGCAATGGTAATTAATAATCGATCAATCATATACTTTTATTTTATAGTCCAATCTATTGGGGAAATCCCCTTAGAAATCAAATAATTATTGGCAGCTGAAAAATGTCCGTTGCCTAAAAACCGATTGCCCGCCAATGGCGAAGGGTGTACGGATTCTAAGACCAAGTGTTTCTTGGTGTTGATGAGTGGTTTTTTACTTTTGGCAAAATTGCCCCAAAGCATAAAAACCAAATTCTCTCTATTTTCAGAAATCTTCCTGATGACAGAATCTGTCCAATCCTGCCACCCAATATTTTTGTGAGAGCCAGCTTTGTTTTTTTCGACCGTAAGCATGGCATTGAGCAATAATACTCCCTGATCAGCCCAATCAACCAATAGTCCGTGATCGGGAATGGCAATACCTATGTCTCTATTCAGCTCTTTGTATATGTTCAACAAAGAAGGAGGAATTTTCACGCCTTTGTTTACACTAAAACACAGCCCCATGGCTTCGCCGGGATTATGATATGGATCCTGACCTAATACCACCACTTTGACCGCAGAAACTGGAGTTCTATTAAAAGCCTCGAAAATCTGGTTTCCCGGCGGGTATATTACTTTGTTGCATTGCTTTTCTTTTCGCAAAAAACTTATAAGGGATTTGAAGTAATCCTTTTGGAATTCCTCCTTCATCAGTTCATACCAAGATGGTTCTATCTCTATTTTCTTTTCTGCCATAAGGCGGCTTTTCTAAGCTATCTAATATTTAACAATGCAAAATTGTTTGCTATGTCAAAGGTATATTTCGATTCCTGAATGAAGGTCGGAGCTGTCAAATTGTAATAAAAAGTCGTGCCATCAATCAGGAGATTATCCCCATCTACCCGGATTTTTCTAGCTCTGTCATCCCCTCTCGAACCAAGTCCTTCCAAGGTCAATATTTTTTTCGGATTCCCCACTTTTTGATACTTCGAATCCAATTCAACACTATAAACATCAGAGGTACGAGCACTTCCATAGATTAACACGTTTTTATTATCTCTTCTTAACGTTATCACACCCATGGCATCTACCCCATCACATATCAATTCGTATGTTTTATTTCGTACATCCACCCTGAAAATCTTGCCTACTTCACTCGATTGAGTGGATCCTGATACTGTACTCACAATCAAGTAATCCATATTGCAGTCATAATACATCCCTACTATCCCATAAGGATTTTGGTTATTACTTTCATCTGAATAGGGTAATACTAACCAGGAAGACATTTTACCACTCGCATTATCGATTTTATAAATGGTGTTTTGATTTATTATCGGGTTGTAGAGCATATTGACATTTGGTTTTGCTGAGACGTAACCATTACCAAATCTATCAATGGTAATCGGGCCCAGATAACCGGCATCATCCCAAGTAGGATCCTTATAAGTTTTAGACCGTGCTGAATGGCGCAGATTTTTCGGGTCTAATTCCACCAATAGCAAGCCCATTTCTCGATGCTCACTACTACTAAAAGCACTTCGAGTCACATCAAATCCCAGAGCCAGCGCAAAATCCGGAAATTTCCTACAATCCTGAGACTGAAGACCTAAATAAAATGACATTAGTATGAGTATATATATCGCTTTCATCTATTTTCCATCTGTTTAAAATTGTTTGTTTTTCTAAAATTTCCTCTTTACCATTAGTTATCTTGCCTTAGAGTCAAAACTATCCGAGAAATATACTATCACATATCGCTACATTGGAACAAACATAGGTCCTGAAAAGCAAGGATAAACCTTAGGTACATAAATTCCATTCTCCAATACGGATTCTGCCCAACAATATTTTTGCCCGGGTGTATCGTCATTTTTCATCTGCGGCACATACCACAATACCAGAGATTTATTAAGCAGTGACTCCCCATTAATAAATTTTTCGGGGCCTTGTTCATAATTATTATTACAGCACGGTGCCAATGTCGGCAGGTCAGATTCGCCCTCACCACCGTCTCCATGATCAACTGTTACATAAATATAGGCATTATCTCCTCGAGATGTAGCACCGAATTGGCCTTTATTGGCTTCCATCATATATCCAGTGTTCTCACCCAATTTTATTTGTGCCAAATAATCTTTGTCGATATAGTGGTAAGTATCATCCTCCAGAACCCACCCCTCTTTTTGCCATACATCTACAGAATTATCTTTGGCAGTAAGAAATTCGGCATCATCACTAAAAAATGAAATCCGCGTTACAGGTCGATAGGTTCCATCATTGCCGCATCCCCGACCTATGGATCCCATCATAGGCCTAAATCTGCCGTCTGTATAAAACTGAAATTCCTGCTGATAATTATAACTACATGGTGTAGGCCAACCATCGCTGAAGTACTTTTGAATCATTGCAAAGCCAACCGTATCATTTTTTTCAACGATGGGTTCAAAATATGGTGCTTCAACTGCCACCACCGCAGATTGGCTAAACTCGGGACATCCAATTGCATCACTATAGCCAAATCCCTCTGTCTTACTGTATGAAACATGCCAGTCGACGAGCTTCACACTTTTAATTGTAGGTTTACCCTTATATGCAATGTCATAGATTTTCAGTCCATCGGACCTGGTGAGATTATACTTATATGACCAATTATCATCTTTAAATGAATTTTCCTTATCGCAAAAACAGCTCATGACATAATCATTTTGAGCCGCACGTTCAGTAATAGCCATACCCGTAGTTCCGACAGAAGTCCACTTTGTGCCAGCCACTCTCAGTTCCGTCAGGTCAACGATGACCCAGAGAGCTTTGTCGCCCTTCACGAATGTAGGGGCAATGCAGAGATGCTGAGACCTTTGACACTTTGTTCGATTCAGTGCTGTTTTAGTCGCGGACATTCTGACCGATTCAGCCGCAGGTTCGCCTTCAAATTGTGCGATAACGGTGGAATCATGAACTGCGATGTAGGTCGCTAAATTGGCAAGTTCTTCATTAATATCGCCTTGCATTGTAGGATAAAATTGATAATCCAGAAGTTTATTATCCTCTTTTTTAACAAAGAAAATACCTGTTCCGTTAAGTGCAAAATTGTACACTTCTAATCTTAAGCATTCGGAATTTTTACATACTTCGATTTTAGGGGTAATATCGGCCGGCCGCACTTTTGATATGGTTAACACCTCATTCAACATAGGCTTTCCAGTTGCCGGATCGAAGCACATGGCCTTCAATTTTTCATCTTTAAAAACATTTTTTTGATTAGTTGCAGACATCTCTTCGGAATCAGAAAGGGTAATTATCGGAATGTCTGATTCGAGTGCTGTTTTAATATTTGCATATCGAATCTCCAACAGATCCTTGCTGTCCGTCGAGCAGGAGCTAACTGTTAATATCAGCGAGAGTCCTAAGAAAATATATTTCAAAATTCAATAATTTATTTTGGTAAAAATAGCGATAAATTACAATCTTTTAAAAAACACTATCAATCATTTTTTAATGTAAATGGCGATAAAAAATGTGAATTATCCAAATACGAAGTATCCGTGAGACTATAAAGGAAGTCAATAATTAAATCAACGTCTTCGTCATCGGAAACCAATTTTTCAACACCCAATATCTTCGAATGCCATTTAATCGCCACATCAACAAATTCCGTCGACCCATCATGCCAATATGGCGAGGTCATGTTGACATTTCGCAATCCTAAAACTTTGATTTTTCTTTCTTCATTTTCCACTTCATAATAGCTAAAGCCCGCAACGGGTTTGTCAAAATCCAATCCTCCATGACAAGCGACACAATTATATTTGTTAAAAAAAATATCTCTACCGACCAATTCTTGAGGAGAAAGTACAGAATTGGAATTTATATGCATATCATATTTTGAATTCCTAGAAATCAATGTCCGCTCGTACTGAGAAATAAAGTCCATGAGTCCATTAGTACTAAGTTCTCCCCTACTATAGACCAAATTTTTAATGCGATTTTGATATTTATTCCATATCCGATTGAGTACCACGGTTGAATCTATTTGAATACCCATCTCCACAGGATGATCTGAAAAAAATGGCCTTTCCATCTGCTGAACTAAAGTCACCACTGTGCTGTCATCAGCAGAAAAGTATTGATTATTCTCGATGTTCAATATTGATGGGGTATTAAATGCAAGTGCTTCTGCATAAGCATTGACCGACAATCTATATCCATCTGTAAAGGCCAGCTCCGGATTATGACATATCGCACAAGACATATTTTGATGTAGTGACAAATCCGTGTCGAAAAAAAGATATCTGCCAAACTCAATCGCTGTCAATGAATCTTTAAATTCATTGTTATTAGCGGTATAACATGAAAGTAAAAAAACCGTATAAAGGAGAAAAAAATATGTTTTAATGTATCGAAAATTTATCATCTAAAAAACGAATGTAGTAATTTTCAGGCTTAAAATTAACTTGATAAATTGTGGATTCAAAAAAGTGTAAAATTTGATAATTCCAAGACAAAAATTGATGCAATTTGTCGGAATCTTTGGAAGAAACAAGTGCAAATAACAATAATTTAATACCTTTGTTATCTATAATTAGTCTAAATAAAGAGTCATAATTGCAAGCCAAGAAAAGGAACGTTTTGGATCTCGCAAGAGGAGAATCTTCAAAAATTAAACATGTGGAAGTAGGAACTTGTGCTTGTAAACTCATGACTTTAGGTCTACTTCCAAAATCAACCGTAAAAATGATACGAAAATCACCTTTGGGAGATGCATATCTTCTTAAAATCAATGATCATTTCATAGCGGTAAGAGCAGATGAAGCCATTACAATAATTATTGATTAGAATGAAGCCGACCCAAAAGAAAAAATACCTACACCTCAAAATTACTTATTGCTTTAATAAAATGTAGATGAAAGAAAGCAATAAAATAAATGTGGCTCTCATAGGGAATCCAAATTCAGGTAAATCAAGCCTTTTCAACTTGCTCACTGGCATGAGACAGCATGTTTCTAATTTTCCAGGAGTCACGGTTGAGAAGAAATCCGGGGTCATTGATATAAATGGCCGAAAATTTGAGATTACGGATTTTCCTGGCACCTACAGTATGTTTCCTAATAGTAGCGACGAACGCATCGTTGTTAATATTTTGACAAATCCCAGTCACCCGCAGTATCCGGATCTCATAATTTATGTTGCCGACATACATAATCTAGAGCGACACTTGTTATTGGCAAGTCAGATCAACGACCTTGGATTTGATATGATTTTACTTCTCAATATGGTTGATTTAACTCCCGATTTTAAATCAAGTGATTTTTTGAGTTTAAAGAAAATTTTTCCCGGAACCATTCTTCCGTTTTCTACAAAGACCCATTTAAACTTAAATACTCTAAAGGAGGAAATGGCGAATTTCGATCGTGATCAAAATTCTCAATTGAATTTCATTTTTGACAAATTGGATACAAAAGTATTAGGTCAGGTATCGAAAGTCACAAATGTTTCTAATCAGTATTTTAATAAATTGATATTGCATCATTATGCTTGGTTGGAGTTTGTAACTCCTGGGATGAATCCAAAAATTGAGGACATAGCAAAAAGCCGTCAATTTGAAAATATCAAGGAACAAGTTTCAGAAACTATGCTCCGCTACGATGCAATTTCGCCATTGGCATCAAAAACTTCTAAAAACTTAAAAATCGGTGATGAAAGCTTCACTGAAAAAATTGACAACATCGTAACCAATAGAATATTTGGTCCTATATTGTTTTTTGCATTGATGTTTGGGATATTCCAAATACTCTACAGTTGGGCAACTTTACCCATGGAATGGATAGAAAGCCTATTCAATTCATTAAGTACATTGGTAAGTGACCAAATGCCAAAATCATGGTTTACAGATCTCATCGTGGAGGGAATCATACCGGGATTAGGTGGAATTGCTGTATTCGTACCACAGATTGCACTCTTATTTTTAATCATTTCGACCCTCGAAGAAATTGGATATATGAGTCGAGCCGTTTACATGTTTGATGGATTATTAAGAAAATTTGGTTTGAACGGGAGAAGTATTGTGGCGTTGGTTTCTAGTGGGGCTTGTGCCATTCCCGCAATCATGTCCACCAGAACTATTACGAATTGGAAAGAGCGATTAATTACGATATTGGTAACTCCACTCATAAGCTGCTCCGCCCGCCTTCCGGTATATATCGTCTTAATTGGATTTGTCGTCCCGGCAGGCACCGTTTATGGATTCAACAAGCAAGGATTGGCTTTCATGGTATTGTATTTAATCGGAATAATTGCTGCTTTGTCTGTTGCATTAATATTAAAATACGTCATCAAGTCGGGAGGTGACTCGTTTTTAATGATTGAACTTCCCAATTACAAAAAACCTATTTTCAAAAACATCCTACTTGTCGTCAAAGAAAAAGTTCAGTCATTCATAGTAGAAGCAGGTAAAATAATATTTTTCATTTCAATCATACTTTGGTTTTTATCAAGTTATGGGCCTGGCAATGAAATGGCAACTGCCGAACAAGAAGCAAAAACAGTTGCTCTTGAACAACAATTAGACGCCAAATCGACGAACAATCTTATAGCATCCGCCAAAATAGAATCTTCGTATGCGGGTCATCTAGGCAAATGGATAGAACCGGCGATAAGACCTTTGGGATTTGATTGGAAGATAGGTATAGCCTTGATAACCTCATTTGCGGCAAGAGAGGTTTTTGTCGGTACCATGGCGACAATTTATAGTATCGGATCTGATAATGATGAACTTAATGTTAGGCAAATTATGGCTCAACAACTGAAACCCGGCACTAATAGACCGATGTATGACAGAGCGACCTCCATGAGTTTACTTATCTTTTATGTATTTGCTATGCAATGTATGAGTACTCTCGCCGTCGTAAAAAGAGAAACTTTTTCTTGGAAATGGCCCATTATTCAATTTACATTTATGAGCTTACTTGCTTATCTAAGTAGCTTAGCCATTTATCAGATATTTAGCTAATTTGATCAAAACTAACACCCATGGAAATCATACTAAAAAAACTTGAATTTTCAATGGCAGAGGAGCTCGCTAGTCTTGCCAATGATCCCAAAATTGCGGCCAATTTGACCAATCAATTTCCTCATCCTTACACATTAGAAAATGCCAAGAATTTCATTGAAATGCAAAACAATTTCGTTCCCACAAGAGTATTTAGTATATTCTACAACAATCAATTGGCGGGGGCTATTGGCGTACATCCGCAAAGTGACATTTTTTGTAAAAATGCAGAATTAGGGTATTGGATTGCTCAAAAATATTGGGGATTAGGAATCGCAACATCAGCTATAAAATTGATTGTAAAATATGGTTTTAGGGAATTTGACATCAATAGAATCTTTGCCAGACAATTTGGATACAATATTGCTTCTCAAAAGGTTTTGGAAAAAAATGGATTTGAATTAGAGGCCACACTAACCAATACAATTTATAAAAACGGTCAATATACGGATGAACTAATATTTGCAATTAGGAGAAAAGATTAAACTCTTTCTCCTAATTGCAATTTTGTTTTTCTATTTAATTCTTATCAACTGTTTTCGATAAACAACATTATCAACGACAAGTTGCACACTGTAAACTCCGGCATTGACACTTTCTTCCAATCTCACGAATAAGACATCATTTGCACTGAAAGTGTATGGTAATTCCGTCACTAATTTTCCATCGACATCAAAGAGATTTACAATCGGAACTGTCCTTGACGTATTGTGAATGGATGGAATTTTAATTTCAAAATTCGCCATCGTCGGGTTAGGGAACAAGAGCATTCCACCACCAGGCAACACAGTTACTGTAACACTACCGACTGCTTCACAATCGTTGCAGCCCGTCACAGTCACATAATATGTAGTGGTTGAGGAAGGTGATACATTAATTGTATTGGAATGAGATCCTGTAGACCATGAATACTCGTAATTCTGCGTACAATTTTCCTGACCCGTAATGCTTGGTACCAAAGTCGTTGATTCACCTTCGTTTATTACAATATTATCTCCCAAATCTACCATCAAACATTGTACATCAACACTAAATGTTTCAACTGTTTCACAACCACAACAATCTGTAATTGTCACCATGTAATCGGTTGATTCCGTGGGTGATACTTGTATAGATGTTCCAGATTCACCGTTACTCCAAGAATAATTTGATATTTCAGAATTGGCTTCTGTGCAACAATTTCCAAATATTTTCACGTCATCGATGTCCCAAACACTTTCTAACCCTCCGATATCAACCCTACAATATGGTACGATTTCAAACAAATATGTTCCACCACCATTGATTGTAAAGTTAGGATCATCACTAAAATCAAAGAATACTTTTGTCCATGTTCTATGTGACTCGTTATCTGGATTGTAATATATTATTTCGCCATTTTTGCTGACTCTCAAAATATATTTTTCCACATAATTGTTATCACCATTGGCACCACCTATCCAATCAAACCACAACGGTGATTGTTCATAAAATTCTAATCCAGTAATCTTAGCATTTTCTCCTGCTCCGATATTCAGTTCAAATTTCAAAGCTTCGTCATAATTCACTTTTGTAGGATTACAATAGTCCTGAGTACCAATGCAAAGCCCTTTATTATCGTTGTGCGGTGTGCAGGAGTGAGCCCCTAAATTTCGGAACATGGTAGATGCTGTCACTTCAAAACAAGCGCCATTATTCACTTCAGCTATCAATTCATCATATTGATAATTTGTGCCATCAAATTTATTGGAAAAGCAATATTCCATATCATAATAGGCAAGTGTTTCAGGACTATTAAATGTACAAACTTGAGGACAAACATTGGTCGAATTACCAGTCGCCACCAATATCGCTACATCACCTTTACAAATTAATTGGTCACCAAAAATATCTCCCGTTGGATTATTTTTAACAGTAACTTCATAACTGGTGGAACTTGTACATCCCGCATCGGAAGTTACTGTCAAACTATAAATCGTATTAATAATTGGTTGTATTTCAATCGTTTGCGTAGTTTCACCAGTGCTCCATAAATAAGTTCCTCCACCTGTAGCGGTCAAGCTTGTAATCGAACCCAGACAATGATAAGCACTACCACTTATTACCGCTATTGGGTTAGGATTCACGATAACCGTCGCACTTGTGCTGGCTTCACAGCCATCCGCATTCGTTACCGTCACGCTGTAGGTCGTTGATGTACTTGGACTTACGTTGATACTTGCTGTAGTTGCTCCTGTATTCCATTCGTAACTTGTACCGCCTGACGCAGTCAAGGTTGTAGTCTCGCCGTCGCAGA
>JACJYM010000019.1 GCA_020636155.1 Lewinellaceae bacterium | reverse complement strand
CAGCCTAGGGGGATTAACAAGAACATACCCTAGTGACAGAGGAATATTAGTAGTTCCAAATGAGAATAATTACTATTTTCTCTCAGAAAATAACAATCAAGTGTATAAGTTAAACTATTTCATAGATGTTGATTTTGCTGACATAAAAGAAATCCACAATATCGATGATAGATATTTGTATGTGCAATATAGTGACCTCGATAATACTCGATTTGTGTATGATTTACAAAATGACGCATTGATTGATGTAAAGGAATTTTTAAATGAGAAGTATAACGTCCAAGTGGTTGATATACTTTTTTCTGAAATTGAAAATCGCCATTGGTTACTGTATGATGGAAGTTACATTATAGACATAGATTTTGATACATCTGAAGTATCATTAGTACCATACACAAATGGCGTAAACACAATTAAAAGATTTGAAAATTCATATACTATAGTGGCAACTCTGCATTCATGGTATGTCACTAAGGAGGGAGTTACTGAAATTTCTTTTCCCGGAAAGATTATTAGAGACTTTGGCACCATAGAGACTGCGGATTATTTAATTTGGGTCGAAGAAGGAAGCTCAAGTAACGAATTAAAAATTTCTAATGGTAAGCTTGATGAAATTATTACTTGTACTGGAGATGTCCCGACTGTAATTTCGAATATTCTGAAAATCGGTGAAGATTTTTATTTCAGCTCTTCTCAAAAATTGTATAAAATCGACAAAAATTACGAAGTATCTCGTGTTGATAATGGCTGGGACGATGTAAGTATGTCTTCTAGCAAAATTTACTGTATTGATAATCGACAATTGATATTCTTTGGATGGTCTGCAGATACAGGATATGAGTTATTTGGTTATGATACGAACTCATCGGGAATCAAAGATATAAGATGGTCAGAAAATCAAGACATATTGAAGTCAACCTTAGTTAGTTCAGTTCTACAGGTTAAGAACAATCAAATCTTTGATACTTATCAAATCTTTGACTCCAATGGAAAATTAGTAAAAGAAGCCAATGAAATCAACAATACTGAAATCAATGTAGAAAACCTACAAGCTGGATTGTACATTATTAAGTTGGTTTCAAAAGATCAGCATTACTCTGCAAAGTTTATAAAGAATTAATGCGAACTTTACTTTAATTAAGAGATGTGTCTACATTCATTATCTTTCCGAAATATTGCGGTAATTTTTCGCAACGTTTGCAAGATATTTTGCATTCATAGATTTTTAAAATATTATTAGAACGACTTTTGAGAAATTGCGTTTTGTATCCTAGTGAGTGTTGTGATTGTGGCTATTTTTTAGGGATTTTCTAAGGAAAAATAGGATTGTGCAAAATTGTTATTTAAAAGCTTTTTTCAAGCTTCGAAAAAAAATATTTTCTAATTCAAACTTATTTTTCAAATTTATGTTAAGCAAAGAGTTAGAATTCGCTAACAATATTTTTAGAAGAAAATTTTTATTAATCAAAAACAAGTATTAATTACAAGATGAAAAAAGTTATTTTTTATTCCATGATTACTCTTTTGCTTTCTGCAAACTTTGCCTGTAAAAACAAACCCGCAGGAGATGCGGCAGAAACTGGAGCAGCTCAGAAAACGGCTACAATGGAAGGTTCTGAATACACAGTCGATGCTGCGGCTAGCAAAGTGTTGTGGGAGGGTGCAAAACCTGCCGGAAAACACCACGGCACCATCAATGTCTCCTCAGGTGTAATCGGGGTTGAGAACGGCAAAGTGACAAGTGGTAAATTCACAATTGACATGAATAGCATCAATGTATTGGATTTGCAAGGTGATGAAAAACTTTCATTAGAAGCACATTTGAAAGGGACGGCTGAAGGAAAAGAAGTTGATTTCTTCGATGTTCAAAAGTTTCCAACTGCGAGTTTTGTTATAAACAAAGTAACAGGACTTGAGGGAGCTGAAGATGCAAATTCCTTAGTGTATGGTAACTTAACCATTAAGGATGTGACTAAAGAAATCTCTTTCAAAGCGATGATTGACATCAATGGTCAGATGATCCACGTTACTACTCCTCAGTTTACAATTAACCGTACTGACTGGGGAATTAAGTATGGCTCGAAAACTTTCTTTGATAATTTGAAAGATAAGTTTATCGAAGACAACATGGGAATCAGCATCAATTTGATGGCTAAACAATAAGTGTATTATTTACAGTCCTCATAAAACCATGGGCCGCAGAAAAAGTTCTGTGGCTCATTTTTTTAATAATCTATCTACCCGAAGTTAAAATATTGAACTGCAAATAAATTTTTAATCCTCCAAACGAGCAACTTATCATTCTAAAATTCTAGGAATTAAGATAATACCGATTGTATTATTTAGTTATATATCTTTTCTAAAATCCATTCAATCGATTGCAACATTTAAAATTCACAATAATTGCTAAATTTACATTTGTAAATAACTTCTTATGGTTTTTTTAGAATTTGAAAAACCTTTGGAAAACCTTTATGAGCAATTAGAAAAAATCAAAGAGGTAAGCGAAGGTGGTGTAATTGATATGACAGAGACGATTAAAGAGCTCGAGAAAAAAATCAATGCCCAAAAGAAGGAGATATATTCCAACCTGACTGGTTGGCAAAAAGTGCAATTGTCAAGACATCCCGAAAGACCCTATACGCTTTTCTACATTAATTCTATCTGTAAGAAATTTGTTGAATTACATGGTGACCGCTATTTTGCTGATGACAAAGCCATAGTCGGTGGACTCGCTTCCATCGATGGGCAACCAATCGTCATTCTTGGTCATCAAAAAGGAGTAAACACCAAGTTGCGTCAATACCGAAATTTTGGAATGGCCAATCCAGAAGGATACAGAAAAGCCTTACGATTGATGAAAATGGCAGAGAGATTTGGCTTTCCGGTCGTATGCCTCATAGATACTCCCGGAGCATTTCCCGGGCTAGAAGCCGAAGAAAGAGGTCAGGCTGAAGCCATTGCCAGAAATCTATTCGAAATGGCTCAGCTCAAAGTTCCTATCATATGCTATATCATAGGAGAAGGTGCCTCGGGTGGTGCTTTAGGAATAGGACTGGGAGATAAGGTTTTTATGCTCGAAAACACTTGGTATTCTGTCATCAGCCCGGAATCATGCTCCTCGATATTGTGGCGTAGCTGGGACTATAAAGAACAAGCAGCAGAGGCATTAAAGCTCACTTCTGATCACATGTATGAATTTGGATTGGTTGATGAAGTCATTAAAGAACCTTTGGGGGGAGCTCATTCAGACCCTGATAAAATGGCTAAAACCTTGAAGTCTCACATAAAAAAGGAGATCACAGCATTACTCGAACTTTCGCCGGAAGAGAGAATTGCTCAGCGTATAAAGAAATATGAAGACATGGGTAAATTTCATTTAGAAAAACCGAAGGCAGAGGAAAAGAAGAAATGATTTCGAAGTGGAAGCAAAGCTTGTTTAATAGGAGGCTGAAAAAAATTTCAAGATCAAGCGATAGTTTAGACAAGGTTATAACATTGGACGATGCTTTAATTATTGTTAACGGGGATGATTTTGAAGCTTCCGATGATTTTGAAAGGGGAGTACAGAAGGCAATTGGGATAACAACTTCGGTTAGATTTTTATATTATTTTAATAAGAGGAGAAAGGAAGTTGACAGTTCTAGATATTATTACTGCAAAGATAATCTCAGCGCCACTCAAATTCCAAAGCCGGAATTTTTGTCGGAAATCACCTCTCATAGGTACAAATTATTGGTCTTGTTGAGCTATCATGTATCGCCTCACTTTTTGTTTTTAGTACATAGTATCGATGCTAAATTAAAACTTGGAATCAATGTTGAGGAATATGTGACTCAGTCTTATTTTAATATTGGTATCGAAGTAAAAAACAATTCTGCCAAAGAAGTTTTTAAAGAATTGAGTAAAGTGATAAACTTGCTCACAAATCAAGTTTAATTTCCTAGTTTTGTAGTGTAAATTTGCCGATATGCAATCTAATTATAAAAACTTCATTGGTCTGGGTGTGGCCGTTATCACGCCTTTTAATGAATATAAAGTTGATTTTAGTAGCCTAAAAAGGATGATAGATCATGTCATAGATGGCGGTGTCAATTATTTGGTAATTTTAGGTTCGACTGGCGAAGCGGCTACGCTATCGGCGAATGAGCAGAAAGAAATTTTAGACTTTGCCATTGATACGAATAGAGGTCGAGTCCCTCTTGTCGCAGGATGCTTTAATGATACAGACACTAATTCTCTCACTAAACGATTGAGGGAATATGATTTTAATGGCATTGATGCCCTTTTGATTAGTAGTCCCAGTTATGTAAAACCTACACAAGACGGTATTTTTGAGCATTATAAGCACGTGTCGTTAAACTCACCTCTCCCTGTTATTTTGTACAATGTACCAGGAAGGACGGCTTCCAACATACAATGGCAGACAACTATAAAATTAGCCAAAGAATTTAAAAATATCATAGGCATCAAAGAGGCTTCTGGAAATATCAGCCAGTTCACCTATTTACTTAAAAACAAACCGAAGGAATTTTTTGTGAGTTCGGGAGATGACGAATCTTGTTTGGCGACTACCTGTCTGGGTGGTGACGGGGTCATTTCTGTCATTGCCAATGCGTATCCAAAACTTTATTCTAATATGATAAAGGCAGCCTTGACAGGCAACCTGAAAGAAGCTAGAAAACTCAACAATGCAACTTATCCATTGCACCAATACTTATATGCAGAGGGTAATCCTACCGGTATAAAGGGAGCTTGTAATATTTTAGGGCTTTGTAGAAGGGAAACCAGACTGCCATTAATGCCAATTTCAGACGGCAACTACAGTAACATGAAATCTGCCATGTCCAAAATAGACAAGATTAAGCTTTAACAATCTTATTCCTGTAAAGCCATAATATTCCAAAAAGCAAAACCAAAATAGCTGGAAAAATAGCGATATGACTCAAGGTCGCTTGACCTGCTATTAAGTCGGCGCTAGATTCATCAAAACCATCTGATAGTGCAATACTTTTCTGAGTATCAAGCCATCCACCGATAACGGGTTGCCACATTGCAACCGCTAACATACCGGCACCCCCCATTAATGAAATTCCCAATGCTCCAGTCTGTGGCAAATATTCACTTACGAAGCCCAACATGGTAGGCCAGAAATACATGACTCCAATCGCAAATAGAATGGCAGAAATATAGACTAAATCACCAGAAGCAAAACTCATGGTGTATATACCTATGGTCGCAATCACTGACGATAATAAAAGGACACCGACAGAGTTTAACCGATGAACGACTGGACCGGCAAAAAGACGACCTAAAGCCATCAATCCACTCATAAGAGCCAGCACTACCATAGGGCTTGCGCCGGAATTTTTCAGTATTTTTTCAACCCATTGTTGCGTTCCTAATTCCGTGACGGCCGTTAAAGTCATGCAGACCATCATGAATATGAAAAGCGGGTTGAATAATGCTTGAAAATTTTTACTAGTTGAGCCTAAAAGTGCTTTTGTTTTCGGAAATTCTTGTCCTAAGAACAAATACCCATAGATAAGCGTAGGTACGAGCATAATGGCAATTTGCCATTGCCAAGCCATGCCTTGATTGGACATAAACATAGAAATCAGTGAGCCTATTACAATACCCCCCGGAAACCATACATGAAAACGATTCAACATCGTGGTTTTGTCATTTGGATAGAGCTCTGCAATCATGGGATTGCAAGCCGCCTCTACGGAGCCATTTGCAAAACCAATAAAGAATGTACTGATAAGCAATGTCCAGAATCCTGAAGCAAAAATCGTGAGAATTAATCCTAGGAGATGAAAAAAGAAAGCAATTAAAATTAATCTTTTGGGACCTATGCTATTATAAAACAACCCTCCAAGAATTGTAGCCACAGGAAAGCCAAAAAATGCCATACTGTTTATCCAGCCTAGATTTTTATTAGAAAGTAAAAAATCGCCTCCGAGCTGATTTAATATACCTGCACGAATGGCGAAGGTCATGGAGGTCACCAGAAGAGCCATGCAGCTGGCTATAAACAGTCTATTTTTATTGACATGGCTCATATTGCTCACAGATTTTCAGTAAAAATAAATAGAAATCTAAATCCATTCAATTTTTTTGTGAATATCTTGTTTTGACCCTTCGGGCCAAGCAATTTTGGGATATCCCATATAAAATAAACCGAGGCAGGACTCAAATTCATTGAGTTTTAAAAAATTATGAAGTCCGGAGACCTCTTCCGGCGAGCTCCAAAATGCTCCTATACCTAAGGCTGTGCAACTGAGCCACATATTTTGTACACTGGCACCTATGGCGGCGATTTCTTCCCACTCAGCTAATCCAGAGTTAGGAATTTTATGATAACAAATAGCGATGATTGCAGCAGCTTTGGTCGGATTTGTGAGCAATTTATTGTATTTAACCGATGAAAAAGTCTCCCCTGGATTCCTTTCTTTGTGAATGTTTGCAAGCGATTCACCAAGTACAACAAGGGCGGAGCCCTCGATTATTTTATACCTCCATGGTTCTGTGTTCTTGTGAGAAGGTGCCCAATTTGCATTTTCTAGAATGGACATAATCGTGTCATTTGGAATGCTTTGATCGGTGTATGAGTTTGGAAAAATGGATCTGCGTTTTTTTATCAAAGCGCTTAGTTGTTCAAATTCTAACATCTATTGAAAAATTTAATGCAAATGTGCAATTTTAATAATGAATAACTTATCGTAATTTTGTAGAATGATGCAATTTAGAGTATTTTTACCATAGAACAAATCTCAGAGAATGAGTAAACCTGTAGTACATAATAATAAAACGGATAAATTAAAGGAGATTGTGGAGCCACTTATGACTGAGAATTTGAATCAAGAAACTGAACATAAAATCAACACAGAAAACCTGAAGAGGGATTCTGCAACATCGTATCTTGAGTTTGCTATGCTGATTGCTATTCTTGTTTTTACATGGAAACTATCAGCAGAAAAATCGCATTGGTATTGGTTTGCTTTTTTTGTGATGTGTGGAATTTTGATTTATAAAGAAATCGAATTTCGTGGAGAGGTTGGGAAAGTAAGAAAAACCAATTTTTATTCAGAAGAAGAATCTAAGGCAGTAGTCCGCCGATTTTCAATTATAATGAGCCAATATACGATATCAATCTTCGCTGGAGTATTGAGCTGGATGATATACAATTTTCATTATGATGCTAACTGGTGGCAGAGTTTAATCATGGCTCTCTTGATAGTTAGCTTGCCACTATATTTTATTCAAAAGTATTTAATCGACAACGATTGAGCTTATTTTCTGGTATGAACGTAAGCATCAATACCTTTTCTTTTTAAAACATCGACGGCCTGAGCCGCTTGATTATAGTCATTATATCTCGCGGCGGAAACCGAATGGTATTGGCTGAGGTCAAAAACTATAGTTTCGGCATTGTTATAACCAAGTTTATTCAATTTTCTCTTCATTTTTTCCGCATTTTCTTTGACAAGAAAGCTACCACAGATAACCATGTATTTTCCAGATGAAGAGCTTGCAGTCGAATGATTATTAGATTCCGTTGCAGTCGTCGTTGAACTACTAGTAGTTGTACTGTTATCGGGACTATTATTCATCGCATCGTCGATGGTTTTGTCTAATTCATTGTAATCTATGACACTTTCCCCATCTTCCGAAGTCTTATCTTCGATGACTTCTTCTTCTACATAAGTCGTATCTGTGTCCACATATTCAGTTTCCTCAGGAGAGGTGTTCTCTACCTGATCAAAAATGTTGTCATCCTTTGTCTTGTTGCATGATTTGATAAAAATAGATACCCACAAGTACAAGAAAAATAAAACGATAGCTACCGATAAAATTTTTAATACCCTTGACATGACAATAAATTGTATTTTGGCGTAAAATTAAAAAAATATTTAATATATAAACAGCTAAAATTAAATTTTTTATAACCAAGGAGGTCAAAAATTAAGGATTAGTAATTTGGAAAACAATTTAAACACTATGTTAAAGGCTAGAATTTACTTTTCACTGCCAGTTGAATATACAAATTTTGTAATTTAATCAAATGAGTAAAAAGCTTTTATATTAAATATTTTTTTATATATAAATTAATTATATATTTGTACCTTAAATGAGTATTGTAAAGCATAAAATCATGAGAAAACAACTTTTATTACCAATTTTTTTGATGTTATTTAGTACGGGTAGTTTTTGTTCACAACCTGAAAATACCACAAAAGACATTGAGTCATTACGTAAAAATATCGTTAACAACTACGTTGATTTTGTAAATGAGAGTGTCCATGGACTGTTAGTTATTAACCGTCTTTTGCAAGGATACAATGAGGACATCAACAAATATGTTGATTTGGAGGAGTATCAATTAAACAGATATTCAAATAAAGATTTGCCAGCTGATATATTTGAAGACGAAGAAAAGTGGTTCTATGACATTTCGCCAAATAATATTTATCGAAATATCATGGCGGCTGATATGGTTTTATCAAAAAAGGAATCAAACACCCTAAAAGATTTAGCATCTCAATTAAATAATATTAATAAGCAATCCAATGCTCTTAGGTTTGAAATCGAAAATCTAATTAGAACGCTTGATTTAAATAAAAGAGAAAACATTGGATTGATTTATCAAAAACTTGAAGAGGGCACAGAATTGTATAATTCTTTTTACTCCATTCAAATGAAAATGAGTAATGAACTGAATAATTTAACCAGAAATTGGGTAATTGATCCGACATATACCGATCTATCAAGTAAGATGGACAATGCTTATAATGCTATGAGACAAGGATTGGAAGCGATGAGGATTGAAGGAGGTTCTAAAGATTTGAACAAAATTATTGATGTAGAGTATAATGCATTTAGTGAATTAAACAATACGGATAAATCAAAATATCCTAATATTTTTAACTCAATTAGAGCTAAAAATTCTTGGAATAATATGATTTCTCAAATGGAAAAATCTATTGAAATCAGCAGAAAATACATGATTTCTGACGATATAATGGAGGAATATAATCTTTATGGCAAGGATTATTTCTATTATAATGGAGAATTACTAGGCTGTTTTAATAAATATGGCTTAGGTATGGTGAATGATATGAATAAGTTAATTGATGTGATGGGCATTGAAAAAATTCACTACATGGAGATTGCTCATTTATTTAAAGTAGTATATCCTAATAAAATTGAAAATTTAGGTTATATTTTCAGTAAGCAAGGAGTGGTAAGTGCATTGCCAAAGAGCCTTGCCAATAGAGAAATCAAAGTTGCTAATGAAAAATTCGTCAGTGAAGACAAATACATCGATGTAGAGTTTTATGATCACTTCATCGAGGATGGTGATGTCATCTCTTTATACTTTAATGGTGATAAAATTCTAGAAAAAGTAGTGTTGACTAAAGAACATCAAAAAGTTAGATTAATGCTGAATGAGACAGGCAAAAACTATATCACGTTGTATGCTGAAGATATGGGATCTAGACCGCCTACAACCATGGCTATCAGCTATAAAATGAATGGAAAAGAGAAAGAAGTCATCATGAATTCTACTCTCAAAGAAAGTGAGTTGATTGAAATTCTTTACAATAAGTAATGAGTAAACAATATATCGATCCCAAAGAGATTGCAACCAAGGACTTGCACCAATTTATCATTGGTGGTATTGCTCCGCGACCGATTGCTTTTGTGAGTACAGTGGATGAGTATGGGAGAGAAAATCTAGCACCTTATAGTTTTTTTAATGCTTTCAGTAGCAATCCTCCCATTTTGGTTTTTTCATCTAACAGGAAAGTATCCGATAATACCACGAAAGATACTTTGCACAACATTGAGATGACTAAAGAGGCAGTCATCAATGTGGTAAACTACCCAATAGTTAGACAAATGGCACTAGCCTCTGTTGAGTTTCCTCGAGGTATAAGTGAGTTTGAGAAAACAGGGTTAAGTACAGAGCCTTCGACCGTGGTAAAACCACCAAGAGTGAAGGAAAGCCCAATGAACTTTGAGTGTCGGGTGAAGGAAATCATAACCTTGGGTGACAAGGGAGGTGCCGGTCATTTGATAATTTGCGAGGTTGTCGGTATTCATATTGACAGTAATGTATTGACAAATGGTCGCATAGACCCTCAAAAAATTGATTTAATGGGTCGAATGGGTCGAATGTATTATGTGCGAGCCAGTGGTGATGCCGTGATGGAAATCGTTCAAATGGTCAATGCACAACCCATCGGATATGACAAACTGCCTGGTCATATTAAGAGAAGTGACATTCTCACTGGAAATGATATTGGAATATTGGCTGCAGCAGAATGTGAAATACCCGTTACTTCCGCCACACCTGAGGATACACAGATCGAGGAATTGCACAAAATGATTAAAACATCCTTGACTGAAGGTAATGTTTTTGAAGCGATTCGACTTGCATTTAATGGGGCTTAAACATTCAAGTCCTTTCTCATTTTTTCTATAAAATTTCTGACCTCACTTGAGCTAGGTGTTTTATCCATAAAGTAATTCTCTGCTTCTGAAATTTCCTTTTCTGTTGCATTAAATTGATAAAGCATATTGATAAGATGCATCTTCATGTGCCCTTTTTGAATTCCGGTGGTGACCAGAGATCGAACCGCAGAAAAATTTTGTGATAACCCAACGGCCGCAATGATACTCATTAACTCGGAAGCGGATGGATGACCCAGCAGTTCAAGACTTCTTTTAGCTATTGGGTGGAGTTTGGTCAATCCACCGATGGTGCCCACTGATAATGGAATATCCATCCAAAACTTAAATTGACCATTTTTAATATCACAAGAACTCAGACTCCTGTATTGACCTGACCTTGCAGCATAAGTATGGCCACAAGCTTCCACAGCCCTGAAGTCATTGCCTGTTGCTAGTACGACGGCATCTATACCATTAAATATTCCTTTATTATGCGTAGTTGCACGATATGGGTCAACTTGAGCAATTTCAACTGCCGTATTAAACCTTGATGCAAACTCCTCAGAATCAATGTCATTGGCAAAAGTGCCTAAGTCCTTTATCTTACATGACACCTCAGCCCTCACGATACAATCTGGAGTATAGTTAGACAAGATACACATGATTATTTCAGGTGCTTTATTCTTAAATTGGTCATTTTCTTCGATAAACGCAACTAGACTATTGCCAAAGGACTCCAAAATACTGTTGATAAAATTGGCACCCATGCTATCACAAGTTTCAAATTCTACCTTAATCTGATAAATACCTTTTATCTCATGCGATAAATCAATGAGTTCTATCCCGGTGATGCCTCCACCTCGTTTTTCCATATTGGTGTATAAATCCAGAGCATCATTTTTTAATTTATTGAATAGATTTATTTCCTCTTTCTTGAGCTTTTCAAAATCTCCAAACCATTGAAAATGGACTTGACCCACCTTCGTCGTGCCAATAACTTTAGTTTTAAATCCACCTCGATCCATCCAAAATTTTGCCCCAGCTGCCGCTGCAGCCACTACGCTGCTTTCTTCTATGACCATTGGAATGGCATAGGTCTTACCATCGATTAAAAAATTGGGAGCAATCCCATAAGGCATGGGAAAGTTAGAAATCGTGTTTTCACTGAATCCGTCCAAAATTTTTTGTTGCTCATGGTCTTTATGCCAATAGCTGACAAGCTCTTTCATCACGGACTCGGGATCTTTAAAAAAATTCTCAACTATCCATTTGATTTTGCCTGTTTTCGACAATTTTGAGAATCCCGAAATTATTTTCTTTTCTTCCAATTTACTACAATTTAGGCACTAACAAATTGCTTGCGAGTCTATAACCATCCTCTTGTGATTGAATGTATCGTTGTAAATGCTCGTAGGATAACATGGCGGGTCTCAATAGGGCTGATGCTTGGGCATAAACAGAATTTAACTTGAGTTTATTCCTTAAATAGTAACCATCTAAATAATCCCGAACTCCTCCACTGATAATCATCTCTCGACACAATATTTCATTTTTAGGACTAGATTCCATAATATCATTAATGAAGCCAATCATCTCATCGGCGGTGTGACCAATTCTAATCAGGGAACTGTGCAAGTTTTCATTTTCTGAGGTGTTTCTGAGGGCTTCCATCTTGCTAAAATTGGTTCCACCAGCTGCGCCAAATTCGATGGCTTTTAATGGAAGTTTCATCAATTGCTTTAGACTTGCGGGCCCCATGCCTTGTCCCACTTCTTTGACTATAACTTGGACATCACCTATAGAAAGAAGTTTCTCTATGGATTCAATTGGCGATTTAAAATACCTATCCCCCTCAGGTTGTATCCATTCCTGCAAAGGATTGATGTGAATGATGATTCCATTGGCTTCCAATTTATCTATGAGAGTAACCAAGGATTTTAAATTGTCTTCTTCAATGAGTGATTCTAGTTGGGCAATGCCTAAATTTGCAAAAAGAGGACGGTCACCAATGTATTTTCTAACGACAAAATCTTTTAATCTATCTTCGTTTTCCAATAGAATTCTGCAAGAACCCAATCCCATTCCGAGTTTAAATTCGTGGCAGGCTAAGGCCAAATTTTTATTGATGTCCGCTGCTTTTTCAGTTCCTCCGGTCATACTAGAAACCCACATTGGGAATCCAAACTTTTGACCTAAAAATTCATAGTCGGCATTGTCATTTCGCTTTGGATGGCCATTGAGTAACGGTTCATAATAGAAACGATTATCCAACTCGTTTGGACTCACCTGAGATTTTGAAGTCAGGTCTATATGGTCTTGTTTTCGATCTTCCAAATTGAATATTCTGTTATCAAAGCATGTATCAATGATGCAAAAATATTAATTTTTAGAATCTGTTTTACTTAGTACGAATGCATTTCATTTAATTGTCTGATTATCTAGGGATGTTTTACTCAGACGACGTTAGTAAATATTATGTAATAAAAAGGAAAATCTTCTTATAAGGTAGTATTAATATATACCTTCCTTGATGAGGTCGTGTAAATGAATTATCCCTAGAAACTCTTGGTTTTTCCATACTAAAAGTTGGGTGATTTTATTGGTTTTCATTTTTTCAAATGCATCAGTTGCCAAGGCATCCGGAGATATAGTTTTAGGATTTTTTGACATAATGTCCGATGCCTTAAGGTTAGAAACATCATCATGATGTTCAAGCATACGCCGTATGTCTCCGTCAGTGATGATGCCCATCAATTCCCCATCCTCATCGATAACTGCAGTGGCTCCCAACATACCTGAAGTAATTGATAAGATGACCGCTCTAATGTTGTCATCTGGTTTGTTGTGTGGTTTTTTATTATGTGTCACGATGTCATTGACTTTGAGATATAACTGTCTGCCTAGACTGCCTCCGGGATGAAGTTTTGCAAATTCTTGGCTCGTAAATCCCTTTAATTTTAATACCGCGACTGCCATGGCATCACAGATGGCCATTTGACAAATAGTACTGACCGTAGGGGCTAGATTATTAGGATCCGCCTCGGAATGTATGGGTGAATAAATAAAAAAGTCGGAATGATGAGCTAGATATGATTCGTTATTCGAGCTAATCGATATTATTTTATTCCCAAAATCCTTCAATACTGGTAGCAATGCCTTAATCTCGGGAGTGTTGCCACTTTTGGATAAACAAATAATGATGTCATCGGAATGTATGATACCCAAATCACCATGGAGAGCTTCGGCAGCATGAAGAAATACGGCCTTAGTCCCCGTAGAATTTAAAGTAGCGACCATTTTTTGACCTATCATTGCACTTTTACCAATCCCCGTCACGACGATTTTCCCTCGACAACCGTATATATGCACTACTGAATCAATAAATTCAGGGCTGATATGATCAGAAAGTTCCAATATCGCTTTACCTTCCTTTTCAAGTGTGGATTTAATGTTGTCCTCAATCAATTCCCTGTCCAGCATTTTCAATAATTGTAATAATTTAGATGAATCTTTCTGAAAAAATTTAAGAAGAATGCTCCAAAAGTAGTATTTTCGCAGGCTTTCGCAAATAGCTGGGGCAAGTTTTCAATATTTATAATTTTTTATACAATTTGAGATTTATTAAAAGAGTTATTCTTTACAATCGAAAAAATTATTTATATTACGCTTGCAAATCAGGAATTGACGGCCTGTGGTTGCTACTTGCTGATGATTTTTATCACATTAAACAGGAGGATTAGATGTCAACTCATTTTATGAGGAGGTTTTTAATGCCTGTGTGGTTTTAAACTATTATTGTAATATGATACAGACTGATTTTGACTTAAGGGGGTCTCTAAAAACTTATTTTGGTTTTGAAAATTTCAAATCAAATCAAGAATCCATTATAGAAAGTATAATCAATGGTAAGGATACATTCGTAATCATGCCCACAGGTGGTGGCAAATCACTTTGCTACCAGTTGCCGGCTATATTACTGCCCGGAACGGCACTTATCATTTCGCCGCTGATAGCACTTATGAAGAATCAAGTAGATTCTATCCGGGGCTATAGCCAAATGGATAACATTGCTCATTTTTTGAATTCTTCGTTGAATAAATCTCAGATGAGAGAGGTAAAAGCGGACATCAGAGCAGGAAAAACAAAGATGTTGTTTGTTGCCCCAGAAACATTGACCAAGGATGAAAATATTGAGTTTTTTAAGAATACAGATATATCATTTGTAGCGGTTGATGAGGCTCACTGTATCTCTGAATGGGGTCACGATTTCAGACCCGAATACAGAAGAATCAGAGATATGATATCCGCCATAGGTACTAATATTCCAATCATAGCGCTGACGGCTACAGCCACGCCTAAAGTACAATCTGATATCGTGAAAAACCTAGAAATGAAGACCGTAAACACGTTCATTTCTTCCTTTAACAGAGACAATCTTTTTTATGAAATCCGATCTAAAAAATCGAAGGATCAAACCATAAAGGAAATCATTCAATTCATAAAATTGCTGCCTGCAAGATCGGGCATAATTTACGTTCAGGCAAGAAAAACTACCGAGCAGATTGCACAGATATTGAATGTAAATGGCATCAAATCAGCACCTTATCATGCCGGGCTAGACGCTAAAACAAGATCAAAGGTTCAGGATGATTTTTTGATGGAGGAAATTGATGTCATCGTGGCTACCATTGCTTTTGGAATGGGAATTGATAAGCCCGATGTGAGATTCGTCATTCATTATGATATTCCTAAGAGTATCGAAAATTATTATCAAGAGACAGGTCGTGCAGGAAGGGACGGATTAGAAGGCAAGTGTATGGCATTTTATTCCTACAAGGATATTCTAAAATTGGAAAAATTCCTCCGTGATAAGCCCGTTGCCGAACGAGAACTGAGTGCTCAATTGATGGATGAAATCATTGCATACACAGAGACCAGTACCTGTAGAAGACAGTTTCTGTTGCACTATTTTGGTGAGCCATTTAATGATGAGAATTGTGATAAGATGTGCGACAATTGCAAACACCCGAAAGACAAAGAGGAAGTAAGTACCGAAATGCAAAATGCTCTCAAAGTCATCGAACAACTAAACGAAAATTACACCATTAAAACCTTAGTAGATTTTACCATTGGTAAGAACTCAAAGGAAATGAAAGATTTTAAATTTGATAGGCTTTCACTCTTTGGTGTAGGCAAGGAAAAAGATGAATTGTTCTGGCATTCTATTTTTAGACAAGCTATTTTGCATAACCTAATTTATAAGGAAATAGAGCAATATGGTCTATTAAAATTGACCGATGCAGGTCGGGCATTTATTAAAAAGAAATACCCGATAGAAATTCCATTAAACAGAGACTTCTCTGATGCTACCGATGATGATGACGAAATAATAACAGGAGCTGGAGGTGCCGGAGCAGCCTTAGATGAGCTATTGATGGGGATGCTGATGGATTTGAGAAAGAGAGAGGCAAAAAAATTGAATGTCCAGCCTTGGATAATTTTTCAGGAGCCAGCATTGCAAGATATGGCTACATACTACCCAATCAGCAATGATGAAATGGATAAAATATCCGGCGTCAATAAAACGAAAGCCATTAAGTACGGGAAGCCATTCCTTGAGTTAATTAGAGAATATGTGGAGGAAAACGAGATAGAAAGACCTACTGAAATTGTTATTAGACAAGTTGCCAATAAATCCAAAAATAAGGTCGCTATCATTCAGGCCATTGACCGTAAAATGCCGCTAGGGGATATTGCGAAACAGGTAGAAATGAATATGGAATCATTACTAGAAGAGTTGAATATAATCGTGGACTCGGGCACGAAATTGGACATTAATTATTGTATTGACGACCACGTGGACAGTGAGACAGTGGAAGAAATATTTGATTATTTTCACGAGGCGAGTGACAGTGATTACGAAAAGGCATTTCTCGAACTGAGAGAAGATGACATTTCAAGGGATGAAGTCATGCTGGTCAGGGTCAAGTTTATCACGGAGGTTGTGAACTAGGGATAGATTCCAGTCTCTTTTAATTTCATTGATTGGTTTTAAATTTCTATGCTAATTGGGCATAAAAACTGCCATTAGAATAATACTTTTGTGCCTTTTAAGAGATAATACGCCTAAATGAAACAGACCATGTCTGAGAAAATTACGATACACAGGTGGAGTGTTAAAATGTAAAGGCTAAATTTTTGATGAAAAACCAATGACAAACAGATGAATAAATCAATTGCCCTCCAATGTGCCGATAATATTCGAATTTTAGCCGCTGCCATGGTGGAAAAAGCCAATTCTGGCCATCCAGGAGGCCCAATGGGTGGTGCAGATTTTATAAATATTCTTTTTTCAGAATTTTTAACCTACGATCCCGATGACATGGAGTGGCCTTTCCGAGATAGATTTTTTCTTGATGCCGGACACATGTCTCCTATGCTTTATGCACAACAAGTACTGTGTGGAAATCTAACCCTTGAGGATATCAGGTCTTTCAGACAATGGAAAAGTGTGACTCCCGGTCACCCGGAATTAGATATTAAGCGAGGTGTAGAAAATACGTCTGGCCCTTTGGGATTGGGTCATGCATTTGGTGTTGGTGCTGCGATTACTGAGGAATTTTTAGTTGAAAAATTTGGTACATGGATGCAGCACTACACATACCTATATATCTCTGACGGGGGTGTACAAGAAGAAATATCGCAAGGTGTGGGCAGATTGGCTGGATTTTTAGGATTGGGAAAAGTCATCATGTTTTATGATGCCAATAATGTTCAACTTTCTACTAAAGTTGATGAAGTGATGAATGAGGATACAGCGGCAAAATATAGAAGCTGGCATTGGCATGTGCTGACCATCGATGGGAATGATGAAAATCAGATACGAAAAGCATTGAAAGAAGCACAATCAGTCACGGATAAGCCAAGTTTGATTATAGGTCATACGACGATGGGCAAAGGGGCTGTCCAAGAAGATGGTTCTAGTTATGAAGGCGAAGTGGAGACTCATGGCAAGCCACTAGGAAGCTCTAAAGCATCATTCCAAGCGACTATTCGACACTTGGGTGGAGATCCTGAAAACCCATTTATCGTTTTTCCCGAAGTGTCGGAATATTATCAAACTTGCCTTGATGCCAAACGAAAAGAAGTGGCAAAAAGGAGGGGGATGGAGAAAGATTGGTCAGAAAAAAATCCTACATTAGATGGGAAATTAAAACACTTTTTAAGTGGAGAATTGCCAAAGTTAGAGTGGGAAAACATTAAAACTAAAACCAATGATGCCACTAGAAATGCTTCATCAGCGGTACTCTCTTATCTTGCTGACCATGTTGAAAACATGATTGTTGCATCTGCCGACTTATCAAATAGCGACAAAACAGATGGATTTTTAAAGAAAAGGAGTCAAATAGTCAAGGGAGATTTTAGCGGTGCTTTCCTTCAGGCAGGGGTATCAGAATTGACCATGGCAGCATTGGCTACGGGAATGGCATTGCATGGGGGAGTGATTCCAGTATGTGCCACATTTTTTGCATTTTCTGACTATATGAAACCTGCGATTCGGGTGGCGGCACTCATGGAGCAGCAAGTGATTTTCGTGTGGACACATGATGCTTTTAGAGTGGGAGAAGATGGGCCGACTCACCAGCCGGTAGAACAGGAAGCACAGATAAGATTGCTCGAAAAATTAAAAAATCACTCTGGTAAAAATAGTTTCTTAGCATTGAGACCGGCAGACGGACCGGAAACCGTGATTTCGTGGCAGATGGCACTTGAAAATAAAAATACCCCAAGTGGATTAATACTTTCGAGACAAAATGTAGAAGAATTATTGCCTGATGGAGATAAATCAAGATACGAATGTGCCTTGATGACCAAAGAAGGCGCCTACATCGTACATCATAATGGCGATTCCGATATTACTCTAGTGGCGAATGGATCTGAAGTAAAAACACTGGAAGATGCCTCAAAGATATTGAAGGAAAAGCATAACATCAACTGTCGATTGGTTTCGGCGCCATCTGAGGGGCTATTTAGAAGTCAATCGAGGAATTATCAAGAAGAAGTATTGCCACACGGCTTGCCTATATTTGGCCTGACAGCAGGGCTACCGGTGACACTTGAAGGGCTTGTGGGATGCCAAGGAAAGGTGTATGGACTCGACCATTTTGGATACTCTGCGCCTTACACAGTATTAGACGAAAAATTCGGATTTACGCCTGAGCATGTTGCCAGAGAGATAGTAAAATTCCTCGATCGCTAGATTTCTTTTACGAGGATTCCATTCTTAATTCGAGGTTCAAACCAAGTGCTTTTTGGAGGTAAAGTCTCACCTGCATCAGCTACTTTTTTGAGTTCATCCGCGGAGATTGGAAAGAGAAAGAAACCAATGCGGTTTTCGTTTTTGGATAGTATATTGAGAACTTCTTCCTGGTCGGTATTACCGGCAAGATATTTGACTTGACTGTCGGTTTTTACATCTTGAATATCGAGAATATTCTGAAATACTTCCACATTAAGCATATTGGCATCAAGTATGACCGTGTCAGAGGCATATTTGTTGAGTACCTTTTTTTTCCATTTAATTCTAAAAAATTCATTGCGAATACACAGAGTCATCTCAAATTTTCTCCTAGGTTTTTCGAGTTTATTTAATTTTCGAATACTAAAAAACTTTGAAAGCCTGACGATGAACTCCACCGGTGACATTTTTGGTGGCAAACTGGCTATTCTATTAAAATCGTAAATGCTTAACTGTTGAAATGGAAAGTAAATCGCCAATATTGATTTTATATCCTCATGCTTGCGAGGATAGTCTTTGTTTTCGTACAAGTGTAAGGTGGTATAGCATCGATGATGTCCGTCCGCGATATAAGTTTTCTTTACATTGTTAGAAAAACATTGCTTAACAAATGCAATACTTTCTTCATCACTGACTTTCCACAGTTCATGGTGTTCATTAGTTTGTTCAAAATAAATGTCTAAAAATCGTGCTTTAGATTGTACCACGGTTTTCATAAAAGAAGTCAATTCCGGCACTTCTTCGTAGGCTAGTAATACTGGTTTTACCATGGCATTTTTGTCGAGCATGAGTTGCATCATACTTTGTTCCTTACTGGCCAGCGTATTTTCATGACGCAATATTCTATTCTCCTGAATGTCCCGAATGTCATTACAAGCCACGATACCTATATGAGTTTTGTCATGCTCGGTAATGCGGTAAACGAATATGGAATCATCCTCATCTTTCTTAAAAAATCCGGATTTTAAGTAAGTCTTATAATCTTCTTTCACCGTTCCAAAAAAGGAATCAGGAGAAGTCACGAGATTCACATTGGGATATACGGCCTTAAAAGGGACGATTTTCATTCAGCTTACTGTTGATTAATAAGTATGCAATGTATGACTTTTTAGAAATATTGCGATTGAAGATATGTTGTAAAAATGAAAATTTATTATGTGAATCCAAAACCCTCCCCCTATTCCATACCTACTTCGGTGAGTAGGCGGAATGCTTTATCATAGGTACTTTGTAGGTTTCCACCGGATTGCCCGACGAATAGTGACATTTCGCAATCATTGAGGATGTCGAGGTATTAGTAATTAAATATTATCTAAGTCAACTTCTATGAATTTTGTAATTTCAATAATATAATTTTTAGTAAATTTATCTTTTCATACGAAATATTAGGGTCTTCATACAATCATCAAAAAGTTTGTATATCGAAAAAATATCTTTGAATCCATTAAATAAAATCAAAATTATAAGCGATGAAAAAAATGTTAATTTTTACACTATTTCTTATTTCTAATCATTTAATTTCTCAATGTGTTCAGGGAGATTGTCAAAATGGAGAGGGGACAATGGTATATTCTTCGGGTAATAAATATCAAGGTCATTTTAAAAATGGCATGAAAGATGGGTATGGAAAATTTATTTGGGTTTCTGGAGCTAAATATAAAGGCGATTGGGTATCAAATAAAAGACAGGGCGAAGGAGAAGAAATATTAGCCAATGGTACTAGATATGTGGGTCAGTTTTTCGAAGACAAGAAACACGGTTCAGGCAAACTTTATGATAATAATGGTAATGTTGTACAATCCGGTCAATGGATAAATGGGGAGTATGTAAGTTCAAAAGAAGCATCTATATCAAATACAAATTCAAAAGTGGTGTCAACTAGTAAAAATAATTGGACAAAATATATTAATTTAGGTGTTGGACTGGGTTCGTCATTGGGTACTGGATATAGCTCTTTCAATTCTACTTATTCAAGTATTCCTCCAATTAGTATATCAGCGGAATTTATGAAGCTTGAAAATGGAATTACAATTGGTGGATATATTGGTTACTCATCAGATAAATTAACATACAAAGATGATTTCTTTGGCAATTATGGTTGGAAAACTTCTTATAAAATATTTGGAGCCAGAGGCTCTTATTATTTTAATGTTTTTCATCAACCTAAAATAAATACTTATGTTGGTGCCATGATTGGTTATAATATTGTAAGCTCTTCTTATTTTGGCGATGATTATTTTAGCAATCAATATTCGGCATCAGTAAGTGGTTTTACTTGGAGTGGTTTTATAGGAATGAGATATTTGTTTGGAGAGAAAATGGGTGCATTTGCGGAGTTAGGTTATGGAATTTCATATTTTACTCTAGGAATTACAACAAAATTTTAATTTTATTGGAGGGGTCTATTGTTATCCCTCCTAAATTGTATTTATTTAGTACCAAAGATGGATCAAAAACAGTTTTTTAATCGATATAGTATTGATGTAAAAAGAGATAGGATTGGCGGTGGAGCTTTTGGTACAGTGTATAAGGCTTACGATAACCTTAGCGATCAATGGAAAGCAATCAAAGTTGCAGAAGTTAAGTATCTTAAAAATAAAGAATTTTCGTTAATTGAAGAATTTAGGGCTACCGAAAAACTTACAATTCATAAAAATATTGCTAATTATGAAGCCGTATACCAGTTTCAAATGCCCAATGGTATCTTTGATTACGCCATCATGCAATACTACCCAGATGGAAATTTAAAGCAACTATTACAGAGTAAAAATTTAGTAGAGGAGGAAAAATTTAGATTAATAAATGGATTACTTTCAGGAATTGATTTTTTGCATAAAAACCATATTATCCATAGGGACTTAAAGCCCAGCAATATCCTGATTTCTGTTGATAATAATGGACTATACAATCCAAAAATAACAGACTTTGGATTAAGCAAAATTATTGATGAAGATTATTCCGTATTAACAAATAGTTTTGAAGGTGGAACACTTGAATATTCTTCACCAGAACAGTTATTTGGTCTTCCATTAAAATATAATTCAGATTTATGGTCTTTTGGTATAATTGCATTTGAAATCTTAACATCCAGGAGACCTTTTGATTACGAAGATGTTTCAGGTAGTCCAGAAGCGCGAAGAGCATTGATTTATCAAAGAATTATCAATGCGCAGATAAGTGAAAACATTAAATTATGCCCCTATCCCTATGATCAAATTATTATTCATTGTTTAGATCGAAATCCAATTTCAAGAATTTCTGATGCAGCCTTCATTATTAAGGCAATTAATGAACCGGCCTTGCTAAATGGGCTTGAAATGGACGATATTGAAACTGAAGTTTTTGAAAACTTTACAAATCCCGTCAACCCAATTAAACAGATAGAAATTCCTGATTTGATTTCCCCTAATATCGAAATATTCAAATCTAAATTTAATGAAACTAGAGAATCTTTGAAGCAAAAAATAAATGAACAAATTGCCTTAAGACAGGAACGCAAACGAAAGGAAGAGGAGGCTAAACAACGAGAAGAAGAGGATCGGCAGCGAAAGGAAGCGGAAGCCAGAAAACAACGGGAAGAAGAGGAACGGCAACGTAAGGAAGAGGAAGCCAGAAAACAACGGGAAGAAGAGGAACGGCAACGAGAGGAAGAGGAGGCTAGAAAACAGCGGGAAGAAAGAACCTTAAAACGAAAATCTCAAGCTGCCGAAAACAAGGAAAAGAGAAAGAAAAAATTGGCTTTTTGGTGGCTTCAATCTAGGGCAATAGTCAATAATAATTCTAAAATTATTATTGTGACAATTCTAAGCTTTTTAGCAATAACATTAGGTACGATAACTTTCAAATCATGGAAGAGAGGATTGCAAGTCTTTGAAAGTCAGAATTTTTATGGGTGCAAAAATCATGAAGGTAAAATTGTATTTACCGCGGATTTTGATAGCATTGGAGAATTTTCCTGGGGAAGGGCTATTGCGGCAAGAAATGACTCCATTTTTTACATAAGCATTAATGGAGCCATGAGTTTTGTCGATTTTCAAGAGAAGAAACAAGTTGAATCCGAAAATATTGTTGAAGAAATAAATGTCGAAGAAATTGATGATTTGAATAAATTGAAAACTCTTCTTCAAAATTGCACTAATCCGATCTTTTGCCAAGCTATCGAACAAAAATTGAATAAGCTTAATATGGAACAGGATTTCGAAAATATAAAAAATTCAACTGATATTGAGGAATTAGAAAATTTTATGTTGAAATACCCATCAAGTCCTTTTAATGATGAAATTAAACAAAAAATAAGTGAATTTTTAAAAAATATAAAATCGAAAGATGATGATGAATTCTATAACATGATAAAAACTACTAATAGTATCAATCTTTATAATGAATATAAATCAAAATTCCCTAATGGAAAGCATATTAATGAAGTTAACTCATTGATCGAATCTTTAATTGTTAATCAAGATGAACAAGCATGGAACAATGCAACAAATTTAAATACAGAATATTCTTACCAAAATTATCTTATTAACTTCCCAAAAGGTAAACACATTGATGAAGTTTCGGCCAAAATATCTCAAATATATGACAGTAAAGCTTTGCTGGCTTGGGAAGAAGTAAAAAACACGAGTGACATTAAAAAAGTAAAAACATTCATCAAAGAGTATTCTAAAAGTATATATGTAAATAGTGCGGAAAATTTAATTCAACGATTGGAACAAAAGAACACCCAGATTAAGACACTAATAGAGGACATAGAAATCACCAATCTTCTGAATAAATTTCCGGCTAAAATTGAATCAAATGAATTAAGTAATCGATTGAATGAACTAAAAGAAGAATTGGAAAAAACGACTGTTGATGAAATCGAAAAAAGAAAATTATTAATTGTGAAAACCCAAACCTTATTAAATGAAATTGAAGTTGCTAAAACAGAAATAAAATTATCACCTGTAATACAAGAACTTGAGGATGGCTTTGTTCACCTTAAAGCAAGTAATTATACTTTGGGTTGTGAAGGGTCAGATTGTAATAGTGATGAACAGCCAGCACAAGAAGTATCTTTAAAGTCAATTGCAGTAAGCAAGTATGAAGTAACACAGAATTTTTATAAACTAATCACCGGGGAATCACCAAGTTATTACTTAAAGTGTGGTAACTGTCCTGTCGAAAACATAAGTTATAACGAAGCATTAGAATTTATTGCAAAACTCAATGCATATCCTGGCAATCCGTATAAATATCGATTGCCAACCGAGGCAGAATGGGAATATGCGGCATCAGGAGGTGATGAATATGGTTATTCTGGCAGTTCAAATATTGATGACGTAGCACAGTACGGAGAAAGGGATGGAACAAAAAGAGTCGGAAAGAAAAAACCTAATAGATTTCAATTATACGATATGTCTGGAAATGTTGAAGAGTTTACTTCTGATTATTATGCTCCATTTGGTAGGTCAAGCGATGGCAAGTTCGTAGTAGTTAAGGGAGGCTCATGGAGGAGCAAATCTAAATCGTGCAGAATAAAAAATAGGAATAAAATATTGCCAAATGATAAAAATACATATACTGGATTCAGGTTGGTTAGGGACATAAGATAAATATTGTTAAATTAGCACAAAATGCCCAGAAAATCAGCTTAGATTATAATTCTAATTATTTAAGAATTTACTATGAAAAGACTATTACTCGTAACTGTATTTTACTTATTGATTCATAATATCCTTCAGTCACAGCAGCTGCCCAGCTGGAGTAGTTACTATGAGGTAGGATTTATATGGAATCCTGCATTGACTGCTAAGTGGAATACCATGGAGACAAGCATTACTCACCGGAGAGACTGGATGGGCTTTGATGATAGCCCTGAAACCTCAACGATCTCGGTGCAACTCCCATTTATCAGTGCAACTCATACACGATCAGCTGTTGGTGCATATTTGGAGCAGGATAAGGTAGGGCCATACCGGAAATTAGAATTGGCATTTAGCTATGCTTATGGATTCAGTCCGAGCTTCCTAGGAAAATATGATGATGTTCTGAGCTTAGGGATTAAGGCCAATTTTGGACAATACAGTTACGACCCTAGCTCTTTAATATTCTTTGACCAATCTCGTTTAGGAATAGATCTCCCGGAAGTGGCTGGTGATAAAAGTATAAGTCCAAATTTGGGATTGGGCATATTTTATAACAGTGTCAGTGATTTTTATCAATATGAGAAAAGTCACTATTACGCAGGCATATCTTTGAATCACATTGTACCATTAAAATCAACAGAACTGAAATATCAGACAGGCGATTTTGGAGCATTGGGAAACATAACGAATAAACCTCACGTGAGTGTCCATTTAGGATATAGAGTTATTCCTTATAAATTTAGGTGGAAGCGAGGTTCTGTATTTTTTTATGAACCCAACCTAATGCTTATTTATGGTTTTTCAAAAGCCATCCATGTCATGGGAAATATGCGGTTCGAAAGTGTAGATAAATACTGGGCTTCTGCCGGTGCAGCGACCAGTGGTGAGATATATTTGCAGGCAGGCCTTATTTTTGACAAGCATTCCTTTTTGTCAGCACTTGTGAGAGAGGGAGCCTTGAGATTGGGAGTTAAAATGGATTACCATCTAGGTAATTTTGGTCGCTATGCTGGTATTGGGTATGAATTTTATGGTGCTTATGTATGGAGTGTGGAATAGTATATTGAAATTCAGTTATTTATATAAATTTAATTAAATGAATCCAATTAGACAAATAGCATTTGTAGTATTATTTTTTTTTATTAATGTAAAATTTTCTTTAGCCCAAATTGACCAAAGCCAAGTTGATATAGATTATGGTTTTAGTATTGGAAGTGAATTCCGATGGCAAGAATTTAAACCTCAATTAGATCAACTTGCAGAATTTAGAATTTTCATTCAAAAAGATGGTTTACCAACAGGTGAATTTACATTAAAAATTACAGAAGGAACTGCAGTATTATTTGAGAATATTTTTGACATCTCCGATATAAATTCATCCGATTGGTTTGTAGTCTCCCTTTCACAAAGTATTATCACTACCCCTGGGAATTTATATAGAATAGAATTTAATGCTAACTATACATTTACGAACGTAGACAATCAAATTGCGTGGCGTGGGGGTCAATTTTCAAATTATCCCGAGATTTGCGACGTTAACCCTGATTGGCCAACATATGATTATGCATTTATAACTTATGGTCCATGTAATTCTATCAATGGCGGTACAACTATAGAAGTTACAAACACCAATGACTCTGGTCCGGGATCATTACGGAATGCCATTGAATGTGCTAATGCGGATCCAGTTTTAGATAATATTAACATTTTTGCTAGTGGGACACTCTACCTTAATTATCAACTACCTATTGTTGTCGATCAAGGAATTAATATTACCAATTTTGGTTCTATGATTATTGACGGAGGAAATAATATTGGAAATGGAATTATACTAGAGGGAGATGAATTGACTTTAAATTCACTTTCATTCAAAAATTTTATCTATGTAGGATGTTCTATTTATGGATCTAATAATTTGTTATTAGGCTGCAACTATTCGAATATGAATTATGGAATAGATTTAATAAATGGTGAGCATCAAATTCAAAATTGCACAATTTCTATGTGTATTGGTGGAATTAGAGAACAATCAAATAGTATGAATAGTATTATTTCATTTTGTGAAATTTTTGATTGTACGAATGGAATTCAAATTAATTTTAATGCATCGATATCAGGTTCTGTAATACATAATAATGTGACAGGCATTTTAGTTGAGGAGGTAAATGAATCAATATCTATCTCTAACTGTCAAATTTATAACAACGATATTGGAACTCAATTAAACACAATGAATCAGCAAATTACTATATCTCAGAATTCATATTTTTGTAATGATATGGCAATTTTGTTAATTGGTACTGCAAATAACAATATACTACATCCATTAATATTAAATTATAATTTAAATAATATTTCTGGTACTGCCCCTTCAAATTCAAATATAGAACTATATATTAATGATGATACTGGCTGTAGTGGAGTGCCATGTCAAGGAAAAACATACCTTTCGACCGTTACAGCTGATGCCTCTGGCAACTGGTCATGGAATCCATCTGGCATGGTAAATGTAGGAGACCTTATCACTGCCACCGCAACCGACCCCTCAGGTAATACCTCTGAGTTTTCTGCCTGTGCCACGGTGACACAACCCTGCCCTACCTATGCGGCTTCTATTTCAGTGTCACCTAATCCAACCTGTCTTGGACAAAATGCCACTGTAACTTTTAGTTTTAGTGGTGGGCAAGAACCATATAGTATAGAATGGACGCAAGGAATTCTTAATAATATTCCAAATAATTATCAAATATCTGTATCTCCCGGTTCATCGCAAACCTATGAAATTTTTTCAACTACAGATGACAATGGCTGTTCTGCGACGATTAATTCTTCGAGTCAGGCGACACTTATCGTAAATCCAAATGCAACAATTATAGCAACATCCCCTATCAATCTATGCGAGGGTGAAGATATCATTTTTATGGTGGATTTTGTGAATAATGGTAGTAGTACATCGGCCATTGATTGGAATTGGTCTGGACCAAATGGTTTTGTTTCAGCATTGCAAAATCCTGTAATTACCAATTCTACATTAAATGATGACGGTATTTATACTGTCGTTGTAACAGATAATAATTTCTGTACATCCATGCTTCTCATTGATGTTGTAGTACATGTAATGCCAGTTCCCAACATCACAGGCAATCTAGTCCTCTGCGAAGGAGAAAGCACAACCCTCACAGCAAGTGGTGGGGTTACCTATCAATGGAATACGGGTTCTTCCTCAAATGTCATTACGGTAAGTCCCACAGTATCTACGCCATATACGGTCACCGTTACGGATTCTAATAGCTGTTCAGCAACAGTTGCGGTGACTGTAACTGTGAATACATCACCTACGGTAACCATCTCTTCATCCCCCTCTGGCACCTTATGTGCAGGAGAGATTTCCACCCTCACTGCCTTTCCATCCGGTGGCTCTGGTAGTTTTGCTTATATATGGAATGATGGTACGACAGATGATTTTATTACAGTAAGTATTCCAGGAGATTATTCAGTAACAATTTCTGACGATAATGGATGTATCGCATCTGATGAGCTTACAATCGATTATTTTGAGGAGATAGATTTTGAATTTGATACTGAATCATTATTTATATGTCTTTCAGAGGACTATGATCCATTTAATCCAGAATATATAGTCACGATTAATTTGACTCAAGGTTCCGGAAATTTCCAATATGTATGGGATGTTCCATCAGGTCTATATGGCGATGCCTACGATAACCAATTTTATGTAGATAATGAATTTTCTGTTCCAATGTCGGATATACCCTATCAATTGTGTTGTAGTATAATAGATATTTATGGTTGTTCTAAGACTCATTGTACTGAGGTTTATGTACTTGAAAAACCTTTGGTGTTCTTAGAACTTGGAACCATAAATTGTGATAATTCATCTGTCAATTTGGTTGGCAGTGCCATTGCCCTTTATACGCCATCACCTTATTTTGAGGAATTAGATTTATATGATTGTGAAGGTAATTTAATCGATTCAGGATTTGGAGAATCATATAACTTCTCAAGTATAAGTTTTGAAGAAAATACTTGTTTTTATTTAGAGGCGATTGATGAAAATGGATGTGCAGGGGTGTCTGAAGAGTTAAACTTCAATCCAGAAAACTATTGTGGTTGCCCTGACATTGAAGAGCCTATTGGAATGGGTGAGGCTTTTTGTTCAGGCGATGCAATACCAACTTTGATTGCGAGTGTCGGAGGCACATTAGAAATCAATTGGTACTCTGCTTGTGGAGGTACATTGTTGCAAGCTAATAGTGAGACTTTCACTCCCACGTCTGCGGGCACCTATGTTATCCAAGCCTACGATTCTATGACTGATTGTTACTCTGATTGTGTTGAAGTTGAGCTTTTAGAATATCAAAAT
>JACJYM010000018.1 GCA_020636155.1 Lewinellaceae bacterium | reverse complement strand
GCAAATCCATTGGAAGTGATCAACAACTTGAAAGCCAAAATTGGAGAAATAGCACCTGGTTTACCGACCAAAACATTGGCTGACGGTACCATATCGCAAGTAACAATCGTACCATTCTATGACCGCACTGACCTAATCAATGAAACTTTAGGAACATTAGAAGAAGCATTGAGCTTAGAGATTCTCATTACGATCATCGTGATCATATTAATGTTGCTCAATTTGAGATCCTCCCTTTTGGTGGCAGCATCACTTCCTGTCGCTGTGCTGATGTGTTTTATTGCCATGCGGTATTTCGGAGTAGATGCCAATATTGTGGCTTTGTCGGGTATCGCCATTGCAGCGGGCACCATGGTGGACATGGGTATCGTGCTTACCGAAAGTATGGTGTCTCATATGAAAACAGCACCAACAAACCAACCATTATCGACCACCATTTACAATGCCACTGCGGAGGTGGCATCTGCAGTCATTACGGCCGTGGCTACCACAGTGGTCAGTTTTTTGCCTGTCTTTACAATGGTCGCAGCAGAAGGCAAATTATTCCGACCCTTGGCATTTACCAAAACATTTGCACTCATTGCTTCCATCGTCGTTGCCATCTCCATACTCCCTCCTTTGGCTGTTCAACTGTTTGGACTAAAATCAAAATCCAAATGGTTATCCGTAGGTTACAATATAGCTTTGATTACCCTTAGTGCTTTTTTGATACTCGGACAGTTCCAGTTTTTAGGCGTATTCGGATGGGTAGTCGGCATTACAGGAATTATCAGTATTTGGCTAAAAACTTATAAGGATGGGGCATTTTACTCCTTCTTCGACGTCCTACGCAACATTATTTATGCACTTATGGTCACATGGTTGCTTGCGAAAATCTGGATGCCTCTGGGAGTGAATAAAACCTTATTTACAAACTTCCTGTTCATCGCACTCATAACAGGCGGTTTAATCGGTCTTTTTTATATAGTGATGCATTTCTACCCCAAGATTTTAGGCTTTTTATTGAGGGTCAAGATTTTGTTTTTGCTCTTGGTTGGTAGTCTCATTTTTATTGGAGTAAAAATTGCAAATAATACAGGGCAAGAATTCATGCCAGCTTTAGACGAGGGTTCATTTTTGCTGATGCCCACCTCGATGCCACACTCCGGAATGCAAGTAAATGTCAACAATCTACGAGCATTGGATATGGCAGTGACCGCCATTCCGGAAATCGAAACTGTTGTGGGTAAAGCCGGTCGTGTAGAGAGTGCTTTGGATCCTGCACCGATGTCCATGTATGAAAATACGATACAGTACAAATCGGAATACATGACTGATGTAGACGGGCATAGATTGAGATTCAAGGTTGATAAGGACGGTCAGTATATCTTAGCCAATGGAGGTGCTATTGAGTATCATGATGCTCTCACGAAAGGAATACAAATGAGTGATTTGGTCCTGGATGACAAGGGTTCTTATTTTCGTCAATGGAGAGAGCATATACACTCGCCAGATGATATCTGGAACGAAATTGTAAATGCAACTAATCTGCCTGGTGTCACTTCTGCTCCCAAATTACAACCGATAGAAACTCGTTTGGTCATGCTCCAAACCGGAATGCGTGCACCAATGGGGATCAAAGTGAAAGGCTCAGATTTGTCAACCATTGAAGCCTTCGGGTTGGAACTCGAAAAGTACCTGAAGGAGGTCGAAGGTGTGAAGGCCCCTGCCGTTTTTGCAGAACGCATTGTAGGTAAGCCCTATATGCTTTTTGATATTGACCGTGAGAAAATCAGTCGATTCGGTTTGTCAATTGTGGATGTACAAAAGCAACTTCAAGCCGCTGTAGGAGGTATGATCATGACCTCCACTGTGGAAGGCAGAGAGAGGTATGGTATTCGCTTGAGATACCCGAGAGAGCTACGAGATGACCCCAATACACTTCGCAATATCTTGATTGCAGCTCCTGGCGGATTGCAAATTCCACTGGGTGATCTAGTGGAAATCAATTACGAACAAGGACCACAAGCGATCAAAAGTGAAGATGGCTTTTTGGTCGGGTATGTGCTGTTTGATAAAGAACCCGGCTACGCCGAAGTAGAGGTGGTCAACAATGCACAAAACTATCTACAGGATAAAATTGACATTGGAGAACTAAACTTACCAGCTGGCATTAGCTACAAATTTGCAGGAAATTATGAACAACAACTTAGAGCAAGCAAGCGCCTTTCAATCGTCATTCCCATAGCATTAGCACTTATTTTTCTAATTCTCTACTTCCAGTTCAGCTCGATAGCGACTTCCTTGATGGTCTTTTCTGGAGTATTTGTGGCATTCGCTGGTGGCTTCATGATGATATGGCTTTATGGTCAATCATGGTTTATGGATTTTGATTTTTTTGGTACGAATATGAGAGACTTGTTTCAGATCAAAACCATAAATCTAAGTGTTGCCGTATGGGTTGGATTTCTGGCGCTATTTGGCATTGCAACAGATGATGGTGTGCTAGTAGCTACTTTTCTCAAAGACAGTTTTGAGAAAAATACTCCTACCACCATTTCTCAAATCAGAGAGGCGGTTGTGGAAGGAGGACAACGAAGAGTAAGGCCCGCCATGATGACAACAGCCACAACAATATTGGCACTTCTTCCAGTGCTGACCTCAACGGGTCGCGGATCCGACATCATGGTACCCATGGCCATTCCTTCATTTGGAGGGATGACTTTGCAAGTGCTCACCATGTTCACAGTACCGGTGCTCTATTCATTATGGAAAGAAATTCAGTTTCATTTTTCTAATACAAGAAAAGAAATAAAAGATGAAAACTAAAATTTTATTGATCAATATTTTGATGGTTTCGTGCTTCTTTGTTAGAGCACAAACTTTGGATGCTTTACTTCAAAAAGCCTATGACAACAATCCAGAACTCAAGGCGCTACAGCTGGAGTATAAAGCAGCCATGCAAGTAGGTCCACAGCAGAGTCAGTTGTCAAATCCTACGCTGGGAATAGGCATTCCCATATTACCGGTGGAAACGAGATTGGGATCTCAAAGGCTTATGGTTTCTGCGAGTCAAATGTTTCCATGGTTTGGAACATTGAAGTCTCGAGAGGACGTGGTTCTATCTATGGCGAAATCAAAATACGAACGTGTTGCAGACGAACGGCTAGACATCGATTTTCAAATCAAAACAGCTTACTACAATCTGTATCTCTTGCAAGAACAGCAGGCGATCATCAGGGAAAATATTCGCATTTTTGAAACGATTCAAAACGTGGCATTGGCTAAAGTAGAAAGTGGAAAATCCATTGCCTCAGATGTGTTGACAGTTCAGATTAAGATTGAAGAGCTGAATCAACAAATACAAATACTTGAACAACAAAAACATGGATTTTCGGCCGTAATCAATGCAGCGGTAAACAATCCGATAGACAATACGATTCAAGTGGATTCGGGTAAAATCGATTTTGCCGTTTTGACGCTGGATACAGAGACTATACAGCAAAAGATTCAGTCAAATCACCCACTTATCAAGCAACTTGATTGGAAAATAGAAGCGTCTAATCAGGCTATTGCCTTGAACACATTGGAAGGAATTCCAAGTTTTGGACTGGGATTAGATTACAGTATGGTGTCTGCAAGAACCGATGCCTCCCCTCTCAACAATGGAAGAGACATTCTCATTCCTAGGCTAATGGTTTCGATCCCTATAAGCCGCAAAAAATACAATGCAAAAGAAGAAGAAGAAAAATTGAAGCAACAAGCTTTTTCTTATCAACAAGATAATTTGACCAATAAAATGATGAGCCAAATTCAAGGATACAAATCAGAATACGAAAGTGCTAAGCTGATGTATGATTTGGTAAACCGTCAAATGGACTTGTCCAATAGCGCCTATGAAATTTTATTAGTCGAATACAGCAATAAAGGTACTCGCTTCGATGAGCTGATGAAATTGCAAAGCGACCTGAACCGCTATCGAATGGAAAATATCAACGCCATCGTGAAATCACATCTAGCCAAGTTTAAAATTGAACGATTAACAGATTATTAAAATTAAATACAATGAAACATACTTATTATATACATGGAATGTCTTGCAATGGTTGTCGAAACCATGTAGAAGAAATATTATCAAAAGTGGAAGGAGTCAAAAATGTCTCAGTTAATTTGGAAAAAGCTGAGGCAACTATTGAAATGGTCAACCATATTTCATTAGAAACACTTCAAAATGCCCTGAAAGCAGACGGCAATGGTTATAGCATTCACGAACACAATGATCCACATCTACATAACGCTATTACTAAAAAAGAGAAATTACCTAATACAAAAGGAACAGGGACATTTTACTGTCCCATGCACTGTGAAGGGGATAAAACTTACAACAAACCAGGTGATTGCCCTGTATGCGGAATGGACTTAGTAGAAGAACAAAACCTTGTCCATTCTGCCGCCATCCAATGGACATGTCCCATGCATCCTGAAATTATAAGAAATTCTGCTGGTTCTTGCCCTATTTGTGGGATGGACTTAGTGCCACTGCAACCAGAGCTATCTGCTGAAGATAAAAATTACAAAGAGCTCTTAAAAAAGTTTTGGATTGCATTTGCTTTTACATTGCCCATCTTTTTGATTGCGATGAGTGAAATGATCCCAAACAATCCATTATACAATATTATGGAACAAAAATATTGGAATTGGGTGCAATTTGCTTTATCCATTCCTGTAGTTTTCTATGCAACATGGATGTTTTTTCAGAGGGCATATAGAAGCATCAAAACACGAAATCTGAATATGTTTACACTTATAGGCTTAGGTGCAGGAGTGGCATGGTTATTTAGTGTTTTTGGAATGCTTTTCCCAGATATTTTCCCAGATCAGTTTAAAACTGAATCAGGCACTGTTCATGTTTATTTTGAGGCAGCGACTGTCATTTTAACCTTGGTTCTTTTAGGGCAATTATTAGAAGCTCGAGCTCATAGCAAAACAAACTCTGCCGTGAAAGAACTCTTAAAACTGGCACCGAACAAGGCTACAAAAATGGTAGATGGTGAAGAGTTGGAAGTACCTATTGAAAACATTGAGATAGGAGATATTTTAAAAGTGAAACCGGGCGATAAAATCCCTGTAGATGGTGTTATTATTGAGGGTCATTCTAGCATAGACGAGTCTATGATAACAGGAGAACCCATTCCTGTCAATAAAGAAGTAGGTGATAGAATTGTAAGCGGAACTATTAATGGCAATCAAGCTTTTCTTATGAAAGCTGAAAAAGTAGGAAGCGACACCTTACTGTCTCAAATCATTCACATGGTTAACGAGGCAAGTCGGAGTCGTGCTCCTATTCAAAAATTGGCTGACAAAGTCTCCGGATATTTTGTGCCGATAGTAGTAGTCATTTCTATACTTACATTTATTATTTGGGCCATATTTGGTCCGGAGCCGTCATATGTATATGCATTTGTTAATTCTATTGCTGTATTAATAATTGCCTGCCCATGTGCATTGGGCTTGGCGACACCAATGTCTGTAATGGTCGGTGTTGGAAAAGGAGCCCAAAATGGTGTGTTAATAAAAAATGCAGAAGCTCTTGAGAAGATGAACGAGGTGAATACACTAATTATTGATAAAACAGGAACGATTACAGAAGGAAAACCAACTGTCGAAAGAGTGGGTATCTTCACGAAAAATCTAAGTGAAGATGAATTGCTTCGATATATCGTTTCGTTGAATATTAACAGCGAACATCCATTAGCAGAAGCAACCATTAAGTACGGAAAGGAGCATAATGTAGAAATTTTACCATCTAAAAATTTTATTGCTGTAACTGGTAAAGGAGTGAACGCAGAAATTGCTGATAAAACCATAGCATTGGGTAATCCTAAAATGATGGAATACGTTGGTGCCCACATGACTCCTGAGATGCAAGAAGAGGTTAAAAAATTTCAACAACAGGGAAAAACCGTATCTTACTTAGCTATGAACAAAGAAATCATGGGATACATAGTTATCGGTGACAAAATAAAGGCGTCAAGTGCTAAGGCAATAGAAAAACTCCATGATAAAGGCATCGAAGTCATAATGCTCACAGGTGATAATCATGATACTGCACAGGCAGTAGCTTCCGAATTGCATCTAAATGCCTTTAAAGCCAATATGTTACCAATGGATAAACTCAATGAAGTCGAAAAACTACAGGCTAGTGGGAAAGTCGTAGCTATGGCTGGAGATGGAATCAATGATGCCCCAGCACTTGCGAAGAGCGACGTTGGTATCGCTATGGGTACAGGTACGGATGTAGCCATCGAAAGTGCTATGATCACATTGGTGAAAGGTGATTTAGAAGGAATAGTCAAAGCGAGAAATTTAAGTGCCGGGGTAATGAAAAATATAAAACAAAACCTATTTTTTGCTTTGATATACAATACATTGGGGATTCCTATAGCAGCTGGGGTATTGTATCCTTTTTTCGGAATACTATTGTCGCCAATGATTGCTGCCTTGGCAATGAGTTTCAGTTCGGTTTCCGTAATTACAAATGCATTAAGATTGAAAAACCTGAAAATTTAGTAGAATGAGGCAGACACTGACTAGGATTATTATGCCATACAAATGAAATGATTAATCCAGATGTTTATTTTAAATAAAACAACTATTTTAAATACATGATAACGAGAAGAATATATTTAATTATTATTGCTAGTATAGGAATTGGCTTTCTATCAGCATGGTGGTTATTTAGAAATAATAACCAAACAATACAAAACCACGACGAGCATAACATAAATCAAGGGGAATCAGAGGTATGGACTTGCTCAATGCACCCACAGATTCGCCAAAATGAACCTGGGGATTGTCCCATCTGTGGTATGGACTTAATTCCTGCAAGCCAAGCAAACAGTGATAATGGGGTTGGTTTACAAATGACAGACGAAGCCATCAAGTTGGCAAATATTCAAACAACGATTGTTGGAATGGCTAATTCCAGTGGTTCTACCCTAAAATTGAATGGGAAAATCCAAGCCAACGAAACGAAATCAGCTAGTTTAGTGACTCACATTCCCGGTCGAATAGAAAAACTCTTTGTCAGCTATACCGGAGAGCAAGTAAATCTAGGTCAAAGAATTGCTTCCATATATTCACCAGAATTAATTACTGCTCAAAAAGAACTTTTGGAGGCTCAAAAAATACTAGATGTGAGTCCGGGTCTATTGACTGCCGCAAAGAATAAATTGAGGTATTGGAAAATCAGCGACCAAGTGATTGATGAGATACTTAGTACTGATGTCATTCGGGAGACATTTATTATCTATGCAGAACATTCAGGCGTGGTGCATCAGAAAAAAGTAGATGTCGGGGATTACCTTACCACTGGTCAGGTTTTATTTGACATTCAGAATTTATCTAGTCTGTGGGCTTTGTTTGATGTGTATGAGAATGACCTCCCTAATGTCAAGGTAGGCCAAACAATTAGTTTCACAACGCCTTCAGCACCAAACAGAACATTCAGGGCAAAAACTACTTTTGTAAACCCCGTTATTGATCCCGCCACAAGGGCAGCGACTATTAGAGCCGAAGTCAGCAATACCGGCGGAAGCTTGAAGCCGGAAATGTTCGTTACAGGCACACTAGAGACCTATCGAAAATCAGGTGCCTTGACCGTTCCAAAATCTGCTGTACTCTGGACTGGACCACGTTCGGTAGTGTATGTAAAATTTCCCAATACAGATATTCCATCATTTGAATACAGAGAAATCGAACTGGGAGAATCGAACCAAGAAGGATATACAGTGGTCAGTGGATTAGAGCATGGAGATGAAGTGGTGACAAATGGCGCTTTTGTCATAGATGCTTCAGCACAACTCAATAATCAAGCCAGTATGATGAACAAGAATGTGATGGCTAAAAATGCTATTCCCTCTAGCGACCTACCTGACTACACAGCTACCACACCCGCACTTTTCAAAGAACAACTCACTGCATTGGCAAATGGCTATTTAGTACTCAAAGATGCTTTGGTTGAGAGCGATAGTAAAAAAGCCATTGAAGGTGCAAACGATGTACTGAACAAAGCAGCCGAAGTAGATATGTCATTGGTCAAAGGCCAAGTACATATGTACTGGATGGAACAACTAAAAGCCATCCAATCCCACGGGAAGAAAATAACTGAAACCACGGATATAGAAGAACAAAGAAAGCAATTCGATTTTCTCTCTCAAGCCCTGATTAAATCCGTAAAGGTATTCGGCATATCCAATGACACATTTTATGTGCAACACTGCCCCATGGCGAACAATAACAATGGAGCAGATTGGTTTAGTAATTACGAAGAAATTCTAAATCCTTACTTTGGAGACAAGATGCTCACTTGTGGAAAAGTAATTGATACAATTGAAAATAAAGGTTATTAAAGTCCAATAAAGAATTTTTTTGCACTTCTAACAGTATGTCCTAATAATAATTGTGTAAACAATTAATTCATAGTAGAATAGCTTGTTCAAAATAAAGATCAAATTTTGTATCCGTATTCCCGTTTGAGGAGGTGATAAAAAATCTTGAATTCCAATAAGACTATCTCCTGACTTTCTAATAATTTAATTTTGAAGCAGAGTACATGAAATAAAAAGGAGGAAAGTCATGTAAACTTCCCTCCTTTTTTATTTAACAATTAGTTATTGTATCGTAATTTTCTGAACCACACTTTTTTCTTTAGTTCTCAAATGAAGGACATAATTTCCTGCACTTAGATTATTTCTTTCGAAAGTGTAATTGTTAGTGTTCAAGTGACTTACGGCTTTTACCAATCTACCATTGATATCATACACATAAACAGATTCGATTTTATAATCTTCTTCGGTGCTTATTTGTGCAGTTTCTACTATTGGATTAGGAAATACTTTTAAACCAATTTCTGATCCATCTACGATATCATCAGTTCCTGAAAATTGACAACCTAGATTCATTGCATAACATGCTCTAGGTAACATTAAATTCAAGATGGTGTCACAATAAGCAATTCCTTTTTCTCTTGACATATCAGGATTGGTAGCTAAACCAGACATGTGAATTTCGTCTGAGTTGTAATCTGTTCCCAATTGGGCATTGATTCCTGCCACCATTGCATCTAAGGTTGGTTTGTCCCACCAATCCCAAGGTGATCCTTGAGGAAATGGCGTTTTAAAAGCATAAAAATTGTCAGTACCAAGAAGCATTTGTTGACCTGTATATAAGGTTACTGAATCCACTTTTTGAGCCTCAATTAAATCGTGAAGCGGATCATTTTCGGCCATTAAATCATTGAGAACATCATTATTGCCTCTTTCATTGGCATATTGAACAGCTGCTCTTGTACCCGCTACATAAACCACAAATTCATTGGTTGTAGGCACGATGACCGGACCTTCAGAAAAAGGAGCAAAAATGTCACTAGTGCAATGAACACCTGCGATTGCTGATTCTCTAGGTTCTCCATCTATCCATGATTGATCACCGCAAGCACCTCCAATATTGAATGCAAAAGATATTTCCGAACTGTAACCCGGGTTGTTCGGTAAGCATATTGCGGCTTGTGTGTCTCCATATATATTTCCCATAACTAAAGAATCAATATACGGCGTAGCAGTATTCGTATCATAAAATTTGTCAAGTGTGACCTCGTCAAAATCATACAAAGTACCTGCACCTAAAGCCAGATAACCTCCTGTTCCAACACCCAAGACCATAATTTTTTCAGGATCGATTCCATAAGGATTAATTCCGACATCTGCCGTCTGTCTCATATATCTAACACAAGCTCTGGTGTCTTGTATTCCTCTATAAGCAGCCTGTAGAAGTGTCCCAGTCCTTACATTTTGATCTGATGAAACTGGGTTCCATCCCAATCTATATTCGTAAGCAACTGCGACATAACCTCTTGCTGCCAATTGCTGGCACAAGTACACGACATCATTGTCATATCTCCATCCCGTCGCTTGTCCATTAATCACTGGAGGTAAAAAACTACCGGTATGAGCAACCAATACAACTGGTCTATCAGAAGTTTCATCATCATTAGGATAATAAACATCCATATACAAATCTTCCGCCGCTGGGGTGCCAGTTAATACACCTATGTTAGTCCCATACTTCACATTAGGGTCATAAGAAACCGCATATTGAGGATCTAAATATTGGCGTTGTGCGGCCAACTGAAATCCCACAAATAACAAAGCTAATAAGTAAAATTTTTTCATAAGTATTGTTTTAGATTATTAATCATTTTGAGTCAAACTCATAAGTTGCGCTAATATATGCCATTCTTCCGATACGTGGTCCACCATAAGTTTGAAATATTTTGTTGTTTAACACATTAGAAGCACCCATTTTAATAACCGTGTTTAAGGATTTTAATTCAAAATTTATCTGTGCATCTAACAAATCATAGCTAGGTATGAATCCTGTGAATTGAGGTGAACCTTCATATAAGAATCCTTCCACCCATTTGTAATTAACACTAAACCCAAATCCTGGAATCTTAAGCCCCATTACATTAGGAATATTTCTTCCAGATAGACCAATGTTATATTTGTTTTTTGGAGTGTTGAAAGCGGGGATTATTGGATCTTTCGTATTAGTTATTAGATTATTATATGAGTAATTTCCTCGAATTTGATAGTAATCACCAAAATAGTAATTTAATCCAAGAGAAAAACCCTGTGTGGTCACTGTTTCTTTTGCATTGGCACTAACTCGGTATGCTTGAACATAGGAAGGCTGAGGTAATGTAGGTGGTATGTAAGTGTCGATACCTAATTGATAACCAATAAAATCTTTATAAATCGAATAATATGTGGACAAATCCACATACAATGATTGGGTCACTGAGCTTCGATATCCAAATTCAAAAGTCTTTACTTTTTCTGGCTGAATAGGTGCCACATCGAAGGTATCTAAAACACTGCGTTCGTACGTATCCAAATAATTGACAAAACTTTCCACTGTTAAAAGTCCCTTATAACCATCAATGTTTCCAAGCAGAATGGCCGGACCTACGTTATAATTCAAGTATTGATCCGTTAGCGTAGGATTTCTTACAGCTGAAGAAAATGACAATCTGAAGTATTCATTTTCACGAGAATTAAACACAATAGAAGCTGCAGGTGAAAACACATAATTGAAATTTTGATGCTTATCCATACGGCAGGTTAAACTCGATCTAATCTTATTATTGTAAAAACCCATCGTACCGCCCGCATATATCCCATATTCATAGGTGTTAATGTCTCTACCGAATGTATCCAATAGAATAGATCCTTTAGAATCTGGTAGATAATACCTCCCGGAAGCACCAATCGTAATGTCCAAATCAGAGATATTATCACCGTACATTAAATCATTAAATTGGTATTCGCCATGTGCATGAAATAATGCTGATTTATCATAAAACCGAGTGCCGCCTTCACTATTAGACAGTAAGGATGTGATGGAATCAAAAGCTGTCTGAAATCTCTCAGTGCCAGGCTCATAAAAAGGACTGGTTTCAAAAGCTGCGAAACCTGTATTGGCAAAATCTCTTGCACTTTGGTGCCATACGACGAGGGAATCTTGATAATCCAGCAAAAATTGATTAACTGCCTGACGCCAACCCTTTGGGTTTCCGGGGTATTGAGAAATCAAAGGTAATCCCTCTAGACTTTTAATTTTTGGATCAATATTTTGAGACCAATAATTTAGGTAGGAAGTATTCCACTCTGTGTCGTCTTTAGCCAATTCCTGCAGTTTCAAAGCCGTAAAAAATGGATCATACGATTTGCCGGCATCTTCATGAGTCGCATAAACTCTGAAAAAATATTTGTCTCTTTTGTTGATTTCAATCCTATGCTGGAAAAACTTAATGTCTCTCAAGGAGAATCGATTGTCACCCTGATAAACCGTCGTGCCACCACCATAGCTGGTACTTAATATTAATTCTGGACTTTCGAATGATTTACTCGGTTGTAACCTAAAATGTGCGGCACATGAAGCTTTTTGGTTTTTAGTTCCGTAATCTACCAAGTCCACTTCTTTGTATCCATTTCTATAATATCTCCCAATTCCAACAGTACTCTGCGAAAAGGCTGTTTTGTTAAATTCATCTCCATAAATATTGACAGCATCAAAACCTCCCGGGTTAGATGTTGTAATCCTCGCAGAGTCTACTGGATTGATTTCTATGTCATCTACGGGATTATAGTTCTCTGCTTTCCAATCATCAGCCTTAAAGGCAAAGGCATTAATTTTTATAGCTGCCCAGTCGTCGCCATTTTTGTTTTTGAAACTCGTCGCCCAACGAATTCCTGCTTCGAACAAGTTGCGTTCTGCAACTTTTACTTGTGCAGAAAGACCTTTGAGAATGAATGGGTTTTTAGTTTCCATGCTGATGACTCCATTAAAGGCATTAGGGCCGTAGAAGGCAGAACTTGCACCTACAATGAGGTCTACTTTTTTTACATCTAATTCACTAGATCCTAAGAAATTGCCTAGTGAAAAATTAAGACCAGGTGATTGGTTGTCCACACCATCGATAATTTGGAGACTTCTCACTGGACTCGTACTATTGAATCCTCTGGTATTAATTACAGTAAATCCTAAGCTCGCCGTCGTCAAATCAACATCTTTTAAGGAACCAAGACCTTCATAAAAGTTACTTGAGGGAGTTTCCTTGATAGCTAATATATCAAGAGATTCAATGGTGAGTGGGCCTTGTTTTTGCTTGTCACTTAGGCGCTGTCCTTTTACTTCTACGCCAAGGTCAATGGTAATAGCATCCGTTTCTAAACGTATTTCGATGTCTTCATTATCTTGTACTGAATAATCTAAACTTGAATATCCGATGTAACTCACATTAAGTAAAAAAGGAATTTCTGGAATTTCTAGTTCGAAATATCCATCATAATCAGTCGTTGTCCCAATAAGTGGATCATTCGCAAAAAGTACATTGGCTCCTATGAGTGGATCACCATTGTCTGCATCGATAACTCGACCTTTGATTCTGTTTTGTGAATAGGAAACTATGGAAATCAATAAAAGTATCCCAACCAAAGCAAACCTATGGTTCGAAAAATGTGTAAAAAATCGGTTCATTTATCGCAAAGTTTTTCTAACAAAAGATAATTATTTTCCTCAAAAAATTTAGTAAATATATAACTGCTTCTAATTTTTTTCAAATAAAAGTTTAATTATTCCTCGAGATTTAAAACTAAATGTAATAAAACAACTTAATTTCGTGAAAAATTTGAGGTATTCGCTCTCTGGTCTTGTTTTGATTTTCAAAGATTAACATAATTTAATTGTTGAAATATCGGATATTAATTTTATCTTTGCACTCCATTTAGAAAAAGTTCTGGTAGATGGACATTCAAGAGCATTTTACTATTCCAATTAAAGGCATTCACAATGGTGAGCATGAATATGATTTTGTAGTGGACGATGCATTTTTTGATGTTTTCGAAAACGACATTGTATTGGGTGGTAATGTTGAAGTAAAATTGAATTTGTTCAGGCAATTTGATCAATTGGAATTGAGTTTTTTATTGCATGGGTATGTTAATACGACTTGTGATAGATGTCTGGCCTCCATTAAATTGCCGATTGAAAATGATTTTGAGCTTTATATTAAGTTGGTGGGAGAAGATTTTGAGACTTTAGAATCAAATAATGATGAAGTCATGTTTGTGAATAAGGAAGAATCTCGCTTAGATCTAAGCCAATTGATTTATGAATATGTTCTTTTGAGTGTTCCTTTGATTAAGTCTTACGATTGTAATGAAGAGAAAAACCCACCTTGTGATTTCGAAGTTTTGAATAAACTCAACGTGGAAAATGAACAAAATAACTCTGGAAATGCAATGTGGGACAAACTCAAAGACTTGGATTTTACTGATAATTGATTTTTGATTAAAACATACAAAATATTTAATAATGGCACATCCGAAGAGTAGGGTATCAAAGCAAAGAAAAAGAAAGAGAAGAACGCATTTTAAATCTGCGGCGCCTACAGTTGCTACCTGTAAAACTACAGGGGAAGCTCACCTTTTCCATAGAGCATATTGGCACGAAGGCAGTATGTACTACAAAGGACAAGTTGTTATTGCCGGAGTCGAAGAAGAAGATACCGACTCAGAATAGTTTAACTTTTAAAAAAAAATACACTGAGCTCCTTGCATGAATATGTTTTGGGGCTTTTTGTGTTTATATAGTGTAAATTGTATTTAATAATCTCGATTCCTTATTCACCATGAAAAAAATTATTTATTCGCCAAAGGCCCCTGATCCAGTAGGGCCTTATAATCAAGCCATTTTGTACAATGGAACGCTTTACGTATCTGGACAGATTGCCATTGATAAAATGACGGGTACTTTGAAAATTTCTAATATTGAAGAAGAGACGGAGCAGGTAATGAAAAATTTGGCATTCGTGCTAGAAGCTGCGGATATGACATTCGAAAATGTGTTGAAATGCAGTGTCTTTGTAAGTGATATGGAACAATATGGAAGAATCAACGCAGTGTATAGTCGGTATTTCAATGAAGATACTGCACCGGCCAGGGAGCTCGTTCAAGTGGCCAATCTACCAAAATACGTAAATGTCGAAATTAGCTGCATTGCAGCAAAATAAAAAAACTTTAAGCATGAAGTCCGTATTATCAGCAATTCAACCAACAGGGGATATGCATCTAGGAAACTATTTCGGTGCGGTAAGCAATTGGGTTAAATTGCAAGAAAATTATCGTTGTTTTTTTGGAATCGTAGATTATCATGCGATGACCATGCCTTATAATCCTGCGAAATTGAGGCAAAACACCTGGGATCTTGTGATGAATCTTATGGCAGTGGGGATTAAGCCGGAAAACCTTTTTATTCAGAGTTTGATACCAGAGCATGCAGAATTGTGCTGGATATTAAATTGCTTTTGTTCTTATGGACAATTGACCCGTATGACACAGTTTAAAGATAAGAGCCTCCAAATGGCGGAAAAATCTAAAGACGACTATATCTCGGCTGGATTATTGGACTATCCTGTGTTGCAGAGTGCTGATATATTGCTCTACAAGGCGGATTACGTCCCGATAGGGAAAGATCAAGAACAACATTTAGAACTGACGAGAGACATTGCGCAGCGATTTAATGGGCAGGTAGGAAAAGAATATTTTATATTGCCCGAAGCATTATATACAGAAGCATTGAAGATTCGGTCTACGGCGGACCCATCTCGCAAGATGAGTAAAAGTGCCGGCGAAAAGCATTCCATTGGGCTATTTGAGGAGGAAGCAGTGACGACAAAGAAAATCAAATCAGCGGTGACCGATACCGGTGATAACGAACCGGGCAAGATGAGTGATGGAGTCGAAAATTTGTTTTTGATGTTAAAAATGTCTGGCGGCGTAGAGGCTCACAATACCTTGATTCAGGATTTTCAAGATGGAAGATTAATGTATTCTTCCCTAAAGGAAGAAACTGCTAAAGCCATCAATGAGATGAAATCACGGTTTATTATGAATAGACAGGAATTGAATGCTCAAAAAAGGGAAATCAAAGACCAAATAAAAGCCTCATCAGCCGAAATTCGAAAAGTAGCACAAGAAACGATCAGAGAAGTCAAAGACCTTACGGGATTGGCGAATGTGAAGTTTTAGTACACAAGAATTTTTTGTAGCAATAGTTAATTCAGATTAGCACTGATTATTTGCTTTATCTTATTGTTAAAAATCGTACTTGCATGACTGTCACCATTAAGTGTGAAAAACTTAATTCTTTCCCTATTCTGTTGGTACATCTCGTATGATGAATCGTACGGAAGTAATTGATCTGAGGGGCTATGGAAAATATATATTGGACAATTGATATTTTTAATTCTCTTGTATGTCTCCAGCGGAAATTTCACTAAAAAATCAGGAACAGGAATACCTAAATCATCCTTGACATCTATCAGGCTTTTGTATGGTGCCACCAGATAGAGTGCTGAGGGATTATTATGCTCAGCGAGATAGCTCACGACGCCTGTCCCAAGAGAATATCCAACTAAGGTGATGTCCTTTTCGTCAAATTTATTTTTAACATAATCATAAATGGCCTGTGCATCATTAAAAAGTTGATCTTGAGATTCGATTTTGCCTTCGGAATTTCCATATCCTCGATAATCGGGCATGATTAAATCATAATTTGGCACTAAAAATTGTTGCGCTTGATACGTACACCTTTTGAGGTTTCCTCGATTTCCGTGGAAATAAATAATGATGCCTTTTGGATTTTTTTGATTGACATAGAGGCAGCTTAATTGGTTGCCATCTTCGCCAGATATTTTAATTTCTGTGCCAATCTGACACTGAAAATCTTTATCTAATTTCCATCCTTTGAAAATGAGTTTGTCTTGATAAAAATAGAGTGTAGTAGCCGATATAACATAGATTCCAACTAGGCTAAAGGTTAGTATTCGAAGCACTTTTTTGAATTTGGAATATTTTGAGGGCATCTGAATCGAAAATAATTATTTTTTTAATGAAACTAATAACATAATTTTAACGTTTTAGAACTCGTAAATGCAACCAATAAAAAGTTCTCTTGTCTAACAATTTAAGAATAAAATACTAATCGATGGCGAAATCACTCAATTCAAAGTACAAAAACATCCTTTTCGGGTTCTTGTGTTTTTGTAGTATATCTTCATATATTTTTCTAAATCATGTGGACAAAACCTACACGGATAACTCTGTAAACACCAATCAAGAAATAAAGTTGGAAATGAATAATTGGTCTAGTGAATTGGACGAATTTAAAGTTATTCAAGTGATATTTAATATCATAGTTGGGGTGGTTTAAGCTACATCATTCTTTTTGCCTTGATTTCCAAATACTTGTTAATCGTATTGATAGAGAGTGATTTTGGATCAGTCAGAATGGCTTGAATGCCGTGCAATTTTAGCACATCTACGAGTTTTTCCTTTTCGATGATCGCTTCCCGACTGATGACATTGTAGTAGATATTGTTCATTTTAGTCGGAATAGGAATTAAATTCTTTTCAATTTCTGTGTTTTTAAAGAAAATGACAATGAGCAAATGCATTTTATTCAATGCTTTAAGATAGGGTAGGTTTCTCTCAAAATCTGCCGTCTGCTCGAAATTCGTAAACAAAAACAAAATGCTTCTCCTCTTAATGAAATTTCTGATATAGAAATATAGCTTTTCATAATTGGGTTCGCTGAATGCTGTTTGCTGATTGTATAGGGCTTTAGAAATCCGATTGATTTGGTTCTGAATGTCAGACGCTGAAATCCGTGTATCCACATTTTTGTCAAAACTCAACATACCTATTTTATCATATTTTTTTAATACAATATTAGAGATGGTGAGACAAGTGTTGATGGCATAATCAAGCAATGACAGTCCAAAAAATGGCATCTCCATACTCCGCCCTTTGTCAATGATACAATACACCATTTGGGATTTTGTGTTTTCGAAATGATTGACCATGAGCTCACCTTTACGAGAGGTCGCTTTCCAGTTTATTGATTTGATGTTATCACCCTGTTTGTAGTTCATGATGTGTTCGAATTCATCATTTTCACCTATCTGCCTTATTTTTCTGATTCCAGTGAGGCTTGCGGTAAGCATATTGAGTTGTAACTCGTAATTTTTCATTTGTATGAATGAGGGATAAACCTCACAGACAGTTTCTGCCGGGAAAATTTTTCTCCATTCGATGAGTTTTAAAGTGGATCGAATCATGGCGTTGATATTTCCAAAATTGTACTGTCCGCGAGTGTTGGGTCTGATACCAATTTTCAACTCCTCTTCCTCTTTGCCTTCAATCAGCAATTGGATGGCATCATCACGCAATTGGAGCTGTTCTGGATATTCGTCAAAAAGTGTAACATAGATTTTCTTCGAATTTTCATTTGTCACCGTGTATTTGATATATTGCTCATCACTCATAGAAAGTTGAGGTGCAATATTACGAGTTACTTTTAGCTTTGATGCCCAATGGCGACATTGGAATAATTCAAAAATTACTAAGATGATAAATATTACCAATAATATCAGCCCCAAATTGTATAACACGGGTACACTATAGGACAATGCAAAAACACCGACCAAGATCCAGCAACCATAAAAAAACCACTCACCTAAGAATACTGACTTCATCTAATCATCATTAATTCAAAAAATCATTTTAATCTATCTAGGAATGTCAATGGTTTTTATGATTTCATTGATGACATCAAAGCTTGTAATGCCTTCCATTTCTGCATCTGGTGTAAGGATGATACGGTGATTCAGAACGTAAGGCAGTACGTATTTGACATCATCTGGTATGACAAATTCTCGACCAGCTATGGCCGCCATGACTTTGGCCGTTTTTAGGACTGCCAGACTTGCCCGAGGAGACCCTCCAAGATAGACTTTGGGGTGATTTCGAGTGGATAGTATAAGCTGCGTAATGTACGATATGATCTGTTCACTGATGTGTTGCGATGCAATCGTTTCTTGTAAGTGCTTCAGACTGCTTCTACTCAGTACTTTATTGATATGGTCAAGTGATATTACATCAATGGTGTTTTGAAATCGATACAGTATTTGTTCTTCTTCTTGATGGCTTGGATATCCGAGATTGATTTTCATTAAAAATCTGTCCAATTGTGCTTCAGGCAATCGGTACGTACCTTCTTGATCTATCGGATTTTGAGTGGCGATGACCATAAATGGGAAATCCATTTGATATGTGGTTCCGTCGTGGGTTATTTGTTTCTCTTCCATCACTTCAAACAGGGCGGCTTGTGTTTTTGCAGGAGATCTATTAATCTCATCAATAAGCACAATATTGCTAAAAATGGGGCCCCGTTCAAATTTGAATTTACCCTTATCCATCTGATATATCGAAGTGCCGGTAACGTCAGCAGGCAATAAATCGGGAGTGAATTGTATTCTGCTGAAATCACAGTCTATGGATTTTGCAACGACTTTGGCGGAGAGAGTTTTAGCTATACCGGGAACACCTTCCAGAAGAATATGACCTCCTGAAAGCAAGGCTGCCAGCATTAATTCGATAAGGTTTTCATTACCAACTATAATTTTTGAACATTCATTTTTGACTTGCTCTACTTCCATTTGGAATTCTCGCAATTTAGTATTTCCGTGGAATTCATTGGCAGGTTCTTCTTGTGGCAATTGGATTTCTTCTTCTTCATTTACATTATTAAATTGGTCTTCCATCCCTGTAATTTTTTTGATGATTAAATATTTTTTCTAGCTCGTATGAAATGCTGCTTATATCTTGGTCGTTCACGTATGACATGGTCTTAGCTTTTTCAAACCAAGCCAGTACAAATTTAATTTTGTTTAAAGGTATTTCTGACTTAGTAGCCAATTTCTCTGCATAGTTTTCGGTTTTTTCCGGAATATAGTACTTCTGGTTCATTTGGTAATAGAATATTTTTTCCATTTTACGGACAAGCTTAATGGGAGAGTCTTGAGACTGGTGAAGATCTGCCAATATCTGAATAAACTCAATACTCGTATTCTTTTTTTCTTTTATCAAAGGCACCACTTTTTGCTTTCTCTTTCCTTTAAAAATAAATGCCAATATCAAACTGATTAAGAAAATCAAATAGGCCATCTTCATGCCTTTGTTATTGAAGATGAATTGAAAGTAATTTTTTTCAAAATCTGGAGCATCATATTGATAGGAAGGCAATTCTAAAAGGGTATATTTATCATAATCAAGCTCAGAAATCACGTATTCAAAATGCTTTTTACCCGTAGGAGTCGCCAGATATTCATTAATGAAAAGGGTAGGCAAGGTGTGGTAATATATCGATCGAGTGCTATCGGGATACTTTCCAAAAATTATTTCATCATATTTGGTGATTATGAAATCCTCGTTTGGATTAAATTCTATAAAGTAGGGAATCTCTAATTCTCGATCGATAATATTGACCCAATATTTGACAGAGTCATAGGCATACATAGTAAGCTCCATCGAATCGAGATACATTCCTTCACGATCTAGCGGATAGAGAGTAAAAGAATTAGAATCTATTGCCAAGGTTGTCTGCGAAATCCTCAATGAAAAAATAGAATCCTCATACCATTTATATGGTGAATTAAACAACAAAACGTCTGTCGAGGGATGTTTTGCCAAAAAAGTATCTAAAACTCCATTGTCGTAACTTGAATTATAAGAATATATAATCGTCAGGTTACTTTTCAGAGAATCGTATTCGAGATCTTTCAGCTTATCCACGACCGCAACATTATTTTCACCTTTTGTATCTTTCAATAACTGAAGGAAAAGCCACAGGCCACTATTCTTCTTATTGTCAAGATCCATCCAAGTATTTCCTTTATGGTCATCTATTTCTTTCCACTCAAAAAGTGGGATAGAAATGACTGCAAGCAGGACGATGGTCAAGATGATAACTATGGTACTTTTACTCATATTAATTACTGGGTTTTAGGTAATTAATATCGTCAAGGAAGGCATCAAATAGTGGTAGAGAATTTTCAAATTCTTGTTTTTCGATGGGTTGGTCTCCATACCAAATAAACTCAAATGAATTTGCCAATCTATTAAACTCGCCACTCCTGCTATCTTTTTTCATTTCTTGGACATAATCTCGGTTGGTTTTCTCTTTTTTCCAGTCTATGACCTTGTCTAGTTGTAATTTTTGTAAAACCCTTAAAAACAACATTCTAAATCCTTCACGATAGTCACCTTTTTCTAAGAAATAATCTAGACCCTTGTAGGTGTCCACTTCTTCGATATTTTCTATTTCGTCAAAGTTCATTTCCATAGGTTTTTCCAAATTTTTGTCAATTTTCAAATTGGAAATCAGAAAAACAAGTAGAAAAATGACCATTGCGATAATGACCATGTATGAAAAAGTTTTCCCTATGTCTGTCGTAGGCAATGGATTCTCAGTCTTAGTAATGGTGGGTGGTTTGTAATCTGTTTTTTTTAAGCGGAGTTCTTTTTTTGTCGCATAAAGATCAAGGTCTGATTTGCGTTTTTCGTACTTGGTAGAATCGACCTGTGTCACTTGACCATAACCTGTAGGAACAAAGATTAATAATGAAAATTGGAGGATAAAAATTAGTTTAAGGTATCTCATGCGGCTGCGAAATTTCCAAAATTCTCCAATTTTCTTCTCAAATCAAGGGCTTCAGTATCACACCATTTGCTGTAAAAATAGTTGACCATATTAAAGTAATACAAGGGTAACAAAAATATATTCATTCCTATAAAAATTATGGAATTGAAAAATACGTAAGTGTGATATCCGTTGTCAAAAAAATCGTGTAAAGTCAGAAAATCTATAAAAAAAGTAGAGATAGAAGTGTATAGCAATAGATACATTAAATAGTGAAATGCCACCAAAAAAAACAAGCTTGGGAAGGTGCCTAGATAATAGTTGTAACATTTGCCAATTGAGTTTTTAATACTCAATTCACCATTGGCCTGTAATAGACTAGGAACGAAAACTAAAGTAGCAGGATAGATAAAAGGAAGCAATAATGCCCAATAAATTCCGGTCAAATAAATGACTACAAATGGAATTGTGACAAATATCAAGGTGATGACTCCGGCTCTTTTTAAGTATAACTTATAGTACGAAAAGCTGAATTGTTTGTTTTCATAAAGCACGTTGAGCACCATTATTCCATGAAAAAAGAGGAGAATGAGCCACATCAATAAAGTCAATCCTCCCACCTCCATATAAGCCACCTTATAGCCCAAGTAATCATATTCAGGATTAATATCCAAAAGATATATCCTAGCTGCGTAAATGACCATGAGACCTAATAAAAATGGCAAAATAACCAGTTTAGTAAATGTGGCTATGTATTTTCTAAACATACTAAGGCTGAGTTCTATATTGGCTCCAAAAGTTCTTGATTGTAGCTTTTCATATTCTAACTTTTCAGGGACATTGGGCTCAAAATCGAAATGCTGATTCGGATTGTTCTTAACATAAATCATGGGATACACGATATAGTAATAGATGACCAATCCTAGTGATCCCAATATAATTCCGATTTTCACGATGGCAGGCAACCCGGTCAGCCGTGTGACAAATGACTCTAAAAACCCCGCCAATATGAAAAGTGGAGTATTGCCGATGATGATTCTAATGGCTCGTTTGGTCGATAATTGTAATGAAGTGGATCGCCTGTATGTACCCGGAAAGAGTAAGCCTTTGCCAAGTACATATCCTGCAGCCCCCGCAATGATTATGGCCGAAATTTCGATGGTGCCATGTATCCAAATTGTCAAAAATGAAGTAATAAAAAGCCCTTTTTGATAAAAGAAATATTGAAAAGTACCGAGCATGATGCCATTGAAAATCAACACAATACTCGTGCCGATAGCACCAAAAATTCCCAATACGAATGCAAGGAAGGAAACCTTGATGTTGTTAGCTGTGATTTGAAGAAACATACTGGTCTTCTTTTCATCTTTGTAAATCGCCATAGGGTCATTATTGTCGATGTTCTTCTCGGTAAGCTCTACATAACCATCACCCAAAATCAAGCGAGTAAAAGATTCATCCTCGATCGTAGAGAGGACACCAATCAAAACACTAAAGCTAAATACCAGAAAGGAAATCAAAATCGCCTTTCTCGCATGATACAATTCATAAGGTAAGACTTCCCTGAAAAATTTTGTGATGCTTGCGAAAGTAAAATTTGTCTTTTTTTGATCCAAAATACTAAATACCTCTTCGGTTAATCCATTCAAATAGACTCTTACTGATCGGTTGGGATAAAATGTCCGAGCATAAGAGAGATCAGAAGATACTTTTACAAATAAACTGGTCAGCTTGTCGGGATCTTTTACTGGACTTTTTAATAATAATTCTAAAGCTTTCCAGTCTCCTTCATTTTTTGATATAAATTCTGTCTCGGTCAATTAAAAGGTTATTTTCTTCATGGTAAAAGTATAAAAATCTTTATATTTGACAATCTTATATCAAGATTTCATTTTAATACTAAAATATATACGTCTTCACGAGGATGTTGAATTGATAGAAAAAGGAATTATTGGGATGAAAAAAGTGGAAATGAAATCATGAAGAAGGGAGTTATTTCTGTTAAGAATTTTTTATGAATAATCGCAACAAAATCTAAGGTTTGGCCACTACGACCAACATCACGACGGCTCACAATATAGTCATACAATATGCCTTGGCATCCGTATTTACCAGAATTGGAGCATTTATCATCGACCTAATAATAGTATTATTATTGACTATGGTTTTTAGCTATACCATTTCAGTATGGGAAAATTTCTATTGGTTGGTCATCGTGATACTATGGAGTTTTTATCACCTTGCGTTTGAAATTTTTAATAAAGGAACTAGCCCGGGTAAAAAGGCTTTAAAATTGAGGGTCGTCAATTATAATGGCATGAAACCGGATGTCGAAAGTTTGGTCATCCGATGGATTTTTAGGTTGTTGGACATTGGATTTAGTTTTGGGATGTTGGCCACATATTCAATCGTGACGTCGGAGAGAAAACAACGGTTAGGTGGCTATCTTTCAAGGACATTGGTAATTAATACAGGAGTGGTTCAGCAGGTTAGTCTCAAATCTTTAACCTCCTTGCCGGAAAATCATACTGAAAAAATATCACCTAAAATATCGAATTTTAATGATGAAGATATGCTCTTTGTTAAATCAGCATTGTATCGGTTTAAGGCAAAGCCTACGGATGCCAATCATAGGATTATTGATGAATTATTTGAAAAAATATGCCAAGATTTAGATCTTGATGCAGAAAATTATCAGAAAAACAAGGTCGGATTGATTGATCGAGTGCTGACCGATTATATTCTTAGTACGAGATGACCAATTATATAATTAAAAAACTTTTCAATTATGGACACAAATGACATTTTAGACATTCAAGACAATTCGGGGTTGAACGTTAACTCTCTAACCCAAAATCACCTTTACCAAATTGCGAAATGGGGAAAAATTATATCGATTATCATTTTTGTATATATCGGTTTGATGATTTTATACATGTTCGTAGGTATGTCCACTTTTATGGCTCTATTTATGGGCGGACTTTCTGATTCAATGGATCCAAGTATGGATGCAGGATTTGGCGCCTTTGGTGTTTTTTTTATGATACTTTTCGGAGGGATGCTTTTATTTGGCCTGTACTTAAATTATCTACTTTACAAGTTTAGCACCACATTGAAAATGGCTCTGGATGACCAAAATTCTAGCTTGCTGACAGAATCTTTTTCTAATTTGAAAAATTTATTCAAGATTTATGGAATCATCTTAATAATAGTGGTTGCAATTTATATTATCGCATTTCTAGGAACTATATCGACTATCTTGTTGCGATAATAGAGGAAATAATAGCGAGTACAATAAAAAAGCCAAGAACAATCTGCTCTTGGCTTTTTATGTTTTTAATGATAAAATCTAAAAATCATCATCCATCTCAGAATCATCCGCCACATCGAAATCTTCATCAATGTTTAAGTTTTCATCACTATCATCAAAATCTTCGTCTGTATCGTCTTTACCCAATATAGAATCTAAAAAGTCATCGTCTAGATCCTTTTTAGGTGCTGCAGGACCTGTATTTTTCTTAATTACCTTTGTGATAATGGTGGGGGCTTTCTTTGGTTTTGGTTTATCTTTAATATCCGTATCTTCGTCGCCATCATCTCTCTTAGCAGCGTCTTTATTAGAAAGATGCACTCTTTCTAATTCCGCACCCAATTTTGCCTCCATACATTTGGTGGTGGTCGGTACAGCCTTTAAGCGCTGCTTATCGATAAGATTACCAGTAACCACACAGATTCCGTAATTTTTATTTTTAATTCTAATCAATGCAAATTCTAAATCCTGCAGGTATTTTTTCTGACGTGTCAAAAAAGTATTGAGCATTTCGATTTCGCCTTGCGTGGTACTAAAATCCGTAAGGTCTTTACTGTGGTCGTCGCCACTGTTTTCGTTTATTTCAAGGATTTGAGCTCTTACATCCTTGATTTGCTCTCGAGTTTCTTCTACTTTTTTGAGAATAACTTCTTTAAATTCATTAAGCTCGTCGTCCGAAAATCGTTTTGTTTCCGACATGGTCATTATTTTAGGTGAATTCATTTGTTTGACTTTCTGTAATGCATAACTATTACAAAAAGTTCAATTTCGTTGCAAAAAAAAATATTATTTTAATATTAGGAAATAAATAATATGTTTTTTTTTCATTAAGTGTTGATTTTATTTAATACAATTTTGTCATATTTATCACGATATTGGCAATTATGAGCATTTAAATGCATTTTTTTACTACATAATTTTTTGGAATTCGATGAAAAAAAGAAGAGAATTTATAAAGCAATCCAGTGTTGGATTAGGCATGGCATTGATAGGCATGCCTGGTATAAAATTAGAACCCACATCAATCTCTGAAAAGACGAAGAAACCTATTATCATATCGACTTGGAATCACGGATTGCCCTGTAATGACATCGGTTGGGCTATTATCAATAAAGGTGGTTCGGCACTCGATGCGGTCGAAAAAGGGGTAATGGTCGTAGAATCTGACCCGACGGGTACTTCCGTAGGTTTGGGTGGAGCTCCTGACAGAGATGGTCACGTGACTCTCGATGCTTGTATAATGGATGATAAACACAATTGCGGGGGAGTAGCATTTCTAGAGAATATCGAACATCCCATCAGTGTTGCCCGCAAGGTCATGGAAGATACGCCACACGTATTGCTGGTTGGTGAAGGTGCTTACGAGTTTGCACGAGAGAAGGGATTTGAACATAAAAATCTACTTACTGAAGAATCAAAGAAAAGATACGAGAAATGGCTTTCCGAATCGCAATATAAACCCATTATTAATATTGAAAATCATGATACCATAGGGGCATTGGCTTTAGATAAGGACGGAAACTTGTCAGGGGCTTGCACGACTAGCGGTCTGGCTTATAAAATGCATGGTAGAGTCGGGGATTCTCCGATTATCGGGGCCGGATTATTCGTTGATAACGAAGTCGGCGCTGCTTGTGCCACCGGTGTTGGTGAAGCCGTGATTAGAATTGCCGGAAGTGCTTTGGTAGTCGAACACATGAGAATGGGAAAATCCCCTCAGGAAGCCTGTCAAATAGCGATCGAAAGAGTAATTTCTAAAAATAAAAACATCAAAGACATTCAAGTTGGTTTTTTGGCCATCGACAAATATGGTAATTATGGTGCATATAGTATCCACGAAGGCTTCAATTTTGCCATTTATAATGACGATTTCCAAGGTTTGAAAGATTCAGAATATTTCTTTTTAAAATAGTCGTTACTTGGAACTTGAAATTTGTATTCAATCCATCGAAGAACTCAATTTTTGTGTTCTGAATGAGGTTAAGCACATTGAAATCTGTCAAGCACTGGATATGGGCGGTCTGACGCCGTCCTATGCGTTTATTGAGTCTGCGGTACTTTCTGGCATTCAGACCAATGTATTAATACGACCAAGAGCTGGAAATTTTCATTATTCTCAATCTGAATGGGAGATGATTGTCAAAGATATCAAAAAGGCCATAGACATAGGGGCATCGGGCATTGTATTTGGATGTCTCGATGAATGGAGTTGCTTGGATAAGGCGAGGATGAAAGAAATTAGAATATTAACTCAGGAACAGGGGGTAGAATTTTGTTGTCATCGAGCGATAGATGTATCTAATAATCTCGATGATAACATTAGAATATTGAATGAAATTTCCGTAGATCGAGTATTAACTTCTGGTCAATCCCCTCGAGCCATTGATGGTATTGAAATCCTAAAAAAAATGAGAAATAAGCTTCGACAAAATATTAAAATGCTTGTCGGAAGTGGAATAAGAGCAGATCATATCCCTGATTTTAAACGTATAGGGATGGATGGGGTTCACATAAGCATTGGAATTAGAAATGGATTAAATAACGATTTTGGTTTTGGAAATGATTCTCAAATTGATATTCATAGATTCCATTCTGTTCGTGATGCCATCGCAATTCGCTAAAAAAAGTTTTTAAATTATAAATACAAGGGGCTAAAAGATATATATTTGCACCCTATGAAAAATATCAGAAATTTCTGTGTTATTGCCCATATTGACCATGGGAAAAGTACTCTGTCTGACAGGTTGCTTGAATTTACAAAGACGATCTCAGAGAGGGATATGAAGTCTCAGGCACTGGATGATATGGATTTGGAGAGAGAAAAGGGCATTACGATTAAAAGTCATGCCATACAAATGTATTATCAACATTCTGATGGAGTGACTTATACATTCAACCTGATTGATACACCAGGACACGTGGATTTTTCCTACGAAGTGTCTCGATCGATTGCTGCTTGTGAGGGAGCTTTGCTATTGGTTGATGCCTCCCAGGGTATCCAAGCGCAGACCATTTCTAATTTATATCTTGCGATAGAACACGACTTGGAGATAATCCCGATTTTGAATAAAGTGGATATGGACTCCGCTATGATTGAGGAAGTTTCTGATCAGGTCATTGATTTGATTGGTTGTAAAAGGGAGGATATTGTCCTAGCCAGTGGAAAAACAGGAATTGGTATTCAAGATATTATGGATGCCATCGTGGATAGAATTCCTGCGCCACAAGGCGATGTGAATGCCCCACTACAAGCCTTGATATTTGATTCTCTTTTTAATTCTTTTAGGGGGGTGATTGCCTATTTCAGGATTATGAATGGAGTTCTAAGAAAAGGTGATAAAGTACGTTTTGTACATACAGGTAAAGAATATGAGGCTGACGAAATCGGCATTTTGCAAATGTCTCAAGTGCCAAAAAATGAATTACAAGCCGGGAATGTGGGATACATTATCACGGGTATCAAGGTTTCCAAGGAAATTAAAGTAGGCGATACGATTACGACCGTCGAAAATCCGGGCAAGGGCATCAAAGGATTTGAAGATGTAAAACCAATGGTTTTTGCGGGTATCTATCCTATTGATAATGAGGATTTTGAAGATTTGCGTGACTCCTTAGAGAAGCTGCAACTCAATGATGCTTCGCTAGTGTTTGAGCCGGAAACCTCTATTGCTTTGGGATTTGGTTTTCGATGTGGATTTTTGGGTATGCTACACTTGGAGATTATACAAGAAAGACTTTCTAGAGAATATGACCAAGAAGTTATCACCACCGTACCTAACGTATCGTACATAGCATACACACACAAGGGCGAGGTGCTGCACATTCATACACCCAATGATTTGCCGGATCCTACCTTGCTTGCCAAAGTGGAAGAACCTTTCATTAGAGCTCAAATCATTACGAAACCTGATTATATCGGTAGTATTATGACTCTTTGCCTAGATAAAAGGGGGATATTGACCAAGCAGACTTATCTTACGACCGAGAGGGTAGAGTTGACCTTCGAACTGCCGTTGGCAGAGATAGTATTTGACTTTTATGATAGATTGAAATCGATATCTCGCGGTTATGCATCTTTTGATTATTCACCATTGGATTACAGAGCTTCTAATTTGGTGAAATTAGACATTAGGTTAAATGGGGAGCCGGTAGACGCCTTGTCATCATTGGTACATAAAGACAAAGCGGAAATCATAGGTCGTAAAATATGTGCAAAACTCAAGGAATTACTGCCTCGTCAGCAATTCATGATAGCCATACAAGCTTCAGTGGGAGCAAAAATCATAGCTAGAGAAACCATATCAGCCATGAGAAAGGATGTGACAGCCAAGTGTTATGGTGGTGACATCAGTAGAAAAAGAAAATTATTAGAAAAGCAGAAAAAAGGTAAGAAAAAGATGAGGCAGATAGGAAATGTCGAGGTTCCTCAAAAAACATTCTTACAAGTGCTTAAATTAGATGATTAGAAAAAATAAATTAATAAAATGTCAAGAATATTAACGCTGAGAGACTCACTCAATGAGGCCATGTCTGAAGAGATGAGAAGAGACGACACGGTGTTCCTGATGGGAGAGGAAGTTGCAGAGTATAACGGTGCTTACAAGGTGAGTAAAGGTATGTTGGAAGAGTTTGGACCGAAACGAGTTATTGATACACCCATTGCGGAGTTAGGTTTTGCGGGGATTGGAGTCGGCGCTGCAATGAATGGATTGAGACCGATAGTGGAATTTATGACGTGGAATTTTGCGGTTTTGGCATTCGACCAAATCGTCAATAATGCGGCAAAGACACTTTCACAATCTGCAGGTCAATTCAAATGTCCAATCGTATTTAGAGGCCCTTCAGGAGCTGCTGGCCAATTGGCACAGCAACACTCTCAGACCTTCGAAAGCTGGATGGCCAACACACCGGGTTTAAAGGTGATTTCTTGCATTGACCCCGCAGATGCCAAAGGTTTATTAAAATCAGCAATCAGAGATGACGACCCTGTATGTATGATGGAATCTGAAATTATGTACGGTCTCAAAGGTGAAGTGCCTGAGGGAGACTATACCGTGCCGATTGGTAAGGCAGCGATTAGAAAAGAAGGTACGGACGTGACTATCGTTTCATTTAATAAGATGATGGAAGTATCCAAAACAGCAACAGAAGAACTCGAAAAAGAGGGTATATCGGTCGAACTTATCGACTTGCGTACTATCAGACCACTTGATTACGAGACCTTAGTAAATTCTGTCAAAAAGACCAATCGAATGGTCGTGGTAGATGAAAGCTGGCCATACGGAGGTGTTAGTGCTGAGATTGCGTATGAAATGCAAAAATATGCCTTTGATTATCTCGATGCACCAGTGACGAGAATCAACTCAGCAGATACTTCTTTGGGCTATGCTCCGACTTTCGTGGAAGAATATTTGCCAAATCCATCCAGAGTCATCAAGGCCGTAAAAGAAGTATTGTATCGCTAATTCTATTTTTAAGAATTATCGTGATTTACTCCTATTCCTTTTTTTGGAGAGTGAGGAGTTCATCAATATACCTTAGAAAAGGCACATTTTGGCTGAAGGATTTAATTTTGCTACTCCTTCACAAAGTATTTGCTAGACGTTCCTTTGTCAGTTTTTACCCAAAGGAGGTAGCTGCCTGCGCTGAGTGATGACACATCCAGTTGTTTTTTAATCGCGGTACCGAGGACTTCATAACTGCTCAATAATCGACCATCTATGCTGAATATTTTCACCTGACGGATAGATTCTTCACAATCTATGTAAAGGAGATTTGCCGTAGGATTGGGATGTAAGCTTAGTGAAATCTCCTCTCTGGTGTCTTGAGTAGCAGAGAACTCTGCTACCTCGGTACTCGCCACATTGGTAACAATGGGTGCATTGTAATCAAAGAAAATATCTGCTTGGTTCTCAAAAACATCTCCGATGACCAAATCATCCTTGGTTTTAATCTTGAATACGACATAGCCGTCATTGGTATCGTCCTCATAAGGGAGGTAGATATCCTTGAAGATGAACTCGACGATGTTTCCATCATTGATACGGGTCTCGAGTTCGTGGCTGGCATCGACTATCTGTAAAGTGCTGATATCAAATCGTGCCGGATCGATAAAGTCTCTCACGACGATATTGACAGCTTCGGCCGTACCTGTATTTTCAAATCTTATCATATAGTGGACATAGTCTCCCACCATTTCGGGTAGGAGTTTATCGCCTTCGAGGCAGGTTTTGTCGTTGGGGTCGTAGGAGTTGACTACGGTTTGGTAGAGATTATAAAAATCATAGTCGTTTCTATTTGCTTTTCGTAATGATGAATAGATGGCTGCAAAGAAGTGAAGCACATCGCCACCTAATAGTGGCGGGTTGTCGGTAGGCGTATTGAGTTCGAAAGAGAGTAAAATTTCTTTTAGCTCAAAAGGTTTCAATTCTCCGAGATTCCAGTACAATTCTCCTCCATTGATGCTGTCTTGTCCGGGACTGGCAGTAAGGAAATCCATACGTTCTGATTCATACACAAAGAACAATTCACATGGCACGATGGTATTTCCAATATTTCGTACTCTTACTTTATAATCAGATACAAATCCTGGTCGAGCTTGATTCAGAGGAATAATAACGACATCTAAATCTGTGTACTCAACATCAGGAACTATACAGAAGTCTTGGATGTAAGGAGAGGTAGAGTCAGGAAAGGTAAGGGTAATAGATTCTGGAATTATTTTAAAATAATCAAGATTTTCTAGATGAGGCGTGATAGTGTAGGTATTCTTGTTGAGATGTATTAGGTAATCTCCTTCTACATCCCCAAATACAATTCCCTCTCCCTGTGTGTCTGAGATATGCATTTTCGGAAATTCATATTTCACGTCGTTTTCATTACAACCGTTTTTGTCAAAATCAAAAATTACCTTTCCTGAAACTTGGTATGGATTGCCTTCTACGGTATAGGGGCAGTAAGAGTTAACTGTACAATCATTGATGTTGTCATTTTCTAAAAGATGCAAAATTGTAGAAATATCCTCTTCATCGGAACAAATATATTTTAATAAAAAGTTATCGTTTAAGATAATATTTTCACTTTTTCCATTTTTTAAATATAAATATTCAAGTTCATAATTATATGCAATTTCAGGATATGACAGTGATACAAATCCGCTTAAATCTAAATTTTTGCATCTAATGTTACTCAAAAAAACAATACGCCAAACTTTTGTTAAATTACTAAAATATAAATTTTCAAGATTTTCATTATTAATAATCATAAGTTGGTAGAGTGAAGTCAAATTATTTAAATAAAAGGTCTTTAATCCTTCATTGTTGTCAATAGTAAGCTTTGAAAGAGATGATAAATCAATTAATTCAAAACTTTCAAGTTTGTCATTTCCACTAATACTTAGGTCAGAAAGTAAAATTAAACCAGTCAAATTTATACTTTCCAAATTTAAATTAAAAGCTATTCTAACATTTATGAGCGACGTTAAACCACTTATATCTAGAATTTGGAGACCGTCGTTACCTGAAATCCAAAGAGATTGAATATTAGATGAAATTATTCCACTTAAATCTAATTTAGTTAAACTGGGATTATCAATAATATTAAGTTGATTTAATAATGGCAGATTGGTGATATTTAAATTTGCTAGACTAATATTACTATAAATATTAAGATCGGTTAACCTAAGCATTCCTGATACATCTAGACTTATAATGTCAATGTTGTCTATGATTTCGAGTTTTGAAAGTTTTGGTACGTTACTAAACTCTATAATTTTCAAATTTTTATTGTTTTGAATAATCAAATTTTTTAAAAATTGCAATTCACTTAAATTTAGGTTGGTGGGGCCATTGTTATCACTAAAAATAAAATCTTTGAGGAAAGGCAGTGCACTAATGTTGAAATTCTTAATACTTCCTTCGTAATTATTAATATTAAGAGAAGTAAGTGATGATAGACCATTTAAATCTATGCTTAAAAGTCCATTATTTCCGCTAATATTTAAAGTGGTAAGTGATGATAAACCATTTAAATCTAAACTTAAAAGTCTATTATTTTCACTAATATTCAAAGTGTTAAGTGATGAAAGATGGTTCAAATCCAAGTTGATTAATTCATCATTTTTAATGATATTCAATTCTGTTATTGCTGAAAGTCCAATGGAATTTATTGATAAAAGTTTGTCATTTCCTTCAATTTTAATCTTAGTCAGTGATAGTAATCCGCTTAAATCTAATTCTACTAATTCGTCATTCCCCAATATGTCAATTTTCCAAAGTAATCCCAAATTGTTCAATTCTAAATTCTTTAAGCTACTATTCTCTTCAATTAAAAGTTCATTAAGATTAGACAAGTTTGTTAAATTTAAAATCTCTAAATTTGTAAAACCATAAATATGCAATATTTTAATAGAAGGTAAATATTTTAATTTTAGGTTCTTTAAGCCAGATTTATTTTCAATGAAAAGTGAAGTTAGAGCTTCTAATCCCATTATATCTAGGTTTTCTATATAAACTAAATCCCCTAGTTCTAGAGATTGTAGGTTAACAAAACTATTGATACCAATTAAATTATTTAAAACTGTAGGTTTTTCTAAAACTAACCACTCCACCGCCTCTGCCTTCATTCACTTGTATCTCCCCATCGCCATTGGTGTCCATAATTTTGTCGATTAAGGCTTGTCGGAAATTATTAGGATCTGGAAATGTCTACGATGTCTTGTGTAGCCTCGTAGTAAGCAACAAAACGGTGAGTATCAGTAGGAGTCTCATGTGTCGAGTTTTGTTGGTTTTATTAATCTTGGTGAAGATATGGTTATTTATCATTATATTAAAAAATATTAATTTCGATAAATATATATATATTTAGTGATATTACTTTGTTTTAATAGGAAATTATATATTTGTCTTTCAAATTCTTAACCTGATGAAGAATTTTATTGTTATTTTAATCGTTGCTGTCTTTGTTTTGTGTATTCTCAAAATTCAAATTTTGAAATCAAAAATCTGTTAAGTGAAAATTTGACAGCGTGGAATATCTGTCTTCTCTGAAGGAAAAGGGCCTGATTTCAAAGAAAGATTTAGATATTTTAACTATGAGTAGCATGAGTAATGGTGAGGTATGACCAGTGAATTTTCATGATATCAAAATCATTGAAATGATTTCCCATTATTCATTACAAGGATTCTAAGGTAAGTCGAATTATTGGAAAGCTACTTGTTCTCAAATAATGCGGTCTATCTAAATGCAAAACTTTCTGAGACACTATAGAAATTATGGGAAAATCACCCGTTAAATCAATTATTTGACAAGGATTTGCACGTCAGCTCTTTTTAGACATGAATTTGTAGGTGACGTCAAATGAACGCATCATTGATCAGGGATATCCCAATCACAAGGATGTATCGGTCATAATATCATGTTATTGTTGAAACTCAAATGAATGGTACTCCATCAAAAATCGATATGTAGATGCTAACGAAGGAGCCAATCAGTTCGGCTGATGAAATATTAAACCATGAGGTTATAGGGCATGGAAATGGCTGTCATAATAAAAACATTGATTTTTCTAATAGATTCTTTGAACCTGATGAATATGTCCTGCGTGATTTATCTCGTGCAATGGAATCTTTTACTATAGTTGGAAAGACGGTTCCAGAGTTTACCAATGACTCAAAAAATTGGGATACCTAGGAGATAAACTTGGCATCAGCCCTAGATGTGGCTTTTAAGTACTTCAGCAATACTAAGATATGATGTCGGAAAAATTTCCAATATTTAAGTTTTGACAACCAAGAGGATACAGATAAACACAGACAGTACCGACATTATATAATAATAATAATGCTTTTTGGGATGGGTATTCCGCACATTTTGCCTTAAGATTGTGGAGGATTATAATGCCTTTACTCCTTATTGATGTTGACATGAGATAAGCTGGATTTACACGGAGTACCTCTAACTTACTTATCGTGATGAATCAGGGCTACTAAATGAATCATTAAGCGATATTTTGGAAAATATTAATATTACATCTATCCGAAAATTTAATTGGAACCGGGAAAGAGATTGAAAAAAGATAAATGGCGATGGAATTAGAATATGGAGAATCCAAAATTATATCAGAATCCTTCCCATTATAAAGGCGAGTATTGTGGACACTATTTGACACCAGGGTACATACACCAATAGCGGTGTCCTAAATCATTGGTTTTATTTATTAGTAGATGGAAAATCAGGATTAATGAGAATGAACGCATTACGGAGTTAATCCAACTGGAATGGAAAAGGTACTGGTGCTTGACGTGCAACAAATTCACTTACTTCGACTTCTCCTATTTCGACGTAATTTCTACAATCTTAGAATCTGCGAAGTCTACGGCGGCGAATCGAGTGAAGAACATTCATCCGTGTTAGAAGCATGGAAGGCTTTAGGAATCGATGAAGAATTAATAAATTCGACAATTGAAGATACCAAGTTAGAAGTCCTTTTGCAATGGTCATAATTTGTACTTTATGACGAATGACCAGAGGGTCCAGCAACTCCCTTCGATTTACGATTGAGAACATCGGTAGTACCACATTTCAAAAAGGGGATGAGCTGTCGGTGAGAATAATTACTACATTGAGTTTAGCGATTACAAGATAATCGATACCTTCTTCAGATAAATTTATGTTGAAAGATGATTTGAACCTCAAGAAGTCATCGTGATTGATACATCATATTATTATAATGATAATAAACCCTATTTGAATATTTGAACGCCGGGCGAGAATCAGTAGCAAGTATAATTACAGTGAGGTCTTTGACTTTGATTTTAATTTTGTGAGGATAGCATTCAGTCCCGATATAGAGCATTTTCGTTAAATTATGGATTGGAGAATCCTTGTGATATCTATTCAAAATACAGCTATTTTTCAATTGATGTTATAGACAATAGCTGTAAAAAGAGGGTTGAGGAATTTTTGATTCGTGTGAAAAGTAAAACTGCAACTCAGGACATATATCGAACGGTCTATACAGGAGGAGAGAGTATTAGTTTCATTATCTCCGACCTTGAGGCATATCTAAATTATAATCTTTTAGGGGCCTTGTACGATGCAGAGGTGGAAATTTATGTCAAGGATTCCACTGGATTGTATTTTTTGAATTCTTTTCCTTTGGATCTTTATTATAAAAACAGCCTAGAAAATGGCACTTTATATGACCTGTCCAATGGCGCCAATAACGAATATTACAACCTGGCGGAATGCTACTTCTGTGATATTACAGACGATCCTGATGGTATTAAAATATCTTCTGATTACGATGAGTCAATAAATGGTTGTGTCAGCCTCGAAGATTACATTTTATCAAAAGAAAGAGGTACTGGAATCTCTAGAGTGAAATTTTGTATAGATTTAGCTGGTCTGGAAGAACCGATGGTTTCCTTTGATTTACGGATGCTCTCCAATTCACCTTACAAAAATTTGGTTAGATTATTTCAAGACGACATACTGCTAAATGGAACAGGCATCGAAACCACACAATTAAAGCTTAAAAACTTCACAGTCCCACTCATACCAAAAGACGGTATCGCCGTGCTTGATTTTAACGTTTTATTGACCGAGTCAAAAGTTTTTTTGGATAATGTAAAAGTTTTTGATAGGGTAGTGGCCACAGAAGAATTAACCGAAAAGCAAGTACTGGGAACAAAAATTGTGAATAATACGTGGTCACTGGATTTTGAAAATTCAATGTCTTTTGACTTCAATCTCTTCGATGTGTCAGGCAATATGGTGCTTTCAAAAATGAATCAAAAATCCAATCGGTTTATTTTGGACTCCAGTGCTTTACCCTCAGGAATGTATTTCTATAAGTTCTATTCAGAAAGAACCGTGGAATCAGGAAGGATTTTGGTCATGCATTAGCCATCGAAATATTGGCTAATGATTTGGCATGATTTAAGTTCTTCAATTAATTATGCTTAACTCGGTAAAGACTTTTATGAAGGCTTAAGTTCATGTGATTAAAAGTGTTTGTATGTTTATAATCTTCCAATAGATTAATCATCTCACTTGTGTGTCATTATTGTCGCAGACATGGTCTGTTTCATTTTTTTCCACTTCTATGACTCGCTCGAAAGATAGGTCTTAGAACTGGGGAGGATATTTTTAAAAAGCGGGAAAAATGAAATGTACCTAAATAATATTAACTCATGCTATATTCTTCACTTTCCCCTATCTTTACCGCATGAAAAATCAATTTGCCATAGCTCTCCACGGAGGGGCAGGAACTCTCGTCAAAGGAATGATGACCGAAGAAAAGGAACATCAATATAAGCAAGCACTTAAGGAAGCTTTAGATGCCGGAATTGAGGTTTTGAGTAAAGGAGGAAGCGCTTTGGACGCTGTTGAGACAACAGTAAGAGTTTTAGAAGATTGTCCACTTTTCAATGCGGGTAGAGGAAGTGTCTTTACTGCCGATGGATTGCACGAAATGGATGCTTCTATCATGGACGGAAGAAATAAAGAAGCGGGAGCCGTATCGTTAGTGCAACATATAAAAAATCCTATCTCTCTGGCAAAGGCGGTTATGCTGCATAGTGGTCACGTGTTTTTAGCAGGAAAGGGTGCAGAGCAATTTGCAAAAGAGCAAGGCTTGGAGGAGTGTGGTGACGAATATTTCTATGATGAGTTCAGATATCTGCAATGGCAAGAAATCAAGGATAGCGATTCATTTCAGCTTGACCATAGCAAGAGTAAGGATTTTAAATTCGGGACTGTGGGCTGCGTTGCCTTAGATGGGGAAGGGAATTTAGCCGCTGCGACCTCGACAGGTGGTATGACCAATAAGAAATTTGGAAGAGTCGGGGATTCTCCTATGATCGGCGCTGGCACTTATGCTAATAATGAGACTTGTGCCGTGTCATGTACGGGAAGTGGAGAGTACTTTATCCGAGGAGTAGTGGCCTACGATGTTTCTGCACTTATGGAATTCGGTAGGAAAAGTCTCATAGAAGCCGCTGACGAAGTTATTCAAAAGCGGGTTTTAAGCATTGGCGGGGATGGCGGATTGATTGCGGTTGACGCCAATGGCAATATAGCCATGCCATTCAATACAGAAGGAATGTATCGAGCTTGTCGCTACATGGATGGAAGTACAGAAATTGAAATTTATCGGTAAGATATAAGGTTTTGATTTAAAATTTAATTCTTTACATCTGTCACTTTGTAGCGACAGTCCGCTGCACATGGAGGAAATATTAATTGCGTTGGAAAAAATGAAATTCCGTTAAGATTACACAAACGGTGCTTCTAGTGGAAGTACTGTGATTTCTCTTGTATCAATATTAAACTTATCACCGTTGGATAGCACGTGTACCACGAGATTTGACATGCTCATCGGTGTCCCCTCGGTTAATAAATTTTCA
>JACJYM010000017.1 GCA_020636155.1 Lewinellaceae bacterium | reverse complement strand
CAAAAAGAATCGCTATGAATATGGGTTGCTATACTGATGTTAATTGGATTCAAGGTATTGGCTCTTTTAACGGACCATTTGAACCATGGTACTGCTGCCAAATAGAATATCTAAATTATATTTCCTGTTTTTATAGAGATGGAGTGCAATTGTACAAGAATCCGTGGTACGATGAATGTTTTTCTGTAGACACAGAGGATATCGCTTTGAATAATATAGTATTGTATCCCAATCCAGCCTCCTACTCCATTACCATCTCCGGCATCCCCGAGGGAAAATATACTTACCGCATCCTAAATACTCAGGGGCAGCTAGTGCGAAGCAACGCTTTACAAAATGAAGATATCATCGATGTGTCAGACTTGCCCTCAGGAATGTATTTCATAGAACTGATAAATGAGGACGGACAGCGATGGATAGAGAAGTTCGTGGTGGGGCGATGAGGATGATTTTAATTATTATTATCGAGAGTTAGTATCTTAATTCGTATTTTTACCTTGTAGATAAAGTTTTTTTTACTTAAAACATCTCAAGGCATGAACTCTCTAGGCTATTTGAAGGAAGACCTTCTCCATTATATTTGGAAATCGAAGTCTTTTGATTTATCGGATTTATCAACCGATAAAGGTGAGACTCTGGTGATTCAGAATTTTGGATTTCACAATGGAAATTCGGGACCAGATTTTATTGATGCCAAAATTGAAATCGAGGGCACTAAATGGGCAGGCAATATAGAACTGCATATCCATAGCTCTGATTGGGATTTACACAATCACAGCAGCGACCCGGCATACAATAATGTCATCCTACACGTCGTCTTTAATCACGATAAGGACATCATACTTAAGAATGGGCGGCTCTTGCCTACATTAGAACTCAAGAGTCGCATTGATCATTCCCTGCTTCACAAGTATCAAAGGCTGATGGAAAACCAAAATTGGGTGGCTTGTGAATCTCTAGTCTCTCCCGAAGATTGGTCTGATTTTAACTTGTGGAAATATCGATTGGTCAGCAACCGATTGGAAAGAAAAACGCAATATTTCAGGAATTTATTGGTAGCAACGAGCAATAACTGGGATGAAGTTTGTTATAAGGGATTTCTTAGATATATGGGTTCGCAGACGAATGCAGCACCTTTTGAGCAATTATCACAAAATCTATCTTATTCCATATTACTTAAAAATGTAAATTCCATTCTAAAATTGGAAGCCCTACTATTTGGAGTTGCAGGATTCTTGGATGAAGAGGGTGATGATGAGTACTTTAAAACCTTGCAAGTGGAATGGTTACACCTCAAAGCCAAATACAGCTTGAATAATATGGATGTTCATGTTTGGAAGTTTTATAAGATGAGGCCTGTCGGATTTCCGACGATTAGGATGGCACAGATGGCGGCTCTCATATATAAAAATCCACGACCGTTTACCCAATTTATCGACCGCAAGTGGAGTGATTCGATGTATGACTCCTTAGAAGCCACACCATCAGAGTATTGGAAAACACATTATAGATTTGGAGTTGAAAATAGAGCGAGAAGTAAAAAAATCAGCAAATCCATGGTGCAAAATCTCATGGTCAATGTGGTCGTTCCTCTTACTTTTCTTTATGGTAAAGAGACAAGTGTTGAGGAAATTTCTCAAAGAGGAATTGAGCTTTTGGATGAACTTCCTGCTGAAAAAAATACGATTATCAATCATTGGAAAGAATTGGGAGTGTTGGCTAAATCTGCTTGCGATTCTCAGGCTCTTATCGAACTGAAGAATGAAAATTGCAGTCTGCTGAAATGCATGAATTGTCCCATTGGAATAAAAATTCTTAAAAAATAAACTTTACACTTTCTTAAAAAACCGACCTAAGTTAGTAGAAATGCTCAGGTGGTTAGCGGCTCCGGCTATGTGATGATACCCAACACCATAATCGATGACAATGCCTTTGACCGACAAGCCGAATCCCAAAGAAAATCCCGCCAAAGATTGAAACTGAGTTACGCTAAGCTCCTTGCGACGTAGGTGATTGTAGCCAACTCGCAGTTTGAGGCCATCGTTTTTACCAATTAAAAATTCTCCTGAGAAAATAAAGTGTCTGAAAAAATTATCTATTTCTTGAGAAAATTTACTGTCTTCCGTGACCTCTCCAAAGATATTGGTCGTCTCTTTTCTACTGGGGTCGTCATATCTTATTTTCCATTGTTGCAATTCGTGGGCGATGATACTAAATCGGAAAGGCAAATGCTTAAGCCGCTTAGAAAGTCCAATCTGAATATCCAATGGCGCCGCATATTTTTCGTCTATATAACTCGTTACCTCTGTACCCACGTTCTTGATTACCGCTGAAATATTAAAATCGCCGTTTTCGTTGGTATAATTCATACCAATATCTGCTGCAAGACCGAAAGATTTGTATCCATCGAGGTTAGAGAATATGAACTTTAAATTCATGCCATAATTGAGCCTTTCTTGATATGTTTTTGCAACCCCAAGTACGATGGCTGTCTCTCCACCTTCAAAAGTTCCAATCTGCTTTCCGGTTTCATCTGCTCGGACAAAGTCGCCGTAGCTTATGTAGTCGATAGCCGCATGAGTGGTGAGATTTAACTTTTCAAAAGTTCTTGCATAAGATATATACCCATTTTTAATATCCTCCAAGTGCCAATTGTAATTAAACGATATACGGTGATTCATTTTTGGGTTCAGTAGAGCAGGATTACTATAGGCTAGATTTTGATCCTCGTCAAGGACTGAAATCACGCTTCCACCCAAAGCCGTTATCCGGGCAGAAGAAGGTAAAGCTAAAAATTCGTAAGCATATCTTCCACCTATCTGGCCATTCAAAGATGAGATGCATGTCAAAAGCAATACATTCAATAAGAATCTTTTTGTAAAATACATCATCTTGAATTGGTGTTTATTTTTGACTAAAATAATAATATGTGAAATATAACGCTAACAGATTTAATAAAAGTATGATTACACAATTAAATATTCACACCTCTAAAAGTGCAAAAGAATCAAAGCTATCAAAGCCGGTAATGCCTGAATGTAAAAGATGCGACGACTCACCGTGATTGAGCCGAATATGCCAGCAATGACGACACAAGAGAGAAAAAATATTGCCAGATAAAATGACATCGTATGATTCTTGCTCAGTAGAGACCAGATTAATCCAGCCGCTAAAAAGAGATTGTAAAGACCTTGATTGGCCATCATGGTTTTGGTCTTTTTGTAAAAATCGGAATCATTAGATTTAAACAATTTGGGACCGGCACTTTCCCACTTAAAAATTTCAAAATAACAAAAGTACAAATGCATTGCTGCCACTATACCAATCAGAATTTTAGTCATTATATCTATCATCTTATGCTAAGTATTTAGAAGCTTCACGTTTACAAAGTCCACTGAGATTGGGATTTTCATCTACAAATTGTTTGACAGAAAGTGGGTTGAATTTTGAATATTGTCTCAAAGCCCAACCGCAGGCCTTCTGAACAAAAAATTCCTTGTTATTTACTTCATGGAGTATCAGACTATATAATAGTTCTTCATCTACATTTTCTTTATAGGTAAGCTGATGGATGATACAGGATCTTTTGAGCCACTTATTATTGGAATTTATCCATTCTTCAATTTTAGAATTCCGAATTTCGACATCATTTTTAAAAATCGTACCCATTCCCTTTGGAGCTAGACCATCTATGGTATCCCACCATGAATCATCCAGCATGAGTGATTGGATGAAAGGCACATGTGATCGATTCATGTATTTGTATTTTGGCTCAAGGATATCCAGAGCAATGTATTTTAGTTCGCGATAGGGGTCTTGCCATAAGGCTTTGACTAAATCGAAAAATTCGTCATTGAGCGGCAAATTATAGCGAGATTTTAGTTTTTTGACCAATTCTTTTCTTTGAGGAGAAGGCAATCCGGCGTACTCAAATTGATTTTTCATATAAGCTTTCATTGCTGATGCTTTTTCTGGAATTCTGTTTTCGATTACACTTTCCAAAATATAATAATAGATTTCTTTTGTATTAATTTTCTTCGAAATCATGGCATTGATGTCATTTTACTTTGCAAAGTAAAGCTAATGTTTGTATTCCGAAATAAATATTTGAATTACTGTGTGTCAAAATAAAAATTCTCACAGTTTTTTATAAAATTAAAAAAAATATATATGTTTTTTTTCTTGATTAATAAAAAGTTATATATTTGCATTTAAAACCATATCTGAGCAGATGATAATGATTGCCTAATTGAATAAATTAAGTAAACATAATTCAATGAAAACTGCAATACTTACACTTTGTGCTACTATCCTATTTGGTGCATCGACTTGGTATTTATTTAATTCCAATGATTCTTCGATACAAGAATCATCAAGCAGTGAGTCTGTGTTGGCACCATCTGTACTTGGTGATTTTCTTTGGTATGATTCGAATCATGATGGAATTCAAGATCCAGGCGAACCAGGGCTAAATGGAGTAAGAGTCCATTTATACACATCTTACGTTGCTGGTACCTACACAGTTGTGGGACAGACCACGACGAATGTTGATGGAGTATATATTTTTGACGACACAAATTCTGTGCCTTTTGAAGACAATCGCACATATTATATAGTTGTGGAAGATGACATCAACGAACCCGGAACTTTCAATCCGACTGGTCCAACCATTCCAAATGCCGGACCTATTGGTCCCACTCAAGACGATTTTGATTCGGATGCTTTTATAGCCAATGGTGGTTTTCCTTTTGATGGTCGTCCAACTATTGTTTATACGACAACTACTGGATTTGCTCCCATTACGAATTTAGATTTTGGATTTTATACCTTATGTTCAGGGTTGGATGTAAATATTGATTTAGTTGACGAAATCTGTCTTGGAGGAACGGTTCGTCTCAACGTATTGGTCGATGGAGGGGTAGAACTTTATGGTTATGATTGGAGCGATGGATTTTCTTCACCGGATCCTTATCATGATGTGAGCCCAACGGTTAACACAACTTATACCGTTACTGTGACTGATGATTTGGGTTGTACAGCGACCAGTTCCGTTGATACTCGGGTCAGGAGATGTGTTTTGGATCTTGCGTTGAAAAAAACCATTCCTGCGGATCCTACTTACAAAGTTGGTGACGTAGCCACTTTCACAATAACCGTCTGTAATCAAGGAGAAACAACAGTAGACAGTATAGTGATTCAAGATCACATTCCTAATGGATATACTTTGGTAGATCCTGCATGGAATATTGTTTCGAGTAGCTCAACTTATTTTAATGCCAATCATACATTAACGATTAATAATGGAAAGCTACCGGCTGAGGGATTGATAAGTGGTGCTTGTATAGAAGTGCCGATTAATTTAGAAATAGTGGTTGGAGCCAATCCAGCCAATCTCATCAACTATGCAGAAATTGAGGCACAACGAGACATTTATGGATTCGAAGATGACATAGACAGTACTCCTGGAAGTGGTACTCCGGAAGAGTTTTCAGTACTTCCGGGTGATCCAAATGATGACAACATGAATACAGGAGGACCAAGTGTGAATGAAGATGAAGATGATAGTGACCCTGCTCAAGCACCGTTTTTTGACTTAGCATTGAATAAAATTGTCACGACTCCTGGTCCTTATAAGTATGGTGATATGTTGACTTTTGATATTACCGTATTCAACCAAGGCAATGTGCCGGCAACAGATATCGTGGTTATTGATTATGTACCCAGTGGCCTCAGATTTGATGCATTGAATGCCCCTTTATGGAGTTATGATTCAAGTTCAGGCATTGCTACTTCATTGATTACTGGTGTACTCGAGCCCGGCACATCGATTACCTTGCCTATATCGTTGGAAGTGGTCAGTACCGCCGATGTCAATGGTTGGCTCAATAAGGCTGAAATATATGCTGCGGAGGATAATTTAGGTATCGACAGGACGAATGATGATGTAGATTCACAATATGATAATAATCCAAATAATGATATAGGTGGAACACCATTGACAGACGAGGATAATCATGTGAGTGATGATGGAATGGATAGTGATGGAGATGGTATTACTGACGAAGATGACGAAGATCCAGAACTTATTCAAGTATTTGACTTAGCTCTAAAAAAAGAATTAGTAACAGAGGGGCCATACAATTATGGGCAAGATTTGGTTTTTGAAATAACCGTTTGTAATCAAGGTAATATTGTTGCCAAAGATATCGAAATTTCAGACTATGTACCAGAAGGATTAGAATACAATCCAGCATCAAATGGATTTTTAGGCTGGACAGGTTCGTCTCCTACACCGGTAAATACCAATATGACACAACTAGCACCAGGTGATTGCCAAACAGAAATGATAATCTTGAAGATGGTCTCAGTATTGGATAATCCTCTCGCCTGGAATAATTATGCAGAAATTACCAAAGCCTATGACAACTATCTAAATGATATGACTAACAATGATGCCGACAGTACTCCTGGCTCTAATACACCAGAGGAAATGGCAGTATTGCCCGGATCACCGGATGACAATAATATGAATGGAGGTGGACCGACAGTTGGAGAAGATGAGGATGATCATGACCCTGCAGGACCAATGTTCTATGATTTGGCATTGAGAAAAACAACAAATGCCACAGGCCCATTCGAATATGGCGAAATGGCTAATTTTACAATTACGGTTTTTAACCAAGGAAACTTGCCTGTCACTGACGTCAGCGTAGTTGATTACATCCCAAGCGGTTTTGCATTTGTTGCAAATAATTTTCCTACATGGGTGTTTGACTCACAAAACAATAATGCAAGTTCGGTTATCAACTACATCGCACCAGGAGATTCTGTTAAAGTCAACATCTTATTAGAATTTAAAGCAAGCCAAACCCCTGTAAATGCATGGACCAATAAAGCGGAAATATCTAGCTTCAAAGATGTGGAAGGAATAGATGTTTCCGATCAAGATATTGATAGTACCCCGGATGGAAATCCGAATAATGACATAGGTGGTACTCCAGATACACCAGAAGACAATGACATCAGCGATGACGGATTTGATAGCAATGGAGACGGAGTGAGAGACGAAGACGACGAAGATCCGGCAAAATTGAACGTATTTGACCTTGCGCTTAAGAAAGTATTAGTAAGCACTCCACCTTATAATTATGGAGATTTACTTCACTATCAGATAGAAGTGTATAACCAAGGAAATATTGCGGCAACTAATGTGGTAATTAAAGATTATTTACCTGCAGGTCTAGGAATAGACTTGGCTGGAAATCCTGGATGGGGAGCAGATGGATTGTACACGATTACAGAAATTATTAATCCAGGCGATTATAGCATTGTAGATTTATACTTGACATTTAATCAAACATCAGGCGGGGCAGAAGATTGGTTAAATTATTCTGAAATATATTCTTCAGAAGACACCAATGGCAATGATACTACCAATGATGATGCGGATAGTCAAGCCAATTCGAATTCACCGGAAGAACGAGCAGTTCTACCTGGTTCATCGGATGATAATAATATAGATAGTGGTGGACCAAACGTTGATGAAGATCAGGATGACTCTGATCCGGCAGGATTCTATTTTGGAGATGTGGCATTAATTAAAACCGTGAGCAATCCGGGACCTTACAAACTAAATAATATTGTAAGCTTCACGATAACTGTGCAGAATCAAGGAAATTTAGAAATACCTCAAGTGGGAATCATTGATTATATACCTTCAGGATTGTTGCCGATTGCAAGTAATTATCCCGTTTGGGAAACCAATGTTGCCCAGACGAGAGCAGAAGCAGTCATTTTTAATCTAATCCCTGGTGAAACCAGAAATATTACCATAAGTTTCAGAGTTCAAAAAGGGGCTGGCCTTATGACAGATTGGGATAATTATGCAGAGATTGCATTTATGCGTGACGACAGCGGAAATAATATCCCTGATGTAGATAGTACTCCAGATACCAACAAGAATAATGATATTGGTGGTACTATAGGAACAGATGAAGACAATGAGCTCAATGACGATGGTATGGATACAAATCAGGATGGTGTTACCGATGAGGACGATGCCGACCCTGAAAGAATAACCATTTTTGATCTGGCATTAAGAAAAACAATGGCAGCAGTTATGCCTGTATCCTACGGTGACCTTGTTACTTTTAATATTGAGGTTTTTAATCAAGGAAACGAAACAGCGACACAGGTAAATGTTGAAGATTATATTCCAGCAGGTTTCGAATTTGATTCAGCGCTTAATCCTGATTGGAGTACATCGGCATTAGGGGCAACCTACGAGTTTCCCAATCCTATATTGCCTGCGAGTTCTGCATCAGTGGATATTATCCTCAGAGTTGTTCAAACTTCAGGAGGTGATAAAGATTGGATTAACTATGCAGAGATAGTCTCTGCTGCCAATGAAAACGGAATCGATAGAACAAACAATGACTTCGACAGTACCCCAGCGTCAAATTCGGCATACGAGCGAGAAGTATTGCCTAATAGCACATTTGATAATGTAATAAATGGGTGTGGTCAACAGGAAAACGAAGATGAAGACGACCATGATCCGGCAGGGTTTGAGCTCGTGGATCTTGCGTTAAAAAAGACGACCTCACAGTCCGGGCCTTTTTCAGCTGGTGACATTGTAACTTTTGCCATTACAGTTTACAACCAAGGAAGTACAACTGTAGCTGATGCAGGAATAGTAGATCACATACCGGATGGTTTTGAATTTATGTCAGATAATTTTCCTACTTGGGTTGCAAACCCTGCAGGTAATGTTGCGGAAGCGTCAATTACAAACCTAATGCCTGGGCAATCGGTTACTCTAAATATTCGATTAAAAGTAAAAAAATCGTCATCCGGTATGACCGCTTGGGACAACTTGGCTGAGATTTATTATGAAAAAGATGAAGCTGGCAATAATCTTTCTGATGTAGATAGTACCCCAGATTCAATTGTTGGGAATGATATTGGTGGAACCATTGGTACATCGGAAGATAATCACGTTGATGATGATGGCCAAGATACTAATGGTGATGGTATCACAGACGAAGATGATCAAGATCCTGAAAGAATTGCGATTTATGACTTAGCTTTGATAAAGCAAGTAGATATGAATACCACATATCAATATGGAGATATTGTTCCATTCGAAATTACAATTTTTAATCAGGGTAACCAGCCCGTGAGCAATGTTAATATCAAGGATCATCTTCCGGCAGGCTTTGGTTTTATCGCAGGACAAAACCCAGATTGGACTCTCTCAGGAAGTATTGCAGAATACAATTACTCAAATACTCTTATGCCTGGTTCTGATGATACATTTACCATCTATTTGAAATTCTTGCAGACTAATGGTGGAGAGAGAGATTGGATAAATTATGCAGAAATCGCATCATTCGAAGATATTAATGGAAATGATGTTTCATCCTATGATATTGATAGTACCCCAGATTCCTACACACAATACGAGCAGGATGTTCTTCCGGGTAGTGAATTTGACGATGTCATTACTGGTTGCGGGGAGTCACAAGGTGAAGATGAAGACGATAGTGATCCTGCTGGATTCTTCATTGTTGATCTTGCATTGAAGAAGACGACTTCACAGACTGGACCGTTTTCGGCGGGAGATATTGTAACTTTTGCAATAACTGTTTACAATCAAGGAAGTACCACTGTGGGTGATGTCGGTATTGTAGATCACATTCCAGATGGATTTGAATTTATGTTTGATAATTTCCCTATTTGGTATGCCAATCCTACAGGAAATATTGCCGTGGCATCTATTAAGAATTTGATGCCGGGACAGTCCAAAGTGCTAAATATTCGTCTAAAAGTAAAAAAATCTTCAGACGGTATGACTGCCTGGGATAACTCTGCTGAAATTTATTACGAAAGAGATGAATGGGGTAATGACCTTACTGATGTGGATAGTACACCGGATTTTGTTGATGGAAATGACATCGGCGGTACGATAGGTACTTCAGAAGACAATCATGTAGCAGACGATGGACAAGATTCTAATGGAGATGGCATCACGGACGAAGATGATCAGGATCCTGAAAGAATTGCCGTGTATGATTTAGCTTTAATTAAGCAAGTGGATATGGATGCTATCTATCATTATGGAGATATTATTCCATTCGAAATCACCCTATATAATCAGGGCAACCAGCCCGTTACCAATGTCAACGTGAAGGATCATATTCCGGTGGGATATGGCTTCGTTGCAAGCCAAAATCCAAACTGGTCTCTATCGGGAAATATTGCGGAATATAATTTCTCAAGCACCTTGATGCCAGGTACAGAAGACTCATTTAATATTTATTTAAAATTATTGCAAACCAGTGGTGGCGAAAGAGATTGGGTTAATTATGCTGAAATCGCTTCTTTCCAAGATTTAAATGGCAATGACATGTCAGCTTATGATATCGATAGTACACCTGATTCTTACACTCAATACGAACAGGATGTTCTTCCGGGCAGTGAATTTGACGATGTCATTACAGGATGTGGAGAATCTCAAGGTGAAGATGAAGACGACAGTGATCCTGCTGGTGTCATGGTATATGATTTAGCATTGTCTAAAAAAGCTTTAGAAGATGGCCCTTATGACTTTTTCCAAGTTGTAGAGTACGAAATCACGGTTTGCAATCAAGGGAATAAGGCCGCACGAAATATTGATATCATTGATTATTTGCCAGTTGGTTTAAATTATGTGTCAGACAATTTCCCAACTTGGAACTACAATTCTTTTGATAAAGAAGCTGTAACTAGAATTATGGGCCCATTGTTGCCAGGAGATTGTCAGTCTATTACCATAATGTTGGAGGTTCAGAAATTGAAAAACAACGAGACAGCTTGGGACAATCGTGCAGAAATATACAGTGCTAAGGATATTGACTTTAACCTATTCGCTGACATCGATAGCAATGCAGATGCCATCATCGGAAATGACGTTGGTGGTACTCCATGGACTCCAGAAGATGATCACATTGATGATGATAGTCTCGATACCAATGGTGACGGCATCACGGACGAGGATGATGAAGATGTGGCAAGAATTGAAATTTTTGACTTAGCTTTAAGAAAAGATTTGGTCACTCAAGGACCATACGAATATGATGAAGTCGTTAGATTCGATGTTTGGGTCTTTAATCAAGGCAATGAGGAAGCCAATCACATTCAATTAATTGATTATATGCCACCGGGATACCAATTTGTTGCGAGTCAAAACCCGGGTTGGACACAGAGTGGCCAGAACTTACTCTATACTATTAATGGGCCACTTCCGGCAGTTGATAGCACAAGTGTTCCATTATATCTTAAAATAATCAGAACAAATGGTGGAGACAAGTTTTGGATTAATTACACAGAAATACTTCATGCTGATGGTCGGGCAAGTGCAGGATACCCTAATAGAGATGATTGGGATGTGGATAGTACACCAGGTTCTAACTCAACATGGGAAACCAATGTCGAAATACCACCTTACAACACCTTGTTAAAGCAAGAATTCCCATGGGATGATGAAATCTGTGGCTGTGGACCTATGTATGGAGAAGATGAAGATGATCACGATCCAGCGGGAATTGAAATTTTTGATTTAGCACTGAGAAAAACGACCACTCAAGTGCCACCGACAAGATATGGTGACGTGATTCAGTTCAATATTACTGTATTTAATCAAGGTAGTCTTGATGCCCATGATATCGAAGTGACGGATTATGTGCCATGTGGATTTGAGTTCGTTTCTTCACTTAATCCTTCTTGGACTTATAATGAAAATACTCGAAAAGCAAAAACAACGATAACGCAAAATCTTCTTGCTGGTTCGAGTACAAATCTGTCGATTAGATTGATGGCTATTCCATGTATCGATGAAAGTCAAATAGCGTGGACTAATACCTCGGAAATATCAGATGCTAAGACAGAACCAATGTTTGTGGCAGATGATTTTGACAGTACACCGGACGATAGAAATAATGACATATTAGTAATTAATAATATGATTCAGAATCCAAATGATGAGGATGATCACGACATTGAAAAAATTGACATTCTTGATTTAGCACTTAGAAAGACGACAGAAGATTGTGGACCTTTCGCAATAGGTGATACCGTTAAATTTGACATCACGGTATTCAATCAAGGTAATATCAACGCTTCAAATATTGTGGTGGTTGATTCCATAAGTTCAGGATTCATCTACGATCAGACATTAAATTCAGGCTGGAACAAAGTGGGTAATAAAGCATACTATAACTTTGGTAATTATGCTCTGGTACCGATGGATAGTGCCAAAGTCTCAATTAGGTTTGTGATTACGATGGATGACAATCCATTTGCAACGGACTGGTGGAATTATTCAGAAATAAGCAGCGAATCTAATGTCGGAGGAACGATTACAGTCGATGCCGATAGTAATCCGGATAATTTGATTTATAATGACAACTTCGTAAAACCAAATGATTCCATTAACGGAATTTATGACGAAAATGACGATGTCATAGATGAAAACTGGCCGGTATATGGCAATGTAGATGAAGGAAATGATGATGAAGACGACAGCGACCCTGCCAAAGTACTTGTCTTAGGAGGTTTAGGAGATACGGTATGGAAAGATGAGAATGGAGATGGATTGCAGAATAACGACGAACCAGGGGTTGCACGAGTTGACGTGTATCTTTATAATTGTCAAGATAGTCTGATTGACCATCAGGTGACTGATGTGAATGGTTTTTACTTTTTTGATAATTTGATTCAAGGTCAGTATAAACTAAAATTTGGCTTGAGTCAATTGCCGCTGGGCTGTGCATTCACATATCAAGATGTTGGGTTGGATGATACCATCGATAGCGATGTAAATTTGGATGGTTATACCACATGCATCGATGTAAGGGCTGGTGTTTACGACAGCACTTGGGATGCCGGATTATTATACTTGGCGACGGTAGGAGACCGCGTTTGGCATGATATCAATGGAAATGGACTTCAAGATGTATCAGAACCAGGTATTCCAAATGTAAATGTTTATCTTTTCGATTCAGACAATCAATTGGTAGCAGGTACACTAACTGATGCTTTTGGTTATTACAAATTTGAATATGTTTATCCAGGCGATTATTATTTATACTTTGATGCTCCGGAACCATATCAATTAACTTTTTCTAATCAAGGTTCCAATGATACCAAAGATAGTGATCCAGATGAGGCCACTTCTCGCACTCAAATCTTTACACTTAGTCCAGGCGAAGTGGATTTGACATGGGATGCTGGATACTATATATGTATTCCTATTGGAGATTTAATCTGGTATGACGTTAACTATAACGACCTATTTGATGAAGAAGAAAACGGTATCGATGGTCTTGAGATAAAACTTTGGAAAAAAATTGGCAGTCAATGGGAGGTTTGGGAATCTCAATATACTCATCACAAACCAAACTCTCCATCAGATGATGGTTACTACCAATTCTGTGCTCCTCCAGGAACATATTATGTAGAGGTAGTTATCCCACCTTATGGATTAGTGCCAGCGGTAAAAGATGTTCTGGGGTATATTCCATTGACGAATAGCTATGAGCATCAAAACGACAATGACTTGAATTACCTAGGAAAGTCCGATGTATTTACAGTATTGTCAGGAGATCAAGTTAATAATCTTGATGGCGGGTATTATCCACAAGCGAAGGCAGGAAATCTTGTGTGGTTTGACTCCAACGAAGACGGAATTCAGGATCCATCAGAGCCTAGAATGGGAGGTGTAATAGTACAAGCATACACTACAGACAATGAGATGGCAGGAACTGCAGTCACAAATGTTAATGGTGAATATCAAATAGGATACCTTCAAAAAAGAGCTTATTACTTTAAATTTATTCCACCGACAAACAATGGACCTACCCAGGCAAACATGACTACAGAAAACATGGATAGTGACATTGATAATAGCAATGGTTATTTGACAACGAAATTATATTTCTTCAATCCTGAAGAGGAATTGATGAATATCGATGGAGGATTTTCATTCTCTCCACTTCCCGTTACATGGTTGGATGTGAGAGTTGATAGAGAAGGCGATTCTAATAAAGTCACTTGGTTAGTAACCGATGAAGTCAATGTAGATAATTACGAAATATTCCGATTAGATCTAGTCAACAATAAATTTGAAAGTATTGACCAGATTGATAATATCGAGGACGGTAAGACGGATCATGCTTATGCATACTTAGATACTGATAGTCAAGATGCTGGCACCTACACATACTTTATCAGACAGTATGATATAGATGGCAAATTTAATGACAGTAAAAAAGTAGAAATTACGGTAAGAGGTGAAAACAAACTAAGCCTTTATCCTAATCCTAGTAGTGGTGCTACTCGACTGAATATGTATCTAACGGAAGATACACAGATAAGTACAGAATTGCTCGATGCTACTGGCAAAGTAATTAAATCTGCTTTGACTGATGAGCACATGACAAAAGGAGAAAATACGATATACTATAATTTCAACGATTTATCAGCAGGAGTGTATTCTCTCAGAGTAAAAATTGGAAATTATAGTGAAGACAAAAAACTTATAATAGTAAGATAGTTTTTTGATGTTTTGTTTACTTGGTTGGGAGTGAATAACTCCCAACTTTTTACCCGATTAACCAAAATTGCATTGTTAAACGTAAAATTACTTTAGTCCAAATTTTAAAAAGGAACAGTTATGAAAAGAATTCTATTCTTCTTGTTTTTCCACTTAGCGTTGGTAGGTTGGGTTAATTCACTAAGTGTAACCACAACTGTCCAAAATAAATTTTAAGCATAAAAATAGCTTCTGAAAATCAGATATTTAGCCTTTGAAAATAACAAAATTGAAATTAGACCCTCCTTATAAGTCAAATAAGGTTATTTCGGGGGGTGGATTAGCCAATTGAATAATTGGTTTGTCAATCCAATTCCATAGGTTTATTTTGACAAATAGATTAATTCTGAGGAAGGTTATTAAATTGGATAAGTGCCACTTGAATTCAGCCCTGTTCTTCAGGTAGTTAATCACTAAAATGGCAATCATGGAACACCACATTTGAATTCTTACAGCATTGGCTGAGGTGCCTACGAATGTTTTTACCCGAAATAGTTGTTTGAGATGTTTGAAAAAGACCTCGACGTCCCATCTAGCCTTGTATAGCTGGGAAATGGTGTCTGCTGTCCAAGATAATTGGTTGGTGAGCAGGTGAAGTTCTTGGTCGTTGTCTTGGTCATAAACTTTGACTACCCTGAGTTTCTTGGGATACTTTTTAGAGGTATAAAACCCTGTAAGCTTTATTTGTTCGTCACTAAGGACATGTTCGTGCTTGTCATTGGTCAATAATTGCTTGACTACTTCTACATCCGCATTGCTTTTTAGGCGGGTAACGAAGATGACATCGTTGCTGTCCAAATTATAGAGCCATTCATAATCTACATAGGCTCTATCAACTACTAAGACAGAGCCTGATTCAAATATGGTTTGTTTTGCGGCTTTGACATCGTGGGTTTTGCCATCCGTGAGAACGGCATAATGCGGCAATCCGCTATCATAGTCTAACACAGCATGTAGTTTAACTGCGCCTTTGTGGGTTCTGAATTTAGCCCAATCAAAAAGTGATAAACTCAAGGGAATGATACTTGCATCCATGATGAATATCTTACGTTTAATACGTTTAGCATACAGTCTGCTTTTTCGCAAACTAGGTTCTAGCTTTTCCAATAATGCGAAATAAACATCTGCAAACACCTCATACGACCTGTTTTTATTAATATAACTCATGGATGACTTGCAGGGTGCCTTTTTTACACCAAGGTGATTGAGATTACCCGTAGCGCTACGCAACCCGTTACTAATATCCCGTAAAGAGCTTACGCCTGCGAATTGCATAAACAACATGGATACAAAATGTGTCCATGTGTTGATACCCTTATTGTATTTATCCGTATTATGCTTTCTTACTTCTCTATTGAAAAGTTCTCTGTCGATTACTCCCAATATTTGCGAAAACAAACTTATATTTACGTTGGACATGGTGTCTTTTTTTTACTACCCTAAAGTTAGGGATTTACCATGTCCTTTTTTATTTTATTTTGGACAGATGTGAAGTGTAACATTTAATCCACCGGTTGCAACTTGTGGTTCTCAGACCGTGACGGCTACTTTTAATTGCAGTTTTAATGGTTTAATATTTTTTAGCTGGCCATCAGGGGTAGATATTAGTGAAGTTGGGGGTAGCACTGATGGTTTTATCTCAGTCGTGAATGGCTCATTTCAGTTTATTTTAGTGGTAGACGACATGACTCCTAATTCATTTAATTTAACTTTTGATATAATATCATCGGATAATTTTGGATGTGCAAATCCTTCCACGGATGATTTTTCGACGACTTATACACATAACTGTGTATTTCCTGACAATAATAACTGTACTGGTGCCATAACCCTTGGTGTTACGGTAGGAAGTACGTGTACGCCATCAGTTTTTTCTACGACTGGAGCAACAAATTCTGCTGGAGATGCTTGTGGTACGGGATACAATGACCTATGGTATGATTTTACTGCCATCAATACGACCATGTATTTGAGTATTTATAGTGGACCAGGGGCATTTACTTATGTGGGATTATATCCGAGTTGTGGCGGTACATATATCAGTTGTACCGGAGTATATACAGGAGGTCCACCACCAGCTACATATACACTCAATTCATTATCAGTGGGTACACAATACAAGTTGAGAGTTAAATTCCTTGCTTCATCCACTGGAACCGATCAATCAATATGTCTTAGAGCCGCTGCAAATTTGCCGGTGGAGTTGGGCAATTTTAGTGCAAAGTTGTTGCCGAATGAGAGAAAAATAAAACTCCAATGGATGACTTATTCAGAAGTTAATTTTGACAAATTTGTGATTCAAAAGAAAATTGGAGAAAATGGTAAGTGGTATGAAATAAAAGAAATTTCAGGAAAATCAGCCACTGGTTCAGATTATGAGTATGAGGATAATGACATAAGGGTTTCTGACTTATATTTTTATCGTTTAAAATTGGTTGACCTAGATGGTAGTGAGGAGTTTAGCGACGAGAAAGTGGTATCCAATGTGTCCAGTTCAAGATTTAAAATTTATCCTACATATTCTGATGGAAACTTTACCTTATTGGTGCCGGAAGATCAAATCCAACAAAATTGGAAAGTGATTATCACAAGAATTGATGGTGTGTCATTAAGGTCGCTATATGAAAATGAATTGAACCATATCGGTGCTATGTATAAAATGGATTTGACTAATTTAGAGAATGGCACCTACTTGATAAACATGTTAGGACAAGGAATCAATAAGACAGAAAAGTTGGTTATTCAGAAATAACTCCTTATTTACATTTAATAATATCATGAATAAAAACAGTTTCTGTTTTTAATTTGGCTTACAGATTAATGTTGTGATACTGAGTTAAGGGTACTATGTTTAATATGGATGAAATATTTTATCCCATTTTATTCTTAAAATTGTTAAATTCTTCTTTTTACCTTTAACACAGAAAATAATAACCATACTGTCGAATCGACAGTTATAATTTTATATACGTCGGAGTATGCTTTTAAAAATTATTTATGATAAAAAATTATAATATATTTAAACATATTATAATAAATTATTATATTTGCGGCTACTTACCTGTGATTATTGATAATGGAGCTAAATAATCGAAGTGATTAAATTATTTATGTTCAGCCTATTATCTATGTCGATATGTTTGACTTTGTATTTTCAGACAGTAATTGATTGAAATAATAGTTGTATAAATTTAGAATTCTTTGCACTGTTTGGATTCGTGGGGTCTAATTAAGGTTAAGAATAACAGAACATAAAAAATTTTGAAATTTTGGCTTATATTTTTGTTATCAATAAATTTCTGTAAAATGAGGAATACTTTTTTATTAGCGTTTATTATCTTATTTTCGTATAATTTGACCAATGCACAAGATTGTTCGTGCAACGACATGATATATCTAAATGACACAGGAGATAATATCATTCATAAATTTAGCGTAGAAAATGGCACTGGAGAACTTACTGAGATAGGTACGCCATGGATGAATGCCGCAGGTGTAGTTAATTCACCACATGGTATTGCGGCTGATATTAACGGGAATTTATATATTTCTCAGGCAAGTAGTCCAAATTTTGTAGCTAAATTTAATTGTGAAGGTGAGAAGATTGATGCAGATTTAACTACTCCAGGTACAATTGATAATTTTATTGATGGCTATTTTGCATTTGATTTATTCTCTTACGACAACTATTTATATTTAAATGTAACAAGTCAAGCTGGAGGGAATACTTATGAAATGCATATTTATGATTTGTGTACAGGAGAATTTGCTGGTTGTCAATATCCAGCAGGGGTATGGTCAACAGCTATAGGACCTGATGGATATTGGTATGGAGGCGGTGGGACGACAATAATTAGAGGTTCGCTCGATCCAGCTTCATTTAGTGGGACGAATGGACCTAATGGTAATTGTGGAGATGCTGAAGTATTTATGACTACGGCTCAGTTAGGATTAGATACCGGAAATGGTGAACAAACCATGGGTGTTGATTTTGATGCGGATGGTTATATGTATGTAGTATATACTCATGGGGGTGGATTTAGTCCTCCATCAAAAATTGTAAAAATTGATCCAGCTACCAAAACTGTTATCGCTCAGTCGTTATCAGATGATACAGCAGAGACAAATGTTGCTGATAACTTAAATTGGGCTGGAGCAAGAGGACTAGTATATAGTCCTAATGCCAACCTTATTTATGTATCCGCTATGGACGATTGTATAGCAGCATTTGATACAGATCTTAATTATGTTCCAGATGCTAGTAATCATGTTCCAGCAAGTTTTGCCAAGCAAATCGGCATAGTTACAGAGTGTTGTCCTAATGTGACTCCGTTATCATATAATGAGACAATTTGTTCTAGTGGCAATGGAGAGCATGTATTTCTGCAAGATATTTTTAGTTGTGGAGATGGAATAATATGTGATGGTCAATGGACAGAGGAGAGTAATACTAGTGGTGGAAATATTGTATATAACGAATGCGACTTGTCGATTTCAGTGAATGGTACTGGTTGTGCTACTTATAAGCTATCCAATACAGATGCTACGACTCGATGCGGTGTATATGACATAACTGTGAATGTATGTACTGAAGTACCCGCTGCCACGGCAACCCCAGTTATAGGTACATGTACTGGCACCACAGCAAATAATGATGCTAGCATTTCTATTAGTGGAGTGTTAAATGCTGATGAAGCCAATTATTCTATCGGAGCTACTTATACAGGACCAGACTATGGTGATGCTAGTGGGACTGATATAAGTAGTGGGTCTGGAAGCATTACAGGATTATTGCATAATACTACATACACAGTTAGAGTTTGGAATGGTGCTAATGATTGTTACATAGATTATACAAGGATTACACCCGACCTTTCTTGTATGATTATAGATGGGTGTATGTGTAGTGAATACATTTATTTGAACGGAGGTGGAAGTAGTGGAGTAGTTCATAAATTTTCTGTGAATACAGGAGGAAGTATGACAGAGGTGCTAAATAATGGAAACCCATGGTATCCTGGAGCAGGTGTTTCAGAACTACCTAGACCGCACGGATTGGGTTATGATATAAATGGTTTTCTCTATATTGGAGAACATTTTTCAAATGCTGCATGGGCAGCACCGGCAGGTACGAATATTAGAAAACTTAGTTGTGACGGGAATTTATACCCAAGTTCTGATTTCGTGGTGAACCCAGGGGACGGTCTGTTCAATATAACAGGTTATGAAGGATTTATATATGCTAATGGAGCGGGTCCTAATATTTATAAAATAGACCCTTGTGATGGTTCTATAATAGGTAGTGTTTGTCTCAATGGTTCAGCTAGTGATGATTGGGGCTTTTATATAGATCAAAATACGGGAATCTTTTATGCAACGGGAGGAGGATCACAATCCGTTCAAGACCCTATAACAGGAATGTATAGTTCACTCGACGGATCTTCCGCTACGTCTAGATTGTTTGTCTTTGAACCTACAGATCAGGATTTTATTGATGGAACATGTTTTGATGAATTTATTCCCGTGGATGATGCTAATTTTGGAATCGGAAATTCTGTTTTACCTGATGAATATATAGGAGGTGTTACGACCGATTTAGATGGTAATATCTATTTGGTGCAAGGAAATAGGGATTATATAGGGACGTCATCAGCAGTTCTAAAATACAGTCCCGCCGGTGTATTATTGGCGATGTCACCAATAGATAATTTGGAAGATGGAAGTGGATATAATCAAATGGCAGGAATAGTGTATAGTGAAATACATAATAGGATATATACGTCATCATTATCTCCGATAGAAGATTGTGTATATTCGTTCTCTACAGACTTAAATGACAATTATGCAGCGGTTGCACCCGATGGCAATGGATATGGTGGCAAAGGAATTGCAATAATGAAAGAATGTTGCCCGGTAGCTACAGAGACAATATATGACGTAACATTGTGTAGTACTGTCCAAAGTGAAAAAGTATTCTTGCAAGAATTATTTTCTTGTGGTGATGGAATTGTATGTGAAGGTCAATGGGCAGAAACTATCAATACTAGTGGGGGGTCAATTGAGTATAATGAATGTGACCTGTCAGTCACAATTAATGGAAGTGGTTGTGCTACCTATGAACTATCCAAAGATACGGATGCAACAGGAGCTCAGTCATGTGGAATGTTCAGTATAATAGTAAATATTTGCACTGATGTACCGGAAGCAGTGCTTACATCTATTGAAGGTACTTGTGATAGTGACATACCCAATAATGATGCATCCATTAATATTACTTCTGTGATGTTTGCTGATGAAGCCAACTATTCAATTGGTTCTACATACACTGGTCCTGATTATGGGGATGCAAGTGGTATAGATATAAGTGGAGGAAGTGGAAGTATTACAAACTTAACACATAATACGGAGTACACAGTAAGAATATGGAATGAAGCGAATAACTGTTATACGGACTATACGGTGATGACACCGACGATAGATTGTAATAGTCCATGTCCTGATCCTAATTGTGCATCGGTAGCGATAAATGGAACAACTTATATAGGTTCTCGGACGAACAATGGATTTGAAATAGCTGATGGTTATGTGATAAGTGGAGATGGATCAGGTGTATCGCCGGCACCAAATCCATCTGGGACAAATGCGGGATTAAGTTGGGCAGTAGAATGGTATAATTCGGGTGAGTTTGAATTAGCTACTGGATATATGGACTGTGGATCATCGAATACGGATGTGGGCTGTGGGCAATGGACTTCTCCTATTGGAGGATCAGATGATGGAGTGGGCTATTTAACCAAACATAAGTATAGCTCAGTAAGTGCTTTTGATAGATTTGGAAATGACTCAGGCCATTTTCTGGGACTTAGTGGTAGTGGAAATGCCAATAATTATGTTGAGTATGAATATACTTTTGATAGTGGTGACTTCAATGGTCAAGCTCCCTCTACTTTGACTGATGGAGACTGGACTTACGATATATGGATGTGTCCGAGATCCAATGAAAATTCGGGAGTAAATGCTTCAAATGATAATATCTTCCATGAGATGAAATTTTATGATGAGTTAGGGAATATGATTTTATCAGTAGGTACTGGGAATATTTGGTTTACAGCCAATTCCGGTTTTCCAGAATCAGCTGTAAGTTTATGGACTCAGTCTGGATCACAATCGATGATTACCTCACATAGTGCTCCCGGGAATGGTATTTTTGCAAATTCACAGGCTTGGAGTCAATGGCAGATAACTTTTCATCTATCAGATAGTGGTGCTGATGAAGTATCTGTAGTACTCTTACCAGCAGACTCTGATGCAGGCATGGGAGTAACCCAAACCTACTTAGCACCTATAACCCTATTGGATCATGCACCGCTTATAGGAAATGCAAGTATTGATTATATTTCAGCAATGCGAATAGGCAATGAAGGAGGAGGTCCTAAGTATTATTATGAAGAGCAATCATCAGGATTTTGCGAAACATACCCTGAATTATTAGTCTGCGATGACGGAACTAACTCTGTGACCTTAGAAGCAGAAGCAGGATTAACAAATATAGTATGGTATAATAGTTCCGATGTACAAGTAGGTACAGGTTTTAGCCTGATAGTAAATAGTACAACTAGTGGTATGTCCGATGGTAGTGAAACTTTCTACTATACAGCAACAGATGGAAGTGGATGTCCTATAGAGTTGTGTTGTCCGGTAACGGTAGAGACAGAGTCATGTGGAATATTTGATCTCGCTTTGGAGAAGACGATAAGCGACGTAACCCCTGGGCCATATCATCCAGGTGATGACATAACATTTAACATTGAAGTTTTCAATCAAGGCACACAAGATGCGTACAATATATTTATCAACGATTATTATGATCCGAATGAATTAATATTGAATGATCCAAATTGGTCTATAAGTAGTACAGGAATCGCATTGATAAACAGCGACATAGACTTTATAGGAGCAGGAGAAAGTGCATTTGTAAATGTAACCTTTACCATAAATCCAGATTATCAAGGATTAGGCGATATTGTTAATTATGCGGAGATAGAATCGGCTGATGACGATAATAACCCACTAAACGGCTATCCTACAGATGAAGATAGTACTCCTAATAACAATCAAGGTGATGATGAGTTGACAAATGATGGTGAAATTGTTGATTCCGATACTGGGGCATTACAAGATGATGACGCAGATAGTGATGATTATGACCCAGCATTTTTTCCTGTAGTTCAGGAATTTGACTTAGCGTTACAGAAAGTAATGAGCAGTTATGACGATGCGAATATGAATGGGCAGTTAGATGCTGGGGAGGATGTGACGTTTGATATTACAGTATATAACCAAGGGACGGTCGATGCGACGGATGTAGTGGTGACGGATTACGTACCGAGTGACATGATTTTCAATGCAGGCGACAATGCGATATGGACAGGAGGCACGGCTACGGAGCCAAGTACGACGATAGCCAGTTTAGCATCAGGAGCGAGCATAACGGTAAGTATTGTATTAGAAGTTGATCCTGCATTTATGGGTACGACAATAACGAACAATGCAGAGATTACGAGTGCAGACAATATATTAGGATTAGAAGATGAAGATGATGTGATCGATGGTAGTTATGGAAGTGCTGATGATGAGAGTGAGGTAGATACAGATAATGATGTAAATGACGAGGCACCAGGCACACCAGGTACGGCAGATAATGATGCGGATGTAGATCATTACGATCCTGCACAGGTAGTGGTAGGACAAGTATTTGATTTAGCGTTGATCAAGGTATTAAATAGTGGTACAGTAACTCCGGTAGCACCAGGAGGTACGGTAGTATTTGATATCGAGGTGTTTAATCAAGGGACGTTAGATGCGTACAATGTAAATGTAAACGACTACATCCCAGTGGGATTAGTACTAGCGGATGCGAACTGGACAGAAGTTGGAGGAGTAGCTGATTTGAATAGTCCGATAAGTTACATTGCAGCAGGAGAAAGTGCTGTAGTGACCATTACATTTACGGTTGCTAGTGATTATATGGGTACGAGTATAATCAATAATGCGGAGATCAGTAGTGCTGATGATGATACAGATACTACGAATACCCCACCGACGGATGTGGATAGTACACCAGATACAGAAGATGGCAGTGTACCAGACCCGAACGATAATGATACGGCAGCGACGAATGGCAGTGACGACTACGATCCTGCGACGATAGCCGTGGAGCAGATATTTGACTTGGCCTTAGTGAAGACCTTCTCTAGCAGCAGTACGACCCCGATTGTACCGGGCAGTACGGTGACCTTTGACCTAACGGTTTATAACCAAGGGACGTTAGATGCGTACAATGTAGGCTTGGTGGATTACATTCCAATGGGCTTGCAATTAAGCGATGTGAACTGGACTCAAACAGGCACTAATGCGAACCTAAACAATGAGATAGCATACATCTCATCGGGAGACAACGTAGTGGTGACCATCACCTTCACCGTGATGAACAGTTTCCAAGGGACAAGCATCGTGAACGATGCAGAGATCAGCAGTGCTGACGATGATACGAATCCCAACAACACCCCACCTACGGATGTAGATAGTACACCAAACGATGACAGTACCCCTGATGATCTGGCGAATGACAATGACACAGCAGATGTGAATGGAGGAGATGACCAAGACCCGGCGGAGATCACGGTAGTACAAGAATTTGACCTAGCGTTAAAGAAATTATATAGTAGTTGGAATGATGCGAATGTGAATGGGGTGATTGATCCGGGAGAGAAAGTGACGTTTGATATCACGATCTACAACCAAGGAAGCTTGGATGCAACGAACGTAGTAGTTACAGATTATGTACCTACGGGCATGTTGTTCAGTGTAGGGGACAATCCAACATGGACAGGCGGCACGGCAACAGCACCAAGTACGACCGTTGCAAGTTTGGCAAAAGGAGCCCAGATGACGTTGAGTATCGTATTGCAAGTGGATCCGGCGTATATGGGCAGTTTGTTAACGAACAATGCGGAGATAACGAGTGCGACGAATGCCTTGGGATTGCCGGATGAGGACAACGTCATAGACGGCAGTTACGGAAGTGCAGATGACACGAGTGAGTTGAACACCGACAACGACATCGACGACGAAGCAGTGGGTACACCGGGGATTTCGGACAATCCGAATGATGTTGACAACTACGACTTGGCACAGATACCAGTAGGTCAGATTTTTGACCTAGCCTTAATAAAGCAATATCTTGGTAATTTTGTTGACAATGACAATGATGGATCAATTAGTCCTGGTGATGATGTCACCTTCACGATAACAATATACAACCAAGGAACTCGAGATGCATACAACATCCAGTTAAGTGATTATATCCCGGAAGGATTGATATTAAATGATCCCAATTGGGAAGATAATGATAATGACAATGTCGCTAATCTAATAACGGCCATTCCGTTTTTGGCAGCAGATCCAAATTTTGATCCTAGCACCACAGTGGATATTACCTTCAGAGTATCGGCAGGATTTATGGGTATGATAATTACGAATTACACAGAAATAAGTTATGCGGATGACGACACAGATCCGAATAATACCCCACCTACTGACATAGACAGTACACCGGACAATGATCCAGACAATGATGTACATGCAGGGGACGATACGATAAATAATGAAAATGGCGACGAAGATGATCATGATGCTGCGCCAATCATGGTAGATCAAGACTTTGACTTGGCCTTGATTAAGACAGTGAATGCATCGACACCTGGACCATATTATCCTGGCAGTACCGTTAGTTTCGATATTACGGTTTACAATCAAGGAAGCTTAGATGCCTATGATGTACAGATAAATGATTACATACCAGCCGAATTAATATTAAATGATCTAGCTTGGACTTTAAGTGGAACCACTGCGAGTTTGGCCAATGAGATTGATTTTATTGGAGCTGGAGAAAGTGTTACTAGGATGATCACATTTACCATCAGTAATGATTTTCAAGGTACGACAATCACAAACAATGCTGAGATTGCAGCGGCAGCAAGTCTAGACGATGGACCGAACGCAGTAGATGAGGATAGTACACCTAATAATAACAGTGGCACACCTCCTGAATTATCACCAATAATGATATATTGATGATGAGGCACCAGGTACACCAGGAACAATGGATAATCCAAATGACAGCGACGACTACGATCCTGAACAAATAACAGTTACTCAAGAGGAATTTGATATTGCTTTGAAAAAAGTGATTTCTACTTTTGATGATACAAATAGTAATGGTGATATTGACATCCGGGAGAGAAAAAAGTTACTTTCGCAATCAGCATAACTGTTTATAACCAAGGAACGTTGGATGCAACAGATGTAGTAGTAACGGATTATATGCCTACGGGGACAATATATTTTGCTGCTGATAATAGTGGTTGGACAGGTACTGCGCCGATATTAACTACGACAGTATCAAGCTTACCAAAAGGAGCAGAATCTACGGTATATCTTACCTTACAAGTAGATCCTATGTTTATGGGGCATTCGATGGTAAACAATGCAGAGATAACAGCGGCTCAGAATTTATTAAATTTAGTTGATGAAGACAGTCCATTGAGTATCATAAATGGGTCACCTGATAATGGTTCAGAGTTAGTAAGTGACAATGATATAGATGATGAGGCTGCTGGTACACCGGGAACTAAGGACAATCCAAATGATTATGATGATTGGGATCCAGTATACTTTCCAGTAGGTCAAATATTTGACCTTGCTTTGACGAAGTTGTATACAGATTTTGTGGATAAAAATGGTGATGGCGTATTAAGTCCAGGGGATGATGTCCAATTTACAATCAATGTTTACAATCAAGGAACTTTAGATGCATATAAGATACAGATAACGGATTATATCCCTTCTGGTATGAGTTTGATAGATCCAAATTGGAATAACATGCAAAATGTGAATTTGGCAAGATTGAATAGTGTGATACCATTTTTAGGAGCAGGAGAGCAGACAAGTGTAACAATTTTGTTGCATTTGGATGTATTCAACAGACAAACTTCAATAGTTAACTGGGCGGAGATTAGTGCAGCAGACGATGACAATGACAATGTGTATGACCCACCAGTAGATGTAGATAGTACTCCAAATAGTGTAATCGGAGACGATACATTTGGAGGAGATAATGAAATAAATAATGCGAATAATGATGAGGATGATCATGATCCGGCGGAAATTAAACCGATAATCATTATGGACTTAGCATTGACGAAAAAGGATCAAAGTAACGATCCGGTATCGGGATGGGGTGAAGTAAGAACCTTTGATATTGATGTGACGAATCAAGGTACAATAATCGCGACGCAATTTACGGTAGTGGATTATGTGCCATGTGGTATGGAATTCATGAGTGGACCTGGATTAAATCCAGGGTGGACATATAATCCAATTTCACGTAAGGCAGAATACATTTATGACAATCAAATCTTAGAAGTTGGAGAGACTGTAACATTGCATATACAATTGAAAGTTGTCAATTGTACGACAGATGATCCGTATTACGCTTGGACGAATTATGCGGAGATAAGTGAATATGACGATGATTTAAATCACTTCAATGCTCAAGTACTTGATATTGATAGTCATGCTGATGAGACGAATTTTGATGATGCTGGAGGTGAGCCTTGGGGACCAAGTGATGATTCCGTAATAGGAGATGGCACAGGTCCAATAGGTAGTGGTCCTGCAGATAAGGATGAGGATGATCATGATCCCGCTAAAGTTGAAATATTTGATTTAGCATTGAAAAAAGAATTGGTTACAATCAACAATCCATATCGGTATGGAGACCTGTTAGAATTTAAAATAACAGTATGTAACCAAGGAAATATTGGAGCACAGAATGTAGTGATAGGTGATTACTTGCCAGCAGGCTATAATTTTAGTTTTGCTAACAATACAGGATGGACTGGAACAGTGGCGTCGCCGGAATACACAATCAGCAGTATTGAGGTAGAGGAGTGCCAGGAGGTAAGTATTTATCTAACCATACAGCAGACCAATGGCGGAGAAAAAGATTGGATAAATTATTCAGAAATATTGAGTGCAGAAAATGAGAATGGTGAAGACAGAACCAATTGGGATGTTGATAGTACACCAGGTAGCAACAATTCAGTTGAGAATTCAGTAGAACCTGGAGATGCCGCCGACAATGACCTGACAAGCAATGACAAAGGGGGTGAAGAAGACGACCACGATCCAGCAGGTATCGAGTTACTTGACTTGGCAATGAGAAAAGTGACCGGCAATCAGACAGGACCATACGAGTATGGCGATATGGTGACCTTCACTTTCGAAGTATTCAACCAAGGAAGTATCGAAACAAGTAATATTGTATTAACAGATTACATACCTTGCGGATTCAAGTATGTGAGTAGCAATGATGGCAATGGTTGGAGTTATGATTCGAATACAGGTTATGCGATCAAGACCTTGCCGAATACACTTGTTCCGGGAGCATCGACTACTACAACCATAATATTAGAAATACAACAATGTATCGATAATGACGACGATAGCTTTACCAATTATGCTGAGATAAGTGATTATACGAGTACAGATCCTGATTATCCTAATCCAGAAGATGTAGATAGTATGACAGATTCTGATCCAGATAATGATACAGGTGGGGTACCTGATACATCTGATGATGACAACGTTGATGGTGACAAGTATCAAGGCGAAGATGAGGACGATCATGATCCGGAAAGGATTGAAGTATTTGACCTAGCGTTGAAAAAAGAATTGCTTACAATCAATAATCCATACAGATATGGAGATGAATTGGAATTCAAAATTACCGTATGTAATCAAGGAAATGTTGATGCTGCAAGTATCAAAGTGAGTGATTACTTACCGGCCGGATATAGTTTTAGCTTTGCAAATAACCCGGGATGGGGAGGAACAGTCACCGCACCGATTTATAGCGTACCGGGAGTATTGGCACAGGATGCATGTACCGAATTCAATATAAATCTGACCATACAGCAGACCAATGGTGGTGAGAAAGATTGGATTAACTATGCAGAGATAACATCAAGCACGGACACGGAAGGAAACGTGAGAGAAGATGCGGACAGTGTTGAGGGAAGTAATGGAGCTGGCGAGAATGCTGTAGAGCCTGGAGATGCGGAGGACAATGATCTGACGAGTACGGACAAAGGCGGAGAAGAAGACGATCACGACCCTGCAGGTATTGAATTGTTTGACTTAGCTCAAAGAAAAGTTATATCAAATCAGACAGGACCATACGAATATGGTGATGTGGTAACATTCACCATGGAAGTGTACAATCAAGGTAGCATTGAAGCTAGTAATATAGAGTTGACGGATTATATTCCATGTGGATTCAAATATGCTGCATCTAACGATGCAAATGGATGGACGTATAATAGTACAACAGGTTATGCTACTAAAATCCTTGTGAATAATTTGGCTCCAGGAGCTAATACTTCTACAACAATTAATTTGGAGATTCAACAATGTTTAGATAATAATGTAAATAGTTTCACCAATTATGTAGAAATATCAGATCATGATTCAACGGATCCTGACTATCCTAACCCGGAAGATGTAGATAGTAAAACTGATGATGATCCGAATAATGATACAGGAGGCGTGCCTGATACGAGTGATGATGACAATATAGAGGGAGATAGTTATCAAGGTGAAGATGAGGACGATCATGATCCAGAGAGAATTGAAGTATTTGACTTAGCCTTGAAAAAAGAATTGCTTACAATCAACAATCCATACATATATGGAGATGATTTAGAATTCAAAATTACCGTATGTAATCAAGGAAACGTAGATGCCGCGAATATCGAAGTGAGTGATTACTTGCCGGCAGGATATAGTTTTAGTTTTGCGAATAATCCGGGTTGGGGAGGAACGGTGACCGCACCAATTTATAAAGTGCCTGGAGTATTGGCTCAAGATGCATGTACTCAATTCAGTATTCATTTGACGATACAACGAACTGATGGTGGTGAGAAAGATTGGATTAACTATGCAGAGATTACTTCAAGCACGGATACGAATGGCAACGTTAGAATAGATGCGGACAGCGTCCAAGGTAGCAACGGTGCAGGTGAGAATGCTGTAGAGCCAGGGGATGCCGCGGACAATGACCTGACAAGTACGGACAAAGGGGGTGAAGAAGACGACCACGATCCTGCAGGAATAGAGTTGTATGATTTAGCACAAATAAAGACAACTTCTGCAACTGGTCCTTTCAAATATGGCGATATTGTCACCTTTACAATAACCGTATTTAATCAAGGAAGCATCGGTGCGAGCAATATTGAAATAACAGATTATATTCCATGTGGATACCGATACGTTAGTACTAATAATGCCGCGGGTTGGAGTTATAATAGTGTTACAGGCAATGCATCGATGACCATGGCGGGTAGTCTAGCCCCAGGCTCGAGTATCAATGTCACAATAGACTTACAATTACAAGATTGTTATGATGATGTATCGAATGCGTGGACGAATATTACAGAAATATCGGATAGTGAAAGTACGGATCCAGATTATCCAGATGCTGAAGATGTGGATAGTACAGAAGATGACAATCCAGATAACGATGGAACACCGATAGACAATGAAGTGGACAATCCAGATGATGAAGATGACCATGATCCGGAGACATTGCCAGTAAGAGATTTGGCTTTAATAAAATACATTGAGGATAAGGGTCCATATTTACCAGGAGAAATAGCAAGTTATATAATAAAAGTTTACAATCAAGGTAACCAAGATGCCTACAATGTAGAAGTTACCGATTATTTAAACTACGGCTATATCTTTAATGTTGGTGACAATTCAGGATGGATGTTAAATGGCAATTTGGTACAATATGTCATTGACGGACCGGTAGCTCCAGGAGATTCAGTACAATTAGTGTTGAACCTAGAGGTTACAGTGAGAGATAATGCTGAATTGCACGACTGGTACAATGAGGCGGAGATAAGCAATTTTACGGATGAAAATGGTGTGTCTCAAGAAGATGCCGATAGTTACCCAGATACAAATCCTGATAATGACAATGATCTAGTAGATGGTCCTGACGATGACAACATCTTTGATGAAGAAGATGACAATGACAATGTGATTAATGAAGATATTGATGATCCATTTAATGAAGGAGACGATGACGAAGACGACAATGATGCAGCAGAGATATTAGTTACCGGAGAGATTGGTGATTATGTTTGGAAAGATTTGAACGGTGATGGTATCCAGGATGAGAACGAACCAAGTATAAGTGGAGTAATCGTAACCTTGTTAGATTGTGAGGGTAATGAATTGGAGACCATGACAACAGACGAAAACGGTTACTATTTATTTGATGGCTTGTTGCCGGGTGGTTATGTATTACATTTTGACATTAGTAATTTACCAGAAGGTTGTGATTTTACCTTGCAGAATCAAGGAAATGACGATGAGTTAGATAGTGATGTAGATAGATCGGGCAATACGGCATGTATAGAGTTAGAAGCTGGAGAAATGAACCACAGTGTAGATGCGGGTCTCTTGCCTCTGGCAACCATAGGAGATTATGTATGGCACGATATTGATGGTGATGGTACTCAGGATAGTAACGAACCTGGATTATCTGGAGTAAAGGTATATCTGAAGGATGGCGATGGTAATATTGTGGATTCATTATTTACAGATGCGACAGGACATTATTTGTTTGGGAATGTATATCCGGGAGCCTATAGCATACAATTTGTTGCACCTGAGGGATATGAATTAACCTTCCAAAACATCGGGAATGATGATAGCATCGATAGTGACGCAGATCCAATTATGTTCATGACTGAAGTAACGGTATTAGATGCCGGAGAAGTGGATTTAACTTGGGATGCAGGATTCTATAAATGTATACCAATTGGAGACTTAGTATGGTATGATATCAATGAAGATGACCAATGGCAGAGTACTGAGAACGGCATCAATGGATTAGAAGTAAATCTATGGAGAAACCATTTTGGCACATGGCAGATATGGGAGACGCAGTTGACAGGTCATAAACCTGGTACACCATCAGATGATGGATACTACAAATTCTGTGCTCCTCCGGGAGAATACTATGTGGAAATTGTTTTGCCACCGTATGGATTAGTACCGGCAGTGAAGGATGCATTGGGTTATATTAACTTGACGAATTCAGCGGAGCAAGATGGAGATAGTGACTTAAATTATCAGGGCAAGACAGACAACTTTACCGTGACGTCAGGAATGTCAGTATGTAACATCGGAGCAGGATACTACCCAGATGCTTCGGTAGGAAATTTAGTATGGTTAGATACGAATCAGAACGGTATCCAAGAGTCTAATGAACCGAGAATATCTAATGTAAAAGTACAAGCGTACAATACAGATGATGAAATAATTGGAGAGACTTATACAGATGCCAACGGTGAGTACTTAATAGAGTATCTACAAAAACAAAGTTATTACTTGAAGTTTGAGGCACCGGCAGGGTATTCATTTACTACACCTAATGCAACGAATGAGAACTCAGACAGTGACGTAGATGGTACGAATGGGCCAGGAACAACGAAGTTGTATGCATTGCAACCGGATCAAGCATACATGAACATAGATGCGGGTATTGCCTTCAGTCCACTGCCATTGACATGGTTAGATGTGAGAACAATCCGAGTGAATGACAACAACGAAGTATCATGGACGACGGAAAGTGAGAAAAACGTTGATGAGTACGAAGTATATAGGAGAGTAAATGGAGAGTCTAATTATAGTTTAGTCGGCAAAGTTAAAGCGACAGGCAATGACCAGAGTACGACGAATAATTACAAACTCATAGATAACGATGCTTCAGAGACTGGTATCTACTATTACTACGTCAGTGGAGTAGATTATGACGGAAGCAAGTCAGCGAGCAAGGAAGTATATGTGAAAGTATATGGCGGCAGACACGTAAGCATTTATCCGAATCCGGCGATAGACAAATTCAACTTAGAATTGAATCTAGAGCAAGATGACGACTACAGTATGTCGATCTACACTACGGAAGGTAAATTCGTGAGAACGCTTCAAGATAGTGAAAGTCTAACCGAAGGTATGCACGAATACTTGTACAACGTAGATGACTTGGCACCGGGAGTTTATAACCTCCAGATCAAGATTGGTGCGGAGACAATTATTAAGAAATTAATTATTGTAGATTAGACAATATTGTTAAATTAAACAATAAAAAGGCTCAGGAAACTTCCTGAGCCTTTTTTTGTTGTATTAAAGATATTTGGGTTTATTACTTCCAAAAGGACAACCAATAAAAAAAGGGCATTGATATTCAATCAATTACCCTTTTTCCTGCGCTCCCTCAAGGACTTGAACCTTGGACCCTCTGATTAACAGTCAGATGCTCTAACCGGCTGAGCTAAGGAAGCATATTTAATCACTTTCTTAAAAGCGAGTGCAAATTTATAATTCATTTTGGCATTTTGCAATGCTTTTTAGAATTTTTTTAAAAAAATTTCAATTCGTAATAATTCAATTCTTCAGGGTCGTTTGGAAGCCTAATGGTTTTTAAATACGAAAACCCTAAACCCATAAGAATCCTAATCGATACTTCGTGATCCTTTGTCGTGATGGCTGATATTTTTCTAAATTTAAGAGTGTTTTTGGCATATTCCAGTACTCCTTTGCAAGCTTCTTTAGTATAAGCTTTGCCACTGTATTTTTCTAAGATGGCATATCCGAGATCGGGAGTTTCGAGTCCCTCTCGTACCACAATGCCACAACTGCCAATTACTTCATCTGTCCCTTTTAGACACATGGCATACATCCCATAGCCATTTTCATTGTATAATCTAATTTGATTTTGTTCTAAATATTTTCTAGCAATATCTTCCGAATGGATATTCCTATCTCCAATGTACCTAATCCACGAAGCCTGATTCATCAAATTAAAAATAAACATGGCATCTTCAGGTCTAAAAGGTCTCAAATCAAGCCTTTGTGTTCTTATCACGCATTCCATTATATTATTTCTTATTTCCAATGTGACAAAGTAGCCATAATTACCATAAAAACATACATATTATAATAATTTATATTTGAAAATATTTAATAACTTTGCATCAAATTTCGATAAAATGGAGAACTACACTTCGCATGTTGACCATCAATATGGTACAATTACTGAAAAAATAGCCAGTGACATAACAGGCACTTATAATCAGTTGGAAGTAGAAATCTGTAAGTTGATATCTGAAGAATTGTCATTGGAGGATAGAGTGTTGATTATTTCTAGTGATGAAAATTGGTGTGAGTCTATTTTGTTGAATTTGAAGGAGCAGTTTGATTTTCTCCCATTTCTTGATTTAAAAGGGGAAAAATATTTATCAAATAATACCTTAGCCAGAATTCAAAATTCCATAACAGTTTCCAGTATTAATCCATCTAGTTTTCAGGATAAAATAAAGTCCTCATTCTATCTCCAAAAGCTGGATTATCATTATAAGTTATTATCAGCGGAATTATTTGGCACCAGCGATTACAGGGCAATAAAAGAAGATATTGACATTTTAGAGAGTAGGGGAGTTCCCAATCTTGCACATTATATCGTGAGTCCGCAATTTTCTTATAACCCAGAGGAGTATCATCTATGGGTTGATAATTTGAACCAGTTGTCCCGGTTATTTAATCCAAAATTCGAAAATCATTATGTACTTTCTGCATTAAATGCAAATTTTATTGACAGTCAAGAATTTATTCCTAAACTTGAAGAAATCATTGTCGAACTTAAGTCATTGAACCAAGAATTCGATGTGATAAGTGGAATTCAATTTGATAACTTAAAAGCTCGCCTTGAAAATGAAAACAAGCTAAAAGTGGAGCTATTGGAGGAGCTCAAGTTGAAGTTGGCAATCCTTCTTTCATTTGACAATGACAAAAATGAGCCCAAAAAGGGGTTTTTAGACAAGTTTTCACTAAGGTCAGATAATTATAAAGTTGGTAATGGTGCTTTAAATTCAATTGTTGACGAGTGTAAAAAATTAATTGAGGATCATGATTACTTTTCAGAAATAAAGCTCGAAGATTGGAATAAAAATTACATTGACAACATTCAAAAATATGTGGACAATCTCGAATATCTAATAAAATTAGAGAAAAACGAAAATCTAGAATACCTAAAGAATTATTTTAAATCTCAAACCACCTTAAATGCGGACAACAACCTAATCAAGTTGTGGGTGGATTCTTTCAATGAAAATTTAAAGAAAATAAATGAATCGCATATTCTTCACAACAAACTGACGGTCAATTCTTTTTCGATTACGAAGCATAAAGAAGTATTGGTCAAAATTATTGAAAAATTAGAGTCTATAAAAATCGAGTTAATTGATAATCCAAGCTATCTGCCGTATATAAAAGTGCTGAATGGAATGACTGTAGAATTCAGAAATTATTTTAAGATTTTAAGCCAGTATTCCACTGATAAATGGGTCGAAACATTTAAATTGACATATTTTAAAACCTTATTGAATCATGTCAACTTATTGCCTTCAGATACCTTAGAAGATTATGTTAATAACATTGTGGGTTCATTGAAGAACATGGAGTCCTATAGTTATGCGGATTCGAAAAGTAATTATCAAAAGAAAGCGTCGCAGGCTTTACAACAGCTAAAATCCAAAGATAAAAAGTATTACAAATCCCTTATGGGTGCCAATGAAGAGTTGAGAAGTGTAGATTTTATTGCAAGCTTTCCTGAGTTAAGCAAAGACATTTTTCCAATAGTAATTGCGGATAACATCAATGAATATTATTTTAATAATGAGGTTGATTTTATTATCTATCTAGGTACACCTCAACGTAGGGAATCCATTGAACACCAAGTATTTCAAGTTTCAGAGGAGCTTAATGCTAATTTGAGTACGAAGTGGGATTCTTCGAAAAAATTGACTAAAATGAATACACTAGAGAGATTAAATGTGGCAAGATTGATGTCTATGTCCATCATGAAGTACTCTCCAGAGTTGAGTTTTATTCAACTGAAAAATGCCAATATTATCTCCTTCTTGCCAAATGATTGGAATGAAGATTTTTGCCGTTTAAATGAAGGCCTAGGAGCCAAGTTGTTTAAACCTTTGTCACGGGATTCAGAATTTAAAATGCTACTCGAATGCATGATGGTCGTCGATAGAACCCAATATTTGTTACTGAGGGATGGGTTGATAAACTTGTATCATGATGACATCAAGGGACAGCTCCGATTGATACAGGAAATAAAGGAAAGTGGAGTGTCTATCAAGCCTGTTTATACTGATTCACATAAGATACAGCAACAAAAATTCAGCACAGTACTAGCGCAAGAAGAAGATGGTATCTAAACTTCCTTAAGCTGCCCATACAGCTTGCGGACTTGATTCGCTTCCTTGACATCGTGTACTCGCAGGATGTCCGCACCATTCTGCAATGCAACCATATTTAATGCAGTAGTACCATTGAGAGCATCCTCAGGAGAAAGATGTAATGGTTTGCAAATCATGGATTTTCTGGATAGTCCGACCAATATTGGTTTTTCGAGAATCTCGAAACAGGTTAACTGCTTCAAGAGGCTATAATTTTGATTCACGCTTTTGCCAAATCCAAATCCAGGATCTATGATGATATCTAAGATACCTGCCTCTTCGCATTTTCTTTTTTTATCGATTAAATACTTCAATACGTTGAGTACGTCCGACTGTTCATTCACTGTTTTTTGCATGGTCTCTGGCGTACCATTCATGTGCATGATGGTATAGGGAACTTTCAATTTTGCCACCGTATCTATCATCAGGGGGTCGAAGTCACCGGCGGAGATATCGTTAATCATGTCTGCCCCTTCATTGATTGAAAATGTGGCAGTCTCCGAATGAATGGTGTCTATTGATAAGACAAGCTCGGGAAATTGGCGAGCAATAAGATTGATATATGGTTTTAGCCTTTTTATTTCCTCTTTTGCGGTAATGATTGAGGCACCTGGGCGGGATGACATGGCTCCAATATCTATAATTTCTGCCCCATGATGGATCATATTTTCCACTTTCGACAATGCATTCTGTATAGAACTAATTCGACCACCATCGAAGAAACTATCCGGGGTTAGGTTGAGTATTCCCATCAATTTTGCTTGGTCAAATACCAGTAGCTTTCCGTTACAATTTAGTGTTTTCATATCTTACCAAAACCAATTTTTTGAAATAAAAAAAGCGGACAGTAAATTGTACTTTCCGCTTTGATTTTATTATTACGTAAAAGAAAAATATTGATTAACCATTTTCAGCGACAACTTCTTTTACTTCGGGAATCATTCTTTTAAGCATGCCTTCGATTCCTGATTTTAATGTGACGGTACTGGATGGGCAGCCACTGCAAGAACCCTGTAATATAACACTGACGATACCTTTGTCATAAGATTTAAACTCGATGTTTCCTCCATCAGATTCCACAGCAGGCTTAACATAAGTATCTATCAAATCCTTTATTTTTTTAACAATTTCCGCATCGTCACCTGAGTATCTTTCTTGCTCTTCCTTCGCCAGAATCTCTTCCATGACTTCGGCAAAGCCTTCTTTTACAATAGTATCGCCACTCTCCACATATTTTTTAATCCACTCCTTCGCCTCGAGCATAATCTGTGACCAATCCAATTCTGGATTTTTGGTAATGGTGACAAAATTATTGCAGATATATACCCCATTTACATAATCCTTTTTAAATAGTTCTGCTGCCATAGGACTCCACTCATTGGCCAATTCCGCTTCTCTAAAATCTGCAGTGCCACGATAGAGCATCTTATTGGTTACGAATTTTAACGATTCAGGATTAGGTGTCTGCTCAGTATACAACATCACTGGACTTTTTACCACTGATTCCATGTTCTTTGTTATTTATTTTATCAATAACACACGAGTACTCGGATTGTTTCCTTCGTGGGATAAAAGAGTTAGTTATATTCCAAGCTTGGTTTTCAACGCTGCGAGCAGGTTGTCAGATTCTGTACCATGCAATATACCTCCTACACTCGTATCAAAAATCATGGTATAGCCATTGTCTTCACCGTATTTTTTAATGGTATTATTGACTTTGTCTAATATAGGCTGGTACAATTCTTCTCTCTTTTTAAGGATTTTTTCTTGTACTTCTGCCTGATAGTTTTGAATGTTGACTTGCTTGCTTTGAATGTCTTGTTCTTTTTGTTGTCTTTGTACATTACTTAAAAGGCCGTTATTTACGTCCTCCATATACTTGCCATATTCAGCTTCCAATGCATCGACCATATCTTGACCTTTTTTGATGAGCGGGTCTTGAAAAGATTTCAATTGATTATCTGCATTTTTTACATCTGGCATCGATGCCAATAGTTCTTGTGAATTGACATATCCAAATTTCTGTGCTGATACAGAACTCAAGGTCAAAAATCCGAAAATTAATATTACTAAAGTTTTTTTCATTATTGCGTGATTTTATACAAATATTATTATTGATTTAGTCGTGTTTTCTATTTAAAAAGTTACAAATATTCTTATTCAGGTTCAAAGCCAAGTACGATATTAAATGTACTATAATCCGTCCATTTTGCAGAAGCTCCTAGGTTCTTATCAAATCCAAAACCATAATCAAATCCTAGCAATCCAAACATTGGTAAGAAAACTCTCATTCCCACACCGGCTGATCTTTTCATGTCAAATGGATTAAAATCACCGAATTTACTCCATGCATTTCCTCCTTGTAGGAATCCAGTCAGAAATATCGTCGAATTTGGATTAAGGGATAACGGATATCTCAATTCCATGGTAATCTTGTCATAAATTGCGGCACCACCTTGATTATTTACAGGAAAATCTGACGTCTCATAACCTCTTAAGCTGATGATATCTCTACCCGTGATACCTGCAGATTGATTGGATAATCCGTCTCCTCCCAATTCAAATCTTTCAAATGGTGAGACACCAATAGATTTTTTATAAGTACCGAGATAACCAAATTTAGCTTGAGCTTTTAGCACCAATTTTCCTACTAAATTAAAGTACCACTCTGAATCAAATGTCCATTTATGGTATTCCAAATACTCGAATCTTCTGGCATTAACCAAACTGGCGACTTCATCATTGACGAGTTCATCAGTAATGTCACAGGCAGGTCCACATAGTCTCTGTAATCTTGCACGTATGTCTGCAATTTCAGAGTCAGATACAGTATAATAATTGTCTTTTCTAAACAAGGAGTAGGGTGGTGTCAGCTGTACTGCCAGACTCACTCTTGACCCACTTCTAGGAAATAGTGGATCGCTGATACTACTTCGAGTAATGGATTGCTTAATGCTGAAATTCTTGAAGCTACCATCATAAATCCTAACATTGTTGACATAGAAATTTCCATTTCGATAATCGGCCATGTCAATGAATTCAAAATTGAGAGTGGTATTAGATACAAAGAAATCATCAGGCCAGCTTAATTGTTTTCCTAATCCTACAAAAGCTCTAGTGATAGAAAGTGAGCCTGAGCCCAACGTAGTATAGTCAAATGAACTACTCACGGCACCTACTGTGAATCCATTTCTTTTTCGGCCACCAAGCCATGGTTCCGTAAAGGAGAAATTTAATGATCTGAAAAATCTACTATTGGATTGAAGTCTGAAAGATAATTTCTGTCCATCACCCGTAGGGAGTGGAGACCAAGTACTCCTGTCTTTAATATTAGACAATGAGAAATTATTAAAGGTCACCCCGAGTGTACCTATCAATCCGCTGAAACCTCCATAACCTGCTGATAGTTCCAATTGGTCACTCGGTCTTTCTTCGAGTTTGTACTTGATATCTACAGTTCCTCGTTGCTGGTTGACTGGTGTCTGAATATCCATGTTTTCAGGATTGAAATAGCCGAGGTTTATTATTTCTCTTTGAGATCTGATGATGTCCGAGCGGCTAAATTTATCTCCAGGTCTGGTTCTCAATTCTCGTCTGATGACATGCTCATGGGTCCGATCATTTCCCTCTATGGTGACATCGCCAATGGTAAATTGTGGCCCTTCATAAATTCGCATTTCTATGTCGATGCTATCGCCCGGAATGATGAGTTCGACCGGATTTACTTCAAATCCGAGATAGCCATCATCAAGATAAAGTGAAGAAACATCACGACCATCCAATGAAAATCGCAATCTATTTTCGAGCAATTCTGGATTATATACATCACCCTTTTCAATGCCTAATATCGTAGATAGTTGCTCGTCAGAGTAGAGGGAGTTGCCTTTCCATTTTATATTCCTAAAATGATACACATTCCCTTCATCAATATTTACTTTTATTTGTAAATCTCCGTCTTCTTCCCGCCACATACTATCTTTTATGATTTTGGCATCTCGATAACCATTGGTGTTGTAAAAAGCGATGACGCTTTCTTCGTCTTCTTCAAAATCTTTTTTGATAAATTTCGTTTTTCGAAGCAATGTTCCTTTGCGTTTGGTATGTTTCATTTTTTTGCGTAACTTCCTGTCACTGAATGCCTTGTTTCCTTCGAATGTGATGTCTTCCACTTTTACTCTATCTCCGGGTGTTATGGCAAAATCGAGCTTTACCGTATTGGGTTTTACGTTATCTGGTGTTTCTATGACTTTGACTTTGGCATCCAGTTTTCCCTTTTCTACATAGAATTCTCTGATTTTTTCGGCACAAAGGCTTTTTTGATCTTCGGTGACTATACCCCCTTTGGATAAAATATTAGAAACCAATTCATTGAGATCATCGTGTTGAGAATTTTTTACTCCAGAAAATGAATATCTTGACAATACTGGTCTTTCTTCGAGCGAGATACGCAGATAAGCCGTGTCGGCAACAGTACTATCTAGGATGATTCTGACATCTTTGAATAGTTTAAGTCTCAGAAGGCTCTTGATGGCATCGGGTATTTTATTTCCGGGTACTTCTATTTTATCACCGATTTTTAGTCCGGCGATGGATTTGATTGCATTAGGGTCTTTGGTGCCGGCACCTTCTACTTTGAGATCACCTATATAAAAATCTTTTTTTTGACTGTAGTCAAATACTTGCTCTTGAGCACTTAAGTTGACCAGAGCCAAGAGAAGTGTTAAAGATACACACAGGATATTTTTCAAATTTATCATTCAGTTTTTTCTATTTTTTGTTGTGTCAAATAGCTTTTTAAAAACGATTTATATCATTTTCTGTGCCTTTGACTCTTTTAAAAAAATGTTAAGCATTTTTCAATTGCTCACTGGTCTTGCCAAATCTTCTTTCTCTTTCTTGAAAATTTTCGATGGCTTTATATAAAGCGGCCTTATTAAAATCGGGCCACATTGTTTCCGTAAAATACAACTCCGCATAAGCGAGCTGGTAGAGTAAAAAATTGCTAATCCGCTGTTCACCGCTTGTCCTGATCATGAGCTCAGGATCCGGAATACCCTTTGTCTCAAGGTTTTCGCAGATACACTTGTCATTGATATCTTGGAGGTCTAAAACTCCATCAGCATATTGAATGGCGATTTTTTTGATGCACTCTGCTATTTCCCATTTCGAACTATAATTTAGTGCAAGAATGAGTTTCATGCGACTGTTGGTTTTGGTCGCTTCTATCCCTTCAAGCAAAGCTTTTCTTGTTTTTTCGGGTAGCTTTGAAAGGTCACCGATAGCTTGTAACGAAATGTCGTTTTTGTTGAGTGTATTAATTTCTTTTTTTAAAGTGTCAACCAACAGTTTCATAAGGGTGTTTACCTCAAATTTTGGTCTGTCCCAATTTTCGGTGCTGAATGCATATAGCGTCAAGTATTGGACACCGAGCTCGGCACAGGCTTCCGTGACTTCTCGTACAGAATTGACCCCGTTTTTATGGCCGAACACACGAACTTGGTTTCTGGACTTTGCCCATCTCCCATTGCCGTCCATGATTATAGCGATATGCTTAGGCAGCTTTTTTAAATCGATGTTGTGTTGATCCGTATCCAATACTAAATTTTCCTACATGCTAAAGAGGTGCAAAATTATAAATTAGAAAATAAAAAAACCTTAATTTTTATTTAATAAATAGAATCTATTAATCCCAAGCACAATTATCCCCGTACAATAAAGTATAAAATTTGCTTTTGATCGAGTTTTTTCACTTCTTAAAACAATTTAGATATTTGGATGTCAAATGCTATTTGAATGGTTCATGACCAATCTTGGTCATAAGTCTTTAGGAGAATTACTTTTCCTAAAGTTCAGATTTTTAAATATGCTTTTTCTACTAATAATTATGAATAGCAACACTATTAGGAGTGGCCAAAGACTTATTACTCCTACAATAAATCCAAGAAAACCCTCAAATCCATCATTAAATGCGGATTTTAGTCGTGTTGTAAATTTTGATTCACTTGATGGTGTTGATGTAATTAATTCGGTCAATTCAAGATTTAAAGTGGAATACTTTACCTTGTCATCCAAGTAGTTCAGTCTTCCCTTTTTACTTTCTATTTCTTCCTCTAGGCTTCGTATTTTCTCTTGAACTTCAAGGATTTCCTTTATTGAATTTGCTTTTTTAAGAATGTCTTTATACTGATTGAGGTATGCCAAATGATTGTTGAGTCTTATATTTAGATCTACATATTCTTCGGTGACATCCTTGGCATTTATATTTTTTCCTTCTAATCTATCAATTCCTTGTTCAAAAAGCTTGACTAGCGAATCAAAATGTGTGTTGGGAATTCTTAATAGTAGAGTATAAGTGATTCTGTTACTATGGGAATTAAATTGTTCATTTTCATAATAACCATGGCTTTTCTTAAGCAATGAATCCACTTTAATTTTAGTTGAATTCAAGTCATTAACTTGGAATTTTAGAAATCCGGTTTTGATGATTTTACTTGCTTTTTCTAATGTTAATTCAGGTGGTGGTGGGGACTCCATTGTCCTCGGTGGAGTGGAACCAAATTCGTAGTCCAATATCAGGGCTTTATTTGCAGTTTTGTTGTTGTCAGAACTTGGCTGGGAAGCTTCTTCGTGGTTTCGACAACTAGAGATTAATAGAACTGAGACTATTAAAATTAGATTTTTTGACATTCGACATTTTTAATCTAAGATGCATGGTTTGTAAATTGTGGTGTTTTGTCATGAGGGGTACATAGATAAATTCAACTAGAAAATCATCTTCTACATAGAGCTCCATGAAAACCTTATGCAAAACATAATGCAATATCACCATTGAATCGGGGATTAGAAATCTATTTCACCTAATGGTTAAAGGAATTGAGCTTCAAGCTTTATAGATTTGTGATCACTGAGCTTGGAGAAGTATTAAATGCCAATTTTCCAATGGTTAATTGATGTTCTTCTTTCATAGAACTTTTAGGTAATTTCAAATTTACAGACAAATTCCAAATCAGTTAATAAGGTTATCCTTTAGCTGTAGAATTTTTCTAAAAAATCAATCACATACCTTGAATCTTCCCATTACAATCTCGTAATTTTCTCAGAGCCTAACTTGTTTCACTGTCAAATAATATTTGCATTATGGTGGTCATTTTTGCCAAGATTTTCGATAAGGAAGTTGTCCTTTAATCTATATACGTCACCTTCCTTAAAAATTTCACGCCGACTTTGATTTCAAAACTTAAATTTCGTACTCTCACAGGGGATAAATTTTCCTTGGTACCAGTATAGGGATTCCTCACATTACTCAGTGCCGGTTGGTCGTATTGATAAGAGACGTCAGGATTAATCGCCAATTCTAAAAACACCTTCTGATAATTGCTGGTTGTCCACTCATATCCTGCACCGAAAGTAATGCCGTAGTTGAATTTGTTCACGAAATCGTTGTGAGGAAAATACCGAGTATCATATCCAACGAATTCATCTAGATTGGTAGAGAGGGTATATTCACCTCTTACGGCCATAATATAATAAGGTCTGTATTTATCTCCATAATCTCCCAAGGCTCTTTTTACACCCAGTTCGAGTACCAGATTTCTAAAGATGTACCCATTGGTCTGTGTAGTATATCCTTGAAATTGAGTAAATCGTATTCCACTTCCCCGAAGGTGGTATCCTAGCATAGCATACAGGGAGTTGGTTTCCTCCTCATCATAAGATTCTATCAAAGCATCACCAAATGCCGTGGCGACAAATTGTCTGTTAAAATTGCTCCATTGCTGCCTGTTAAGGCCAAGACCAGATTTGGCTCCGAACCAAAAACTCTGCGAAGTGGCCGTGCTTATTCCGAATACCACCAAAAAAATTGGAAATAAAAAATTTTTCATAATTGATTTCATTAAGGACAAAATTAGTATTTTGGACGTACTTTTGAAAATACGAATGTCTCAACTTATTTTTCAATTTTAAAATGAATGTTTAAAAAATGAAATTAACCTTAAATACATTAAGACCAAGATTTGAATTTGTGACCAATGAAAGCCCCAAAATGCTAAATGAAAGAATGGGTTTACTCGCAAGTCAAACAGAAGATTTGGTGACCTCCGGCAATGATTATCACATTGTCTTAGGTTTTAAAAATAATTATCAGCATTTCTGGTCACCACAGGCAAATCTCAATGTCGAAGACATAAATACGGATACTTTTAAGGTGAATGGATTGATTGGTCCAAAGCCGAATACTTGGGTTTTGCTTATGTTTGGCTATGGGGCTATGGGTGTGGGATTACTATTTTCATTGATAATTTATCTTTCAAATAGAAGTTTAAATATCGATTCTAATCTAATATACCTTTGTGTCGCTTTAGGAATTGGGTTACTAGCTTTGTATATGGTCACAGTATTTGGAAGAAGAATCGCTTATAATGATTCTGCCCGATTGTACAATTTTATAAAAGAACATATTTCTGAAATTGAAGATGATGATACAAGCCTTTGAAAACATTGAGATATTAGAAAAACCCATAAATTATGAAAAATAATATGCTAAAAATACCATCTCAGAAATTTTAATTAGAAAATTAAGTCCCCTTATCTTTACACCGGTTTCCCGCCAAAAATTTTAAGAGAGTCTTTAACTTATCCTGAACTAGTGCCGCAAGGCACATTTTAAACTCTTTTAATAACTAAAACTTTTTACCCATGGTAAAGACCGATTTTTACACTCATGGAAGGTGGAGGCTATCCCTATGGTTGATGGCTCTCAGCTTTCTTTTCAATTTTACTTTTTACAACAAATCTTATAGTCAAAGTATTGCCTGTAATGATTTAGTGCAGGTTTCACTTGATGAAAATTGCGAAGCGTTAATCACTCCTGAGATGGTTCTCGAGGGTGAAACTGGTGATGTTAGTGGATTTTCTGTAAAGATTTCTGGAATTTCAGGTAATATTATCTCAAGTCCAGGAAGTTACTCCGTTACAGTTACAAATCCAGCTAATGGAAATTCATGTTGGGGAAATTTATCTGTAGAAGATAAACTACCACCTCAGATTGTCGAATGCCCATGTGAAATAGGGGGCAGTGATCCTAATTGTCAATTTTTATGTGTAGAGGAGCAAGGCATTTTAAATGGCTCTGTTTCAGTACCAACACCTGTAGTTGAAGAAAACTGTGGTACTTACACGACGGTCACTTCTGATGAAGTCATCGATGCGGGTTGTGGTGCTAAGTACATCAGACGTACTTATGTTTTTACAGATAGTCATGGTAATCAATCTTCTTCATGTACGATGGAATATGCATTGTATCCTGCAACGCTAGGAGATGTTATGCCACCGGTCAATCCAATAATCATGACGTGTGGCTCCAATACGAGTATGCAAGGCATCGTGGATTACTTTACTCCTTCAGTTGGATATGAAACAGCGTTGACTTATGCTTACCCAACTGTGAATGGTCAGGCTATTAATAGCAATCTATGCAATCTAGTAGCCGCCAAAACCGATACAGAGACACCGGCTTGTGGTAATGGATGTTCCGCAAGTAAAAAGGTCATTAGATCTTGGTTGGTATTGGATTGGTGTACTTCATTGACGATGAATTATATTCAAGTCATTAAAGCAGCTGATACTGAAGCACCGACGATTGCTGCTGATGGATTTACGGTAAGTGTTGACCCTTGGGGTTGTGTTGGTAATTTCTACATGCCGGCACCTAAAATCTTACATGACAACTGTTCTGATGCAGTTAATTACACCGTAACCGGACCAATTGGTATTAACATAACTTTCGATGTAAGTGAGCAAAAATACCTGGTTCAAGGAGCTCCTAAGGGATCTCATACATTCAATTACGTAGCGAGCGATTGCTGCGGAAATACAAGCGTTGCCAGTGTGACTGTAGATATAGTAGATCATACAGCACCAATTGCAGTGGCTAAACAAAACATTGTGATTTCCCTTACCAATTCAGGTAATGGAGATGGTATTGCTAAGTTATTTGCCAATAGCGTTGACAACGGTTCATTTGACGGTTGTAGTGCTGTACATTTAGAAGTAAGAAGGGAAGATGATCCGACCAGAGATGAAGATGGTTGTGGTTACACTGGAAACTTCACTTATAATGCGGATGGTCATACATTCGACGGAAGTACTAATCCAAATAGTAACTCTTACGATCCAGACAATGGAGCTTATGTAAAATTCTGCTGCGCAGACTTAACTGACGTTGAAGGAACAGTGGCTTACGGAATCGTAAAAGTTTGGTTGAGAGTTTGGGATGATGGAGACATGGATGGTGTGTATGGCAGTGATGGTGATAACTTTAATGAAACTTGGGCTTATGTTCGAGTTGAAGACAAGCTTCCACCACAGATTACTTGCCCAGCTGAAGTAACCATTAGTTGTTCAGATGATTGTAATGATTTGAGCCTTGTAGGTGAGGCAACTGCTTCTTCCAATTGTTTGACACTAGAGACTACATACTCTGATATTGAATACTTGGATGCCTGTGGATCTGGTTATGTGCTAAGAAGATGGAGTGTTGTGAATGCACCGAGTATTTTCTGTGTACAAAGAATCAATAAAGTATCAGAAGATCCGTTTGATGGTGATGATATTGATTGGCCATCGGATGAGACGACAGATTGCTTAAATTTACCCGATGTTGAAGTTCCGACGTGGTCATCAGGACCGTGTGACTTGATTGGGTTTAGTTTAGAATCTGATACTTTTAAATTTGAAGAAGGTGCATGTTTTAAAATTGTAAATCACTGGACAGTCATTGATTGGTGTCAATATGAGCCTAATGGTTTTGACGATGAAGGTATATGGCACCACATTCAGATAATAAAAGTGGTAGATAACGTAGCCCCAGTATTAACTTGCGAAAATCAAATGTTTGCTGTCAATGACAATAGTGATGTGGACAATGACGGAGACAAATGTGAAACAAGACAATTAATGCTGACAAATCATGCTACCGATAATGGTGACTGTGCAAGCTCATGGTTAAAGTGGACTATTCTTGTTGACTTATGGGGTGACGGTACTTGGGAATATGAATACTCAAGTTTACTGCCTGCATCTGATAATTCATTCTCAAATGATACAAATGGTAATGGTATTCCAGATAGATATGTCAGTCCGACAGCTTCTGGACAAGATGTAAAAATCACGATTCCAGAAGACATTTACGGAAGTATGGCCAACCATATTGTTCAATGGAAAGTCTCTGATGGTTGTGGCAATATTACAAGTTGTACCAACACATTTATGGTGGTTGATAAGAAAGCACCAACACCATATTGTGTAAATCTGTCATCTGCTTTGATGGTTAATGGACAAGTTGAACTTTGGGCAAGAGACTTTGATTTAGGTTCATTTGACAACTGTACTGCAAAACCTGATTTGTTGTTTACATTTGATGGGGCACATCCTGTTTTATCAAAAATTAATCAAGAACATTACTTTAAAGGAGCAGGTGAAAATGCCACTTTATCGCAATACAATTCTGGTAATGCTCAAAAATGGGTTCCAGAAACTAATAGTTCTGCAAAAATATTTGATTGTGACGATATGCCTGAAGCCGAGGTGAAAATGTCGGTATGGGACGAAAAGATGAATACAGACTACTGTTTGGTTTATTTAAATTTATTGGATAATCAAGGAGTTTGTGGCGAAGGTTTGACAGCGAATATTTCTGGTAATATTGTTACTGAAAGTGGTGAAGAGATTGCAGGAACCACGGTTAATCTTATCGGTGAACTTCCAGAGTTGAGCAGAGTTATGGCAGACGAAGATAATGGATACACGTTTAAATTTGTTCCTATGAATCTTGATTACAATGTCACTGCAGAAAATGATACCGATTATACAAATGGAGTGAGTACCTTAGATATAGTTCTGATACAAAGACATATTTTAGGGTTGGCACCGTTTACTTCACCATATCAGATAATAGCAGCGGATGCGACAAATGATGAGAAAGTCACTGCGAGTGACTTGATACAGATTAGAAAACTAGTATTGGGATTAGTATCTAAATTTGATAACGACAGTTGGAGATTTGTTGATGCGTCTAATGCTATGGATATCAATCATTTGTATCCGTTAGATGAAATTGTAAATATCGACGATTTACATACAGATATGCAAAATCAAAACTTGGTAGGTATAAAAATAGGAGATGTTAATAAAACGGTTGAGTTGAATCTCGCAGGTCGAAATTCGGACAACAGAAGTAATACGACCGTTACAATGGTGACTGAAGATCAATTATTAAGTGCAGGTCAAACTTTTAGCATCGAATTAAATCTAGAGAATACCGAAAAACTATACGGTATGCAATTAGAATTAAATACCAACGGTTTAGAATTGTTAGACATAGCATCAAATGTATTTGAAGTAAATGTACAAGATGTAAATCTAACTAATAATAAATTAATATTAAGTACAACCAGCCCTAATGGCGTCTTAGCAAATACTGGGATTCTGACCTTAACAGTTAAGGCAAATAGAATTGCAAAACTAAGCGATTTGTTAAGTATTGACAATACAATGCTTAAATCTGAAGCTTATATCGGTGATGATATTAAAACTGCAAAATTAAACTTACAATTTAATGGTGTAGAAAATAGTATTCAAGAATTTAAATTGTTCCAAAATGAACCTAATCCATTCATAGGAACAACAGAAATTAAATTCTTTATACCAACTACTGATGTTGTAAATTTAACAGTATATAACATTGATGGTAAAGTAGTATATAACTTGAATAAAGAATTTAATTCAGGTGAAAATTCAATTACAATCGATAAAAATACCCTAGGAGGGTCTGGTGTTTACTACTATTCAATCGAAAGTGGTAGTTACTCAGACACTAAAAAAATGATTAGTCTCGAGTAACAATTAATCAACCAAAACTTGCACTTAACCGGCCATGATTCATGGCCGGTTTTTTTGTTTAAAATTTTACATTAATCTAGAAATATTTGAAAAATCCTTTTGATTTTAGACCTTTAGGGTTAGGAATCTACCTCAAAAATACCAATACTTAGTAAGTTGAAAACATATTAAAGTTGCTTTAATTATATAAGTTTCTCTTAATCATATTAGTAAAACAATAGTCATTTGATTATTGATTTTTATTTTGATGAGATATTATAAATAAAGATATTTGACGATTAAAACCAATCTAAAATGAATCGAATGTTACTTCGTTTTTATGGAACAGCATTTGTTTGTCTCCTATTCGTATTTAATCTTTTTTCGCAATCAAATTGTAAACTTCATATTGAAAATTCTAGCCCTCCTAGCACGTGCTATGCCAGTGATGGTTTTATAGAAATTAGTTCTTCCGGAAATATTTTGGGTTGTAATCGAACAGTGAGTGTATTCGATTCGAACAATCAGCTTGTAGGTTCTGGAGCCGGCAATTTTACGGTGTCAGGACTGGATTCTGATTTGTATTCTGTGATTGCATTGAATGAATGTGGTTGTGATTATCAAACACTTGCAGTGACATTAGACGGGGGCAATCCTACACCATTAACGCCTTATGTAGATCAGGGTAATGGTTTTTTTCAATCTAATAAAGCCTATGCATGTAAGGGACAATCGATCAAAATTGGAACCCAGTCATTGGGATTTTTTGGTTTTGAAATTAATGGACCCAACGGTTTTTACAGTAACATTCCCGACGAAAGCTCCTATTGGGTGCTCGAAAATATTACTGCTCAAAATGCAGGAACTTATTATATTAGTTATGTAAATAATCAAGGGTGTAATTCAACTACCGCTATTACTTTAGATGTGAATACATTGAGTTTGAATCTTGGGGGTGATTTGGACATTTGTGTAGGAGAAGAAGTTACCCTCGAGTCTAATGTCACAGGAATATCCAGTTGTGCTCAGGCATGTGAGGTGTCTGAAAACAAACTGCTGGTTCATTGGACACTAGACCAGTGTAATGCACAAGGC
>JACJYM010000016.1 GCA_020636155.1 Lewinellaceae bacterium | reverse complement strand
TGTAACTTTTAAAATATAGTGTAAGTGCTATTCTATGATTAATTTTTGTACAAAGCGCCTATCGTTATTTTCTACGATGACAAAGTAGCATCCTGAATGCCCGATTTCTGATTTATGAATTTCCAGAGAATTGCCACTGAGTGATTTTTGAAAAACTGACTTACCTAACACGTCGGTGATGGTGACATGATAAATATCATTAACAGGCAACTGGATGGAAACAAAATCTGAGACAGGATTTGGGTAAATGCGGATTGACTTGTCAGAATTATCCAAATCATCTGAAGAGGACAAACAAGCTATCTGTATCTCCTCAATAGAAGCACACCCCTCTCCATTATTATTAATTTCAGTATAAAAAGGGATAAAATCTCCCTCAAGATACTCACAGATGGGCTTTATCGCACATGAGGATAGTTGAGGACAATCTTGAATAAATAATCTATAAATAAATGGATTATCATGATCAAATGCTTGAACCTCCATTAACTTATTGATGTCCGTCAATGCTGGTAAATCAAAAAGACCGATTGCACTAAGATTACTAATATTACCCAATCCATTTAGATCAGTAATATTATTCAAATTAGTTAAGTACAAACCCTTCATATTAACATCGGCGATTTCTGATACGTCGTCTAATCCTTGGCTAATACTGGTTAAGTCAAGGTTTTCTATCTCTACATCGGCTTCTCTCAGGGCCTTAAAATCCACCGAAGGGATATTACGCAAGGTGAGTAATCCTATTTTTTTAAAATTTTCAATGCCAGACATATCGAAATGTGACGAACCACTTATGATATAAAATTCACCAAGGGTATCTGACCTGACAGGGAGTGCCGTCACATTTGGATAGTGGCTTACGTCACTTACCCAAAACTTATCCGTCACCTTCGGTTTTGTTACCGCATCATAATAAATATCGCCGTCCTGATAATAATATTTGATTGACATGGGTTTCATGGATTCATTCTTCACATATAGATAATTTCCAATATCCTCATTATCAAATCTAAAGACTCCTACTTGTCCCGCCATCTTAATCAGCACGGTATCCGTACTATTGTTGGTAAAAATAAAACTTTCAGTCCTGTCGCTCTCGGGAAGCACAATTTTAGGGGAGAGCAAAGCATTATCTTGAATTGCAAAGATATCCACCGAAGTATTTTCTAATGCATTAAAATCCTTGAGGTGGGTACCGATTGCTGAAAATTTTTTAATAATTGCAAAGTTCGATAGTCCGCTTATGTCGGTAATATCGTTGCCATACACATCCACACTATAGAGAGAGTCGCATGTAGAATACAGGGTAATGAGAGAATCTAGTGCCGACTGTGAGTTGGTCTGAATCTTTAGCTCCCCATCACACTGGCTATACAAAGAATTAACTGCCAATGCCAAGATGATGAGTACGTATAAATTTTTCATGGTTGAGAAGTTTTAGTTTTCTAACTATTGACAATTAAAGTTGAAACTGGCCGTCTCAGCGTAGGCAGTTCCCGGATAGATAATGAAGGTCACATTCGCCGGAATCCCGTAATTGGTATTACCCGAAAGATCCTCTCCAAATATAAATTTTGCTCTGCCTAGAGAATCAGTAGCTATTCCTAGATTCGTATAATAACTGTTGGGAGCTCCAGAAATCCCATCATAAGTTTCATCCCAACTCTGAACCGTAACACGGATACTGCCCTTAGCAATATCCCCATGGCAAACCATTAAGATATCACACTCATGTCCGGTAGATGGATCACCACAATAAAAGTAAAATTGACATGTGCCACCACTACTGCTGGTGCAACAATCAGTACAAGTGGTCGGATCCCAATTACATCCTCCCGGATAAGGCACATAAGATGCATCAGTCTGACATTGAGATAATAAATAATTGGAGAAAAACAAGAATAACATTACAAGAATAACATTACAAGAATAACATTACAAGAATAACATTACAAGAATAATTTTTCATGGTTTTATAAATTTTATTGGTCACAAAATAAGTATATTTTGTTTAATTACAAAATTTAAGTAAAAATATTTTCAAATAAAAAGGGCTGGAACACCTCCAACCCTTCAATAACTCTTTAAAATATGGTGAAAGCGTTATTCTATGATCAATTTTTGTATATAACGCCTATCGTTATTTTCGACGATGACAAAGTAGCATCCTGAATGCCCGATTTCTGATTTATGAATTTCTAGAGAATTGCCACTGAGTGATTTTTGAAAAACTGACTTACCTAACACGTCGGTGAAAGTGACATGATAAATATCATTAACAGGCAACTGGATGGAAACAAAATCTGAGACAGGATTTGGGTAAATTTTTAAATCCTCTAATTCACTCTCATAAGCGCCTAGAACTTGATTGGCAATCAAACTTACTGAAAATGAATTTAAAAACTCATCAATCAATTCATTATTAAAATCCGAATTTAATGCGATCATCTCAGACAACATTCCGTCTCTCTCTGCCACTACATGTATTGTAAATTGCAATGATTTTTGGTCACTTGACGTATTAAGATAATTGAATCTATAGTCCTTATTATCTAAAGATACACCCATCCATTCTAGAGGAGAATAGTTATTGTTATCATTTATATATGACACTCCTTCAAAAGCCAAATCAGCACTAATTCCTGCAATATTCCCAATGTTTTGTGTCTCAAATGTCACATCATATTCTTGATCCGTCTTCACACTGATATCATCATAACTTAAAATGACAGAGCTACGAGTACCAGAATCCTTTTCCCCAAATTTTGCGGTATTATTTACATCTCCTGCTACATAAGGGACGAATAAAAAGTTGATCTGATCTGCCTCACTTCCCTCAAAATGATAGTCGTAGTAATCCACACCAAAATCGAAAGGGTCAAAATCAGAAGGAAACTCCTGATTTTCATGTATAAACCGATATTCATTGTCATTGGATATTCCTAAAACTAATTTTCTTAATACCAGCATATCATTGACGCCAATAAAGCCAGACTTGTCGATATCTGACCTGAGTGCTTCCATGGGAGTCGGAATAGTTAATTCAAATAAAAACCGATTTATCAAAACTAGGTCAAGAGTAGATACCCCATTGACTGTTGGATTTTGACCAAAAAATTCAATTTTATTATCTCCACTCAAGATGTCAGATTTAGGTATACTATAAATCAATTCATAGGGATTTTCAAGGGTATTTCCATTTAATTTTACTTCCAATGGAGCATTTATTTCATAGACATCTTGTATTTGTAAGATGTAATATTCAGAAGGATTAATTCCAGTGCATGCTTCATCAGGATTTATTGTGATAAGAAATACTTGTGGATACTCAGGCGAGTTCGCATCTACAAGTAAGTAATGTGTTCCCACTTTGCTACAATCTACATAAATAGAGTCAAAAGAGGTTGAGTCACCCAATGCCATTAATAATTCACAATTCGGATCTTTATATTCAAATATATCCTCCCAAGTCAAATAAGCCTCACCATTTTCAAGTGTCACTCCCGGATTATCAACCAGAGGGCCCAAACATTGCGAAAATATAGAGCTGATATTAAAAAAGATTGCAAGACAAAGCGTTAAAAAAATATTTCTCATTATAATTCTTTTTAAAATTTATAAAATAAACTGCTTTCCAGGTTAATAGAATATATCCGGTGTTCGATATCATAGTCAGAACTCGAATAGCTTGACAATGGAATTCTACCACTCAATCCGAGCCGCAATCCGAGTGCGGAATTCATCATTTTTTGTATTCCTGCCGCAAAAGTTAGATTGTATTGTAAACTATAATTCATCAAACGATCTTCGTCTGATTCCATTTCATAAATCGCAGATTCGTAATAAAAGCGACCCTTAAAAGTTGGTGAAAAACGTAGATCAATGCCAGTGCCTAGGTAATATTCATAGTTACTTAGCTGACCAAAATAGTTCAATCTGATGGGTACCTGCCAACTCGAATATCTCAAATAAATTTTTTCGTTACTCGTCCTGGTCCTAGTAAAATTGGTATTTCCCCATAAGGTATCAATACCGCCACTAGAATACACATAGGCTGTTGGCATGTACTTACTGATCGTTTCTGTGGTCACATTCGTCAGCTCATTCTTTTCCCAGTATTGACTAAATGACAGACCTAATGAAATCCCAAATCGAGAACTCATTCGCTTCCCAATTTCAAGACCCAAACTCCAGTTATCCATTGATATTTCAGTAGATTTCCTTTGTTGTAGTTCCTTTTCAAAATTAGGATTTGAAGTTTTGTAAGTACCGAAATTGATTCCATAAGAGCCTGAAATTCCGACTGTGGTGTTTCTGGAATTGAGGGTCTCCTCTTGTATATATGGCCTAACATTTAGTCTAGGACTCCTCATCTTACGATTATAAACTAGGCGATCATTCCTTAAATCATCAATAGTAGGTAAGTAAAATAATTCCTTACTTACAGGAACTTCTTGTCTCGAGAAATCCTCTTCATCCTTGAACTGACCTTCTTCTTCGAAAGCTGGAGTCATTAAGTATTTTCCATGATTGGAATTACTAAATCCAATCGTGTTGTTGCTTTCTGCAAACACCAATTCCGAATCAGATAAATCAGAATGCAGAGGATCAGTCACTCTCATTTTTTCGGTACTTGAATTTTCTGAAGAGATGTCAATCGTTTCTAGACTTTTTATCAGATTGGGAGTCGCTGTAGGCGTAAGTTCGACTTTTTGGTCTGATTGGAAATCCATCTTGACCGATTCCACATTCCTTGGTCTGAATAGAAGCATAGTCGCAACTACAGCCAAGAATCCAAATAACCAAAAGAATACGAAACTTCTCCTTCTCTTTTGAGCAGGTATATGTGGCTGAACACCTGCCCACATCTTGTCTAGATCGAGTTCATACGATTTATCTGATACTTTGTTTTTGATCGTATTTTCAATGTGCTTATTCATGAGCCAAATGTTTATCTAAATTAATGATCATTTTTTGAAGTTTTCGCCGTGCCATCGTGAGTTTTACCCGACTGGTGCTTTCGCTTATTCCCATAATCTCTGCAATTTCCTTATGTTTAAAATCATCAATGACGAACAGTTTGAATACTTCAGCATATCCGTCAGGCAATCGGTCAATCATTGACAAAATTTCGTCCGCATGCATACTTTCAAGGATGTCTGCATTTTCATAATAATCGGGTAAGATTTCATAACCGTTTTTTTCATTGACGAAATAGAGCTTTTGCCTCCTTCGTATCGAGGTATTAATCGCAATCGTTCTAAGCCAAGCTTCAAATTTTCCACGACTTTCATATTGTTCGAGTGAATTAAATATTTTAATCCAAGCATCCTGAAGTGCATCCTCCGCCTCTTCTCTACTTTTACAATATCTCATACATACACTGAACAACATCGGCGAATATGAATCAAAGAGCAACCTCTGGCTTCTCGAGTCGCCATTCATTGCGTTCTTTATGAGCATCTTTGAATCCATCTTCTAAATATGAGTCGTGTATAATTAATTACTTGATGCGTTTTGCAGAAAAAGAGCCAGTACTGCCTGTCGAGGTTGTAAACTGACCAATAATATTCTCCCCTACTTGACCAAACCCCGTTACAACTACAGTTGTAGAACCAGAATCCGTTATAGTTGAATTTTCATAATAAGTACCATCAAATGTACCAATGAAATTACCATAAAATCCGAGTAAATTACCCGATGTTTGATCATAATAAATTACTGTTTCATTGGGATGGACGATGGCCTTACAATCAAATGACAAGATTTCACCATTAAAGGTAAAATGGTTGGCTTCATCGCATAGCTGAGGATTGTACTCTGCACTCAAACTTTCATCAATGGTGATCGCATATGAATTTGCAAAACCTGATGATTCCCCTACAAAATATAATACCCCATCAATAGGATTTCCACAAAAATTTTGGACGATTTCATATTGTCCATTTTCATCCGCGATGGTACTGACGACATTATTACCCCATTCAAAGCTGACTAAAGCACTGGGAACCGGCTCTTCCGTATCGCATGACATAACAGTTCCTACTATGGTAAATTCACTAAATTCAGTGCCATTTACTTCAAAATTGACCACTGTATTATCGTCTATTACGGGCGGAATGGTAGTTGTATATACCGTTTCTCCACATATATTAAACAAAAATATTTGTACTTCGGTATATCGTGGTATTATATCACAAAGGCTACCATTGGCATCCGTAGTTCCACATGCCGAACCACAATTAGAGGTGTTTACACATATATTATATCCCTCTAAGGGTTCTTGTGTATCTTCATCAATAAAATTCAGGCAAATATTCACTGTCGGACAGGGCACATCACAATTCCACCAAGTAAAATGCTTGACTGTGCCGACATAGACATTGCCTTGTAAGGTGGCACTTCCCTCTTCTATCCATCGAGCCTTTTGTGAATCAAAGTACCACAACGGAATCTCTGATGGAGCCTCCGAAATCAAGGAACTAGGAACCTCTGTCCTGAGAGTGGCAGGTTTTGCAGAGTCCAATTGAAGTTTATCGCCAGAGTCTGACTCAAGTTCCACGACTACCATACCGAAGGATTTCAAAGTACTCCGACTGCCATCTGCATTGATGGCGGCGAGACTACCCGGCACCCGATTCATAAAGTCTGCCTCGCTAGGATCCAGGTAATGCATAAAGACATTAACTTCTCCTGAAAATGCTTGTCCATCCAACAAAAAACTTCCCCCCTGAAAATCGACTGAAGCACCGCCATTATTCGAAACCGTACCTCCCTGAGATGCATCGATTTTACTGCTGAATACCCTTTTTATTAACTGGATTTTCACCTGTTTGTCTGCCAGAGTACTAGAAATAAGATTGACTCCACCTTCAAAATATCCCAAAGCCTCAGCTTGGATAAAGATGCCATTTGTAGCTCCTACATTGACATTTTCTAATACAAAGAATCCATTTACATCACTCTCCTTCACTTGATTGTCAGCCAGAATATTGGCATTTTGAATGGGTTTACCATCTTGGTCGATGATCCGTCCTATGACACGAATCTTATATTTGTTTTCGACCGTTGGAATATCTTCCTCCGTTGTGGTCACGATGTCATCCTTCCTGCAGGATGAAAATAGAGCAGCAAAAATCAAGAGTATAAAAAGTATTCTATTCATAAAATTTAAATTTCCAATTAAACAAATATGAAAAGTGTAACCTACGGATCTCTTGGCGCCAATACATTTGTTAGATTCGCAAATAGTCTTTTCAGTAATATGAATACAATATAGTAGAAAAACGCTTAAGGGAGTGAGGAAAAATTCTGTTCTCCTATCAAATGGAACATAGAATGATGGTATCCATTAGACTCAAAACCATTACATTTCTGGAATTAACCGATGAATAATGCTGATATTTGTAGATTAAAAAAATATTTCAATTTCTTTACTATCATGAATTTATACCAATGAAATGGCATATCGATTTCTCATTTATACATTCATCATATCCCTAAAAAATTGGATTTGAAATAAATTCATAGTCCGTCAATGTATTGAGAAATAGAATAATTTTCTCCGCTTCATCGTCACTGAGTTCTATTCCCAATTGCCCAGCAGTCCTTAATTCTTGTGCCAAAGTAGGCGAATCTTTTACTCCAAATCTATAATGATTCAGCACTTCTTCCAGCGTTTCGAATCGACCATCATGCATGTAAGGTGCCGTACGACCAATATTCCGAAGACTTGGCACCTTAAACTTTCCTAAATCACTGTCCGATTCCGTAATTTTTGCTCGTCCGATGTCTTCAAAGCTTGAATCCAAACCATTATTGAAAAACCCGTAGTTGGTAAATAAAGCTCCAGAATGACACGTTGCACATTTGCTATCAAAAAGCGTTTTACCTGCCAATTCATCCTGTGTATATTGTGCAATACCTTGTAATACATGATCATATTTTGCCTCATCAGAAACCAATAATAACATATACTGAGACAATGCTTTCAACATAAAGGGACTGGTAATCGTATCCAAATTAGGAAAGGCATTCCTGAACTCTTGTCGATATTCATCTATTTTATTCAATTTTGTCACGACATGAACTAAGGACTCCGCCATCTCTCTTTGATTTTCAATGGCGAAAACCGGTACAAAATCAAGGTGAGACACTCCACCATCCAATAAAAATTCAGGTTGAAATGCCATGTTCGCAATCATAGGTGCATTTCTGGTGCCTGACCTCTCAAATACCCCAACACTCGGATTGTGCTGAGGATCGGTAAAGGCCACAGATTTTACGTGACAGTTAGAGCATGCCACGCTGTTATCAATAGATAGACGAGGGTCATTGAATAGTTTTTTGCCCAATTCGAAACCTGCTTTGGTAATTGGATTTGTGTCTAATGGATACTTAAGCTCGGGAAAATAAGCCGGATAGGACAGTTGATATGGATTTTCTACGACATCATCCTTTTGACACGAAATGCTGAATATAATGATGATGGTGAATAATAAATTCTTCATCCTAGTAAATGTTTGAATAATTAAAAGTAAAAAGCACCGATTAGAGATTACCGTAGATGGTAAAAACTTGTATAAGTCCTTCCATCTACGAATAATCTCACGTTAGGTACAATTAAAACATTTAAAAAATCTCTTAATTCTATATCTAATACTTCATTAATACATTACTGATGTATGTGGTCGAATGTAAATGCATTGGGAATATTATTAGCCATATCAACCCCATCAAGCGGTTTATGTACATTGTGATTTCCAGTAAAATCAATGTCATTTTCTCCATTAAAAAGTGTCAAAACATCCATGACAATATGAACGTGTGGTTGTTCACCGTATTTTACTTTTGCATTGGTGTCGAAGTCTAGACTCAAAGCTTTATTATTGTAAACGAAGGCAGTCCCTTCAATATCTCTCCAGCCTCCGATGTGATAAGCAATCCCATGGATGCTGTTTTCATCTAGTGTCTCTGTACCGGACACCCCACCATTAGAATCTGGAGATTGCCCTTCGAATTTCAAGGCAATGTAACCAGAATTCCAATTCCAAAACATATTGCAAGTCGCGGGATCGAGAATACCACCGGCTGCACCCTCTGTCACTCCATTTTCGTCCACACCAACGGTGAATTTTATCTTATTATACTCTCCCGCTGGCACATCACTCAAGGTAATAAGAGAGGACGTATGATTGCTTTCATCCACTAAATAAATGCCTTTTACAGCCGTAGTCGTCACACTCACTTTATCTTCAAAATATTCTCCATTAGGCCCTTCCAATACGATATTTGATATGTAATAACGGAGCAGATTTATGTTAAATTTTTGATTTAAAGCATTGGTGTATTGATAGTCTGAGCTGCCTGGAGTCACCATGCTCAATTGCCGCTGAATCCCGTCAACTAAAGCGATATTGTCAAATTCCACTTCGACGGTTCCATTGGTTTCGTCCGTCGGATTATCATCCTTAGAACATGAGGTGAAGTATAGATTGATAGAAGCTAATATTGATATTAAAAGTAATTTTTTCATTGTTTAATTTTTATTTATAAAGTTTAAAAAAGATAAGAAATCTGGCAGGACAGGCGACCTCGTGCCTTAACAATACCACCGGAATAATTTTCCGAAATTGGCATACTATACGAAATTCCGGATAAAATATTTTTGTATTTTAGATTCATGGACACAGTTCCAAAGATTCCTTTTCCTCCTGTTTCTGGCACTCTATTTCCAGTTGTGTAATTATCGTCTGCAATATTCTCATAAGCCATTCCTATGCTAGGTGTCAAGTTTGACTCACCGACCTGAAACCCTCTAAAATAAGATAGTTGAGCATCAAGCTGGTTTCCAAAATGGTAACCATCCTTTGTATTTCCATTGATAAGATAATTTCCAGAAAATGATAGCCCATTGCTACCAAAATTCAGCACCGTGCTAGAGGAAATTTTATAGCTGAGTGATCCATTCCCTATATTAAAATTATCAGGCAGATTATCTTGGTGCAACTCGGCATTATATGCACCTGTCGGCAATTTTACTCCTACACCAATTTCCGAATAAAGGAAAGAATTATCACCTAGCGAAACATTATTGAAAAGAGCATAAGATATTTCCAATCTAATATCACCAAAACCGGATAATCTTTGTTTTTCTATTGAAGTTTCTCGTACGTTGGTAATGTAAGGGATAAAGGCATTCAAATTGAATCTTGCATCCTTCCCGATGCCGTACCTCATTGCAACCCTCCATTGCCTGAATTGGTCAACGGTCGTAAAATTGTTTTCGTGATTGGATCTAAAACCCATATTAAAAAAACCAAGTTGGATAAAATTGTACCTATAATCTGAAATAAGTCCAAAACCAACATTCCCTGAGGCACATCCACATGCATCACAAGATTTTGCTTGATTTAGATGAATAAATACCATCACGAACACAATTAAAATCACTTTTTTAATCATGTCAAATACAGTTAAAATTATAAAAATATTTGCCTCAAGAGTACTTAAGGACTTACTCAAAAAGTAATTTTAGACTAGTTTCGGAGGGTGAAATATTTCTGAAAGATAGTTGTATGAAAAGAAATTTTCTTTCTCTAGGATTGGAGAATGGTCATCAATTTTTATCTCTGTTTTCCAAAGTAAATTTTCAATTACTAGGTATTCAATCGTTGATTTTTTCTCCTTTAGAGGATTGGGTATTTTATCAGTGGTGTCTTGATTATCTTTCAAATTCTTGTTGAGGTAACATGAACCATTACACATTAATTGGGGCTTGTCCTTATTAATACAGAAATTCTCAACAATAAAATCTTGATTGATGACAAAGTATGAATAGGTAAATAAATCCCTGATACTCAGAGAAAATATCAAAAAAGCCAATATGATGCTTAATAATTTATTCACGCTGCAAAGTTATAGCTTTTTATAAACAAAAATGCAACATTGGACAAATAAAAGACTTTTTTGTCGTTTATTTTTTATCCAATTCCTTATCCCTGTCTTTATCATACTTTACGGCGATGTGAATCCATACAGATCGCGACAACCTCAATACAAAAAAATAGGAAAGTATAGCCACAACAATCAAAACCAAAAATGCTTGGTTGACTGAAAAATCTAGAAAATACATGCATCCACCGACAATAATTAATGCTATCCACCCTGTAAGAATATAAGAAATGAACATTGCTCCATAATAAAAACCGGGTTCGGGCATGGTTTTTTGACCACACACTTCACACCTTTCGGGCATTTTTACAGGTTCCTTCACATTAAATGGTTTGATGTATAAATCACCTTTCCTGCATCTCGGACACTTATAATTCCATATACTTGAAAACATATTCATTTTATAATAATTGGATTTAAAAAGTAAAATTAAAGGTTCTGATTGAACAAAATGTAACTTAAGTTGAATTATATTGATCGTTAAATTATCAATTCGAGATATTTGCAAAAAATAATGAAGCAATGGCGGGAAAAAGAGAGTTGTTTTTAAAGCACGTGGCACAAACGAGTAATCTTTCGATGATGCTCGAAGTATCTCATGCGGAAGGAATGTATATTACCGATGTCAGAGGTAAAAAATATTTAGATTTCAATTCTGGAATTTCTGTATCATCCCTCGGACATAGAAATCCTGACGTGGTGACCGCTATAAAAAAACAAACAGATCTCTACATGCACACCATGGTTTATGGTGAACATATCCAAGCACCGCAAGTATATTATGCCCAGTTGTTAACTTCTGTGATTGATTCTTCACTCAACTCCATTTACTTTCTAAACAGTGGTTCGGAAGCCGTAGAACTAGCAATAAAACTTGGCAGAAAATACACCGGACGGCATGAAGTGATGGCTTGCCGCAATGCATACCACGGTAGCACCCTAGGAGCTGAATCCCTAAGAAGTGATCTCGACTTCACATCAGCACTGGCACCGACCATTCCTGGAATTAGACACATCGACTTCAATGATTTCGGTCAGATAGAAAAAATAAATGAACACATAGCGGCACTCATCATCGAGCCTGTCCAAGCAGAATCAGGAGTTAATCCACCAGCTCCAGGCTACCTAGATGCCTTAAGAGCGAAATGCGATGAAACAGGAACGCTTCTCATTTTTGACGAAATCCAAACTGGATTCAGTAGAACTGGAAGCCTTTTCGCCTATCAAAAATATGGAGTACTTCCAGATGTTTTACTCATTGCAAAATCTATGGGCGGTGGTATGCCCATAGGAGCAGTGGTGACAGGTCGCCAAATCATGCAAAGTATCGCTAATAAACCGAGCCTTGCTCACATAACCACTTTCGGTGGACACCCTGTCTGTGTAGCGGCATCGCTAGCGGCACTTCAATACCACCTGAATCATGACATTGCCTATGGTGTAGATAAAAAAGCTGAGATACTTAAGAAAAAATTAAAGCACCCGATTATTAAAGAGATAAGAAATTCCGGACTGATGATGGCCGTAGAATTAACAAAAAAGAAATACCTCAAGCACGTCGTATCTCGAGCCATCGAAAACGGTGTATTAGTAGATTATTTCCTATTCAATGATCGAAGTTTTAGGCTTGCACCACCACTCATACTTGAGGAAAAACACATTGACGAAGGTACTACGAAACTCATAGAAGCTATGAATTTTGCTTTACAGGTATATTCCTAGGATTGCATCAAATGTTTAATGTCCATAACATTCTTTACACCTTCTCCAAAGTCGCCCATCCATTTAAAAAAAGGAATATTTTCAATTTCATACTCTTCGTTTGATATATTTCTAACAAAGATTTTTTTAGGTGTGCTATTAAAATAAGGATATCTGGGTTTTACGGTAATGGCCCCTTCTTGGGCATCACTAGAAATCACTTTGAAGCGTATGCTATTATCAATTCGTGAAATTATATCTCCAAATGATAAATCAGTGTGAACTTTATCTTTTTGGTAAGCTTTGAGATGTTTTTCTTTTATTTTCTCTATACCAATTTCATTTAGATTGCTCACATGAGTAGATACTGTTACAGTGATGAATAGAAAGGCAAATATGAAAGCTTGAACAAGAGAATAATATATTCCCCTATCGTCTGGAAAAATCATTGAAATGACAATCCATCCTAAAAACAACACGAAAAAACTTTGCATCATGTGTTTCAGAACGTCTTCGTTTTTATAGAGGAATTTGAGCATTTATCAATTTATTTTAAAAGATTAGTCAATCTCAATTATTCAAATAAAATTCAAGTTTATTCATCGCATTTATTGTATCTCCTGATGACAAGTTGAAAAAATTTGCAGATTTCGCTTCCAGTAAATAGTCATTTTCGCCTTTTTTTTATTAAAATAAGCTTGATTTTGTCAGTAAAAAAATCAGGCTTGACCGATTCGAGTTTTATTATTTGCTTTTGTTCGTCATCATATCGAATTTTAAATTGCTCACTTGCTTTGATTTTTTGGATTATCTGATCATAATTTTGATTGAGGTGCAGGGTTCTTTCTTGCTTTAGTTTAAATACATTTTTCGAAAAATCCTTAACCCCCAATTCTCGCAAATAGGAAACACTCATCACGGTTAAGAGCATGGTTAATATCAGTGAGAAAATCAAAGAATAAACCAATAAACTATCTAACTCAGTATAATTCCCTTTCAGATAATCCAATCCAAAACTTAGAAAAAAAATAACCGCAAAGCCCTCCAAAAAGTAGAGTACTATTGATTTGTTTTTTAAAATAATTTGCCACATTTGCTCAGATGTTGAGTTATAATTATGTCCAAATATAATAAAATTTTAGTAATTGGAGGTGGTGCCGCTGGATTTTTTGCTGCTATTAATATTCGCAAGAATTTTCCGGATTTTGAGGTGACTATTTTAGAACAATCGAATGAAGTATTGTCAAAAGTTAGCATCTCAGGCGGTGGGAGGTGTAATGTAACTCACGCCTGCTGGGAGCCAAAAGAGCTCGTCAAATTTTATCCTCGAGGAAGCAAAGAGCTGTTGGGTCCATTCCACCATTTTGCTTGCGGAGATACTTTTGCATGGTTTGAGGGAGAGGGTATCCCATTAAAAATCGAAGATGATGGTCGATGTTTCCCAGAGAGTAACAGCTCACAAAGTGTCGTCCATTGCTTCTTGTCACTGGCTGAAAAATTGAATATAAAAATCATTTATTCCCAAAAAATGAGAGAGCTCATTGCTCCAAATACCCTATCCACTCAATGGCAAATCGTGACAAATAACGCCATTCATACCGCAGACAAAATCGTCCTTGCAAGTGGCAGCAGTAAGTCCGTATGGAGTATCCTCGATAAATTGGGCCTGAACATAATACCCCCTGTGCCGTCCTTATTCACTTTCAACATCAAAGAAAAAGCTATGAACGATATGATGGGTATCAGTGTAAGCGAGGCAAAGATCAGTATTCCAACAGCAAAATTAGAAAATCGGGGGTCACTACTCATCACTCACTGGGGCATCAGTGGGCCAGCCGTGTTGAGGTTGTCTTCATTTGGTGCTAGATGGATGCATGAGCAAAATTATCACTTTGAGATATTCATAGATTGGCTACCGAAAGCGAGTGAAGACGAAATTTTTAAATCAATAAAATTTTCAGGTGCAAAATCCGTCCTTACCCCACAGCTAGGGTTTCCCGGAAGATTGTGGAAATACTTTGTTCAAAAATGCAAAATCCCAGAAAATCTCAATTGTGCAGATCTCAATAAACAGCAACTCCAAAACCTTGTCCAAACCCTAAAAAAAGACCCATATCAAGTTAATGGCAAAAGCACTTTTAAGGAGGAATTCGTCACAGCTGGAGGAGTAGATTTAAAGGAAATAGATTTCAAAAACTTTTCGAGCAAGAAATACCCTACCCTCTTTCTTGCCGGCGAAGTATTAAACATCGACGCCGTGACAGGAGGATTTAATTTTCAAGCAGCATGGACAGGAGGGTATTTGATAGCGAGGGGTGTGGGAGAGGATTGATACTTGGTTTAACCTAGTATTTAACAAACTTATATTCCATCGACTTTCTCATATTGACATTTACCAACCTGACCACATACATCCCATCAACCAACTGCAATTCGTCCAAATTTTGGCGATAATTTTCTAGAACACTCAAATTATTTCGAAAGCATAATTGTCCTTGAAGGTTGTAAATATAGAGATCGAGAGGAACCTCTCCATTTTCAATGACGAGTTCATTCCCGTAGGTGTTGCGCTTGACATCTATTATATTTCTTTCTTCAATGTTACTGTAATTTAGATTTATATTTTCGATGCAATCCGCGATATTTTGATTGATCTTTTCTATGTCAGGGCAATCATCCGATGTACTCAAATCTACGGTAACCGCATAAGTAAATTCGTCCTGACTTCCCGGAAAAAGAATGTTTGGCCCTACAGTTGTCAACAGTCCAAAATCTCTGATGTCAAAATCTAAAGTACACGTTGACCAACCATTAGGATTACTTGGATTATCATAAAATACAAAATTGGTGCTTTCGGCGGTACTGGGATTGTACCCATACCCACCAGAGGAAAGCGGCACTCCATCTTGCCAATGATTATTAATCATGTAATAAAAGGGAAGGTCAGTACCAGCAGGATCGCAGGTAGCAGGATTATAATTTCCTAAGTTACAATTAAGCATATACATCGAACCCATCAGTCCATCATCAACATAAGTTTCTATATCACTGAGTTCATTCGGATTTGTTACTGTTTCGTAATAAACCGTATCATCGATTTCTATTTTTTTCTTTGGTGTATTTAATCCATCTAATACTCGAGTGACTAATACAGGATGAACATTGAGTCCATTTTCACCGGGTACTTGAAGGTCAGTAGGATGAGAGAAAGTTGAATTATTAGAAGCATCAGTTCCCAAAGCTTTGTTGATAGCAAAATCCTTTCCTCTGTCGAAAGTGGGATGCTGCCATATGGAGGCTTTAAAATTAAAATAGGCTTTTTCACTTTTGTTCGAAACTTTATATTTAACAAAATATATATTCTTGCCGCAATCGATGTCATAAGTATAAATATATCGACTGATTTCGAGATGCATGGGTTTCCCTCTAGTTAAGAGGTGAGAGCCGTTGCCGACGTCATTAAAAATGTTAAATACTAAGTAAGATGGAAACTTGTCGAATGCCAATGGCCGACTTTGAAAAGTATCAGACAACATAGGTATATCTCCATCTAACGGATTATAAATTCCATCACTATTTTCATCCCAAAACGAGGCATAATCTCGATTTTCCAATTCAAAACCATACTTTTCAAAAAAATGGGGATTCCCTCTTGCCGGCCAATACAAAATATTTTCAGGCAGGGACTCTTTTGACAATTCGCCATAAATATAAAGCTGTTCTGCCTTGATGATGTCGCGAGATTCTACTCTGAAAAATCGATCCCAATTGATACAATAATTAATATCTCCATTATCATCTAATGGCCCCGGCTTAAAATCATAACCTTCTGTCGCAGTTGAAAAGGTATTTGCAGAAACATAGATTGAGTCATCAACCGCCATTCCAGAAAACCAAACGCTTTCATTGAATAGGAATTTAAGTTGACTACCATCACTCAACGTGAGAAAAGATTCATCATCTGCATTATTAGACCAATTGATATTAGCATTTGTGAATGATAGGTTCAAATTACCAGATTTTAACACTTCGGTCTTGGAACCCGGTGGGCAATATTGGGCTTTAAGCGGATTAAGAATGATCATTAGGATAAATATGTAATAGTTTTTCATAATGTACTTGAGTTATTCATTCAAATATATGGCATTTACAATCAATCGTGAACTTTTGTTATCATGTTATGTTCAAGGCGACAAATAATCTTTATCCACCAACTTGTAAAATATTCATTTGGATGTTTCAATAAATTCTACTCAGTCAAACACTAATAACTTTTTAATAATAAAATGATTCCCTTCCCTAATTTTTACAAGATACGTCCCATTCACTATGCTTGATATGTAATAATTTCCATTACTTTCTTCGAAATTAATCCTCCTTCCAGTCAAATCGAATATTTCTATCAAATAAGTACTATTTATATGGCCATTAATTCTAAAAAAATGGGTCGCAGGATTAGGATAAATTGACAATTCACTGTTGAGGTCATCTTTAGTCGCTGAAGATCCACACATCATGTAATCAAAATCGCATGGTGATTGTATTATTACCATTTCATTCTCGCATCCTTCATTATTATTAGAAATAATAAATTCTGCCACCGTATTATTATTCAATAGGGCTTGTATTCCACAGCAATCTGATAGCTTGGGATTATTACTGATTTCGACGACATGACTTCCACCAGAGTTAGCTCCAATATCCACAATATTTTCCAATCCATTAATATCTAACAAATCTTGATTTTCAGTCATTGTAATATCGTCTTCCACATAATTCAATGAATTCAATCCGACGGTAGATTTTAAATGACTTGTTCCCTCGAATCTCAAATCTTGACCTATATATTTAAGATTATCAAATCCACACAAATCAGAAAAACCTACATGACCATAAAATCCAAGATTTCCACTTATAGAGTCAATATTTTGCATGCCTTCTAAGCTCTGAAGCCATGTACATGACTCAAAGTATAAATAGTCTACAGATTTCAAATTAGATAAAGGAGTAAGATCACTAACAGTTCCAGATACATTCAACTCATCCAATGCCTCACAATTCGGATAATCATTTATAAAATCTTGAATATCCTCTTGTGATTCAAAATAGATAGTACCCTGTGGGCATTGAGCTGATAAAGAAAAATAGATAATAACACAAGCGACCGTGTTTAATAATCTCGTAGTATGCATTAATTCTTTAAAGTAAAATTTTTAAATTATTTATTTTGCAATATACAATATTTTATTTTAAAACAAAATCTATTAGACAAATTCATCCTAATAAAGTAAAAAAGAAAAGCACATTTTAGAAAACCAATTAAAATTTGACCTGTACAACTCAAAAGCAAGAATTTGGTATCGTTTTGATGAAATTATACCGTTTCCATTAACAAACTTATATTTGCCTTCTTTAAAATAAAATTCTAAAAACATGAAAGCAAAAATTTTCATCGCGGGGTCTGGGGGGATTGGTAGAGCAGCCGGATTGATTCTCGGTGATTCTGCTCATTTTGATGTAGAATTATATTTTGGTGATATCAATGCAGAAATGTGTGATAGTGCTGAAAAATACGTAAACGACAATCTAGTAAGCAAAATATCCATTCATAAAATCTTAATGCCTCTAGAAGGTGCGACGGAAGCAATGGAAAAAGCAATTGCAAATTGCGACATTATCTTAGATTGTCTTCCAGGAAGTCAAGCTCCAAGGATGGCAAGGCTTGCCCTCAAACACCATTGTCATTATGCCAATCTAACGGAATATGTGGCCGAAACCAATGAAATCATTGAAATAGCTAAGGATGCTGATACCGCTTTCGTTCTTCAGACCGGTCTAGCACCAGGATTCATTAATGTCCTAGCCAATCGTCTTTTTGAAGACTTCACAAGTGAATATGGTGTCGAAAAAGTAGATCGCATTGGCATGAAAGTAGGTGCCTTATCAAAACATGCTCCATCACCGCATTTTTATGCATTTACATGGAGTCCAATAGGTGTCGCGACAGAATATCTTAAAGATGCTGAAATCGTAAGAAATTATAAAAAAATAAAAGTACCAGCTCTTTCTGGCAGACATACCATCATCATCGATGGTGATGAATATGAAGATAATTTTACTTCTGGGGGTGCCGCAGATTTACCTGATGCTTTTGCCGGACGAGTCAAGGATTTAGATTACAAAACATTGCGATATCCGGGTCACTATGCATGGGTAGAAGGGGCTCTGACAACCATTCCACATGGTGAAGACAAAATTAAAAGCCTTGAAAATATCATGCTCGAAAACATTCCAAGTGTCGAAGATGACGTCGTCATTGTCTATGCGTCAGTGCAAGGAAAGGATAAAAATGGAAGGCTAAGAAGAAAAGAAAAGTCTTATGAAATATATCCGTCTACTATAGGTAACCAAAGGCTAAGAGCAATACAAACGAGTACGGCGGCTCCCCTTTGTGAAATCGCCTATATGATGATGACCAAGGGATGGAAAGGATTAAAACTGCAGAGCCAGATACCCACAGAGGAATTCCTCAATGGAAAAATCGTGAGCCGTTTTTATGGTAATTACTAAATTGTACTGATGATTTTTCCTATTGGTGACACACAAGTTTCAGGTCCATACAAACCCATAGTCAGTTACTCACTAATTGGAATAAATGTTCTGGTTTTTGTCATGCAGTTACTTACTCCTGGCAATTTAATTTGTGAATATTCAGTGATTCCTGCACATATCTTGGCGGGTGATTCGTGGTGGACTTTAATCAGCTCTATGTTTTTACATGGAAGTTATATGCACTTGATTGGCAATATGGTTTTCCTTTGGATTTTCGGCGACAACATCGAAGTAAAAATAGGCAATTGGCAATTTTTAGTTTTTTACTTCTTCGGAGGTTTGATTAGTTCGTGGGCACATATTTATTTTAATATACCCAATGGAGATTTGTCTAATTGCTGTATTCCATGTCAAAACATAAATTGCGGTGCAGAAATTGTCAATGCCTGTGTGGGTTATGTTCCGTCTCTAGGTGCCAGTGGTGCCATCTCCGCACTTATGGGAGCTTATCTGGTAATGTTTCCAAAATCAAAAATAAAATTACTCGTCATCATATTTTTTAGGAGTTTTTATATTCCCGCCATTCTCTTTCTGGCATTTTGGTTTTTACAACAATTGTTTTTCGGCATGGGAGAGCAATTTGGTACCAGCTCCGAAAGTCAAGGTGTCGCCTGGTGGGCTCATATTGGTGGGTTCGTGTATGGATTATTGATGGGATTTTATTTTAGAAAACACATGATCAACCAAAATTCCAATAAAAGTTATGTCTAATAATTGCATCTATGAAAAATCTCTGAAATTGGATGAAGTTGAAGATTTAACGGAATTTTTAGCTGAACAATTAAACCTCGGAGGGGTACTTTTTCTCAATGGTGACCTCGGCACAGGAAAGACGACCTTGATTAAAGACCTTGTAAAAAAATTAGGTTCTCAAGACGAAGTTTCTAGTCCGAGTTATTCCATTATCAATCACTATGAATCAGAAGAATTTACGATTTTTCACATGGATCTTTATCGCATGAAAGATCTTGAAGAACTGGTGGATATCGGCATCGAAGAGTATTTTAATCAAAATGCAGTATGCATCGTAGAATGGCCTGATTTGCTTCATGGCTTAGTACAAGCCGATTACTTAGTCGAAATAATTGCGCAACAACCTGAATCACGACTGTACCGTGTACTTGATTTGAATAGAAACCTTTCTTAAGCTCTTATCGCCAATAAAATAATCCAGATTTGGTCACAAATTTGGAATTAAGCCATTGATAATAGTACATTTGCTCCCTGAATATTAAAAATACTATACCAATTCAAGACCTTATGGGAAAGAAATTACTGATAGTCGAGTCCCCCGCAAAAGCAAAAACAATTCAAAAATACTTGGGTGATGAATTTTTTGTAAAATCTAGTTATGGTCATATCAGAGACCTTGACAAAGGAGAAAAAGGAGTAAATATCGACAAGGATTTTGAGCCCACGTATGTCATTAGTCCTGAAAAAACGAAGGTAGTCAAAGAACTTAAAGACGCCAAAAGCAAGGCGGATGAAGTATGGCTCGCAACGGATGAGGATCGAGAGGGGGAAGCCATTAGCTGGCATTTGTGCAAGGTACTGAATCTAAAACCTGAAGCCACACCCCGTATTGTTTTTAGCGAAATCACAAAGCCGGCCATTCAAAATGCGGTTAAAAATCCTAGAAAAGTAGATCTAAATCTGGTCGATGCACAACAAGCTCGAAGGATACTTGACCGCCTCGTCGGTTTTGAATTATCAGGAGTGCTTTGGAGAAAAATAAAAGGAAAGTTATCAGCAGGTAGAGTTCAATCTGTCGCTGTAAAACTCATTGTAGAAAAAGAACGAGAAATCCGGAATTTCGAAACGACACCATTCTTTAAAATTCAGGCCATTTTTAATGTTCTTAATGATAAAAATCAAGCCACAGAATTAAAAGCGGAACATCCCAAGAGATTTGAAAGTCAGGAAGATGCTGAGGTCTTTATAAAAAAATGCATCGGTGCGGAGTTTACCATTTCATCTATTGAGAAAAAACCTTATAAGAAAAACCCGGCACCCCCTTTTACGACTTCTACCCTTCAGCAGGAGGCAAGTCGAAAATTAGGATTCTCAGTGAGCAGAACCATGCAAGTCGCCCAGAGACTTTACGAGCAAGGGTTTATTACTTATATGAGGACAGACAGCCCTAACTTAAGTAATGTCGCCATAGCCGCCATCGCCAATGAAGTCGGTAATAATTACGGGCAAAAATATGTAAAAACCAGACAGTTTAAATCAAAAAGTCAAGGAGCCCAAGAAGCTCACGAAGCCATAAGACCTACATACATCGAAAACAATGATGCCGGTAGTGATCGAGATCAAAAAAGGCTGTACGAATTAATATGGAAAAGAACCATCGCCTCACAGATGGCACCGGCAGAAGTCGAAAAAACCGTCGCTCAAATTAAAATCAATACCCTTCCAGATGAGGTATTGGAAGCCACGGGAGAGGTACTACTTTTTGATGGATTCCTTAAAGTGTATTTGGAATCACGAGATGACGATGAAGATGAAGACACAAAAGGTATGTTGCCACCACTTAAAATTGGCCAAAAACTAGACCTGAACGAAATGACTGGTACCGAAAGATATACTCGACCTCCGGCAAGATATACTGAAGCTGGATTGGTTAAAAAACTAGAAGAGCTGGGTATCGGAAGGCCATCAACCTATGCACCTACCATTACCAAAATTATGGAAGCCGACAGAGGATATGTAATTAAGGAAAACAAGGAAGGTGAAGACAGAAATTATGCCATCATACAATTAAAAAATGGTAAAATCACCCATAAAACTGGTAAAGAAAAGACCGGCGCCATCAAGAATCATCTGGTACCAACCGATATGGGAATGGTCGTCACTGATTTTCTCGAAGAGCATTTTGACAATGTCATGGACTATTCGTTTACTGCTGATGTAGAAAATGAGTTAGACACCATCGCTGAAGGTAAGATGGAGTGGCGGAGTATGTTAAAGAAATTTTATACCCCGTTTCATGAGTTGGTGGATGAGACCATCGAAACAGCAGATAGGGCAAAAGGACGCAGAGATTTGGGGGTGGATCCTAAGACTGGATATAAAGTATTGGTTCAGCTTACCCGATTCGGTCCGGTGGTACAAATAGGAGACAGAGAGGAACTTCCCGAAGGTGAAAAACCAAAATTCGCCAATCTTAAGCGGGGGCAATCCATGGAAACCATCAACTTTGACGAGGCCATGGAGCTGTTCCAATTGCCTAAAACACTTGGTGATTATCAAGGTGAGGAAGTCATAGTCAATAATGGAAGATACGGCCCTTATGTCAAGTTTGGAGACAGCTTTGTAAACATTCCAAGAGGGGAAGATCCATTGGATATGGAACTCGATCGAGCCGTAGAACTCATCAAACAAAAACAAAAAGAAGATGCCCCGATACTTCAATATCAAGGTATGCCTGTAACGAAAGGTAAAGGTCGTTTTGGACCATTTATCAAATGGAATGACATGTTTATCAATGTGTCAAAAAAATATGACTTTGACAATTTATCTAAAGAGGATATCACCGAATTAATCGATGCAAAAGTCAAAAAAGAAGAAAATCGTTTTGTCAAGCAATGGCCGGAAGAAAACATCGCCATAGAAAACGGTCGGTGGGGGCCATTTATCAGATTCAAGAAAAAATCCTACAAACTACCGCGTGAAAATGGCAAGGCAATGACCAGCGAGAGGGCAGAAACCTTAAGCCTCGAGGAGGTGAAAAAGATCATTGCAGATCAGTAGGGAAGTGAATCAGTAATCTATGAAAGTTTGTTTGGCATTTTTATTAATAATAAATTTTCTCTCATGTAGCGAGAAATATCGCTTAATAAATAAGGATTACCTGGCATTTGATAATGAAACCAAGGTAAGCTTTACCAATTATAAAAGAAGTAGATTTACACTAGATTCACTGTTGGATAGCGAAATTGAAGATTCAATATTTTATTCTTACATAGATGATTTGGAATATTTAATTCCGTACGATCCAAATGTGAATATTCTATTGGCAATTTCTAGTTGTTATGCCAATGATAGCACACATTTTAATCAAGCTATTGATAGCCTCAAAAAATATAATCATCTTAAAATACAATATTTAAATTATTGGCCTAAGGAATGCGATAAATATTTATCATATGTTTGGCTATTGCATAATGATAGCCTAAAATTGAATAATAATAAAGTTGATTCAATAGTCTTTGAGTTGAATGAAATATTAGATTTGGATAAACATAATCGGGATAATTTAGATGAGCAAAAATTATATGATTCTATTGCATTAAAAAAGTATAGAACAATTTTACCTGAGTACATAAAATATTATAAATATATAAAGTTTGATACTTTAAATTCAGACAAATATTTCATTCAACCTGCAATAATATTTGGCCATAATAAATATGAGCAGAGTAGTTTTATTATTCCTCAGGTTAATCAAGGCTGTAAAAATAAATTATTGCCTTGGGAAGAGTTGGAACAAATCCAAATTCAAAAATATATAAAATTTCCAGATACAATTTACGAAAGTAAGAGAATACATTATTTTCGGAATTTGACTTTTAAAGATAATAAAATAGACATAGATCTTAGTATGTTAGACCTATATCCATTATATACCCAATTGAGAGATAATGCGAACCTAAATCTTTATTTGTGGAGTAGGTCTGAAAACGATCAAAATATAGATTTAATCTTAGGTTATATGAGACAAAACGGCATTACCAACGATAGATTAAACCAAGTATCTTTAGATTCTAAAATACTCCATGATAAGAATTATGGATTTTATCTCTTCTAATCCGATTAAATAATCATCTCCCCATCCCAAATCTCACAATATCCGCCGCAATTCTATCCGAGACACGAGGCTCTCCAAGCAGCTTGTGAAGTTTCGAATATTTTGTCTTCGTTTCATGAGTTTCTTTGAGTTTTTTAGCGATGGTTTGTCTAAGGTTTAGGGTATTGAAGTCATCTTGGATAAGTTCCGGGACCACTTCTTGATCCAGAATCAGATTGACCAGTGATATGTATTTGATGTCCACAATTCTTTTTGCTATTTCGAAAGAAATTTTACTTCCGCGGTAGCATACGATCTGTGGTACATCAAACAGCGCCGTCTCTAATGTCGCCGTACCGGAAGCCACCAATGCAAAATCAGCCTGTGATAATACTTCGTACGTTTTGTCTACAACCTTCACGATGAATTCCGCATTTCCACGATTCAATATTTCCTCATAAATCGAAGTGTCGATGTGGCTAGTCGCTGCCAACACGAGTTCATATTCATCAAGAAAATGGCTCGCTGCTTCTATCATTGTAGGCAATATCTTTTTTATTTCTTGAACCCGACTTCCGGGCAAGAGGGCAATAATTGGTTTTGACTTTTCGATCGTTTTTTGCACACCCTCACTATAAAAATCACTAATTGCATCCACCAAGGGATGACCTTCATATTTAACTTTAATGCCATACTGAGAATAAAAATCGACTTCAAAAGGCAGAATCGGAACCATCAAGTCCACATATTTTTTTATCTGCTTGATACGATTCTTTTTCCATGCCCACAATTGCGGCGATATATAAAAAACGGTTTTATAACCTTGCTCTTTAGTCCACCTTGCCATTCTGAGGTTAAATCCGGGGTAATCAATAAATATGACAATATCTGGTTTCCAATATAGGATATCCGATTTACATTTTTTAAAAAATTGTCTAATAGTGGATAAATTTTGAACTACCTCTATGAAGCCCATAAAAGCCATATCTCTCATGTGTTGAACGGGTTCTCCGGCTTCCAATGCCATCCTATCACCACCCCAAAACCTAAACTCCGCTTCAGAATCTTTTAATTTTAGTGCCTTAATAAGATTTGATCCATGAAGATCTCCAGACGACTCTCCGGCTATGAGATAATACTTCATCTACTTTAAAATAATACCGCTAAATATTTTATGCACCATGCCGCCACATATATCAAAGTTGGAAAAACGATGCCTCTCATCGTATCGTCCCATCGGTTTCGTTTTGCAATGTTAAATGGAATGAGATTGCAACAAATACCCAACAAGGCCAAAGTACGAACCCTCCTACTCATGGCTCCACCACTTACTACCTCCATTAAGTCCATCTGACTCATCAGGTTAAAAATGGCCTCAATGGCAAGATAACCCAATACGGGAACTATTGCCCCCAATACGATGCCCATCAATATACTGTCCTTTTCCATTTTATCAATTGATTTTTTCTAAATATTTCAACTTGGGAATGGCCTTATATTGTGTCAAATTATGCCCGGATGGCACGACAGAAATATAACCATCATTTAAGGCGTTGATGTCTGAATCCTCCTCGGGATTTATATTTTCGAAATATCCACTCAGCCAATAATATTTCTGACCTCTAGGGTCAATGCCTTCTTGAAATTCCTCAACCCATCGGCCTTCCCCTTGAGAAACCACTTTTATCCCCTTTATCGAATTTTTATCCAATTTTGGAAAATTCACATTCAGAAGATTGCACTCTTTAATTCCATTTTCTAAAACCTCTCTTATAATTCTCTCTGCATAATGTGATGCTACCGAAAAATCAGCATCAAAGGAATAATCCAAAAGCGAAAATCCAATAGAATCAACATCCTCAAGGCTAGCCTCCATGGCCGCAGACATTGTACCGGAATATATGATATTAATACTGGCATTACTTCCATGATTGATACCTGAAACACATAGGTCAATATTGCGATCTTTGAGCAGGACATTTTTGGCCAGTTTGACACAATCCACTGGTGTACCGCTACACTCATAGGCCTCTACCCCGTCAAAAATATTGACTTTTCGCAATCTTATAGGGTGATTAATCGTAATGGCGTGACCTTGCCCAGATTGTGGGCTATCTGGTGCCACCACGACCACTTCTCCGATTTTTGAAGCCACATCTACCAAGGCTCTGATGCCCGGTGCTACTATACCATCATCGTTAGTTACCAATATTAATGGTTTTTCCATATCGTCATTTGCTTTGTACAAAGAAAAAAATTTAATGCCACAATAGTACTGAACTATTGTTAATTTTTTATGAAACAATTGAACTATCAATATGTTAGCTTTGGGATATCAACAGAACAAAATCAGATGAAATAGACCATGTATGAAATTATTATGACACACAGGTGAGGTGATTGTTCGATATAGTTAATTTTTGACAGATATTCAATTACAAACAGATGAAAAAAGGGGTATTGATTGTAAATTTAGGCACACCTGACGAGCCGAATCGATCAGCAGTCTATCGATACTTAAAACAATTTTTATTAGACAGGAGAGTCATAGATATCAATTGGCTGGGTCGAAATGCCCTGGTAAGAGGCATTATTGCACCATTTAGGTCTGGGGAAAGTGCCAAATTATATCAACAACTCTGGACAAAAAACGGCAGCCCAATAAAAATTTATGGTTATAAACTCCGAGATGAAGTCCAAAAAATACTGGGCGAAAATTACAGAGTCGCTTTAGGTATGCGATATCAAAATCCATCGATAGAAAGCGCCATTGATGAGCTAGTATCAGAAAATGTCAGCGAGATCGTGATCTTTCCATTATTCCCGCAGTATGCCTCGGCTACGACCGGGTCTGTGTATGAAGAAGTGATGAAAATCTTGAGTAAAAAATGGACAATACCTTCACTCAGGTTTATTAACTCATATCATGACCATGAAACAATGATTAAAATTTTTGCAGATAATGCAAGGAAATTTAATCTTGATAACTATGACCACTTTATATTCAGTTATCATGGTCTCCCACAGCGGCAATTGACCAAAAGCGACATAAATAATCATTGTTTAAAAACTGAAAATTGTTGTGACAAGCTCTGTGAGAAGAATCAATTTTGTTATTCTGCACAATGTTATGCCACTTCGCGAGCTATCGCCAATGAATTGAAGCTTCATAAAGACAATTACACTGTGTGTTTTCAATCTAGGCTAGGAAGAGACCCCTGGACTCAACCATATACCAGCGAGGTCATCCATGAACGGCTCGCCAAAGGCAATAAAAAACTATTGGTTTTTAGTCCGGCCTTTGTGGCTGACTGCCTTGAAACCACTATAGAAATTGGTCATGAATACAAAGAAGAATTCATCAAAAAAGGGGGTGAAAAGCTCGATTTAGTACCCAGTCTCAACGATAATCCCGAGTGGATAAAAATGGTGGCAGAAATGGTGAGATGAAAAATTTTCATATTTTCTTTTCGAATTTCCCCGCCAAGAAAATAAAATTGGTACTTTAGATGCCAATAAATCATATATTTTAATGAAATCTCCACTTTTTATCATCATTGGCATGATCGCTTTTGTTCTGAATTCCTATGCTCAAAGGGAGGATTATAGTATGAAGCAGCATGTCGTCAATGTCAAGCACGGCAATGTACTGTTGAGAATCAATGATTACAAAAGCAAGTATGAGGCCATGATGAAGTATGACTCTCTAGCTGCCATAGAGGAAAAACAAAAAAACAAAGAAAGATATGAGGAAATTTATTCTGCACTTTTAGAATATTTTACCTTTCCGGACAACTTGTATTTTTATTACAGCAGTGATGCCAATGAGGTACTCAACAATAAAAATTACAATTTAATCTATGCCGATTTTGACGAACCTGCAAGTAATTTTGATGACACATTACCCACCTATTTGATATTTTTTGAAAGAAAAAATTGGAATTTAAATTATGATCAATTGAGCCTAATTTGGTATTATCTATCCGAAAATGGTCCGATACCCTTGAAAAAACCATTTCCATTTAATCAAGAAACAAGAATCGGTCATGGATTTTTTGACTTGCACGATTATTTCGACAAAGCTGCAGAAGAAATGAATGCAAATTTCGAATATAAATATAAAAAATATAGCAAAAATTAATTGGTAAAAAGATGGCTTATGATCTCTACTTAGAAGACAGAATTAACCACTATTTAGAGTCCAAAGGGATTCCCTTCGTAGCGAAAAAAATGATGGGCGGTCTTTGCTACATGGTTGACGACAAGATGTGTGTGGGCATCATGAAAGACCAACTCATGGTAAGAATAGGAGAAGAGGCATTTACAATAAACCAACACCGACTGGGATGTCAAAAAATGGATTTCACAGGTCGAGTTCTTAAGGGATATGCCCTAATTTCTCCTGACGGTTTCGATGATGAAGCCAATTTTTCGGATTGGATTAACTTGTGTCTGGATTATAATCCACGAGCAAAATCCAGTAAAAAACGAAATAAATAACAGCTCTGATGATTGTAAACATGGTATCAGGGCCTCGTAATATCTCCACGGCCATGATGTATTCATTCGGGCAAAGAGACCGATGCATTCCCATCGATGAGCCATTTTATGGATACTATCTTTCTACTTCCGGAGTGACGCATCCTTCATCGTCTCATATTGTAAGTTCCATGCCTTTACGTACGGAATTAATCATTCAAAATATCAAAGGCTTGGATTCGGAAGATAGCCTCGTGTTTGTCAAAAACATGGGTCACCACCTTCGCAATATGGATTGGGAATTCATGATGCCATTTACTAATTTCTTCCTGATTAGAGAGCCTAAAAAAGTGATTCATTCTTTTGCAAAAGTCATACCGAATCCCAGTATCGACGATATCGGCATCAAAGATCAATATCTCCTCTTTGAATATTTTAAATCACAGCACATCAAACCCATCATCATCGATAGTGATACCATTTTGAATAATCCCAATCAGGCATTACAAACTCTTTGTCATAATCTCGGAATTGAATATGAAAAAAGCATGATGTCATGGGAACAAGGACCCAAACCTTATGATGGCATTTGGGCTCCGTATTGGTACCAAAATGTGTGGAGTTCGACTGGATTCCAATCATCAATTGACAACGATAATATAAGCCTTCCGGTATCATTACAACCCCTATATGAAGAGGCTCAGTCATATTATAATGAATTATCTAAAAATCTAATTTTGAAATAATGCTACAAAAATTTGATACTCGCAATGAGAACTTATACATCTTCGTAAATGGCCAGATTCTACCTCGGAATGAAGCAAAAATCTCTGTTTTCGACAGTGTGGTACAAGGTGGTGATGCCGTATGGGAGGGGCTGAGACTTTACAAAAGTGGGATAGCCTTACTTGACCGTCACCTTGACCGCTTACAGGAAAGTGCCAAGGCATTGATGTTTGAACATGTATTGACAACTGAAGAAATAAAAAATGCAATCCGTATGACTCTAGAAAAAAACAACATGACAGAAGATGTTCATATTCGATTGACATTGACACGTGGAGAAAAAATCACCTCAGGCATGGATCCACGACTCAACAATAAAGGGTGTGGATTAATCGTATTGGCAGAATGGAAACCTCCCGTCTATGACAATGAGAATGGAATCAAAATAATATCTAGCGCCATCAGAAGAAACAGCCCGCAGTTTTTAGATTCTAAAATTCACCACAATAACTTGCTAAACAATATTCTTGCAAAAATTCAAGCAAACGTTGCAGGTAAGGATGCTGCCTTGATGCTGGACGACAGAGGTTTTGTAGCAGAATTGAATGATACCAATATATTTATGATCAAAAATGGCAGACTCTCCACACCTCATGCCACCGCATGCCTGCCCGGAATCACGAGAGATTTCATCATTGAAATATCCAAAAATCATGGACTAGAATGTGAAGTACGGGATATCTCATTGACGGAACTATACAATGCTGATGAAGTATTCTGTACAGGCACTATGGGAGAACTGACACCTATTAATGAAATAGATGGAAGAAGCATTGTCAATACTTCTTCCACTAATATCATGAAAATAATTAATTCGTTGTTTAGAGAAAAAATAAGTGCCTACTGCTCCATGCCATAACCCAAAATATTTTATTGTAATATGCGAACATCTCCCTTAAAACTCCCGGATAATGATTTGCCATTTTCCATTAGGTACTCAAAAGTAATATCCAATTTTATAGAGGAATTGCTGGGTACAAAGTTATTTAAAACTAAATTTCCTGGCGAAAGAATCGATACGTCATCGTAGTCATCTATCCCGCCATACTCCACATTATTTACTACCTGAACATCATAAAATTCATTAATATTCACTATAAATGAACCATCAACGTCAGTGAATACGACATTTTTATAATTCAATTCATCCAAAATATCAATATATTCCGACAGTTCCACTTCCACATAATATCCATGCTCCATATCAGTCGTAACAAACTCAGAATCCTCAGGTAAAAATTTTCCATCAATAAATACTAATGTAAATCCCGAGATTACCTCTTTTTCTTTTATAAAATCGTAAGAAGTATTGATGATAAAACCGGCGTCCTTAATGTTATAATTTATGCCATCATATTTATATGTTCCAATGTTATCATTTTGGTCTTGATCGTCATCTTTAGAGCAAGAGCTCATTGAAAAAATAGTAGCAAAAAGAAGTAGTGTAAATATCTTAAGTGTTTTCATTTTTATTTAATTTTTTAAGTGATGTATTGGTCAAATTTAAGCATTTTTGAAAAAAGGATTGGGGCAAAAATTCAAATTACCCCAATAGCCTTTTTTATGCAAAGAACCTTAATCAATTTTTACTAATTTTCTAAAAATCTGTTTTTCATTATTAATCAATATACTGACAAAATATGATCCAGCGGTGAGACTTGATAAGTCTAATTCCAGATTTTCCCCGTTTAATATGAAGTTCCGAGTAAATACCTTTTTACCAATATTATCATAGATTACTAATATTCCTTGAGTTCTTAGATGGTCTGAAAATTCGATTTGAGTAAGACTATTTGTAGGATTAGGATAAATTTTTAAATCCGAAATTAGATCATATTCTTCTGTTGCAGACGGTGGTCCACATTGTCTTAAATCAAAATCAGCTAAATAAGAACAATTACTTGCTCCCTTGGTGCAATTTACTTGAAAACGATAAGTACCAAATGTACTCGGATCAACTTGTAAACTCAATCCCGTTTCGCCTGGTATCAAACCGTTTTCATTATACCACTGATATGTACAATTAAAACCTGGAGGAATGTTTTTAACAACGCCTGTCAAGCTTATTATTTCGTCCTTGCATCTAAAGCATGGTCCTACAATGAAAGCTTGTACTGGAGGATCTACATATATCGCTGTAGAATTGACTACATGTCCACAGCAATTGTCAGTTAGCTTCACCCAATAATTCCCTTCAATGGATTCACCTATTCCCGGATAGTATAAGTATGTATCGTAATAAGTAGTAACTGTATTTTGATATATCAAGGTGGCATCTTTATACCATTCAATATTATAGTTGCACCCGGCAGGAGCATTGGTTGGTAAAAAATCCAGAACCAATTCGACATGATCAGGATAACATGCATCCATAGGAATAGCTTTCCACTTGTTGATAGTAAGCTTATCCCTTACAGGAATATAAATGGACGTCAGCAATGCCGGACAAGCTGTAGTAGGTCCAGTTATTTGATACCAAGTGTCTTGATAAAGGCGATTCGTATTGTAAGATAACGTTCTTCCCGCTGTAGACATCGGAGAATAAATTGTACCATCATGGCTAATTTCCCATGATATATCATCAGAACAATTTGGTGTAAATTCAATGGTAGCATCATCGCCCCAGCATAGTGGCAATGCCTTGTACGGGTTTAGATCAAGAGTTCCCAAACTTGCATTGGCATTATCAAGTCTAATGCGTGTGGATAAAGTAACTGAACTACAACTATTCGATACTACCACACTATAAGGATAATCTTTGTAACAATCTGTCTGTGGTAGATTAGAAAGATTAATGGGTGCATAGGTGCTGTCAGTAGCTCCAGTAATGATATTACTATTGCCATCATACCATTGGTATTGATAGGTACAATCTGGGTCTCTATTCATAATATTGACAACGAATATACCTTGAGTAATATGGTTTGTCCCTCCTAAATAACATTCGTCCAACTGATTAACCGTTGCTTTTAATGGATCACAAAAACTAATTTTTGCAACATTGGTACTTAGTAATTCACATGGATCATTACCCTCAATTTCTGCATATACACAAATATTTCCACTATGTAGGATAGGATCTATAAGCAAAGGTCTATAAATATTTGATACCTGAAATGGCATTCCGCTAGGTGTCGTCAGGCATGGTGCATCTGACACATAATATCTAACTTGCTTGATATCACATAAGTATTGAATACCGTCGATGTCCAGAGTATATATGTTCCCATCATTGCACAGTGTATCATTTTCAAGGCGAATTGATTTACAACATACGAGTGGTGAATTTGCATTTAATGTATAGGTTTTTGTCATACTTCCAGGACAATAACAATCCATAATAATTGTAAAAGGAAAACTTACTGGTAATGGACAAGAGAATGTCACATTAAAATTAAAATAGACTTGAGACCCGGAAACTGTAAAATTCTGAGAATTTATGGTCACGTTTGAGAGACCAGACATTACATTTGGAAAACAATTGGTTGCACCAGTAAAATCATTAATAACGATTGAAAAATCGTAAGAATTTCCACTTGGATCAGAGATATCACATTCTTGTTTAATATCTGCAATCTCACCTTTTAAGCAATTCACTGTTACAGTATGAGTGCAAGTCGTCACGTTTCCTGAATTATCAGTATAGGTACAAACAATTACATTATTTCCACAAGGTAGACCTGTAGTAGGTATTGAGGTGCAAGAAACAGTTACATTGCTACAATCGTCTGCGTAAAAAACGGTAGGGATAGAATATGGAGCATACTCTTGGCACCACGGAATATCAATTACGACGTCCTTGGCACATTCTACTATGGGTGGAGTAGTGTCTTCAACAACAATGGTTTTCTGGGTCCTACATTGCTGTCCAGTTGCATCTGTAACAATCATTTCCACACAATAGCTTGCATTAGTTGAAGAAAATGAATGAACTGGATTGGCGCCGGTATGATCAATAGTTGTGTTACAGTCTATATCCCATTGAATGACATAGGGGCCTACTCCACCGTTAATTACACTTGAAAAATTAACATCAAAGCAATCCAAATTGTATGTAAAGTCGCATACCAGTTCTGGATTGCAAAAAGCAGTGTTATCAACTGATAGTGAAGTAGTATTTATGCTATTTGTAACAACAATACTATCAATAACAGGTTTCATCAATATTTCGGTAATAAATGTGACATTTAATGGATTAGGCATATCGCTAAAAGTAAAATTACAATAATCTTGACCACCAAAATCATGGTCAATTGATGTCCAAAATACCTCACTTCCGCCGAAAGGTGGTGATGAAAAATCACGACTGTCTACATAGGTTACATTATTTCCTGAAACAAAAATATGTGGCAAAGTAGTAGAAATTTCGCTGTCAAAATATGTTCTTACAAAGTCAATATTTGAAAAATTGGCAGAAGCAAATCGATATAAAACCGAATTACCACCATGAGCGGTACTATGGCACACAGTAAGAATATTTCCAACTGCATCCATTTCAAATTCCTTAAAATTATCAGCATTTGGATACTCATAAGCGTCCTGAACTCGAAAATATTTATCAACTGTCATTAGAACTGCTCTACCGTTTGAAAAATCTTGACCCGAAACAATTATATCGTTATTCGAAAGTTCCATGGCATGATATAAATCAAAAATTCCGGTATATTCAAGACCAAATAAATAATTTCCATTTCCATCTGCTCTAAGAATAGCTCCGTGATTTCCAGGAAATTTTGCACCCACTAATACCAAATCACCATTTAAAAGTGAATTCATTCCAAAGATTTCTAATTCATTTCCATTGGTCTCCGATATCTCTTTATACCAATTAATATTTAAATTTATATCAAGGTTAATTAGGGCAGTATGATCAAACACCCCGAGATTCATGACCGGATTTTTTCGCATTAATATATAAAAAGGAAAGTTTCCATTTATTGGATTTGGATGCAAAATTACTCTGACCATTATCTCCCTACCAAAAAGATTGAAAACTTTAGAAGTTACAACACTACAATTTCTATCAAATACATAAAGAATGGAATTATTATCAGAATTTCCAATATTTGATGTATTTCCAATAGCTAAAAACTTGTCACTGTTAGGGTCATAAACAAAATCTGTAAAATTAGTAGGAGATTGTAGTCTAGTTGAGGTTGTAGCTCCAGTTATCTTATTTACCTTAGAAAACGTGGCAAATAAATCTAATCCAATTTGCACTTGCCCTATGATATAAATGTCATCATTTACTTCAATAACTTTATCAGCACTATCATTATTAATACTTCCCAAAATGCCTTTGTATTGACTATGACCAATAGTTGCAATGGATAGAAGGAAGATTATTATTGGAATATATATATTTTTCATTTTTTCAATTTTTTTAGTTAATCAATTATATCGCTGGTTAATAATCACAAGGAATAATTGTCGTACTGGTAGTACGAGTGCATCCTGAGATATTATCTGTGACTGTTAATTCATAAATAGAACCTGTTTGTAGTGGTATATGGGTAATATCGCAAGTTGTCGCAAATTGTAGCCCATCTACATACCATAAATAACTCAGATTGGTGCTGCCACATGTGGAATAACTGTCACACCCTGACAGGTGAATGGGCTCATTTAACTTTGCACATTCATTGGGAGCAAGTGGACAAGATAAAATAGGAATGACGTCACACACCTTGACACAATGATTGGGAGATTGCAATGCAAAGCAATCATCCGATTCTATAAACCAATAACATGCATCTCTCGTTGGACTCACCATAATTGATGTTCCATTTCCAACAAACATTCCATTTTCATACCATTCATAGGTGTTTCCAGATACGGGATTATTAACATTTAATACGATTACATCGCCAGAACACATGTCGGTTTGTCCTGAAATTCCATTTGTTAAAGGCGCTTGTTTTAGCCTGATTTCTACTAGATTACTTTCGCATTCAGGACAGGATGAACCCATTGGTGGAAGACATCTCGAACGGTAATATATACGATCTCCCGGCCAAAAAGATTTGGGTAGAATATTGGTGTTTTGGACGGAATTCGTATTTCCAAGTGTGTTCCATACTATCGGTGAAGTTAGGTCAAAAGTATATTCCCATGGCATATCATCACATCCAAAAATCGGGTCACTCGGATTTATCTCTAATGCGGCATCATTTCCAGGGCAGATCTCATAGGTTAAATGAGGTGAAGTGGCTATGAGTGTCAGATTAGTTGGTGACAAATAAGGATATCCGACGATAGAACCACACACAGGTTTTTTATCCACCGTAACACATTTTTCAGCTGTTTGGATATTACAGCATCCATAAACATTAGCCGAAAAACAAAAAGACCGTGTATTGGCAACAGCCGGGGCAGTAAATGAATATGAAAAACAAATTTGATTATCGTACGCCGGCAAATAATTTCCATCAAAATACCACTTTAATCCTATGTTACTGCTTAGCGGATTGACAAATGGATGACTACTATTTAGGCAGATTTGCAAGGAAGTGGTTTCACCTTCGCACATCTGAGTTATCGGTAAAATATCTACACTCAAGTTATTAATTTCACAACATATCCGTAACCGATAAAGTGGACTTTTATATTGACAAAAATCTGAACCAGTACTATTTGATACATTTACTACGGCATAATAATCTCGATCCACATAACCATCCACGGCACTTGTACAATCAATTGTAATATTCCCTCTAGGAATACCAAATGAAGACCCTTCAAATAATGGAGAATTAATTAATACATCAGTTCCACCTACATCCACATAATGCCATTCTACACTTACTCTGGAGTTAGGTAAAATATCAATACCATTACTTGTCAATCTAAAATGGGCTGCATCACCGCTACAGATCTGATTTATCAAGCTCGTCTGGTATGGATAATCTTTAACTTCTAGGGTCAAATTTGAATAATCCGGATCTATGTTTTTATTAGGTGAGGAGACAAAATTTCCAATACTTCCAGTCAATATAAAATTAAACAATTGGGCATTGTAACCATTTGGACTCTTGTCCAAAATACTGGCAACTGATGTGTTATTACCATTGGGAATACCATCCTCAAAGTCATAAAATAATTCCAAATCTGGATCAAAAAGATCAAAATAACAGGGGGTGATATCACAAATTTCATTAACAGTTTTGTAGGTTTTCCACAATCTAAAATTATCTATTTCGCCATTCCACTCTCCTGAAATAGATGAATCAAAATTAAATTTTCCAAGATTTAAAATTTTAGCTTGAAAGTTATTCGGAAAGCTAATTGAAGTAATCAAATTACAGTCTATACTTATTTCCAAAACGCCTGTACTGTTTTTACTTAGTACTAAATGATGCCATTGGTTATCTGGCAAGTAAATGGACGGAAAACTTGTGGTCCCAAAGAGTTTGGTATCTAATAGTAACTCTCCATTTGTATCAAGCCCTATGTTTATTGCTCTTAAATCAGGATTCCCAACGGAAGGATCAGGAAGAAATAACGAAAATAAGGTTTGCTCATTTGCAGGAAATGTTTTTTCGGATTTAAACATGACGTCCACTGTAAATTCCCCGGTATCAAAGGATCCAAGGATTGCACTACCAAAAGGTTGTACCTGAGTGGGCAATGCCGTGGTATGATTAAAATCTAATGAAACCTGACCTTTTAGCCACACGTAAGGTAAGCATGTAAGTAATAAAATGTAAAAAATGTAATTTTTCATCATAGATTATTTTTAATTAAGAATTCCCAAATTTAGTTTTGAAAATACATGGCTTGAAGTATCAAAAAGATTTGCGATACATTGTATTAGATTATCGGAAATTTATGTCAAACTAACGTGTCAAGAGATGATTACATAGGATATGTTTGTAATTCATTAAATGCAAAAAATTGTGGCTTTAAAAACATGTTTATAACACTTGTTCAATGCAATATCGGCTAGTAGTGGACTAATTACTAACTGTCAAATTATGAATATCAATATAGAAATACTGTCAATCTTTGATAAGATAAAATGCATTTTTTTAATATTTATATATAATTCTATAAAATTGAATACTATTCTGACCATTCATCCGACCATCTTCACCTTTAATTTAATCGTTGAGAAAAAAAGAATATCCAAAATTTTTTTATGTTATATTTGTAAACATTAATTTATAATTTCAATCCAAGCATTTATAAAAAAATTGATTCTAATAAATTTGTACTTATGACATATATAGATGCATTAATCATAGATGACGAGCCCAAACTTACAGAAGTACTTAAGTTAAAAATAGAACAACACTGTCCTGACATCAAGGTGTTAGGCTCAGCTCAAAACATTGTCGAAGCCAAGGAAAAAATCGAACTTTGGAATCCTAAACTTATTTTTTTGGATATCACAATGCCTGGAGGATCCGGTTTTCAATTATTAGATCAAATTGAGAATATAAATTTCGAAATCATTTTTGTGACAGGATATAGTGAATATGCATTGGATGCTCTTAAAGTAAGTGCCGCCGAATATTTACTTAAACCCGTCAAAACGAATGAATTGATTGAGGCAGTTGAAAAAGTAAAAGTTAAAATCAATCAAAAAGAAGAAGCCAAACGTTACCAATTACTCAAACACAATATTGAAAATGTCGGAAAACAAGATTCTAAAATTGTAATTCCGGGGCAAAAATCTTACGAAATAGTCAATATTAAAGATATTATCCGATGCGAAGGTGTCCAAAAATACACTTATATTTATATGATGAATGGTCAGAAATTTTTAAGTTCCTATAATGTCGGTGTCTATAAAGACATGTTGACCAACTATAATTTTTATAGTGTACACAAGTCTCACATCATAAACAATAATCACATCAAAAGATATCTCACAGAAGGAACCATCATCATGATTGATGATTCTACGGTTCCCGTGAGCAGACGAAAAAAAGATGAATTTACTTCGAAAATTCTGGGAATATAAATGAATCCTAAAAAATTAGTTGCCACGCTAATCTTTATCTTTTTATTAAGTCAAGGTGTTTTCTCACAGGAAATTGTGTACAAGCAACATTTTGAGCTTGAACATGGATTAAATGACCGTATAGTGCATTTAATCACTCGCGACTCAAAGGGTTATTTTTATCTACTTAATGAAAGAGGATTGCAAAGATGGGATGGTCAAAAATTTTCACAAAATGTGCCAATTAGTAACAACCTAACCAACTCAGTAACTTTCCTTCAACCCTTTGCCGACCATATTATTTTAACCACAAAACAAGATTCCTTTCTAAGATACTATGAACCTCAAAATAATAATATTATCAATAAAAAATTAGATAATATAAGTGACATCCAAGCCGATGAATCATACATTTATCTCATCTCAGATAAGTACATCAAAATATATGACGACATCAAGCTCTCTCAAATTCTTGATTCAATACCAATAGATTCCCAAGTGAGTCAAATTATAAATTACAATAACTATTGGGTTATTAATCAGAATAATAAAATCGTTTTTATCAGTAAATCTGAAAAAAATACCCATATTATTCATGAGACTGGCACCTTAATATTAAACTCTGAGAATCGGCTCATACTCATTCAAAACGACCATTTGAAATATTATGAAAATGACAGTTTTAAGTTCTGGATTTCGCTTCCTTTGGAAAATGAAAAATTAGCCTTTATTAAAAAGGATTTATCGGGAAATATCATACTCTCTTACTTCATAAAGCCAGATTATATTAATAAAATATTTGTGGTTAATAATGATGGAAATTTAGAAAAATATCAAAGCGTCCTTTCCATTAACAACCGCATACGAGATATCTATGCTGACAATCTACATCATAAACTTTTGGTAACTACCTATAATGGTATGTATTATCTTACCCTGAAGCCAAATTTTCTTAATACTTACAGTGTTTTGAAAAATACAAGCTCATCCGACTTTGGTAAAGTGATAACTAGTACATGCTTGGATGACCAAGAGAACGTTTATTATGCTCACGAAACTTTAAATCTTATTAAGATCGAAAACGGACATACCATAAATCTCAATGAAAGTTTTAGAAATAGTAAACGATTTATGGGTAACAAAAAAATATCCTATTATAAACCGACCAATAGCCTAATCGTTTATACTTATAAACGTCCAGAAAATCAATGCATTAGAAGCCTTTTTAGATTTGATTTGGACAATAAAAGTGTTCACCCATTTAGTGAGGTTGATATGTGTCTAAATGATTTCATCTGGTATGATCAAAACACCTTATTGTTAGCGGGTAATGACACTAAAGGAGGATTGGCATTGGCATTATTTGATTTACAAAATGAAAAATTCCGAGCTATTCCTATCACATCTAATTCCTATGCCGCAGCTCGCACAATCTATAAAGATGCAAGCAATAATCTATGGATAAGCACTGCAAATGGAGTCATTAAATCGTCCTATGATTTTAAGCATTTTGAAAAAATCATTCCTAATAACCAAAAGGAATACCCGCAATTTGACCAACTTTTTAATGTCATGAGTTATCAATATGGAGAAATTATGGTCTTTGGTACATTAGACGGGTTGTACTTTTATGATGATAAAACCAATCAAATAACAAAGCGACTGAACGAACAAAATTTACTATCATCTGGAGTCATTTATTCTTGCATAGAAGATGATGATCAAAATTTATGGATTGGCACCGGAAACGGATTATCCGTCATCAATAAAGAATTACAGTTGGTAGATAAATTAAGCATTAAAGATGGAATGCCCGCCAGCGAATTTAATACCGTTGCCACTTGCAAATCAAGTGATGGCAAACTTTATTTCGGAACACTTAATGGACTTATAGAAATTAATCAAGATGAATGGCACCAAGAAAAACAACCCGCATTTATCAATCTATTAAGCGTTAAGCTTTTCTCTAAAAGTAATCTCAAAGCCACCCTTCCTATCCTTGAAAAAATTATCGACTTACCGCATAACATCGATTCAATAGCCGTCGTGTTTGACAATCCTCAATTCTTTTTAAATCAAAATATAAATGAAATCAATACGAATATAAATGCCATTGCCAGTGTACCGCTTAACATTGAACAAAAATCCAACGCAATAGTAATTAGTAATTTAAGTTCGAAGGAGTTTAATTTGGATGTATTTATGAATGATGGAATACTAATAGATACAATCTCATTTCGGCGTCATGCTTCTCAAAGCCTCCTATGGACTTTGATAATCGGCACCTTCGTAGGATTGTTGGTGTTTTTTATTAGTACTATAATAAACTCAAGAATCCAAAGTGCCGAAAAAGAGAAAAAAGAACTACAAAATCAAATTAATGAACTTCGTCTATCAGCGCTTCAGTCTCAAATGAACCCTCATTTTATATTTAATGCCCTTGGCTCCATCGCCTATTTTATACAAACCAATGAGCAATCAAAAGCGGACAAATATTTGAATGATTTTGCATCTCTTATGAGGTCAATTTTGGAGTCTTCAAAAGCAAAGCTCATTAATATTTCTGACGAAATCAATATGCTAAAACTATATACAGGATTGGAACACGTTCGATTTGAAGACAAATTTGACATTGTTTTTGAAATCGATGAAAATCTCGACACAGACTTTCAAATACCCCCGATGATAATCCAACCCTATATCGAAAATGCCATCAACCACGGGCTTTTTCATCTCATGGATAAGAAAGGCTTATTAAAAGTTTCCTTTATTCAAAAAGACGACGACACTTTAGTTTGTAAAATTGAAGACAATGGAATTGGTAGAGAAGCTTCTAAAAATTTCAAAAAGGAAAAACACAAATCCCGAGGTATGCAAATAGTCGAAGATCGTATTTTCATGACAAAGCAATCACATAACCTAAACATTGACATTCAAGTTAAAGATCTGATTAAAGAAAACAAAGCTTCAGGAACGAAAGTAATAATCAAGTTTTCCTATTAAAACATCTCCAAGACTTTATTGATGAAAGGAAGCAATTGATTAGAACAAACAAAATAGTTTGTCGGCATAGCCCAAACGTCCTGCATCAGGAATGCTCTAACATCCGATTTTCAGGTCCTAGCTTAAATTCGTTTCTTCCTGTCTCAAATACACTACCTTGCTATTACAAATTTGGCTAATAAAGTATTGTTGTCTGTTGAAATACGGAGCAGGTACATTCCCTTTGGTAGCATAGACACATCGATGGACTCTTGTATGTTAGAAGTACTTAATACTCTACCATCCATGCTCAGAATACCATATTGATAACCTTGCATCTCCTCACCAATTCGAATTTCCGTCGAAGCCGGATTAGGAATTACTACAAGTACCTCATCTTTACTCAAATCCATACTTGCAGAAGTTCTCATGCCCGGAACAAAATTCACATTTCCGCTCCAAAAGAATGACTCACCATCCGCACAATACGTAAACTCCTGAGGCAGTTCATTGCCCAATTTTAAAACATCAGATGTCACACCATCCCACAGTGCCCTAAATCTCAAGGTAAACCAAGTCGCATCATCAATGTCATTAACACACCAGCCAGATTTATCGTACCATGACATTTTAAAACATGATTCTTCATTATTAATATTCGAAATAAACTCAAACAAACCGGCATCAACACTTAGTAACTCTAGACCCGGATATCTTACCGAAAATTGAAAGCTTGCGAGTGTATCAATATCTTCACTCCATACTTCCACCTCAAAAACTTCATCTTTTTGGTAGCTTACATTCTCAAAATTTAGGATATTTAATTTCGGTTCACCAATTACCGTAATTTTAAAATCTTTGACATACTCTCCGCCCAGCGCGGTATTAAGCTTCAGTTCGGCATCATAGGTCATGCCTACATTTTTGACATCAAATAATAGCTTATTCCTAAACTCATCTTTCTTAATACTTATACTCAAATTTACATCCCCGCATTCATATACGACAAGATGTTCAAAATCTTTGGCATTTAAAACCACATACTCCTGTCCCGTCAAGTCTATGGTCGTGTCACTTGGTTCTAAAAAGCTAAATCCTAAATTACAATCCCTCACCACCAATTCTGTGGTACATAAAGAGCTACTATCCGGTGCAAAAATCGTCATAGGTATATTAGTTGGGCTCGACAGGTCAAAATTTCTTAAAAAATCTTCTTTATCATATGCATCGTAGGTATATAAAATATCATTGCCGGGATTTTCAATAAAATCACTTGCGGGAATATCAACATTATCCAGCCCTGTGTCTAGATATAGTGCTGATTTACAGTGAATGGGTACATTTTCCGATAATGGTTCAAGACATTTAAAAATGCTAATGTGAGTTACTAATTCACTCGTTTGCCAATTCAATCCATGCCATACACCAAGGGTTCTATACCATATACTGTCTGGTTCATTTGTATAAAACTTAGTGATTTCTGGGCTGGAAATTATAACATAGTCACCATTTGTAAATTCAGGTGTAATTTTAGTATAGTTATTGCAGTCATCAAGATAGATTACATCATAAGGCCATAAAATACTATCTTGCCATGTCCCTTGTGAATAGGAATTTGCATACAGACTGAAGATAATGGTCAGTGAGAATAATAATTTTTTCATTTGTAGGGTTTTTGATAATTTAATAATGTTTCAAAAATAAGCAATATTCCTATTTTTTTGTATCGAAATTGTCAGTTAATCAAAATTTTAACATATATAATTTTTATGATTTGAAAACATTAGACTCGAATAAACGAAAATACCCAGGCAAAATAATGCTCTGTGGAGAATATACTGTCTTGAATGGTGGCAGTAGTTTATTGGTTCCTTCAGCAGGTTATTCCGGAGAGTGGAGTTATCAAAAATTAAAGGACTCAAGACTATTGACATTACTCGATACTATAAAATCTGATAATAATTTAGAATCAACCATTGACATCAAGGCATTCGAATTAGAAATAAATCAGGGCTTAACCTTCCAAAGCAATATCCCGATAGGTTTTGGCATGGGTTCTAGTGGAGCATTGAGTGCAGCTATTTTTGATCAATTTGGCATTCCTAAACCTATCAACCACCTAGAAACTAGAGAATTCTTAATCTCGATAGAAAATACCTTTCATGGCACGAGCTCGGGGATGGATGCCTTAGTGAGCTATCTCGACAAGTCTATCCAAGTTATTAATCAGCAGATTGAAATACTTGAATACACCCAAATAATTCCTACTTCACTCTATGTATATGACTCTGGAACCACACGGAACACTTCTGCTATGGTCGCATTATATCAAAACAAAATCAATGTCGCTAAAAATGAAAAATACTTGTCTCATCTACAAATGTTAAATCATGATTTGACATCCTATTTCAAACTTCAAAAACAAGATATGATTCAAAACACGATGGCACTAATTAGTGAAATTCAATTTAAAATATTTTCCCCCATGATTGTCCAAAGCATAGTCGCAAAATGGGAATATGGTCTTAATACCGACAAATATTACATGAAATTATGTGGTGCAGGAGGTGGTGGATTTTATCTCGTTTGGGTCAATGACGATTCCGTAATCACACAAAACTACCATAAGATATAAAAAAGTGTAACCGATGGATTTTTACATCACATCGGTTATTTTTTTTCTTTTATTTCCTTAGAAATTTATTCACAGCGGCGTTTGCTTTATCAATAAGACCATAATTAATGGAGTAGTTTACGAATTTGCCTTCCTTTTCGGCATTGACAATTCCCGCCATTTTCATGATCTTAAGATGTTGAGAAGTCACAGATTGTTCAATTCTCAACGTCTGATAAATTTGGTTGACATTAATTATATCATGTGAATCAATAAATTTTAAAATCTTGAGCCGCAACGGATGTGCCAGTGCTCTCATTAATTCGCATGAATAGTGTAGTTTTTCATTGTTGAATACGACCTTAGTCCTTTCCATAGCAATTTCTTTTCTTAATTTTGAGTTTATGACCTAGTTTTAATTGGGTATTCTACCAATTACAAGGCAAATATTATATTTTTTTTTTAATAATATGTGCTCTTGGGAACTTTTTTTTCAATAAACTTAATAAAAAAAATTCTATGTCAAGAAATTAAATTGTAAAAGTTTGTATTTCAATAACTTATAAAATTACAACTAAAGTAAAAAATTAACCAGCTAAATCTTCCACCAATGTCGAAATTTGACCCAATCTGTTCTTATCAAGTGAATAGTAAATAAATTTTCCTTGTCTTTCAGTATTTACTACACCTGCTCTTCTTAGAATAGCCAAATGCTGAGAGGCTACAGACTGCTCCAGACGCAATTTTATATAAATGTCTGTGACAGTCATGGTTTCGCCATCTTCCAGTAGGTCGATGATTCTCTGACGCAACTTATGATTTACTGCTCTTAGAACCAGCACCGCTTTTCTAAGGTCAGCATAATCCAGCTGGACGTCTTTACCACCTTTTTTTAATGTTACAATTTCGTTCTTCTTATTTCTCATAGGAAGTATTTTGTTTGTTCAAGGAATAGTTTCATATATCTTTTTTCAAAAGCTGTGCCAAAATCCTTTTTCAACCCCTTTGTCTTAAGATTTTTTTAAAAAATATGAAAACTAATTGATTTTACCTTTTGGAATCATCCACCCAAACAAACCTATATTGTTTTGTTTACAATATATAAAACATTACAAATCAAAAACTAGTTCAAGCTTAACCTTTTATTAAGTTTTTAGCCACCGTGATATTTGGTGTTTTAAAATAACTGGGTTCATATAAAAATATATTTTCGAATTTCTGTTGTTCATATAGTTGAATCGCAGGTACCAACATATACTTAGCATCATTTTCAATCTGTGAATTGATAAACTTAGGATTATTATAAAAGTTTAACATTTTTCCGGCACCATCACCAGCCAATAAGACCTTATCATAAGCATCATATTCTTCGACGTTTGTTTCAGTCAGTATGCAACTTTCCGAATTTTTAACCTCATCACCACTTTGATTATACCAGGAGACGTACACTTCCATCCGACGAGCATCGACACTGGTCACTAAAAGCGATTTTTCGTCTATAGTCCCGACCCCGTTTTTCATAATTTCATGAATGCTTATGGAAATCAGCGGTATATCCAAGGCGTAGCACATGGCCTTGGCGACCGATGCCCCCACTCTTAAGGAAGTATAGGATCCTGGCCCTCCATTAATAGCGATTGCATCGAGTGATTTGGGAGTAATTTCCACTGTTTTGAGGACATTTTGAATAAGAAGGGTCAATTTTTCTGAATGGCTATTCGATTCCATATCTTGATCATAAGCAACCATCTCGATGCCCTGCCCCAGTGCTACCGAGCATTTAGTCGTTGCACTGTCAATACATAAGATATATGGATTAGCTCTCATCACGTATTTTATCTGTTTAAAAATTGGTTCATGGTGAAAAATCAACCATCTAAATTAATCATATCACCTGAGTGTAAGAATTATTCCAAGCTTGGTCTGTTTCATTTTTAGATTTGAATAGCTGAAATTATATACATTCTATTATTTTTAAGCCTCAAAAATAGAAAACAATTCGTTGAACTTACAGTTTATACGGATTAATGAATCGCGGAGCAAAATCACAAAATTTCGAAAGTGAATAAAAAACAAGTAATTTTTTCAATCATAATACTGGTATTAATCATCGATCAAGCACTAAAAATCTATGTTAAAACTCACATCCCCTATGGTGATGGTTTTAATATATTGGGGTTAAATTGGGCTCGCATTCACTTTATCGAAAATGAAGGCATGGCTTTTGGCCTCAGTTATGGCGGTGTAGCAGGAAAATATTTACTCAGTATTTTTAGAATTTTCATGGTCTCGGGATTGCTATATGTGTTATATAAACTCTACAAAGCGGATGAATCCTTGGGTTTTATAGCCAGTTTTTCATTGATTATTGCAGGAGCAATAGGTAATATCATTGACAGTGCTTTTTACGGACTTATATTTTCAGAATCAAAGTTTCATGGGGATATAGCCACAATGTTTCCCCCAGAAGGTGGGTATGCACCCTTTCTGCAGGGCAAAGTAGTCGATATGTTCTATTTCCCAATGGTACAAAGTACATGGCCCGATTGGATGCCCGTGGTAGGAGGTGAAGATTTTTTATTTTTTAGACCGGTTTTCAATGTTGCAGACTCAGCTATTACTGTTGGTGTGGTATTAATATTGATATTTTACCGACGATTTTTCAAGAGTCCAAGCAAAAAGACGGATCCAACTATGACAACAGAAACTGCGGAAAATTAGTTGATATTTAATAGCCATAGTAAAAAACCAACAAGCAGAGCAATAATCCCATTTGCAACCGTCAAAAACGACAATAAAACAGCATGAAAAAATCTGAAATCACAGAATTTACCGAATATTTTGAATATTACATCAACTTAAATGAAGATGTCGAACTTATGGATATGTTCGATAAAAGTATAGAACAAATTGAGGATATCAACATTGAACAACTAAAACGCATTGGATTAAAAACATACGCCGTCGGGAAATGGACGGTCAATGAAATAATCCAACATCTGACAGATTGGGAACGAATTTGGATTTATAGAACAATTCTTGCAGTACGTAACGAGGGAACAATCCCATGCGGACATGACCACAACATTATGGTAGTCAATTCAAATGCCAATGAACTACCAATTAATCAATTACTTGCAGAACTTCGTGCCGTTCGATCAGCCACCATAGCAATGTTCGGAACCTTCAATCATGAAATACTAGTGTCAAACTGCAAATTTAACAACAATCAAATGTCTGTTTTGGCTATGGGTTTTAATATTATTGGACATCAAATTCATCACTTTAATATTATAAAGGAAAGATATATTCCACTTGTGGTCTAAAATATAGACGAACCGATAAGACACATTTATTAAATCGTTTAATGATTGGTATTTACAGAGATTACTATCTTTTGACATGGCTTGATGACGATCTATCCTGAATATATCCAAAAATCGAATGAGAGTAACTATATTTATCGATTAGAATTGTTGTAAAAAAGCTAACTTCTTGTTTCGATAAACAATAATAAATCAAAAAACCATGTGTGGGCGATATACTTTAGTCAGCAAATTAAAAATCATAGAAAAAGAATTTAATGCGGATGTGTCCGAAATTATGGATAGATTTGGACTCAACCCCAATATTGCCCCGGGGGATTTCGGTGTGGTCATAAGTAGCAAAGAACCAAAAAAAGCGCAGTTATTTAATTTTGGATTTACCCCACAGTGGGCATCCAAAAAAATGTATGTCATCAATGCCCGATGCGAAGGTGACCACAATCAAGAAAACGACCCTAGGTACACAGGAGCTAGAGGTATCATTAACAAACCCATGTTTAGAAAATCCATTAGGTCGCAGAGATGCCTCGTGATCGCAGATGCATTCGTCGAGGGCACGACTAAGGAAAAATTAAATAAACCCTATCTCGTGTATAGAATGGGCAATGCTCGACCATTTTCAATGGCAGGAATCTGGGACGAATGGACAGACAAAACTACGGGTGAGATCTTTAGAAGCTTTGCCATCCTAACGACCGCCCCTAACTCCCTGATGCAACGTATTCCCCATCACCGCTCCCCGTTGGTGCTTACGCAGGAGCAAGAGTCTATCTGGATTGATGAAAACGCTGAGCTTCAGGATATTACTTCGATTATGAATCCTTTCGACCCCGAAGAATTTAACGCCTATCCGATATCTGCTGGCATAAAAAATCCTAAAAACAAAGATTTACAAATCCTTGTTCCTCAAGGAGATACATTAATTAGCTCACAAGAAATACAATTTTATCAAGAGCTCGAATTACAAGGGATGGGTGCCACAACAGCACGTAAAAGACGAGATGGTGAACAGCTAAATCTATTCGAGTAATCAAGTGTATCTCAATTGCCATTCATATTACAGTCTTCGGTATGGGATTATTTCTGAAAAGGAAATCGTAGAATTTGCTCAAGCACAAAAAATACCGAAAATAGCATTAACAGATATAAATAACACCTCAGGCTGTCTCAATTTTGTACGTCTATCACAAAAAGTTGGGATCAATCCGGTGATAGGTGTGGATTTCAGGACTGGAGCCCAACAAAATTTTGTCGCTTTAGCCAAAAATAATCAAGGATTTAAAGAAATTAATGATTTTCTATCCTTTCACAGTCACCATAAGATTGAGATTCCACAAAAAGCTCCCCTATTCAAAGAAGTTTTCATCATTTATCCTTTTTCAAAAATTGACCTTACACAAATTGACAATCTGCAACCAAACGAATACATTGGGATTCATCACACAGAATTAAACAAACTCACATTTACAGACATCGAAAAATCTTATGCTCATAAGCTTATCGCATTGAATAGCTGTACCTTTCGAAATAAAAAAGACTTTAACACCCACCGATTACTTCGGGCAATCGATAACAACATTTTACTTAGTAAACTAACCGCAGAGCAGCAAGCCTTTGAATCTGATATTTACTATACACGTGAGGAGTTTCAAAAATTATATTCCACCAAAACTTACTTAATTGGTCAAGCTGAAAATTTATTGAGCCAATGCCAAATTGATTTTGATTTCAGCGCCAATCGACCTCACCAAAACAAACTCAACTACGCAGAAAACAAAGAAGAAGACAATAAACTCCTTAAAGAATTGTGTCGAAAAGGTCTCAAATACCGTTACGAACAAGAGTCAAAAACCATCATCGACAGAATGAATATGGAAATTGAGATGATTGAAAAAATGGATTTTGTTCCTTTCTTTCTAATCAATTGGGATATAATAAATTATGCAAAATCTCAGTCCTATTTTCACGTAGGTAGAGGAAGCGGTGCCAACAGTCTCGTCGCCTATCTACTAGGTATTACCGATGTAGATCCTATAGAATTAGACTTATATTTTGAGCGATTTATGAATTTATATAGGACTAGTCCTCCAGACTTTGACATTGATTTTTCGTGGAAAGACAGAGAAGATGTCACCCGTTATATATTTGAAAGGTTTGGAAGTGAAGGTCAAGTTGCCTTACTGGCTACTTACAACACTTTTAAGCACAGTGCGGCTGTGAGAGAACTGGGTAAGGTTTTCGGTCTTCCAAAACATGAAATTGACATTTTAAGTGATGGAAAATTTGAATATGAAAAGCTAGATAAACTTTCCAAACTTGTGATTATCTATTCAAAAGAATTAGATGGAAAGCCAAATTATCTCAGCATCCACGCTGGAGGAATCATTATTTCAGAAAAACCGATTCATTGGTTTACGGCGACAGATTTACCACCTAAGGGGTTTCCGACGACTCAATTTGACATGATTATCTCAGAAGATGTGGGACTTTATAAATATGACATTTTGGCTCAGAGGGGACTTGGCAAAATTAAAGATGCGATATCTCTCATTTCTATTAATCAGCCTGATAAAAAAATTGCAGATATCCATCATGTGAAACCCCTATTTGAAGATATCCACATTAATACATTGGTCAGTAGGGCAGAATGCATTGGGTGTTTTTATGTAGAATCACCGGCTATGCGGATGCTGCTTCGTAAACTTGAAGTGGATAATTATTTGGGTCTCGTGGCGGCAAGTTCTATTATCAGACCCGGTGTCGCAAAGAGTGGGATGATGCGTGAATACATCATGAGGCACAAAAACCCTCAAAGGCGAAAGCAAGCACATCCAATTTTATATCAAATCATGCCGGAGACTTACGGTGTTATGGTGTATCAAGAGGATGTCATCAAAGTGGCTCACTTTTTTGCTGGGTTAGACTTAGGTGAAGCCGATGTCTTGCGTCGTGGCATGAGTGGAAAGTACCGCTCTCGCGAAGAATTTGACAAGGTTCAGGAGAAATTCATGAAAAACTGTCGTGATAAGGGCTATCCTGAGGCCACAAGCAAAGAAATATGGAGACAAATAGAAAGTTTTGCCGGCTATGCATTTGCCAAAGGACATAGTGCCTCTTATGCTGTGGAAAGCTATCAAAGTCTGTATTTAAAGTGCTATTTCCCGGTCGAATATATGGTGGCTGTCATCAATAATGGCGGCGGATTTTATAGCACAGAGCTTTATGTACACGAAGCTAAACGCTGCGGTGCAGAAATAGAAGCACCATGTATCAATCATAGTCACTATCCTACTTGGGTCTATGGAAAGAAAATATTTTTGGGCTTTCACATACTGCACAGTATGGAATCTCAATTGGCAATACAAATAGTTCAAGAAAGGAATAAAAATGGTTCCTTTGAATCACTGGAGGATTTTATCGAGAGAGTAGAAATTGGAATCGAACAACTCGATATATTGATTCGCATCAATGCATTTAGAGGATTCGGCATAGATAAAAGAACGCTTTTATGGAGAGGACGATATTTGCTATCGGGAGTTGCAAAGCCGAGTCCGCAATTGACACTTTTCAAGTCTAAGCCCAAAACATTTGAACTACCTCAATTTGACCAAAATTCATTAGAAAATGCTTTTGATGAAATCGAATTATTGGGATTTCCACTTTGTTCGCCCTTTTTACTGTTAGAAAAACCTATCACAGAATCACACATATTATCTAAAGACATCCCAGAATATAAAAACAAAATGGTGACACTTTTTGGTTATCTCATTACCGTAAAATACACATCTACAAATAAAGGAGAAAGAATGCACTTCGGTACATTTATCGATGAAAATGGGGATTGGATAGATACGGTACATTTTCCTCCGGTTGCAAAAAAATATCCCTTTCGGGGAAAAGCCATTTATAAAATTGAAGGACTCGTTACTGAAGAATTTGGCTTTCATACATTGGAAGTGGTGTCAATGCATCGGTTAAACAATATGCCGGATCAGAGGTTTGTAGGGTAATATATAATTGTTTCCACTATGAAAAAACTAATCTTACTATTAATTATTGGGCTGATGAGCTGTAACTCTACATATAAAAAGTTGCATCATTCTTTCCATTTTATTAAACAGGACAAAGAGCAATTCGAAATCTCGGCGTATGAAGTGACAAATGCTCAATATCGCACTTTTGCAAAAGAAACCCAGATTTCTGATTTTCTCCCAGATACCACGATGTGGAATGACCTTAATGATGGAATCGGCATTATACATGGTAAAAATTATTATTGGCATCAAGCATTCGATGATTATCCGGTAGTAAATATTACACCTTTTCAGGCCAAAGCTTATTGTGACTGGCTTACACAGAAATCCAAAAGACAAGGCAATAAATCTTATGTAGAATACAGACTTCCTACTAGCGACGAGCTGATTAGTATTATTACATCCCACAATATTATTGAAAAGCGAGACTACATCAACCTGTACAGCTGTGATTTTACTGGGAATTTTAAATATAAAATTGGACAAACTGACACCTTCGATTATAACAATGACAAATACTTACTTTGTGGAAATATCACGGCTTATAAGCAAGGTGATTATTACAATTTGATTGGCAACGTGGCTGAGATTTGTTCTGATGGCTATGTTGTCGGTGGTGGTTGGAATGATATACCTTCACAATCACTTCAAAAAAGACCATTTACTAATGCTAGTCCCGACATAGGATTCAGAATCGTCGCAGAACAAAAGCAACAATAATTTTCCAAATACAAAATCGAATTTCATAGAAAACCTTTATTCGTGTCAATCGTTATATCAATCTGAAAAACGAAATAAAACTTCATGAAAAAGCATTTCATAACAATCCTCTTACTCGCTGTAAGTCATTTGATAAGTGGTCAAAATTACACCTTAAGTGGCTATGTATCCGATGCATCCAATGGTGAAAGCCTTATAGGTGCCAGCGTTTATGTTAAAGACTCCAACCAAGGAGCCACGAGTAATTCCTACGGCTTTTATTCACTCACTCTCCCACCGGGTGACTATACAGTAGTATTCAGTTATCTCGGATTTCAAGATCAAAGTACGACCATCAATCTCGATCAGAACAAATCTCTCAACACCCGACTCGCCATCGAGAACAATCTCATCGATGAAGTGGTAGTTACTGCAGAATCGGAAGATAAAAATGTGAGAGATCTCCAGATGAGTGTCAACAAATTGGATATTAAAACCATTCAAAAAGTACCAACACTACTGGGAGAAACCGAAATTATCAGAAGTATTCAGCTATTGCCGGGAGTAACCACCGTGGGTGAAGGAGCGGCAGGTTTCAATGTTAGAGGTGGAAGTATTGACCAAAATCTCGTACTCCTTGATGAAGCGCCAGTCTATAATTCTTCTCACTTATTTGGATTTTTCTCCGTATTTAATCCTGATGCGGTGAAAGATGTGCAACTTTACAAAGGTGGCATTCCGGCTCGTTATGGAGGTCGATTATCTTCGATATTGGATGTAAGAATGAAAGAAGGTAACAACCAAAAATTTACAATGAATGGAGGGGTAGGAACCATTTTTAGCCGATTGGCTCTGGAGGCTCCGATTGTCA
>JACJYM010000015.1 GCA_020636155.1 Lewinellaceae bacterium | reverse complement strand
GCATCACTTTTATCAATCCCACCTATACAAACTTTGATTCAAATCCAGAGATAAAAAACACTCTTTCTACAGATGAGAATGTTTTGAAATATCGCTCAAAACAATTTTACAAGTTTGATTTAGAAATTTCCTATTTAAAATTTTCACTAGGCGGAGCCATTCGGTATGCGAGCAATCAGATTAATGTGGATAAAGCTTTTGAGACAGGCGGGCAGTTGAATAGTGATATTTTTGAGATAAAATATTGGCGTTCATTTCACAATATGGGTTATCACCTTATTGACTTTCGGGTTTCGTATGAGCTTAATAGAATAGCCAAACTTAGCTTGTTTCTCAATAATGCTTTTAACGAAGAGTATTCGCTAAGACCAGGCTTATTAGAAGCTCCCGTGAATTCTTCATTACGGTTGGATGTCAAATTTTAAACTATTTCGAAGGAACTGAAACAAAAGTAAATTGCAAACGTATTATAGGTGATTTTTGCAAGTTTATAATCGCAATTTATATATTATAAAAATTTAGCATACTTTTTGCAATCTATGAAAGTTGGAATAAAAATAGTTTAATGAGAATATTAGTAATAGCTTCGTTTATAATAAGTACCTTGTTTTTCAATTTTTCTTTTGCAAATCAAAGCAAAATTGGACAACAAATAAATTCCATTTCTGAAATAAATGGCGTTGAAGAATACGATAATCTACTTCAAAAATATGTTTCTTCAGAAGGTTTTGTTGATTATAAAGGATTAAAAACCGAAGAATCAACATTGGATGAAGTGTTGGCTTATTTTTCGACACATGAACCTTCCGCTTCAGCATCAAAAGAAGAAAAATTGGCTTTTTGGATCAATGTTTACAATGCGAATACCATCAAATTAATCTTGAAAAACTATCCGGTCAGCAGTATTATGAAGATTAGTAGTGGAAAGGCATGGGACGTCCAATGGATAAAAATAGGTACCAGAACTCTCTCACTTAATAATATTGAAAATGACATTATAAGGCCACAATTCAATGACCCTCGAATACATTTTGCCGTCAATTGTGCAGCCAAGTCTTGTCCGCCAATTCTGAATCATGCTTTTAAAGCGAATTCACTGAATAGCCAGTTGGATACACAGACGAGAAAATTTATCAATTCCACTTCCAATCAAATTTCAGCCAATTCACTCAAGATTTCAAAAATATTTGAGTGGTATGCTGATGATTTTGGAAATTTGGCCAATTTTATATCCAAATATTCGAATGTCAAAATTGCTTTGAATCCAAGAATTGAATATTTGGATTACAACTGGGATTTAAACGGCAAATAAATGCTCAACATTGTCGTCTTAGACGCATACACACTTAATCCTGGTGATCTGAGTTGGGATGCACTCTCAAAACTCGGTAAACTGACAATTTATGATCGTACCGATGTTACGTCTATAGTTGAAAGATGCCAAAATGCAGATATTGTACTGACGAATAAAGTCCCTTTGAGAGAAGCTGAGTTGAGAAAACTTCCTAAGTTGAAATACATAGTGGTTATGGCGACGGGATATAACAACATTGATATCGAGACGACTAGGGAGCTTCATATTCCTGTCAGCAATGTAAAAAATTATAGCACTAGTTCCGTCGCACAGCATGTGTTTGCCATGTTACTCAATGCATTGAATCGAGTACAATATTATGACGACCAAGTTAAAAAGGGAGCATGGGATCGAAGCTCAGATTTTTGCTTTTATGATAGTCCTATTAGGAATTTAGAAGGCATGCGATTAGGCATTTTGGGCTATGGAGATATTGGTAGAAAGGTGGCTCATATAGCCCTGAGTTTTGGTATGAAAGTGCTTGTACATAGCCGAACGAAACTTGATTATGCAGATGGGGTGACATGGGTAGATAGGGATACTTTATTTAAAGAATCTGAGGTTTTGACTCTGCATGCACCACTTACCGATGAGACCTTTGAAATTATTAATCACAGTAATTTGAATAAAATGAAGCAGGACATTGTGATAATCAATACAGCTCGAGGTGGTCTGGTAAATGAAAAAGATTTGTATGATTTTTTAATTGAAAATGTGAATGCACATGCCTGTATTGATGTGTTAAATGTAGAACCACCAGATAAACCATCTCTTCTTTTTGGCCTTAAAAATTGTTCTGTAACGCCACATCAAGCATGGGCAGGTACAGTTGCTCGTAGTCATCTGATGAAAGGTATCGAAGATAATATCAATTCTTTTATTAAAGGTCAAGTTATTAACCGGGTTAATTGATCACATTCACTTATTCTATTATTTTTGCAAGGAAATAATCGGAGTAATTAAATGTACAAATCTCTCCAGGATGCTTGTAATGACCTAGAAAAAACGGGACAACTTCTCAGAATAAAATCTGAAGTTGATGGTTATCTGGAAGTCTCAGAAATACATCGCCGTATATTTGAAAATCATGGGCCAGCCATATTATTTGAAAATATAAAAGGGACGAAATTCAGAGGGTTATCCAATTTGTATGGAACCTTTGAAAGAACTGATTTTCTGTTCAGAAGGACTCAGGATAAACTCAGAAAGTTAATCGAACTGAAAGCAGATCCGTCCCATTTTTTAAAAAATCCACTAAGGTATATTTCTACTCCTTTTACCGCATTTAAAGCACTCCCTAGCAAACGAATATTTTCTAAACCAGTGATGTATTCAGAGACTAGAATCGACCAGTTGCCACTCATTCATGCCTGGCCAGAAGATGGTGGTGCTTTTGTGACCATGCCCCAGGTGTTGACTTTACCTCCTGGTGGTAAAAATATCATGGAAGCAAATGTCGGCATGTACCGAATTCAATTGACAGGCAATGATTACGAACTCAATAAGGAGATTGGTTTGCATTACCAATTGCATAGAGGCATAGGGGTGCATCATACGCAATACAATGAAAGTAATGAGGAGTTTAGATGCAGTGTATTTATTGGTGGGCCACCTTCCCACGCATTTGCGGCTATCATGCCCATGCCTGAAGGAATTTCGGAGTTGACTTTTGCAGGTATGTTGGGAGGAAGAAGATTTGGATATTTTTTTGACCCACATCAGAATGTCATAAGTGCTGATGCCGACTTTGTTATCACTGGAACTATCGAAAAGAATACTAAAAAACCTGAGGGTCCTTTTGGTGACCACTTGGGATATTATAGCTTGACACATGATTTTCCGGTCATGAAAGTCAATAAAGTTTATCATCGTCAAGACGCTATTTGGCATTTTACGGTGGTAGGGAGACCACCGATGGAAGACAGCAGTTTTGGCTATTTAATTCACAAGTTGGTAGGGAATATGTTGCCAAAAGAATTTCCAGGCTTGGTCGATCTCAATGCAGTAGATGCTGCGGGAGTACATCCTCTTTTATTGGCAACCGCAAAGGAGAGATACATGCCATTTAGAGACAAAGTACCGGAAGAAATCTTAACAATAGGAAGTCGCATACTCGGGAGTGGGCAGACTTCGCTAGCAAAATATCTATTGATAACCGATGTGTCAGACCATCCAGAGATTAATCCAAATAACATAGAGTCTTATTTTATTCATTTTTTATCAAGGGTTAAGTGGGATAGAGACCTACATTTTACTACCAAAACGACCATCGACACCTTAGATTATAGCGGTTCGTCGTGGAATTCCGGTTCAAAAGTATTGATGGCTTGTCGCGGCTCTGTGATCAGAAAACTTTCCCATGAGCCACCTTCAATTAATAACTCCTTACCTCATGTTCAAGATTTATGCGTCGTGTTACCGGGGGTATTGGCATTCAAGATGAATAAATTCAAAGATTACGAATCAACGAAAATTGAACTTCAGACACTCACTGCAGCAATGAATCAAGAAGATTTTAATGGATTTCCATTAATAGTTTTGTGTGATGATGCCCGATTCGTGGCTGAAACTTTGAATAATTTCCTTTGGGTGACATTTACTAGGTCTAATCCTTCTCATGACATTTATGGTGTAAATGCATTTACGGAATATAAACATTGGGGCTGCCATGGATCACTTATAATTGATGCTCGCATAAAACCCCACCATGCTCCTGAATTGGTACCCGATGCTGATACCGTTAGAAAAGTGGATAAATTATTCTCTAAAGGAGGCGAATTATATAATGTTTTGAAATGAAGAGTGATAAACACAATCTAGATTACTTGAATTTAATCAAGGAAAAAATGTACGATCACGATGCTTTTTCTAAGTGGTTGGGCATCGAATTAATAGAGATTTCTCGAGGATATTCAAAGATAGGGATGAAAGTTAGACCTGAAATGCTGAATGGATTTTTCATCGCACATGGGGGGATTTGTTATTCTTTGGCTGACAGTGCACTGGCATTCGCATCAAATACACTTGGACAACGAGCAGTATCAATTGAGACTTCTATATCACATATAAAACCCATAAAATCAGGACAGTACTTAACGGCCATAGCAGAATCAGTTACAGTGGGAAAAACTTTGGCAAGATTTACGGTGAATATCGTAGATGACAATGATAAGAAATTGGCAGTTTTTCACGGCACTGTGTTTTTTATTGAAATTTAAATTTAATCGTAAAATTTTGTTTTTCAACGACTTAGTTTATTAACTTTGCCTAAACTTTGGATACCTAAGAATGGTTATAAAATATTATCTTGCTTGCTTAATAGTTGTTGTTTTTTTTGTGAATTCAACCATACTGATATCTCAAAAAACGGTTACTACTCCCTCTGGAAGTGTGATTACTTATACGGATGATGGGCAATGGCTATTTGCGGAAATAGAGGTTCAGGATTCAGAAACGGTCAATCCCTATGAACATCCTGAAGCCGAAGCAAAGATTACCCCTGAAAAAAAAGCACTTTTTGATCAACTTATTGATACAAACAAGGAAAGAGAAGCTGAGTTTTTTGTTGCCTACAAAATAAATGAGGACAATATTTCGAAATGTGAATCCCAAATTTCCTACTATAAATCATTAGGAAATAAAGACCTTGAAATCGAAAATAAAGAACTTCTCAAGCGATTAAAAGACGATTCTAAAGAACTAGAAAGTAAATACAAAGAATCCGGTAAAAGAATTGAAAAACTGGAAAAATGGTTAATAAGCTCCGATGTAAATGACGATAAAGAGTTTCAAAAAATGATGCAAGACGAGGCGATCTTAAAGACTACGGGATACCAAAAATTTATTGCCACCAATGGTATCGTAAAAAATGACTGGGAACCTTTTGTCATCTCAAAAGAAACTACTTTAAGCAATCAATGTAATATCGCATTTAATGGTGAAAACCCTCAGGGCGACGGTAGATTGATTCAATATGCCAAAACTCCATTTTTTAATTACACTCCTACAACGATTAAGCCCTACTACCGAGAAAAAGACTATATGAGGGCCAAAGTATCGATTGAGAACATCGATGGCGATTATTATTTGGTGCTTAACTTAGAATTTGAATCAAAAGACATCAAAAAATCTTATGGAGGGGTTAGAAAAGGAGAAAAATTATACATCAATTTCATCGACCAATCACGTATCTATCTTACTTCTTTTATAGATGCGATTCCCTATGTAGAAGAGTTGACCGGATACACCAAATATGAATTGGTCTATGAAATCGATAAAGAAAGCAGACAACAGTTAGAGAGAAATTATTTAGATAAGATTGGAATCATGTATAGTTCTGGATTTGAAGAATACGTGATTTATAATGTAGATGAGATATCTAATCAATTAAAATGCATTGATAATGTTGACTAAAACAAAACTGGGACTCAACCTGCCTACGGATCCCCGATGGGTCAATATGGCAGAAATAAGTCTAGAAGAGATTTTAACAGATCATGCCTATTGTGAGCAAAAAGCAGCGACGGCATGTATTTCCTTAATTCAGCAATATCCTGATAGAGAAGAATTAGTCGTTGAGTTAGCTCCAATTGTGACGGAGGAATGGGGGCATTTCAGATTGGTGCTCAAGGAACTTAAAAAACGTAACTTAGAACTTGGATACCAGCGTAAGGATGAATATGTCAACAAACTCATCGATAGTCAAAGAAAAGGAGGTAGTCGCGAAGATAGGCTTTTAGAAAAATTGTTGACCTGTGCCTTGATTGAAGCGAGGAGTGCAGAAAGATTTAGGCTCTTGTCACTCCATATCAGTGATGATAATTTGAAGGAATTTTACCATAATTTCATGGTTTCCGAGGCAGGTCATTACAAATTGTTTTTGGATCTAGCTAAAAAATATTTTGGAGAAGAAAAAGCCATGGATAGATGGCAGGAATATCTAATTACAGAGGCTAAAATAATGGAGAGTTTGCCACTTCGTGAAGATAGAATGCATTAAATAATTAATAAATTTTTTAAAATGAAATATTTATACTTAACACTAATAATATTGGTGGGATTTTCATGTAACACAAAAGAAAATTATACAGAAGCGTTTTCAGAAAACGAATTACATAGTGCAAATCAAAAATTAATTGATATCTCAATGGAAGATATTTTTAATCCCCCTGTCGCTACCAGAGTTTTTTGTTATCCTAATCTTGTGGCATTTGAAACTTACAATCACAAGTTTAATAAGTCTGTTCTTAATGATTTGGGCTGGGATGCCATTCATGACATCGAATCTGACACAACAAAAATCGATTATAGTGTTGCAAGTTTAGTAGCTTATGAAAAAATTGCAAAAGCCGTTGTATTTAGTGAGTATATGGTGGATTCTCTCAATAATAAATTGATGAAAATCCTTGATTCAAAAGATATTTCGGAATCTAGAAAAGCCAATTCGATAAAATATGGTGAAAAAATTGCAGATCAATTCAAAGAGTGGTTGAAAGGTGATAATTATGCCAAAGTCAAAGCTGATGCATTCTATACTAACAATACGACCGACAGTAGTTGGGTATTGACACCGCCAAATTTCGAACCAGCTTTGGAACCGAACTGGCCAAAAATGAGACAAATCGTCATTAAAGATAAATCAAAATTTGAAGCAAAACCAAGACCGTGGTTTAGTGCAGACAGGAATTCCGATTTTTTCAAAAATGCCATGATGGTATATGAGCAATCGAGCAAGAACACAGATGAAGAAAGATCTATCGCTAAGCATTGGGATTGTAATCCAAACGAATATGTCAACAAAGGTCATAATACCGTTTTTTTACACCGCATAAGTCCTCCGGGTCACTGGGTAAACATCACGACTCAATTATGTCGATACAATGATGCAGATCTTGGTATGTCGTTATTGACTTATGCCGCAGTGACAACGGCCATGTTTGATGGAATCGTAAGTTGCTGGACCACCAAATATGAAAATGATCTCATAAGACCTGTGACCTACATTAACAGATACATAGACAGAACATGGGAACCATATATTCAGACACCACCATTTCCTGAATTTACGAGTGGTCACAGTGTTGCATCGGGTACGGCAACTTCTGTACTTGCACACTTATATAATAACAGTGCATTCATAGATTCGACAGAGGTTGAATTTGGTTATCCGGCTCGGAAATTCGAATCTATATCTCAAGCAGGATTGGAAGCATCCAACAGTCGATTTTACGGTGGAATACACTATAAATACGGGGTAGATAACGGTTTAGAACAAGGTAGGAGAATTGGAAACCATATAATTTCCGTTTTGGAAAAAATTAGATAATAATCAACAGTTTTGATGAAAAGGCTCATATTGATATTTAGCATTTTTGTTGTATATCTCTCTTGTTCGGAGGATAAAGTGGTCAATGATAATGAAGTAAAAGACCCTCTTTATAATTTATTCACATACCTAAGTCCTGAAGAGTCCGGAATAGAGTTTAAAAACGAATTAAGAGATTCAGCCCTCTTTTTTGTAATGACTTATGAATATGCCTACAATGGAAGCGGGGTAGCCATAGGGGACATCAATAATGATGGGCTGCAGGACGTGTATCTAAATTCTAATTACGAAAGTGGAAAATTGTTTTTAAATCTAGGCGATTTTAAATTTAGAAACATCACCCTACAAGCGGGAGTTACAGGGGGTATTGGGTTGAAAACCGGGGTGTGTATGGTAGATTTAAATGGAGATGGATTTTTGGATATTTACATTACAAAATCAGGTCGTTTTAAAGAGGAAGATGTCCGTAAAAATGTGCTTTATATTAACAATGGTGACTTAACATTTCATGAAGCAGCTCATGAATTTGGATTAGATGACATGAGTTACGGTACTCAAGCTTATTTTGCTGACATTGACGTAGATGGAGATTTAGATGCGTACTTGGTAAATCACCCAGTGGGTTGGGGTAAGCAAGATCAACTAAACATAGATATAGATGATCAAGGAAAATATTATATAGTTCAGGATACCCAGAGGCAATTTATTAGCGACCGCTTGCTTATCAATGAAAATGGTAAGTTCATAGATAAATCTGTTCAGTATGGTATCGATAATGTTGCATTTGGGTTGAGTGCATTTTTTGGCGATTTAATAATGACAATTACCCTGATTTGTATGTATGCAATGATTATATAGCACCTGATGCCTTATACATTAACCAAAAAGGAAAGGCCTTTAAGAATGAGATTTTAGATTATTTTGACAACATTTCTACTTCCTCCATGGGTTCTGATTATTTTGATATAAATAATGACGGCAATGTAGATATTTTTACCAGCGATATGATGTCTGAAACTATTGGGCGGATAAGAGAAAGCAGAAGCTATGTAAATTATGATGCCCATGAGTTAAGTAAAAAATTGTCAAATGGTGATCAATTTAGATATAATGCTTTGCAGATATTTGAAGGTCATAATAAATTCTCCAACGTCTCTTTCTTAACGAATACCTTTATGACAGACTGGAGTTGGTCTGCATTGGGAGCAGATTTTGATAACAATGGTTATAATGACTTATTCATTACCAACGGTTATTTGAAAGATGTAAATAATATAGACTATGGTCAGTATCAGTTTGACTCTTTGATGAAAAATTCAAATGCAGATGACTTTTATCAAAAATGGTTAAAAATGGTACCCTCATTGCCACTAAAAAACTACCTCTATAAGAATAACGGAAATATGCAATTCGAAAATGTGAGAGACATTTGGAATGGAGGTGTCGAAAGTTTTTCTAACGGAGCTGCTTTTGGTGACTTGGATAATGATGGAGATATTGATCTTGTAGTAAACAATCTCAATCAAGAAGCCTTCATCATGAAAAACGAACTTGATTCAAAAGCGACTACCAATTATATTTCTGTGGTACTACAGGAAAACGATAAAAATTATTTTGCCTTAGGCGCAAAAATCAGAGTAAATTTTGATGATGGCTCCTTGCAGTTTAAATACTTCAATCCCATTCGAGGGTACATGTCATCTAATGAATATCGGTCGCATTTTGGATTTGATAAATCACTTAAAGTTACGAGTATCGATGTTACTTGGCCAGATGGAACAGAAGAAAGCTTTACTGGAGACTTTATGAATAAAATCGCTTTTCTTTCGAAAGGAAAAGGTTCTATAAAAAAATCTGATTCGAATGAGAATACCTTTTATAAAAAATCATTTTTAGCTTACAGACATTCTGAAAATAACTTTATCGACTTCAAGCGAGAGCCACTCCTTCACTTAAAAAATTCGGTGGAAGGGCCAGCTACGGTTGTTTCTGATTTTAATGGAGATAAGCTTGACGACATCTATTTTGGTGGTAGCTCAGCCATGGATTCAAAAGTGTACTTACAGAAAGCAGACGGTTCATTTGTGGAAAAGACATCAACCTGCTTTACCGATGACATGAAATATGAAGATACGGATGTGATTTCTATAGACGTGGACGGTGACGGAGACCAAGACCTATTGGTATCATCCGGTGGCTATGAATATGAAGAAAATTCACCTTACTATGAACTGCGATTATATATCAATGATGGCCAAGGAGGATTTACGAAAGATAAAACCAGATTGCCCGACATACGAATTAATAGCTATTGCCTCCGTAGTTTTGATTATGACGGTGACGGAGATTTAGACGTGATGGTCGGTGCAGGTCCAGCTATAAATCTTTATCCTAATGCAGAAAAATCCGTTTTACTTGAGAACAACAATGGTCATTTTTCTGATAAATCTGAGCTGCTACCTGATAATGGAGATTTGGGTATTGTAAAATCGATACAACCGATAAATATTGAGGGTGGATTTTCATTAATTTATGCGGGGGATTGGAATCCGATTAGCCTAATACAGTATCGAGATGGAAAATTTGAGAAGATAAGTAAGGATTGGGGACTCGAAAAATCCGATGGCTGGTGGCAGACTTTACTCGTAACGGATATAGATGGCGATGGCGATGATGATGTGCTGGCTGGAAATCTGGGATTAAATAGTTTCTTCAAAGCCTCAGCAGAAAAGCCGACTTGTCTGTACAGCAATGATTTTGATCACAATGGTGAGAATGACCCAATATTATGCACATTTTATGGTGATAAATCTTACCCTGTTTGTTCAAGAGATGAATTATTGAATCAAATGACCACATTCCGCAAAAAATATCTCAGATATCGTGACTATGCTGGGGCAACCATTGACAATATGTTTGAGGCAGAGGATGTCAGGAATGCAAAGATATTTTATGCCTATAATTTTAATAGTTCACTATTAAGGAACACAAGTAGCGGCTTTGAATTCATTCCACTTCCGGTTGAAGCACAAATGTCTATGGTAAAAAGTATCCATCCATTTGAAGATGCGGCTGATTCAGGTCAAAAGGACTATTTTGTTGCGGGAAATTTTTGGGATACCGATTATGATTTTGGAAAATACGATGCGAGTATAGGTGTTAGCCTTCACTGGGATGGAAGTAAGTTTCAGGTTGTGAAAAACACAGGAATAGTTGCAGATGGCAATGTCAGAAAGACCGCAAATATTACGATAGCGGGTAAGCCTTGTCTCCTCATTACGGAAAACAATGCACAGGCTTATACCTACTGTCCTAGATAAGTTGATTTTTTCTTTCTATATATTACTAGAAAGTGAGCTTTTTGACCAGTTTGTTACCATCTCTCATTACGGTAATATCGATGGTTTGTCCTTTTTGAAATTTGGATAAACACTGCATGTAACTCATCATGTCGGTGACTTCTAAGTCTCCCATTTTGACGACGATATCATGCTTCTGAAGTCCAGCATTAAAGGCTGGTCTATCCTCTTTTACACCATCGATTCTCATACCAATACCATCAAATAAATAATCGGGAACAACACCCAATGTCACTTTAAAATCAGGGGCTTGTGTGCTTTCATCTTTAGTTTTAGTAAATGCGATTTTACCCTCATCGTTTAATTCACCTATCAATTTATATATAAAGGTAGCCACGTCATTGATGCCACTGAAATTTATCAATTCTACATCATCACTTGGTCTGTGATAATCACTGTGCTGCCCTGTGAAGAAGTGAAGTACAGGAATGTCTTCAAGATAAAAACTGGTATGATCGGAAGGTCCGACTCCTGATTCTGTGGTTTTTATTTGAAACTTAGGGCTTTTTATGTCAAAAATTTCCTCTTTCCACACAGGTGAAGTGCCTACACCATAAATCGCCAATCTCCTTTCGTTATCCAATCGACCCACCATATCCATATTAATCATATAGTTAATTTGTGCCGTATCAATCGTCGGATGATCCATAAAGTAATTGGATCCCCACAAGCCTTTCTCCTCTCCACTAAAGCCAATAAATAAATAGTTATTGGCATTATACTTTGATTTTTTTAAAGCTTCTGCCAAAAAAAGCATTGCCGCCACACCACTGGCATTGTCATCAGCTCCATTGTGAATAGCGGGATCTCCGGTATATAAACTACCTTCACTTCCATATCCCAAATGGTCAAAATGAGCTCCGATTATTACGGTGCTGGCCGCATTATTATCAATGTAGCCTATCACATTTCTACCATGGATCGTTTTATCAATAGAGCTTGGCTCGATGGCATGCGGATTCGATTTTTGTTTATGCGTGAATTCCTGATAGTACAACTGGGTTCCTTTAGGTGATAACCCGATGGTTTTGAATCGATTTGCAACATAGTTTGCTGCTTTTTTCTCGCCTTCTGTCCCTGTCTCGCGACCTTCCATTTCGTCAGAGGCCAAAGTAGCCACATCTAAAGTTAGTTGTTGCATTGGGTTTTCAATCTTAGGAATATCGGCGCTTTTACAGCCAATTATTGCCAAAAGCCATACAATTGTAATAAAATGAAGGAAAGATTTTATATTTTTCATATTAAATAACTCTAATTTTAGAATAAGATTAGTTTTGCAAAAAAAAGTAAAATGCGGTATATTTTTGTCATTATAATGATAAATATTATTTTCTCATGTAAAAATGATAGTCAGTCAAAGGTTATGGAGACATCGTCTTCTGAGATTAATTCAGACAGTGATTCATTGAGATATCCTGAGGAGAAACATCTGAAAAATGTCAAGCAACTCACTTTTGGAGGTGATAATGCGGAGGCATATTGGAGTTTCGATGATAAAAATATAACTTTTCAAGCGACCAATAAAGCTTGGGGAGACCAATGTGATCAAATCTATTCGGAAACATCAAGTACACCGATGCACGACAAACCGCAGCTTATAAGTACCGGAAAGGGTCGAACCACATGTAGTTATTTTATGCCCGATAATAAGAGTATTATTTATGCGTCCACACATGAGGCAGGGGACGAATGCCCTCCCGTGCCATCAAGAGATAACGGATATGTATGGCCGGTATACGAAAGTTTCGACATCTATGTAGCTGATCTTCAAGGTAATATTATTAAACAACTTACGCATGAACCAGGTTATGATGCGGAGCCCACGGTATCGCCGAAGGGTGATAAAATAGTTTTTACTTCGACTAGATCAGGTGATTTAGAATTGTACACCATGGATATTGATGGTCAAAATGTAAAACAAATCACCAACGAATTGGGATATGACGGAGGTGCTTTTTTCTCTCCCGATGGATCTAAATTAGTGTTCAGAGCATCTCGACCAAGGGAACCCGAAGCCGTGGAGGAGTATAAATCTTTGCTTGCCAAAGGCCTAGTTAAGCCATCGGACATGGAAATATATGTGTGCAATGCAGATGGAAGTGATCTCAAAAAACTAACTGATCTTGGAGAGGCAAATTGGGCTCCTTTCTTCCATCCTTCCGGAGAGAAAATTATCTTTAGTTCTGATCATCACTCCTCTAAAAATGGAAGACCAACATTCAACTTATTTATGATAAATCTGGATGGAACAGGATTAGAGCAAATTACTTATGACAATGTCTTCGATGCATTTCCAATGTTTTCCTTTGATGGGAAAAAGCTTATGTTTTCAAGCAATCGTCATAACGGCGGTAATCATGACACCAATATTTTTGTGGGGGATTGGGTAGATTAATATTGCTCTTTGATTTTTTGATTTGCAGCCTTTATGATGCCAGAATATTAATATTCAAGGAAAACATTAGAAGGCAAAACTTCACAAAACGACGGTATTTAATTCTCGGGCAACTTGGTTTCGTTCTTGTTGCAAATGGTTGAATACCTGAATGAGTGTCTTCAATTTTTCAGTATCTTCGGTCGTATTGATTTCCTTTTCAATTTTTTCTAGCGATGAGAGTACTTTTTTTAACTTAAATCTCAGAATGGCTTGATAGCTGTCTTTAATGAAGTTTTCATCAGGTGGTTTCTGAGTTTGTAACATCACCCCTTTATTCTCCCACGAAGCATAAGAATACTCCTCGCTTAAGAGTGTAATTGCTAGATTTTTTAATGGCTCATCCTCGTGAGTTATGAAATCATTTGGAACTAGGTTTCTGCCGTTTTTTGTAGTTTCAAGGACATAATTTACCACTCTTTGGTAGAGCTCATTGTCAAAGTTATCTAGGATTCCATTCAGATTTGCTAGCACATATTCGGCTACGGTCGTATTAGACTCTTCATCATAAATCTTATGACCTAGAGTCACCAATATTCTGATGATGTCCAATTCTTGAAACTCATCTCCTTTTGTATATCGATCTGTTTGTGAGACTGCATACTGCTTGTCAATGAGTGCCGTTTCCTCATTGTAATCCATGTCGGGATTAGACTGTTTTTGACGGTTTTTTATCTCACTTCTAATCTTCGAATTCGTAGATTTGACCAATATTTCCTCATCCACATTAAGTCTTCGACTACATTCCTGAATATAAACGGAACGCTTGAGTGTGTCCGGAATTTTTGAAATGGAATCGACGATATCTTTAATCAATCGTGTTCTTTTGATAGGGTCATTACCGGCTTCCTCGAGCATGATGCGAGTTTTAAAAAGGATAAAATCCTCTGCATGATCTGCGAGATATTGTTTAAATTTTTCATACCCCATATTCTTGACTGAAGAATCAGGATCTTCACCAGTTGGCAACAACACCAATTTGACATTCAATCCTTGTTCCAGTATTAGATCTAGTCCGCGAAGAGCTGCATTTATACCAGCCGAGTCCCCATCATAAATGATGAGAATATTCTCTGTGTATCTTTTGACGAGTTTTATTTGTTCTATGGTTAATGCCGTACCTGAGCTGGCTACCACATTTTCTATACCTGCTTGATGGAGGCTTATGACATCAGTATATCCCTCGACGAGGATGCACTCGTCTTCTTTTCGAATGGCTGTTTTTGCAAAATACAGCCCATACAACACCTTTCGCTTGTTATAAATCTCGGATTCAGGACTGTTTATGTACTTGGGTTGTGATTTATCACTTTTAAGCGTACGACCTGCAAAACCAATGGGTTTCCCACTTATACTATGAATCGTAAACATGACCCTTTCTCTAAAAAAATCATAACCAGATTTGGAAGCCAATCCTAAACTTTCGAGATATTCCTTTTTATAATTTGATTTTAGAGCTTTCGAAATGAAATCCTTTCCATCACTGAGAGCATAGCCTAGGTCAAATTTCTTTATGGTGCTTTCGACATATCCTCTTGATTTAAAGTAGGAGAGACCAATATTCTTTCCTTCACTGCTAGAAAATAGATTTTCAGAAAATTGATTTTTGGCATATTCATTAATTAAATAATAACTGTCGACAATCAATTTCTCATTCAATAATTCGGGGGTCAACTGCTGTTCCTCGATGGGAATACTGTATTTTTTGGCGAGATATCTTAGTGCTTCCGTATAACTATACCCCTCATGGTCCATAATAAATGATACTGAGTCACCGGCACGACCACAACCAAAACATTTATAAATATTCTTTGATGGAGAGACTGTAAATGATGGGGTTTTTTCGTCGTGAAAAGGGCAAAGACCCAGCATATTGACACCACGCCGTTTAAGATTTAAAAAATCCTCTACTACCTCCTCGATTTTGGCGGTGCTTTTAATTTCTTCTATGGTCTTAGGAGGTATCAATGTTTATTTGATATTTAAGACATCATTCATTGTAAAAATTCCCTTTTTACCAACCAGCCATTCGGCCGCCAAGACCGCTCCCTTTGCAAATCCTTCTCTTGTATTTGCAGTATGACGAAGCTCGATTTGATCTATTTCATTCTGCCAATGTACGACGTGTGTTCCCGGTACATGTTCTATCCTTTCTGAAAATATGGTCAATTTGTTTTCAGCGGGACTGTCGAGATGCCATCCCGAATATTTTTTATTTTCCAAAACAATGTCATTAGCCAATGAAATGGCAGTGCCACTAGGTTTGTCGAGCTTTTCTGTGTGGTGAATCTCTCGTATATCGACCGCATAATCACGATGTCGATTCATCAATGTTGCCAAATATTTATTGACTGCAAAAAACATATTGACACCGATACTAAAGTTGGAAGCGTAGATAAATGCCGAGTTTTGGCTTAGTACGGCTTCTTCGATAGGATCCCATTGGTCTAGCCATGCCGTCGTTCCACATGCCACGGGGATGCCTGCTTTTACAAGTGTGAGGATATTATTAGGTGCCGCATCCGGAACTGAAAATTCTATGGCGACATCGGTATTCTCGCGATTGATAAGATGTATATCTTCTCTGTTTTGGCTTCCGATTCTATAAGCTATTTCATGACCATTGTTTATGGCTACTTTTTCTATGGCTCTACCCATTTTCCCATAGCCGACCAGTGCAATTTTCATCTATTTAATAGTATTTGTTTGTCAAAAATCAACCGTTTAGCTTAAGTATCCTATTTTTGAGTAGTAATTATCTCTGATATGGTTTGCTTCATTCGATTGTAATTTGTAAGTCTTATGTAAAATGCTTTTAGAACATTGAAGTTCATTTCTAAAAGTCAAATAACAAAATTAGATAAATATATCTTTGCACCAAATGGAATGGCATGCAAGTGAAAAATGATTTATTGTTAAGAACAGTTAAGGGTGAAAAAGTGGAGAGACCTCCCGTATGGCTTATGCGTCAAGCCGGAAGGATTTTACCACAATATAGAGCAGTTAGAAATAGTCTCAATGGTTTTATAGCACTCGTCAAAAACCCTGAATTAGTTGCCGAAGTGACCATTCAGCCTGTTGACGAACTCGGCGTAGATGCTGCCATACTTTTTAGTGATATTTTGGTGATTCCTGAGGCAATGGGACTGCCTTATGAACTTGTGGAAAAGAAAGGTCCCTATTTCCCCAAAGTGATACAATCCAAATCAGATATAGAAGCCCTTACGACGGAGGTTAACCCACAGCTAGACTACGTTTTTGGAGGAATTGATAAAACCTTGGAAAAACTAGAGGGCCGAGTTCCATTAATTGGTTTCAGTGGAGCACCTTTTACTTTGTTTTGCTATATGATTGAGGGCTCTGGCAGTAAAACTTTTTCCAAAGCCAAGAGGTTTTTGTACCAGGAGCCTGAACTAAGTCATCAATTATTACAAAAAATTACGACGGCTATCATACAATACACCAATGAGAAAGTAAATCGTGGGGTACATTTAATCCAGATATTTGATTCTTGGGCGGGAGTTCTTGATGAGCAGTCTTACAGAGAATTTTGTATTCCATATCTTAGGGAAATCGTCCAATCTTTAAAGCCGAGAGTGCCAGTCACATTATTTTCAAAAGGGGCATGGTTTGCTTTACATGATATACAAAGGGTAGGGGCTGACGTCATCGGATTGGATTGGAATATTTCGCCTAGTCAAGCTCGTGATTTACTTGGAAGAGAACAAGTCGTACAAGGTAACTTAGACCCTTGTATGCTTTATGCAGATGATCAAATGATCGAAAATGCAACGATTAAAATGATACAAGAATTTGGGAGAAACCATATTGTAAACTTAGGTCATGGAGTCTATCCAGATACACCCTTGGACAAAGTCAAAACCTTTGTGAATTGCGTAAAGTCTTTTCGGTATTGATACTTAAAATCCTTGTTAAATTCGCAAATTGGTTGTTAAGAATAATTTTTTTAGAATTTTTCCTAAACTATTAATTAAACGTGATTAATCAATATATCTCCTAAAATTCGTAAGAAAGATTCATACTTATATTTCGTCCCATTTCATCAGCAAAATAGTGGAGTCGATTGAGATAGTCACGATATTTTGTATTGAGTAAATTGTCAACTTTTAGTGTGACACTTAAGGTCTTTTCTGAAACTCGAAAATCACCACCTAAACTGAGATACAACAGACTATAAGCCTCAGGAACGGGTAAAAAATCTTGATTTTCATCAATGTCAGTTTTCTTGAAATTATGCAAAACTCCTCCTGTAAAATTAAAGTTTTTTATAACGGAATGGCTTTGTGGATTTGGATATTCAAGGTTGATTTCTGCTCTCAAATTATTTGCCGGCATATAAACCAAACCTTGTCCAGTATCAGTATTTTTAGCAGAAAGGTAACTTCCAGAGAGGACAATATCTGTATATTTAAGAATATTGTATGCAATCTTTGTGTCAAGACCAACGAATCTGCCATTAGTCTGCTCGTATTGATAGACTGGGAATGCACCTCGTATCGTTAATCTCAACTCATCAGAAGGAAGCAAATAAATAAAATCATTAATGTACTGATAATATGCCTGTCCTTGAACCTTTAATTTGTCAAACCACGTCGTAGAATATCCGAGTGTGGCTCTCAGTGATTTTTCCTTATTTAAAGTGATATTTCCCAGTTCTATACCACTCACACCCTGATGTAATCCATTACTGTATAACTCATTGATGGCGGGATTTCTCGTGCTAAAAAATAGGTCACCACTTATTTTTTTGGTCTTACTTATGAGATATTCATGACCTGCAGCTATGCTGAAGTTATGATATGTATTTTTGTAATCTTGAACATATAATGGTGGACCGGTTTCGATTCGTGCCACATATTGATACACAAAACTGTACTTGATACCTAAATTGGTGGTATGTTTTGGTTTTTCATTTTTCAATACAAGAAATGCCGTGGATTCATCTTCGATGTAGTCAGGAATCAAAGGCAGGATACCGGTATTTGGTCGGTTTGTATTATCCGTTATGCGAACTTGCAGCCCCGAATAGAGATACCAATTTTTGTTAGGATCTTCATTATTATAGGTCAATGAAGCATAATGATTCCATTGGTTCAGACTCAGAGCCGGAATATCTGATCTGCCACCACGTCGTACATCAAACTCCTTGCGTTCGTTGAGTTGTGAGGAAAGGGTATAGTCAATCCACGCATTGTCATTCAAAAAGTGTTTTATGTCCAATTTTGCCAAGTGATGATTGACTTTTTGGCTGGGTGCCTCGATATTATAACTAAATTTTTCAGAAGTAAAAAATGGTTCATCTCGATTGAATGCCTCTTCCAGATCGTTGAGGTTGCCGATATGTGATCCTCTCAGAATTCCTAATTGAGAATTAAAGCTACTGAGATAAAGGGTAGAAAAGGTTTTGTCAGAAATACTTTTTTCGAGCTGGAGAGAGCCATCGTATTCCCGATTACCTGTATTAGTCAAGAAATAACTCGGTGTGAATCGGTCGCCACCTTTTTTGATGGTTCCATTAAATTTCCAGCTTAGAAATTTATTATAAGTCTGAGCTTGAATATTTGATCCGAATTGCCTTCCATTAGTGTCGTAAAAACCAGAAACTCTACCGTGCAAATGTGGGTCATGGCCAATGGGTTTAGGCTCGACCAAAAGAATGGTTCCTAGATTGGTGCCAGGGTATTTTAAACTTTCTGCCCCATGAACCAGTCGTATTTTTGCGGCCACGTTCGGGTCTATTTCCGGGCTGTGGTCATTGCCCCATTGTTGTCCACTTTGAGCAATACCATTGTTGAGAATACTCAACCTATTTCCATACATTCCGTTGATTACCGGCTTCGAAATGCTGTTGCCATTACTTATACTACTGACACCAGGCATACTCGAAATGAGCTGTGTCAGAGATTTTTCGGCATTTTTTTCAATGTCTTTTTGTTTGATTTCAGTCTGCGAAGGGTTTCTTTTAACTTCTTGCTGGGCATCTATTTCTACTGCTTCTAGCTCATGACTCGCATGATCAAGCCAAATATCCAATATTGTATCGGCCTTGATATCAATAAAATATTTTTCTGTCTCACATCCGATGTGACTGACTTGAAGGTGATATTGACCAAAACATATATTGTTGATTACATACTGACCTAATGAATCGGTGTAAGTTCCAGATTTAATATCTGGTATTTCTACACTGACTTCTTGCATAGGAAAACCAGTATTGAGATCATAGACACTTCCAGATATTTGGAAATGACATGATTGTCCTAACAGTACTTGGGTTATTAGTAGAATAAGAAAACTAAGGATAATTTTATTGTACATTGAGATCGAAGCTTATTTCTAAATCAGTTTCACCACCGGCATTTGTAATATCTCCGTTACTCACACCATCTGCATTTTTATCGGCTTGATGCCTTAATATGATAGTCATGGTACCTTGTCCGGCATCTTGGGTAGCTAATTGAAAGAGAATTCCAATAGGTTTTCCATCAATATCAGTATCTTGATAGTAAAAAGAAACCCCGAGAACATCCGTTTCAAAAAAGAATTGATGATCTACTCCTTCTTCTTCCACTTCCGCAGTTATGTTGTCCGCTGGATTCGTTTGTTCATTAAGCAAAGAAATCTCACCTAGATATATACTATTTTTTTCAAGGATTCCTGCGGTGATAACAGGAGCTTCACCACCTTCACCATCGATATCCCTAAACGAGAATTCAACCTGCTTGGCATTCGAAATATTAATTAATTTCAGTCGTACTGTGGTGATTAATTCTTCTTCATTTGGGATAATCGGATCGTCCTTTTTACAGGAAAAGATTACGCTTATTATTCCAAAAATTAATACCGCAAATAATATTTTTCTAAAATTTCGCATGAATTTTTATTTATGTTGAATACCAATCTACGACAAATGTACAAGCTAGATGCAACAATGTTGCATCTAGCTTGTACATTTTGAAAAATATTAACGTATTGCATATTTAGAAAATCCGCAAATCGGAAGCAAGGACTCTCTCTTAAGCACGAGTCACGAAAAGTATTTCATTACCTTTTAAAAAAAATTATCAATTGTAAAGGTGGGTTTGTTTAACATTATCAAATGAGCGGTTTTATACAATAAAAAAGGTGAAAACGAATTCCTCATTTTCACCTTTCCAACCTTTAAATCCGGTTTATTTATTTTACTTTATCTACCAAAGCTTTGAAAGTATCAGGGTGATTCATGGCTAAATCTGCCAATACTTTTCTATTCAACGTAATGTCAGCTTGTGACAATGCATACATAAATTTAGAATATGACATTCCATGCATTCTTGCAGCCGCATTGATTCTTGCAATCCAAAGCCTTCTAAATGCTCTTTTCTTATTTCTACGGTCTCTATAGGCATATTGCAGGGCTTTTTCCACTGCGTTTTTGGCGACCGTCCACACATTTTTTCTTGCACCAAAGTAACCTTTGGCAAGTTTCATGATTTTTTTTCTTCTTTTTCTAGAAGCAACTGAATTAACTGATCTAGGCATTTTTTTTTGTTTTTAGTACAATACAGGGATCTTTTGATTCTTAATTCCTGTATTCTCGTTAAAAAATAATTTTTTAATTAAGCTAATAATCTTTTTACTCTAGCCTCATCCGCAGGAGACACCAAAGTAGAACCCAATAATCTGGTTTTAGCTTTTTTTGATTTCTTTCTCATCAAGTGAGAGGTATTCGCTTGGAATCTTTTTACCTTACCAGAACCGGTAAGTTTAAACCTCTTTTTTGCACTTGAATGTGTTTTCATTTTAGGCATAACAATTCATTTTTTTCTTGCAAGCTGCAAAGATAAAATAATTCCTTCGTTTCTCGCTGATTTTTTAAGAAATAATTTCTATTCAGTTGAACTCTCATACTAACACCATGATTAACATGGAATATTGAAAAAAAGCCACTTGAAATCATGGCTTTTTTGATAATTAACTTTGTTTTTTCTTCTTTGGTGATACCATCACTATCATCCTACGACCCTCTAATTTAGGAAGATCCTCGGCGGCTCCGTATTCTTCTAATTCTTTGAGGAAATTAAGTAATAATAGTTCTCCTCTGTCCTTGAAAACGATGGCTCTACCTCTAAACTGAACATAGGCTTTCACCTTTGATCCTTCCTCTAAGAATTTTTTGGCATGACGCAATTTAAACTCAAAATCATGATCGTCAGTATTGGGGCCAAATCTAATTTCTTTAATGACGGTTTTCTGCGCCTTAGATTTTATCTCTTTTTCCTTTTTCTTCTTGTCATAGATGAACTTTTTAAAATCCATGATTTTGCACACGGGCGGACTTGCATTTGGGCTTATTTCTACCAGATCTAAATCTAGCTCTTCTGCCCATCTTACCGCCCTGTAAGTATCATAGATTCCCACATCAATCTGCCTTCCAGCTACATTACTTATCGCATCAAAATCATCACCGACGAGTCGAATTTTTGGTATTTTTATTTCTGAATTTACTCTAAAGTTAAATTTTTCTTCGTTTTGATTGCTTTTTGCCAAATGTCTAATTATTTAGTTTTTAAAATATTTAATAGCGAAACAAAAGTATAATTATTCTTTTATATCTTGTTCTTTAACTTTTCCTTTTTTAAATTCTATGGTCAATCCATCTTTAGTTTCATTCAAATCTGCTATCAAGTTATCGCCACTTTTTGGATTGTTTTCCAATATAAATTCTGCAATCGGGTCTTCGATATATTTTTGTATGGCTCGATTTAGTGGCCTTGCTCCGAATTGTACATCATAACCTTTTTCAGCGACAAATTTCTTCGCATCGTCAGTTAATTCTAAATTGAAATCCAAGTTATTTATCCGACTGTACAGTTTTGCAAGACTAATTTCAATAATTTTGAATATGTCTTCCTGAGTCAAACTATTGAATATGATGATGTCATCTATTCTATTTAGAAACTCAGGCGAAAAGGTCTTTTTCAAAGCATTTTGAATGACTACTTTAGAGTTGTCATCTGAGGCCTCTTTTCTTGCTTGTGTCGCAAATCCTACACCTTGACCAAAATCCTTTAATTGCCTAACTCCGATATTGGATGTCATGATTATTAAAGTATTCTTGAAATCAACTTTTCTACCCAATCCATCGGTCAACTGTCCATCATCCAGTACTTGCAATAGAATATTGTAAACATCAGGGTGAGCTTTTTCAATTTCATCTAGCAAAATAACGGAATAAGGTTTCCTTCGCACTTTTTCAGTCAATTGACCCCCTTCCTCATATCCCACATATCCCGGAGGAGCCCCAATCAACCTGCTAATGCTAAATTTTTCCATATACTCACTCATGTCAATCCTTATCAAGGCATCTTCAGAGTCAAATATATATTTTGCCAATGCTTTAGCCAATTCCGTCTTTCCTACACCTGTGGGACCTAAGAATATAAAAGTTCCAATCGGTTTATTTGGGTCTTTTAGTCCCACACGATTGCGCTGAATAGATTTAGTCACTTTTTGCAAAGCTTCATCCTGACCAATTATCATGCCTTTGAGGTCATCAGACATTTTTACAAGCTTACTACTTTCGCTGGCCGCGACTCTTTTTACCGGGATACCAGTCATCATTGCCACCACTTCTGCAATGTCATCTTCATTTACAGGATAGCGTTGTGCCTTGCTTTCTTCTTCCCATTCTACCTTAGCTTGCTCAAGCTTTTTCATCAGCTTAGATTCAGAGTCTCTTAGATCTGCCGCTTTTTCGTATTGTTGATTTTTTACTGCTTGATTTTTCTTCTCTTTGACATCCTCTATTTGCTTTTCGAAATCCTCAATATATTTCGGTACGTGGATGTTTTTTAAATGTGTTCTCGCACCGACTTCATCCAGAATATCAATGGCTTTATCCGGTAAAAATCGATCACTTATATAACGGTCACTCAATTTTACACAGGCTTCGATTGCTTCCTGACTATAAGTAACATTGTGAAAATCTTCATACTTTTCCTTGATATTGTTCAAGATGTTAATGGTATCTTCTACGTTGGGTGGTTCTACCATTACTTTCTGGAATCTTCTATCTAAAGCCCCGTCTTTTTCGATATATTGTCGGTATTCATCCAATGTGCTGGCACCGATACATTGCAACTCCCCACGTGCAAGAGCAGGTTTAAAAATATTAGATGCATCAAGCGAACCAGTGGCACCACCTGCTCCAACGATTGTATGAATTTCGTCAATAAACAAAATAACATCGGTGGTTTTCTCAAGTTCGTTCATGATGGCTTTCATCCTTTCCTCAAACTGACCTCGATATTTAGTCCCCGCAACTAAGGCTGCTAGATCAAGCATTACGATTCTCTTGTTAAAAAGGGTCCTGCTCACTTTTTTCTGTAATATCCTCAATGCCAACCCTTCAACAATCGCGGTTTTACCCACTCCAGGTTCACCGATGAGAATGGGATTGTTTTTCTTTCTTCTGCTCAAGATTTGAGATACTCTTTCTATTTCTGTTTCTCTACCTATAATGGGGTCCAGTTTTCCTTCTTCCGCAAGTTTGCTGACGTCTCTACCAAAATTATCCAATACGGGTGTTCGAGATTTTGAATTGCCTTTCCTCGCACTACTATATTCTGAGCCTTCATCATCCATAGGAATATCACTATCTGATGCACTTTGACTAAATACATCATAATTACTTTCCATTTCCTGCTTTACATATTCAAGCTCGAGACGATAAGTGTCATAGTCTACTTCGAATTCTTGCAATACATGAGCACCTGTATTTTCTCCATGTTTTAGTATAGAAAGCATAAGGTGCTCAGGTCTTATTTCTTCATTTTTAAAAACTTTAGCCTCCAAAAAAGTCACTTTCAATACCTTTTCAGCATGCTTGTTTAAAGGGATATTTCCTACATTATAACCGGTTTCATCTTTTCTTTTTGATGGCGAAGTTTCTTCAATTTTAAATTTTAATTGATCCAGATCAATCTCCATAGAGTTCAATACCTTTACAGCTAGACTGTCCGTATCATTTAGAATTCCTAGGAGTAGATGTTCAGTGCCTATATACTCATGCCCTAATCTTACGGCTTCTTCCCTGCTTACTTGAATTATTTTCTTTACTTTAGGTGAAAATTTCCTATTCATCTATATTTCTTTATATATTAAAACAAATATGCATATTAATCTTTAGATTTTGCATATAATTGATAAAGTTATTGTGTTAAAATCTATGCCAATCCACTAATAATGTCAATTTGACACAAATATCTGAAAACACCGTAGACTTATTGTCATGGTGTGTCATAAAAATTAGTAAATTTATCTAGGAATATAATTTTATTCAAAAACCTTTATCTACAAACAGTCTTAATCCTTCAATTGTTTGAATATTTCCTCGGTTCCGTCAATGTTTGGACTGAGTTGGCTAAGTTCTTCAAAATACACCTCTCCGTTTATGGTTACGAGTATTTTTTTTCCTTGATAGTCCCCCATCAAATAAAGATTGGATAAGTATTTACCGGTATCTATGGCATATAATTTAATCTTGCCATCCACATTTTTTACATTGATTAGTAACTCGTAATTAAGATTGTTTAAAATTCGGTCAATTTCTGTTTGGTCTGATTTGTCGAAATTGAAATCTTCACCCATCACCAATATATTCATTTTTGTGAGTTTCGATTTTAGATTACGATCTTTGAATAAATTTGTAAAATCACCTTCCATATCGTAGCTGACTACTCCTTGGTCATTTTTGTATTTTCTCAATACATGATACACGTCTTTTTGAGACATAATAGGGCTGATGCATAAAATAAATGTGATTATTGATAATGTAATTTTCATCTGTTTAAAAGTGTTTGTTTGTCTAAAAGCAATCCTCTAAATTAATCATCCCGCCTAAGTGTCCTAATTATTCCAGACAGGGTTTGTTTCATTTGAATATAATTTTGCTTAAAATAAAACAGCGATTGGTACTATGTTTTTACTACCAACCGCTGATGAATTGCATTATAAGGCTTATTTGTAAATCTTAGCGATTCTACTTATTGTCCTTGTTGAGATTTTTAAGGTGTTCAGCACCTTCGATATTCAGTTTTCCGGCTAATTTTCCCAATTTATCCAAATTGAGATTGCCAATAAAACTGAGCAAAGTGAATTCGTTTTCACCACCGACTAGTATCACCAGTTCACTGACAACGTCACCGTTTCCTTGAGTGAAAATTTTCACGTTTTGGTCTTTTTCTCTCACCTTCATGAGCATGTCATAATTTTTACCACTGATGGAAGAGGAAAACTCTTTGAAATATTTATCAGGTTCTGTTTCCGTTCTGAGAACCTTTAATCCTTTGATGTCCTTGATTACATCTTTTAGGTCGGCCTCCATCTGGTCGTCAGTCACCTTGCCAATCATGTCAAACATTTTTGGACTCACAAATACTGAGGTAAAAGCATCGTCGTTTTCGTATTTTCCGATGAAATCATCAACGACACTTTGAGAATAAGAAAGAGTAGTAGATACAAGCATTGTAAAAAGGATGAACAAATTTTTCATTTTCTGTTGTAATTGAAATTTTCTAATTTAACTAATAGTGTTGCTTCTAATGCTTTTATTTTCCCGGGCATAAAAGCTAGACATACCGATATGTTATTTTAATAAATTAATATTTTCTATGTGCGACACACTGATTTCTACGGTTTCAGAACCTGTATTGACAGTGTTGGAGAATATTGATAATGCTTCCTTTGTAATGGCAAGCGCCTCTTGAGGATCTTTGACTTCTACCATGGATGATTTTCCTAGCAATGCCGGATTTATCATCCATGTGGCAATGAAACCCAAGGCTAAGAACGCTGCTGCGGCATATACCCAACTTCTCACATTTAAAGATTTTACTGTACTCCTTGGCATGAGAGATTCCAATGGTTTTTCCATTTTTATATTAGACAAATCATCTAAACTTGTAAAAAAGGACTTAAACGGAACCATTTCGGAATCCACTTGTCCATTTTGATAATATTGCTTTAGCTGATATTCTTCTTCTACACTAGTTTCGCAATTCCAATATTTTTCGAGCAAGTCTTTAAAATATTTTGAATCAGACATTTTATTTTGTTTTTCTTAAATTATTTAAAATTTTATCTTTTAAAGCCTGTCGGCCTCTATGCAGGTTAATTTTTACCTGATCTAGGGTCAAGCCGGCTAATTCGCTTATTTCTTTATAACTATATCCTTCGATATCTCTCAGATGAATCACGGTTTTTTGATTTTCACTCAATTCATCAATCATTTTCACCAGTTTTTTCATTTCGTCATTCCGAACCACTAATTCTGCCGGTGTTGCATTGCTATCACTGACATTGTAGCATTCTGAGATATCCAGATTATTTTGAGTCTTCTTATTTTTTCTAATTTTATCAATTGCAAGGTTTCTCGTCACTGTCATACACCAGGCTTGCTTGTTTTCCAGTTCTACAAATTCATCTCGTTTCTTCCAGATTCTCACAAGGAGTTCTTGCATGACATCCTCAGCATCATAAACATTGTGCAATATGCTCAACGCAAATCGATACAGTTTATCTTTGTAAGGATTAATGAGACTTATTACTTCATCATTTCTCATAATAATATTTGCTTGACGGCGTAAAAATATTCTTTGTTACAAGATGTCTAAAATTAATTCACATTTTTTTAACATCTTATTGAATTAAAAAAAAGGCAGGTCAAATATGCCTGCCCCTAATCTAATCCTAAATCTGTTATTAATCAAAAATTATATGAGTAACCTACATTGATTTGCAGTGCCTTATTGTACAAACTCATGTCGATAAATGAATCGTTGATACTGCTATTCATAGACCTTCCATACTTCGTCTCTATGAATATTTGATTGTGATCAAAATTGTATGCGACACCCAATCCCGCATTGAGATTGATGTCCGTACGATCAATATAATCTGAATTGAGATTTATTTCTGTATCACTGACGTTAAATTCAAATATGAACTTCGCTTTTGTTCTTAAGTGAGCTGAAGTCGCTCTTGCAATTGATGGCCCAGCAGTTGCAAATAAATTTAAATTTCCAATATGATGATTGTATTGCAATAAAAGTGGAATTTCTGCATAATTGATTTCTGTTTGTGCCATAGCACCTATAGGCACATCAAAACCCATGATTCCGAAATTTGTACTTTGATCGACTTCAAATCCTCTCTGGGTAAACATGATTCCGGAATTTAGCTGAAAAGCCGGAGAAAGTGCATATTTTACGTCTAGCCCATATTGTAAATTATCAATGGATTTCAATTGATTGTCTAAAAACGAGATTGAGTTTTCGGCAATGGCATCGCTAGAGACGTGACCTATTTTTATACCTGCAGACCATTGTGCAGTAGCTAAACTCGCAAATAGGGTATAAATGAGTGTAAATGCGACTATTTTTTTCATGGCTCAAAATTTTACAGTGAATAAATTTTTATCTGTATTTCGAGTATGACGAGGTGGGTTGTGCAAGATTAGTTATAGAAATATTATGATGTGTTAAAATCTCATTAATAATTAGAGTTTTTTAATCAATGCCATATAGAATGCATCAGAATTCAATTCGTCGGGCAGCAATGTTTTTTCTGTCACCAATTGATAGTTTGAATTTTCTGAAAGGAAAGCATGTAGCTGGTGTTCATTCTCAGATTTACAAATGCTGCAGGTCGCATAGACCATCATCCCGCCAGGTTTGAGCATTTTAGGGTAATTATTTAGAATTTCCTTTTGAATGTTCATGACCTCTTGGATAGATTGAGGGGATTGCTTCCATTTAGCATCCGGATTACGGCGAAGTACACCGAGACCACTGCAGGGAACATCAAGTAATAGTCGGTCGGCACTTTCTTTGAGCTTCTTTATTGTTCGGGGTTCTATGAGTCTCGTTTCAACATTGAAAACACCATTCCTCCTAGCTCGCTTTTTAAGTTCGTCTAATTTGAATTGAGCTACATCCAAGGAGATGATGCTTCCTTTGTTTTCCATGAGATTGGCAATATGGAGTGTTTTGCCGCCGGCACCGGCACAGGCATCAATGACTCTCATACCTGGTAAAGGATGGAGCATTTTTGATATTTGCTGACTCCCTATATCCTGCACTTCGAATAATCCATTTTGAAAAGCTTCGGTCGAGAAGAGGTTTTTTCGCTTCACCACTACTAGAGCATCTACATCGATTATTTGGGTTTCTATGCCTTGATTTTGAAGTTCTTTTTTTAAAGCTGATGCCGTCGTTTTTAATGTGTTGACTCTCAAGTAGACTTCTGCCGGAACATTGAGTGCATGCAGTAGAGTAGGCCATTCATTGTTATAATATTTAATTCCAATTTCATTGAGCCAATTAGGAATCGATTCCTTTAATGTCATTTCCGCCTCCGCATGACTCAATCTTTCTTTGATTAGCTTAAAATCAATCTTAGAAATGGTGTCAAAATGCAAGGTGAATCCCTGATAAAGGTTCAAGTAAATGGCGACAATTCGCCAAAGACTGGAGGTATCAACGGCCTGAGTTTCCTGTAAGTCAAGGGCTCTCAACAGCCTCCAATACCTTACGATTTCATAGGTTGTTTCTGCAATGAAAGCCCGATCTCGGGAGCCTGCATTTTTGTTTTGTTTTAATTGATACTCAATGGCTTTTGAGGCCTTTCTATCATTTTGGAATATTTCAAAAAGGCAATTAACGATGGCTTGAGCATGTGCAAAGTGAACTTTAGTTTGACTCATCTTGCAATAAATCGGGTCTTCGTAATTGAGTACGTTCTAGGGCTTGAGTGTAGCGCCATTCATCAATTTTTGCTTGATGACCGGAGAGAAGTATATCTGGCACCTTGAGTCCCTGATACTCTGCCGGACGAGTATATACTGGTGGTGCCAAGAGATTGTCTTGAAAAGAATCGAATAGAGCAGAGGTCTCATCATTCATCACTCCAGGTACTAAGCGAGATATACTATCCACTAGCACCGCCGCCGCGATTTCTCCACCACTCAGGACAAAATCACCTATAGATATCTCCCGAGTCACGTGTAGTTGGCGGATTCGCTCATCAATCCCTTTGTAATGCCCACATATTAACAGGAGGTTTTCTCCTAAGGAAAGTTCATTGGCGATTTTTTGAGTAAAATTTTTACCATCAGGTGTGAGATAAATAATATCGTCGTAATTCGTCTGCTTTTTAAGAGAATTAATAAGCATATCGAGTGGCTCACACATCATGACCATTCCTGCACCACCACCGTATTGATAATCATCAATTTGATTTTGCGACCCAAGACCATAAACTCTCAAATCATGTACATTGATTTCCAGAATTCCATTTTGGGTCGCTCTCTTTATTATCGAATGTTCAAATGGACTGACCAGCAGTTCAGGTACGGCGGAAATAATATCAAACCGCATTAATCGATTTTTACAATATTTTCAACAGCTCAACATCAAATATAAGTGCTGCACCCGGAGGGATTACATTTCCAGCACCTCTCTCGCCATAAGCAAGATTGGAAGGTATGAAAAATCTAAATTTATCCCCTTCGTGCATGAGTTGAAGACCTTCAGTCCAGCCCTTAATTACTTGATTGAGCCCAAAAGAAATAGGCTCTCCTCGATCTACAGAACTGTCAAACACGGTGCCATCTATCAAGGTGCCATGATAGTGAGTTAGCACTTTATCGGTAGGTAGGGGTGACACTGTACCATCACCTTTACTTATAACTAAGTATTGTAATCCACTTTCGGTGGTTGTCACACCATCTTTTTTAGCATTATCAGCCAAAAACATTTCTCCTTCTTTTTTCACTTTTAATTTTTTTTCTTTTTGAATTTTAGTAAGATATGATATCAAATTCTCATTGACTTCCTCTTTAGTAAGCATCGATTCTTTATCCAATGTCTGCAATAACCCCATGACAAAAAGACTACTGTCCACGCTGTCTATACCCTTAACCTTTAAATCCATGGCAGCCTGATATCCCAATGAATACTGTATGGAATCATTTTTTGTGGTCAATTTCTGAGCCAACATTATAGAACTGGCAAACATCAGTAAGCAGAAAAACAATCCTTGTAATTTATTCATAATTTGTTTCGATTACTTTTTTAATTCATGATAATTTTGATAAAAATAGGGTATCGTTTCTATTCCCTTAAAATAGTTAAACACTCCATAATGTTCATTTGGACTGTGAATATCATCACTATCTAGACCAAAACCCATAAGTACGGATTTAAGCCCCAATACGGATTCAAATAATGCCACAATGGGAATGCTGCCGCCGCCTCGTACAGGAATTGGTTTTTTACCATAAGTCTTTTCCATGGCCATTGATGCGGCTTGATATTCTGGTGTGTCAGTAGGGGTTACCGCCGCTTCACCGCCGTGATGCGGTCTGACCTCAACTTTTACACAATCAGGTGCTTTAGATTTAAAGTGAGCGGTAAATAATCTTGTAATTTCCTCACTTTTTTGATTTGGCACCAATCGCATACTAATTTTTGCAAACGCCTTTGAAGGTAAAACTGTTTTTGCCCCTTCTCCGATATAGCCACCCCATATTCCATTAACATCTAGTGTCGGTCTGATAGAGGTTTGTTCTAGTACTGTATATCCTTTCTCGCCCTGTGTGGCATTAATGCCTAGCTCTTTTTTGTAATTCTCGATATTGAAAGGAGCCTGATTCATAGCAGCTCTATCTTCTATGCTCACGATTTCTACGTCATCGTAAAATCCGGGGATGGTAATGTGATTATTTTCATCTTTCATGGAGCTAATCATATCACATAATACATTGATCGGGTTTCCGACGGCTCCTCCATATACACCTGAGTGCAAATCTTTATTCGGACCTGTAACTTCTACTTCGAGATAGCTTAAGCCTCTCAATCCCACTGTGATAGAAGGAACATCATTGGCGATGACAGAAGTGTCAGAAATTAGTACCATATCGGCGCAGAGTAAGTCCTTGTGATTTTTACAAAATGTACCCAGATTATCCGAACCGACTTCTTCTTCACCTTCTATCATAAACTTAAGATTACAATTTTGCTCTCCAGTGGCTCGCATCGATTCAAAAGCTTTTATGTGCATGTAAACCTGCCCCTTGTCATCACAAGAACCCCTAGCAAAAATAGCACCTTCGGGATGTATTTCTGTTTTTTTAATAACTGGTTCAAAAGGCGGACTATCCCATAAATCAAGTGGATCTGGTGGTTGTACATCGTAGTGCCCATAGACTAGCACAGTAGGGTAGTCTGGATTTATAATAGATTCAGCATATACAATCGGGTGACCCTTAGTAGGAAAAATCTCGACCTTATCGCATCCTGCAGATCTGAGCTTTTCTGCGATGAACTCGGCTGTTTTTTTGACATCATCTTTGTACTTTGGATCTGCACTGACTGAAGGAATTCGCAGAAGCTCTAAGAGCTCATCTAAAAATCTATCTTTATTGTCCTTAATATAATTTTGAGTCTTAATCATTTCATAATATTTAATTGATTAAAGAAAGAGTGCAAATTTACAGTTTTTGTCCAAGTAAAACTATTTAAAGAGACATTGAAACAAAAAAAGGAGCCAAATTGACTCCTTTTTTCTGGGAGGATAATCGGATTCGAACCGACGGCCCTCAGAACCACAATCTGATGCTCTAACCTACTGAGCTATACCCTCCATCTAAAGCGCTGCAAAAATAAATACATTTTCAAAATAAATGCATTTTAAAATTTATTTTTCATCAGAAATATCCTCTTTCAAGGTAAAAGTCCGAGAAACAGGATTGTATGGTGTTTCCATTTTTAATCCTTTCTCGTTAATCAGAGTTAAGGTAATCGTATTTTCTCCCATTGGTAGACCTTCAATAATGTATGGTTGCCATTCAGTGATAAAGTGAGTTTCACCATTTATATTTGCTAGGATCTTATTTCCGCTAGGCGATATTTCCGTATTTACTAGATAAAAGTCCAGCATGACTCTTTCTGTTTCCGCCTTACCTACATAGAGGCCTTTTGGACGACTATAGATGACCATAGGTTTGTCAATGGGTTTTTCAGAAGTCAAATTTCCATTATCAACCGTGAAAAACTCTCCAATCGAAGCCTTAGGACTTTTGATGCTTTCATGATATGATCGAGACAAAAATGACACCATGTAATAATTTCCATTTTCAAGCGGGTGTTCAAATTTGTTTTCATACTCTGCCAGATAAGGCTCGTTATTAAGTATAACATGGATGTGTTGACCCTTTGCGGAGTTTGCACATCGTTTTTCAGGAGCATCACTTGTTTGTACACCTAATTTGTAACTATCTCCTTTAATATTAAAATCGAAAGTATTGTTTTTATATGTAAATGATGCCAATTCCGCATCGGGATAAGATGGCGAATTATCCATTGGTGTAAGCTTATATTTTTGTGTCGGCTCTTCCATTTGAACCTCTTGTTGAGTAGTTTGCCGGGTTTGGTCATCTTTTGACTTACAGGAAATTAAAAATATCACTAAAGTCATGGCTAAAATTTGAACTTTCATTTTAATCGTTATTTTTATGCAAAATTAAGTAAAAGAATTTAATGTAAGGAGCTAATAAGTACACATAACCATTTTTTAGGATATGGCGAAATGTGACTTGTTGGGAATAATGAGTCGAGAGTAGCGAAGTAGATTCCGTAATTTTATTGTAGTGAATCATATATTTTTGTCATTTAATTGAATTTTTCTTGGAACAAGAGCAAAAGCTAATACGAAATTCTATTGAATTAAAGACTATTTATGAGCTTTACTATAGTGAATTGTGTATTAAAGCTGCTAAAATTCTAGGAAATAATCAGGATGCAGAAGATGTAGTTCAGGAGGTAATAATAGAATTTTGGAATAAAAGGTCGGAAATTTCTATCGAAAATCCTCGAGCCTACCTCTATAGAAGTGTATATAATCGAAGCCTTAATTTATTAAAGAAAAATATTAAACTCAATTCAGAGGAAATTATTGAATTCGAAAATTTTCCGCTTGAAAGCTCCATAGTGGAAACATTGGAAGAAAAGGAACTCCATGCAAAAATTGAAAAAGCCATTCAAGAATTACCTGAGAAGACAAGAGCCGTATTTGTTTTGAGTAGATTTGAAGATAAAACGTACAAGGAAATAGCCGAGGATTTGGATATTTCAATTAAAACAGTTGAAAGCCAGATAAGTGCAGCATTAAAAATTTTAAGAAAAAAAATACTAAAAGTATAGGGGTGTCGTCGATAAAAATTGTCTTATACACATGCAGCTTGATAAAATTAACATAGAATTACTTATCCACAAGCAGTTGAGAGGTGAAATTTCTCAGGATGAACAGGCTTTATTAGGAGAATGGAGACTGATCCCTGAAAATGAAATTTATTATCAAGATCTGGTTGAAATATGGAATCAGAGTAAAAATGTGTTGTCGTCTTCTTTAAATTTTGATTATCGAAATGCTTACAATCGTCATCTGAATAAACTCTCAGAAAATAATACTCAAGAAGTAAAACCTAAAGTTTTAAGTATTTCTCTCTTGAGGAAAATTGCGGCGATTTTTATCTTAGGCTTAGTAGCCATGTGGTGGTTCACTTCTGGAAATCAAATTAAAATTAACACCCCCGGGTATCACTTATTAGCGGAAGGGAGTGAAATATACTTGTCTGAAAATTCTACTTTAGGAATTGATTCTAAAGATAACCGCAAGGTATACCTTGACGGGCAAGCATTTTTCAAAGTAAGCAGAGATGAGAAACATCCATTTGTTATCAATGCGAACTCAGGTAAAGTAGAGGTTTTAGGGACAGAATTTGAGGTTAATGAAAGAGGAGTATTTGTTAAAAAAGGAAAAGTAAGAGTTAGCAACCCGCAAAATTCACAATCAATAATATTGGTTGAAAATGAAAATGCCCAATTCGAGTCACTGAACCAGATTTCATTGAATGATGAAAACCAGTTTAATTGGTTTACGGAAAGACTGGCATTTAAAAATACACCAATGTCTAAAGTGGTAAAAGAAATTTCTGAAGTTTATAATGTTCATGTGACCATAGACGATAATTCATCAGAAACCAATTGTTTATTTAATTCGAAAAGCCTGTGCAAATTGAATTTGCATGAAGTATTCGATGTCTTATCTTCGGCTTATGATTGTAACATCAAAGAGACTAGCCACGGAAATTACGTTATCACTAACCTAAAGTGTAAATAATTTTACAGTTTTAAATATTCCTGTCAAATTAAAATTATCTTTGTGGCAAGAAATTACAGAGATAATTAGTTGAGAATTAGAAAATTACTTAAGGTATTATTGCTGCTCATCGTCTTTCAAGTCATTGGGTACTCTCAAAAATCCATTACGGATACCTTACTTACTTACAATTCAAATAATAAGGGTCTAGATGTTGTACTTAATGAATTGAGTAATATGTCGGGAGTAAACATTGTGTACTCCGGCAATAGGGTAAACTCGACGATGAAATCCAAAGGATTTTTTAAAAATGAGACCTTGTCCACCATTCTACAGGTTATTCTTGATGACTATAAGTTGAGCTTTACCGAAATATCAGGTCAAGTTATCATTAGAGAATCAGAACTAGTCAGTCAATCTTATAATGTTTATGGATATATCAGAAATAAAGATAGCGATGAGCCTTTGCCCTATTCAAATGTGTACTTGGAAAGTGGGGCAAAAGGGGTAGAGGCCAATGATGACGGATTTTATAATATAAATTTACCTTATGGTGAGAATCGACTCATCGTCTCTTATGTAGGGTTTATTCCGGATACCGTAGATTTTTTTTCTAGAAAAGATACATTGATTAAATTCTTTCTAAAGCCAGCCACTCAATTGAACGAAATCAGGGTCAATGATAGTATTGTGCAATATGGATACCAAGAATACGACTATTCGACGATAGAAATCGACCATGACAAGTTGACGAATGGTCTGCATTTGGGTGGAGAAGCCGATATTTTAAGAGTATTAAATACAAAACCTGGGGTGTCTTCGGGAGCCGACGGATTTGGTGGATATAGCATTCGGGGAGGAAATACAGACCAAAATTTAGTTTTACTTGATGGAGTTCCGGTGTACAACAGTGGTCATGCATTAGGATTACTATCTACTTTCAATCCTAGTACTATTCAATCAGCAAAACTCTATAAATCTTCATTTCCCGCAAGATTTGGAGGCCGACTTTCATCTGTTTTGGATATCAACACTAGAGATGGTAATTATCGTAAATTGGGTGGTGAGGTAGGATTAAGTGTACTGGCAGCGAAGCTACTATTAGAAGGTCCAATTGTAAAAGATAAGGCTAGTTTCATGGTCTCGATGCGAAGATCTTTTGCTGATCCATGGATAAAAGGAATTTCTAAGTATCAGATCGAATCCAATGGGGGAAGAGGTTTGAGTAATTTCTTTTTTTACGATGTGAATGTAAAGTTTAATGCAAGAATAGGTGAAAATCATAAAGTTGAATTTGGGTATTATAGGGGCAATGATGATTTTAAACATAATTCGTTCAAAGAACTGGCCAATACAAAAGACTATAATTCTCTGAATTGGAACTGGGGGAATCATCTATATGCATTACATCTTAATTCTTCATGGAGTAAATATGTTTTTTCTAGAATTTATGCTTTTAGCAGTGAGTATAATTCATATACTTATGAAAACCAACAATATGTTACGGATACTGAAGTTATCAAACAAAATATTTTTGAAGGGAATGTATTCAGCACAGATTTACAATCGAAAGGAATTAATATATCATTGGATATTCTCACAGGCAAAAAGCACTACATAAAAATAGGAGGTATTTTAGAGAAGAAAGTGTATAAACCGGGTTTGAAATACCTCAATAATCGAATCTATGACATTAAAGATTCAGAAATCATTACTGCCGATAAATATGCTTTTACACCGGTATCATATCAGTTTTCTGAATCCAGAATTTACCTTGAAGATGAAATCGATTTGAACTCAGTGATTCTGAATGTCGGGTTGCAAAGTGCAATAATTGGTGCTGAGGAAAAATTATATTCAGTATTCGAACCTAGGTTTTCATTATCCATTCCTGGGAAAGCACTTTCATTAAAAATGGGGGTATCTAAAATGAGTCAAGCCTTTCATGTGCTTTCCACAAATGAATTAGGACTGCCAAATGACCTCTGGATTCCTGTGACCAAATATATTGATCCATCCACATCATGGAATTTTGAAATAAGTCCTGAATTAAAAATAAAAGATGGAATCCATACCGGACTGAGCCTGTTTTACAATATTTTTGATAATTTAAAACATTTGCCAGAAGGTAATTACCCGGATGTAGTAAATGATTCAGATTGGGATCGGCATATTGTAAATGGAACAGGAAAATCGTATGGCGTGGAGTTTTATTTTAATAAGGCTGTGGGAAGAACAAATTTTGATTTGAATTATACTTTCCAAAAATCTCTAAGACAATTTGACAATATAAACCAAGATAATGAATTTACATTTAGGTATAACAGGAATCACAATATCAAATTTTCGCTTAATCGAAAATTAACTGAAAATGCCTTATTCAATATGATTTACAATTATTCGTCGGGAAATTATGTAACTGTACCCTCAAGTGATATCATTATAGTCGGCTCCGGAAGCAATACTTATGTTCAGAAAATATATAAGGGATTAAATAACGAACAATTGCCAAATTACCATAGACTTGATCTTGGATTTAGTTTTTTCAATAAGATGAAATTCGGACGACAAAAGTTGTTTTTGGGAGTCTACAATATTTTCAATAGCAATAATGTCCTCTTCATAGACATTAAAAGAGACCCCAATAATGCCAATAAATTTGAGAAAATTAAATACAGCATTCTGCCTGTTTTTCCCACTTTTTCATACAGCTTGGCATTTTAATTTATCTAAATTGTAATTAAATGTGACTTTTTGATAAATATTTGTCATATTTGTGTGTTATAGAGGTAAATTTTTGAGAAAAACCATTCAAATACTGGGGATTTTGCTAGTTGTAGGGTTATCCTGCACTACTTCAGAAACCGATGAAATAAGGCCTGAGAACAATTTACACCTTGTGTGTAATATGGTTCCAGGGGATATTCCCTCGGCTATTCTCATGATACCTAAAATCGAAACCGAACCTCAGAATAATGTAGCATATCCTTCAAATGGCAAAATTTCAATTAAAAATCTGGATGGAGCCTATGACGACGAAATTACTCTCCTATATGACAATGAGTCAAAAAGTTATATTCAGCCGGGAAGGAGAGATTTTTTTAAGACGAATAATAGGTATGTCATTGATACGTATGTTCTTGATGATGAAAATAGGGTAATTACTTGTAGGAAACCTGTTAGTATAGTCGGGAAAACAAGTGTTAGTAATATTAAATTTTTGACGGATATATATACTGATGAGAAGGGTAGAAAAGCCTTGGATCTTTTAGTGGAAATGCCACAAAAATTGAATACACTTAAACATTTTTTACAGTTTGATTTTGAATTAAACACTTATTTTTTGGATATAGTAGGGCAAGACACGACCAAAACGGCAAACACTATCCCCTACATTCTGGATTATAAGAGGTCAGAAAGTAATGAGTCAGATTTTCATGATTTACAAAACATGAGAGGCTTGATGCTAGATACAGAAAACCTGGATATTGATAATTTTACTGTCACACTCAATCTCCCTGAAGATACCATCATAGAAGATAATGAAATTATTTCCTCTCTCACTTGCAATGTAAAAAGTATCTCAGAAGAATATTTTAAATACAATCTTTTTATCAGCAACCTTACTAATTCTACCGGACCGGTGATTGAGTATACTAATCTCAAAGCATCCAGTGGTGAAGCTCATGGTGCATTTTCATCATCTGTAAACAGCAGTTTTACTTTTTATAAGTAGAATATACCGCAAAAATTTTCAATTCGATTTCGAGTTTATTTTATTTTAATAAGTAAAGATTTTGACTTTATTATCTTGATTATGACTATTTCTATACATTACAAATAAAAATATTTAAATTTTTTTCCAACATCATTCAGGGTGAAATGTAAAATACTTGTCTTATGTATGAAACCTGAAATAAAAATAATGAAAGATTTGTTACAAAATATTGCCATGTTTGGTAACTTAAGTAAAGATGAGCTAGAGATACTCTCTAATGCCTCTAAATCACTTAATCTTGGCAAGAATCAATATCTTTATAATGAGATAGATGAAACCGATAATTTATACTACATCATAGATGGAATAATAAAAATCGGTGTTTACGATGAAAATCAAGATAAGGAAGTCATTAAAAACATTTTTACTAAGAATACACTTTTTGGTGATCAGGCGATATTGGGACACAAGCAGTATAATTCATTTGCTCAAGTGCTTTCAGATGAGGCCAATGTGATTGCAATTCCGAGTTCGATATTTCGTTATTTGATGCAAAGTAATTTTGAATTTAATATGAGATATCTTGAGAGTATTGGTAACAAAATGAGATTCACAGATAATAGAATAGAATCATTTATGTTGCATGATGCAAGATTCAGAATTATTGAATTTATTAAAGATAATGCGAATAAATTTGGTCAAAAAGTAGGCTTAGAAACCCTTATAAAACATCCACTTACTCAGCAAGAAATTGCCAATTATACTGGTACTTCACGACAAACAGTGACCACAGTTTTAAACGAACTAAAGAAGTCTAACCACATATTTTTGAAAAGAAAAAGTATTTTGGTCAGAGACTTAGAAAAAATTTCATAAAAGTTTTCTCATAATTACCTTTTGGTAAAAGGTGGGGCTTATGTCTCACCATTTTTTGTTTCAAACACAGAGATAAATATTTTGTAAATTAAAAATTAGATGTACATTTGCAGCGCTTAAGATTTAAATGAAGATTTTAATCTAATTTTTTATTACGGAGGAGTGGCAGAGCTGGTTGAATGCACCGGTCTTGAAAACCGGCGTACTCGAGAGGGTACCGGGGGTTCGAATCCCTCCTCCTCCGCAAAAGCTTTCAAGCATATTCGCTTGAAAGCTTTTTTTTTGCCTTTTGCTATCTTATCTTTGATGAATTAAATAAATATTGAATGCCAAAATCTTCGGATATCAAATTAACCGTGCAACTTGATGACCAAAATGTTCCTGAGAAAATTCTCTGGAATGCTGAAGGTAAGCAAGATGTGGAGTGTAAAGCGATGTTGCTATCACTATTTGATAAAAATCACTTGGATACTTATAAGATTGATTTATGGACTAAAGAGATGCACGTCATGGAGATGGATCGGTTTATGTATCAATCCTTAAGGGCTCTTGCCGAGACTTATTTTAAGGCCACACATAATAGTGAATTGGCCAATGCATTTCAGAGCTTTGTGGAATATTTTGGCGAAAATACTGAGGTAATACCCAAAACAAATGATTAAATATCTATTCATTTTATTGATATGCATCCCTGCCTCAGCGAAAGATTGCGTCGTTTGGGGTTTTTATGGACATAGAAAGATTAATCAGATGGCTTGCTTTACGCTGCCGGATGAGATGTTTGGTTTTTACAAGAATCACATCGATTATATTACTGAACATGCCGTTGATCCGGATAAAAGGAGGTACGCAACAAAGCATGAAGCCGTAAGGCATTATATAGATTTTGATCATTGGGGAGCCAATGCCAAAGAGGAGGTGCCTCAGGATTTTTCAGAAGCACTCATTAAGTATGGTGAATTCAATTATATCAGCGGCAGTGATACCATTCCTATGGAAACTAAGACCACTCGAGACTCAGTAAGTATCAGACTTTTGGATATGCAGTCGAGCATGTCAATGAGACACTTTAAAACCATATTTGAAGATTATTTGATGCCTTTTTATTACGAGGATGAAATGAAATGTGATGCCTCTGATTTTTCCGTACCGACCAATCTGGCGGATTTAAACTTAGATGGTGAAATTCTATTTGTTGATCATTTTTCCGAATATGGGATTTGTCCCTATAATTTGATAAAAATGTATTATCGACTTCGAAACCAATTTAAAGAGAAGGACAAGACTAAACTCCTTCGTACTATAAGCGAATTTGGTCATTATGTTGCGGATGCACATGTGCCACTACATACTTCAGAAAATTACAATGGACAACTAACCAATCAGGATGGTATTCATGCCTTTTGGGAATCAAGAATCGTGGAATTGTTCGATAATGAGTTCGATTTCATGGTAGGTAAAGCAGATTACGTTGATAATGTGAATGATTATGTTTGGAATATAATCTATTCCAGCAGTGAATTAGTTGATAGTGTATTAACTATCGAACAAAACCTTCGAGATTCATACCCATCAGATAAGCAATTTTGCTATGATGAAAGATTGCTGAGTACCGTAAGAATACAATGCCCGGAATATGCTCGTACTTATATGGAACAAATGGACGGCATGGTCGAACAAAGAATGACTGAAGCTGTACATGCTTTGGGTTCACTTTGGTATACAGCATGGGTGGAAGCTGGGCAACCTAATCTTGATGACTTTAATGATGTGGTAGAGGAAGTGGAAGTCATCGTCCCTGACCCAAATGTCAAGACCAGAGTACACGAATAAATATTAAAATTCAACAATGAATAACGAACCGAATAGAATCAGCACTTTGGTGAAGGGCATATTGATGGGCTGGGCAGAGGTTGTGCCAGGTGTATCGGGTGGTACCATAGCTTTTATTACAGGAATATACGAAAGGTTATTAGCATCTGTTTCCTCTTTTGGTCCAGGATTGATTCGTGTGTTTAAGGAGAAGGGATTAAAGGCCGTTTGGGAAAAAATTGATGGAAATTTTTTAACCATACTCTTCGTTGGAATGGCTCTGGGACTAGGAACAGGAGTCTTTGGAATTACTTTTTTACTCGAACATTATAAGGAGCCATTGTGGGCTTTTTTCTTCGGTTTAATATTGGCAAGTTCTTTATTCATACTAAAGATGGTACCTAATTGGAATATCAAAAATGTCCTTAGTGTCATCATAGGAATCGCAATTGCCTATACCATTACCGTTATTTCTCCGACTGAAGGAGATACATCTTCTTTCTATATTTTATTAAGTGGCATGCTGGCCATTTCAGCGCTTATGTTGCCCGGAATCAGTGGCAGTTTTGTCCTACTTCTCATGGGAATGTATAGTATCATCATTCCGAGTTTGAAATCTTTGATGACAAATCATGATATGGAGAGCTTTAGAATTGTTGCGATATTTGGTATAGGCTGCCTAGTTGGCTTGAGTATCTTTTCCAAAGTCTTGACATGGCTTTTTAAAAATCATAGAAATCTGACTTTTTCACTTTTAGGTGGATTTTTAATTGGATCGCTTAATAAAGTGTGGCCATGGCGTAATGTCACTGAAATACTTCTCAAGGAAGATTATCAAGTCATTCAAATCAACGATGCCAGTGCATTAAGCAATTATTCACATGTTCCTTTCAAAATTCTTCAGGAGGTTAATGTATTGCCAAGCAGTTATCAGGGTGAACAGACATTTTTAATACCGGTAATTGTAAGTTTTATCGTAGGATTTATATTGGTTTTTGCATTAGAGTCGAAGTTGTCGCCTGAGGACTAGATTTGAAGTAATTCCTTGGCAGTAGCCATGGCGACTTCACTTGGGTTATCACCACTTAGCATTTTGGCAATTTCTAATATTCGTTGAGGTCCATCTAATATTTTAATATTGGTAGCGACTCTGTGGTCGTGTTCTTGCTTGTAAATGAAGTAGTGGTGGTCGGCAAGTGCCGCAATTTGGGCAGAATGACTGATAGAAATTAATTGCAATTGTCTAGAAAGTGACTTAAGGATACGACCCATTTTACCTGCAATTTCTCCAGAAACTCCCAAATCAATTTCATCAAAAATAAGCGTAGGTACATTTAATTGATCAGCAATCATTGATTTTATCACCAATGAAAGTCTGCTCGTCTCGCCGCCCGAAGCGATGTCCTTTAAAGGTAAATATTGACTGCCTTTGTTAGGAGCAAAGTAAAATTCGAGAAGATCAAATCCATTTTCTTGAATACTATCCGTATGTGTGATTTGTACTTGAATTTTTGAATGTTCCATGCCTAGATTGGCAAGTCCTTTCTGTACTTTATTTTCAAATTCTGTAGTGACAGAAAGTCTATTCTGATAAATTTTATTCGCAATTTGGGTCAATTCATCAGACACGAGTTTTAATTCTGATTCTAAGTTCTGAATGTCCTCGTCTATCGACTCCACGCTGACAAACTGTTGGTTGAGTTGGTTTTGTTTTTCAAGGAGTTCATCCACACTGAGTACCTCGTGCTTTTTCTGTAATCTATAAATGTGTGACAATCGTTCATCTATTTCTTCCAATCTTTTTGGGTTAAAATCCAAATTTTCCGATATGTCTTCGCATGAAGTACTGATGTCCTTCAACTCTTCAATGGTGACATCGATTCTTTCGTACAAGTTTTCAAAAGTCGAATCAATTTTTGTCAATGAAGAAAATTTCTGATTCAACTGTCTCAAGACATTGACAATAGATTGGTCCTGATTTTCTAATATTTGATTAACCTCGTACGTCACTTTTTTAATTTCCTCGGCATTCGAAAGAAAAGCACTTTCTTTCTCAAGAGTTTCTTGTTCTCCTGCCTGAAGGTTTAACTTTTCTAATTCCTCCAATTGAAATCTTATAAAGTCCATCTCTTGTAGCGACTTAGATCTAGAAGATTTAAGCTTGTTAAGTTTTTGATTGATGCCATTATAATTTTCAAGGATATGGTTATATTGGTTGATAGTAGGATAGTTTTCAGCCATGACATCAATGATGTGCATCTGATGTTTCGTCTGGAACATGTCCAAAATGTCAAATTGCTGATGCATCTCAATCAAATTTGACCCAATTTCATTCAAAGTGTTAAGATTGACCAATGAATCATTGACGAAAGCTCGTGACTTACCACTAATAAGAATTTCTCTCCTTATGATGAGCTCCTGATCAATTATGATTTCTTGCTCTTTTAGCAAAGCTAAAAGTGGCACAGGAATTTGGTCAAATGTGGCTTCAACGATGCAGTTTTTATCTGGAATATAAAGAACCTTGGTGTCAGCCCTACGACCCATAATCAAACCCAGTGCACCTAAAATAATTGATTTTCCGGCACCGGTTTCACCAGTTAATACGGTAAACCCTGACTGGAAGTCAAGATCCAACATTTCAATGATGGCATAATTTTGTATGAAAAGGTGTTTCAACATCGTCCGCAAAGTTAAGGGCTTACCGCAAATTGAAAAAGGAAATTTTCGAGATTCAAAATATATTAGAAATTTGACTTATAAAATCGCCGACACTCGAAGGGTCTATCATAATTCCCAAAACTAGCCCCGTCACTGCTCCCATGAAATGGGCATCGTGATCAATGCGGTCTGCATTTTGCTTGCTCATATAAGAACTGTAAATTAGATATAGAATCCCAAATAACCAGGCCGGGATTGGTAAAACAAAATAAAAATATAATTTTGACAATGGCTCATGTAAAATGAAGAAATATAAAAGACCAGAAATGGCTCCCGATGCGCCTACACTTGAGAAATATTGATTATTTCTGTTCTTAAGATAGGTAGGAATGTTGGCAAGGACAATAATGACACAATAAAATAGTAAAAAGAAGAATTTTCCTGGCATGCCAAATTTGTCATCAAAATAGGTTTCTACATATCCACCAAAGAAATAGAGAACAAGCATATTAACCAATAAATGTGTCATATTTGCATGGACAAATCCTGAAGTCAACCATCTGTAGTAAGTATTATTTCTATACTCATCATATGGGTAGTGCATGAGTTTTGACAGCATATTAGGATTGTTAAATGCCTGATAAGAAATCAATGAAGTGAATATGATTAGAATTATATAAAGCATCATTCGTTGTGATATTTTTCGTTTTTAATAATAGTGAAAGCTCTGTAAATCTGCTCAACTAGAAATAACCTAATCATTTGATGAGAAAAAGTCATCTTGGAAAAGGATAAAATCATATTGGCTCTTTGCCTTAGGTGATCACTATGTCCATAAGCTCCGCCAATAATAAATAACAAATTATTTGGATTGTTTAGATTCATGTCTTCAATAAATGCGGCAAATTCAACGGAACTCAATTCTTTTCCGTGTTCGTCTAAAAGTATAACATAGTCATTATTAGAAATTTTAGAAAATATCTGAGAGGATTCCTCCTGCGTTTTTAGAGTTGCCAACTTTTGTCGACTTTCCTTGATGGTTTGAATTTCTAGTTTTACATAGTGTTTTAGCCTTTTCAGATATTTGTCTATTCCTTCGACTAAATATTTATCGTCCGTTTTACCTACCTCATAAATAACTATTTTACTCATAATAGAAGCTATATCTTATTTAGGGCTTGGATAACATCAGCGATAATGTCTTCAGCCGCTTCTATACCCACAGAAACCCTTACTAAAGTATCACTAATGCCATATTTTAATCTTACCTCTCGGTCAATATTACGATGCGAACTCGTTGCTGGATGTAAGATTAAGGTATCGACATCACCCAATGTAGGCGCTTGAGTGATAAATCGAAGATTATTTACAAAATTTTTTACATCATCTATCGAATTTCCAACTTCAAAACTCATCATACCTCCATACATACTCATCTGCTTGCTAGCAATGTCATGGTAAGGATGATGTGCTATACCAAGGTGATTGATTTTTCCTATTTTTGGGTGGTCAATGAGGGCTTCTGCCAGCATTAAAGAGTTTTCGCTATGAGCTTTCATTCTAAGAGCTAGAGTTTTCAGGCCGTTATGAGTCAGCCACGCATCCCATGGATTGCACGTCGATCCGAGTAGTCTGAGATTTTCTAAGATTTTATTCTTTAATGGATGAGAGGAATGGCCGATGATGGCTCCGGCAATAGAGTTTCCATGGCCATTAAGATATTTGGTCGTGGAATGTATTACAAAATCAATACCTAAACCTAATGGCCTTTGAATCAGTGGAGTGCAAAAAGTATTATCCACCATAGTCGTCACACCGTAGTCCTTTGACAGAGAGGCAATGGCTCTTAAATCAACGCAGTCCAAAGTCGGATTGGTAGGAGTTTCTAGAAAAATAAGCTTGATACTTGGGTTTTTTTCAAGTGTACTTTTCACTTCATTCAAATTCGAGAAATCGTCAATTACAATTTTAATCCCTTTTTCTGAATAAAATTTATAAAGTAATTCACTGCTACCGCCATAGATATTCGCTTGAGTCAATACTGCATCTCCTGAATTCAGCAAGGTGGATAAAAGAGTAGAAATTGCCGACATCCCTGAACTCGTCATGGCGGCAAAAGTATCATCATGAACCTCGATTGATTCCATTCGACGAATTTTTTCGTTGACTGAATCAACTGTAGGATTTCCATATCTTGAATATACATATCCCGATTTTTTACCTTCAAATACCTCGATGCTATCCTCAATGTCCTCAAAAACATAGGAAGAACTGGCGTAAATGGGTAAAATATGGGGGTGTACCTGCTGCTGAGTGGCATTCTCCTTGACACATAGTGAAGATAATTCCATACTTTTGTTGTTATAATTTGATTGCAAAATTAATGATAACAAAATACAATATTTTCGTTTTTACATTCTTGTTTTTACTAAGTAGAAATTGTGTTGCTCAAGATTCGAATTTTGAGCAAGGGTATAAGATGCAAATCTTTGATATTAATCTGAATGCCGGTAAGTTTTCGGGTATCATGAACGAAAATTTTAATGAAAACTATAATTTCGGATTGGGACTTTCTTATCAACGACAATTCAAAGAAAACTCTCCTGTTTTTGTGGGAATTGATGTGAATTTTCAATTTTTGGATATTCTTTATACCGATTACACCACCTATATTGATAATGAACCAGTCGATGTTCAAAGTTCGACGAGTACCTTTGAAATGATATTGGTGCCTAAGGTTAGATATTACTTGCCTTTTGAGTTTTTTAAAATTTCTCCTTTTGCGGAATTAGGATTGGGATATAAATGGATATTTACTTCAAACACTTTAGATTATGTAGATTCTGATGATTCTGAATCAGATATTGCACAATCTTCGGGTTCATTGGGGTATTGTTTTGGCGGTGGATTCAATATTGGGATTTCAGAAAGTGTTTTTCTACTTGCCAAAATCGCATATTCCAATGGCAATAGTGCAACATATTTAGTCAAAAATAAGAACATAGATTCGAACTCTAATTCGTTAGACTCGTTTAGTAAAAAATCAAGCCCTACCAATATGTGGTTGTATCAACTAGGGGTCAGTATATTTTTTTAATGAAATTAATTTGTAATGGTGTTGAATGAAAATGAAGAAATAGAGGGATTAAATGATGAAAATGACGATTTAGTCGAAGAGAGAATCATTGTCACCGATCCAAAACAATCTGCGATAAGAATTGATAAATTCCTGATGGACAGGGTAGAAGGCATCTCTCGTAATAGAATCCAAAATGCGATTAAAGCGGGTTGTGTTTTGGTCGATAACAAGGAAATCAAGCAAAATTATAAAGTCAAACCACTCCAACATATTAAATTGGTGCTTCCTGTGAGCATTCATGAAGGATCAGGTCTGATACCGGAGAATATTCCATTGAATGTCATCTACGAGGATAGAGACATACTTGTGATAGATAAGCAAGCGGGTCTGGTGGTTCACCCAGGGTACGGAAACCACACCGGCACTTTGGTGAATGCGTTAATGTACTATTTAAACAAGGACTTACCCGTCATGGAGGGAAACACACCGGACAGACCCGGCATCGTCCACCGCATAGATAAAGACACGACCGGACTGATGGTTATCGCTAAGACGGAGGAAAGCATGACCCACCTCGCGAAGCAATTTTTTGACCATAGTATTGATCGTACTTATATTGCTCTGGCATGGGGAGATTTTTCGGAGGAGAGTGGTACGATTACCGGAAATATCGGTAGACACCCTAGAGATAGGATGCAAATGTATGTCTTTGAAGATGGCTCAGAGGGTAAACATGCAGTTACTCATTATGAGGTATTAAAAAGCATGTATTATGTCAGTCTCGTCAAATGCCGTCTCGAAACAGGAAGAACCCATCAGATAAGAGTGCATCTCAAATCAATTGGTCATACACTTTTTAATGATACAAGATACGGAGGGGATAAAATCCTAAAAGGTACTGTTTTTACGAAGTATAAGCAGTTTGTCGAGAATAGCTTCAATATCTTGCCTCGACATGCCTTGCATGCAACATCCTTAGGATTTGTCCATCCAACGACCAACGAAAAGATGTTTTTTGAAAGTCCTATTCCGGATGATTTTCAATCGGTATTAGAAAAATGGGAAAACTACCTAGAATCAAGAAAGGAAATCGTTTCTCAAGATGAAAATGACTAATTGAAAATTTGATATTATAAAATAATTAATATATAAAATGAATTTAAATAGTAGGTTAGAGCTTTTAAGTCAATTGAAGGATTGGATGAAGGATTTAGTGACGGATGAGTGGAAATCTATTTTTGAAAAAGCATATCATCACAATTTATGGTTCACTGAGACTGAGATAAAAAGGTCTATTGGGAATATTCGAGACCATTTTTTAGATGAAAAGAGCTTGAGTCAGTTACCTTCTCTTTATAATTTGGAACAAAAGGATACCAAAAGTATAGGTCTAATCATGGCAGGAAATATTCCACTCGTGGGTTTTCACGATGTATTGGCCACCTTTTTAACCAATAATATCTCTGTCATCAAATTAAGTGATAAGGACAATATACTTTTGCCGTTTATTCTGGAAAAAATGATTTCTATGGAACCAAAAGTGGCGAAATACTTCGAAACGGTTGAAAAACTTAAAGATTATGATGCCGTTATTGCGACAGGCAGTGACAATACGGCGAGGTATTTTCAAGAATATTTTCAAAATGTACCTCATATTATCAGAGCAAATAGGAGTTCCGTAGCGGTGCTCGATGGCAGTGAATCGTCCACAGATTACGAAAATCTGAGCCATGATGTATTTTACTATTACGGTATGGGCTGTCGAAGTGTGTCCAAGTTATATGTGCCAGTTGGATATTCATTTAATTCTTTATTGGATGTCTTTTCTGAGAATGAATCAGTCATGATGAATAATAAATATGCCAATAATTTTGACTATAATCTTGCGATGTATCTGCTCAATAGAGACGATATATATCAGGGAACGAATATCATTCTGAGAAAAGACAATGCCTTGGCGAGCAGAATAGCTTGTCTTAATTTTGAATTTTATGAAACAATTGACGATGTCAAAATAGATATACAGAATCGTCGTGATAAAATACAGTGTATTGTCGGCTCTCAGAACAAAAGTGATTTGGAAACTGTGGCATTTGGTCAATCTCAGTTTCCGCATCTTTTAGATTTTGCTGATGACGTTGATACTTTTGCTTTTTTGACAGGGCTTTAATTAAATTATTTAACAAAAAGATAATGTGTATTTGGGCAGAATAACCGTGCTTGAGGGCTAAAATTGCAGGATTAAACTTCATATAAATGCAAAAACGTGAAAAAATATTGGTCGTTGATGATGAGGATGATATTCTTGATATACTTTCATACAATTTAAAGGAAGAGGGGTACAAGGTGAAGACGGCTCATGATGGAATCGAAGCGTTAGAAATCTTAAACGGTTTTCATCCTGACTTGATATTATTGGATATCATGATGCCTCGAATGGATGGTATTGAGTTATTACAGACTTTACGAAATGATGATAAAAATAACGACATAATCATAGCATTGCTGACGGCAAGAGACGAAAGCTTTACGCAGATTTCGGCTTTTGAGCATGGAGGCGATGATTTCATCAGTAAGCCAATAAAGCCCAGTGTGCTCAAGGCTCGGGTGAAAGCTCTACTCCGAAGAAGGGTAGTCGCGAACCCTGTAGATGAAATTGAGTCTAATACTTATGGTTCGTTGACGATTTTTCCTGATGATTTTAAAATTGAGATTGATGGTCAAGAAATAGCTCTGGCAAAGAAGGAATTTGAACTTCTTCTATTATTGAGCTCTAAGCCTGGTCGGGTTTTTAAAAGATCAGAAATCCTGAACCGTGTATGGGGGCAAGATGTAATTGTTGGCGATCGAACGATAGATGTTCACATCAGAAAATTACGTGAAAAAATCCCTGAATCTATGATTCAAACGATTAAAGGTGTTGGATATAAATTTGAAATTTGATTACAAAATATGTTTAAAAACCTTTCGATTCGTCAAATAATTCTTCTCACTAGTGTTATTTTTTTCGCATTAGAAATAGCGACCTTTTTTATATTCTACTATCTCGGTGATGGCTTTAATCTAAGTTGGCAAATGTTTTTGTTTTTGCCTATTGTCTTTATTCTCAATTATTTTGTCTTAAGACAAATACTAGAATATTTCATCTTCAGGAAGATTAAAATTATCTATAAAATAATTGGTAGCCAGAAGTCTAGTTTATCGGATTCGTTGGTGGACAATTTAAAAAATATATCCTTAGAGCAATTGGAATCGGATGTTCACCAAAACAGTTTAGAAGCGAAAAAAGAGCTTAGCCAATTACAAGAACTTGAAACCTACCGCAAAAATTTTGTAGGAAATGTTTCGCACGAGTTGAAAACACCTATTTTCAGCATACAGGGATACTTGTTGACCTTACTGGAGGGGGGAATGTATAATGAAAAAATCCTTAAACAGTTCTTAGAGAGAGCCGTCGCCAATGTCGAAAGACTTCAATTTATTATCAGCGATTTAGAAACCATCAACAAGATAGAATCAGGTGTTCTCAATCTGGAATTGTCTAAAATAGAATTGAAAAGTTTGGTAGAAGATGTCTTTAGTGATTTAAAAATATTGGCTAAGGAAAAACGAATAAAACTGGAATTTAAATCGGGTGCTGATATGCAGATTTATGTCAATGCCAACAGGGAAGGATTAATACGTGTCTTTTCTAATCTGATAATGAACTCCATCAAATACGGGGTCGAAAATGGCAGTACAAAAGTCGCTTTTTATCCTATGGATGACAAAGTTTTGGTAGAGGTTTCAGATAATGGTATCGGTATAGAACAGCAACACCTTAAGCATATTTTTGACCGTTTCTATCGAGTCGATAGCAACCGATCTCGCAAGGAAGGTGGCTCAGGCCTTGGGCTGAGCATTGTGAAGCATATTGTCGAAATGCATAAAGGAAAAATTACCGTAAGAAGCACTCCCAATCAAGGCTCTACATTCGGATTTACACTACAAAAAAGAGGAAATTAGTATTATATCCTAAGTATTATAAGTTGATTTTTGATTATCGTTACTTTGGATTTGTATTTGATCTAGCAAGCTTTTCATATTGTCTCGTACTTCAAAAAACTTTGGAAGTTCGCTTTCCGGCATTGGCGGCGAAGGTGGGAAAATTTCCCTTCTGTGATCCACTTGTCTGCCATTTTTCCAAAACCGAAAGCATACATGAGGCCCTGTGGCGAGTCCAGTACTCCCTACATATCCGATCACTTGACCTTGCTTCACTCTTACACCTGATCTGATTCCATTTCCAAATCTTTGCATGTGGAGATATTGTGTCTCATAAGTTTTGTCGTGTCTTATTTTGACGTATCTTCCATTATTGGCAGTATATCCTGCTTTTTCAACCACACCATCAGCGACAGAAATGATGGGAGTTCCATAAGGCGCTGCATAATCAGTGCCAAGGTGTGGTATTCTCACCTTTTTAATCGGATGAAATCTTTTGAGATTATAACCTGAAGATACCCGGTATGATGATTTTATTGGTGCCATCAAGAAAGTCCCTTGGTTTGGTCGCCCTTCAGAATCGTAATAGCCCGACAGCTTGTCATCACTGAAATAGTAACTATAATGTTCTCCTTGTTGATTAGAAAAGTAAGCACCCAATACTTTGCCTAAGCCCACGGATTTGCCATCGACATATTTTTTTTCATAGATTAGTTTGTATTTGTCGCCCTGCTGCACATGGTAAAAATCGACTGAGCCACTCAATGCGTTTTCCATTAAATCAATGATGTGATAACTCACGTTTTGGTTTTCTAATGATTCCCATAAGCTTGTTTCGACCTCACCGGTTACGATGTCTTGACATACATCGACATGCTTATCGACCAAGTCTACATTCACGGAATCTCGAAGGTCAAAAACTACATACTGAATGCTATTAGGCTCATAGACCATGGCTAATACATCGCCGCATTCATCTTCTTTAATGAGGTGATATTTTTTTCCACTTCTGATTTTTCTTACACTAAAAATGTCTTTGGCTTTATTTTCAAGGGCGGCAATGGTTTGGTAATTGATGCCTTGAGCATATAAGATGTCGCCCATGAGGTCAGATTGTTGAATTACATTTGATTCTATATATAAGGAATCTAGATTAAACCCAAATTTTATATTGCTCCTCTTAACCGTTGCTTCTGGTATTACAACACTACTCGCTGCTTTATTTTCAAGATACTTATAGCCAGCAAAGATTACTCCGGCAAGAACGATGGCATAAGCAAAGTCAAGTAAATTTCTCTTGAAATTCTTTTTCGTCAAATTCTCCATTAATTGTGTAAGTTTAGTGTGGCTTCATCCATTATGATTCGTCACTTTTGGTGAAGCGCTTGCAAATGTATTGAAAATATCCTTGCAATTTATATTCCAAAAAGTTAGAAAATCCTTAAAATTTAAATTGGGGCAACTGGTAAATTTCAAGTTAAAATAACATTTAATGTGTAATTTACTCATTATAAGATATTTTATATGCCGAGTAAGTTTCTGTAATTTGAATCATATTTATCAAATCCTTTTGCCAATGACATGTTAAAGTCTTTTCTTGCATTGTCAATATTCTGCAAGTCATACCAAGCTTGTGACCGACCATAGTAATAAATCGCTTTATTATCATCAATACGGATGGCTTGATTGAAATTATTTAATGCCTCCTGAGTATTCTTAAAATACCGTTCGAGAATCCCTTTTTCGTACCAGATATCAGCAGAATTTGGATTGAATTTTAAGTAAGTCTTAATATCCTCGAGTGAATTTTTATAATCCCCTTTGCTTCGATACATGATGGATCGATTAATGTATCCGGAGAGTTGATCGGGTTTTAGTTTTAAGCCCATATTAAGATCTTCAATGGATTTATCCAGATCTCCCAGCCTTGCCCACGTTGCGCCGCGATTGACATAGTATTCGCCGATTTTGCTTTTATCTTCTTCTATTTCGATGGCCTTATTGTAATCATTGAGTGCTAAAATAATGGTATCTCTGTTATTCCCGCTATCAAAGTAAAGTCTGGCTCGGCTGTTATAAGTTGCAGCTGACGGCTTCAGTGATATGGCATTATTATAATCGGCAAGCGCTTCTTTTTTCATGCCCTCGTCACGGTAAAAATTAGCTCTATTTCCGTAGGGTAAGGTGATGTTTTGGTAATATTTGAGAACATGACTCCACAGGGTGCCACTATCTTTCCATATTTTTGTTTGGTTAAAACTCATCATTGCATATATGGCCATAATACCTGCCATACCGATACTGATGACCAACTTTTTCTTAGGGTATTTATCCAGTAATGTTTGAATCAATTGGGCATAAATAATGAATAATCCGAGATAAGCAATGTATGTAAACCTATCCGCAATAAATCCTTGCCCTGCTCCTAAAATTTGAAGCAGCATGAAAATATTGACAAGAAAAAAGGATAATCCGAAAAAATAAACGGTGTCCTTATTCCTATAGGATTTGTACAATGCAAAGATGTAAAGTGGAAAGATGAAAATGCTGGCATAAAATACCCAGTTGAGTTCAGAAGGGTAGGGATATAGTGGTGACAGTCGGAATGGCAGGATGGATTTGACGAGATAAACCAACAATGAATACGACCCTATAAAAATACGGGAGATACCCGTGAACTGATCATTGCTATCAATGGAACCGTATTCCTTGAGTAAATAGATGGCCAGAAGCCCAAAAAATAATGAGAATAGGAACATCGGGAATTTAGTAAGGAATTGTTTGATTTCTATACGTTTATCATAGTAATAGTCAAAACAAATGAGTGAAAGGGGCAGCATGACGGCTTGCACTTTTGACAGTAATGACAATAAAAAAAGTATATAAATTGAAATCAATCTCAACTTTGATTTATCCACCTTGTATTTTAGATAATTTAATATGGCGGCCAAATAAAATGCCCCGAATAAGACATCTTTCCGTTCCGTAATCCAGACCACTGATTCAACTCTCATGGGGTGTACGGCAAAAAGCAGTGTGGCAATGATTACGACCATTCTGCTGAGGGACATTCGCTGTACAATGCGATAGACAAGATAGACACACAAAAGGTGCAGCAGTAAATTGATAATGTGAGAATTTCCCGGCTCATTAAGACCGAAAAATTTGTTTTCAACTAGAAAAGTCCAATTGCTCAATGGATTATAATTACCTATGACGTTATTGCTAATTTGAAAGAGTTCAATTGTTTTTTGCCAAAAATTATCTCCTGTAAGCGTGGTTATAATTTTATTTTCATAGAAATTTTTATCATCATCCCAATTGACAAAGCCATTATCACTCGTCATTAAAAACGTGGCAATGGTCGCCAGTAAAATCCACAAAATATCCCAATATTCGCTGGGTTTGGTCGATTTTTTGTTTGTTGACCGAGAAGTATCTACCACGGAAGCTTTACTTATGTTCTTAGATTTTTTAGACATTTATTCCTTGATAAGTTAATTAAGGAATAAATATAGTGATTTTTTATATTATAAAAATTTTAATGTATTGGAATAGGTGATTTAAGTGGATAACCACCTATGTCACTTTTTTTAGCAAGGCTAAATATCACATGAAAATCAAACTAGGGGATATGGATTAAAACTCCCGCTATATCTCGCCCAGAGCTCTTTCGATGTCAAATATTATGTCTTGATAATTTTCAACACCAACGGATAACCGTACCAAGGAATCATCAATGCCCAAGATTTCTTGATCGTGTGGATCCACGTCGCAGTGGGTCATGCTTTTAGGATGCTCGGCTAGACTTTCAGTACTTCCTAGGCTCACGGCTAACTTGATGAGCTTGAGGCCATTTAAAAACTTAAATGCTTCTTTTTCACCGCCTATGACATGGAAAGATATCATGGCGCCATTACTCAAACATTGTTTTTGTTTGATTTTGTATTGTTCACTATCCTCTGGTATGAATCCAAGATAATTGACGTGTTTGATCTTTGGGTGTGATTGTAAATATCTGGCGACGTAACCTGCATTTTTTTGTTGTTCATCGGTCCTTACTTTTAGGGTTTCAAGACTTCTCATGAGCAACCATCCGGTGTATGGGCCAGCCATATTCCCTAAGAAAGTACGCAAAGTTTTCACCCGTTTCATCACTTCTGCATTTCCTAGCACCGCTCCTGCAATGATGTCACTATGACCACCAATATACTTTGTTGCGGAGTAAACCACGATGTCAGCCCCATGCTTAAGTGGATGCTGCCACATTGGCCCCATATAGGTGTTATCCACGGTTAAAAACACCTGATTGTCGTCAGTGGAATAATGCTTTGCAATAGATGCACAGGCTTCGATATCGATTAAGTCATTGGTAGGGTTGGCAGGTGTTTCGATATAGATCATTTTTAGCTTGCCACCTAGTCCTTTTTCTTCGATTCTTTTTTGTAATTCACCTGATTCTTCACCCGGAATAAATCCCATAATTTCTATCCCTATTTTTGGTAAAAAATGATGTATAAAGTGATCTGTTCCACCATAGAGTGGGGTACTAAATGCTAATAAATCTCCAGGAGACAAAAACTCTAATAACACGGTAGAAATGGCAGACATGCCACTTTCAAAAATGGCACAATCATCGGCTTCATCCCATAAGCTTAGGCGATTTTCTAAAATTTCGAGGTCTGGATTATTCAGACGACTGTAAATTAACCCTAATTCTTCGTTAGGTAACTTCTCCCTTTTACCATAAGCCACTTCAAAAAATGCTTTTCCTTCTTCTGCACTCTTAAATACAAAGGTGGATGTTTGGAATATGGGACATTTGATAGCTCCTTCGGAAAGTGCCGGCTTATATCCATGGGTCATCATGAGACTTTCCGGCTTAAATTTGTGATTCATTTACATCGTATGTTTAACTCAGGCAAAATTATCGAAAGTATATTGGAAAAACTTAAAATAATCGAGTGTAAATATGATTTTTATAAACATTTGTTTCGATGTGGACATATCTCTTGTATGAATGAGAAATTAATCTTACCTTTGCGGACTTATTTTAAAAATTAAATTAATTAATATTATGCTAGCAATCGTAGAAATAGCCGGTCAGCAAATGAAAGTGACTAAGGATCAAGTGATTTTAGTCCACCGGTTAGAAGCCAGTGAAGGTGATAGCATGTCTTTCGACCAAGTATTGATGGTAGAAGATGGTGCTTCAGTTCAGATCGGCATGCCGAATGTAAAAGGTGCTTCTGTAAGTGCCACCGTCCTAGAACATTTAAAGGGCGACAAGGTGATTATTTTTAAGAAAAAAAGAAGAAAGGGTTACAGAAGAAAAAATGGTCATCGCCAACAATTTACTAAATTAAAGATCAATGGCATCAGCCTTTAATCTTATTTCTTAACTATTAAAACGTAAAAAAATGGCTCATAAAAAAGGTGTCGGTAGTACGGATAACGGACGGGACAGTAAGAGTAAAAGACTAGGTGTTAAATTATTTGGTGGTCAATATGCCAAAGCTGGCAATATTATCATCAGACAGAGAGGATCTAAATTCCATGCTGGTGACAATGTAAGTATTGGCAAGGACTGGACACTTCATGCATTGATTGATGGTAGAGTGGTATTCAAAAAAGGTCGTATGGATAGAACTTTTGTATCTGTATTGCCAATTGATGAGGTGGCTGATTTGAAACCGGCAGCTAAGCCGAAGGCGGCTGCACCTAAACCAGCAGCTAAACCAGCAGCAGTGGCCACGACGGCAGCAGCTACTTCTAAGAAAGACGATTTGACGAAAGTAGAAGGAATAGGTCCAAAAATTGCTGGATTGTTAAATGATGCAGGTATCATGAGTTTTGCAGATTTAGCCGCAACTAAAGTAGCGTCTATCGAACAAATACTTTCAAATGCGGGTCCAAGATATGCGACTCACAAACCAGATACTTGGCCTGCTCAAGCAAAGATGGCGGCTGAAGGCAAATGGGATGAATTGAAAAAGTGGCAGGATGAATTAGATGGGGGAAGAGTTGTTGAAAGTAAAAGCGAAGAAGAATAGAGATATTAAAATATCAACATGAAATAAAAAAAGCTCGGAAAATTTTCCGAGCTTTTTTTATTTCATGTTTCTGAATTCTTTTACCTTCTATCGATTACTTCACTACGTTGATTTCAAAATTATCGGTATCATCGTATTTGTCTTCAAAATCAATGATTCCTCTAGAAACCCCATTGACTTTAAGATAATCTAGAATCGCTTGAAGTCTATTTTTATTCAAAATAATATTTTTACTTACTGGCTTTTTAATGATTATTTTTTTCTCCCTGTCTGCTCTGATGTCTCTAATTACAGCATCGAGATTGGCAATACAAGATGAATTAAGTGTAGCAAAATTTTCGTCAAAGCTCAAATTTGTAACCGGTACGAATACGATTTTATATCCTTCCACTTCAGCACCAGGTATTTCAGGATCAATGGTATAATCATTTTTTACCAAGTTGTACCCATCTAGATATCCTTCTTCAATGCCATAAATAGACTCTATTTCGCCATTTGATGCTAAATCCACTTTGATGGGTTCCGTGTTAAGTAATATGACTGTATTTTTTACCTCTAAGGGTTCTACGGCGTCTTGTCCCAAAATATTATTAAGGGCGAGAAAGACAAATAATAATGAAACTAAATTCTTCATAGGATCTAATTAACAAATTAAATAATAAGTTCAACTCAATAATCGGGGGGATTGACTATTATTCTTTTATTCTTTAAGACCTCGTCCTGATTTATTTACTTTACCTTCTTCAGTTAATTTTACTAGAATCGTGTCCAACATTCCATTGATAAACTCATTGCTTTTAGGAGTGCTGTAATCCTTAGAAATATCTAAATACTCATTAATAGTAACCTTAGTAGGTATCGTCTCAAAATCTTGAAATTCGATTGCGGCCATCTTGATTAGTATCATGTCAATAATAGCTACTCTATCGTGATCCCAATTCTTTAATTGAGGCTTAATTATCTCTGATAACGTATTTTCTTCTTGAAAAGTTCTTTTTAGCAATATTTTTCCAAAATCTTGTACGATTTCTTCTTCCGGATAGTATTCTTTTGCAAAATCAATGCTCGCAGTATTGTCAGATTTAAGGATTTTTTTAGTGCCCCCGACTATCAAAGACTTATCGTCTTCATAGTTTAAGTATTGATCTACCAGCATTTCTTCGAAGATTTCGCTTTTGCGACAATAACGATACATCTCCAATAAAATATTTAGGTTGTCATTTTTGCTCGAATCCTTTTTTAGGATATAGTTTT
>JACJYM010000014.1 GCA_020636155.1 Lewinellaceae bacterium | reverse complement strand
TAGCGAAGAGAAATTTAAGGGTGTTGTGGATTTGGTTACAGGTAAAGCAATTGTTTGGAATGAGGAAGATATGGGAATGACCTATGAAGAAATTGCCATTCCAGAAGATTTAAAAGAAACGGTGAATGACGCTAGAGCCCTTTTGATAGAGGAAGTTGCTTCTTATGACGAGTCTTTGATGGAAAAATTCTTCGAAGATCCAGATTCTATCTCTGTTGAAGAAATGAGAAAAGCAGTCAGAGCTGCTGTTACCGATATGTCCATGACTCCGGTAATGTGCGGATCTGCATTTAAAAATAAAGGAGTTCAAGCGCTATTGGACAACGTATGTTATTTCTTACCTAGTCCACTAGATGTTGAGGCGATCAAAGGTATCAATCCTAAGAATGATCAGGAAATAATTAGAAAACCTAGCAATACTGAGCCTTTTACAGCATTGGCATTTAAAATTGCAACGGATCCTTATGTGGGTAGATTGTGCTTCATGAGAGTTTATTCTGGTTCATTGGATGCCGGTAGTTATATCTTGAATACTAGATCTGACAATAAAGAGAGAATCTCAAGAATCTATCAAATGCATGCCAATAAGCAAAATCCAATCGAAAGAGTAGAAGCTGGAGATATTGCTGCGGCTGTAGGTTTTAAAGATATCAGAACAGGTGATACCTTGTGTGATATTGATCATCCAATCATTCTTGAGAGTATGGTTTTCCCTGATCCAGTGATTGGTATTGCAGTGGAGCCAAAGACTCAAAAAGATTTGGACAAGCTAGGAATGGCTTTAGCAAAATTGGCAGAGGAAGATCCTACATTTAGAGTTAGATATGATGAGGACACTAACCAAACCGTAATCAGCGGTATGGGTGAACTTCACCTTGAAATCATCGTCGATAGGTTAAGAAGAGAATTTAAAGTGGAATGCAACCAAGGTCAACCGCAGGTTAACTATAAGGAAGCATTGACTTCCCTAGTTGATCATACAGAAAGATTGAAAAAGCAGTCGGGTGGTTCAGGTTTGTTTGCACAAATGTCTTTTGAACTAGGGCCTGCTGATGAGGAATTTTTACAATCAGAGGATTTCAAAAGCGGTAAGACTAAATTGCAGTTTGTAAATGATATCTTCGGAGGATCTGTTCCTAAGGAATACTTCCCGTCTATCATCAAAGGATTTAATGCTATGATGGATAATGGAGTTTTAGCCGGTTATGGAATTGATAGCATGAGAGTAAGGCTTTATGATGGTCAGACTCACGCAGTGGATTCAAAACCGATTGCATTTGAGCTTTGTGCTAAGGAAGGATTCAAAGAGGCAGCAAGAAAAGCGAATCCGGTGTTGTTGGAACCAATGATGAAATTGGAAGTAATCACACCTGAAGAATACGTGGGTTCAGTAATTGGTGACCTTAACAGAAGAAGAGGTTTGCCTAAAAATCAAGAACCTCGAATGGGAGGTGCAGTTGCAATCAACGCTGAAGTTCCTTTGGCTGAAATGTTCGGTTATGTGACACAATTAAGAACATTGACTTCAGGTAGAGCAAGTAGTACGATGGAATTTTCACATTACTCACCGGCTCCGAAGAACGTAGCGGATGCAGTAATAGAAAAATCCAAAGGAGCTGTAAATGTTTAATAAAATATTTGGAATTAAGAATTAGCGGTTGTATCTTTGCAGCCGCTTAGCAAAATAGCGATAATTTTTTAATAAGGGTTATGAATCAAAAAATCAGAATCAAATTACAATCTTACGATCACAACTTAGTAGATAAGAGTACTGAGAAGATAGTTAAGACTGTAAAAAATAGCGGTGCTGTCATATCAGGACCGATTCCTCTGCCCACGAAGAAAGAAATATTTACCGTATTGCGTTCCCCGCATGTAAATAAGAAATCTCGTGAGCAGTTTCAACTAAGAACACATAAGAGGCTTATAGAGATTTACACTCCAACACAAAAAACGGTAGATGCTTTATCTAAGCTGGAATTGCCCAGCGGTGTAGATATTCAAGTTAAGCTTACTTAATTATTAATTAAAGAACACATTTTTCTACCCTGGAATTGCTACAACGAATATAACGTGAGGTTAGAATTCTAGGATAGGTGTTAATATAAAATTTGTCTAATGAACGGTTTGATCGGTAAAAAAGTCGGTATGACCAGCATATATGACAGTGCTGGAAAAAACGTAGCTTGTACAGTAATCGAAGTTTCACCGAATGTGGTGACTCAAGTTAAGGATTCAGGTACAGATGGTTACAGTGCTTTACAATTAGGTGCTTTTGATGCAAAGGAAAAAAATGTTTCCAATGCTATGAAAGGTCATTTTGCTAAAGCTCAGACAGGCTCTAAAAGGAAAGTTGTCGAATTCAGAAACAGTAATCTGGTCAAATCACTGGGTGATACGATTACCATTGAAGAGGTTTTTGCTGAAGGCGATAAGGTCAAAGCAATCGGTATCTCCAAGGGTAAAGGACACCAAGGCGTGGTAAAGAGACATGGTTTTGCCGGTGTCGGTGATGCCACTCACGGTCAGCATAACAGATTGAGAGCTCCTGGATCTATTGGTGCTTCTTCATATCCAAGTCGTGTATTTAAAGGTATGCGTATGGCTGGTAGAATGGGCAATGATAGAGTTACAGTGAGTAATTTGAGAATTGTAAAAATGTTGCCAGAAAAAAATATTCTCCTTATCAAAGGTGCCATACCTGGTCACAAAGGTTCATTTGTAATAATTCAAAAGTAAACTGAGCAATGAGAGTAGATATTTTAAGTACAAACGGAAGTAGCACCGGCAGATCGATAGAATTGCCGAAAGAAATATTTGAGGCTGAAATCAGCGAGCATAGTGTATATCTTGCGGTAAAGCAATACTTGGCAGCTCAACGACAAGGAACTCACAAAGCAAAAGAAAAGGCGGAGGTTAATAAATCGACTCGTAAGATTAAGAGACAAAAAGGTACGGGTACTGCGAGAGCAGGTTCTATGAAAAACCCTTTGTTCAAAGGGGGTGGTAGAATGTTCGGACCTAGACCTCGGAACTATGGCTTTAAGTTGAATAAAAAAGTGAAAGCAGTGGCTAAAGTATCTGCATTGACTTCACTGGCTCAGGAAGGTTGTATTAAAGTGATTGAAGATTTTTCATTTGACCAACCTAAGACTAAGGATTTTGTAAAAATTGTAAATAGCATTAATACAGATGGTGGTAAAACACTAATCGTGACTGCTGGCTTAGAGAAGAACGTTTATTTGAGTTCAAGAAATTTACAAAACGCCAATGTAACCGAAGTAAAGGATTTGAATATATACCAAATTCTGAATTCTAAGAATGTCATTTTCTCTGAATCTTCATTGGCTAAACTTTAAAATATAAGACCATGAACAAGCATATTATTATTAAACCGGTTATTTCTGAAAAGGCTGATATTTTGTCTAATAACAAGAATCAGTACACGTTTGTGGTTAATAAAAGTGCGAACAAAATAGAAATTACTAAGGCTTTGGAATCTATGTTTCCTGATGTCACCATAGAGTCAGTAAACACTATGATTATGCCCAAAAAGAAAAAAGTAAGAAACACGAGATCTGGAATGCAACGAGGAGTTGTAGGAGGACATAAGAAGGCAGTGGTTACTTTGGCTGAGGGTGATAGCCTTGATATATACGAACAAAATTGATCATTGTACATAAATAAATTAAAGAACAATGCCAATAAGAAAATTTAATCCGATTACTCCAGGAACTCGATACAGAGTGGGTAATTCTTATGCAGAAATTACTACTGATCGTCCGGAGAAATCGTTGATAGCAGGAGGTAAATCTAAATCTGGTGGTCGTAACCACGATGGTAAAATGACCATGCGTCAGCTAGGTGGCGGTCACAAAAAGAAATACCGTATTATTGATTTCAAAAGAAACAAGGACGGAATTCCTGCGACGATAAAATCAATAGAATACGATCCAAATAGAACTGCATTTATTGCACTTGCAGTATATGCTGATGGTGAGAAGAGATACATCATTGCACCGGATAAGATTCGAGTAGGCAGTAAGATCGTTAGTGGTACTGGTGCAACTCCCGAAGTAGGTAACACTCTCTTTTTGAAAGATATTCCTCTAGGTTCTAATATTCACGCTATTGAGTTAGATCCGGGTAGAGGTGCAGCCCTAGCTAGAAGTGCCGGTACATATTGTGTCCTTATGAACAAAGAGGAAAGATATGTGGTAGTGAAACTTCCATCTGGTGAAGTAAGAAGGATATTAAATACTTGTAGAGCTACTATTGGTAGTACTTCAAATGCCGACCACGGATTGGAGGTTTTAGGAAAAGCGGGACGTAAGAGATGGTTGGGCAAGAGACCTAGAGTAAGAGGGGTTGCTATGAACCCCGTAGATCACCCGATGGGTGGTGGTGAAGGTAGAGCTTCTGGAGGTCATCCTCAATCACGAACAGGCGTAATGGCCAAAGGTCAAAAAACAAGAAACGTGAATAAAGCATCTACAAAACTTATAATTAGTAGAAGAAAATCTAAAAATAAAAAGTAATAGCTAAAGATGGCAAGATCAGTTAAAAAAGGACCATATGTGTTTCATAAGCTGTTAAAGAAAATCAATGCAGCGAATGAATCTAACAAGAAATCAGTAATTAAAACATGGAGTAGAGCATCTATGATAATACCTGATATGGTTGGTCATACTATCGCAGTGCATAATGGAAAAACATTTGTACCTGTATTTGTCACTGAAAATATGGTAGGTCACAAACTTGGTGAGTTTTCGTTGACCAGATCATTTAAAGGGCATTCAGGAAATAGAAAATAATTTTAAAAAAGCAATTATTATGGAGGCAACAGCTAAATTGAGAAATATACCTCTATCGGCCAGAAAAATGCGTTTGATAGTTGATTTGGTGAGAGGTAAATCTGTTGATGATGCATTGAATATATTGAAGTTTCACAAGAAAGAGGCTTCAGAATGGTTGGAAAAATTGGTTTTATCTTCTATCGCCAATTGGGAAGTAAAAACTGACAATACCTTGGATCCTGCTGAGCATGATTTATATATTAAAACCATCTACTCTGATGAAGGGACAAGTTTGAAAAGATTTAGACCTGCTCCCCACGGTAGAGCTCACAGAATCAGAAAAAGAATGAATCATGTGACTTTGGTTGTAGAAAATAGAACTCCAATAGATAACGAAATAAACGCTGAAAACTAATTAGTATGGGTCAGAAGACAAATCCAATAGGTAATAGATTAGGAATAATCAGAGGATGGGAATCCAACTGGTTCGGTGGAAAAGATATGGGTCTTAAGGTGGTAGAAGATGAAAAAATCAGAAATTACCTACATGCGAGGATATCAAAAGGAGGAATTGCACGAATAATAATTGAACGTACTCTTAAGAGAATTACTGTAACTATTCACACTTCAAGACCGGGTATTATCATTGGTAAAGGTGGACAAGAAGTTGATAGAATTAAAGAGGAACTTAAAAAGTTGACCGGTAAAGATGTTCAGATTAATATCATCGAAATCAGAAAGCCGGAGTTAGATGCCAGTATTGTTGGTGATACCATTGCGAGACAATTGGAAGCGAGAGTAAATTATAGAAGAGCAATAAAAATGGCTATTCAGTCTACCATGAGAGCGGGTGCTGAAGGAATAAAAGTGAGAATCAGTGGTCGATTGAATGGAGCAGATATGGCTCGTAGTGAAGAGTATAAAGATGGTAGAACTCCTTTACATACTTTTAGAGCGGATATCGATTATGCATTGAGCGAAGCACTTACCGTATATGGAAAAATTGGTATTAAAGTATGGATTTGTAAAGGTGAAGTGTTAGGAAAAAGAGATTTAAGCCCTAATGTGGGATTAGATGTTAAATCTACGGGTGGACAAGGAAATCGCGGCGGTGATAGAAGAAGAGGCGGCGGAAGCGGTAATAGTAGAAGAAGAAATTAGAAAATTTTTTATAAAATTAATCGTACCTTTGCGCAACTTTAGAAAAAAGGTACTCAATAGATAAATTTAGAGCATTATGTTACAGCCTAAACGGACAAAATACAGAAAGCAGCAGAAAGGAAGAATTAAAGGTACTGCTCATAGAGGACATACCGTTGCTTTTGGATCCTTTGGACTAAAATCCTTAGATACAGGACGATTGACCAACCGTCAAATCGAATCAGCGAGGATTGCAATGACTAGGTACATGAAAAGGGAAGGTAAAGTATGGATTAGAATATTTCCTGACAAGCCTATCACCTCGAAGCCTGCAGAAGTAAGGATGGGTAAAGGTAAAGGTGCTTTGGATCATTGGGTAGCAGTAGTTAAGCCGGGTACCATAATGTTTGAGATGGATGGTGTACCATTAGAGACTGCGCAAGAGGCTTTAAGATTGGCGGCACAGAAGTTGCCTGTTCTTACAAAATTTGTGGTTAGACCTGATTATGTCGCTTAAATAAATAGAAAAATGGCAACTAAGAGATCAATAGAATTACATGCAATGGCAGTTGAAGATATTAAGGGACAACTTAATAATGCTGTCGATAATTATAGAAAATTAAAATTTGACCATGCAATTCAGGGATTGGGAAATCCTCTTGAGTTGAGAAGCCTCAGAAAGGAAATTGCTCGTCTCCAGACAGAAATCAGGTCAAGAGAATTGGCAGAAATGTCAAAAGAGCAATTGGCTCGAAGGAACAGAATAATTAGAAGAAGAAAGTAATTCAAATATTTACCAAGTAATGGAAACTAAAGGAAGAAAAACAAGAATAGGGGTAGTAACTAGTAACAAAATGGATAAGACCATATCTGTTTTGGTAGAGAGAAAATTACCTCACCCAATTTACGGAAAATTCGTAAAGAAGTCAAAGAAATTCTTCGCACACGACGAAAATAATGAATGTAACGAGGGAGATACAGTATCCATTGAAGAGACTCGACCTTTAAGTAAAAGAAAGTCTTGGAGACTTAAGGAAATATTAGAAAGAGCGAAATAGTATTTATTAATTTATAAAGAAAATTTATCATGATTCAACAGGAGTCCAGACTTAGAGTAGCTGACAATAGTGGTGCCAAAGAGGTTCTTTGTATCAGAGTATTGGGTGGATCTAAAAGACGTTACGCAAGTATAGGCGACAAAATCGTTGTTTCTGTAAAGGATGCATCTCCGGGAGGTATTAAAAAAGGTACCGTTTCTAAGGCGGTTGTTGTTAGAACGAGTAAGGAAATAAGAAGGAAAGATGGATCTTATATTAGATTTGATGATAATGCAGTAGTACTTTTAAATAATGCTGGTGAGCCGCGAGGTACGAGGATTTTTGGCCCGGTAGCGAGAGAATTGAGAGATGGAGATTACATGAAAATTATATCACTAGCTCCGGAAGTACTTTAATCATTTTCTAAAGAATAATTGAATATGAAAACACAGAATATTAAAAGATTTGCTCCGAAATTTCACATTAAAACTGGAGATACTGTAATGGTCTTGACGGGTGATGACAAAGGACAAACAGGTGTGGTAAAAGAGATTATTGCTGCAAAAAATAGAGCAATTGTTGATCAATTAAATATGGTAAAGAAGCACACTAAAGCTACTCAAGAAATGCAAGGTGGTATCCATGAGATAGAGGCTTCGATACACATTTCTAATCTTATGCTAGTTGATCCAAAATCAGGTAAAGCATCAAGAATCGGAAGAAAAAAGGAGAATGGTAAATCGGTAAGATATTCAAAAAAATCAGGAGAAATAATTAAGTAATGAGTTATATTCCAAATCTAAAAACTCGGTACAATAAAGAAATTGTACCTACTTTAAAAGAAAAATTCAACTACGGTTCGGTAATGCAAGTTCCGAAACTACAAAAGATATGTATCAACCAAGGTATTGGTGGTGCGACACAAGATAAGAAGCTCGTGGATGTTGCCTTGAAGGAACTTTCACAGATCGCAGGACAAAAAGCAGTTCCCGCAGTCGCTAAAAAGTCTGTGTCTAACTTTAAGTTGAGAGAAGGTATGACTATTGGTGCCAAAGTGACTTTAAGAAATGATAGAATGTATGAATTTCTTGAAAGATTAATTACCGTGGCGTTACCGAGAGTAAGAGACTTTAGAGGAATCAATGACAAGAGCTTTGATGGAAGAGGAAACTATTCATTGGGTATCCAAGAACAAATCATCTTTCCTGAGATAAACATTGACCAGGTGAATAAAATTACTGGAATGGACATCACTTTTGTGACAACCGCAAAAACGGATTCAGAAGCTTTGGCATTGTTGAAAGAACTTGGTCTTCCATTTAAAAATCAAAATAACTAATTGAGAGAATGGCAAAAAAATCTATAATAGCAAGAGAGAGAAAAAGAGAAAGATTGGTAGCAAAATACGCCGATCTTAGAAAAAAACTCAAGGAAGAAGGTGACTACGAAGCACTGGATAAACTTCCTAAAAATTCTTCAAAAGTAAGATTGCATAATAGATGTAAGTTGACTGGAAGACCTAAGGGTTATATGAGAAGATTTGGTATCAATAGGGTTACATTTAGACAAATGGCTCTTGATGGAAAACTTCCTGGCGTTACAAAAGCAAGTTGGTAATAAAATAAAAATTTAGAAATGGCATTTAACGATCCAATAGCAGATTATCTTACCAGAATTAGAAATGCTCAGAAAGCAGGTCACAGAACAGTTGTAATTCCTGCATCTAAGATGAAAAAGAAAATGACCGAGATTCTTTATGATCAAGGTTACATTCTTAAATATAAATTTGACGATGAAGCTGGGAAGCAAGGTGAAATTCATATTGCATTAAAATATGATAAGGTAACCAAGCAACCTGTGATTAGAAGCTTAAGCAGAGTTAGTACTCCAGGTATGAGGAGATATGCTAAAGCGAATAGCATACCTAAAGTCATCAATGGCTTAGGTATCAGTATAGTATCTACTTCTCATGGTGTAATGACAGATAAACAAGCAAGACAAGAGAATGTAGGTGGCGAAATTTTATGTTCGATATATTAAAAAATTGATATAATGTCAAGAGTAGGAAAAGCACAAATTGATATGCCTTCTGGGGTAAACCTAGAAGTATCAAAGGCAAATGTTGTAAAAGTAAAAGGGCCAAAGGGAGAACTAGTTCAACCCCTAGATCCAAGCATGAAAGTAGAGCTGAATGATGGAATTTTAGAGATTAAAAGACCTACAGATTCAAAACGTCATAAAAGCTTGCACGGATTAAGTAGAGCATTGGTTGCCAATATGGTAAAAGGTGTTTCAGAAGGCTTCAAAGCAGAGATGGAATTGATTGGGGTAGGTTATAGGGTTTCTAACACAGGTAATTTACTTGAACTTATCGTTGGTTATTCACACCCTATTTATTTTGATATTCCTGCGGAGTTGAAAGTTGAAACCAAAATGGAAAAAGGTAGTAACCCGACCATTATACTAGAAGGTAGTGACAAACAACTATTGGGACAAATTGCTGCTAAAATACGGGCATTCAGAAAACCAGAACCTTACAAAGGAAAAGGTATCAGATTCGTAGGTGAGCAAGTAAGAAGAAAAGCTGGTAAAACAGCTGGTAAATAATTGAAAATTAGATTAATATTAGATTATGAAATCTACATATAACAATAGAAAAAAAATCAAGCTTCGTATTAGAAACAAAATCTCTGGAACTTCAGGAGTTCCTAGACTTTCAGTTTTCAGAAGTAATAAGGCAATCTACTGTCAGCTTATTGATGATATGAATGGTGTGACAATGGCTAGTGCTTCTAGTAAGGAGGTAGCTGATAGATTTGCTAATGTTGAAATAGCTGGTAAAGTTGGAGAATTAATTGCCGACAGAGCTAAGTCCTTTAACATTGAGTCAGTAAAGTTTGATAGAAATGGTTATTTGTACCATGGTAAAGTTAAATCATTGGCAGACGGAGCTCGTAAGGGTGGTCTAAACTTCTAAAAAAGTAATATAAAATGTCAGAGCAAAATAGAGTTAAAGCAGCGGATACAGAGTTAAAAGAAAAATTAGTAAACCTTTCTAGAGTTGCTAAAGTGACTAAAGGGGGTCGTACTTTCAGCTTTTCGGCTCTTGTAGTTGTTGGTGATGGTGAAGGAACGGTAGGTCATGGGCTAGGTAAAGCAAGAGATGTATCTGAATCTATTGCAAAAGCAGTGGATGATGCAAAGAAAAACTTAATCAAAGTTCCTATTATAAAAGGTACAATTCCCCATGAGCAGAAAGGGAAATATGGTGCTGGAAAGGTTTTGATTAAGCCGGCATCTGACGGTACAGGAGTAATTGCCGGTGGTGCCATGAGAGCAGTATTGGAGATTGCTGGTGTACATAATGTATTGGCTAAAAGTCAGGGTTCATCTAATCCTCACAACGTAGTAAAAGCGACGGTTGATGCATTGCAAAAGCTTAGAAGCCAACACGAAATAGCAAGACAGAGAGGTATAGATTTGGAGAAAGTATATAACGGATAATAAAAATATAAATTAGTTTACGATGGCTAGAGTGAAATTGACTCAAGTAAAAAGTACGATTGACCAACCCAAGAGACAAAAGGCAACAATTGCAGCGTTGGGAATTAAAAAAATGAATCATTCAGTTGAGAAGGAGTTAACACCTCAGATACAAGGGATGATTAATAAGGTGAGTCACCTACTTAAGATTGAGGAAGCCTAATTATTTTTGTAGATAGCATAATTTTTAGAAATGAGATTACACAGTTTAAGACCTGCAGAAGGTTCAACAAAAAATAACTTTAGAAAGGGTCGTGGTAGATCATCTGGAAATGGTAAAACTGCCGGACGTGGACATAAAGGTGCTAAATCCGTAACTGGTTATAAAAGCAAAAGAGCATTTGAAGGCGGTCAAATGCCTATACAAATGAGACTTCCTAAACGAGGTTTCAAGAATATAAATCGTGTAGAGTACGTTCCTATAAATGTTGCCAATCTTCAGGCCATAGTTGACAAGCACGGAATAACTGAAGTAACCACTGAAGCTTTGTATAAATTAGGTTATGTAAAGAAAAATGACCTAGTTAAAGTTTTAGGAAATGGTGAGATAAGTGCTGGAGTTAAAGTTAATGTGAATGCCATAAGTGCTTCAGCTAAGGCCAAGATTGAAGCGGCCGGTGGATCAGTGATAGAGTAATTTTTATAATCGCTGGATGTAAATCCAGCTTTTTAACATATTAGTTAGACCAGAATAATGAATAGATTTCTACAAACACTAAAAAATATATGGAGTATTGAAGAGTTAAGAAACAAAATACTCTTCACCCTAATTGCCGTAGCGGTTTTTAGAATTGGATCACATATAATTTTGCCTGGTATCGTTTCAACTTCGATGAGCCAAGCGTACGGTAGTTCTGGTCAACCTGCGGATTTATTGGGATTGATTAATACTTTTACGGGAGGAGCCTTTCTTAAAGGTTCTATTCTTGCATTGGGTATTATGCCTTATATTACAGCTTCTATTATAGTACAATTATTGGGTTTTGCAGTGCCGTATTTTCAGAGATTACAATCTAAAGAGGGTGAATCAGGAAGGAAACGTCTGAATCAAATCACTCGACTTTTAACCGTGTTTATTACACTAGTTCAAGGGGGTGCTTACCTTACTTTAATAAGTCAAACACCTAGAGCAATTTCTCCAAATGTGGATCATGGAATATTTTGGATAAGTGGTATTATCATTTTGTCAACCGGTACCATATTTGCGATGTGGCTGGGAGAGAAGATTACTGATCGCGGTATTGGAAATGGTATCTCATTGTTAATCATGATTGGTATTATTGCCAGATTACCACAGACATTTGTGGGAGAGGTTCTTAATCAATTTGCGGAGAACAATCTCTTCATGCTTATTTTAGAATTGGCTTTGATATTCCTTGTAATAATTGGTACGATTATGATTGTTCAAGGTGTAAGAAAGATTCCTTTACAATATGCTAAGCGTATGGTGGGTAGAAGTTCTTCCTCTTTGCCAGTTATGAGTAATCGAGATTTTCTACCTATAAAAGTTAATGCCGCTGGTGTTATGCCCATAATATTTGCACAAGCAATCATTTTCTTACCGGCTATGTTGGGTAGATATTTGGCTGGAGATGGTGGGGTTAACAGCGATTTTTTAAGAAATATGAGCGATTGGAAATCATTTAGTTATAATTTGATTTTCTTTTTATTGATTGTTTTATTCACTTATGTATATACGGCGTTGATTATCAACCCTACACAAAATGCGGATTTTCTAAAAAGACAAAATGCATTTATTCCTGGTGTAAAACCTGGACAAGATACAGCGGATTATATTGATTCGATTACATCAAAAATTACTTTACCTGGTTCAATCTTTTTAGGATTGATTGCAATCTTTCCTGCAATCGTAGCAAGATTGGGAGTAGGTGATGGTTTTGCATTGTTTTTTGGTGGCACTTCATTATTGATTTTGGTTGCAGTAGTGTTGGATACTCTTCAACAAATAGAAAGTTATTTGTTATTAAGAAAGTATGAAAGTTTATCCAGTCAAGGTAAGATTAAGGGAAGAGGCGTTGGAATGCAAATCGGGGCTGATATTTAATACATGATTTATTATAAAACAGCTGAGGAAATTGAACTTATTCGTGAGAATTGTATAATAGTTTCAAAGACTTTAGCTTATGTTGGAAGCCTTATTAAACCGGGAATAACCGGTAAGTTTCTTGACAAAAAGGCGGAAGAGTTCGTTCGAGATCAAGATTCTATCCCAGGCTTTTTAAATTATAAAGGATTTCCATTTACACTTTGTTTTTCTAAAAACAATGTGATAGTTCACGGATTTCCAGATGAGACTGAAATAGTAGATGGAGATATAGTGTCGGTAGATTGTGGATCCTTAAAGAATGGATTCTATGGTGATGCTGCCTACACATTTATTCTTAATGGTGCTTCGAGTGAAGTGATTGAGTTATGTAGAGCAACGAAAAAGTCACTGTATCTTGGTATAGAGCAGGCAAGAGCTGGGAATCGAGTCGGAGATATTGGATATGCTATACAAAGTTATGTTGAACGAAAGCTTGGCTATGGTGTTGTGAGAGAATTGGTGGGGCATGGCTTAGGAAAATCTTTGCACGAATCTCCTGAAGTGATGAATTATGGTAAACGTGGAAAAGGGGTCTTGCTAAAAGAAGGATTGGTAATTGCGATCGAACCAATGGTTAACTTGGGCAATAAAAGGGTAATGACCTTAAATGATGGTTGGTCGGTGGTGACACATGACGGTTCATCGTCAGCTCATTACGAACATTCGGTAGCAATTAGAAAAGGAGATGCGGATATTTTGTCTGATCACTCAATAATAGAGGAACAGGTAAAAAATAACGTGAATCTTATTGATATTTCGGAAAATAATTAGATATTTGCACTCCAATTTTAAAAAATGTCCAAACAAAACCTTATAAAGCTTGATGGCGAGATTGAAGAAGCATTGTCAAACGCCATGTTTAGAGTAAGATTAGAGAATTCTCATGTTATACTGGCAACTATTTCTGGTAAGATGAGAATGAACTATATCAGGATTTTGCCTGGAGATAAAGTATCGGTAGAGATGTCGCCTTATGATTTGACAAGAGGAAGAATAACATATCGTTACAAGTAAAATTTATTTAGAAATTTAGTATTTAAAATTATATTAAGATGAAGGTAAGAGCTTCAGTAAAGAAAAGATCAGACGATTGTAAAATCGTTAGGCGTAAAGGAAAACTTTACATTATAAATAAAAAGAATCCTAAGTTTAAACAAAGACAAGGTTAATATTTAGTATATGGCAAGGATAGCAGGAGTCGATCTTCCTAGAAATAAAAGAGGAGTAATAGGTCTAACATATATCTACGGTGTAGGTAGAAGTAGAGCCAGTGAAATTCTGGAAAAGGCAGGTATTGATGAGAATGTAAAAGTTCAAGATTGGTCTGATGAAAATGTAAAATTCATTTCAAAACTTCTTCAAGATGAATATAAAGTTGAGGGAGAACTTAGAAGTGAAGTTCAGCTAAATATTAAACGCCTGATGGACATTGCATGTAACAGAGGTTTGAGACATCGTAAAGGTTTGCCTGTAAGAGGTCAAAGAACCAAAACCAATGCAAGGACTAGAAAAGGAAAGAGAAAAACTGTTGCTAATAAGAAGAAAGCTACTAAATAATTAGAGATGGCAAAAGCAAAAAAAGTTAAAAAACGTGTTGTACAGGTATCCAATGAAGGATTTGCCTATATACAAGCAAGTTTCAACAACATTATTATTTCAATCACTAACAAGCAAGGACAAGTAATATCTTGGGGATCAGCTGGTAAGGCTGGATTCAGAGGATCTAAGAAAAACACTCCTTATGCTGCTCAGATGGCGGCGAATAGTGCTTCTCAAGTTGCTTATGATGCGGGATTAAGAACTGTAGAGGTTTTCGTGAAAGGTCCTGGAGCAGGAAGAGAGGCGGCCATACGTGCCATCGATTCCAATGGATTGAAAGTTTCAAAAATAAAAGACGTTACTCCAATACCACATAATGGATGTCGTCCTCCTAAAAAAAGAAGAGTATAATATCTAATAATATTTTCACATGGCAAGATATACTGGACCTGTTACTAAAATAGCTAGAGCTTTTGGAGAACCGATTTTCGGACCAGATAAAGCATTCGAAAAAAGAAAATATCCTCCAGGACAGCACGGATCAAGTAAGAAGAGAAAACAACGATCTGACTATGCTGTTCAGTTGATGGAAAAGCAAAAAGCTAAGCACACTTATGGTGTTTTAGAAAGACAGTTTAGAAGAATGTTTGAAAAGGCTACCAGCAAGAAAGGTGTTACCGGAGAGGTGCTACTACAATTGCTTGAGTCAAGACTTGACAATACTGTGTTCAGATTAGGTCTAGCACCTACAAGAAGAGCGGCTAGACAACTGGTCTCACACAAACATATAATGGTAAATGGAGTATCATCCAATATTCCTTCCATGCTTTTAAAGCCTGGTGACGTTGTGAATGTTCGTAACAAATCTCAAGCTTTGGAAATAGTGCAATCAGCTGCTAAAAGCAAAAGTGATGTAAGAAACTGGGGATGGTTAGAGTTTAATGCAGACAAAATGGAGGGAAGATTTTTGGATTATCCTGAAAGGGAGAAAATTCCGGAAAAAATCAATGAACAATTGATTGTTGAACTTTACTCTAAATAATGAGTTTAATAAGCTGCTTCATTAGGAAGCGGCTTTACTATTTTTAAAAATTCTTCCAAAAATATAAATTATATGAGTATACTGAATTTTCAAAAACCAGACAAGATATTATTGCAAAAAGCAGATGATTTTGATGGCACTTTTGAATTCAAGCCACTTGAGCCTGGTTTCGGACAGACTATAGGTAACTCTTTGAGAAGAGTTCTATTATCATCATTAGAAGGATATGCCATTTCAGCTGTGAGAATAGCGGGTGTAGATCATGAATTCGCGACAATGAAAGGTGTTGTGGAAGATGTTGTTGACATTATATTAAATATTAAGCAAATTAGGTTAAAGCCTACGGTTGCTGAGAATTTTGAAAATGAAGAAAAAATCTATCTTACGGTAAGTGGTAAGACAGAATTTGTAGCGGGTGATATAGAGGCATCTACCAATGTATTCAAAATTATGAATCCTGATTTACATATCTGTTCTATGGATGCATCTGTAAATCTTGAGTTGGAATTTACCATTACTAAAGGTAGAGGTTATGTTCCGGCAGATGAAACTTTGTCAAAAGAAGCACCTATTGGCGTGATTCCAATAGATGCGATATATACTCCGATTAAAAAGGTGGCATATTCTATCGAAAGCACCAGAGTTGGTCAAAGAACGGACTACGAGAAATTGACGATGGATATCAAAACCGATGGTACGATCCACCCGGAGGAGGCAATCAAAGAAGCTTCTAGAATCTTGATTCAACATTTGATACTAATCACAGATGAGAATATCACATTTAATGATTCTTCAAAACGTGAAGAAGATATCGTAGATGAGCATATTCTACACATGCGTAAATTATTAAAGACCAATCTTGAGGATTTGGATCTTTCTGTAAGAGCATATAATTGCTTGAAAGCCGCTAAGATTAACACTCTTGGTGAATTGGTGAGATTTGATACACATGAGTTATTGAAGTTTAGAAACTTTGGTAAAAAATCATTGGTAGAAATCGAAGAATTGCTTGCGCAGAAAGGTTTGACATTCGGAATGGATCTTTCTAAATATAAATTGGACGAAGAGTAACTGTCGTTTCGATTCACCTTTTGGTGGGCAGTTGATTTATTATTAAATAATAGTATTAATCGAGGATTATAAATTAAAAATCGAATAGGAATTTAATTCTCGCTGATATTTAAAATCTAATTTAAACCATGAGACACGGTAAGAAATTTAACCATCTTGGTAGAAAAAAAGGTCATAGAGATGCCTTGTTGAAAAATCTTTCCATTTCATTAATTACCCATAAAAGAATTAACACGACCTTGGCAAAAGCTAAAGCGCTTAGAGTTCACTTGGAGCCACTAGTTACAAAAGCTAAGGATAATACCACTCACTCAAGAAGAGTTGTATTTAGCTATCTTCAGAACAAAGAAGCAGCAAAGGAATTGTTTGGCCCAGTTGCTGAAAAAGTAGGTGACAGACCTGGAGGATATCTTAGGATTATTAAAACTGGATTCAGAAAGGGTGATGCTGCGGAGATGGCGATGATAGAATTTGTAGATTTTAACACAGTATATAATAACTCTAATTCGACTTCTGGGTCTAAAAGAAGAAGGAGAAGAGGTGGTGCTAAAACTGCTGGGGCTGCAACTGCGGCGGTTGCTGCAAAGACTACAGCAGACGCAAAGTCTGAGGAAGAATAAAATGTATGTATTTTACGGACTAATAGGGGCGGTGATTTATCATCGCCCTTTTCTTTTTACTATAATTTTTAAAAAAGCATTTATTGACTTACCTGTCTTAGGCTTGTTGGTGCTATATTTGCAAAAATTTTAATACAAGGCATGAATATCTCCAATTCCAAGAAAGCATTTCTTTTATTAGAAGATGGTTCTATCTATGAGGGGTTTGCGGCTGGAAGAATTGGTACGACTACTGGTGAGATATGTTTTAACACTGGTATGACTGGATATCAAGAAATTTTTACGGATCCTTCTTATTACGGACAGGTTATGGTGAATACCAATGTTCATATTGGTAATTATGGTGTTGCCAATGATGATGAGGAATCTGAGGATATTCAGATCAGTGGATTGGTGTGCCGAAATTTAAATTCGGGATATTCAAGACCCTTGGCTTCGGAAAGTCTGCAGGACTATCTGGAGCAAAATGGAATAGTCTGCATTCACAATATTGATACTCGTGAAATCGTCAGGAAGGTCAGAGAAAAAGGCGCTATGAATTGCATCATTTCGAGTGAAGAACACTCGTTAGATTCTCTGAAAGACCAGTTAAGCAATGCTCCGAAAATGGAGGGTCGAGAATTGGCTAGTCAAGTTTCTACTCGGGAAGCCTACTCTTTGGGTAATCCTAATTCTGACATAAGAATTGCAGTACTTGACTTTGGTACGAAAAGAAATATTTTAAACTGTCTGGTTGATCGAGGTGCTTATTTAAAAGTATTCCCGGCTAAAACTGATTTGTCAGAATTGGTGAAATTTAATCCTGATGGATACTTTTTATCAAATGGACCGGGCGACCCTGCAGCTATGGAGTATGCAATTTCGACTGCGAAAGACGTCATTGAAACAGAAAAACCGGTATTCGGAATATGTCTTGGACATCAATTGATAGCCTTATCTCAGGGAATCTCAACGCATAAAATGCATCACGGTCACAGAGGTGCCAATCATCCAGTAAAAAATGTTATCACTGGTAAGTGTGAGGTGACGAGCCAGAATCACGGATTCGGTATTTCACTGAAGGAACTTCAAAATGCAAATCATGTCCGATTAACACATTTAAACCTAAATGATGATTCAGTAGAAGGCTTAGAACTTAAGAATAATCCTGTGTTTTCTGTCCAGTTTCATCCTGAGGCAGCACCGGGACCCCATGATTCCCGATATTTATTTGATCAATTTATTGACTTAATTAAAAAACAGAAAAATAACTAATGGCTACAATTGTAGATATTCGTGCAAGAGAGATACTTGATAGTAGAGGAAATCCCACGGTGGAAGTGGAAGTGTTAACTGATAATGGTCTCATCGGTCGTGCAGCGGTGCCTAGTGGTGCATCAACAGGTAAGTATGAAGCTGTGGAGCTAAGGGATGGTGACCAAAGTAGGTTTCTCGGAAAGGGTGTGCTAAATGCATGCTTTAATGTCGATGATAAAATCATGCAAGCTTTGGTTGGCGAAGATATTTTCGACCAGCGTTACATTGATGATATCATGTTAGAAATCGATGGCACTGATAATAAATCGGTACTTGGTGCCAATGCGATTTTAGGCGTTTCCTTGGCTGTTGCCAAAGCTGCAGCTCAGGCTAGCCATCAACCACTCTATCGCTATATCGGTGGGGTTAATGCCCACGTCATGCCGGTTCCTATGATGAATATTTTGAATGGTGGAAGCCATGCAGATAATAGCATTGATTTTCAAGAATTTATGATTATGCCCATAGGTGCTGACACTTTTTCTGAATCTTTGCGAATGGGTGTTGAGACTTTTCATCATCTAAAATCGGTATTAAAGAAAAACGGTTTTAGTACCAATGTGGGGGATGAAGGGGGATTTGCACCGAATATCAAATCTAATGAAGAGGCCATCGAAATCGTTTTGAAAGCGATAGAATCAGCGGGATACAGACCAGGGGAGGATATCTGGATTGCGATGGATGCTGCAAGCTCTGAATTTTACAATTCCGAAAATGGATTGTACGAATTTAAAAAGTCAAACGGGGGGGCGAAAACTTCGGACGAAATGGTAGAGTATTGGGCGGATTGGACAAGAAAATATCCAATTCTTAGTATAGAAGATGGATTAGATGAAGATGACTGGAATGGTTGGGTGAAACTCACTAAAAAATTGGGCAATGATATTCAATTGGTAGGTGACGATTTGTTTGTAACCAATACGGAAAGACTTCACAGGGGAATTGAAATGCATGCCGCAAATTCAATCTTAATTAAAGTAAATCAAATCGGAACTTTGACAGAAACAATAGATGCCGTATCTTTAGCCACTAGAAATGCCTACACCAGTGTCATGAGCCACAGGTCAGGTGAGACAGAAGATACCACAATTGCTGATTTGGCAGTGGCATTGAATACTGGTCAGATTAAAACCGGCTCAGCATCTCGTAGCGATAGAATAGCTAAATACAACCAACTATTGAGAATAGAAGAAGAACTTGGAGATAATGCAGTATTTCCCGGTCGCTCGCTTTTGAACAGAGAATAAATTATTACTCAAGATATGAAACTACAAGACTTTTTGAACAAAATAAGGCAGTTAAAACTGAATAAGTTTACAATTACTGCGGTGGTATTTTTAGTGTGGGTTAGCTTTTTTGATAGACATAATTTTTTTAATCAATACAAATTAAGCAGTATAATCCACGATTTGAAGTATGAAAAGGAAGACCTTTTAGCAAAAATTGAAAAGGCTAAAAAGGATAAAATTGATTTAGATGAAAATGTGGAGAAATATGCCCGTGAGAAATACCACATGCTCAAGGATAAGGAAGAAGTATATATCATTAAAAAATAAAAATTAACAGAGTGAGTGTTTTAGTAAATAAAAATTCAAAAATTATTGTGCAAGGATTTACCGGAAATGAAGGGACTTTCCACGCAGAACAGATGATTGAATATGGAACCAATATTGTAGGTGGAGTTACACCGGGAAAAGGTGGACAAACTCACCTTGGAAAACCGGTTTACAATTCTGTTAAAGAAGCCGTAATCAAAGCAGGAGCTGATACATCAATACTATTTGTACCACCAAAATTCGCTCCAGATGCAATCATGGAGGCGGCTGAGGCAGGCATCAAAGTCATTATTTGCATCACTGAAGGTATTCCTGTTCAGGATATGGTGAAGGTAAAGGCGTATATTGATAAGTTTGATACTCGATTGATTGGCCCTAACTGTCCCGGGGTTATTACGCCGGACGAAGCCAAGGTTGGTATCATGCCGGGATTTGTATTCAAAAAAGGAAAAATAGGATTGGTTTCTAAATCCGGCACTTTAACTTATGAAGCAGCTGATCAATTGGTACGGGCAGGACTTGGTATATCTACGGCCATCGGTATTGGGGGAGACCCTATCGTGGGGACACCGACCAAAGAAGCGGTGGAGCTCTTGATGAATGACCCTGAAACGGAGGGAATTGTCATGATAGGAGAGATCGGAGGTAATTATGAAGCAAAAGCAGCTGAATATATTAAGTCCACTGGAAATAAAAAACCGGTCGTAGGATTTATTGCCGGCCAAACTGCGCCAAAAGGTCGTACCATGGGTCATGCCGGTGCTATCGTTGGAGGTGCTGACGATACGGCAGAAGCTAAAATGAGAATTATGGCAGAACACGGAATTCATGTAGTTCAGTCTCCAGCCGATATTGGAGAAACCATGAGGAAGGTATTGATGGATATGAAGTAAATTAGATCTTAAAAATGATACAGAAAGCCTGCCGTCTGCTAAGTCGTCAGGCTTTTTTAATAATTAATGACGAATAACAAAATACATATTATATGTCTCGATGTGCCGTATCCACCCAACTACGGTGGTGCCATTGAGACATATTATAAGATAAAAAGCTTACAATCCATCGGTGTAAAGCTGCATGTTCATGCCTTTGTGTATGGTGACCGTCAAGAAAGTGAATTATTAGAATCTCAGGTGGATGAAGTATCCTACTATCGTCGAAATACTACGATTATTAAACTCTTCGGTCATATACCATACATTGTAAATACCAGAGAATCAAAAAAGCTACTTAATAATTTGTTGGCCGATGAGGCACCAATAATTTTCGACGGGCTCCACACAACGGCTTTTTTGACCCATCCTCAGCTAAAAAATAGGGTAAAGATTGTTCGTATGCACAATGTTGAATGGATATATTATCAACACTTGGCTGATATTGAACATTATTATTTGAAAAAATTATATTTTCGACATGAATCATCTAAACTCAAAGACTGGGAAACAACTTTGTTAGAGGCCACAAAAATCTCTTGTTTATCAACCCGAGACGAAGGGTACTATAAAAAGAAAGGAATTAGTCAGGTTAATTTTGTGCCGGCGTTTCATGAAAATGAGCATTGCACGAGCTTGATAGGTAGGGGAAATTATTTGCTTTTTCATGGTAATCTTAATATTTCCGACAATATTAAGTCCCTTTATCATTTTATTAATAACCGTTTGGAGGGTGATATTTCACATCTAAAGGTGGCAGGTAAATGCAGTAATAATCGATTGTCCAGCAGATTAAAAAAGGATTTTGGTGAGAACCTGGAATTGAATCCTGATCTAGATAGAATGTCCTCACTAGTGAAAAATGCCCACATAAATCTTGCACTTGGGAATGCTCCTACAGGAGTCAAGTTGAAATTAATAAACAGCCTTTTTCAAGGTCGATTTTGTGTGGCGGATGAGGATTCCGTCATGGGCTCAGGTTTGGACCATTTGGTGATAAAAAGCCAAGATTTTAATTTAGATAAGTGGAGAGAGAGACCATTTACAGAGGAAGATTTGCACTTGAGAAAACAAGGGCTTGGAATTTATAATAATATCGAAAATGCTAAAATTCTCATTTCAAATATTTTGAATACGACTCGGATGTAGTGATTCGTAAATTACGGATGATTTATTTTTACTCTAGTTCCCAGCCAGGTGATTTCCTTGACAAGTAAACAACTCCGATAACCCCGATAATTATAAAGGCAATACTTATAAACTGTGCTTGACTCCAATAAAATCCAAGGAAATTGTAATGTTCATTGACTCGGACAAATTCCACTAAAAACCGTTCCAACCCATTGTAAATCATATAGATAAAAAACAACATGCCAGCAATTTTTATCCTCTTTCGCAACATCCATAAGAGTCCAAATCCTAAGAGCGATACGATGGTTTCCCATATAGGGGTTGGATATACTTTTGGTATTAATTCGTGACAATATCTCATTCCACAGGCTGTTTGACAATGTTGCTCAATGGCCATTTTTGCCCCTTCAAAAGTCGCTTTGTAGGCCTCAGGATCACAAGAAGACAATAATATGCCATCATTGGCCACATTCCGAGGATAACTAAATGACCACAACCAATCAGGTAAAAACCACCACGAGGGTTGCATGGCCGCTTCAATTCCCCAGTCTCCATCTCCTGCCAATTGACATCCTATTCTACCAATGCCATATCCTAATAAAATACCCATCGCTGCAATATCCATCATATATATGGGCTTAATTCCATTTTTCGACACAAAGCGATACACGACTATAAAAGCGAGTATTACTCCTCCATAAATAGTTAATCCAGAACCCGAAAACAGCTGACCTATGGGATCCGCAAAAAATGAATCTAAGTTTTCAAATATTGAAAATAATTTAGAACCTACTACACCGGAAATGGCCGCCATGAAAATGATATCCATGGTCTTTTGATAGGGATGGACTAAGACTTCTACTTCTTTGGGTTTATCTGCATCCTTGTACTTGAAGTATCGATAAGCAAATAATCCAATGATTATTAAAATGCCAATCCACCAATGTCCTTCACCGGAAAATAAGACGGATGCGGGGTCGGCTGTAAACCGGTCAAACGAATGAATGATTACTGGAATTTTGGATGCTAATATACCTAGTATCACACCATTCATCAGGGTTTCATTCAAGGTCGGAACTTCACCCTCAATTTTTTTTGCTTTGAACGGTTTTAATAATCCATCCTCTTCTTTTCTTTTTAATTCAGATTTTAACAAAAAGGCACAAGCTACAAAGGCCAATGCTAACATGAGTCCAAATGTCTTGAACAGAGAAGTCCAGTTATCAACTGAAGTGCCAAAAAGATCGTGAAACAAATAGGAAAGATCTGGATACATGTATCAATTTTTAATTATTGCGAACAAATATAAGGAAGTCAACCGAAATTATGTAAACCAATCAAATACACCTTATGAGTATCAGTAGAAGATCTATAGGTGCTTTATCATGTATTCCTGAGGGAGATAATTGTTGATTCTATGGTCTAGTTGTTTTATCCAACCCAATCCATACCCTTGATATTGTACCAAATTCCATGATTTTTGAGAACTTAAGCTACCATCTAATTGCTTTCTTAGATAGTCTAACGAATCATCTTTTGTTAGTTCAATCTTTGGAATGTCATCTGATACCATTGTACTCAGAGCCAAGGCATGATCGGGAAGGAATAGTTTTTTATTGATTCTTCCTATTTTAATTCCTGTGCCCAAAACCCGCATTTTAGCTTGTAGTTTTTCAAACATGGCCATACTGCACTCATTCGTGAGGTAGCAATCCTCTTTTGGAGATTTAATCATTTTTAAATCCTTGGCTTGATTTGCCACCCATTCCGAGATTAATTTTTTATCCTCTTTGGATGCCAAGGATATTTTACCCAACGAAGCTTTTTTTACATTATCATTCGAATCTAGCTTTCGAAGCACCGAGCAGAAAAACCCTTCTCCCTTAAGCTTATAAGGTAAGAACTGATAACCAACCCCTTTGTTTTTCGAGATCATCTGCACATCCCAATCTTGATTTAATGGCAATTCTACAGACTCCAGATTATATTCTTGCATCATCCAATTGACATTGTCAATGTTTTCTTTCGAGTTGTAAGTACAAGTGGAATAGAACAGATATCCACCGGGTTTGACTAGACTTATAGAGTCAGAAATTATCCTTTTCTGCCTTGCACTACATAGTTCTACATGGTCTGGACTCCACTCGTTGATGGCATCATTATCCTTTCGCCACATACCCTCGCCTGAGCATGGAGCATCTATGACTAATAAATCAAATGTGGATTCAATACCATCAAATTTCGATGGATCAGCACTGGTCACGATGACATTAGTGCCAGACCATTTGGTCGTGTTTTGGTACAAAATGGAGGCTCTGGACTGAATGACTTCATTGGCTACTAAGGTACCTTTGTCACTGAGGTAATCCATGATTAAGGTCGTTTTTCCTCCCGGGGCAGCACTCATGTCAAGTATTTGAGGATCCGTTATTCCATCTAAGACATGATTTAATACTTGCCAAAGGAACATGGAAGATGCTTCTTGTACGTAATAGCAAGCAGCATGAAAAAGTGGGTCTAAGGTAAAGATGGGTCTTTCGTCGAGGTAACAGGCATGCGAACACCAAGGGACAAATTCTGAACCCGGACAAGTGTAATTTTTTCTAAGGTTAACCCTGATACTCGTAGGGCTATCCGTCTCTATGACTTTTTGAAATGCCCCAATGTCAAAGTGAGGCTCTTGAGTCATCATATTTACAAAAGAACCGGGAATCCTGGGCATTTAGGAATTTATTTTGTTTCTCAGATAAGGAGAAACCCGATACCTCGCTTCATGATAATAGTCGTATAATCCATCCAGCAATTCTACGATATAATCATACCCCAATTCTTCTCCCCAGTTCATCAATCCTTTTGGATAATTAACCCCTTTTGTCATCGCCGTTTCCACATCTTCTAGGGTACAGATGCCACGATGTATGGTATCGGCGGCCTCATTGACCAACATGGCATGGACACGATGGAATATGCTTTTACCTAGATTTTCATCCTGAAGAGGAGATGGATTTTGAGAATTTTCAGAATAATCATAAAATCCTTTACCTGCTTTTTTACCCAAATAACCTGCTTCGACTAATTTTTTCTGGCAAAATGCCGGCGTATATCGAGGGTCAAAATAAAAAGCCGTCCATACACTTTCGGTTACGGTATAATTGACGTCATGTCCAATGAAATCCGTCAGCGTAAAAGGTCCCATTTTAAATCCTCCAAATTCCGTCAATGCCCAATCAATGGTAGCAAAATCCGCTATACCTTCTTCATAGATTCTAAACGATTCACTGTAGAATGGACGAGCGACTTTATTCACTATAAAACCAGGGGTATCCTTAGCTAAGACCCCGTATTTCATGATGCCGTCAACAAGTTTTTTACATGTTTCAATAGTCGCTGTATGTGTCTGCACGGCAGGAATAATTTCCACTAATTTCATCAAGGGTACTGGATTGAAAAAGTGTAATCCTATGACTCTGCCGGGACGGTTACAAGCTGATGCAATGGAAGTAACGGACAAGGAAGAGGTATTGCTTGCAAGGATGCATGATTCACTCACAAGACCTTCCAACTCCTTGAACAAGGATTGCTTAACTTCAAGTTTTTCTATGATGGCTTCGATGACTAAATCTGCATTTTTTACTCCTGCGAGTGACGAAGCAAAATGAATTCTACTGAAACTCGACTTGGCTTCAGAATCTGTTATTTTTCCTTTTTGCACTAACATATTGAAAACATCCTGAAGCTTATTGCGAGATTTCACCAAGGAATCTTGATTGAGATCGTAAAGAATGGTTTCATATCCAAAACTCGCGAATACTTGGGCAATTCCGGTACCCATAGCACCGGCACCAATTACGGCTATTTGATTTATCATGCTTATTTTTTAGTGTTTTTTTTCATAATCATCAGCAAACCGATGCAGCATAAGAAGGCAATAATAATCTTTGTTAGCAAATTTTGATAGGAACTCAAACTTAAGGTAAAATGAAAGATCATAAAAATTGCCATCAAAATCAATCCAAGCCAAGCTCCGTATTTTCTATATTTTTGAAGAATTAACGAGGCGCCACTTAACAGTAACAAACCTGCCATAATATATCGTCCAAACGGCTCAAGATTTATACTGCTGTATAAATCAACAAAATCGGGGTGACCGTAAATGTGGTTAACCGCAAGATTGACAAAAATCAGTGCGGCGATTGCTGCGAGCAATACTTCCAATCTAGAATATAATATTTCTTTGGCCTCCAATATTCCCTATTTATGCATAGTTGCAAAAGTAAAGATATCGCTTAGAATCATTTCTAAAAAATTCTAAAAAGTTAACTTAGAATCTATTTTCGTGAATTCTACATTTTTTCGTACTTTTAGAGAAATTACACATTTTGCCAAATATGGATATGTAAGCTGACGTGAATTATTTTTAATTTTAATGCTTTAATTGATCTAAACATGCTTACTGAAAAATTTAAAGTAAAGTCAATCGTTCACTTGTACGAGTTACTTCCTGAGAACGAAAGGCTCATGGTTGATGTAATTAGAAATATTATTATCGATGTTTTACCTGGAAGATGCAAGGAGAAAATTTCGTTTAATGTTCCATATTTTTATGGGAATAAAGGGATTTGTATTGTTTGGCCGGCTAGTATAAAAGGGGGAGGCATAACCAGGGGTGTATTGTTTGGCCTTTGGCGTGGTAATGAATTGCAAGATCACACTCAATATCTAACCAAAGGAAAAAACAAGAAAATATTTTATAAAATTTTTTACTCTTTGGAAGATATTGACGAATCTCAAATTAAAAGTATTTTGATAGAAGCGATATTATTAGACTCTAAAATCCATTAAATTATCCTCATCGCCCCACTACGAACTTCTCTATCCATCGCTGTCCATCCCCATTTCTAAGCTCAACGAAATACATCCCTGAAGGCAGGTCTGACACATCGATGCTATCCTTATTTTGAAAAGTATTGCTTAGCATTTGCTGCCCCTGAGTATTTTGGATACGGTAAGTATATTTTCCATCTGGGAGACCTGATATGGTCATGGTGTAGGAGGCAGGATTGGGAAATAACGAAATTTTATTCAAATTAACATCATCCGTTCCCACCGTAAAACATTCGTCGTACCACGGACTTTTGTATAATTGCACTCCATCTCTAAAAAAGCACGAAAGATATACTCCGTAATCTATGGCACAACTATACCAGGGTTCGAATGGATCTTCAAGCGATCCAATGCCTTGAATCCAACCTAAATTTGAGTCACAATATTCCATCTTTAAAACCGCTCTATTTGAACCATCTTGCAATTCTGTACTATCTTTAGATTCCACAATGTAGTCTATGAATCCGATAGAATATCTTATAGTGTCTCCCACATTCAATGAAAAATCATAGGCGATTTCATCACTTGGCAATGCCCAAGTATAGACTTGTCTGCCTTCTTCTCTAAATAGTATTTTGGTATGTATGGGCTTGTCTTCATCATTTATTATCAATAATTCTCTATACCTTCGGAAATCATTGATGTCCACATTGAATACCAGAGAGTCCGTATCAGAAAAGGTAAAAATGTTGGTATATACATCTGGGCTAGAAATGGAGCTACTGGTGACGTACCACGTATTTCTTTCAGAGACGAATGACAAACTAGTTGTATCCGTTTGTGTAGAAATATTTTGACTGCTGAGAAGGAGAATGAAAATGTAGATTAAATTTTTCATAAGTCGATGTAATTTTTATTTATAAATTGATATTTTAGAATGCATCGTAATTCAAATTTCATGATGAATCAAAGCGCCACAACACACTTTAGTGACGAAATATTAAAAGTGATAAAATAAGTATATCTATACTCTTTAAACTGTGAGCAAAATAAAAGAAAATACCGAGAAAAAAAAGAAAATTAATATTGAATACAGGAAAATGTCTCAGCGGATAACTAGGAAAACGTTGATCAAGAATTTTCTATCTCCTTTTCTCAAAAAACTTTTGCAGAATGGCGGCACACTCTTCTTGCTTAATTCCATAAGCAAGTTTTGTCTGCGGGTGTAGTAGCTCCTTGCCGTATCTCATGAATCCTCTTTGGTCGTCACTGGCACCATACACTACCTTAGATACTTTGCTCCAATACATGGCACCTGCACACATCACACAGGGTTCTAGGGTGACGTAGAGAGTACAATCTTGGAGATATTTTGATCCTAAATAATTAGAGGCGGAACTCAATGCCATGATTTCAGCATGAGCGGTAGCATCATTGAGCATTTGTGTCTGATTGTGAGCCCGGGCAATGATTTGTTTATTGGCGACTACGACGGCACCAACCGGCACTTCTCCAAAGTCAAATGCCTTTTGAGCCTCTTTGAGAGCTTGCTCCATAAAGTAAACGTCGCTGTGTATTGAAAGCATTTTTTCTCTTAACTTAAAGTGACAAAGATGCATTTTTTATTTTTTTTAAGCCAATTTCACTTTTTAGTTTTTGGCTATTGCATTACTTTTGCACATGGAATCAAATAATTTTATTAGAACAGATCACATCATGGAAGCCCTCACCTTTGATGATGTCCTCCTAATTCCTTCGTATTCAGAGGTTTTGCCAAGAGAAGTCGATATCAGCACGAGGTTTACAACCGATATGCGAATCAATGTTCCCATTGTGTCTGCCGCGATGGACACAGTGACAGAGTATCGTCTGGCCATTGCCATTGCCCGAGAAGGCGGAATAGGCATCATACACAAGAATATGAGTATCGAGAATCAGGCAAATCAGGTAAGAAAAGTCAAGAGGTCGGAGAGTGGAATGATACTTGATCCGGTAACTTTGGGAGCTGATGCTGTAGTGGCTGATGCCTTGCAGTTGATGAAATCATTTAAAATTGGTGGCATCCCCATTGTTGACCAAGAAAAAAGATTAATTGGTATTCTCACGAATCGGGATTTGAGGTTTGAGACCGATTTTCACCGACCTGTGAGAGACATCATGACTAAGGAAAATTTGGTGACTGCACCTGTTGGTACTAATCTGAAAGAAGGTCGTGAAATTTTAATGAAATATAAGATCGAAAAACTTCCTGTGGTTGATACTCATGGATTGTTGGTCGGTTTGATTACTTATAAGGACATACTTAAGGTTGAAAACTATCCCAATGCTTCCAAAGATCACCACGGTCGATTGGCAGTAGGCGCTGCCGTGGGTGTGACCGGAGATATGATGGATCGAGTAGATGCTCTAGTTTCTGTAGATGTCGATGCGATTACACTGGATACGGCACACGGGCATTCTAAAGGAGTTCTCGATGCGGTCAAAGAAGTGAAGCGTAGATATCCAGATTTACAGGTGATTGGGGGTAATGTGGCGACAGGGGAAGGTGCTCTAGCCTTGGTCGAGGCTGGGGTGAATGCAGTCAAAGTAGGGGTAGGTCCTGGAAGTATCTGCACGACTCGAATTGTAGCAGGTGTGGGTGTTCCGCAGTTGAGTGCCATTATGAGTGCCTCCACTGCACTGAAAGGGTCAGGAGTGCCTATCATTGCGGATGGAGGAATACGATACACGGGAGACATTGCGAAGGCGCTTGCAGGAGGGGCTAATACCATTATGGGTGGGTCGATTTTTGCTGGGACGGAGGAATCTCCCGGTGAAGCGATCATTTATCAGGGTCGAAAATTCAAGGTCTATAGGGGTATGGGTTCCTTAGGAGCGATGGAATTGGGATCCAAAGATCGATATTTTCAGGATGTAGAAGACGATGTAAAAAAGCTTGTACCTGAAGGTATCGAAGGTCGAGTGCCTTACAAAGGGACGGTTTCTGAGGTGATGGTGCAATATATTGGTGGATTAAGGGCGAGCATGGGATATTGTGGAGCTTCCGATGTAGAGAAGATGAAACATGCCAAAATGGTTAAAATCAGTGCAGCGGGAGTGGCTGAAAGTCACCCACATAATATTACAATTACGAAGGAATCCCCCAATTACTCAAGAAGGGATACCTAAGTGCTAACGAAAGTAAAAAGGCTAAGTCAAGATTTTTATTTAGACAGCGATGCCATTTCAATTGCACAAAAATTGTTGGGCAAACTGCTTGTTAGCCATATTAACAATGTAAAAACCTCTGGAATCATTGTAGAAACGGAGGCTTATATCGGACCTGAAGATCAAGGTTCTCATGCAAAGAATGGAAGACGGACTCCTCGCAACGAAAATATGTATGCCATAGGAGGGACTGCTTATCTATATAAAAGCTATGGTATACACGACATGGTCAATGTAGTTACCAACGCAGAGGGAGTGCCTCATGCCATTTTGATCCGAGCCATTCAACCAAAAGAAGGCTTGAGTATAATGCAATTGAGAAGGGGTGTAAATGCGAATAATTATCATCTCACCGGAGGTCCCGGAAAAGTGGCTCAGGCATTAGGGGTTGGTACTGCCCATGATGGGGTTTCTTTAGTAAAAAGTGAAATTCTGGGTATTTGTGACATTGACAATGAAATATTCCAAGAAAACATAATTATTGGTCCACGTGTAGGAATGTCAAAATATGTGGGTTCGTGGGCTAACAGCCCTCTAAGATTTTACGTTAAGGATAACCCGTGGGTAAGTAGGCCATTAAAAATATCTTATCCTCTGGAATGGAGTTTAATTTAGAAATGACGCCGGCTATTTTATCTGGATTCATGGAGTGATCGCCAAAGTGATTAGTATATATCCCATTAATTGAATATTTTTGAAGTATACAAGGCGATTTGGTGATTGAAAAGAATACTTCTAATATTGTTTCTTTTAGTTTATGGCATGACAATCTCGTGTCAAATGCCCGGTCAGGATCTTTTTGTAAATAATAAAAAAGAAACCGTCAAGTTTAGTTACGAAAATGGCTTTCTGATCGTTGATGTCGTACTTAATAATTACCTGCCGCTTACTTTTATATTCGATACTGGAGCTCAGAATACCATTATTTTTGATAAATTATATGCAGATGTAGCACAATGCACTTATGACGATGAGGTCAGAGTGATCGGTGCGGATCTCAATGTTCCTTTATTAGCTTCTATCGCCCGTAACGTCAGGCTCACCATGTATCCATTGCCTGCGGTAACTCGGGATATCGTAGTACTCCAAGAAGACTTGATTCATCTTGATGAACTGATCGGTAGGAAGGTTCACGGAATTTTGGGATCCGATTTTTTTCGTAATGTCATTGTAGAGATAGATTATGAAAAATCAAAAATTTGCTTCTATGATCCTTTGGAATTTAATTATCGAACATTGGATGATTATAGCTCTCAATCGGTGAAAATATTGCGAGGAAAGGTATATCTCAATTGTCCCATCTCCTATAAAAACGGCTACACAAAGGCAGCGGATTTTCTCTTAGATACAGGTGCAGCCTTGTCTCTGTTAGTTCATCACAATCAAGAGGACTCATTGGTCTTACCTGAATATTATGTACGGGGATCATTTGGCCAAGGATTGGGTGGGGCCTTGGTGGGATACATCGGAGTGGTGGACAGTCTGAAGGTGCTTTCGTTTAATATGCCGTATATTCTAACGAATTTTCAAGACATTGATTCCAGTTTTTTAATGATTGAATCTATTGAGAGAGAAGGAATTATAGGCAATTTATTATTGTCAAAATTTAAAATATTTCTAGATTACCGTTTTGGAAAATTGTATGTTAAGCCTTCTAAATATTTCAAAGATGAATTTCTGGTGAATAAAACGGGAATGACCTTGATAGCTCAGGGTTTGGATTTGAATGAGTTTGTGGTAAGCTCAGTCATCGAAGGCTCTCAGGCAGATAAAGTGGGAATTAAAAAAGGTGACTTCATCAAAAAAGTAGGGCCATGGTTTAGTAGAAAACGGAAATTGACGGATGTACTAGATTACTTCAGTCGAGACGATGGAAAAAAAGTGCAATTCGAATTGATTAAAAATAAGGGAACGATGAGAGAAATTCATAAAAGGATTAAGATGGAACTGCTCAATCCATTCATAAAGCATTGAAATATGTGTTTTTATGAAAAGGTGGGCAGACCAGCATAAATTACCAATCTGCCCTATGTTCAGGGGATTAAGTTCATCTCATTAATGCCAATAAAAATCTATTGACTCAGAAGAAGCTTAATAAACTAATAAACTGGTAATTCGGGATATTGTAAAATCTTAATGTTGTGACCAATGAATAGTGGAACAATAATAGGGTAAAACATCAATATTACCAAGTGTGTTGCAGATATTTAACATTTGAAAAATTGCGAAATCGAACATAATCAATAATTTGGATCTAATCGTTTGATTATTAAAATAATAAGCTTACCTTTGCAGCCCTTATTGAAAAATCGAATGCGATTAAAATTCAGTGGGGGTTTTATAATTCATAAACATTTTATTTTTAATACATGAAACAATACGAAGTTACGTTCATCGTCGATCCCGTTCTGTCAGGCGATGAAATTAAGGCGACAGCAAACATGTACGAAGATCTTCTTAAAAATGAAGGTTGTACCATCGTACATAAGGACGAAATGGGTCTTAAGCAATTGGCTTATCCCCTAAACAAAAGAAACTCAGGTGTTTATTACTGTATTGAATTTAAATCCGAGGAAGGAAAAATTATCCCAAAATTGGAATTGTCACTTTACAGGGATGAGAGAATTTTGAGATTTCTTTCTTTGAGACTTGATAAGCATGGTATCAAGTACAATGAGGATAAGAGAAATGGCTTGATAGGCAAGGTTAAGAAAAAGGAAAAACCAAAAAGAACTTCAAGTATTTCAGATGATTTGACGAAGATCGAAGGGATTACTTCTAAAGTAGCCGGTGCTCTGGCAAATGCAGGTGTAAACAGCTTTTCTAAATTAGGGGCTGCAGATGCGAAGAGTATCACTGAGGTTCTCGAGAAAGCAGACCCGGATTTAGCACTTTTGGATCCTTCTAACTGGATTGTTGCCGCTAAGCAGATGTCGGAAAAAGTCACTTTCAACGACGTGAAACCTAGTGTTAAAGAAAGTGTTAAAAAAGAAGAAGAGTAATCATTTTTATCCAAACAATTAAAAAAATAGAAAATGGCATCTAGAGACGATATAAAATTTCTAAGTAATCCTAATATTGGTCAACAGAGACAAAAATACTGTAGATTCAAAAAATTTGGGATTAAACACATAGATTATAAAGATCCGGATTTTTTGCTTCAGTTCATTAACGAGCAAGGTAAAATCTTACCTAGAAGAATCACGGGTAACTCATTGAAATATCAGAAAAAAGTAGCGGTAGCGGTAAAAAGAGCAAGACACCTTGCCATGTTGCCTTATGTAGCTGACCTTTTGAAATAATTCTAAAAAAGAAATTACGATGGAAATAATATTATTGCAAGACATAGATAATTTAGGGTACAAACACGACCGTGTGAAAGTTAAACCGGGTTATGGAAGAAACTTTCTTATCCCTCAAAAAATGGCGGTCATTGCCAATAAACCCAATCTAGTGAAGTTGGATGCATTGGTTAAAGAAGAAGAAGCCAAGGAAACCGCAAGATTAGAAGAGTACAGAGAATTGGCGGCTCAACTTGAAGGAAAAACACTTAAAATCGCGGTAAAAGCTGGTACAAGTGGTAAGATTTTTGGTAGTGTGACCAATGTTCAAATACACCATGCACTCAAGGATCAATTGAATCTTGACATTGAAAGAAAGAAAATTGTGCTTCCTGAAGAAGTGAAAACTATGGGTACTTATCAGGCTGAAATTAATTTTCACAAAGATTTGAAATCAGTTATTGAGTTTGAATTAGTACAAGACTAGTATCAATTAAGATGAATAAATGAAAGGGGATTCTTGCACGGCAAGAATCCCCTTTTGTATTTAATTTTTTAGCGTAAATTTTACAGGTAAGGTGTATAAGACAGGTACAGCTCTTCCATTTTGATTTCCGGGAATCCATGTCATTTCTTTATCATTGAGCAATCCGAGGACTCTCTTAGCCTCTTCACCACAACCTCCACCAAGATCTCTTAGGATTTTTATATCCTTGACCTTGCCATCAACATCGACTACAAATCGCATCATTACGGTTCCAATGATTCCGATATTGACCGCTGCTCTTGGATACTCAAGTTCATCTCTAATAAAATTCATCAAGGAAGTTTCTGAGCATATCTTTCTTTCAGCCTCATCAGCGATGTTTCCACAACTTGATAAATAGGGCATCACTTGAACTCTTAGTACTGGTTTCACGGGTTTCTCTGGAATGGTGTGTTTTTCGCCAGATTCTTTTGAAATATTGGTATTCATTGGAATATTTAAAATTGGTGCTTGGGTTTCTTGAGTTTTGACTTCTGCATCGATTTTTGGCAATGGTTCTTCCGTTGGTATGACTTCGAAAATTTGTATGGGTGATTTATACACCATGGGTTTTGGGTTTTCCGCCTTGGGTGGAGTGTATTCGGTTATGTGAATCACATCAAGGGGCATCAAACCAAAGCCCTCATCATTGTATATGTATTCTGGCGCAGTCGTTGTAAAATTCATAAATACAAGACAAGTAAACGTTGAAATGGCAAAGCCAAATAGCCAAAAACTTAATCTCCATCTGAATACGTTTTTTTCGGGATATTTTGTTCGGTTGCTGTTTAATATCTTATTCATAGCATGAATTATTTTTCGTTTAATAATGTGAATTACACCTCTCGGGTACAATCCTAAATTCTATAAACTTGCCTATGCCATTAAGATCTTAAGTGTGTTGAATTGCGAGTTTGGATGTAAGATGTTTAGAAATGAGATTTTGGTGGGAGCAGAAAAAAAGGTGAACAATTATGCCCACCTTTTTTCAAATTTTTAATTTTTCACGGCCCTGATGCTACATCGCAGATATTCGAGATAATCTTCCATTTCCGGGTGATATCCCCTAGGACTACTTATCACCTTTTCATCCGTAGTAACCGGAACATATAGGGGTTGAGTGTTTTGAAGGAAATTTGATATTTGAAAATCGGCCCATTTGTCACCGACATCTCTCAGTTTTTTACCTGATGAAACAGAATATAGCTGCTCGGGCAATTTTTGACTATCATCGACATAAAGGGAAACTAGTACCAAAGAATCGGTCAGTATTTTCCTAATGTGGGCATCTATCCAGATGTGTTCTTCTGTTTTCCGGCAATTTACACATCCGTAACCCGTATGGTCTAGTAACATGGGTTTGCCTACTGACTTTGCATATTCCAAACCTTGATAATAATCCTTAAAACAAGGAATCGCATTGGCACATATTGTATAAGAATCGTATTTTTCTGCCAAGGCTGGATCTAACTCTCCAGTGAGCTTGGGAAGAAAAATATTGTAATTAGTGGGAGGGGCAAGACCGCTCATGAGGCTCAAGGCATTGTAACTTTTGATATCATTGTTGTACTTGAAACCAGTCATCAAATAAATAGCTAATGCGACGGACAATCCTCCAAAAATACCTCTCAGTGGAGAAATTTTCTTTATTGGACTATCATGAGGAAATTTAATGAAACCAAATAGATACAGTGCCATTCCAATTGCGACTAAGATCCAAATGACCATGAATACTTCGTACTTTAATAATCCCCAGTGTTTTGTTAAATCCGCTACTGACAAGAATTTGAATGCCAGGGCCACCTCTACAAAACCTAAAATCACTTTGACAGAATTCATCCAGCTGCCAGATTTTGGCAACGTATTGAGCCACGCCGGAAAAGCAGCAAACAGCCCAAAAGGCAATGCTAGTGCTAGTGCAAAACCAAACATTACCAGCGTAGGGCCAATATAATCACCAGTGGTGGCTGCCTGTACTAAGGCTGTACCAATAAGTGGCCCGGTACAAGAAAAAGAAACCAATGCCAAGGTAAATGCCATAAAAAAGATTCCAAGGAGTCCTCCTTTGTCTGCCATCTGGTCGCTTTTCGTACTCCACGAACTCGGTAATGTAATCTCGTAATAGCCAAAAAATGAAAATGCAAACACCATAAATATGATAAAGAATAGGGTGTTGGCAATCCAATTGGTAGATAGTCTATTTAATGCCTCAGGTCCAAAAATAAGAGTAATAAGCAATCCAATGGTCACATAAATGACAATGATGGATAACCCGTAAATTAATCCATTAACCCAGCCCTTTCGTTTCGTGTCTTTAGTGAAAAAACTGACCGTGATAGGAATCATAGGGAAAACACAAGGTGTTAATAGTGCAAAAAATCCACTTCCCATTCCCAGCAGAAGTAGCCATAACCAACCTGACTTTTGTTCCTCTTCGTCACCACAATTGCTTATTGGGTTTCTGAAAGTTTCATTAAGGCTTGGTATTTTTTGGTCTATTTCAGCGAGACCACTTGTATTTATATTGGCAGGTTTCGCTGCAGTTCCATCAAGATTAAATGTAAAATCAATGGTTTCTTTTAAGCACTTAGAATTATCACATGTCATATATTCCAAGTATCCGGTTATTGGTTTAGTCGGATCGTTAACTTTAACTTTTTGAGTAATGGTAAAAGGTTCGTCAGAACTAAATTTTATAACATCAACACCAAATATCGGATCCATGATTTCTTTTCTATGACCCGTTTCTTCTCCGGCGTCGGGTATTTCTATACCATCAGCCGATTCGTAATTGATAGAAGTAGGTATGGGACCATCATCAGGTGTATATTGTGAATAGACATTCCACTCGCCTGTGATATCTGCCTTAAAAACAAAATTCCACTCACTGTCAGAAATTTTTTCTTGTGTGAATGTCCATTTAACGGGCTTTGCTAGACCATCACCTTGATTTGCAGGATCGGCTGTGGATAACTCATCTATGGCTTCACTTTCGAATTCGAAACTAAAGTCAACAGAGGTAGGCGGAAGACATTTCGTAGCATCGCATGCCATAGAAGTAATGTATCCAGAAATTGGCTTTGATATATCGAGAATTTTAATCTTCTGCTTGATAATAAATGGCGCTTTGTATGTGAACTTGATGACATTGACCCCGAATAAATCATCCATGCCCTCCTTCCTGTCGCCAGATTCATCGCCTTTACCCAGTAATTCTATCCCATCCATACTTTCGTAGGTAATTTCGGTTGGTACAGGACCATCCGCATCCGTAAATTGAGAATAGGCAGTCCAACCCTTTTCGATATTTGCGGTATATACGAGGTAATATTCTTCTTCACTGATTTTTTCCGTCGAGAAGCTCCATTTTACTGGTTCGAGCACCTGACCAAAGGAATTGTTAAAAATTACCATTAAGGGTAAGAAAAATAGAATCGCCTTTTTTATCATTTGGATTTATTTTTAATTAAGAAGTAGCAAGCAAAAAAGATTCCCTAATACTTGAGGTCAAAATCTACGGGCTTAGGAGGGAGGCACCTAAGGCCATCACAAGTCATGTATTCGATATATCCCGATAGATTTCCTGAGCCCACACTGGATTTAAATTTCCTTGAGAATACAACCTCGTGCTTATACTTATTTACTTGTGTTTCAAATAGCTCGTCAAATACACTGATGAGTTCTCCCGTCTCCAGCACTTCAGTTTCTGTAAATGTGATATCTGAATTTTCATTAAAATCAACGGTGGTCGGCACCGGACCGTCTCCACTATTTTTTTGTGAATATACGACCCAGTTAGTCTTCATAGTTGCTTTTGCAACGAATTCGAATTCATTATTTTCAAGTGGAATTATCGAAAAATCCCAGCTTACAGGGTCGTCGCCATGATATGAATTTAGGTTAAAACTGAGTAGAATGCTTAAAATAAATGAAATTGCCATTGAATAATTTTAAATTTTGTTGTACAATGATATTTCCAAAAATTGTTAGTTCAAAATGTTTAAATAAACTTTAACCTCATATTTACATTTTAATAAGTTTTAGGCGATAAAATGAGCCAATTCGTTAACCATTGAGTCAAATATTTTTTTTCCGTCCACGTTTCCAAGTGCTTTTTCAGCAGCCCTTTCAGGATGTGGCATCATACCAAATACATTTTTTTTCAAATTGCTTATTCCCGCAATGTTATCGATAGAGCCGTTTGGATTGCTCATGGCATCGATATTCCCATTTTCATCACAATATTGGAAGAGTACCTGATCGTTTTGCCAGAGCATGTCAATATTGTCTTTGGTGTCAAAATACCGCCCATCGGCATGAGCAATTGGTATTTTGATGATTTCGTTTTCTGAAAGTGCATTGGTAATCGCGGTATCATTATTCGTCGTACTGAGATACACATTTTTGCAGATGAATTTTTGGTTTTCGTTTCGTAACAATACCCCTGGCAGTAAGTGGCATTCACACAATATCTGAAAGCCATTACAAATTCCCCATACAAATCCCCCATGATTTGCAAATTTTACGACTTCCTCCATAATATGCGAGAACCTTGCGATGGCTCCTGATCTTAGGTAATCTCCATAAGAGAATCCTCCCGGAAGTACAATCCCATCAAGATGACCATGGCCCGCTAGACTAAAATCTTTGTGCCAAATTTTTTGAACTTTTGCTCCGGCGACACTTGCCAATACATGCAACATGTCATCATCACAATTGGATCCCGGAAATACCAATACACCTATTTTCATAAAATCGAATTATTAGCCTAATACAAATAAAAATCCTCTTCGTAAAAAAGAGTTTAGATATCGCAAAGATAACTATATCAAATTACTATTAGATTATATTGAATGGCAAATAACGTCATCAACAATACCAAATGAATTATTTCTTCGATAAATGGATTTTTAATTCTTAATAACAATATTGCACCAAGAATACTAAATGGAATAAAGAGGGCATGAATATAGGCGGTTTGATTTAGACTTAATAGAAATCCTATCAATCCCAAAGCCAGAAACCAAAATACTAAATTAAGAACTTTGGTGGCTAAAATGACCCTTTTAGAAAGGATTTTTGTATAGTTGATAAGAAAAAACAAGGAAGGAATGAGTCCAAGTAGTAATTTGATTATTTTTTGTGTATCCCAATTTAATAAATCATACAGGTTGTACTGAAAATAAAAATATTTTGATATCAATGTACTAAAATCATCCTGAACAAAATGAATTGAAAAAATGATAATCACCACCGAAAATAAACCAAAAGTGTATTGTGCAAATTCTCTCAGTGAGTAACTCCGCATAATTACCTGACCTATAAATCCGGTCAGTATAAAAATAAAAAATGGAGGATGGATAAACCATGCCAAGGCAAAGCAAACTCCTGCATTGAAATTATTAAATCCCGAGTCAGTGACCCTATATATTTGGGCACTTTGTAACAATCCAGCAATCAGAAAAGTACTCGCTACCAGTGCCGGACTCAGTATTAACAGAGCCGGATAAAATGAAGATAATAATATGTAAATCATTCCTGGAATGAGGCTCAATTGCTCTTCTAGTTTATATCTGATTGAAAATCGGTTGATTAAGGCCGCCTGTATGAAAACGAGAAAAATTCCCACCACGGCTTGACCCCATCCTGATTCCGGCAGTATTCGATAGATAAAATGGCTTACAGCGGTATCTGATTCTTTAATTTCATACGATATGGGAGTTAATATGCTTTTTAACCGCACTATTACGGCGTATAAAAGCAGCAACATGCTGTTGAAAAACAAATTTGTCCTAAAAAGTGCTAACAATGCTTTAAGCGAAATTTTCGAGGTGCTAAATTATCTGTTTTTTTGAGAACAAGAAAACCAAAGTCAGTAATCCCTCAATCGATGAAGGAATTATGACCAATATGTTAGATAATACACTGAAAATGGTTTAATTTGTGCTTGACTGAAAATTTAGTATGTCATCAAAATCCAATTTAAAAGAAATTAAAGAACCGATTGCGGAGGACTTAGTACAATTCGAAAAATATTTTCGAGATAGTATGAAAAGTTCGGTGCCGTTATTGGATAAAATCACCTACTATATCGTCCAGCGAAAAGGCAAGCAGGTACGACCCATGTTCGTCTTTTTATCAGCAAAGTTATGTGGCGAGGTTACTGAAAAAACCTACACTGCAGCCTCGCTTGTCGAACTATTGCATACCGGGACGCTTGTACACGACGATGTCGTTGATGACTCGTTTGAACGAAGAGGATTCTTCTCGATCAATGCACTCTGGAAAAATAAAATTGCAGTTTTAGTCGGTGATTTTTTGCTCTCTAAGGGGTTTCTTATGGCATTGGACAATCATCACTATAAGCAATTGCACATCATGTCTACAGCCGTCAAACTCATGAGCGAAGGCGAATTATTACAGATAGAAAAAGCCCGAAAACTTGACATTGAAGAGAACATTTACTATGATATCATAAAGGGAAAAACAGCATCACTCATGGCTGCCTCGTGTAGTGCGGGAGCTGCTTCTACAACAGAAAACCCAGAAATCATAGAAAAATTCAGATTGTTAGGTGAGAACATTGGGATGGCATTTCAGATTAAAGATGATTTGTTTGACTATGGAGAAGCCAATATTGGTAAGCCGCGTGGAATTGATATCAAAGAAAAGAAAATGACGCTTCCATTGATTTATGCTCTCAATCACACCGATACAAAACAGAAGAAACACATCATCAAGCAGATAAAAAATCATAGTGAAGACCCTAAAGTGGTCAGAGAAGTCATTGATTTTGTAAAAACAAGTGGCGGTATCGAATACACGACCAATAAAATGGAAGAATATAGAAGTAAAGCTTTAGAAATAATTGATGAATTTGATGACTCATCGGCAAAAAATTCATTTGTCCAATTGATTAATTATGTCGTGGAGAGAGGAAACTAGGCTGAGTGTTTGGATATCCGCAGTTCAAAATGACTCTTTTGGTGAGCAGTCTGTAAATCAGGATGTTTTTTTTTAAAATAATAATGAAACGCATCTAAAATAGGATAATCACTTGCGTATCGAACGAAAAAATTATATTTGTACAACACATATTCTCAATCAAATTTTTAAACGTAAAGAATACCATAATGATGAATAAGTTAAAAAATTTCCTAGTCATTGTAATTTCACTATCGACCGTGATGCTTTTTGGACAGTCGGAAATTACCTTAGATAAAATATGGGGAACTTATGAATACTACCCCAAAGGAGTGTCAGGATTTAACTTCTTAAAAGACGGAAAATCTTATGCAGAACTAGAGGGCAATAATATCAACCAATATGACATAGCGAGCGGAAATAAGACAAAAAGCCTTTTGACAGTGGAAAATTTGTTTAAAAATGGAATTTCTGGAGAGTTAAGCGATTATACCTTGAGTGAAGATGAAAATCTAATCCTCATCGAGACCGGTACAGAGAGAATCTACAGGCACTCGACTAGAGCAGTTTTTCATGTATATGATAGAAAAGAAAATAAACTATACCGTATTTTTAATGGTCAAAAGATAAGGTATTGTACATTCTCACATGATGCCTCTAAAGTAGCTTTTGTGTACAATAACAATCTATATTATGAGGATATTAAAAATGGAAAGTCGGTTCAAATCACAAAAGACGGTGAGAAAAATAAAATCATCAATGGTGCTACGGATTGGGTATATGAGGAAGAATTTGCATTTGCGAAAGCATTTTATTGGTCTCCTGATGATAAATTTATTGCTTTCATAAGATTTGACGAGAGTGAAGTGCCAGAGTATATCCTCACCTATTACAATAATGAGACTTATCCTGAATGGGATTCATATAAATACCCAAAAGTGGGGCAAAAGAACTCAGACGTAACGGCGAAAATCTACAACCTTAAAAAGAATGCCACCTTAAGTGCTGATTTGGGAGATTTGACAGATATGTACATTCCCAGACTAAAGTGGACGGCAGATGACCATCAATTGTGTGCTTACAAATTGAACAGACATCAAAATCACCTTCAGCTATTCCTAGTTAATGCAGAAAATGGGAAAAGCAAAGTACTACTCGAGGAGAAAAATAAATATTACATCGACATTACAGACGATCTCACTTTCCTAGGGGATAAGCAGTCTTTTATATGGTCATCGGAAATGAATGGGTACAATAGTTTGTACCATTATGACATGAATGGTCGCTTGATTAGACAATTGACAGATAGCCGATATGATGTGACGGCATTTTATGGCGTAGATGAGAAAAACGGTAAACTTTATTACCAAAGTGCGGAGCTTGCCCCTATAGAAAGACACGTATTTGAGTTGGACATGAATGGTCAAAACAAGAAGGTTTTGACTCCATTTAGAGGTTCAAATTCTGCCCAATTCAGTGCTGATTATTCTTACTACGTCAATACGTATAGCTCCATTAATACACCACCCACATACACCGTATTTTCCAATAATATGGAACCTGTCAGAACCATAGTTGATAACGCAGATGTCGTCCAAAAACAAAAAGAAAGCCAAGTAAACAATGTTGAGTTCTTTGATTTTAAAACCAAGGATGACGTCTATCTCAATGGTTGGATGATAAAGCCTAATGATTTTGATTCGAGTAAGAAGTATCCGGTATTTATGTATCTATATGGAGGTCCGGGCAGTCAACAAGTTATGAACTCTTGGATGGGCAATAATTATTGGTGGTTTCAGATGTTGGCAGATCAAGGATATTTGATTGCCTGTGTTGACAATAGAGGTACAGGTGGTAGAGGTGAGGAATTTAAGAAGATGACTTATATGAAATTGGGTCATTACGAAACCATTGACCAAATAGAAGCTGCCCGATATTTAGGTTCTTTGCCCTATACTGATGCTTCACGAATAGGGATATTCGGCTGGAGCTATGGTGGATATATGTCATCTTTGTGCCTTTTCAAAGGAGCAGACGTGTTTAAAGCCGCGATTGCGGTAGCACCGGTCACTAATTGGAAGTGGTACGACTCGGTATATACTGAAAGATACATGCGGACTTATGCTGAGAACCCGGATGGGTATGATGAAAATTCGCCCGTGAATTTTGCGGATCGATTAAGCGGCAATTATTTGCTCATCCATGGAATGGCAGATGACAACGTCCACTTTCAGAATACCGCAGAATTGACCAATGCCTTGATAAAATCAAATAAACAATACGATTATTATGCATATCCCAATAAAAATCATGGCATCTATGGTGGCAATACAAGATTGCATCTATTTACAAAAATGACCAATTTTGTAAACGAAAAATTGTAGTTACATGACTCTAAGAGAGAAATTGAATGCTAAAAATTATTCAAAGGTCTATATAGAAAATGTACCTAGTGAGGTATTAGAAATGATAGAAGGTGAGGGTTTTGAGATTTTAGATGATATTTCATCTAATCCAATGAGTTTTGTTGTGACTGCGGGTTATGATAAGGAGGATTTTGAGAAATCTTTAATAAATTGGATTGGAAATATCAGTGATGACCCCTTGGTTTGGCTGTGTTATCCAAAAAAGTCATCAAAAAAATACAAATCTGAGCTTAGTCGAGAAACAATGTGGGACATATTGGGGTCTTATAATATGGAACCCGTAAGGCAAATAGCGATTGATGAAGATTGGTCGGCTATTAGATATCGCATGGTCAATAAAATTAAAAGTTTGACACGAACCAATGCTGCAACTCGAGAGGGTAAAAATAGAATTAAAAGCCAATAAGAAAACGAAACAGACCATGTCTATGAAAATTATGACACATAGGCGAGATGATAAATCGTATATGGTCTTTTTGATAAACAAACAATTTTAAACCGATGAAAATATTCATCTCAATTTTTCTCTTTATAGTTTTAAGCCTCTCACAGGGGACAAGTCAAGAGCTTGTGTTGCCAAGTCCTTGTGACTTGTTGGAAGAGTCTGACATGATGGGATTGTTTAATGCGGACAAGGGGAGCTTGACCATGTATAAGGACGACCAACTCCAAAAATATAATCGAAAAAAGTGTTTTTATTCATGGGATAAACCTAACTCTGAGGTCAAGGTTTTTCTAGAATTTAAAAGAAATCCCGATGTTTCTCTATATCCTCAACGATTTGAAGAGGACTTGAATCAGTTTTTAGAGAAGGGCATCAAAGTCAGCAAATCAGAGAAATTGATTTTTAAATTTGAGCCTATGGATTCAATGGGTTTTCCTGCCATTTACAGTGGGAATATGAACAATGAAAAAATCCTGATTTTTAGGCTTGACAATGACTATATCATCAGCCTTCACTATCAGGAATTTGTAGATTATGACATCGGAGATTTCCGACCTGCATTCATTGATGCGGCTCGACGATTACTGACGAACTTGGATATTTATAGGAGAGAACGTTAGGAATCACTATTTCTCCCAAGTTCGATAAATAGCTGAGTGATAATATACGTATTCCAGTATTTTTTTGTCCATTTCTTCCAGATCGATAGATCGTCTTTTCATGACTGTGGCGGCGACGTCCAGCATCTGTTCCACTTTGTAAGTTTTAAAACCGGAAGATCCTCCCCAGCTAAAGGAAGGAATAAAATTTCGTGGATAACCATCCCCAAAAATATTGGCCGAGACGCCGACGACTGTTCCTGTGTTGAACATGGTATTGATGCCGGTCTTGCTATGATCCCCCATGATCAAGCCGCAAAATTGCAGCCCTGTTAGTTCAAATTTTTCGGTGTCATAAGACCATAATTTGACCTCGGAGTAGTTGTTTTTAAGGTTGCTGTTGTTTGTGTCGGCTCCTAAGTTGCACCATTCGCCTAGGACACTATTGCCTAGGTAGCCGTCATGTCCCTTGTTGGAGTAACCCATTAAGACTGAATTTCCTACTTCTCCGCCGATTTTGCAATGAGGGCCTATGGTTGTCTCACCGTACATTTTTGCTCCCATTTTCACCGTGCTGCCTTCACCGATGGATATGGGCCCTTGCAACATGGAACCCTCCATCAATTCCGCATTTTTACCGATATAGATAGAGCCCTTTGTCGCATTCAGACTGTGATTATGAATGATGGCTCCTTCTTCGATGAAGATTTTGGATCGGTCACCTAATACCAAGACATGATCAGGGATGGGCTGTGAAGTCCTGTTCTTCGTAAGTAATTCGAAATCTCGTTCTATTTCAGAAGCATTGCAACTGAAAATGTGATGGGGTTTTGAAATATTTTTAATGATTTCAGGACGATTGCTAATGTCGATTCCGGCAAGTTTTTCGCCTTCATATCCCTTGCCTAAGTTATTCATCTGGTTTTTTGATAATCGACCTACCAGCAGCTCGTCATTATAAGTCAATACCTCATTAATCTCTAACTTATAGATTAATTCCAATAATTCGGGGTTAGGAAGTAGAGTACTATTGATCAAATAATTGTCATCTTCAATGATTAGACCGAATTTTTCAGATAGGTAATCTTGAGTGATATACGATCCTTTTCCATGGAGCAAAGCTTCCCATTTCTCCTTGATGGTAAGGATTCCTATCCTAAGCTCACATATAGGTCTTGTGTAAGTGAGAGGAAGTAATGCTTTCCAATTATCATCATCAAAAAAAATCAGATTTTTCAATTTCTTAGATTATAGATTAAAAGAAAAGAGCCCTTCATTTTGGGAAGAGCTCTTTGTATTTTTAAAATAAAATATTTTATTTTTTGGCAAATTTGGCAAATTTCTTGTTGAATTTATCAATTCTTCCCGCTGTATCAACGAATTTCATTTTGCCGGTAAAGAATGGATGAGAAAAAGAACTGATCTCCATTTTTACCAAAGGATATTCATTTCCATCTGTCCAAGTAACGGTTTCTCTCGTTGGAGCACAAGACTTAACGAGTACGCCTTCGTCATTAGATATATCCTTAAAAACTACCAATCTGTAATCTGACGGATGTGTTTCCTTTTTCATCTTTTTACTTTTAAATATTTAGATTGTGTTCAATAAAAATTACTTTTTATAAAACGGAGTGCAAAGATAAATAAAAAATGATTAATTGGCAGGATTAAAATAAAAATATTTTTCAATAATTTGAACATTTTTTATGGAATGTATAATTGTATAGCATAACTTGAATTATGTATTTTATTAGTTAAGTCTATTCTTACACGGTCACATCAACCATTGTTGACTATCATCAGGTAAATAAATTTCATGTCAGTAATTACTGTCAAGATGACTAATTGATGTCCAGTGCGATATTTTTTTAGGCGAATAAATGTTTGTAAAATTTTATTTAATTTTTAGTTAACTCATCACCAATGAAGGTACTTTTTGCCAAATTCTTTGGAATTAGCATAAAAAAGCCGTACTATCCCGTTTTTCTAACAAAAATGAATGCATGATTTTAAATGTTTATGATGCGGTCAATCTACCTAGCTCCAAAATTAATTTAGATATCGTCAATTTCCTATTCAAGCACTTAGATCAGTATGGAGATGATAAAGAATTAATTGAGAAGGCTTTGGATTATGCCCTTAAAAAACAGCCTTCTTTTGGAGGTTACATTATTACGATAGTAGATGAGCAAGAAATCGTGGGAGCGACAGTGGTTAATAAAACCGGAATGGATGGATACATTCCCGAAAATATATTGGTTTATATTGCCATTCATAAAGATTTTCGGGGCAAAGGTATTGGAAAAAAACTGATGTCTAGAGCCATCGAAATGAGTAATGGAGATATAGCTTTGCATGTAGAACCTGACAATCCTGCCAAGATTCTATACGAAAAACTGGGTTTTAAAAATAAATATTTGGAGATGAGACTCATCAATTAGGAGAGGAAGTTAAATAAAATGTCCTCAATGTAGATAATGAGTTTATGAAAATATTAGATATAATAATTTTTGCAGGATATCTGTTGATAATCCTTGGCATAGGCATTTATTTCCATAAGAAAAACCAGAATTCAAAAGATTATTTTATTGGTGGAAATAACATGGGGAGCGGACATATCGGGCTCTCTTTGGTCGCGACAGATGTTGGTGGATTTTCTATTGGATTGGGGGGATTTGGATTTACCATTGGATTGTCAGGTTCATGGATGTTATTTACGGGTTTAATCGGAGCCTGGTTATCCGCGGTGTTACTCATACCTAAAGTGATTAATGTGGCACATAAAAATCACATGTTGACCTTCCCGCAGTTGTTAAAGCTCATTTATGGCTCGAGAGTGGCACGAATTGCAGGAATAATTTCTTTTATTGGATATGTGGGTTTTAGTTCATCCCAAATACTCGCAGGAGTCAAATTGGCAACTGGCACGTTTAATAATTTAGATCATTTGCAGGTATTGTTAATTTTAGGAATCGTTGCCATTTCATACACGGTGTTCGGCGGCATCAAGGCGGTAATTTATACAGATACCTTTCAGTGGATATTGTTAATGATTGGGCTAATTTTTATTGCCATTCCTATGTCGTATTTTGCTTTGGGTGGTTACGAAGAAATCTTTTCTATTCTTCCAGATAAGTTTTTTAGTCTAAATAATATTACTTGGATTCAATTTGCCAATTGGTTAATTACAATAGTGCCAATCTGGTTTGTCGGAATGACGATTTATCAACGAATATTTGCATGTCGAGATGAGAAGACGGCCAAAAAAGCGTGGTTTATTGCGGGACTATTTGAATATCCAATTATGGCATTCATGGGAGTAACATTGGGTCTATTTGCACGGGTAGCAGCTGAGAAAGGTATGTTTCTTGATATGGGTTTTGCTAGCGCCAATGGAATGGATGGTGAAATGGGACTCCCATTACTCCTAAGTCATGTATTGCCTACTGGATTTCTTGGTATTACCCTGGCGGCCTATTTTTCTGCCATTATGTCAACGGCAGATAGTTGTTTGATTGCTGCCTCAGGCAACCTAATGACCGATATCTTTGGCATAGACTCTCATCATAAAAAGGGAATTAGATATTCACAATATAGTACTTTGACTGTTGGAATATTAACGATGCTGCTCGCCGCATTTATGACCAACGTACTGGATGTCATGTTGATGTCTTATGCATTTATGGTTTCTGGGTTGTTAGTGCCGGTACTGGCGATGCTATGGGTTAAAAAACCGAGTAGCGAAGCTGCACTATGGTCAATGATTACGGGAGGTACTACGACCCTACTATTAATCTTTTTTAAGATACCTATCCCGTTCGGATTTGACCCCATATTATTAGGAATATTAAGTTCCTTAATTGTATTTATTTTATTATCAAAAATCAGACAAAATTAATAGTGGCAATAATTACACTAAATAAAGCTTCGTTACAACATAATTTTAATTATCTCAATCATAGATTAATCTCTTACAATAAATCTTGGGGAATTGTAACCAAATTGCTCTGTGGTAATGAAAAATTTCTCAATGAAGTGGTCGATTTACATCCGAATGAAGTTTTGGATTCAAGGCTGAGCAATCTGGAGAAACTTCAGAAGTTGGCTCCTCAGATTCAACGAGTTTATATCAAACCACCACCAATTAATTCTATTAAACGATTAGTCTCTTGTGCTGATGTGAGTTTTAATACACACATTAATACCATTTTAAAAATCGATGAAGAGGCAAGAGACAAATCGGTGATACACAAAATCATCATTATGGTTGAATTGGGTGACCTTAGAGAAGGGGTAATGAGAGATAATATTATGGAATTTTATTCTAAAGTGTTTGAACTTAAAAATATTGAAGTGATTGGTTTAGGTACTAACTTAAATTGCCTAAATGGAATATTACCATCACTAGACAAGCTCATTCAACTGAGTCTATACAAAGAATTGATTAACGCTAAGTTTAATTCCAATATTAAATGGGTCTCAGCAGGAACGTCCGTTACATTACCACTCTTGCCTAAAAAACAAGTGCCAGCTGGTAACAATCATTTTAGAATAGGAGAAACATTATATTTTGGAAATGATATCATGAATGATAGGCCGATAAGAAAAATGAGGCAGGATGTATTTGTCTTAAGAGCAGAGGTCATTGAAATAAGAACTAAACCCGTCGTTGCATCTGGAGAACAGGGACAAAACATGATGGGTGAACAACCAAATATAGAATTAGAACAATTGGGAGAAAATAGTGTGAGAGCTCTTCTAGATGTTGGAGTTTTGGATGTACTTCCGAAATACTTGATACCTATTTCTAAGTACGTGAAAATTGTTGGCAGTAGTTCTGATATCTTAGTGGTTGATATTGGCAAAAATCCTGAAAAACTAAAATTGGGAGATTATATCTCTTTTAGACCAAATTATAATGGAGTACTCTCACTCATGAATTCTAAGTACATCGACAAAGAGGTCATTTAGAAATTTCATATTTTGTAGAAATCATGTAACCCAATTCACGTAAATGGTGTTTACTAGTTCATGGCAAGAATTTTACCTTCTATTTCGAATAAAAATACTTTTAAGTGGCGAGACTTAAAAGATTCACTGAGGTATATCCCACGCTTTTTTAAGAAAATTAAGGAGGTCTCCCCAGCTTTATTTTATACTAATTTGATACTCAGGCTACTTCAATCCATCTTTCCAGTATCCATGCTTTGGGTAGGCAAGCTGATCATTGACGAAATCATAGCACTCACAAAATCAGAGGGCAATACCAGTCTTCTGTGGACTTATGTAGCCATTGAGATATTCTTAGTCCTCCTGTCAGATTTGTTTTCGAGAGGGATAGGGCTTACAGATGGTTTTCTTGGAGACCTCTATGCGAATAGCAGCTCATTGGAATTGATAAGAAAAACATCGGAAGTTGAATTGGCACAACTAGAAGATCCGGATTTTTACGACCAATTGGAACGTGCAAGACAGCAGACTACGGGTAGGGTTGGTCTGCTTTCGGATATCCTTGCACAAGGACAGGATATTATTACCGTGGCTTCTTTGATTACAGGGATGATTTATTTTGAACCGTGGTTAATCATTCTATTATTGGTTGCGGTATTACCTTCATTTATCAACGAGTTAAAATTTAGTCAACAAGGCTATTCACTTTCTAGGAGTTGGACCACCGAACGTAGAGAGCTTGATTATCTGAGATCCGTTGGGGCGAGCATTGAATATTCTAAAGAAGTAAAGCTTTTCGGCCTGTCAGATTTTATTTCTGATAGATTTAGGAAAGTATCGCATGCCTATTATCTTGCCAATAGAAACCTGGCCATCAAAAGGACACTTTGGAGTACATTTTTCAATATTTTGGGAGTATTAGCATATTATGCGGCTTATGTCCTTATCATTATCAGAACCATTGCGGGAGTGATTACCATAGGAGATTTGAGCTTTTTGTCAGGTTCGTTTCAGAGGTTGAGTTCTCAGATGCAGCGTATATTCCAGCGGTTTACCTCTATATCTAGTCGTGCTTTATATCTTCAGGATTATTTTGATTTTTTGGATTTTCAATCGAATTCGGAAAGAAGCTCGAAAAACCTTGATATGCCTAAAAAAATGGTCGATGGCATTGAGTTTAGAAATGTGTCTTTCAAATATCCCGGCAAAGAAGAATACGTTCTTAGGGATTTGAATTTTAAAATAATAGCGGGTGAAAAAATGGCTTTTGTCGGTGAAAATGGTGCTGGCAAGACGACTCTGATAAAGCTTATATTGAGGTTTTATCCTCCGACTTCTGGTGAAATATTGCTAGATGGTGTGAATATTGAAGACTATAATTTGGAGCAATATCAAACATTTTTTGGTGCCATATTTCAAGATTTTAATAGATACAACTTTTCATTTAAGGAGAATATAGCAGTAGGGGATATCAGAGAAATCAATAATCAAAGTCTCATAGAAAATGCGGCTGAACAAAGTCTTGCAGATCAAATCCTGCCGGAACTAAAAAATGGCTATGGTCAGCAATTGGGTCGAAGATTTCACAATGGTGTCGAACTCTCAGGTGGGCAATGGCAAAAAATAGCACTAGCGAGATCTTACATGAAAAGAGCAGAGGTCATTATTCTCGACGAACCCACGAGTGCATTAGATGCACGGGCAGAGTACGAAGCGTTTGAGAGATTTATCGGCGTAGCAAAGGGTAAGACCGCCATAATCATTTCGCATCGCTTCAGTACAGTCAGAATGGCAGATAGAATTTTGGTGCTAAAAAATGGTTCAGTGTTAGAGCTAGGGACTCATAAGGAATTAATTGAAGAAAATAAATTGTACGCCGAACTATTCAAATTACAAGCAGCTGGATACCAATAATAACTCCAATATTTACGAATCATGGAGATTTAATATCATAATATGTAATTGTCAAGCAGCACATTTACGTATCTTTGTCGTTTTTTAATGCAGATATGAAAAAAATAATATTAGTACTTCTGATTGGGTTTGTGGTACAACTTGGGAATTCTCAAAGTGTAGGTATCAGAGCAGGTCTTAATTATTCAAAATTTAATGGACCCGTGATTGCCTCTGCTAATGAAAAGTATTCGTTTGCTTCTGGTTTTCATTTTGGAATAAATTATAATCAGTTGATGACCGACAAGAGTTATTTGAGATTCGAAATACTTTACACTCAGATTGGCTCTAAATACAATTACAATGGGCCGGGCTACTATTACATAAGGTATAGTGGAGGTAATTTTTACGAATATGGCAACATGAAAATGAACCTAGATATTTCTAACGCCTATCTGAGCCTACCGATTACCTATCATTATCAAGTGACTAAAAAAATTGAATTACATGCCGGTGTTTATGGGGGCATTTTAGTAGCTCCTAGAGGGTCAGGAACACTAGATTTTGACTCTTATGACGAACCGAATAGAATTTTTATCACTCAATCTCTGGACTACAATTATGGAGGTGATGTTGCAGGTGGCGGAACCACACCTACCACCCTTTTTCCTCATATTTATGTCGGAGAGGATGTCGTAACTTTGCCTTCTTTTGCTGGAGCCTATTACCAGTATCAGGAAAAAGATGGCAATAGGTTTAGATGGTTTGATGCGGGTGTGTCAGTAGGTGGATCCTACTTCTTTAATCGCGGATTTTATGGTGGATTGAGATTTAATTATGGTTTGGTAGATATTACGAGGACGGAAGGTGACGTGTCATTTTCAACCCTCAACGAAGCCAATGACAATGCAATTCATAAGACCACCAATGATAAAAATTTTGGTTTTGAAGTTTCACTAGGTTTTAAGTTCTAAGCAGGTTTTTATCAGATTATTTACTTGATCTTGTGTTTCTATTAACTTGTTAGACTTGTACTGATTAAATAGTTCGAGCCTTTCACTATTCATAGATATATTGGAAATTTTTTCTTTTAATTTGGTGATTAAATCATCCTCATTACCATAAGTGTCAATCAGAGGGTGGTTAAGAATTTCTGCAAATTTCGGTGCTAGCGCAGGCTTTCCGTAGTGGCTTACATCATGAAAATTACCTGAAATACAACTTTTTAGTCTCGTTTCAAGGTGATTGCCATAAGTGATGACTTCACGTAAAGGTAAAATCAGTAAATCCGCGTTGAGTATTATTTTATCATAATCTGATTGTTCCGGTTCATGATGATAGTAATAGAGGTCTAGAAAAGGAATTTTTTTGAATTTACTAACAATGGTTCTTCCTTCTCGTGAGTTAGAATTTCCTAATAAGTAAACTCTTATCTTTTTGAGTTCATCCGTGTTCAGTTTATTCAGTGCATACACAAATTCGTCATAATTTCGACTGTAGCGATTCACACTACCTGGGATGACGATGGAAATCACATTTTTATGAAAGGTGAATGGAGTATGTCTAAAGGATTCAAAATTAAGTGTTTGAAGCTTTAATTTAATGTCATCAGGGATTGAGTTTTCTTCTAGTAAACTGTCAAGAATTGTAGCGTGTGGAACTAGTAGAATGTCTGATGACTCAATCAGTACATTTCTATTGGAAGCTATCTCTGATACTTTTGATTTTAACCAATTTTTAAATAACGTTAGAGTATTGATATTCGCCAAATATTGTTTCATTCCCAGTTCGGTGTGTACATTGTGTAATACACAGGCTGTAATGGCGTTCCAAGTCTTTCGAAGGATTTTATAAGGAGATTCGTCCGCTGAAATTACGATAACCAAGACGTGGTTTCCTATTTTTTGTTTTTGAGCTTCTAGAAATTGCTGCGCAGAAATTTGCTCTTTTTTTATTATCCACTTATTGACAAATTGCGAATAATCGGCGAGATAATCTTTGTTTCTCGGAGTTGTAAATACCGTAAGATGATGCTTCTCAGAAGCGAAATGCCTGATAAAAGCTCCTAATACTTCATTGTGCATTTGAAGTTCAATAAGAGCAATGCGAATCATATGCTAAACATCAAAATCGACAATCAATTCTTCCGTCCTAGGGTGAGATTGACAGGTCAAGATATAACCGGAATCAAGCTCATCTTTTTCAAGTGCATAATTGACGTCCATTTTTACCTCCCCTTTTATCAATTTTGCCTTGCACGTGCTGCATACACCACCTTTGCAAGAATAAGGCAAATCGGCGCCATGTTCCATAGCGGAATCGAGGATATTATCACCGCCATATGGTAGTGTAAATTTCAGAGTAAGTCCATCAACTTTGACCTGTATTTTACTTTCTTTACTTGGGTCAAACGACGAGTCCTCAACCATTTCCTTTCTTACAATTCCCTCTGTAGTAAAGAGTTCAAAATGAATATTTTCTTTAGTAATTCCGGTATTGATGAGAGTCTTTTCTATGTCAAAAATCATCGAAGCCGGGCCACATAAATAAGCACCTATGACATCATTGGCATCAAAAAAATACTTGGCAAAAACCTCACATTTTTCAGCATTTAGACGACCGCTATATAATTTATTAGAGGGCATTTCTTTGCTTAGTATATAATGGACACTGAATCTATCGAGGTACAGATTTTTTAAAGATTCAATTTCTTCTCTGAAAATAATGCTGTCCGTATTCCGATTACCGTAAAACAACACAATGTTGTTTCCAATATTGTTTTTTAACAAATATTTGATCATTGAAATAATGGGAGTGATCCCACTTCCCGCGGCAAAAAACAAGTATGTGCCTTCATTATTTGTGTGAGGTTTTATCATAAAACCTCCATCTGGTTTTGATACTTTGAGTGTATCTCCTTCTTGTAACCTAGAATTTGCAAAGGTTGAAAACAATCCATCTCTAATTTGCTTAATGCATACCTTTAGTTTTTGCTCGTCAGGTGCAGTACAAATGGAATAGGATCTGCGGACATTTTCGCCGTCAACATGCGTTTCTAAGTTTAGATATTGACCGGGTTCGTATTCCCAATCCGAAAGCAATCCGTCGTTTACTTCGAATTCAACACTTACAGAATCAGAGGTTTCTTTGACTATTTTCTTTATCTTCAATTTGTGAAATTCCATCACAACGATTTTTCACAAATGTATCAAAATTATCAATGATAATAAAGGGTTGGCGTTAGAAAAAACAAAGTTTAGAATCATTCAGAATTAATTAGAATAAAAAGTATAAATACACGAAAAAAGGTATGCAATACTAGCATTACATACCTTTTTCAATCATTCAGGTTCTGTGATAGAATCCCGAAAGTAGATAATTTTTATTACTTCTAAAGAGAGTTAACGTGCTTCATCAAACTGCTCTTAAGATTACCGGCTTTGTTTTTGTGCCATGTATTCTTTTTCGCAAGTTTATCAATCATACTCACTACTTTTGGTAGAAAAGTAGAAGCCTCACTTTTATCAGACATTTCTCTCAATTTTGCAATTGCAGTTCTTGCTGATTTTTTATAATATCTGTTAATCAGACGCTTTTTTGCGTCTTGTCTCATTCTTTTCTTAGCAGATTTGTGATTCGCCATTATCTTATCGCTTTTTAAAATTGGAGTGCAAAGATAAGTTTCTTTTTTTAATTATACAAGAAGAAGAAAAATTAATCTCCTTTTTTTACCGACTTTGGCTGTTCAGGACCACAAATGAACTAAATCTAAATTTTTAAAAAAATGTATCAATGCAGGATAAAAACGCAATTGATCTTCGTCAAACATCAGATAGAAAAGTTACCTTTTAATGATTTAACCATTACGAACTTCGTTCAAAAATTTAATTCAGAGTAAAGATAATATGATCAGTTCTGTAAATTATTTTACAAAATGTTTATTAGATGTTACAATTTATGTGGCTTCACAAATTAATTGGGTCAACATGATTGTATATCAAACCTGAGAAATGAAATTAGTTTGCAATAAATACTATTTAGATAGTTTTGCAGTGAATAATGTCCATCATTATTCGCTTTGTTGTACAATTTACTTTCATAATGATTTCATCCCCCATTTAAAAGAAAATTTCAAAACTACTATAATTAAAATTTAACACGATGAGGTTTAAACTACTTATTAATGCTGTTAGCATTATTTTTTTAATTAGCACTATGCACAACATTCTTGTGGCACAATGTAGTGTAAATGCCGGTGATGACATTACGATTTGTCAGGGTGAGACAGCTTATCTTACTGTTTCCGACGGGGTTACGCCATTACCACAGGGGTCTTCGTTTTTGTGGAGTAATGGGGATACGAATTATTTTACGTATGTTAATCCAAATTCTACGACAAATTATTCGGTTACAATGACTACAACGGGGGGGTGTCAAGCGATGGATCAAATCACAGTCATTGTGGGAGCAAAGCCTACAATTACATTAAATGGTAAAACCAATACAACTTGTGGTAATTCCGATGGAAGTATATCAGTGACTGCATCCGGTTCAGGATCTGTCAATTATATATGGAGCAACGGAGAAGCAGGTAGCAGCATTACTGGTTTGACTTCAGGTACCTATAAACTGACTGTTGTTGATGACTATGGTTGTACCAACACGGCAACTTATGTAGTTAGTGTTAATGGTAATACTGGGGTTTCTGGTGTTGTTTATGGTGATTTTAATTATAACGCCATAAATGACCAGATATATCAGGGATATTCTGGTATTACAGTCAATTTATATGGAAGCGATGGTGATGGCAATTCTTACTTGTATGCAACAACAACAACAGCTGCAGATGGAACCTATGAATTTCCTAATGTAGACTTTACTAATGCTCAAGTTTATAGAGAAGAATTTGTTATTCCTTATGCTTATTACGTAACGACTGAGGGAGATATCGAAAACTTACAGGTACGTTATATAAGTGGTCCTAGTTGTACTGAGGATTTAGCAATATCAATACCAACAGATTATTGCGATACTGATAATCCTTTGTATACAACTGTAACATTTGTGAATGGAGATCCACTGGCTGGTGGAACTGCAGGTACAAGAGATGCGATAGAAACAACTAATTATCTAAATACTGGTTTTCCGGGCTCTCAAGATTACACACCTTATACATCAGAAGCGATAGGTTCAGAAGTTGGATCTTTATGGGGTGTTTCCTACCAGCGATATAGCGAAATCGCTTTTTATAGTGCATACTTAAAAAGACATGTGGGTTTAGGCCCTGGAGGATTGGGAGCCATTTATGCTGTTGATTATTCAAGTGGAACAGGGGCTCCTGTTTACGAATATTTAAACCTTACAACCGATTTTGGAATCAATGTGGGGACAGTGACAGATAGAGACTTACCTGCCAATTGGGGTTCTCCTTCTCATGACCCTGATGCCTATGTGAAAATAGGCAAAGTTGGTATTGGAGATATAGACATATCTGATGATGGGAAAACACTTTATGTAACCAATCTATATAGTAAAACATTGGTTATGATCAATATTGGTAACCCAGTAGTTGCTAATCCTACATTATTAGGTATAATTCCTATTCCAAATCCTGGGTGCGGAGGTGATTGGAGACCATTTGCCTTAAAGTATTATGCTGGCAAACTTTATGTTGGAGGAGTATGTAGCGGACAGGCAGCAGGTACTACACCTGTGGCTTATGTCTATGAATACCTCCCAGGCGTAGGATTTAATAATAATCCAATATTAACGTTTCCATTTGACTGGACAAGAGCAGCGGGAGGAGGTTCTCAATGGGGAGCATGGGATGATATATGGCCTTCTAGCGGAGTGTCGCAACCAATGTTGACAGATTTAGAATTTGAAGTTGATGGAGCCATGATTTTAGGTGTGAGAAATAGATCTGGAGATCAATATGGATTTAAAAACTATTCGCCTAACCTTGATGATACAAATCTATATAGCATTTTCGCTCCTGGTGATGTTTTGAGAGCTGATCCGAATGGTGATGGTACTTTTACTTTGGAAAACAATGGTGTCTCTCAAGGTAAAACAGGTTGTGGTGCTGATAATGGAGAAGGCCCCGGTGGAGGGGAGTTTTTCTGTGGTGATGCGTATTTAAGTCATACTGAAACTGCAACCGGTGGTCTTGCCAAATTTGCAGGCTCGGGTGAAGCCATGTCTACGGTTATTGACCCATTTAGAGCTTGGTCTCAAGGTGTTGTTAGATTTAGTGTAACCGATGGATCCCCATTAACAGCCTATGAATTTTTTCAAACAGACGTTAATAGTTTAGATGGTTTTGGTAAGGCAAATGGTATGGGTGATATTGAAGTGTTCTGTAAGCCGGCTCCAATTGAAGTTGGAGATTATGTATGGATTGATACGAACAATAATGGTATTCAGGATCCAGGAGAAGAACCAATAGTCGGGGTTTCTATTAGCATTTATGATGCCGCAGGTACTTTGGTTGGACAAACAACCACGGATGCTCATGGGTATTATTATTTTACTGACTTAAATTTTGAAACCCAATATTATATCGTAGTTGATGATAGTATGGGTGGTTTTGAATATAATGGTCAAAATTTAGTTTTGACTACACCCAATGTCAATGGAAACCAAAATGACTTAATAGATAGTGATGCAACAATAAAAGGGTTTGGAGTGCCAAATCCTGTTTTAGGAAAAGCCTCAATCAGTTTTGTTACTGGACTTCCTGGAGAAACCAATCATTCACTTGATATTGGCTTTTATGATTGTGTACTACCAGTTGATGCTGGTCAAAATGTGGCAATTTGTAATGGTCAATGCGTTATATTAACCAGTAGTACGAATGGTGGATATGGTCAAACCACCTGTACATGGGATACCGGTCAGACTGGATGCTCAATTCAAGTGTGTCCAAATGAAACTAGAACCTATATTGTTACGATAACTGACGAACTAGGTTGTAAAGGTACAGATGATGTTACGGTTACTGTTGAAGCACAACCAGTATCTGACATTTTGGCTACGGATTTTGTTTGTCCTGGAACTCAAATTACATTTACGGCATTAGATGCTGGTGCAAATGCAACTTATGTATGGAATTTTGATGGTGGTGTCACAGCAGATGGAGATACAAATGATAGAATTGAACAAGTAACATTTCCCAATACTTTGGCCGAAACTACACGGACAGTTACTCTAAGAGTTTATTCACAAGGAGGATGCTACAGTGATTATACTCATCAGATTGAAATAGGATCATTGGTTTGGGCTGATGCTCAAGGCGATGTGTCTGTTTGTTCTGGCGGATGTGTAGAAATAGGAGGAACTATTCAGGAAATAGCAGTTGCAGGTGGTACTTTTGTTTGGAGTCCAAGCACTTATTTAAGTTCCACAACCATTTCAAATCCTGAGGTTTGTTTACCAACCAATATTAATAGTAAGACCTATACTTTGACAGTTTCAAAAGGAGGTTGTACGGCAACAGATCAAGTAACAGTAACAAAAGATCCTGGGTTAGATCCAATTGCTGATGCAGGTACAGACCAACTGTCTTGTAATGGTGCCCCAGTTGTCATCGGAGGAAATCCTACTGGTAGCATTCCTAATGGTTCCACTGATGTAATTACGGGTTATTTATGGAGTCCATCTACTGGATTAAATAATATTACAATAGCAAACCCAACTGCTACAACAACAGTAACAAGAACTTATACAGTTACAGTATTTACGGAGAATGGTTGTACGGCAACAGATCAAGTTACAGTTACGGCAGATCTTTGTGATGATTTGTCACTAGGTAATTTTGTCTGGAATGACGTAAATAACAATGGTATCTTTGATGCAGGAGAAACACCAATATCGGGTGTAAAATTGATACTTTGGAAAGAGACAAATGGAGATATGATACCTGATGTTAATACAGGATTGACTGCAACTACTGATGCTAATGGGTTTTACATATTTGAAAATTTAACACCTGGAGATTATATCGTACAAGTTGATCCAACTAATTTTAATAATGGAAAGGTATTAGAAGGATATCAAACAAGTACTGGAAATGATCCAGCACCAGATCCTGATAATAATGTAAACAACGATGATAATGGTTATTTCTTGACGGGATATGGCATTGTATCAAAAGCAATTACCTTAACCCTAAATGGAGAGCCAACTAATGATGGAGATACAGATAGTAATACCAATTTAACTGTTGACTTTGGATTCTATGCTAGAGTAAGTATTGGTTCCACAGTTTTTGTTGATGATAATGATAATGGTATTCAGGATCCGGGTGAAGCTGGAATACCAGATTTAACTTTACAATTGTTAGATGATCAAGGAAATGTCTTGGAAACAACAATGACAGATGAAAATGGCAACTATATTTTTGACAATTTAGTTCCTGGTGTTTACCAAGTAAAAATTCCAACACCTGATCCGTCATATCCAACCAGTTCGACTCCAACCGATACTGCTGATAATAGTCAAGATAATGATGATAATGGTAGTCAACCCAATGGTACTGGGGGATATGTAATATCTCCATTAATTACATTAACACCAGGTAATGAAACAACCAATGAACCTGGTAGTGGTGGAACACAGGATGATGCGATGGACGCTAATGGCGATATGACAGTAGATTTTGGATTTATTCCAGCTAAAATGTCCATTGGATCTACAGTGTTTATCGATACAAATGATAATGGAATTTATGATAATAATGAGCAACCTTTGCCGGGTATCACAGTTGAGCTATTAGATGATGCAGGTAATGTTATTGCTACAGATGAGACAGACAATAATGGTGATTATTACTTTGGTAATTTGCCGGAAGGAAATTATTATGTAAGAATACCTAACCCGAACACTGCCTATCCAACCAGCTCATCAGTTGTTGACACTAATGATGACCAAATTGATAACGATAATAATGGTTCTCAACCTGATGGAAGTGGAGGTTATGTTATCTCTCCGCTTATACATCTGATGGCTGGAACGGAACCAACAAATGAATTGGGTACCGGCGGGGCTCAAGATGATGCCAATGATGCCAATGGCGATATGACAGTAGATTTCGGTTTTATCCCAGAATTAATGAGTATAGGTTCTACTGTATTTATAGATTTTGAAGATGATGGTATTTACAATAATAATGATACAGGAATCGAAGGAATAACAGTGGAATTATTGAATTCTTCAGGTACCGTAATTGCAACTGATGATACTGATGCAAGTGGAAATTATTATTTCGGAAATTTAGTGCCGGGTAACTATCAGGTGAGAATTTCAAATGTTCCTACCCTATATCCAACCAGTTCAAGTATTACTGATACTTCTGATGATAGTGTAGATAATGACGATAATGGAATTCAAAGTGGAGGTCCTGGAACACCTGTAATATCGCCTATTATTACCTTAAGTCCTGGTACGGAAACGACAATTGAGCCTGGCCCTGGGGGTACGCAAGATGATGCCAATGATACAAATGGTGATATGACGATAGATTTCGGATTTTATCCATTAGTAGACATCAACCTGATAAAAACAGTAAATAACAGCACACCGAATGTAGGGGACAACGTCGTGTTTACGATAACAGTAGACAACAATGGACCAAGTGTAGCGACCGGAGTAGTAGTAAATGATCAATTGCCAAGTGGGTATCAATACGTGAGTTCATCACCAATAGGAGCCTACAACAGTGTGACAGGAGATTGGACAGTAGGCACGGTAAATGTTAGTACACCGAAGACCTTGACGATAACTGCAAAAGTATTGGCGAGTGGAGATTACAGAAACATCGCGAATGTTACGGCTACAGACCAACCGGATGTAGACTCTACACCGGGCAATGCACCGGATACAGACGGCGATGGCAACATCGGAAGCGAAGATGATGGAGATCCGAATGACATCGAAGATCCGAATGACGAAGATGATGCAGACGATGCGATCGTGACGCCGTTACAGGTAGTAGACATCAACTTGATAAAAACAGTAAATAACAGCACACCGAATGTAGGGGACAACGTCGTGTTTACGATAACAGTAGACAACAATGGACCAAGTGTAGCGACCGGAGTAGTAGTAAATGACCAATTGCCAAGTGGGTATCAATACGTGAGTTCATCACCAATAGGAGCCTACAACAGTGTGACAGGAGATTGGACAGTAGGCACGGTAAATGTTAGTACACCGAAGACCTTGACGATAACTGCAAAAGTATTGGCGAGTGGAGATTACAGAAACATCGCGAATGTTACGGCTACAGACCAACCGGATGTAGACTCTACACCGGGCAATGCACCGGATACAGACGGCGATGGCAACATCGGAAGCGAAGATGATGGAGATCCGAATGACATCGAAGATCCGAATGACGAAGATGATGCAGACGATGCGATCGTGACGCCGTTACAGGTAGTAGACATCAACTTGATAAAAACAGTAAATAACAGCACACCGAATGTAGGGGACAACGTCGTGTTTACGATAACAGTAGACAACAATGGACCAAGTGTAGCGACCGGAGTAGTAGTAAATGACCAATTGCCAAGTGGGTATCAATACGTGAGTTCATCACCAATAGGAGCCTACAACAGTGTGACAGGAGATTGGACAGTAGGCACGGTAAATGTTAGTACACCGAAGACCTTGACGATAACTGCAAAAGTATTGGCGAGTGGAGATTACAGAAACATCGCGAATGTTACGGCTACAGACCAACCGGATGTAGACTCTACACCGGGCAATGCACCGGATACAGACGGCGATGGCAACATCGGAAGCGAAGATGATGGAGATCCGAATGACATCGAAGATCCGAATGACGAAGATGATGCAGACGATGCGATCGTGACGCCGTTACAGGTAGTAGACATCAACTTGATAAAAACAGTAAATAACAGCACACCGAATGTAGGGGACAACGTCGTGTTTACGATAACAGTAGACAACAATGGACCAAGTGTAGCGACCGGAGTAGTAGTAAATGACCAATTGCCAAGTGGGTATCAATACGTGAGTTCATCACCAATAGGAGCCTACAACAGTGTGACAGGAGATTGGACAGTAGGCACGGTAAATGTTAGTACACCGAAGACCTTGACGATAACTGCAAAAGTATTGGCGAGTGGAGATTACAGAAACATCGCGAATGTTACGGCTACAGACCAACCGGATGTAGACTCTACACCGGGCAATGCACCGGATACAGACGGCGATGGCAACATCGGAAGCGAAGATGATGGAGATCCGAATGACATCGAAGATCCGAATGACGAAGATGATGCAGACGATGCGATCGTGACGCCGTTACAGGTAGTAGACATCAACTTGATAAAAACAGTAAATAACAGCACACCGAATGTAGGGGACAACGTCGTGTTTACGATAACAGTAGACAACAATGGACCAAGTGTAGCGACCGGAGTAGTAGTAAATGACCAATTGCCAAGTGGGTATCAATACGTGAGTTCATCACCAATAGGAGCCTACAACAGTGTGACAGGAGATTGGACAGTAGGCACGGTAAATGTTAGTACACCGAAGACCTTGACGATAACTGCAAAAGTATTGGCGAGTGGAGATTACAGAAACATCGCGAATGTTACGGCTACAGACCAACCGGATGTAGACTCTACACCGGGCAATGCACCGGATACAGACGGCGATGGCAACATCGGAAGCGAAGATGATGGAGATCCGAATGACATCGAAGATCCGAATGACGAAGATGATGCAGACGATGCGATCGTGACGCCGTTACAGGTAGTAGACATCAACTTGATAAAAACAGTAAATAACAGCACACCGAATGTAGGGGACAACGTCGTGTTTACGATAACAGTAGACAACAATGGACCAAGTGTAGCGACCGGAGTAGTAGTAAATGACCAATTGCCAAGTGGGTATCAATACGTGAGTTCATCACCAATAGGAGCCTACAACAGTGTGACAGGAGATTGGACAGTAGGCACGGTAAATGTTAGTACACCGAAGACCTTGACGATAACTGCAAAAGTATTGGCGAGTGGAGATTACAGAAACATCGCGAATGTTACGGCTACAGACCAACCTGATGTAGACTCAACGCCGGGCAATGCACCGGATACAGACGGCGATGGTAACATCGGAAGCGAGGATGATGGAGATCCGAATGACATCGAAGATCCGAATGACGAAGATGATGCAGACGATGCGATCGTGACACCTTTACAGGTAGTAGACATCAACCTGATAAAAACAGTAAATAACAGCACACCGAATGTAGGGGACAACGTCGTGTTTACGATAACAGTAGACAACAATGGACCAAGTGTAGCGACCGGAGTAGTAGTAAATGACCAATTGCCAAGTGGGTATCAATACGTGAGTTCATCACCAATAGGAGCCTACAACAGTGTGACAGGAGATTGGACAGTAGGCACGGTAAATGTTAGTACACCGAAGACCTTGACGATAACTGCAAAAGTATTGGCGAGTGGAGATTACAGAAACATCGCGAATGTTACGGCTACAGACCAACCTGATGTAGACTCAACGCCGGGCAATGCACCGGATACAGACGGCGATGGTAACATCGGAAGCGAGGATGATGGAGATCCGAATGACATCGAAGATCCGAATGACGAAGATGATGCAGACGATGCGATCGTGACACCTTTACAGGTAGTAGACATCAACCTGATAAAAACAGTAAATAACAGCACACCGAATGTAGGGGACAACGTCGTGTTTACGATAACAGTAGACAACAATGGACCAAGTGTAGCGACCGGAGTAGTAGTAAATGACCAATTGCCAAGTGGGTATCAATACGTGAGTTCATCACCAATAGGAGCCTACAACAGTGTGACAGGAGATTGGACAGTAGGCACGGTAAATGTTAGTACACCGAAGACCTTGACGATAACTGCAAAAGTATTGGCGAGTGGAGATTACAGAAACATCGCGAATGTTACGGCTACAGACCAACCGGATGTAGACTCTACACCGGGCAATGCACCGGATACAGACGGCGATGGCAACATCGGAAGCGAAGATGATGGAGATCCGAATGACATCGAAGATCCGAATGACGAAGATGATGCAGACGATGCGATCGTGACGCCGTTACAGGTAGTAGACATCAACTTGATAAAAACAGTAAATAACAGCACACCGAATGTAGGGGACAACGTCGTGTTTACGATAACAGTAGACAACAATGGACCAAGTGTAGCGACCGGAGTAGTAGTAAATGACCAATTGCCAAGTGGGTATCAATACGTGAGTTCATCACCAATAGGAGCCTACAACAGTGTGACAGGAGATTGGACAGTAGGCACGGTAAATGTTAGTACACCGAAGACCTTGACGATAACTGCAAAAGTATTGGCGAGTGGAGATTACAGAAACATCGCGAATGTTACGGCTACAGACCAACCGGATGTAGACTCTACACCGGGCAATGCACCGGATACAGACGGCGATGGCAACATCGGAAGCGAAGATGATGGAGATCCGAATGACATCGAAGATCCGAATGACGAAGATGATGCAGACGATGCAATTACAACGCCGGTACCTCTAATTGATTTGAACTTAACAAAAGTTGTAGATAACAGTAATCCATTTTTATTTGATTACGTCACATTTACGATAAATGTGAATAATGTCGGACCAAGTACTGCAACCGGAGTTCAAGTACAGGATGTATTACCGGCTGGATTCCAATATATTTCATCTTCTCCTGCAGGAGCTTATGATCTTGGAACTGGAATATGGAATGTTGGAACTGTCGACAAAGGTCAAACCGTTTCTTTAAACATTACTGTACAAGTATTGGAGGCTTTTTCTCCTGGAGATCATTTAAATATTGCCAGCATTTCTGCGGCAGATCAACAAGACGTGGATTCTACCCCAGGAAATGCTCCTGATACAGATGGAGATGGTAACATCGGAAGTCAAGATGATGGAGATCCGAATGACATTGAAGATCCGAATGACGAAGATGATGCAGATGATGCGATCGTAGTGGTTAAGCCAATCGGTAGTATAGGTTCGACTGTATTTTTGGATACCAATAACAATGGAATTATGGATAGTGGAGAAACTGGTATCCCAGGAGTAACAGTTCAATTGTTAGATGATAAAGGAAATGTGCTTCAAACCAAAGACACAGATGCTTTAGGTAATTATTACTTTGATGGATTAGCAAATGGAATATATCAAGTAAGAATTCCAAATGTACCTGGAGCTTATCCTGTCAGTTCTACAAATACTGACATCAGTGATAATAGCCAAGACAATGATGATAATGGTATCCAGTCAGGTGGACCTGGTACAAGTATAGTATCACCATTAATAACCATTACAGCCGGAACTGAAACTACGAATGAGCCAGGTATTGGTGGTACTCAAGACGATGCACATGACACCAGTGGAGATATGACCATTGACTTCGGATTATTTGCACCTGCTTCGCTTGGAAATTATGTTTGGGAAGACAATAATATGAATGGAATTCAAGACCCAACGGAAAATCCTGTTGCAGGAATTACGGTGTCATTGGTTGATAATCTTGGAAATCCAGTAAGAGACATTTACGGTAATATTGTGACAAATAAGGTAACTAACGGGTCTGGTAATTATTTGTTTGACAACTTGCTACCAGGTGATTATAAAGTCATATTTAGCAATTTACCTGAGGGATATATTTTCTCAACACCGAATACTGGTGATGGAACTAATGATAGTGATCCGGATCCAAATACTGGTACTACTGGTATAGTTACTTTGGTGAGCGGACAATACAATCCAAATGTGGATGCTGGTATATTCAATAGCATACTACCAGTTGAATTGTTGTATTTCCGTGGCAAACACATAGCAGCAGAAAAATTGAATAGATTGGATTGGGCCACTGCATCTGAAATAAATACGAGAGAGTTTATCGTAGAAAGAAGTTTTGATGCTGTTAATTTCAAAAATATTGGAACTGTCAGCGCTAACGGAAACTCTAATGAAGAACTTGAATATTCTTTTGATGACACAGGAGTGATTTACGGAGCAGTGTACTATTACAGATTAAAAATTATGGACTATGATGGAAGTTTTGAATATTCTGATATTATTTCAATAAATCTGAATACAAACGAGAAAATCACTACTTCGATTTATCCTAATCCATTCTATGATAGAGTGAATATAACCATTATCACTAAAGGTGTTAATGAGTTACAGACTGTCTTTGTCATTGATGAGATAGGTAGAGTGGTGAGAGAATTCAAACAAGATATGTTCATAGAAAGTGGTGAGAATTATTTGAAATTGGATTTGAACGATCTTGTTCCAGGTGCTTACACACTATCAATGAAATTTGTCAATAGATTTGAAAATTCCAGAATAATAAAATTGTAAGATTTAAGGTAGTTATGAAATGAAAGGTCGTCCTGTTAAGGGGCGGCCTTTTTTGTTTTAAGTTATTTGATCCGTTAAGTGTAAACATTTTCACCATAAAATCCTTTAATAGAAAACTTTAAAATATGTTGAAGACAGGAGATCTAATTGGGAATTTTGATGTAAAAACAAGCGGCAATAATGATTTTACCGCTATGGATCTCAAAGGAAATAAAAACATTCTTATTTTTTATCCAAAGGACAATACCCCGGGATGCACTGCGGCCGCATGTTCTGTTAGAGATTCCTATGAGGTATTCAAGGATCATGGATATAAAGTGTATGGAATCAGTCCTGACCCAGTAGAAAAGCACCAGTCTTTTATTAAGAAATTTGGATTCCAATATGAATTACTTTCAGACCCCGAACACTCTATGATTAATGTTTTCGGGGTGTGGGGTCCAAAGAAATTTATGGGCAAGAGCTACGAAGGATTACTTAGGACAACATTTGTTACCGACGAAAATCTCTTGATAACTCATGTCATCGATAAGGTGAAAACAAAAGTACATGCCCAACAATTACGTGAATTGCTAGGCATATAGTTTCATTAGAGGAAGTTTATTTAAAATCCTACGAATCCAAGAGCATGCTCAAGGACTTGACTCATTTTGTCGACGAATATAAAATTGATATCTTTTATATATTCCTTGTTGATTTGATCAACGTGACGCTTATTTTCGGTACACAATAATATATCTGTAATTCCTGCTCTTTTTGCTGCCAAAACTTTTTCTTTAATACCTCCAACGGGCAATACTTTCCCCCTAAGGGTAATTTCGCCAGTCATGGCAAGTCCTGATTTTACAGGCTTATTCATGAGTGAAGAGCAGAGTGCAGTAAGCATGGTTACACCAGCCGATGGACCATCTTTTGGAATGGCACCCTCTGGAACGTGAATGTGTAAATCTGTTTTTTCAAAAACTTCTTGCTCTATGTTGAGTGCTGTGGCATTGGCCTTGATAAAACTTAGAGCTGTCGTGGCCGATTCCTTCATGACATCTCCTAGATTCCCAGTCAATGTAAGTTTGCCCTTGCCGGGTGATTTGCTCGCTTCGATAAACAAAATGTCACCACCTACTCTTGTCCAAGCCAGACCAACGGCTACACCTGGTACGTCTACTTTAATATATAGTTCATTTGTGTACTTTATTGGGCCTAGCAATTCATTGAGTTCCGTGCTTTTGATGGTTTTTGAATATTTTTCGTCCATAGCCTTCTTTCTTGCTGTACTCCGCATAACTCCAGCTATTTCTCTATCCAAAGTCCTCACACCTGCTTCTCTAGTATATTGTGAAATAATGTCTGCGATTACCTCATCGGTCAATTTCACGTCTTTTGCTCCGAGTCCGTGTTCTTGTTTTTGTTTAGGGACTAAATGTCGCTTTGCGATTTCAATTTTCTCTTCATTAGAGTACCCGGCAATCTCGATGATTTCCATACGGTCTAGTAATGCGGGCTGTATTGAACTCAAATTGTTGGCTGTGGCTATGAACAATACTTTTGAAAGGTCGTACTCTAGTTCCAAATAATTATCATAAAAGGCACTGTTTTGTTCGGGATCTAAAACTTCAAGTAGTGCTGAAGATGGATCCCCTCTAAAATCTTTACCCAATTTATCAATTTCGTCTAAAATAAAAACAGGATTAGAGCTTTTTGCCTTTTTGATAGATTGAATAATTCGTCCTGGCATGGCTCCAATATACGTTTTCCTATGACCTCTGATTTCACTTTCATCATGCAACCCTCCAAGTGACATTCGTACAAAATGTCTTTTTAGAGCTTTGGCAATTGATTTTCCCAAAGATGTTTTTCCCACACCGGGAGGACCAACCAGGCATAAGATAGGTGCCTTCATGTCCCCTTTTAACTTTAAGACTGCCAGATGTTCTAATATTCTCTTTTTGATATCTTCAAGACCATAATGATCCTCATCCAAGATTGCCTTTACTTTTTTCAGGTCAAAGTTGTCTTTAGTATATTTTTCCCATGGTAGATCCAAAAGTGTTTCGAGATAGTTAAGTGTGACACTGTATTCCGCTATTTGAGGATTTATCCTTCTCGCTTTATGAATTTCCTTGTCAAAGGCTTTTTTTACTTCTACAGGCCACTTCATTTTATCCGCCCGTTTTGCCAGTTCGTTTAACTCCTCTTCTTGAGGATTTCCGCCCAATTCTTCTTGTATGGTTTTGAGTTGTTGGTTGAGGAAATATTCTTTTTGTTGTTTTTCGATGTCTCCGCGAACCTTTGATTCTATTTGCTCCTTAACTTCTAATAATTGAAGTTCTGCATTGATGATTTCAAGAACTCTATTGGCTTTATTTTTAATATTTTCCATTTCCAAGAGTTCCTGTTTTTTAGCTGTTGGGATATTGACATTGCTGCTTATAAAATTAAGTAGAAAGCCATTGCTTTTTATATTTTGTAGCATTAAATTAGCTTCAGGAGGCAATTGTGGTGACAGCTCAATGATGCGTTTAGCCGTGTCTTTAATAGAACTTATCGTCGCATTGAACTCGATGTCTTTTTTCAAATCTTCTTCTTGAAGTATTGAAAAAGAAGCTTTCAAGTATGGTTCATCCTGTATCGTAGAATCTACTTTAAATCGACTTCTACCTTGTAATATGGCGGTAATGCTATTGTCAGGCATTTTCAACACCTTGATTATCCTTGCAATCGTTCCACTTGAGTATAAATCTTTGATGTCAGGATCTTCTATAGATGTATCTTTTTGTGTCAAAACACCTAAGTATTTATTGCCTTTTTCTGCAACCTTCAAGGCTTTTAAGGATTTATCTCGTCCGACGGTAATTGGGATGACGACCCCAGGAAAAAGTACGGTATTTTTTAAGGCTAGAATTGGTAATTCATTTCCATAGTCGTCATCAAAGTGCAATTCGTCATCACCTACTGAAAACATAGGTATCATTTCTCCTTCATCACGTCTCTGCATTTCTACTTTTATATTTTCAAACATGTATTAATTTTTTAGAAAGTAATTGTGACCATTGCTGTTGAACAATAGTGCAAATAATAGTAGTCAAATCACGTACCATCGTATTAATTATGACATAATATCTAGAAAATGGAAATAAATCCACAAATTGATTGACAAAAAGTCAGTATTTGAATATTTCGTAGAGGAAACAGAAATTATTTTATCCTAGAAGAGCATTAACATTCCTATAAAATCGTAAAATTATTCTTAATTTATAGTAATTTTGGTATAAATGATTATCTTTGCAGTCCTTTTCGAAAAAATCGAAGAAGAAAGATAAAAGAAATTGTAAAACAAACGGTTATGTCAATTCAGAAAGTATCAATAGAAGCGAATAAAAGAACGGACTTAGGCTCTGCCTCTGCAAAAAGAATTAGACAAGCTGGGGATGTTCCAGCGGTAATCTATGGAGGAAACGATGTAGTGCATTGTAGTGTTCCTGCTAAGCAGTTAAAAAATTTGGTTTATACTCCGGATTTAAAATTGGCAGAAGTTTCTGTTGATGGTACTAATCAAAGATGTATTCTTAAGGACATTCAATTTCATCCTGTGACTGACGAAATTGTACACATAGATTTCTTAAGAATTATGGATAAAACACCGATCAAGGTTAATGTTCCGCTTAAATTTAAGGGAGTTTCTCCTGGCGTGAAAGCGGGTGGTAAACTTGTTCAATCTATGAGGACTGTAATTGTTAAAACTACACCTGAGAAATTAACAGACGAATTGTTTTTGGATATTTCTAAATTGGACTTAGGACAATCAATCAGAGTTAGAGATATCGAGGTGCCAGAAGGAGTAGAAATAATGGTAAATAGCGCAATTCCTGTTGCCGTTATCGAAATTCCAAGAGCTCTAAAGAGTGCCGCAGCTGCCGAAGCCAAGGCTGCAGGTGGAAAAAAGAAATAAGGGTAATAAATTTATACCTAAACCTATGGCCACTGAAACTTTCAGTGGCTTTTTTATTTTTGGTACTTTATTTCTTTACGGATCATTAATTTGGTATTTATTCTCTCTTTGTTTAATATGGATTTACAATGAAAACACTACAAGATTTATTAGCAAAACTTAAGGAAGTATTAGAAGCTGGAATATCCATTAAAATGAGTTTTTCGAAACCTCGAAATAATGGAGAACTTAAAAAAATCAATATTGACCCTTATTTGTCTGATGGGGAAATAAAGTATCAAATGCGATATACTTATGCTACGAAGGATGAAGTCAGAAATATCGATAAAAATGAGATTGTTGGAGTCGTTGATAATATCGTAAATGAAATCATGTACAATGCCCTTTTTCAATCTGTCGAGGGAGATTTTCAAATTCTACAGAATAAGAAAAATTTTAAAATCATTCCCAGTAAAACCGCGACAAAAATTGACCCTCGTGACTCTCATGACAGAAAGAAAAATTATCTCATTCGACCTGATCGAAAGTATCTAGCACTTCTAGGTATTAGTAGCGAATCCGGCAATGTATTTAATCATACGCAGAAGAAGTTTAGACAAATCAATAAATACGTCGAATTGCTATCCAAAATGATAGATTCGTCAACAAAGAGCCTTAAAGTGGCGGACATGGGTTGTGGTAAGGGATATCTGAGTTTTGCGCTGTATGATTACTTGACAAGTGAGGGAGTCCAATGTGAATTGACGGGATATGAAATCAGAGAAGACATCGTCAATACATCGAACGAAGTGGCACGAACTGTGGGTTACGACCAACTAACTTTTGAAACCAAAGATATTCAAAATGTCGTTTTGGAAGATGTCGATATGGTTATCGCTCTACATGCCTGTGATACGGCCACTGATATGGCTATTGCCAAAGGGATAGCGGCAGATGCAAAATATATTGTTGTAGCGCCTTGTTGTCAAAAGCAAGTCAGACGAGACATGACGGTAACGGAGGAGCTCAGACCCATGCTCAAGCATGGTATTTTTCAGGAAAGAGTGGCAGAAATGGCCACGGATGCCATCAGAGCATTATTGCTCGAGAGTCGAGGGTATGATGTTAAGGTTTTCGAGTTTATCTCCTCAGAACACACCGGAAAAAACATCATGATAACCGCCGTCAAGGGGCAAGGCAATAAGAAAGCCTTACATCAAATAGACTCCTTAAAGCAACTATTGGGTGTAAAGGAGCATGAGTTGGAGAGCTTGCTGAAATCGATAAAAAGTTAATAAGTAAATCGATACACGAATTTTCCTTTTCTACATTTTTATAAAACTGCCATGAAAAATTTTATCTTCTCGGAGTACTAATTGATAAAAATAAACTCCCGATACCAATTCATTCGAATTTAGTAGATGCAAAAATCTGTTACAATCAATTCCATTATAAATTTCTTGACCCATCGTGTTGAATAGTGTAATTCCACAGGGTTCATATTTTAAGAGTTTTTCCAAACTTAAATCTTTAAATATTTCTTCGGTATCAACTGTCTGACTATCAAATGAAATGATAGCTATTGATTCATCACATAGGTTTGGACATTTTTCATTACATACTTGATATTTAATTGTATCGACAAAATCACTAATAAAAACAAATGGAGAGTATGTCATACTACCCGAAGCACTTAATGCGACTTGTCCGAAACTCGGACTTTTTAATAATTTAACGGTGTAGTTAGATACATTGGAAATTTCATAATTTTCAATAAGTTGAAAGGATAAGTTATCTGATGTGGCCAAAAAATATTTCTCTTCCAATTGAGGATATGATTCGAGTATGATGATTTTACATTTTTCATCCGATACACCACAATCAGTTTCGACAGTCAAGCATAATTCGATATTGTTTTGATAATCAGGCAATATCGATATATGACTGTTGTTTTGTGATACGATTTCTTCCACACCGCTCAATACCATCCAATGATAAAGATTATTTGCGTTATCGTTAATAAATGTACTGCTAAAGTTTAATTCGTTTTGATTTTCAGAAAAACAGAAGTATTCTTGACCTTCAATCTCTGGGTATAAATAATAAAAATCTTCTTGATCGACAGTGACTGTGCCCATTAATTTTAAGCATTCATTATTGTCCGTTTTTATCGAAAGGTAGCAATCATAATTACCGGTCTCGGTAATATTCAGTTCATAACCTGCACCTATTTCAGTGCCATTTTTGTACCATAAAATGGACTCTGCGTCAGTCGGAATGTTTAATGAGTTTAGAATATTATTCACCTTTAGAACTACGGAATTCGAAGAACAGGTTTCTTTGGACAAATCAATTTCAAGTATTTGAATGATACTTGCTGTTAAATTAATGATAGAATCACAACCATCAACACTGGCATTATCAAAAACAATATTAAAATCCTTTAAGTCTTGATCCACCATTATTTCTTTGGTCGTCCCATTGATATTAAATTCTAGTGTGCTTGGCTCACATAGAATAACCTTAATGTCTTGTTCAGACGGTAGGATTTCATATATTTTTATCTCTTGAGTATAAGTACAACCATATTGATTGGTTACATTCTGTATCGCGAGATATCCATTGGGATCTTTTACCGAAATATTGTCACCCTGCCAACCAATCGTATTGTCTCCATTAGGGTCTTCAAGAGAAATTATATTAAGAGGAAAATCTTCAGAACATACATATTGGTCTTCAAATTTTTCATCCAGCGGAATTGGAATAAACAGCCGGTTCAAGCAATGATCTCCAAACTGAACATACGTTTGATTCGTTACAATGGGCTCATTTAAATCGAAAAATATTTTCGCTTCATTGTAAACAACTGATTCAATTGGCAAATTTTTTCGCGGACTAATTTTTATTTTCACATAGCCATGAGAGTTTTGTGGGTCTTCAGAAGTCGGAGGTAAGTTGATGCCGTAAAAACTAAATTTAAGGGTTCTACCCTCGATTCGAATCGAATAATCATGACTGGCATCCACAATTTGTAAGGTGGCTAAATCAAGATCTTCTGATATCAAATCTTCAACCCTTACAACATATGCGACATCGTTGCCTATGTTTTCAAAGGTAATGATATATTCAATCTGGCTATTTTGATTTACAATGTGCTTGTCAGAATAACCTGTGGGACTTGTCAATTTTTCGTTGGGATCAAAGGAGTTTCTTAGTATGACACAATCTATATCATTCGACTCTAACAAATCATTTTGAGAGAAAGGGTTTTGATAGGAATAGTCTGCCTGTTGTCCAAAGTCAGCACATCCATAGATGCTTTTCGATACGACAGAATTTTGAAACAATACGGAATCTTGTTCGCATAAGACCGTATAGATACTTCCGTCAGCATAATACTTAAACGTCTTTGAATTATCAGAATTTAATTTGAAATTACCATATTCTAAAAATTGATCATTTTTAAAGATTGAGTATCCTGACGAATTATCCATATTGTGACCACCTATATTAGTGAGGGTAAAGGAAACGGAATCCCCTTCACAGATGCCATCTATTTCTATAAAACTCGAATTTTGTAGAAGCTCCGATTCGCAACTATTTTCTTTATTAATGTGAGCTTCCAAACATAAAGTTTCTCCCAAAATAGTGTTTTTGGGAAATGCATTTGAAACAATATTCATACACTGTCCTGGTTCCAAGGTTGTATCTATTTGAATATTATATGACTGGAAAAGTGTATCTGATTGAAATTCACTCAAATAAACGTCACAGTTAGGGTAATAAAGTTCCAAATTTATAGAGTCAAGAGTTAGCCCTCCATTATTACAAATAGTGAGAGGAATATTATTCCAGATATTGGCTCTCAAGAAAGTTGTCGTCATTTTTACTGAAGGATAAGGGCACGAAAATAAGTTATTAGCAATAATATCTTGTCTTAATACAGACTCCGCACTCATGTCAATACCTATTAAATCAGCATTATTACAAACTGAGAAATTTGAAAAGCTAGGATAAACTGTTAAATCATAAATTGATGGATCAATGGCCAATCCATAATATCCATTTACATCAGATATCGCATAAGCTGTATCGATAGAAGAAGTTCCTACGATGACCCAGTTTTTATTTGGACTATTTTCATTTTCGTCATATTCACAATTTTCATTATCATCGGTGATTATATCGCCGTAAAGCACTGAATTACAGGCGATTTCCCATATTGGACCCACTTGTTTTAAATCTACTAAACACTCGCCGACTGGATCCTCCCAACATCCTGCCACACCATCAGAAAACGTCTGAAAAGAAAACTGGAGATATTTATTTTCCTTACAAATTTCTTTGTTTTCAAAAGTGCCAACTTGTAAATCCATACAAAATTCGACATAAACTGTAGTCACACCTATTCCCCATCCTTCTCCTGGCGAGCAATCATTTTCACAATCTGTGTTGCCTCCATTCGAAACCCAGAACCAGCCACTGGGTAGCAGATCACCTTCATTCATGCCAGGCTCACAAGGGCATACTTCACATAGGCTATTGCAAAGTTGTAATATTCCGTTTTCATCATAATAAGTGCAAAGATGTGGCACGTTTTCTTGAATACGGGGTGCACAAGGTCCATTAAAATTATAATACTCAGATTTAGCCCCATTTCCTATTGGAGAATTTTCTTCAAAGTTAAAATCATCCATGTTCCACCCACTGCTAAAACTCGGGATAATCCCAGACAACCAATCTACCCCAGTTTCTGATGCATCGTAAAAGAAATTAACGCAAACTTGAATTTTCTCATTCATTAAAAATGGGCCTTCAAGGCTGCCCTCGAATTCACGGTTTGCCACCCAGATGTTCAGGGATGGATCTGGTTGACAATTGGTTTCAAAACTTCCGAGACAAATGATGCCATCAACAGTGGTGTAGGCACAAATTTCGAAATTAGGATTGTCAATTTCACCTTGACCACTTAACCCAAGAAAATATTCTTGGATAAGATTTCCGTTTGTATCATATTGTGCCTTGACTTGAAATAAACCTTGATTATTTACGTCACTACTACACAGTGTATCGCATGGTAAATAACTATTTCCATCATAATAATAAATATTCCAAACCGGATTCCAAGTTCCTTCGGTATGGATAGTTGTAGAAATTAGGCTTGTGTTAGCGTCAACTATAAGCTTAAACCATATCGTAGGATTAACGTCGAAACCACATTGTGAAAATTCCTCATCGGGACAAGCATGTTTTAAGCATGAATTATGACAAATAGTATTGAATTGAAGAAAATTTGTATCCGTTGGTTCGCAATAAATGGTTTGTTCTAGGCCAATATTAGAAATCTCGTCGGCTATGTTACAAGTAGCAGTATCCTCTTCTAATTTCACTGTAAACTCACCTCCGTCTGTCAGAGACCCAACTTTTAAATATATAATTTCATTGTTATTATAACAATTTGATGAAACGAAATAGCTGTGTGAGTTCACATTGCAATTGAAATTTTGGGAAAGTGGTGTTAAATTGTTACAAGCCGAGGATGCAATAAAGAGTTCTGATGCAAATGAGTAATTCCCTGTCCAATCAGAAATAGTTAAAATGCAATTAGAAATATCTTCGGTATTAATGCGATACCAAACATCAGCCTGATTTAAGGCATCGGAACAATTACTAAAGTTTATAAGGCCAGAATTACTAGCTTCTATGGTCGTGCCGACTGTTACATCACCTGGTTTTAATAAGATAGCTCCAGAACAATCATCATTAATCGGGATTCCCACATTAGTCTTAGCAGCAACAAAGGATAATATTGTCAATAAAGAAAGAGGAAGAATGTAAATAATATTTTTCATTTTAGTTATTAAGGTGTTATACCATCCTCCAAATCTAATAGACTTGCATTAGATTACCAAAAATAATTAGGTCGAATTTTTTAATTCGTTACACAAGGATCTAATTTTAAACTTTTACCAA
>JACJYM010000013.1 GCA_020636155.1 Lewinellaceae bacterium | reverse complement strand
AAATTGCAATAACTCTTAGGAAGTCTATATAGTAGTATCTGTTTTTCATCATATTTAGGCTGGTAAATTAGATGTATGACGATTTAAGTCGGTAAATGTTACTGGTGATGTCAAATTGGTTACAACGTTTTGGGTGTATGAGCAGTAGCGGGGATTTTAGCACTACACTTCGTAAAAATACCAAAATATCGGTTTAGCACTAACTTTCAAAAAATGCCCGAAACCCGCTATTGCTTATACACCGTGTTACCTGCTGCCCTTTCTTTTCCCGTCTATGGATTTGGCTTTATTACTTTCCAAAGTCTCTATACTTTCTAAAACTATTAGGGCAATTGTATTTTATTAAAAAGTCGCTTAGTTGTCTGCAAGTTGTCCCATTGCCATAGCCCAATCTTCGAGGTGATGCGTGTAGGTAATCTTACCATCTTCAAGAGTGTGGATGTCTATTGACATAATCTTAAAGCTTTTGCCACTTGCTGGAACTCCCATAAAAGGACCTATTGGCGTACCCGAACCTTGTCCACGAACGACAACTTTATCACCACTCGGTATGATTTCTAAAATTTCCCATTTCAAATCGGGAATGAGTTTGTGTAGACCATGTTCCAGTGCTGCAATAAGTTCTTCTCGTGTCTGGTAACTTTCGCCATTTGCTGAACAGTTTTTCCATGAAGCTTTGGTAGTCTGCTCAAATGTGGCTCCAGGATTGCCATTCGCAGCGTAACCGCCATAGTGCTTCTTAATTAGAGCTTCTATTTCTGATGTTAAATGTTGATTTGTCATGTTTTATTTATTTAATATTATTAACAATTTCTGAAATTTTTCTATCTGCTGCTTCCATCGCATCTTTCACAGCATCTTGTCCGTTTGCAAGACCTTGTAAGTTTACAAATGAAATATCAGTTATGCCTATATTTCCAAAAAACCTTTCGATAAAGTCTTCCACTAAAGAAAACCCTTTAAGCGGTCCTTGCGAATAGTCACCACCACTTGCAACACAAGCGATAACTTTTGTTTTAGGATTAGCAAGTCCTACAGGAATACCATTATTGTCGCCTACGGTAATGCCAAACCGAACAGAATGATCTACCCAAGATTTTAAAACGGCAGGAACCATAAAATTATGTGTAGGAACTCCTATGACAATTGCATTTGCCTCAAGAATTTCATTGGCAAGCTTTGTTGAAAGTTCAAGGGCTTTCGCTTGCTCTGGACTATGCATATTTGCTGGCATGAAAAGACCAGTAGTGGCTACATGACTCAAATATGGGATGGGATTTACTTCTAAATCGTGATATACTACTGTTGCATCGCTATTTTTCGCTTTTAACAATTCAACTACCTTTTTAGTATATCTGCGACTCATAGAATAATTGCCACGTGGATCGCTATAAAGTGGCAACGATGTTTCAGCACTTAATGCACTGCTGTCAATGTGTAAAATGTTCATTTTTTTATTTATTTGAAAGTGAAACGTAATTGTTTAGTTGTGTTGGGTTTTCAGCTTGCTTTACTAAAAAGTCTGCTACATCTGCCCGGTTGATACCACCAATATTTATCCCTTTGTAAAGCTTGTTTTCAATCCGGTATTTTTCGGTCAGAGGTTTATCTTTAAGTAATCCCGGTCTAACCATTACCCATTTAAGTTTTGAGTTGCTAATAGTTTCTTCCATTTTGGTTTTGTCTGCATACACGTCTTTTAGTAAGAATTTGAAGAACAATTTCATAATAAATCCATTGTATTGTCCGCTTTCTCCTGCACCAAAACCTGTCAATACTAGGAATGGAATTTGAGTATTTGTTTCATTTTGAACTTCAACCAAAAGTTTTGCAAAGTCAGAATACAAAGTTGTTGGCTTCATACTTTTTCCTGTTCCCAAAGCAACAATTACAGCGTCTGCTTTTTCAATTGATTTTATTAGGTCGGCTTTATTCGTTGCACTGCCTTTTAGCGTTGTCAAGTTTGAATGACTTGGCAAATTAATTTCTGAACGAGAAAGTGTAGTAACATGGTGGTTTCTGTCCAATGCTCTTTTAACAGTTTCAAGTCCAACACCTGCAGAAGCACCTATAATTGTTATGTTCATTTTTTACTAAAATTATTTCGCTGCAAATGTATAAATAAAGTATCCAGAATATACTACATTTGCAGAAAATACCACTATTTTTTAGGATACTACTAATTTTAATAAAATGAAGAATAAACAAAAACAAATTCAACTAAGAGATGTCCAAGATGTCATTGATGTTATTGGTGGTCGTTGGCGTGGGGCAATATTGGCAAGCCTCTGCGATAAGGAAAAAAGGTTTAATGAACTTAAAAGAGATTTAGGAATTATCACACCTCGAACACTTACTAAAGAATTAAAATATCTTGAAATGAATAAGTTGGTCAGTCGTGAGGTAGATACGTCTGGTGCTGTTACGATTAGTTACAGCCTAACTGAACATGGTAAGTCGTTAGAACCATTGATTGGTCAAATTGTGGCTTGGGGTCAAAAGCACAGAAAAGTTGTATTGGGTTAGTTTTGTCTATCTGCTCAGTGTTTGCAGGGTGTCTGTTAGGGTTGCAGGTAACGATGATGGTATGGCTGTGGACTTGAAGCGATTTTATCAGTTTACACTGACTTTTTACGAGCCACAACGTTGGTAAAAGCTAAACTCCCATGAACTATACCATGTTAGCAATACTTATTCTTTTTCGCATTTTTAGAATTTCATTATTTCAGTATTTAAAAACATTTTGATTGTATTGCTTATAATTGTAAACGGATTATATTTTAATAAAAGGGAAACAAAAATCCTTTATTTTGATATATAAAGTGCCCACATAATTGGTGAAAATTGTTGGTTCCATCTGTGGAGTTAATATCGGCCTGCAATAAATTTGCCCAATCCAATTATCTGCTCTGATTGCCGTACTAATGAAAGGATAAATTACTTTCCGTTTATCTACATCAGCTCCATTTTGACAAGGAAATTGCCATTGAATTTTTACCAAAGAAAAGGATGTCTAATGCCGTTTGCCAACCGAATATTTATTTTGCTGATATTAGCGCTTTCTTCAATCAAATATTTTACCATCAAAATAACTATTTTTTGTGCAATCATCATGTAATGTATTTTGCACCATCTCTGGTATTGATGTTTCTTTATTCAGCAATGACTTTAAACAAAAGAAATTACTGTTCTGAAAGTGCGAATTAATCGAATCTTCCTGTTTAAGGAATAAACATTGATAATTTCAAGCAACAAAATCAACGATACTATCTTGCCATTTTCCAAATCTCGCATAACGCCATCTGAATGAATACTTGGTTCAAGTTATTGCTCATTTTCCAACATTAATTTTTGTAAAAGGTACATTTCCATAATATGCAGACCAATTGATAATAGGTCGCCGTTATTGTCTTGTAATTAATATCGCCCTTTGATAAGATATTGCAATTTCAATGATTTATATTCATCGTCATCATTAAAGGAGTTGAACATTTGTTTTATTTTTCAAATTTATTACCTTTTTCCAATAATCTTAACAATGTTTAAATCACCAGTTATTACACCGGAGTCACTAAATTACTCCATTTGTATCAAAGAATTAACATTGTGTTCGTTTATCACTTTTTTCAATGCAGTAATTATCCTTGTTATTGATAAACTTAATGATTTCCGGTAAATTGTTTCCTGATTTTTCCGGTGTTGCAAACATAGAATTTTGAGTCAAAATATCAATATAAGATTAACTAATGCTTTCATTTTTCATTTTAATTATTGCTAACGATTGTATATACGCCAAATTGCGTATATATTGTATATAAATTCATCCTTCCTTTTTCGCATATTTCTATTATCTAGCGGCGAATTTCTATCTATATTCATCTTATCCATTGGGATATACCCCCACTTTTTACTTTGCAAATATTTGAGACCTTCAAGACCTTTTATCCCAGAGACTAGACCTTGGTCATAACTAATAAACATTCCCTTCCACTCACTATCCTTGTGAAATTTTGGCTTGAGGTGTCGTATATTTTGATCCGTTAAGGTCATCATATCAATAAGTATGGGACGAAAATAATCATTTATTACGAATGATTGTAATTTTTACCCCCCAAAAAAATAAGGTTCGCCTACCTTACACCACCGGCAAGCTTACATAGCCTTTGTACTCCTTGTCTTCATCAAATTCTACTTCACTGTAATCTTTCAGCACGTGGTACAAGGTGTCTCTCTCGATGGGTTTCCTCCCTACGGATTTGATGAGGTTGACCAGCTGCGCCGTGGAGAGACTCGGATTTTGCTCCTCAGAGCCCGCCATGGAGTAAATCTTAGTCGTATCATCTATCGTTCCATCCAAATCATCCACCCCAAAGGCCAAAGACAGCTGGGCTATAGAGCGGCCGATCATGGGCCAATACGCTTTGATGTGGTCAAAATTATCAAGGTATATCCTAGAAATGGCATAGTTGCGGAGGTCTTCAATGTTAGAGACTTCGGGCAGATGCGAAAGTTCGTTGTCTTTGTTGCGGAATTTTAAGGGTATAAAGGTCTGAAATCCTCCCGTCTTATCTTGTAGCGACCGCAATCTCTCGAGGTGATCGATGCGATGGGCATAATTTTCTATGTGTCCGTATAGTATGGTCGCATTGGATTTCATGCCTAGGTCGTGCCATATCTCATGTATGCTTAGCCACTGCTCAGAGCTACACTTACCACCTGCGATCTGGTCTCTGATTTCTTCATCAAATATCTCCGCACCACCGCCAGGCATCGAGTCCAATCCCGCTTCTTTCATCCGTTGCATGCCTTCCTCGTAAGATATTTTTTCCTTCTTAAACATGTAGTGATACTCAACTGGAGTCAGCGCTTTGACGTGTAATTCAGGTCGATGAGACTTAATCTGACCAAACAATTCAGTATAAAACTTCACGTCGTACTGAGGCAATACTCCACCCACGATGTGTACTTCTGATACGTCTTTGCCATCATACGACTTGACCATGTCCATGAGTTCATCAATGGTGTATTCCCAGCCTTCTTCACGTTTCTTTATCAATCGAGAATAGGAGCAGAAAGAACAGGTGTAGAGGCAAATATTGGTGGGCTCGAGATGGAAATTTTTATTAAAATAAGTGTTATTTCCGTGCTTTTTTTCTCGGACATAATTTGCCAAAACTCCCAAATAGGCCAATTCACCATTTTCATATAGATATAGACCCTCTTCGGGTGTAATCCTCTCCCCTTTTTCAACTTTGGTCGCAATGGCTATTAATACCTCATCCTTAAGATCGCTGAGTAATTCTATCATTTGTCTATTCTTATCCGGTACAAAAATACGACGACTGTCAAGAGTACAAAAATATATCCTTACATTTACGACCATGCTACCGAAATATAAATAATTTTATCGTGCTTTCAATCCTTATTCCTACATACAACGAACGTGTGGTCAAGCTGGTACAGATGCTATCAAAGCAAAAAAACAAGCTCAATACACCAGTGGAAATATTGGTATTTGAGGACAATTCATCTGAGCGATATAGGTTGGAGAATGAAAAAGTCAACACCTACCTCGGTGTGAATTATATCTATTTTAGCGAGAAAATGGGTCGAGCCGGGCTTCTTAAGAGATTGCTGGCGACGGCTCGATATGATTATGTACTCATCCTCGATGCCGGACTCATGCCGTCTGGCGCTAAGTTCCTAAAAAACTATATGGAATCGCTTGAGTCAGCGCTAGTTCTAGTCGGTGGTTGGGAACTCAAAAGAAAGAAACCGACATCAGCTCAAAAGATGCTGGATTACAAGCTTGCCACGAAAATGGTCAAAAATCAAAAGTCTCACGATCACCGTACGGCTTGGTCTTTTCTTTCCTTTTCGAATGCAGTGTTTCCCAAATCTCTACTTCAGGATTTTGATCATTTTTCGGGTTGGAATGAACATAAAAACTTAGAAAATGAATGGCTGCGGCAGTCCATACCTCCTCATCAAGTGCTTCTTGTAAATAGTCTAATGCTCTACCCTCCCCTCACAGACAGTCAAAACCTGATTGAAAATCAAAAACAATTTCTAACCGAACTAGCCCTTAACATGGATTCCTTTCCTAAAAATAGGATGGTCACTTTTTACCACCGACTCCAAAAGTTAAAACTCGTAGGCATCACCACAAAAATTTTAAATACCAATCTTACTTCCATTTACAATAAATTGACATCTGCCAATCCAAGCCTTGCGAGCTGGCACAAATGGCGATTTGCCTACTTTCTAAATGCAGTGAAAAAGACATAAATCAATTATCATGCTTAAAGATGACTTTGGTTACAAGCATTTTTTAAGAATAAGCTATTTTTGCGGAAAAATTCTGAAATCTTGACTAGAACAGACATTATTATTGTAGGAGCAGGCCCGGTCGGCCTATTTACTGTATTTGAAGCCGGATTGTTAAAATTAAAATGCCATCTAGTGGATGTATTGGGTCAGCCCGGAGGTCAACTGACAGAAATTTATCCCAAAAAACCAATTTATGACATACCTGGCTATCCCAGTGTATTGGCTTCGGAATTGGTAGATAACCTGATGAAACAAATAGAGCCATTCAACCCTGAATTTACATTGGGTGAAAAAGCCGAAAAAATTGAAAAAATAGAAGATTCCTTATTTAAGTTAACAACGGATCAAGGCACGGAAATCTGTGCTCCGGTCATCGCCATTGCAGGAGGCTTGGGTTCGTTCGAGCCACGTAAACCACCTTTAGAAAATCTTGAAAAATATGAAGGCAAAGGCGTTGATTATATCGTCAAAGACCCCGAAAAGTATCGCGACAGGGACATCGTGATTGCGGGTGGTGGTGACTCAGCCTTGGATTGGACTATTTATTTGGCAGAAATAGCCAAAAGTATCAAGTTGATTCACAGAAGGAGTTCTTTTAGAGGAGCCATCGATTCCGTTGAAAAAGTCATGGAATTAGCCAATTCTGGCAAAGTGGATTTAATTACCAATGCACAAGTGACGGCTATCAGCGGTGCTAATTCAGTAGAAAGTGTAACCGTAGAAACAAGTAATGGCATTGTGGACTTTAATGCGGATTATTTCATTCCTTTGTTTGGGTTGACACCGAAATTAGGACCTATTGGCGAATGGGGCCTGGAAATCGAAGACAACGCCATCAAGGTGAACACTTATGATTACAGTACCAATATACCCGGAATCTATGCCATCGGTGACATCAACACCTATCCCGGCAAACTCAAACTCATACTTTGTGGATTCCATGAAGGAACCTTAATGGTTCAATCGGCGTTTAAACACATTTACCCGGATCAAAAATTGAGTTTTAAATACACGACCGTTACAGGAATCTCAGGATTGGAATAATATGGAGAATGGAATGATAGAAGTCACCGTCATCGACCGAGAAGGAGAAGAACACCTCCTCGAGGCACCCACCGATATGGGTCTCAATATGATGGAAGTATGTAAGAGTTATGAGTTGCCCGTAGAGGGTACTTGCGGGGGGATGGCCTTGTGTGCCTCATGTCACATGTATGTGGAATCCGATAATGAATTGCCTGAGCCCACTGAAGCAGAAGAAGACATGTTAGATCAAGCATTTTTTGTAAAACCCAATTCCCGTTTGGGTTGCCAGCTTAAATTAAATGAGGACTTAGATGGTCTAGTCGTAAGATTAGCACCCGTAGGAGAATAATTTACAAAAAGTTAATGATTCATGTGACAACCATTTATACCGATTGATTGTATTATCAAAGTAGAAAAATTATAGTTTAAATATAAAAACACTCTAGCCATGCAAACAGAAGATCAAATCAAAGAATTAGTCAGACAAAAATATAGCGAAATTGCCCTTCAACCCAAGGAGCAAAATCAATCTTCGTGCTGTGGAGCAGGCTCTTGCAGTGGCGAAGTTTATAATATTATGAGTGAAGAATATGATGAACTCGATGGCTATAATCAAGATGCAGATTTAGGTCTGGGTTGCGGACTTCCCACCCAGTTTGCTAAGATTAAAAAAGGCGATACGGTCATTGATCTGGGAAGCGGTGCGGGCAATGATTGTTTCGTTGCAAGAGCAGAAACGGGTGAGTCCGGTAAAGTCATAGGCATAGATTTCACTCCTGCTATGATCAATAAGGCACGTCAAAATGCCGAAAATCTGGGTTTTAACAATGTGGAATTCAGAGAAGGTGATATTGACAATATGCCGGTCAATGATAATGTGGCAGACGTCATCGTTAGTAACTGTGTGCTCAACTTAGTTCCAAATAAGAAAAAAGTGTTCGGCGAAATGCACAGAGTCCTAAAAAATGGAGGTCATTTTAGTATTTCTGACATCGTTTTGGTAGGAGAATTACCTGAAAAATTTAAAGGTGCCGCAGAAATGTACGCGGGTTGTGTTTCTGGTGCTATCCAAATGCAAGATTACCTCACGGGGATTGACAATGCAGGATTTCAAAATATTACGATTCAAAAAAACAAACCCATCATCATCCCAGATGACATTTTAGCCGATTACTTTGATGAGCAGGAAATTGAAGAATACAAATCTCAAGAAACCGCCATCCGAAGTATTACGGTATATGCAGAGAAAGTAGAGAAAAAATGTAAGCCCGGTAGCGGCTGTTGTTAGTTTTGATTAATTGCAAGCATCCAAAGGCAAATGACTAAGAAAAAACTACTTGTACTATGTACTGGTAATAGCTGTCGCAGTCAAATGGCAGAAGCATATCTGCGCCTTTTCTCTGGTGATGAAGCAGAAGTTTATAGTGCAGGCATAGAAGCTCATGGATTAAATCCAAGAGCAGTCGCAATCATGCGGGAAGATGGCATTGACATCAGCACTCATAAGTCCTCCACCGTGGAGGAATACGATGATATCGAGTGGGATTTAATTTTAACAGTTTGTGACAATGCTAGGGAGAATTGCCCTGTATTGCCCGGTCAGGGCAAGGCTGTTCATCACAGTTTTTCAGATCCAGCTAAAGCATCAGGCAGTGAAGAGGAAATCATGGAAACATTCAGGCAAGTTAGAGACCAGATTAAATCTTTTAGTCGGAAATTCGCATTGACATATTTGACATAGGCAATAATCCTTCCTATGTTTCAAATAAAGTAATTTTATCCCTGATTCAGGCGATTTTTTATTTTTCTTTCATACTTTTATGACACGATATAATTATGGTTACCAAACTTATAAAAAGATGATAATGATGTCAAGGTATTATTTTCTAATAGCGTTTGTTCTACTTCCTCTATTGTCAAAATCTCAATCTACGGAAGAACCAAAATTGGTAATAATGCGATATGACAATCTTCCATCAAATTTATTCATCAATAAATTGGTGGTTGATTCTAAGAATAATATTTGGGTAGCTAGCTCTGATGGTGTGCATCTACTTCAGGGTAGCGATAAGAAAGACTCTCACGTTTACACAGGCAAAAACATCATCGCCATTCACGAACATAATGGAGAAATGTACCTTGCCACCGCTTCGGAATTATACAAGTATCCCGGCAATGAAAACATGCTGAAAGACTCAGAATTTACATTAGTTGATTTTTCTTGGGTCAATGATGTCCTTTATTTAGCATCGGAGCGAGGAATATATCAATATGAAAGCAACAATAAATCCCTCAAAGCCTTGAATGAACTCAACCAAGATTTGAAGGGCAATAAGATCAATTTTCTTCATGGAGATGACCACGGCATCCTTTGGGCAGGCACTCGCAATGGAGAACTCAGAATCGATGGGGACAGTTGGAAGCTAAGACATGATGAAGAAAATGTCTCCTTGTACCGAGAAAATAACGAGGGTTTATGGTTTTATGCTCAAAAAAATATGTGGTTAGTAGACCCTTGGAATAGAGGATATGATGTGGGTCTTGATGAATCATTATCCAGTGGAAAAGTCAATGACTTTGTCCTAGATAAAAAAGGCAGATTGTATTTTGCCAGTAATAAACTCGTTCGCTATGACCCGTATGAGGAAGAAATTGAAGCTTTTCCATCGGAGGCCTCGCTTCTGACCAAGAAATGCACCGCTTTGGCATGTGACAGCAGTAATGTGATCTGGATAGGGAGCGATGGAAGCGGATTATATCGGCTGATATTCCCTGACAATAATTCTGAAGAACTTTTTGCGGGGATTCTCGTGCAAAAAACATTGAGTTGTAACGACCGCAAGGATGCCATCATCAAGGTGTCAGCAGCAGGAGGAGTACCTCCATATATTTACAAATGGAATACCTCAGAAAGTGACAAAGATGAACTAAAAAATTTAGGACCAGGCACTTATGAATTGACAGTGACAGACCAAATCGGTAATCTGACCAGTACCAGCATTGAACTCCTCAGACCTGAACCCCTAGTGATCTCAGTAGAAGAAATAGAACGAGTGACCGCTGACAAAAAGAATGATGGCAAAGCCATCATTTCTGTATCAGGAGGAAAACCTCCCTACGACGTTCGTTGGTCAAATGGTGCAAAAGGAATGCAAGTCGCGAAGTTACGAGCTGGCGACTACACCATCAATGTTCAGGATGACAATGGCTGTACAGCTCAGGAAACCATCACCATACCAAGAGAAAAATTCTTACCTGAGCTCGAAATGTCTCAATTGCAGATTGGTAAGACTCTGCGAATCAACGAGTTAAATTTCAAGGCGGACAGCACAGCCATCGAAGACGAAAGTGTGGCCGTCCTTTCAGAAATTTATGATTTCTTGATTCAAAATCCAAATGTCAACATTGAAATCGGAGGGCATACCAATACCATCCCGTCCGATGCTTATTGCGATCGACTCTCGGCAGACAGAGCCCGCAATGTGGCGGAGTATTTTTATAACCGAGGAATTCCTGCCAGCCAAATCAGTTACAAGGGTTATGGCAAACGACAGCCACTCACTAAAGATGAGTCTCTAGCCGGACGGAAAAAGAACCAGAGAGTAGAGATAAAGATTCTGGCAATGTAGCGAACCTGAAATTGGGTTTTGATTACAGAATTGAGCATTGTGTAAATCCAAATAGTGTCATAAATTGAACATCAATTCTAGTCCCGAGCTTTATCATTAGGAGATGGGATAATTTAGGAATATCTTTACCTCTTCTTTTAAGCATAAATTTGCGGCAATAGAGTAATGAGCCAATCCGAGATAGTTACTAAATGTTATCATTGTGGTAGTGATTGTGTCACTGAAGACATCCTGTTTGAGGATAAGGATTTCTGTTGTCATGGGTGCCTCATGGTGTACCAATTGCTCCGTGACAATGGCATGGACTCCTATTACTTGATTGAAAACAATCCCGGTATAGCGCAGGACAAAAATAAGAACATCGACCTTTCATATCTCGATAATGAAGAAATTGTCAATCAATTGCTCATCTTTAAGGAAGGAAACCGAGCCAAAATGATTTTTAATCTTCCGCAGATTCATTGCTCGTCCTGTCTGTGGTTACTGGAACGAATCAATCATTTCGACCCTGGAATCACTAACAGTCGGGTAAATTTCCATTCGAAAGAACTGAGTATCGTGTATGATACGGAAATCACGAATCTCAAAAACATAGTCTCACTACTTCATAAAATTGGCTATGCACCGGAACTAAACTTGGGCAAACTTTCGTCCGATACAAAACGTAAAGATCCAGACCGTCAGATATTATACAAACTCGGTGTCGCAGGATTCACTTTTGGAAATATCATGTTGTTGAGCTTTCCAGAGTACCTTGGCTTTGAAAAGGCTGCACAAGAGATGCACTTGGGTTACATTAATTTTATCCTTGCACTTCCAGTTGTGTTCTATGCAGGATGGGATTATTTTAAGTCGGCATGGAAAAGCATCAGGGCTCTGACCTTTAATCTCGATGTACCCATTGCTCTAGGCATGGCTACCCTATTTCTCAGAAGTTGTTATGAGGTGTTTTCGGGGACAGGCGAGGGATATTTTGACAGTTTGGCGGGATTCGTTTTTTTCTTATTGATAGGAAAATGGTTTCAAAATTATACTTACAAGTCACTAGATTTCGAAAGGAGTTACACTTCTTATTTCCCAATTTCTACACTTCTAAATGTTAATGGTGAGTGGGTTTCTTACTCTGTCAGCGAGATAAAAGCAGGTGATGAAATCATGATACGCAATGAAGAAATCATACCTACTGATGCGATATTACTCGAGGGTGATGCCATGATTGATTACAGTTTTGTAACCGGAGAATCTGACCCTGTGCGAAAAGTCAAAGGTGAGAAAATCTATGCAGGAGGCAAGCAAATCGGAAATTCCATCAAAGCAACCGTCCTTCAAGCCATTGACCAAGCCTATCTTACCAAACTTTGGAATGAATCCAACTATATCTACAAAACAGAGAATAAAACTTCGGTCATCGACTATGTCAGTCGTTATTTTACTTTTGCCATCGTGACCATAGCGACACTCGTATTGATATACTGGTTAAATGTGAATCCAAAGCTCGCATTCAATGCCTTTACAGCGGTACTTATTGTCGCCTGTCCCTGTGCATTGGCATTGGCTATTCCCTTTACTTATGGCAATGTCTTGAGATTACTATCTTCTAGAGGTTTTTTTATTAAAAGCACCGAAACTATTGAGCAAATACAGGACATAGATTCGATTATCATAGATAAAACCGGAACGATTACGGATAATAAAAATTTGAGTATTTCCTATAATGGAGAGGTGCTTACGACTTTACAGAGTCAGATGGTAAAATCACTTTGTTTCCAATCGACCCATCCCAAGGTCAAAGCCATATACAGCTACCTACCCAAATCTAAAATATTGGATGTCAGCAACTTTCAAGAAGTTACAGGTCAGGGGATGAATGCCATCGTAAACGGACATCACCTTATCATGGGTTCTCCCAAATTTCTTGACATCGTTCCTGAGAAAGGATTAGAAAGTGCCATTTATTTAAAAATTGACAATAATATCATCGGATCTTATTTAGTCAATAGTGAGCCCCGAAAAGGAATAGAGCCTCTATTCGAAACATGGAAAAATCGATACAAAATAACACTTCTCTCCGGTGACAACAACAAAGAAGAATCCAAAATGAGAGAGCTTCTCGGTGAAGAAGCCGAGTTAAAATTTAATCAAACACCCTATGACAAGCTTGATTTCGTGAAGAAGGAAATCTCTGAACATCACCATCCGCTCATGATCGGCGACGGATTAAATGATGCCGGAGCATTAAAACAGTCAAGTGTAGGGATTGTCGTTACAGGAGAATCAAATAATTTTACTCCTGCATCGGATGCCATCATTGCCGAAGAAAAATTGATATATTTGCATAAATACATTGGCTTTATTAAAGCTTCAAAATGGGTAATTTATACGACATTTTTAATTGCATTTCTCTACAATTCTTTGGGTCTGTATTTTGCTGCAACGGCAAAATTAACGCCAATCATTGCCGCGATATTGATGCCTTTGAGTTCGCTTACTGTGGTAATTGTCGGGGTTACAGTAACTCAAGTACTGGCGAGACAAATGTTAAAAGAAAGTTAAGATTTGACCATTATCATTTTGAAGCATGATGAGAGTCATATTACATAAAATTGTCAAGTTCTACCTTGCAGCGAAAATGGAATTTAGTGTATGAATATTATTTTCTACCTGATAATCATAAGTTTAGTCGTAGCCATATCGTTTTTGGCAGCCTTTATTTGGGCTATTAGATCCGGGCAGTATGATGATGATTATACTCCGAGTATGAGAATACTTGTAGAAGATGACATGATTGATACCAATATTGAAAAACAAACAAATACTAACGATGTCAAAAATTGAAACTTTTAGTTACGACAATAAGATAGTCAAGAACTTTGGTGTTGCCACCGCCATTTGGGGTGTAGTTGGGATGCTTGTTGGTCTGATAGCCGCTTTCGAGCTGATCATGCCATCACTTAACCTTCACCAGTGGATTACCTTTGGTAGATTGAGACCGCTTCATACGAATGCGGCCATTTTTGCTTTTGTAGGTAACGGTATTTTTATGGGAGTGTACTATTCATTGCAAAGACTTGTAAAAGCAAGAATGTTTAGTGATACCTTGTCGAAAATCCATTTTTGGGGTTGGCAATTAATCATTGTTGCAGCTGCATTGACACTACCATTGGGTATTACTAGCTCACATGAATATGCAGAGTTAGAATGGCCTATAGACATTGCCATAGCCCTCGTGTGGGTAATTTTCGGTATCAACATGTTTGGAACCATTATAAAAAGAAGAGAAAATCACCTCTATGTAGCCATTTGGTTTTATATAGCGACATGGGTCACCGTGACCGTCTTGCACATCTTCAATAACTTAGAGATTCCTGTACACATGTGGAAATCCATTCCAGTGTTTGCAGGAGTTCAGGATGCATTGATACAATGGTGGTATGGTCACAATGCGGTGGCATTTTTCCTTACGACACCTTATCTAGGTTTAATGTATTATTTCTTGCCTAAAGCGGCCAATAGACCGGTATATTCGTACAAACTTTCGATTGTACACTTTTGGGCATTGATATTTATCTATATCTGGGCAGGTCCTCACCACTTACTTTACACTTCACTACCTGATTGGGCTCAATCATTAGGTACTGTATTTAGTATCATGTTGATAGCACCATCTTGGGGAGGTATGCTCAATGGTTTATTGACATTAAGAGGTGCATGGGACAAAGTAAGACAAGACCCTATCCTTAAGTTTATGGTCGTGGCAGTCACGGCATATGGTATGTCAACTTTTGAAGGACCTATGTTGAGTATCAAATCCATCAATGCTATCAGTCACTTTACGGATTGGACCGTCGGTCACGTACATATTGGTACTTTAGGATGGAATGGAATGCTCACTTTTGGTATTCTATATTGGTTATGGCCAAGATTATATGGAACCAAATTGTACTCAGTAAAATTAGCAAATACACACTTCTGGTTAGGAACTCTAGGTACTTTATTCTACGCCATTCCACTGTATTGGGCAGGATGGACACAAAGTTTGATGTGGAAACAATTCACTCCTGATGGGATATTGGCCTATGGTAACTTCCTTGAAACAGTTACTAGGATTATACCTATGTATGCGATTAGAGCCATAGGTGGTACCATCTATTTAAGTGGTGTATTAATCATGGTGTACAACTTATGGAAAACAGCTGCTTCAGGTAGCCTTGTCACTAATGTTGAAGCTTCCGCACCAGCCCGAGAGAAATATGTTTCTCACAAAGGCGAACACTGGCATCGATGGATTGAAAGAAGACCTATGCAGATGTTGGTATTGAGCTTAATCGTGATTTTGATTGGAGGTATAGTGGAGATTTTCCCAATGATACTCATCAATAACAATGTGCCGAAAATAGCTTCTGTTCACCCATATACGCCTTTGGAGCTCGAAGGTAGGGATATCTATATTAGAGAAGGTTGTGTCAGTTGCCACTCTCAGATGGTGAGACCATTCAGAGACGAAACCGAACGATATGGCGAATACAGTAAATCAGGCGAGTATATTTACGACAGACCATTCTTATGGGGAAGTAAACGAACCGGACCAGATTTACAAAGATTGGGTGGCAAATACAATGATTTATGGCACTACAACCACATGTACGATCCAGAAACAATGTCACCTGGTTCGATTATGCCTAAATATGGTTGGTTGTTAACCAATGAAATCGACACCACTTACACTGTCGCTAAGGTAAAAGTATTGGGTATGTTGAATACGCCATATCCACACAATTATGATTTGAGAGTGATCTCTGATTTGCGGTCTCAAGCTAAAAAAATTGCAGCCAATCTAAGAGAATCTGGTGTTGAAGATGAGAATCTTGAAAACAGAGAGATAGTAGCCTTAATTGCTTATCTCCAAAGATTGGGAACCGATATTAAACCGAAAAATTAAGTAATTATGTTTAAATATATTCTCGATTCAGCGGGTAATATAAATTGGATGGCTATCTTTTCATTACTCACTTTTATGTTCATCTTTAGCTTAGGAGTGTGGTTGGTGTTTAAAAAAGATAAAAAAACCATTGATTATGTAGCAAATATTCCGCTACACGATGACATCGATGAATCAGGAAATACGGATATTTAGAAAAGCATGAAAAACATAACAAAATGAATACTACAACTCATATTTATAAATTTTTTCCAATGAACTCTATCAATAAAATGTCGAAAATTGTTCTTGTTGCAATGTTTACATTTTTTGTTCAAAGCGTAAAAGCGCAATCCAATGCTAATTCTATTTTGGATTGGACGTATGAACATATAATATTCATACTGGCCGCACTCGTTACGATACTGGCCTTATCAGCTTTGGCTTACGTAGCAAAAGTGACATTCGGAACGTATGAAAACGAGATTTCCGGAGGTGCAGAAATGTCGCAACCAGTCAAAAAAGAAGACGGATTTTTCAAGAAATTGTACAACAAATCTTGGAATCTCATTCCTATGGATAGGGAAAAGGACATTGACTTAGGACACGATTATGATGGCATCAGAGAATTAGATAATTCTTTGCCTCCTTGGTGGCTTTATATGTTTTACATTACCATTACATGGGGTGCAATATATATTTACATTTACCACATTTCAGGTATCGGTAAAAGCCAGATAGAAAGCTATAATGAAGAGGTCAAAACAGCTGAAATCGAAACCAAAAGATATCTTGCTTTGCAATCAAATAGTGTCGATGAACTATCTGTGGTCACCCTTTCTGATGCCGCAAGTTTAGCAAATGGAAAGAAAATCTATGTTGCCAACTGTGCTGCTTGCCATGGTATGGAAGGACAAGGATTGGTAGGGCCAAACTTTACCGATAAATATTGGAAGCACGGTGGCGATATTAAAGATTTGTTTAAGACCATAAAATACGGCGTCACTGATAAGGGTATGCAGGCATGGGGATCAACCATTCCTCCGACTGGTATTCAGGAGGTTGCAAGTTATATTTTGACTTTACAAGGTACTAATCCGCCAAATCCTAAAGCACCGGAGGGAGAACTTTACGAGCCGGAAGCAAAATAAAAGGCGCCGGCAAGTAATAAATAATTTATAAAATAATGAGTGTAGATTTTGAATTTATTGAAGGGCTAGAAGAAAATGAGTTTAGAGATCATGTAGCCACTGTTGATAAGCACGGTAAGCGTATTTGGATATATCCTAAAAAGCCTCAAGGGTCATTTTACCAATATAGAAAATACGTATCCTACTTTTTATTGGCAGTACTTTTTGCGTTGCCCTTCATTAAATATAATGGAAGACCTTTCGTTCAATTCAATATTCCACAAGGAGAATTCACCATATTTGGGATATTCTTTTCGCCTCAGGACTTTTATCTTTTTGTCATTGCAATGCTCATTGGACTGTTATTTATAGTCCTATTTACGGTAATTTATGGCCGATTGTTTTGTGGATGGGTATGTCCGCAAACGATATTTATGGAAATGGTTTTTCGTAGAATTGAGTATTGGATAGAAGGTGATGCCAATGCTCAACGCAAATTGAATGCTTCTCCATGGACTACTGATAAAATAATAAAAAAGGTTTCTAAACAAGCCATTTTTATACTTATTGCATTGATTATTAGTCACCTATTTCTATCCTATATCATTGGAGTTGATGAAGTTTTTAAAATCATCACAGACCCAATAAGTGAACATTGGAAAGGTTTTATTGCCATGGTCATTTTTTCTTTTCTTTTTTATGGCGTATTTGCTTTCATGCGTGAGCAGGTATGCACCACCATCTGCCCGTATGGTCGATTGCAAGGGGTGATGCTCGACGAAAATAGTCTTGCGGTAAGTTATGACTTTGTGAGAGGAGAGCCAAGAGGCAAACTTACACGTAAGAAAATTCAAGATGCCGAAGCCTCCGGTGTGACTCTCAACCAAGGGGATTGTATCGATTGTAAATTGTGTGTACAAGTATGCCCCACCGGAATCGACATCCGAAATGGAACACAGCTAGAATGTGTAAACTGTACGGCTTGTATCGATGCTTGTGACGAAGTGATGATGAAGATTGACAAACCGACGCAACTCATTAGAATAGATAGTTACAACGGAATCGTTCACAAGAAACAATCACTTTTCAATACCAGGGTCATAGCTTATTCTGTAGTATTGGCCATTCTCATTGGGTTAGAATCCTTCTTGATGTTGTCTAGGTCAGATGTGGATACTTTGATATTGCGGACTCCAGGCATGACCTATCAGGACAATAAGGATGGTTACATCAGCAACTTGTATAATTATAAACTGAACAACAAAACAGACGACGAATATCCAGTAACCTTTAAAGTGACCAATATCGATGGGGCTCTCATTGAAGTGGTCGGTGAAGGGGCAAAAACACTGAAAAAACAAACCAGCGAAGGCGTACTTTTCATTAAAATCCCAAAGGATAAACTGAAAGGTCAAAAAACGGATTTAGAAATTTCTGTACTACACGATGGTCAAATTGTGGATGAAACGAGTAGTACATTTTTTGGACCAATAAAATAATATTCGCGATGTTTAAAAAATTTAACTGGGGTCATGGAATACTCTTGTTTTTTATCATTTTCGTGGGCTCAATGTTGACAGTTTTGTGGCTTTCATTTGGTGTTGATCACAGTTTGGTACGTGATGATTACTATGATGAAGACATCCATTATCAAGAAACTTTTGATAAAAAACAGAATTTTCTCAAAAGTGACAATGTCAGTATAGAATATATGAATGCCGATGGGGTCATAGCGGTGGATTTTAATGAATCTGTCAATCCAAATGGTCTTATCACCATGTACCGACCTTCTGACAAAAGCCTTGATTATCAAGTAAATATTCAGTCCAGTAAAACAAACATCCCCGTTCAAAAATTAAAAAAAGGATTGTGGAGAGTGAAAGTTGATTGGAAAGAAAATGACAAGGCCTATTATGCTGAAAAGGACATTTTCTTATAGAGAATGTGGTATGTCGCTTTTACCTTAGGTTTTTTCGGCAGTCTGCATTGTGTGGGAATGTGTGGTCCTCTGATCTATGCATTTTACAGTAATGGCAGCACTAAGAATCATCTACTTTTTAATATCCAATATCACCTAGGAAAGATACTTGCTTATGCTTCCTTAGGGTTTGTTTTTGGTGCCATTGGTGGTATTTTTTATGTAGCGGGAATGCAGAAGATACTCTCGTTGAGTTTAGGAGTATTTTTGATTCTAATGGGAATTTTTTCCATAGATCTCGATTCTAAAATTAATTCACTAGGCTTTTTCAAAAAAATCAGAACTCGAGTATTTCAATTATTAGATAAGGCGATAAAAAAAAGTGCCAATATCAACCCTACCCTTTTGGGATATTTTAATGGTCTAATACCATGTGGGCTGGTATATATTGCCATTTTTGCGGCGCTGGCTTATGGTCATGTGATGTATAGTGCCTTGTTTATGGCAATTTTCGGTTTGGGCACAATGCCTGCTTTGGTGCTTACTACATTTGGTCTATCAAAAGCAAATCTTAAATTCAGAAATCTCGTATCCAAACTTTACCCTATCCTAATGATTGGTCTAGGTGTCCTGATGTTTTACCGTGGCTGGATCATGCAAGTACCCCGAGAACTCAACTTTTGGGATGCACTAAATAATCCGGTGATGTGCCATTAATACTCACATTTTATCCTTTAATTATCAATAACATTCAATCCATCCCAATTTACAGTGCCTGACTCACAATGAACTTGAGTGCCACTCGTATTGCTATTTATCACTTTAATGTCGCTTGCATTAATCACTGAAGCAGCCCCGATATTGTAAATATCAGACGTCATCGTAGCACTATTTTCATCAAAATAAACTCGATTCAAATTTAACAAACCCGTATTATAAATACCTGCACCATGTTGGTCTGTCACATAACTACCATCCGCATGACCTCCCTTTATGACCAACTGATCTAATAACACTGCACCGGCCATACTAGAGGCATTAATGACATGATAGACATTATCTGTATCATCTCCCAATGTGCCAATATCGCCACTCAAAATTGTCGGTGTGGCATCGATTTCTCGATCTGTAAGCACAGGATTAGATATCGAAGCAGGATATGAACCATAAATCTTTAAATTTTTATTCAATGAAAAACCGAGGTCTCTGTTTCCCAAACTATTGGCATAATAAGTGCCTTCTTTGATGTGTATCTCTTCAATATTGGTGCATACTTGTGCCAGTACGATGGCCGATTGCAAATGAGTAAAGGCATTTTCCCAATCGCTTCCATCATTCAATCCTGTGGCATTCAAATCGACATAAATTTTGTTAGACCCTACACAAGCCAGTCCATCCATACTATTAGAAAAAACGGCATAAGATCTCGCTGGAATAATCACCTCGACCTTGCTGTTTCCATCAATGAGGGTTATTGGCGATTTTGATTTTCCAGTCAAATCATACAAAGTGTCTCCAACCGCAAAATTGTTCCCCGTATTAACTTGAATCATAGCATGTAGTTCCTCTCCTGCATAATTGATGACCGAGAGTACATCCCGTGTACCGTTGGCACCACCATTGCTTGATTGATAAATTAAGCTGGTATTGGCGAATCCGGATAGATATTGTACATCATACCCTGTACTAAACTTATTGATATAATCCATCTGAGTAGAACCATAAATATAATTTTTGTGAATTGTGAGGAGTTGATCGATCTCCGATTTCAGTTTTCTACCCGCAATCGCCGGAAGATCCGTCCCATAATAATCAGGATAAAAAATACATGGCAACCCGATCGTATTGTTAGTAAGGATATAAGCATAACCCAATTCAGGTTCATTCTGTATGGCTTGTCCGGCATCTCTAAAGTCATGATTATTAAGAAACGTGACCGATGAAAATGGGCTCGCAGAAACTCCATCAACCAATCCAGACTGAAAGACATTTCTGGCATCATAGCCATAAGCATCACTGGCATTTTTTAGGGATTCTCGCAAAGCGAAATCAAACGTTCTAATGTTAATATTCGCTATTGTGCTCGCATCCATATAGCTTTCTACGGAATTTATCCAGTTGGCCAAAATGGTCGGATTACTGTCATAAAACTCACCTACGACTATCGTTGGGTCTTTGCCATCAGTATCCATCGCATCCAACATGTCCCCTACAAACTCCGGTGTAAAATGCTTAACGGCGTCCATTCTCAATCCTCTGATGCCGACATCGTCCCAAAGCCACTTCGTCCAGTCTATCAACTTGGTTTTTGTGTCCGGTACAAATTGATCATAATCATAAAAAAACCACAACCAATCCCAATCGCCACTAAGACTCGTGGGGTTTCCATTGGGCTTAAAATTGAGATAATTCATGCTGCCCTGCCCTGATGGCATATTGCTAAAGTCCGTGTAAGTCTGATATTTCACTTCATTCTGTATATCCAGAGAGCGGCTAGCACTCCATAATCCATAAATGTAGTGATCACTGTATTGACCATTGACATTGGACAAGTAAATCCACAGCGTATCACCCGCGGAATCATAGTCAGACGCAGTTAATGTGATTTTATATTCATCAATTCCACACCATCCCGAGCAATCACTGACATTGTCAATCGTGGCATTGACATCAACACCAAGGCTAGCACTGATAAAGGATTGTCCACAGTCTCCTCCTCCATTTCCTGATGATTCGTTTTCGTCTTGAGAGGGCATGCTCTGATATCCGACCGTATTCGTCTGCGTATAAAACACATAAGGTTTGTCATAATAATTGGGGTGTTTTGATCGAGACCGTATTTTGATGTAATAATCCCCTGCCCCATTCATGCTTGAGCCACCCAAAGGCACATAACATCTAAATCTGTCAGAAGGAAAAGCATTTTCACCGGCATTGGTCTTGGTGCAATCGTGATTTTCGATCCATCCTTCTACGGCGCCATTGTCTTCGGCTTTTCCTCCATCTCGGTGATTATATACGACATCCGCTACGAGCTCTACCCCAAGGGAATTGGCCTTCGTCACTAGATTATCGAGCTGGGCTCTTGTTCCAAATCCCGTTGCTCCTAATCCATATTCTCCCAAGTCATAGAGGTCTTTTGGGTCATACCCATTGCTGGAATTCCCGAAACTTGCTCTGCATAGTGGGGGCAACCATATATGATTGATGCCTGCCTCACTCATTTCTGTTATTTTTTGATCGATCGTGTCCACCCACGAATGTCCATCCGTGGTTTTTGGATAGTCCCAATACCAGCCCTGCATCATAATGTCCTGCGCCGATAATAAATTAGTTGCAAATAAAAAGGCCAAGACGATTAAATTCCTCATTTGCATTATTTACACTACAAATTAAGTGATTTTATTGGTTTGATAAAAATATAATGGTGCATTTCAGAAAAAAGAATGACATCAAAATTAAGTATCAATTACATCTCCCAAAAATAAAAAACCCGGGCGAGCACCCGGGAAGACAATAAACCAATCTCAATATTTAAGATTAATTTTATAATAAATAACGAAAATCCTTAGACTAGCAACCAGACCCAAGTCGTTTTCTACTTGATATGTCCGGCGTTTTTGGATCTTCAGCTTGGTTTTTCTAACTAATCGACATTGTCATATAAGAAGGAATTGTTCCTCAATACAGGACCATTCTCATCAGAATCGACACTTAGATTTGACAATTTACTGCCACTTGACTTTTTTAGCTCGTCAAGTTCTACATTTCTACGGCGATATGCCGGTACATTTTCCATGTCAATGATAGACTTAGGATTGTCAAGTGGTTTACTGACGTTTTTACGCAAGTATTCCCGTCTTGCAGAGTCCATTTCAGCATGTTTTTTCCTCTCTTCACTCAACTGAAGCATGGTCTTGCTGATACGTATGTCGTCACTCTCGATATTGGTCACTTCTCTCTCTTCGTGGTGAACCACCGGAATATCTTCAAACTCATAGGTGTGGTTTTCGTCGCCATCACTGTATCCAAAATCGGGGGCTACTTCTTCATCTAAAAATTGAAAGTTCTCCTCAAGTGATACTTTTTTCTTAACTTCAGTGGTTTGATTTTTCCGAGCAGAACCTTCGCTAAATCCGGTTGCAATCAAGGTAATCGATATCTTTTCACCCAAAGACTCATCCGTACAGTGACCCCATATCAAATCAGTACCAAATCCCGCCTCTTCTTGTACATAGTCCGTGATTTCACCGATTTCGTCCATGGTCATTTCCTTCGTACCGGAGGTAATGTTTAGTAATATATGTTGAGCACCTCTGATATCATTGTCTTCCAGTAATGGAGAATTGAGAGCGGCACTAATCGCTTTTCTTGCTCTTTCTTCACCTTCACTCACTGCATTGCCCATGATGGTCACGCCACTGTTCCGCATGACGGTGTTTACGTCTTCAAAATCAACATTGACAATTCCGGGTACAGTGATAATCTCCGCAATCCCCTTTGCCGCTGTCGTGAGAATATCATCTGCCTTAGAGAAAGCCCCAGTAAGACTCAGATTTCCATATATTTCTCGTAGTCTATCATTGGATATTACCAAAAATGAATCGACATTCTTCTTAAGGTTTTCAAGCCCTTCTGCGGCCTGTCGCTGTCTTTTAAGCCCTTCAAATTTGAATGGCAAAGTAACGATGCCTACCGTGAGGATACCCATTTCTTTGGCCGCTTTGGCAATGATGGGAGCCGCTCCAGTACCTGTTCCACCACCCATTCCGGCAGTGATAAATAGCATCTTGGTACCATCATTCAAAAAACTACGTACTTCATCAATAGATTCTATGCAAGCTTGTTTGCCAACCTCTGGAATGGAACCAGCTCCTCGACCCTCCTTCAAGTTGGGTCCAAGTATAATTTTGGTCGTCACAGGATTTTTGTCCATGGCTTGCTTATCAGTATTACAGACCGCAAAATCGACCCCTGTGATACCTTGATTAAACATGTGTGCAACAGCATTTCCGCCACCACCGCCGACTCCTAGAACTTTGATGATGTTATCGTCTTTTTTTGGTAAATCAAACAACATTTTAATTTGTTTTTATGAGTTTGTAAATGTTATTATTCAAATTGAGTTAAGTGTTGAATTAAAAATCGGCATCTGGTGTAGCCTCAAAAAATTCCTTGGTCATCGAGTACAATTTATTGTACCATTTGGGCTTGTCTTCTGCTTCTTCATTTTCATGATCTTGAGCCACTGGTTCTGTCTCCTTAAGATTCACCACTTCCTTTTCAGCTTTGTACTCCACATATTCGCTATCAAAGTTGCCATTTTCTATTGTGTATTTGAGTAATCCGACCGCTGTGGCATAGATTGGGCTTGCCAATTGGCTAGAGTAACCATGAGCCAGATGCTCTACGGGTTCACCTATTCTCGCAGTGAGGCCAGTGTGATTCTCCGCCAATAAGTCAATGTGCTTCAATAGAGAACCACCTCCAGTAAGTACGATTCCGGCGATGAGTTTCTTTTCAAATCCTGACCTTCTCACTTCCCAAAGGATATAATCAAAGATTTCTTCGATTCTCGCTTGTATTATTCTCGCAAGATTCTTTTCAGACACTTCCTTATGGTCTCTACCTCTGAATCCCTGTATTGTGATAATCCTATTGTCATAAATCTCATCAGCCAATGCCGAACCAAATCTCACTTTGAGCTTTTCGGCTTGTTCATTTAGTACCGCACAGCCCTCGATGATGTCTTTCGTAATGACATTGCCACCAAATGGAATCACCGCAGTATGTCTGATGATGCCATCCTTGAAGATGGTAATATCGGTCGTGCCACCGCCAATGTCCACCAAAGCGACTCCAGCTTCTTTCTCATCGTCACTCAGTACTGCGCTTGCTGAAGCAATGGGCTCAAGGGTCACATCCGCCACTTGTAGTCCCGCTTTTTCGACACATTTAATAATGTTTTTAGATGCAGATATTTGACCCGTTATGATATGGAAATTGGCCTCAAGCCTGACTCCACTCATTCCGATAGGATCTACGATATCTTGTTCGTTATCAACTGTAAATTCCTGCGGTATGACGTGAAGAATTTTATCGCCAGGAGGCAACACCAGCTTATGCATATCATTGATGAGCTTGTTAACATCCTCATTGCTGATTTCAGTATTAGAGTCAGGTCTAATGAAAACGCCGTGGTGATGCAAGCTCTTAATGTGCTGACCAGCAATACCGACATGAACTGTCCGAAACTTGCATTGGGCACTTTTTTCGGCATGCTCCACTGCTTCCTTGATAGCTCTTACTGTCTTGTCAATATTGGATACCACGCCTCGGGATACTCCTTCCGACTTAACAGTACCTACACCCAACACCTCCAATTTGCCATATTCATTTAACCTACCGGCAATGGCACATACTTTGGTAGTCCCAATGTCTAATGCGACTGCGATATTTTTGTATGGTACGTTGTTTTCATTCATGATGAAAATATTTTTGATTAAAAATTAATTACAACTATAATTTCTCAACATAAAGCAGACCTTCATAATCCAAAGTCAATACGCTGTACTGGCTCCATTCTACGATTGGTAAGCCTTCTTTATATATGATTTTTAAATTCTCTAATTTATCTTCCAAATTGTCTATACTTCCAATGCTCAATTTCTGTCTTCCTATTTTTGGTATCAACATCATCTTATCTTCCCGACCTACATCAATCTGTTCGATTAGTGATTCTAAGAAAGCATCTTGATGAATCGCTTTACTCAAGACATATAAATCTTTCAATGCATTGTCGCTTTCAGATTTTATCATCTTCTCGTCGTAAACAACCACATTGCCAGTGGCTAATGGTACTCTTATCGAAGGTCCGGAATTTACCTTTATAGCACCGCCCTCTTCATCCAAATAATATTGCCCACTCTTACTCATAACCCTTACAATAGGTTGCCTTTGCACAACCCATATTTGAAGTCTGTCATTGCTATCGACAAAGAGTTCCGCTTTTTTCACACGTTCATCTTCGTTGAGCAGTATTTCAAGTTCTTGCAGGTTTAATTCCTTGATATTGAGGTTGACCAATTCATACCCGAGATAATTTCGAAATTTCAGTTTTATGTCATTTTCGTTTATCAGATATTGATTTCCATCCAAAGGCTTTATGTAAAACAATACCCTTTGAAGTGGAGCATTGGCTTTTCGCTGAACCGATAGATATAGCAAGCCCATGATACCGATGAACGCCGCCATTAGTAATGCATTTTTTTGCCAATCTTTTAGTTTAATACTGTTCATATTTAAGCCATGCTTTAATCTCATTTACGTGCAAGTCTATATCTCCGGCACCTAAAGTCAACAAAACATCAAATTTTCTATTTTTTAATTCTTCTATTAGTTTATCAAAAGGAACGACTTTGACATTTTCATTTTTCATCTCTCCAGCAATCATCTCACTTTCCACACCCTCCATTGGCAATTCTCGAGCAGGATAAATTGGCAGCAATATCACTTCATCCAATTCGTCTAGTGCCTCCGCAAATCCCTTATAAAAGTCTCGTGTCCTGCTAAAAAGGTGTGGCTGAAAAACCCCTAATACTTTCTTTTCAGGATACATCATTTTAGCACTGCTTATCGTCGCTTCCAACTCCGTGGGATGATGAGCATAATCATCAATGTACTTTATTTTCCCATCCCAAACCAGTTCAAAACGCCGCTTAATTCCTGAAAACGCAGATACTGCATCCGGAATCCTAGCGATACTTGCAGAGCCCGTGAGCAGAACGGCCGTAATGGCTGCGACCATGTTTTTCAGGTTGTGAATACCGGGCATTCCCAATTTTAAATGTTGCAATTTGAATCCTTCATATTCATAATCGAAAGTATAAGAAGCACCCTCAACACCTACATTGGAGTAAATCACCTCAGAATTTTCACTTCCAAAACTCACGACTTTCACTTTTTTAGCACTCAATTTCTCTCGAATTTCAGGAGTTAATTTTCTTTCCACTTCGCTTGGAATAATTAAGTGACCTCCTGGTTTAGTCCTGCACATAAATTCTGCAAAAGACTCTAATATTGCACTTTCCGTCCCGTAGATATCCAAGTGGTCAGCATCCACGGAGTTAACCACACTGATGACCGGAATAAGGCTCAAAAAAGAGCGGTCATATTCATCCGCTTCGGCTACCATCCACTCACTATCGCCATCGATAAAATTGGAATCAAAAGCGTGGGCAATTCCTCCCAAAAAAGCAGTTACTTTGATATCACATTGAATAGCAAGATAGCTTACCATGGCACTCGTTGTGGTTTTACCGTGTGTCCCAGCTACCGCAATGAGTTTATGCCTTTCCGTCATCAAGCCTAGCAATTTTGCTCGCTTTACGACAGGAATTCCACTATCCAACAGGTAATTAAATTGCTTGTGATTCTTTGGAATGGCCGGTGTATAAACCACCAAATCAATATCCGTAGGAATGTTTTCAATTTCATCCTGATAATGTATGTCAATTCCTTCACTTACTAACTTTTTAGTAAGCTGAGTTTCCGTCTTATCATAACCGGAAACTTTTATATTTTTGGTATTTAGGTATCTAGCCAAGGCACTCATTCCGATGCCCCCGATGCCGATAAAAAATACCGATTTTACTTTTTCAATTGGTATCACTTTTAACTTTTAAGAGTGATCTGATGCAGTGTTTCAGCGATTTCGTTGGCTGCATTTGGCTTAGCAAATAATCTCAGTTTCTCCCCCTTAAGCTTACATTCTGCTTCATTGTCAAGCAAGTAATTTATTTTACCCTCGAGTTCGTTTTTGAGATTGGCATCACTGACCATCCATGCGGCACCTGCATCAACTAATGCCATAGCATTTTTAGTCTGGTGATCTTCAGCAACATTCGGAGATGGGATCAAGATTGCCGGTTTCTCTAAAACCGCAATTTCAGAAATGGTCAAGGCACCAGCCCTACACACCACAATATCTGAAGCGGCATAAACCATAGCCATGTCATCAATAAAGGCTACAACATTTACATTCGGCAATTTTGCTACATCGGTATCGATGTAGTCTTCATAATACAATTTACCAACCTGCCAAAACAGTTGTATATGTGGGTTCTCAAGCCACAATTCTTTGAGATGCATCACGGCTTCATTAAGCGATCTTGCTCCCAGACTTCCACCCATGATAAGGATAGTTTTCTTATTTTGATCCAAGCCAAGGTGAGTCTTTGCTTCCGAAGTCGAAATATCTTTTTTTACTATGTCCAGTCTAATGGGATTGCCACTAAACACGATTTTACTTTTTTCAAAAAACTTATCCATGTCAGGATAGGCAACAAATATCTGTTCAGCTTTTTTAGCCAATAATCGATTGGTAGCGCCAGGATAGCTGTTCTGCTCCTGAATGGCAGTTTTATGTCCTAAAAATCCGGATACTTTCAATGCAGGGCCGCTGGCATAACCACCAACGCCTACCACTACATCAGGATTAAATCGCTTTACAATACCAACGACCTGAGCCATTGACCAAAGTAGTTTGACCGGAAATAGTAAATTCCTAAATGTCAATTTTCTTTGAAATCCACTTATCCACAATCCTTTGATGGGATAACCTGCTGCTGGCACTCGTTCCATTTCCATTTTTCCCTGAGCACCTACAAATAGGATTTCTGTATCTTTATACTTTGCTTTCAAAGCATCTGCAATCGCAATTGCAGGAAATATATGGCCACCGGTACCTCCTCCACTAATTAGTACCCGCATTGACCTTTTCGATTTCAATGAGTTCATTCTTTTTGATATCCGCCTGTTCCACAAATCGGCTCACACTCAGTATGATGCCTATCGAAATACAAGTAAATATCAAGCTCGTACCTCCCATACTTACCATAGGTAATGTCAATCCTGTTGCGGGCACCAATTGCACGGACACCGCAATATTGGCGAAAGCCTGAATCACAATATTCAATGCCAAGCCTAAGGATAATATCGCTCCAAAAGCACGGGGTGATCGAGTCACCAAGCTGATACTTCTGAATAAAAGCCACAGGTACAATCCTATCAAAGCAATGCCTCCTATCATGCCATACTCCTCGCAGATGATCGCATAGATGCAGTCAGCATAAGCATACGGTAAATAATTTCGTTGCAAACTATTTCCAGGTCCCAACCCAAAAAACTCACCTGAGGCGATGGCAATTTTAGCTTGTTGCACCTGATACTCTCCATCAGAAGAACCAAAAAAATCCGTAATCCTAGTAATCCAGGTTTCTGATCTAATAAAATCAGGAAACACTAGCCCCAATGCGAAAATAAGTGCAATCACCGCCGCACCTGCCAATCCCAACATAAATACGAATCGAAGGGAAATACGACCGACAAACATCATCAACAAGCAGGTGACAAAAAGCAATGCCGCTGTCGATAAATCCATTGGTGCTATCAAAGCACAAATCAGTAAAATGGGTAAAATAATGGGTAAAAATGCCTGCTTAAAGTCCTTAATAAACTCTTGTTTCGTCGCCAGAGAACGGGCGACGAACATAATCAGAGCAATTTTAGCTAAATCGGAAGTTTGAAATGAAATGTCTATCCATGGGATAACAATCCATCTTCTGGCTTGATTTATATCAGCGCCAAAAAACAAAGTGTACAATAATAATGGTATGGTAATCGCTAGTAATATGGGGGCTAGCTTCATATATTTCATATAGTGCAGTCTGTAGCTGACCCAAGTTAGAAATATACCCAATCCAACAAATATTGCCTGTTTAATTAAATAAAACTCCGTATTACCACCTCTGTCCTTAAAAGCAATACTGCCTGTTGAGCTATAGACTGCCAACAAGCTTAGTATAGACAATAAGAAAACGATGAGCCAAATGCTCTTGTCTCCTTTTAGATTTCGATATGAAGTAATAACAGCGTTCAATGTATTTTTTAAATATGTTTATTCTTTCAATTTTAAAACTGCAGATTTGAATTGATCACCTCTGTCTACATAATTCTTAAATAAGTCAAAGCTCGCACATGCAGGTGACAATAAAACCGTCGCACCAGATTCTGCATTTTCAGCTGCAATAGCCACTGCTTCGGTCATACTTTGTGTTTCGAATACAGTTACAATATTTTCAAAAGCAGTTTTCAACTTTGTATTATCAATTCCAAGACATATCAATATCTCTACTTTTTCTTTCACAAAATCGATTATATCGTTATAATCATTGCCCTTGTCGGTACCACCTGCTATCCAAATCACGGGACTTTCCATAGCTTCAAGAGCATAATACACAGAATCTACATTTGTGGCTTTGCTGTCATTGATATATTTGACATCGTTGATAATCGCCACGTTTTCCAGCCGATGTGAATCATTCTTAAATGTCAATAAATGCTCTTGTATGACCTTATCAGACAATCCAAAAATTCTTGCAACATCAATGGCACATAAACTATTGAGAGCATTGTGCCTGCCCATGAGATTCAATGAGAAAGTACCGCCATACTGATTTTTAATCGCTGGGAGATAATTTTCTTTTGAGATTTTAATCACCTTGGCATTGATCTTCTTACTTTTAAGAATATCAGCTATAATTTTATCGTCTTGATTAAGAATGAGAATGTCTTTTGCAGTTTGTGCCTGAGTAATTTTAAATTTTGCCTCCGCATATTTATTAATATCATAATCGTACCGATCGAGATGATCAGGCGTGATATTCAATATTACAGCAACGAAAGGCCTAAATGACTTGACATCATCTAATTGGAAACTACTCATCTCCAGAACCATCACCTGAGGCTCCCGTTCTGTGAGAATTCTACAAAAGCTTATTCCATAATTGCCGCCCAACCCGACATCCAACCCAGCGGAATTGAGAATATGAAAAATGAGCCCTGAAGTCGTTGTCTTGCCGTTACTACCTGTAACGGCAATAATTTTTCCCGAATAGTGAATAGAACCAAACTCAATCTCCGAGATAATATCTCGATCTTCTATATTTAACATGCTGAAGACAGGAGCATGATTCGGCACTCCAGGGCTCTTGACAATTATGTCAAAACCAAAACCTATTAACTTTTCAATGTTGTGTCCCTCTTCTTCAAAAGGGATATTATGATTAATCAGCTCCTCTCTATGTTCGCTTTTTAGCTTTCCACGATCTGAGAGAAAAACTTGATAATTTTTCTTCTTTGCAAGTAGAGCGGCACCTACGCCACTTTCTCCGCCACCGATGACTAGAACTTTTTCTATGTTCATCTATCGGATTTTAAGAGTAATCACCGTGAGTATCGCAAGGAATATTCCGACAATCCAAAATCGAGTGACAATTTTTGCTTCGTGTATTCCCAATTTTTGGTAGTGGTGATGGAGTGGTGACATCTTAAAAATTCGCCTTCCTTCACCGAATTTCTTTTTCGTGTATTTGAAATAAGAAACCTGCATGACCACACTTAGATTTTCAACTAAAAATATTCCGCATAATAATGGGATTAGCCACTCTTTTCTTAACAATACCGCCATGACCGCAATAACACCTCCAAGCATCAGACTGCCTGTATCTCCCATAAACACTTGTGCCGGATATGAATTGTACCATAAAAATCCAATACAAGCGGCTAGAAAACAAGAAGCAAAAATTACCATTTCACTACTGTTGGGGAGAAAAAAGATATTCAAGTATTCTGCCATGATGGTGTTACCACTCACATAGGCAAAAACCGCCAATGTCATCCCAATAATCGCAGAAGTTCCGGCGGCCAAACCATCAATGCCATCCGTCAGATTGGCAGCATTGGACACCGCAGTCACAATAAAGATGATAATGGGAATAAATACTATCCACACCCAATTATCCGCATTGTCCCAAAAAAATGAAACCAAATACTTGTAGTCAAAATTATTATTTTTAAAAAATGGAACATTGGTCATCGTCGATTTCACATAAGCCATTTTTAAAGGTAAGTTAGTATTATCGGATGTGGTATAGGTTTCTACAATCTTGTATCCGCCATTGACTGCATCTTGATAGGGCATTCTTATGGTAATTTGATTGTTCCATAGCATAACGCATGCCACTACCAAACCGAGTACTACTTGACCCAAGATTTTGAACTTTCCCTTCAGGCCATCCTTATTTCTTCTAAAAACCTTAATGTAATCGTCCAGAAATCCGATAAACCCCATCCACAACGTGGTAAATAACAAGAGTAGAATATACACATTGTCAAGTCTCGCAAAAAGCAAGCATGGGATGACTGTCGCTAAAATGATGATAAAACCACCCATCGTAGGGGTACCTTCCTTCTCTTTTTGACCATCTAGGCCTAATTCTCTTACACTCTCTCCTACTTGCAACCTTTTCAAAGTACTTATGATCCTGTTTCCAAAAACAAAGGAAATCAAGAGTGCCACAATAATGGCAGCGGCTGACCTGAAAGAGATGTATTGAAACAAGCCCGTACCCGGTAAATTGAATTCTTTATTCAAATAGTCAAACAAATAGTACAGCATCTCCCAATGTCAGTTTTCTTATTTTGATTCTTATTAGTTTCTTTTTAATTTTTCTATTATCGAACATTGATTTTAAAAAAAAACAGCTGCAAACAGACTTGTTGAATCTTTATCCGACAGAGGACTGCCGCAACTGTTAAAACCAACCTGAGAATGATAATAGAACCTATTCTTCTGTCGAGTTTTCTTTAGACCCGACTATATTTTCTCTAGCATTTCTGCCAGTATTTTTCGATCGTCAAAGGGATATTTTATACCTTTTATTTCCTGATAATCTTCGTGACCTTTACCCGCTACCAACACGCAATCTGTAATTCCAGCAAGGCTTACAGCCGTTTGTATTGCAGATTTGCGATCTAATATCTGAAGCACTTTATATTCATCATCGTCCTTGACTCCCCTCATCATTTCATCAACAATATCTTGTGGATTTTCAGATCTCGGATTGTCGCTTGTCAATATGACTTTATCCGAATATTGACAGGCTATTGATGCCATTTCCGGTCTCTTGGTCCGATCTCTATCTCCTCCGCATCCTACCACGGTGATGATTTTTGCATCATGTGGAACAACTTCCTTTATCGTCACAAGCACATTTTCTAAAGCGTCCGGAGTGTGAGCATAATCGACTATTCCTAATTTTTCAGATCCCTTTTTATATATTTTTTCAAATCTACCAGAAGCCCCTTGTAGTGAGCTCAGCGTGGTAAGAACAGTACCAGAATCCTCTCCCAATTCCATAGAAGTAGCATAGACTGCAAGCAGATTATAAGCATTGAATTCACCGGATAATTTGAAAAAAATATCATTTCCGGCTATGTCGAGATTCAATCCAAAAATATTGTCTTCCAATATCTTGGCTTTATAGTCTGCCATACTTCTAAGGGCATAAGTTTTAATCCTAGACTTCGTATTCTGAACCATTACTTTTCCCACTTTGTCGTCAATATTCACTATTGAAGTTGACTCCCTCGGTAATCCATCAAAGAACTTTTTCTTTGCGTTTATATAATTTTTATACGTTTTATGATAATCTAAATGATCGTGTGAAATATTGGTAAAAATTCCAATTTTAAAATCAGCACTTGCAATCCTATCCTGATCAATGGCATGTGAACTCACTTCCATAAAAATGTGAGTGCAATGTTCCTCAATCATCTGATTCAATAACTGATGAAAGCTTACAACATCTGGTGTGGTATGTGTTGAGGCTATCTTTTCCGTACCAATGATATTCTCCACGGTCGATATTAACCCACACTTGTAACCTAGTTTTGAAAATAGCTGGTACAAAAGTGTGGCTACTGTCGTTTTTCCATTGGTGCCAGTCACTCCAACCAATTTATATTCCTTTGATTTCAACTCATGGAATTTCGACAACATATCTCCTAATACAAGTCGAGCATTTTTTGAAACTATGTAACTGATTCCCTCTTTCAAATTTTCAGGTCGAGTCTCACACAAGACTGCCACTGCTCCGTTTGTTATCGCGGTATCAATGTATTGATGTCCATCAGACACACTGCCTTTGAACGCTGCGAAAAGGTAATTTTTTTGAATTTTTCTAGAATCCAACGCAAATCCTTCTATCGCGACATCATTTCCTACCACTTCTTCTACTCTCGCACGATCGATTATTTCAAATAACTTTTTGGTCATTTTATCACTTAATTAATTCAACCTAAGTTCAATTTTCTGACCTCTTGCCGGTGTTCCAGGAAGAATATTCTGCGTGATTACTCGTCCCACACCGTCAATATTTACTTTTAAGCCCATGTTTTCGAGAACGTACACGGCATCCCGTGCCCCCATTCCCACAACACTGGGTATTGTTTCTTTATTGACTTTATTTTCGTCTATCAACATTTTGTTATCGAATGGATTGACACTTACCCAACTATCTTCCGTCTTCTCTTTGTATTGAATACCTACGTAATCAAATATTTCTTTAAAGTCCTCATTATATCCCTTATGTTTTCCCGGTATATTTTTAGAATCAACATTGGCAATATTTACATTTTTACCAAAATCTCCTTCAATATTAATGACTCGTTCTGCAATATTTTTAAATACCGGTCCAGCAACACTGGCACCATAAAAACTTCCAATCGGCTCATATACCACGACAATCATCGAATATTTAGGTTTTTCTGCCGGAAAGTATCCTGCAAATGAAGCATTGTATTTTTTAAAGTCATCGGATGAGTTGTAATTCACTCTAGTAGTTCCGGTTTTACCCGCAATCTTAACTAGGTCAGATTGCAGCTTTTTACCAGTGCCCTCTTCCACTACACCTTCCATCATATCTTTGACCTTGGCAATACTTTCTGCTGAGGCAATTTTTTGTTTTAATATGATGGGATGAAAATCTTTAACTACTTCATTTTCCTTCCTTATCTGAGAGACCAACATTGGCTTCATCATATCCCCATTATTTGCAATGGCATTGTAAAAGTTGAGTATTTGAAGAGGGGTCAATTGCAGTTCGTAGCCATGTGCCATCCAAGGCACCGTCGTACCATACCAGATATCCTTGTCGGTACTCGGATTTTTTATGTATGGCTTTGGCTCTCCATTTAATTCGACGCCTGTAGGCTCTGTCAATCCAAAAGATTTCAACCTATTATAATATTTAAGTTTTCCGTCTTTATTATTGTAAGCCTCGTGAACCATTGCCGCAATTCCTACATTGGAAGAAATCTCAAAAGCTTCTTTCATAGTCACTCTTGCACGATGATGTGGCTCTGAATCATACATCCATCGGTCATAGAATTTCTTCTTACCACCGTACACATCGACATAATCATCTATATCAGCCTTGTGGTCTTCCAAAAGTGCTAGCACAGAGGCCAATTTAAAGGTTGAACCCGGCTCTGAGGCATTGCCTATCGCATAATTGTAAGATTCTGCGTAACTTCCATCCTCTTGCCGACTCAAATTGCTAATCGCTTTAATTTTTCCGGTGCTCACTTCCATCACGATAACTGTTCCAGCTTTTGCATCACTACTAATCAATGTTGTCTCAAGTTCATGCTGCGCAATGTCTTGAATCGGAATATTAATTGTCGCAACGATATCATCGCCTTTCTGTACGTCCATATCGCCAAAATCATAAACCGGTACCCATTGATCTGAATCAGCTGAAACCCGCTTCATCACACGTTGTGAAAATGGTCCTTTGAGAACTTTATCATAATAACCTTCAAGTCCGACTTTCTGGGAATTATCACGATCCTCGCCAATGGTTCTTCTCGCCAACTGTTTAAAAGGTCTTGTTCGCTTAGCATATCTAATTGCGATGGCGCCTCCCCGATATCTTCCATTTCTAAGAATTGGAAAATCGAGTATTTCGTTTCTTTGAGAGATATCCAAACCCTTGGCGATGAAGAAATAAGCATTCTTCTTTTTTCTTTCGCTTTTCAACCTGTCCTTCCATTGAGACTTGTTAAGATCCGTGCGGTATGTCGTACTGAGCAACAATGCCAAAGAATCTAAACCCTCGTTAAAGACAGACTGACTCGCGATAGTCATATCCATTCTGATTTCAAAGTACTGAATTGAGGTGGCTAACACACTAAAATCATCAGCATAAATATCACCTCGATCGGCATCTACTTCTCGCAATTGTACATTCACATTTGCTTTTGCCCTCCACTTATCACCATCCACTACACTAATTGTAAATACCCTATAAATTATCACAAAAGAAAGCACAACAAACATGGCTAATACGATATAAGCCCTCACCAACAATTCCTTCTTCATGTCCATGCTAACCTACTTTTGCTTCATTGCATTAATTACTTTTGTATTACCTCTCGGGGATTTTAATCCCATCGGTTGTACTTTTTTTTCCATTTCCGATTGTGTGCCTCCATACATCAAATCTTGCTGTAGATTCATGTAGTACCACCTCGTGTCTTTTACCTCACGCTGCAATGCTTCGATTTTTCTAAGTTTCTTTTCAGAACTATGAGCAATTCCGATATACAGAACCCCAAGTAGACCTAGAAAGCACACAAACGGCAAATTCACAAAAATCCATTCTGCCCATTTTGACCTAAAAATTGTAGTTTTCTTATTTGAGTCAGTGGCCATTATTTTTATTTTTAATTCGGTTTTTCTGCGATTCTCAACTTTGCACTTCTCGACCGAGGATTTCTCTGTTGCTCCTCGGCATCAGCTTCTATTGGTTTAGAATTTATAATTTTAAAAGGTTTGTCGATATGACCGAAGTCATCTTTCACTACTTTCCCTTCAAAATTTCCTGTTTTAAAAAAATTCTTCACCAATCTGTCCTCCAATGAATGGTAACTCATCACCACAAATCTCCCGCCCGGCTTTAGCAATTCTTTTCCTGCCTGCAGCATTTCTTTGAGAGATTCTAATTCATCGTTAACCTCAATTCTAAGTGCCTGATAAACTTGAGCAAAGTATTTATTCTGATTGCCTACGATTACCGAGTTTAAAATTTCATTCAATCTATAACTTGACTCGATGGCCGACTTTTTACGAGCAGTCACTATGGCTTCAGCCAAAGTTTTTGAGTTTCTTACTTCACCGTATCCGCTAAAAATTCTTACTAAATCATCTTTAGAATATTCATTAAGAATTATTATCGCCGACTTGGATTGAGACTGATCCATTCTCATATCAAGGTCTGAATCAAACCTGTAAGAGAATCCTCTTTTCGCTTGATCCAATTGATACGAAGAAACACCTAAGTCCGCAAGAATTCCGTCAACAGATTCTACTCCGTAGTAGTCCATATAGTTTTGCAGATATCGATAATTAACCGGAATTAACGTAAAATTCTTGTTAGCTAAGCAATTAGCACGTGCATCAATATCTTGGTCAAAACCAAACAACCAACCTTCTTTACCCAAATTTTCAATAATCGATTTGGAATGTCCACCGGCACCATACGTTACATCGCAATAGATGCCTTTTGGATTAATCTTGAGAGCTTCAATAACATTCGAAAGTAAGACAGGAATATGATATTCCATAAGGCGGTGATTTTCGTTATTTTAAGGTTTTGTCAATCTACTTTGATGAATTCTATCCATAATGTCCGCATAATTTTCAGGTTCACTGTCGAGAGATTGCTCGTAAGCATCTTTACTCCAACATTCAATTTTGTCCTGATACGCAAACAATACGACATCCAAATCAATATTGGCCCATTCAGCCAATCTCTTAGGTATTAGAATCCTTTCCGCAGAATCTGCTTTAACCTCGGTTGCCCCCCGATAAAAATATCGGATTGCCTCTCTTTCGTCACTAATGTCATTATTGAGCTGGTCAATTTCTATTGTCTTTTTTTCCCAAACTTTTTCGGGATAAATCATGAGATGTCTTTTATAACCACGATTAATTGTAAACTTCAGATTTTCCTTGCCACCTAATTGCTCCACCAATGCAGCAGGTATTCTCATACGTCCTTTTGCATCTATTTTGCAATCATATTCTCCGGTTAATCTTTTCATTTATGTCAATTAATCATCGTTGACGACACAAATATAAACACACTTTACACATTTTCCCACTTTTTCACACATTATTTATTTTTTTTATATATTTTTTTTATAATATGTAATAAGTTTAAACAATCCTGTGAAAAAATGTCATGAATTCGTTGAAACTTTACTCTATTTGGCCATCATTGTCTCAAAATACACTCCCAAATTTCAAAATATGTTTTCCGTTGAAAACTAATTATATTACAAATATAAATAATTTATATAAATATAATATATATACCTAATTAATAATTTTAATTTTATAAATATAATTTTTTTCTATATATAAATATCAACATAGTGCTTTCTACCTTTCGGGTTTTATCCTTCTTTGTTAATAAACTTTTATTTGTTGATACTGCAGCTTATCTCTTCAATACTACAACTCATATTAATATGCAATTTATATATTGTAATATTTAATAATGTGTCTCCTTTAGTGAGTAATTCTGTATTTACATAAAAGTATGTAGACTTACTTGACTGTTTTTAATCATGATTTCATGGGCTTAAGTATTCGATTATTATTCTTTTACACTCCGTATTGTTATCTTTGTTCAGTGAATCTAACTATTGATAATTTTTAAAAAAACGAACATGCAAAAAATCAATGTTGTCAATCCCGTAGTCGAGCTCGACGGTGATGAAATGACCCGTATCATTTGGAAATTTATTAAAGACAAACTAATTCTTCCTTACCTTAATATAGATCTTAAATATTATGACTTAGGAATTGAGTCAAGAGATATTACCGATGATCAAATCACCATAGATGCAGCCAATGCCATCAAAAAATATGGTGTCGGTGTAAAGTGTGCCACGATTACTCCAGACGAAGCAAGAGTAGAAGAGTTTGGGTTAAAAAAAATGTGGAAATCACCAAACGGTACGATTCGAAACATTCTGGATGGAACCGTATTCAGAGAACCAATTGTGTGCAAAAATGTACCGCGGTTGGTAACGAATTGGGATAGCCCCATCATCGTGGGTAGGCATGCATTTGGCGATCAATATAAGGCGACAGACTTCACTGTTCCTGGAAAGGGCAAGCTCACAATAAAATTTGAGGGAGTGGATGGTAGCGTACAGGAATATGAAATCTTCGAATTCAAAGGAAATGGCGGAGTGGCTATGGGTATGTATAATACAGATGAATCGATATATGGTTTTGCAAGATCGTGTATGAATGTAGGATTGCAAAAAGGATGGCCTGTTTATCTTTCAACTAAGAATACCATTCTAAAAAAATATGATGGTCGATTTAAAGATATTTTTCAGGAAGTGTGGGAAAACGAATACAAGGACAAAGGTGTCGAATACGAACATCGATTAATAGACGACATGGTAGCCTCTGCTTTAAAATGGCATGGCAGCTTTGTATGGGCTTGCAAAAATTATGACGGAGATGTGCAATCCGATACAGTCGCTCAGGGATTTGGATCTCTGGGATTGATGACTTCTGTACTGGTCACTCCTGATGGAGATACAATGGAATCAGAAGCAGCACACGGCACGGTGACACGTCACTACCGCTTACACCAACAAGGAAAACCAACTTCAACCAACCCAATTGCTTCCATCTATGCCTGGACTAGAGGTTTGGCATTCAGAGGAAAATTAGACGATAATATGGATTTAATCAATTTTGCCAATACGCTGGAGGAAGTTTGTGTGGATGTGGTGGAGTCTGGTAAAATGACTAAAGACTTGGCGGTCTGCATTCATGGAAATGGCGTGAAGCACGGAGAACACTACCTTTATACTGAAGAATTTTTAGAAGCCATAGATCAGGAGCTTAATAAGAGACTATCTTAAGAGTAATAATAAAAAAGGGGCTTAAGTAGCCCCTTTTTTATTTCCTATTTCAATATCTTATGCGGAAAAACTCGTGCCACATCCGCAAGTGCCTGAAGCATTAGGATTATTAAAAACAAATCCTCTATTATTTAGTCCATCCACCCAATCTATTTCCATGCCAATAAGATAAATCGCATGAGCCTTTTCCATCAATACTTTCATCCCCTTCACTTCGAAAACATCGTCTTTATCCTTCTGCTCATCAAATCCAAGCACATAACTGAATCCCGAACAACCACCACCTTTAACTCCTACTCTTAAACCATACTCCTCAGGAATATGCTGATCTTCAATGATTTTCTTAAGCTGCTTAACTGCTCCATCGGTCAAAATAATCGTATCTGAATGTGTCGAAACTGAATTTTCCATATCCATTTTAAAGTATAAATAATATTGTTTAACTATTTTTTTAAATTAGTTCTTAGTAAACATCAAATTTTAGCTTTATGTTCGCCAATCGAAGTAATTAATATTTTAAATATGATAGGAATGGCTGATATTTTAAAAATTACAATCCCATCGTTGATTGTTTTTTTGACTGCCTATTATTTGTTAAAAAAATTCTTTGATGGCATCATTACCTTGAAAGAAATCAAAAGAGCCAGTAAGAAATCGAAACAAAGTTTGCCATTGAAATTGCAGGCTTATGAAAGGCTCGCACTTTACTGCGAAAGAATAAAAATTTCAAACCTTAGCTTGAGATTGAACAGCAGCGACGACAATGCGATAGCGATGGCAAATGCAATGCTCATCTCGATTCAGATGGAATATGAACACAATTTGGCACAACAAATCTATGTCTCCGACAAATTATGGCAGATTGTAAACCTTGCAAAGATTCAAACAATAGCGATCATTACCGAAGCCAAAGAACGATGTAATAACTATGACAGCTCTGACAAGCTGATGTCAGAATGTGAAAAACTGTTGCTAGAGTTTAAAAAAGACCCAATGGACTCTGCTATTTCAGCCATTAAAGAAGAAGTTTCAGTAATGCTTAATTAAATAAAAAGGAAACAGACCATGTCTGGGATTATTTATAACATACAGATGGAATGAATAATCTAGAGGGTTGATTTTTGACTAACAAATACTATAATAAAAATGAAAATCCGTAACCACTATATTTTACTATTCATATTTATTATTGCCTCATTTTCTTGCGGTACTAATAAAATATACGTCGCTGATGTAGATGCCCGCAAGTATGAAATAAGCTCGGATTATAAGGATGACCCAGTCATAGATAGTATTATTCAACCTTATAAGGCCGTCCTCGACTCTAAAATGAAAAGAGTCATTGCCTATAATCCAGTGGTATTAGAAAAACAGAAGCCAAACTCTAATATGGGTAATTGGTTTGCGGATTTGCTCGGTGACATTGCCGTAAAGGAATGGGGAAATAAAGTAGATTTCGCATTTCAAAATTATGGGGGCATTCGATTGCCTAGCATCGGCAAGGGTAATATCAGCGTAGGCACAATCTATGAATTAATGCCATTTGACAATACCTTAGTATTGATACAAGCCGATGGCAATACCATAAAAATGATACTGGATCACATTTCGGATTATGGGGGAGCCCCTATTAGCAAACAAGTGAGTTTTGTAAAAACGGGTGACACCGCTTCCAACATTTTAATACACAATGAAGCTTTGGACATGCAAAAAACTTACTATGTCGCCATGCCGGATTATTCTGCCAATGGTGGAGATGGTTTTGACTTTTTGGTCAATGTACCACGACAAAATAGTGATACTTTCATCAGAGATATGGTTATAGATTATTTTGACGATACCCCGGAGATAGACACCTTAGTAATTGATTCTACGCCACGTATTTTGACTCAAAAATAAATTTGTACAAGCCATGAAAAGAAGAAAATTCATATCCACCACAGCCGCATATGGTACTGGTATCATCTTAGGTTCTTCCCTTTTTGCCAACTCCTCAGTTCACGATATCGTCAAGCTTACCATCATCCACACCAATGATGTCCACAGCAGAGTGGAGCCTTTTCCTGACGATGGGTCAAGAAATGCCAATAGAGGTGGCGCAGCCCGCAGATCTACACTCATTAACAATATAAGACAAACCGAAAAGAACGTCTTATTATTTGATTCCGGTGACCTCATACAAGGCACACCATACTTCAACTTTTTCGGGGGAGAAGTTGAAATAAAATTGATGAATCAAATGCGGTATGATGCATGCACCATAGGCAATCATGATTTTGATAATGGTCTCGACGGACTCGTCAGAATGATTGATCGAGCTAATTTCCCCTTTCTGATTTCTAATTACGAATGGAATGACGACATTATTCAGTCAAAAACTAAGACTCATCAGATATTTGATATTGAAGGGATAAAAATTGGAGTTTTCGGACTGGGAGTAGAGATGGAAGGACTCGTTCCCGATAAACTTTACCAAAACACCGTGTATACAAATCCCATCGAACAAGCCAATCTTACGGCTACACAGCTTCGTGACGAGTATATGTGTAATTATGTCGTATGTCTTTCACACCTCGGGTATAAGTATAAAAATGATAAGGTGTCAGATCTCGTATTAGCTGCTGAAAGCAAAAACATCGATTTAATACTCGGTGGTCACACCCATACCTTTATGAAAAAACCCGAAGTATTAATTAATAAGGAAAACCAAGCTGTGATTGTCAATCAAGTGGGTTTCGCAGGGTTACTACTCGGAAGATTGGATATTATTTTTGAAAAAAACAAGCACAAATGTGTCTCTTGCGAAAACATACAATTGTAGTATCTACCACACTACAAAATTCAGAATTACCTGAGAAATGATCTAAAATTCTCGTAAATTTTTTATCTAAAATAAATTCATTTCTATCCGAATCGGGTTTAATTACTTTACCAATAAAGCTCTATATATAAGGGTTAAATCTATGTCAAAAGCTACAATTTCGATAATCTTCCAACATTACATATTATATTGAATTTCAATATATTAACCAAATAAAAAAAGTTTAAAATTTTCTAGTCAAACCTTTGTTTGTTTAGCATTATTTTTTTTAAATTTGTGGCACTTCCCAATATCAGACCGGTTACCAATACCGATAATATTGGAAAGTCTCAGAGTCACATGAACAACTTGTTAAATGGTTCAATTTACAATTGAAACCCTAGATATTCTTGTGAAGGTGGCAACATTAAAGGTGGCTTTCAAATATTTTTTTGAATTACCAACTTAACGTCTATAATTAAAGAAGTAATGAGATGACAGATAGTAATAAAGGGTGGCAAGAATGTCTAAATTTTATCAAAAAACAAGTTGATGTTCAATCATACAAAACTTGGTTTGAACCCATCAGAGCCATAGACTATCAGGATGAGGTTCTCACCATACAGGTGCCTAACAAATTTTTTTATGAATGGCTGGAAGAGCATTATCTACTCGTACTGAAAAGGGCTGTTTCTCAATCTTTTAGCGCCAATACAAGCTTGGAGTATCAGATTTTAATTGATGAAAATAGAAGGAATAATACCAATTCCAAAACGACCGAAAAAAGTGATTATGAAGCACCCACTATTCACAATCCTTTCGTAATTCCGGGAATTAAAAAAATGAAAATCGATTCCCAACTCAATCCAAATTATATTTTTGAGACATTTGTGGAAGGTGAATGTAATAAACTACCCAGTGCCGCAGGAAAAGAGATTGCCAAAAAACCGGGTTCTAATGCATTTAATCCACTCGTAATTTATGGTGATGTAGGGCTCGGAAAGACTCACTTATCACAAGCTATCGGAAATGCCGTTCTTGCCAACAATGAGAATAAGCAAGTACTTTATGTCACTACGGAGCAATTTACCAATCAGGTCATTCAATCCATCAAAAACAACAATGTCACGGATTTTATCAACTTTTACCAAATGGTCGATGTACTCATCGTTGATGATATTCAATTTTTAGCCAATAGGGCAAAAACTCAAGAGATATTCTTTAACATTTTCAACCAATTGCATCAAGCCGGAAAACAGATTATCTTAACGTCTGACCGAGCTCCAAAAGACCTTAAAGACGTTGAATCGAGATTAATTTCAAGGTTCAAATGGGGACTGACAGCGGAAATAGAATCACCTGATCTCGACACAAGAATCCACATACTAGAACAGAAAATGGAGAAAGAAAATGTGAAATTACCCGATGAGGTTAAGGAGTACATTTGCTATAATTTGAAATCCAATATCCGAGAGATTGAAGGTGTTTTAATCTCTTTAATGGCACAATCCACACTGACAAAAAAGAACATAGACTTAGCACTTGCTAGAGATGTCGTTTCTCAATTTATTTCCATTAATTCTTCCGAAATATCGATAGAAAATATTAAAAAACTCGTGGCAGATCACTTCAAATTACCGGTGGATAAGCTACAATCAAAAACAAGAAAGAGATCGATTGTTATTGCCAGACAACTCTCCATGTATTTGGCAAAAAATTATACCAGTAATTCCCTAAAAGCCATTGGGAATAATTTTGGAGGTCGGGATCATAGTACAGTCTTGTATTCATTACAGGCGGTCAAAGATTTGATGGATACAGATTTACTCTTCAAGGACACTGTGAATGAACTTGAGAAGAAAGTGAACATGACATTTAATACATAATTAAAAAATTGCATCACGCTTTTTTAGGAGACTATTCATGAATGTATATATTTGCACAAAAATTAGTAATTCATAATTAATGAAGAGAATAATTCTATTAAGTCTGGCAATTACGATGGCATTTTCTGCTTGTAAAAAATCAGAAGATTATCCTAAGAACTCTGATGGCAGTATCACATGGATATCCATAGATACTGCATCTAAAATTGCGAATAAAGACCAGAAAATGTTTTTCATTGACTTTTATACAGATTGGTGTGGCTGGTGTAAGAAAATGGATAAAAGTACTTTTGAAGACCCCGCCGTAATCGATTATATGGATAAAAATTTCCATAATGTGAAGTTTAATGCTGAGCAAAAGGAGTCGGTGAAATTTGCAGGCAAAGAGTATCAATGGCAGGCCGGTGGTCGAAATGGTGTAAACAATCTGGCAGTAGAATATTTACGAGGAAATTTAGGGTATCCGTCCTTTGCAATATTAGATAAAGATTATAATCTTGTGAAAAATATCAGGGGATATAAAACTCCCGAACAATTATTACAAGAGTTAAAACAATAGAAAAAGGAACATTAGCTCAGTTGGTTTAGAGTGCCGCCTTGACAGGGCGGAGGTCACTGGTTCGAGCCCAGTATGTTCCACAGATTTATCAATAAAAAAACTATCCTCGTAGGAATATGGGATAGTTTTTTAAATTTAAAAGAATATGAGTTTATTGACTATCGGAACCGTGGCATTTGATACGATACAGACGCCATTTGGAAGGGCAGAAAAAGTAATTGGTGGAGCATGCACCTATATCAGCTATGCGGCAAGCTATTTTACAAATAATATCAATCTGAGTGCAATAGTTGGGGATGATTTTCCAGAATCTGAAATCGAAGCCCTAGAAAATCGCGGAGTCAACATGGATGGCTTAGAAATCAAAAAAAACGGCAAAACCTTTTTTTGGGAAGGTGTCTACCACATGGATATGAATTCTCGTGATACGATCACTACTGATCTCAATGTTCTTGATGATTTCAACCCTGTACTACCCCATTCTTATAAGCATTGTAAATATGTCATGCTCGGCAATTTGACACCGCAAGTTCAACTTCAAGTGTTGGAACAACTTGACGGAAATCAAAAATTGATTGCTCTAGACACCATGAATTTTTGGATGGACATTGCCTTAGATGATTTAAAAAAGGTGCTTAAAAAAATCGATTTACTGACCATCAATGAGGAAGAGGCAAGGCAATTAAGTGGAGAATATTCTTTGGTGAAAGCCGCCAAAGAAATTCACAAAATGGGTCCTCGTTTTTTGGTTATAAAAAAAGGAGAACACGGTGCCTTACTTTTTGAAGACCATAAAATATTCTTTGCTCCGGCTCTACCCTTGGCAGAAGTTTTTGACCCGACTGGAGCAGGTGACAGTTTTGCAGGCGGAATGATGGGTTATCTAGCACAAAAAGATAGAGTGGATTTCAAAACCTTAAAGAAAGCCATTATTAGAGGAAGCGTGATGGCATCATTTTGCGTGGAAGAATTTAGCATAAGCAGGTTGAAAAATCTTAGCAAAAACGACATTAAAAACAGGCTTCAAAAGTTTAAAAAATTGACCAAGTTTTAAAAAAATTATATTTGGTAATAAGAAGTTCTATGTAAATACTAGCAGTGATGTAACAACTATTTGCAAAAGCTAATTTTTTTCACCAATTTAAATATGACTATTTAAATTTTATTCTATCTTAGCAGCTGCAATAATTTCAATACCAATAAAACTGTTACACATGAAAAGACTTCTACTCTGTTTCATTTTATCCCTATCATTCTTAGTACCGAAATCAGCGTTTGCAAGTTTACCCGATGGCACCATTGCACCAGACTGGACATTGACTGACATTAATGGTAATGTTCATCATTTATACGATTACCTAAATGCCGGAAAACATGTTATTTTAGATTTTTCTGCTACTTGGTGTAGTCCTTGTTGGAGTTATCACAACAGTGGAGTTCTAGAAGATTTGTACGATGCATACGGCCCAAATGGTACGGACGAGATCATGGTTTTTTTCTTGGAAGCAGAGCTAAATAATAATTTAGATTGTCTATACGGCTTACCCACTTGCGTAGGTCCTAATGGTGGAACTCAAGGCAACTGGGTTTCCGGCACTCCTTATCCTATTATTGATCTTCCTAATAGTGCCGTAAATGCGGACTATAATATTACTTACTTTCCTACTTTATATGCCATTTCGGCAAATGGATTTACAACTTGGGAAGTAGGTCAGGCACCCACGAGTACCTGGGAGAGCTGGTTGTTCAATTCATTTTCACTTCTAGGTAATGCCACCGTGACAGATTCACCTTGCCCTGAAAGTGGTTCGATTGTTTTATCAGCCACTGGTGGACAAGGCAATATCAGTTATGAATGGTCAACAGGTGATTCAGGCACTGCCCTTTATGATATAGATGCAGGTGTTTATTCTTGTACTTTGAGTGATTTTAATGGTTATTTTGTAGAAGAAACTTACGATGTTTTAGGAGGATCAACAGGTTTACCATTTGAATTCAGCATTGTGGATTCTGAAAATATTTTGTGTTTTGGTGATGAAACTGGCTCAATAAGTGTAGATGCTAGTGGAGGTAATGGTGGTATTTATTACACTTGGAGTAACGGGGGATCTGGTGATTACCAGGACAACTTGTATGCAGGTACCTACACAATAACGGCTACAGATTCATATGGTTGTGAATTAATTTTATCACAAACCCTCACATCACCAAGTGCTTTGGGTAGTACAGTGAATACTGAAAATGCAGATTGTGGAGCAGAAAATGGAACTGTCACCATTGTAAGTTACGGTGGTGTATATCCACATTCTTACGAAATAGATAATTTTGGATTTAATTATACAGGCTATTTTGAAGATATTGCACCTGGTGTTTACACCTATTCAATAACGGATGATAATAATTGCGTGATTTATGGTGAATTTGAAATTCTTTCTTCAGATGGTCCCGTTGCAGAAGCATCTTATAATGGTCTATTATCTTGTGCCAATCCTGAAGTTACCGTGAGTGGTGATGGATCTTCTGAAGGTAATAACATCACTTATACTTGGAGTACTGTCGATGGCAATATTGTGTCAGGTGAGAATAGTCAAGATGCCGTAGTTAGTGCTGCTGGCACTTATACTTTAACGGTTTTCGACAATGATGCAGGATGTAGTCAGACTGCTTCTGTTAATGTCACTGGCGATTTTGCATCGCCATTGGCAACCGCCGCCGCGAGTGGTGAGATAACATGTGCAGTTACTAATGTCATGATTGACGGGGACGGCAGTAGTTCTGGAACAGAATTTTCTTATACTTGGTCTACAACAGATGGTAATATCGTCAGCGGTGGAAACTCATTAATTGTTGAGGTTGATATGCCAGGAACCTATGTATTAACAGTGAATAATAGTAATAACGGTTGTTCCACTAGTATTGAAACTACCGTCACAGAGGATGTGGAAGCACCACAGATAACAGTGAATAGTGGAGAACTTACTTGTTCAATGCAGGAGATTGAACTATGTGCTACGGTTGATGGCGGTGCAAGTGTGGTTTGGCAACTACCGGAAGGAGATGTCTCTGGAAATTGCGTGACTGTAACTTCTGCGGGAGATTTCGTTGCGAAAGTGACAGGTACCAATGGTTGTGAAAACACAGCTACCGCAACAGTTACCTTGTCAGCTGACATTCCTCAAATTATGGCTGAACCAAATGATAACTTGACATGTGTGTTAACCTCAGTCATGCTCACTGCAATATTAAATGGTGACCCAGCCAATTACACAATAGCTTGGTATAAAGACAATGTGCAAATTGCAAGCGGCATCTTAGAATTAGAAGTTACAGAAGCTGGAACTTACACTGTCGTGGTGTCGGATGAAAATAATGGTTGTTCAAGCACTTTAGCTTATAATGTAGAAGAAATCATAGAACTTCCTGTATCTGGGTTTACATCCGAGGCTGCGAATGGAGTCGTGATGTTAAACTCAACTTCTAGTGGTTCGCCGAGCAGTTATAGTTGGGATTTTGGAAATGGAACTACTTCAACGGAAGAAAATCCAACCATAGAATACGATCAGAACGGTACATACAATGTGTGTTTAACTGTAACCAATGACTGCGGAGAGGACACCAATTGCCAAGAAATTCAGTACATAACGGTCTTATCAGCCCAGATTCTAGTGAGCGATGCAAGCTGTAGCAATAGTGCGGATGGTAGCTATGAATTGATGATATCAGGTGGTTCACCAGACTACACGATTGCTGTCACAGGAGTGAACGGATACGCCAGTAATATGATAAGTGATGAAAACTTAGAAGCTGGAGAGTATCAATATTCAGTTACCGATAGCAACGGCACACAAATCACTGGGACGTTTTTAATTACTCAACCGGATGCTATTTCTACTGAAGCAACCATTACGGATGTGACTTGTTTCGGGGAAAAAGATGGTTCCATTAGTTTAGAATTAACAGGAGGAACCGGTCAACTTTCAATCGTATGGGAAGATGATTCATTAGATAAAACATTGTCAGATTTAGCCGCAGGCACTTATAGTGCAGTGGTTACTGACGAAAACGGATGTATAACAACTAACGTATTCACTGTAAATGAACCAAGCGAAATCGTTGAAACTGCGGTAAACATTACAGACACAGCTCAGAACCAAGATACGGGAAGTATAACCTTCAATGCAGAAGGAGGCACTGGAGATTTGACTTATACTTGGTCTAATGGAGCTACTGGCAATACTATCGAAGGATTGGCTTCCGGTGACTATACGGTCGAAGTAACTGACGAAAATGGATGTACCAAGACATTTGGGCCATTCACAGTTAAAAAGGTCTCTGGTGTAAGAGACATCGATGAGATTGAAAGATTTACAATCTCTCCTAACCCATCGACTGGAATCGTTAATCTAAACATAGAATTTTCTGAATATCTTGATGCAAAATTGGTTATTAAAGATGTGACAGGAAGAAAGCTATTTGAAAACAATCTAATCAATAAAAAGTACGATTTGAGATATGACCTTTCAAATTACAATCCTGGATTATACTTATTCTCGATTGTGTCAGAGAAAGGTAGTCAAGTGAAAAAATTGATTCTTGTCAAGTAGTGTCAAGAATTAAATAATGAAAAAAGCCGTTGAACTTTTATTCAACGGCTTTTTTCATATAAAACCGTATTAAGAAGTAATTGTGAGGAATATTTTTACAAAAAAAATGTCGAATAAATCTAGATTCATTCGACATTCTAATAATAAATCGCCTTGTGATTTAATTGCTATTCGCTTTATTTTCGGCAATTATTTCCTTCGCGGCCTTTAAAATTGTTTCATCTTCTATTTGTACTATACCACCATCCGGTCCCGGCTGTATATGATTTCCAACTAATTCACCATTTTCAAATTTTTTGGCACCAAAATAATTTCTCACCGTCTGTTCATCTATGTTCAATTTCTCAGCAATCATATGAACACCACCGGTAGGTAATTGGTGCTTAATTTTTCTTAATTCATCAAATGTAATATTCATATCTAGTAATTTTTGTGAAATAATAATTCCTCGAATAAATATAAAACATTTTTTACAAAAGGTAACAAGTTATTCGAGTATTAATTTTTGAATCGACTAAAATTTACATTAAAAAGATTCAATTACCTTTAATTTCTCACAACTTTTGTGGGATAATTCATTACATATATGTGTAATGTGGCCAATGAATTAGCATTGAGAATATTTTAATCAGGTATAAGATTACAATACTACTCCTCGTTTTTCAGACCATCAGATGTACAAACTTAGTTGATTTTTTAATCAAAATTCCCAAAGTTCAATTCTCGAGTGGCTTTCTAAGACTTAAGTTTCTATGCTTCATATTATGGATGAATCTCAAAATAAACAACCGATTTCCTCGTTTTATTGAAAAAAATATTTATCTAATTCAACTTTAAGCCTACTATGAAATTCACATTTTTACTATTCCTGACTACGTCATTGACTTCAATGCTTTATTGTCAATCAGAAAATCAAGTTCCGTCAAATTTTAGAATCGGAATAGAGGCTGGAATTGGATTCAATTCCGTAGAAAATTTTGATATTGAATTAACAGACATTTCTTTTGACAGTCCTGCAGAATATTTTGGCATCTTGATGAAATATGGTAAGTTAAGTTCTGTTTTTTCTCTCTCTAGTGGTTTACGTCTCCAAGGAAAAAATGACAGTTATTATGTTTCTTCGACGTATCTCATATTACCACTTGAAATAGAAATAAATACACTGCCGTCGCGAAAACTGAGTCCATTTTTTAGACTAGGACTTGCTCCGGAAATAAACCTACATACAGATTCACGTAGTTTTGAACCTAATACTGTTGACTTAAGCTACCGTTTTGGATTAGGGTTAAGATTAAAAAATATTAGAAACCATGAAGTCACAATCCAATGTATGAGAGTAATAAGCAATTATTCGTACGACCAGCATCGATCTAGTCCGGGTGGGGCACATTACATTTTATATGCAAATAATTCAACTTTAGAATTTGGTTTTTCTATCCTTAAAACAATTTTTCACTCTCAAAAATAGCGTTTTTTGAGCTATTTATATTCGGTGTTTAATTGAAGAGAAGCGACAAACTTGAATACATAAGAACAGAATATATAACTAAGAAATTTTCACGAGACATCGAATACTAATACATAGAGGTATTATTGCAAGATTACTTCCTTTCTTCTCTTGAAAAAATGTCTTCCTGTAATTAAAGCATATTCAATCACTTTTACTAAATCTGAGTTTTGAATAAAGTTAAATCCTACATTGCGAGGAAAGTTCATATATCTCATGGAATTCAATTCAATATCCATTCATATCGAAATAAATTATATTTAAATTTATAAAATATGTCAAATTCATTGTTGGTTTTAGTAAGTTTGCCCTATTGCTTTAATAAATTTTAAACCAACTAAAACGAGTAAGATTTTTTATGTCCGATTTTCCCTATCATTACATTTGCATCGAAGGTAATATAGGTGCCGGAAAAACATCTTTTTGCAAGCAAATCAAGGAAGAATACAACTGCGATTTGATACTTGAGCAATTTGCCGACAATCCTTTTCTCCCCTACTTTTATAAAGAACCAGAACGATACGCCTTTACCGTAGAGCTGTTTTTCATGACGGAGAGGTACAAGCAGTTGCAGTACAGTTTTCAAGCTAGAAATATTTTTACCGATTTTGTGCTGTCTGATTATGCATTCATCAAGAATTTGCTTTTTGCACGTCAGAACCTTCCTGAAGAGGAGTATCGAATGTTTACAAAAATGTTTAATGTATTGCTTCAGGGATTTCCTCAACCGGAGTTGATGGTTTATTTTCATCGCAGCATTGACTACCTGATGGACAGCATCGCGAAAAGGGGTCGAAATTATGAGACTCACATCACTCCAGAATACCTACAAAAAATTCAGGATTCCTATTTTGAGTACTTTCGCAATATCCTGTCCTACCCTGTCTTAATTATTGATCTTGGCAATCTCGATTTTGTTTCAAATACCTCTCATTATGAGGCAATCAAGTCCTTACTTACTAAAAAATATCAACCAGGTGTCCACCGAATTAGCCTTATGGTCTGACGAGTTGATCTTTGAGTACTTCCACAAATCGATACACATCTTCATAACTGTTGTATAATGGCACAGGCGCTATCCTTATCACATCGGGTTCTCGCCAATCTGCAATAACTCCAGCCACAGATATCTGATTGAACAATGACTTATCAGCTCCTTTTACACTAAGCGATAGTTGACATCCCCGCTGTGCCGGATCTGAAGGTGTGATGATTTTAATTCTATCTGTGTCGAGCTCATGGAGTAGATATTCGCAGTAAGAGGTCAAATTTTTGGACTTTTCGACCAATTTATCCATGCCCACTTCATCAAATATTTCTAGACTTGCCTTGATAGCAGCCATGGATAAGATGGGTGGATTGCTCAATTGCCAACCCTCGGCTCCGGGCATGGGTTTAAAATCATCCGACATTAAAAACCGCTCGTGTTTATCATGTCCCCACCATCCGGCGAATCTCGGCAAATCAAAATCTCTCGCATGTCGCTCATGAACAAAAATACCGGATAAACTACCGGGTCCAGAATTCAGATACTTATAACTGCACCAAGCCGCAAAATCCGGTCCATCCTCATGGAGTCTTAGCTTCAAATTGCCAGCCGCATGAGCGAGGTCAAATCCAACCACACAACCTTTGCGATGACCATATTCCGTAATTTTTGCAAGGTCGTAAGCTTGCCCTGTGTAATAGTTCACCCCACCAAAGAGAATTAATGCAATCTCATCACCATGCTTCTCTATCGTCTCCCGAATGCTCTCCAAGGATATCGTCGATTCGCCTTCGTTAGGCATCATTTCAATAATCGCCTCTTTCGGGTCGTAACCATGAAATCGGACTTGTGATTCAAAAGCATACCTATCAGAGGGAAAGGGGCTGTACTCCATCAATATTTTATACCGCTGAGCTGTCGGCCTGTAAAAACTGACCATCAGCAAATGAATGTTCACCGTAAGGCTGTTCATTACCACCACTTCATTTGGCTTAGCACCTACCACTTTGGCCATCTTATCCGTGAGGAGTTCATGATATGACACCCATGGATTCCTTGCTTCGAGATGTCCTTCTACTCCATATTTTGCCCAATCTTCCAGTTCTACTTTTACCGCATCCGGTGTCGATGTTGGCATGAGACCCAAAGAATTTCCGCATAGATAAATGTACGGATTTCCATTTTCCTGAGTAGGATGACTAAATTGACTTTTGTAGGATTTCAACTCGTCTTGATGGTCTAATTGTTGAGCAAAAGCTAAGCCAGATTTATATTCCATTATAATATTTTAATATTTATTATTAATTGATATACAATTATTTATTTAACATCATTGATTCATTTTGAATGAGAATTTTAACTTCATCGAGGACTTCTTCCAGTGGCTTGGAAGCATCAACGATTTTGACATTATCCGAATGTCCTTCTCTAGCTATCGCCTTTTCATAATTATTAAATACTTGTGTAATTCTTTCCTTGGTTTCAAACAAATCGGACGAACTCCTATTTTTTCCGATTCTATCCATACTGATTTCAGGAGTAATCTTGAGATATATGACCAAATCTGGCCTGAGTAAATCGGCACACACACTATTCGCCTTAATCACATAATCCAAACTCAAATAGGGGACATGATAGGCATAGGATGAATAATAATAACGGTCGCATATTACGTGTGTCCCTTGATTGAGATATTTTAGCATGCCATTCTCATTATTGAGAATATGATCCAATCTATCCGCGACAAACATGGCACCGATGGTCTTCTCATCGGCAACGATTCTGTGTTTCAGAACATTTCTTATAACCGACCCGATGGGACCATCAGTGGGTTCAAAAGTTTTATGCACAGGCTCATCTAGGGACAACATCCATGCATGAATGGCTGCACTCACCGTGGACTTACCAGAGCCGTCAATTCCTTCAAAAACTATGAATTTACCCCTTTGCTCAGACATTGTATTAATTTAAACCCAAAGAAACTAAAAAAGCCTATTTTTTGAGCAATATTTCCACTATAATTGCGTCTAAAGCACTTACATCACTAAAATGAAATTCAATTCAAAAATAGTAGTGTGATTTATTAATTGATTATTGTTATTCATGAGCCAGATTTACCAAAGTCAAAATAAGTGGAAGTTTTTTCTGATTATATTCGGAGGACTCATGTTGTTGATTACACTCGTGTACAGTAATTATCTAGCGTCGAAGCTCAAAGAGAATGAGGAGAAGAACTTTGAAATGTTCGTAAAGGCATTGAGTTCATTATCAGAAAATGATTACGATAATCAGGATGACATGAGCCCTTATTTTGAAATCATCGATAAATTTCCTTTGCCGGTCATACTTGAGAGTGAATCAGGAGAACTCTATGGTGACAACTGGAAAGGGCAGGAAAATCCCGATAGTGCCTTTCTTGCAAAGAAAAAAGCAGAATTTTTAGCCAATGGAAATGTTCCACTAGAAAGTCAGGGGTATAGCCGATATATATACTATTTCAACTCGGAGTTACTTAGCTACATTAATTATTACCCGATAGTGCAGATACTATTGGTTTCTTTGTTTGTCGGGTTGGGTTATTACTTATTTAACACGTCTCGAAAAGCAGAGCAAAACAGGGTCTGGGCTGGAATGGCAAAAGAAACAGCCCATCAATTGGGTACGCCGATCAGCGCAATGATGGCGTGGATTGAGTATTTAAAAGATTATAATAATGAAGACCATCAGTATCAAGAAATTTTGGTAGAACTAGAAAAAGATGTGGACAGGCTTAACCTGGTAGCTGATAGATTTTCGAAGATTGGATCCCATCCGAAATTGACGAAAGAAAACATTTATGACAGGCTCGCTGAAGTACACAATTATATGAAACGTCGGGCTTCGAGTAAGATACGGTTCGATTTTCCTGACCGTAATGACGAACCCATTTTCATCAATATCAATGCCCATTTGTTTGATTGGGTATTAGAAAATCTCATTAGAAATTCGCTGGATGCCATGTCACAAGAAGGTGAAATTTCGGCTCACGTGGTGAAAGACGAGAATTGGGTACACATTGACCTCTCTGATACGGGGAAAGGTATTCCCGGCAATAAATTTTCTACCATCTTCAAACCCGGTTTTTCCACGAAAGAACGCGGCTGGGGACTCGGTCTTTCCCTCGCAAAAAGAATCATCGAGGGATATCACCAAGGCAAGATTTTCGTCAAATCATCCAAACTCAATGAAGGTACGACTTTCCGCATTTCATTGAGAATAGAAGAGTAATTACGAAAAGGCCTGTTTTACAATATTGGCTTGCTGCTCATCGTGAACTTTCTTAAATCCTGTCGCAGGTGATGCACTGGCCTTTCTAGATATCAATTCCAATGGGCTATTTCGAAAATATCGCATGAGATACCACCATGCACCCATGTTAGAAGGTTCCTCTTGTACCCACAATAATTTTGCCTTTGGATGCTTTTTAATCTGTGCCTCTATTTCTGCTTCTGGCAATGGATACAATTGCTCTACCCTAACTATTGCTACATCGTCTACGTTATTAGCCAATTTATATTCCTCAAGGTCGTAATAAATCTTTCCACTACAGAATATAATTTTTCTTGCTTTTTTTACATCATCCACGATGATCGGCTGAAAACTGGTTTTCCCCGTCAGATCAGCAATTTTGCTGATACACTTAGGATGTCTCAACAATGATTTGGGAGACATATTAATCAATGGCTTTCTAAATGGCCATGCCAATTGTCGGCGTAAGGCATGGAAGAAATTAGCAGGGGTCGTAATATTCGTGACCACCATATTGAACTCTGCACACATCTGTAGAAACCTTTCCAATCTAGCAGAAGAATGCTCTGGCCCTTGGCCTTCCATTCCATGAGGTAGCAACATCACAATACCGGACATACGCTGCCACTTACTTTCTCCTGCTGAGATAAATTGATCTACAATGGTCTGAGCACCATTATAAAAATCACCAAATTGAGCTTCCCAAATCACCAGATTATCAGGTGATGACAGCGAATAACCATATTCAAAACCCAATACTGCAAACTCTGAGAGCAAGGAGTTATAAATCATAAACTTACCCTGCTCGATCGTCATGGTATTGAGTCGGTTATATTCTTCATTTGATTGATCATCAAAAAACACCGCATGCCTATGCGAGAATGTGCCTCTCTTCACATCCTGACCACTCATTCTCACATTTTTACCTTCCAGCAGGATGGAGCCGTAAGCAGATAACTCCCCAAAAGCCCAGTCCACAACCCCTTCATCCAATAGTGCCTGTTTAGATTTTTGCAAGCGGCTAATTTTCGGAAGTGGATGAAAACCCTCAGGTAGTGTCATCAAATGCTTTAATATCAAATCAATATTTTTCTTTGAAATCCCTGTTGCTATCCCCTTTCTGAAATCATTCGGGTCATAGGTTTTTGTCAACTTTCTCCAAGCTTGCTCAGGCTCTTGATATGAATAGGGCAATGATTTTTCCTTGACCAAATCTAACCGTTGTTGAAGGTCATTCCAGAATTTTTCTTCTAGGTCTGTGGCTATTTTCTTGTCCAAATCCCCTCTTTCTGTCAATCGATTGGCATAAACCTCTCTTGGGTCCGGATGACTGTTTATTTTTTCGTACAAATCGGGCTGTGTAAATTTCGGATCATCCCCCTCATTGTGACCATGTCTTCTGTAACAGACCATATCGATGAATACATCGTTGTTGAATTTCTGTCTGTATTCCATCGCTGTTCTAACCGCCCATATCACCGCTTCTGGGTCATCGCCATTCACATGGAAGACTGGTGCTTGCACCATACTTGCCACCCCGGTGCAATAGGTGGCCGAGCGGGCATCATCAAAATTGGTGGTAAAACCTATCTGATTATTTATCACAAAATGTACGGTTCCCCCTGTATAGTATCCTTCTAATTTACTCATCTGCACGGTCTCATAGACCACTCCTTGACCCGCGATGGAGGCATCGCCATGTATGAGTATAGGCAGAATTTTGTCATAATCCGAAGCATACAAGATATCTGCTTTTGCTCTCGAAAATCCCTCGACTACGGGATTGACTGCTTCCAAATGCGATGGGTTAGGAGCCAATTTGAGATGAATGATTTTTCCATCTTCCGTTGTCACTTGACTGCTGTATCCTAAGTGATACTTGACATCGCCATCACCAAAACTCAAATCTGGAACTGCCGTCCCTTCAAATTCATTGAAAATATTTTCATAAGTTTTGCCCATGATATTGGCCAATACATTGAGTCGACCCCTGTGTGCCATACCCAGTACCACTTCTTCTACCCCATCACTGGCAGCTGATTGGATGATGGCATCAAGAGCTGGAATAGTAGATTCACCACCTTCGAGTGAGAATCGCTTTTGTCCGATGTATTTTGTATGCAGGAATTTTTCAAAGACCACCGCACCATTCAATTTTTCTAGAATTCTCTTTTTTGTTTTGGTATCTAGTCCAAAATCAGAGTTTAAATCTCTTGATTCTATTTTATCTCTTAGCCACATACGTCTTTCGCGATTCTCAATATAACTGTATTCAAACCCAATGTGACCGGCATAGATTAAGTGTAGTTTATCCAATATTTGCTGAAGTGTGGCATTACGCAAGCCAATCTCTTCTCCCGCAACAAACACTTTTCCCAAATCCTCATCTGTCAATCCATAATCTGCCAAATCCAAATGTGGAGCCCTAAACTTACGTTGTCTGATGGGATTGGTGGTCGAAAGCAAATGCCCTCGAGTACGAAAACCATGAATGATCGATAATACACCGAACTCTTTGGTCGAATTGCCCATTGACTCCTCGATGCCGGCCGGTGCCATCTCTCCATTGCCATTAGATGCGAAATCAAATCCTTCGAAAAAGAGCCTCCACCCATCTTCTACGGCAGCTGGATCCACCTTGTAGTCAGAATATATTTTTTCTATGTATGAAGGATGTGCATTAAATACGTACGAATAATCTTTCATGATTGACGAAACTGTAATGTTTAAAATTTGGGTGCAAATATCGTGCTTAATGGTACAATACTTTACATATTTTGGAAAAAATTTATAATTTATATATGACTATAAAATGTGATGTGTAAAATGAGAATTATTAAAAAATAGGGGGTTTTTGTTTTGCCCAATACAAATTGAAAATATCATATAAAATTAGGATCGTAAAGCTAACAAATCCGTAAAATATTCTCAATTTGACCTTCTAAAAGTAGTTTTCAAGGCTTGATTTGCGTCGTTCCAAATCACGATTTCAAAGGCAGAAGTATCCAATATCAGCGTCACCTTTTTGTCCAAAGTTTCTTGAATATCGTAAGGTACAGCAACATCAATTTCTTCTCCTTCTTTATATGCGAATACGAGACAAGGGCATTCAATATCCGCCTCCAAAAATGACATCTTAACTTCTTTACGGTCTCCATAAGTTAACCATTGGGGTCTAATGAATTGTTTGCTCCTTGGGTGAAAAACGGCAATATCACACCTTGACTCACCCTTTAAGTCCATAAAAACCTTATCATTTTCATTCACATAAACACTTGGAAACATATTGTCTGTCACTTGATAAAATGGATTTTCAAATTTCCTTTCACTACATTCCGAATATCTCACTTGATCAATCGTCAAAGGGTCAATTCCGGTAAATTCTGTCAATCTACCAGCCATGGCTTTTTCCCAACTACCACCCATCTCTCCCTCATACGCATGGTCAAAACCACAATGAATGACAAATTTATCATCCGGATATTTCTCGATATATTCTTGTATATTTTTGGCTTGATTGATTTCTCTTTCTCTGCTTGTTCTTACACTCACACTTTCATATGGAAACACACGGTAATTATTTTCAAAAGCGGTTCTTAAAAGGTTACCAAACTGTGGTTCACGAATATAGAAACCTTGCTTGAAAGTGGGGAATCTGTTTATTTCCGTAATCGAGTCCATAGAAAAATTTCGACTAAGTGCCTCAAAACCTATATGACGATAACCCAGTTCTCTAAGTCTTGGGAGAAGTAAAGTGGTAAAAACTCGATGTTGTGGTTTATGGTGTGCCTCGTTGATAATCAATACTCTAGAATCCCTTGCCTTGTCCAGGATGTATTCCAATGCATCTACCCGTGAGTACGACTTAAAATACTTAAAATTAATGGAATCCAACTCTTGTTTAGGATAGTTATCTAAGTCCCACATTTTTTGTGTTTGCACAATATCACCAATGTTCGAAAATTCCCATGCCGCCTTATAATTCGGAAACTGATGGATGGTATCTAAAATGAAGGCGGAAAAATGATATGGTAGACCATTTCCAAATTCAATTTTCTCGAAATCACTGCTCTTAAATTCAACATTTTGCTCCTTGCAAGCAAATAGTAACAATAGAAGTGTAAAAATTAAGTAGAACGTTTTCATGAGTTGATTAAAGATTTGATTAAGTTATCTAAAGTTTTGAAAATCAATTCAGTATCAAATATAACCATCTTTCAAGGAATAAAATAATATCACTTTTGTCTATTACAAAGAATTGATATTAAATTTTAAATCCAAAATGTCGCCATTTTTAGCAACGTAGATATATCTCGGAAATCCCCATGAATCATCTCCGAGCTTCGAAAGTTCGTGTCTAGATATTGAGATGTTTTCCAAGTGAGAGAATCCGAATGAACTAAAAATATCATTTGCTAAGGTACTCGAATCGATCCCGTTGACAGCAATGACCTTAATTTTACCTGTATTCTTTTCGTTTAAATCATTCATCTTTGGCATGGCCCTCAAACAGGCCGAACAATGCACAAACCACAAGTCTAAAATAATAAATTCATTATTATCCATCGCTTCCTTAAGAATCCCATTACTCTTATCGTCTAATTCAAGGTATTTAATATTCGTGATGACTTCCGCTTTTCTAAAATCACTTGACTGAACGATACAGCTAATTTGATCTGAGTTAATGCTACTAAAATCTATTAAAACCATTTTATCGTTAAGATAAAAAGTATCTAAAAATGAGTCTTGAACGGGCGACAAATGTTTATTCAAAAAATTCAATCTAATTGAATCTTGATCTCCGAAAAAATGAAAAACTTGATCAACACCTACATCCTTATAGCTATGATTATTATTGAAATCAATGAAAGCGACAGAGGCATTCAAGTCCAAATGTTGAAGCTTAGCTCTTTTTATTTTCACTTTTTTGTAAGGATTAGAACCGTTTGTATATATAAAAGTTTGATTGGTATCCGATGAGATATCCCAGTTTATAACCACAAGACTATCATTGAAATGATACACCTTCGGTACCGTCATTTCATTTTTCAAATAGTCAAATTTTTCAATGATTTTTGATTCTTGATGATCCCGCTTACAATACACTAAAATCCCAATACAAAAAATAACAAGTAGTCTTAATGATTTGTGTTTCATCATGGTTGGCAGTGTTTTTAGTATCTAGTAATGGCTGGTAAATATCATATTTATTTGGTCAAATTTTCATTTTTTAAAAATTCAATAAGAGCTGCTTGATCGTAATTTATAGGTTTCCCATTTTCAAAAAGAACCAAAAAAGGATATCCATTTTGATTAAACAATCTATTTAATTTTCCTTTGTCTGACAAATAAAATGAACCAACATCAGAACCATCAAGTTGATTGATAACACTCAAACAATCAATATCTTCATCCGATGAAATATTGATAATCCTCAATTTTGACTTTTCGATATTTTTAAACGTTTCAAACTTATCAATGCATGGTGGACACCAAGATGCCCAGAAATTAAGGAGTACCGGGATATTATCATATTCGACATCCTTCAAGTTAATATATTCTCCTTCAACCGTTTTGATTTCAACATCAGGCATTTGGTCAAATGAATCCAATTCTGGCATTAAAATCACGCTATCTAATCTTGTAACCTTGAGCTGACGATCCTTTTCACAAATTTGAATCTGATAGTATTGTTGATTGAATTTTAAAGTCGTCATTTTTTCTAGAACACAGGCACTTGCGGAAACTGTAGGATTGTATTGTACATATTTATCATCAACTTGACTCACAAATAGTATATCCGTACCGCAGTCATTATATTTTCCGTTTTTATCCTTATCAAAAATTCCTAACTTAAATCGCAAATCATCATTTTCATAAATACCCGCTCGCAAATTCCAAGTAACGATATCAGGCTTTAACCTCTCAAACGTTTCGTAGCCAAATGGGCTGAAAGGTCTTTCTGCGGTTTTCAAAATTATGATTTCTGAATTCGAAATTCCTTGAGACAACTTATTTGTACATGAAATGATACTCATTGTCATCAAATAAATCAAGGTATATTTCATATTAATAGACATTACAATTACATGCCCATGATGCTTAGGAAATCAGCATCAGATATCAATTTATAATAAGGTTTTCTCAATAAATAATCTTCAAAGGTGTCCAAACATAACTTTTTTCTTAATGCATTTACCACAGTTTTATTTTTATTAGGTTCAGATTATAAATAATTAACGACTATTTTGATAAAATTAGCTTAAATTTTTAAAAAATCACCCAACAAAACCCTCTTAAAATTCGGGGTCAAGCTTAACTTAGGTTATACCTTTTGGGAAAAATAAAAAGTCAATGGAAACCGTTTTCCAAACCATTTCCATTAACTCAAATTATTTTGATGTTCTATTCTCCTTCTCCTACTGGCTCAAGCTCTGCAGTCGCCAATCGAGCTTCGATTCTTCGGGCTTGCTCTAATTCTCCTTCATACCAAACGACCAATCTGATGGGTTTTTCATTCCTTAACAAATCAACGGTATCGGCATACTTATCACTTCTCAGATTGACATTTAATTGATGGCCAGAAATATATTTTTTGGCCGTGTAGCTATCATCTCTGAAAAAGCTCAATTCTGCCACATTTTTTCCGTCACTAAAAAGTGTGATCATGGCATAAAGATTTGATCTGGTCCCTTCATCCGAATTGGCTAGTTCAACTGAAATTTCATAATAATCAATATCGTATTTTAATTGTCCCATTGCTTGATTGTTTAATTACATTAATAAAAGTGTTATGGCACTATCTATAAAGCACCATCATTGCCCAAATTTAGAGGAATAATTGTTGCCAATAAAATTTTTAACTATAAAAAGCCAATATATTTTTATCCCACAATTCTATTACACCAAGGATAATACGGCTTCTGCCAACTCACGGTTATTACTTAATCTAGGTACTTTGTTCTGTCCACCTAATTTTCCAATGCTTTTCATGTAATTCACAAAACTATCTTTAGGTAGAATGGTGATTTTTAATCGAGATAGAATATTCCCACTTCTTAAGTCATCGTAATAAATATTGAGCTTTCGCAATTGATGGTCGAGTGTTTCCTCTAGTTCATTGATATCAAGGTCGGCATCATCGGTCTCTACCAGCCACTGATGATAAGGCAATTGTCCATCCCCTACCTCTATCATCGGAGCCACCGTAAATTCTGTAATACTCAAATTATATTTCTTTGTCGCAATTTGCATGGCTTGTTCCACTTCACTACCGATAACATGTTCTCCAAAGGCAGAAATAAAGTGTTTGACCCGACCGGACACCACGATTTTGAATGGGTCTAGGCTCACAAACCTTACCAAATCGCCAATGTCATAAGCCCATAGTCCCGCGTCAGAGGTGATGACCAGTGCATAATCCACATTAAGTTGGACTTCTGCCAGTGTCAATCTTTTTTTGACAGCATTGTGATAATCGCTGAGGGGTATAAATTCAAAAAACATCCCTGCATTGGTATTGAGGAGTAAACCCTCAGACTCGTCCGATTGGTAAGCGATAAAACCCTCAGAGGCCGGAAATGTCTCTAAAGTATCCACATTTCCACCCATCATAGACTCGAGAGATTTGCGATAGGGTTCGTAATTGACCCCGCCATGAATAAAGAGTTGAAAATTAGGGAAAATCTCCTTGATCGTCTTTTTACCAGTGGCAGCTAGTAAGCGTTCAAAATACATCTGTACCCACGGTGGTATTCCACTAATCACTCTCAAATCTTCATTCTTTGTCTCTTCGACGATTTTATCCAACTTGGTTTCCCAATCCTCTATACAGTTGGTTTCATAGGAAGGAAGCTGATTGGACCTCAACCATGACGGGACCTCATGATTGACGATACCTGACAATCTCCCGGTCAAAATACCGCCTTTTTTGTCTAATACAGGAGAGCCACTCAAGAAGATTATTTTACCCGAAAAAAGATCAAATCTCCTATTCCTAAATACATAATTCAACGTAGCTCGAGTCGCCGTATTGATATGGCTAGGCATTGATTTTTTAGTAATTGGAATATATTTTACACCCGATGTCGTACCCGATGTTTTAGCAAAATATTTGGGTTTGCCCTTCCACAATACATGCCTCTTTCCATTAATTATTTGGTCAATGTATTGCTTTAATGCTTCATAGTCTCTTACTGGTACGTATTTTTGAAAATCTGCGTGATTGAGTATGTTGTCAAACTGATGGTCATGACCAAACTGGGTGTTTTTCGCTGATTTTATCAGTTTTTTAAATATTTTCTGCTGATCCTGCACAGCATTTTGAGAATCAGCCAAAGTCCTTTTGTTGACTTTGGCTGATAATTGCCTTATAAATGCAATCTTTAATTCTAACATAAGATTCTACTCAACTTCCTGATTTCTAAAGAATTAATTACCACTCAGGATTAGTGGCAGCCCTCCATTAGAACCATCACCAATGACGACGATTTTTGAATTGTCTGATTTTGCCAATTCGAGGGTAGCTTCTATTCCCTTATCTTTTAGAATCTTATCCGTCAATGAAGCATTTAATATTTTATTAGCATCTGCCTTTGCTTGAGCTTCAATGATTTTTCTTTCAGCCTCCTTTCGTTCCCTATCCAACTTAAATTCGTACTGAAAAGCCAATTGTTCTTCCTGAAGCTTTTGTTCTATGGCATTCTTGAGATTGTCAGGCAGTTGAACCGATCTAATCAACACAGCATCCAGATTGATATGCTTATTGGCTATCGCTGTCTTTGTTTTATTGTATATTTCCACTTGAATTGCTTCTCTTTTTGTAGAATAAAGCTCCTCGGGAAGATACTGACCGATGACCTCTCGGGTGGCGGATCTAATTTCTGGTTTGATAATTCTATCAAGATAATTGGAGCCGATTTCATCATGTAAAAATCCGATTTCATTCGGAATTGGATTAAAAAGATAGGATAATTCCACTTGGATATTCAAACCATTTTTAGAAAGAACGTCCATGGCCTCAAATTGCTCATTGATACGTACATCATAGATATACATTTTATTCCAAGGAGCAATCACGTGAAACCCTTGGTCATAAACTTCATCCTTGACCAATCCGCCTCCAAATCTTTTAAACTTGACCCCTTTCTGTCCCGGCTCAATGGTGAGGAATGTCGTGTTGGATAGCACAATAATTAAAATCAATCCCAACACAAAAAAGACAATCCATTTGACCATGCCATTGGGCAAATCCGGTAATCCATTACTTTTAATACTCATTTATCAGTTGTTTTATTTAATTGAATTAACAATTGTTAACAAAAATAATTCATGGTTAGTGAGAATTGGTAGACAAAAACTCTTTCATTTTCGACTAAAATACCCTTTTAAGCCATTTTTACCTTATATTCAAAATAGCCAGTTTCACGATTTTTATGAACATTATCCCAATTAAAAAATCGACCATTCATCGATATGTACACTCCCGGCCTCAGCACTTGTACAAATGCCAGGGCATTACCCAAATTGAAAAATCCATCAGAAGAAGTCCCGAAGGCATAAGGAATCATGGCTCCAGTAAGCACGATGGTTTTATCTTTCAGTTTATCACTTTGAGCCAAACTTTGGGCGGTGATTTCCATGGTATCGGTGCCGTGTGTAATCAATATCATATTGGAACTACAGAACTCGCAATTTCTTACTATATTCTCTCGATCCATCTCTGACATCTCTAGGCTATCAATCATCATCAGGGTCTTCACATCAATATCCAGAGTACACCGACCTCTATCAAACATGGAGGTGAGATGGGTATCTTTGAAGAATAATTCTCCGGTAATAAAATTGTATTCTTTATCAAAAGTACCACCGGTAACATAAACCTGAATAAATTTTCGTTTTGGCTTATTTAATATCTGCATAGCAAGCTCTGTTTTTTATAATGGAATATTGCCGTGTTTTTTCTTAGGAAGGGAAGCTTCTTTACCTGATAATAGGTCAAAAGCCCGTATGAGTTTTTTTCTTGTCAACTCTGGTAATATGACTTCATCGATAAAACCTCTTTCCGCAGCTTTATAAGGGTTGGCAAAGATGTCGGCATATTCTAGTTCTTTGAGTTTGGCCATTTCCTCGGGTTTTTCAGATTGTTTAATCTCATTTTTAAAGATAATCTCACTGGCTCCTTTGGCACCCATCACCGCAATTTCTGCCGATGGCCAAGCATAATTGATGTCTGCACCTATATGTTTGGAATTCATTACATCATAAGCTCCACCGTAGGCCTTTCGAGTGATTAATGTAATTTTTGGCACGGTAGCTTCACTCAGTGCATAGAGCAATTTAGCACCATTGGAAATGATGGCATTCCATTCTTGGTCAGTTCCTGGCAAAAATCCCGGTACATCTACCAATACCAAAAGGGGTATATTGAAGGCATCACAGAATCTCACGAATCTTGCACCTTTTTTTGAGCTATTTACATCTAATACTCCAGCTAAGTAGTTGGGTTGATTTGCGACCACGCCAATAGATTTTCCGGCTATTCGCATAAAACCAACGACGATATTCGGTGCATAGTCCTCATGTATTTCAAAAAATGAATTTTCATCTCCTATTTGAACAATGACTTCTTTCATATCATAAGGAATACTCGAATATTCAGGGATGATATCGTTCAGCTTCGGTCTTATTTCCTCATCTCTTGTATAGGGTAAATCGGGAGTTTTTTCCTTCCAGTTTTGAGGCATATAAGATAGGAGTTGCCTCAATTTTGCCAGTGCCTCCAGGTCATTGTGTGCAACCAGATGTGTCACACCACTTTTTACCGCATGAGCCTGAGCCCCACCCAATTCTTCTGAACTCACCTCTTCATTGGTTACGGTTTTAACCACATTAGGACCTGTTACAAACATATAACTACTATGCTCCACCATCATGATAAAATCGGTCAAAGCAGGAGAATAAACTGCCCCTCCTGCACAGGGGCCCATAATCACACTGAGCTGTGGGATAACTCCTGAGGCCAAGGTATTTCTATAAAATATATCGGCATATCCTCCCAATGACTTTACACCTTCTTGGATTCTTGCACCCCCACTGTCATTCAGTCCAATCATTGGTAATCCATTCTTTACCGCCAAATCCATGATCTTGCAGATTTTTTCGGCTTGGGTTTCACTCAATGAACCACCGAACACCGTAAAATCTTGAGCAAATATGCATACGGCTCTACCTTCTATTTTTCCAAATCCTGTGACCACACCATCCCCTAAAAACTTCTGATTTTCCATGCCGAAGTCATTTGATCGATGCTGCACCAGCATTCCCACCTCCTCAAAACTTCCAGGATCACACAATATTTCTATTCTCTCACGAGCTGTAAGTTTTCCTTTTTTATGTTCCTTGTCTATTCTGGCCTGACCGCCACCCAATTTAGCTTCTGCTATCTTAGATTCTAACAATTCAATTTTATTTTCCAAAAAACTGATTTTAAGTGAATAAATAATTTGAGTATCCAAATAAATTAAGCAGCGTAAAATTAAGAAATACAAGTCGGCTTTTAAAGAAGAAAGTGATTATAAAAATAGACTTTTCATTCGAGAAATAAATAGGGATGGCCAAGGTGTAAATAAAAATTATGCCTATGAGAGGATTAAGTAATCCAATTCATACCTTTGCGTTAGTTTTTAATACAATAACAATGCAAATTAAAGATATCGTGGTCAATCCTTCAGCTTTACTCTCTGATCGGATCAAAAGTATGGATGAATCAGCAACCATAAAAATGGCTCAAAAAGCTAGGGATTTAGCTCAAAAAGGCATCAACGTAATAAGTCTAAGTCTCGGAGAACCCGATTTTGATACGCCTAATTTTATAAAAGAAGCCGCTAAAGTAGCATTGGATGAAGGTTTTACTAAATATACCCCGGTGCCGGGATTATTAAAATTGCGACAAGCCATCTCATCAAAATTCAAAAGAGACAACAATCTCAATTATGAACCCACACAAATCGTGGTGTCCAATGGGGCTAAACAGAGCATTGCCAACGTTGTATTATCACTGATAAACCCAGGTGATGAAGTAATCATTATCACACCTTACTGGGTCTCTTATGCCGAAATCGTGAAGTTGACCGGTGGTATTCCCGTCTATGTCGGTGCAGACATAAGTCAAGATTACAAAATATCTGCGACTCAACTGGATGAGGCCATCTCTGAAAAAACTAAGTTGATTATTTTCTCTTCACCATGCAATCCCACAGGGTCAGTTTACGAAAAAGAAGAATTAGAAGCTTTGGCCGCGGTGATTCTCAATTATGACAACTTGATGGTCATCTCTGATGAGATATACGAGTATATAAATTTTACGTCAAGCCACTTTAGTATAGCTGAAGTACCGGGTATGGAAGAAAGGACGGCGACTATCAATGGATTTTCAAAAGGATTTAGTATGACGGGTTGGAGATTGGGATATATGGGAGCACCTCAGTGGCTTGCTTCTGCTTGTTCTAAGGTTCAAGGGCAGTTTACTTCCGGGGCAAATTCCTTTGGTCAAGAAGCCGCAATCACCGCTCTAGACAGTCCACTTACCGAAACTTATGCGATGAGAGATGCATTCAAGGAAAGGAGGGATATGTTGTTAAAATTGCTCAGCGATATTCCGGGTTTTAAGGTAAATAAACCCATGGGTGCTTTTTACGTCTTTCCTGACATCAGCGCTTATTTTGGAAAGAGTTTTCAAGGATTCGAAATCAATAACTCGGACGATTTTTCAGAGTATATATTGAGCCATGCTCATGTTGGATTGGTATCAGGAAGTGCTTTTGGGGATGATAATTGTATTAGAATTTCGTATGCCGCCTCAGAACCTGAATTGAGAGAAGCTGTGAGGAGGATAAAAGAAGCGTTACTTTAGGCAATTCTTACGACCTCATCGCCACCACAGGGTCAAGTCTAGAAGCTCTAATCGCAGGCACTACTCCTGAAATTATTCCAACCACTACGGAGGTGACGATTCCTATCATTATGTTGGAATATGATAGTGCAAAGTCCATTGAAAAGACATTGGTTAATATTTTCATGACGACGTACACCAATATTAATCCGGCGATTCCACCAAGAATACATAAAAATATGGCTTCGATTAAAAACTCAAGAAGGATCATATAGCGCTTAGCACCGAGAGCCTTTTTCACACCGATGAGACTTGTTCTTTCTTTTACCGAAACGAACATGATATTGGCGACACTTATCATCCCTACAAGCAGTGCAAATGCACCGATTAGTCCTCCGGCTAAATTAATTATCCCAAAAACGGAGTCTAATATTCCAGTCAGCAAACTCAAAGTATTCAATGCAAAATCATCCTTTTCCGTCGGCTTTAAACTTCGTGATGCTCTGAGGATTCCGGCCAATTCATACTTCAAATCTTCCATGTCTTTTCCCGGTTTCATTTTAATATTGAGCATTTGGCCTATCATATTATTTTTAGGGTCGACATTAACGTATTTTTTAAGAGAATTATACCCTATCCAAATGACTTCATCGAAATTGATTAAATTAAACATGCTCTCACCTTCCTCTTTCAACACTCCGATGACCAAAAATTTCTGACCAAAAAGTTTGACTTCTTTATTAATGGGTTCAATGTCATTAAAAAGTTGTTCTGCCACTTTGGCCCCGAGTATGACTTTGTTACTTCCTGTTTCATATTCACTATTGGTAAAATAGCGACCTTTTGTCATCTCCAAATCCTGTATTTCAGGATATTCATAAGTCGAACCCATGATGAAGGCATTACTGACCAAATTTGAACGATACTTGATACTTCTTCCTCCTGTGAAAATCACATAAGCTGCTGCTTTTGCGAGCTTTGATCGTTTCATGATGGCTTCATAATCTTCATAACTTGGGTCTGGTCTTTTGGCATACTTCCAATAGTTCTCTCCAGGATCTTGATCCCAAGGCATTTTATCTATGTAAACCACATCACTTCCCAACTCACTGAAACCATTGACAATATTATCCTGAAACGAATCAACTGCCGATTTAATAGCAATGATGCAAAAAATCCCAATAACAATACCAAGTAAGGATAAGAAGGTCCTCAACTTATTAGCAACCAAAGACTGATATGCCTGCCGAATAGATTCTAATATGACTTTAAAAAAGGTATTCATACAATTAGGGATAAAATTAAATAAAGTATGCCCAAATATTTAAACTAATCGATGAAATGAACATATTTTTTGTCGAAAGTCTGAGTTTACTCGTAACAAATGTCAGGATTACTAAAAATCCTTGTGTACCGATAGAATTCGAGGCTTACCTTGAAGATCATTTAAGATTTCCATGGCGATGGTGTCCACTACAAAGACCTTCAATAATTCTTCGACATGAAATTCATTGATTTCACAAAGTAAATAGTGGGCTGATGACAACAGAAAATATTTCAACAGTTTCCTGTAAAAAAGCAAAACATCCTCTGTCGGACTATATAATGCTAGCTCAGGTTCGTACTTCACCGTACCGGGAGTCATGTCGGATTGCTCATTTCTGCCAATGTATGGCGGATTACTCACTATCAAATCAACCGAAGGAATCAACGACCAGAGATCCTCATTTAAAAAATCTATTCGAAAAAAAGTGATTTTTACCCCATTATCTAATGCATTGGATTCTGCAATTTGCAATGCGGCAGTTGAAATATCAAGAGCATAAATTTCTATATTTTTAACTTCTAATCCAATACTTATGGGAATACAGCCACTTCCCGTACCGATGTCAAGAACTGAACTCAATTTCTTCGATTCAATTAAGTTGATTGCCTTATAAACCAATTCCTCAGTCTCAGGTCGCGGGATTAATACATCTTCTGTCACTCGAAAAAAGGAATTGTAAAAAAAACACTTTCCAACAAGATATTGCACCGGATAATCATGAAGTAATTTAGTGATAATCTTATTAATTAATTCTTCGTTCCATTCGATTTCATCAAAGGATTTCCCATCTATAATTAAATCCTCTCGCAGAATTTTCATCATAGACCTTGCCTCCCGAGTACCGTATTTAGTACATAGGACTTGATCCATCCGTAAAATAAGCTCTTCGATATTCATATTCGATGGCAAAATAAAGCTATCGGGAACTATTGGCTCAATATTTGCATTAATATTTTTCCCTCTAACGCAAAGCTTATGGAAAAAAGAGAAATAAAATCAAGCTATTCTGTGTATCGGTTAGATGAATTGACAGATGAAACCAAAAAGTTAATCGAGTATGCTCAAAGCAAGCTCAAGGATGCTTATGCCCCATATTCTCACTTCAGAGTAGGGGCTGCCGTATTACTTGAAAATGGCTTAATGCTTGGTGGCAGTAACCAAGAAAATGCAGCCTACCCCTTATGTACCTGTGGTGAACGTGTGGTACTCACTTATGCTGGAGCTGAATACCCTGATGTAGAAATTACTTCTCTCGCCGTCGCTGTTAAAAACGATCTAAAAATAGTACTCACACCGGCATCACCATGTGGGTCTTGTCGCCAAATCATCGCGGAGTATCAAAGCAAGCAAAAAGCCAAGATTAAAATCTACCTTGTCGCCGAGGGTGACGAAATATATGCTATTGACTCTATCCATGACATCCTTCCCCTAGGATTCGATGCCAGCAGCCTGTAGGATGGACTCGATGGTCGCAACATCCTCAGGTTTATCCACACCTAGAGATTGATATCGTGTTACATAGACAGAAATTGGAAAACCATTTTCTAACCATCTCAGCTGTTCGAGTTTTTCTAAACTTTCGAGGCTAGATTCTGGTAATCTTAATAACTTAAAAAGTGTCTCTCTATCAAATCCGTAAATTCCGATGTGCCGATAAAAATCGCCTTTTATAAACCAATCCCGATAGGGTTCATCGCGAAGTGCCGGAATCGCTTGCCGCGAAAAATAAAGTGCTTTGTTAGATTTTGACTTCACGAGTTTGACCACATTGTAGTCAAATAGTTCAGAGGACGCAGAAATTTTGAGACATTGTGTGGCAATGATATCTTTATTTTCATGCATACTTTGAATGAGGGTATCTATTTGCTCGGGATTTATTAAGGGTTCGTCGCCCTGCACATTAATGATTAAGTCATAATCGGGATAATCACTGATGGCTTCACCGATTCTTTCTGTACCATTATTGTGATTGGTCGCGGTCATCACAACATTGCCATTCCATGATTTTACATGTTCAAAAATTGCGCTATGATCAGTTGCCACTAAAACCTCATCTACCCTTTTGCATTTTTCGACCTGACTGTACACTCTGGAAATCATGCTTTTACCAAGAATGCTTGCCAATGGCTTACCCGGAAACCTCGTTGATTCATACCTTGCTGGAATCACGACCAAGACCTTTTTTACGAACATACAATCAATAATTTAAATATTAGATTTATTTATAATATATTTGCCTTTTAATTAATGTTTCAAATGAGAATTTACTACATATATTTTACCCTCTTATTTCATTGCATGACACTGAAGGCTCAGAATGTCACACCCATGTTCGGTGCCAAAGATAGCATGATTGTAGAAGTGAATCAAGAGGGGCAACTCATTTATCATTACAAATTTAAAAAAGAAAATACCTTATACAGTTTATCAAGAACATTTGGTGTTCCGGTGGCGAATTTAATGCAATTTAACCATATCACGGAACCCTCTGCCATTTCACTCGATGAAGATATTCTCATTCCTATAAGTCAAAACCGCCTATCCTCACCAAAAAACCTAAGCACTCAGGACGTCGTCATACCCGTATATTATAACGTAAAGCCTAAGGAAACGCTATTCAGAATAGCACGTATTTACACCGATAAAACCATTGATGAACTCGTAGAGTGGAATCATCTCGAGAATCATGTATTGAGTAAAAATCAAAAACTTCTGATAGGATATTTTGTACTCAACACTCCTCAAAATATTCAAAAAATTGAGGATAGTAACGAGCAACAACCTGTGTTAGTTAATCATCATTTCGATGAAGACATTAAAATACAGCCAACCATTGACAGCTTAGAAGTCACGGATGAAATCAAGCAATACCACTTTAAAACCGCCTATGAAAAAGGGCCGGCATTCTGGAATAAATCACAAAAAAACAATGGCTTGAAGTTTATCCTTTTTGACAAAGCAGTGCCAAACACCATGGTAGAAATCTACAATCCCAACACGAATCGGACGGTCATGGCCAAAGTACTGGGTGGAATACCAAAGGATGCCTATCAAAACAACATCAACTGCATCGTGTCACCACAAGTGGCAAAAGAATTGGGTGAGCTCAATGCGAGATTTTACACCGAAATCAAATATCAAGTACTGGTCGATAAATCCTAAGCCGCAAAAATCTGCACAATCATTTCTTTAAGAATAGCGCTTTCGGTCATGTTACGCTGGTCAACACCTTTACTTCTCAGGTCGGCAATCTTTAAAGTATTCATGATGGGTCTCATTTTAGAATATGGATAATTACTGGCAGCTGATTTATATTCTCGTAGAAAATAGGGCGAATTAAGACCGAGGGCTTTCATCATGGCGGCATCGCCAGATTTCATGTTCGCCGAAGCGATAAAGACCTTGCTGAAGTACGAGTAAAGACTGGCAAGGAGCATGGGCAATGGGTTGTTCTTGGGATTATCACCCATATAGTTGACGATTCTTATGCAAGACACAAAGTCCTTCATTCCTATGAATTTTTGTAACTCAAAGACATTGTACTCTTTACTAAGTCCGATGCTTTCCTGAATGTCTGCTCGGGTAAGTTTTTTAGACTTATCATGCCCAATGAAAACTTTATCCATCTCATTGGCTATCTTATTGAGGTCGTTACCGAGTAGTTCTGCAACCATCAGAGCCGCTTCATTCTCAATATTGACTTGATGTAATTGTGTATAATTTACGACCCATTTTGGCAATTCATTGTCATAGAGCTTTTTGGACTCGAAAACGATCCCTTGCTTTTCTATATTCTTGACGAGTTTAAGCCGTTTATCGATCTTTTTATTCTTATGACACAACACCAAGATACTCTGAGGATTGGGATTCTCGACATAGCTATTGAGGTCGCCAATATTCTTCAAATCTTGGGCTTCCTTCACGATGATCAAGCGATGAGATGACATCATAGGAAATTGCATGGCTTCATCTACGACTTGGCTTACTTTCGTGTCTTTGCCGTACATAATGGTCTGATTAAAAGCCTTTTCGCCATCTGATAAGACATGATCTTCTATGATTTTTGAGTATAAATCGATGTAATACGATTCCTCCCCATGAAACAGATATATGGGTTTCATGTTTTTTGATTGGCAGTCTTTAAGCAGTTGAACTTGATCCAAGTAAAGGCATATTTTGGCACAAAGATATTGAATAGATTTATAATCGGGATTTTAATGTTTGTACCGTTTGACTTCCTCCACATGTAAATAAATCTTTTTTCAATTATGAACAAAATCCTTATCTTTACCAAGATTAATAAAACCCAATAAAATATTATCACATGAGACTCCTACTGATACTCACCGTTTTATTGCTTTCTACGAAGAGTTATACTCAAGACATCGTGGACATCCCAGATCCTAATTTCAAACAAGCTTTAATCGATAGAAGGTGTAGACACCAATGGCGATGGAGAGATACAGGTGAATGAGGCTGAGGCGGTGGATAGTTTTATCAATTTTACGATTTTAAAATTGAAAGTTGACCGGAATTGAATTTTTTGTTAATTTGGAAAAATTTCACTAAATTCTTGTTACAATCTCTTCAACCTTGATTTAATGGGAATATAAATTTAAAAAAAATTTAACTTGCTTTTGATCTAAATGAATCTAAATGAAATTATTTTAACTCAGAATATTCAGTTATTATCGTTAGTTTCGCATATTTATAATTTGAACAAATTTTAGATTTTAAACCCACAACTTGTTAATCTAAATTTCCCTATGTTTATATAGAGAATAGTAGTTTAAACGAATTAGAATATGACTGAAAATGGGATTACTTTAGAACATTTAATTTTATTGATTTAATCCAGAATTAAATCACTTGACTTATCTATCATTAGACTAAGATTAAACATTTGAAGGAAATGACGAAAATTTATCAAGTAGATTCTTTTCAGTTTCCAACAAGCAATGAACTTGAATATCTATTACTAAATGAGATTAATCAATTAATAATTTCAATCATCTTTGAATTTAACAATTTCATCAAGTTAAAATAATAGAAATTTAAGGAAATTTATAATATCGAAGAAACTTACCATTTATCTAATTGTAGAAATAGAGTACTTTTAAGCATAGTTAAATGATTTATCATCACTTATCATCTTTAGATCTTAGCGATAATTATAACCTTAAACATATTGATTGTAATTATTCAAAGATTTGATTTTAATCAAATCGAATTAAAACTTGAGTTGGACATTAAGTCTCTTTGAGTATTTAGATTATTCGACAACAAGGAGTAATTCAAAGTTTAGATTTATAAATGTATCAAATTTCAAAATTCGAAAAATAGACTCATTGATGTTCGATATATCAGATGTTCAATATATCAGAGGTTAACTCGATGTTAAAAACTTTAAATTGTTAGCAAATTTAAATAACAATATATTAGATCTCGATCTTAGATAATTCCCAGAATTAAATTAGATTTGAGTGAATAATTTCATCTAATATTCAATCTCTTTGACAAAATCTTGATAGTTTCCAAATTCTAGATATATCTGGTTTAACGTCGTTGATTTAGAATAGTTATTTTTAATTTAAATTTAAGTATAAATTTGACTGGTTTAATTTATAATAATAATTTATTAGTGGAAAGATATTGAAAGAATGAATTAATTGATTTATCATCTTTAAGCTTGCTCTTTCAACAACAATTAAGGATTATTGATTTACCCAGAATAAATTTCTTCACTAGATAACTTATGATTATTCAAAATGAAAATAATTGAAAATTTATATTTTAGATATTTAACAAAGTTAATGTATTGTTTTTGTTGATTAACATTAGATGTTAGAGATTTAATGATTTGTATCACTGTTATATCCTGAAATTGCATGGATATGATGAATATTTATATTTAAAAATGGAAAAGTGAATACATAATTTAAACGATATTTATGTAAAATATACGAGTTTGATGAAGGATATTTTACAAAGATAGATTAGAAATGACAAAATCATTGAGTGCGAAGTTAACATATTGCCCCTATACCGTAGAAGGCATTCCATAAAGTTTCAGGAAAGGTAATTTTTGATTTTGACAAAATTTGTAATGAAACATGACTGAAATTGTGAATTTTAAAAGATTCATATATCTCAGACAAGATGAGAGGATATTGTATTTAGCGGTATAGAATGGAGATTATATAATACATCTCAACGGAAGGATAATATGACCTATCACGCCTCATCTTGAAAATCTTGATCTATTTTAAAAAATTCCAGAATCCATTACCATCACTTTTCCAGACTCCACCTCTCCGTACATACAGGACTTCTGTATAGTTCCTGATGTTGAGTACACAGATTTAGATGTCGTTATTATTCCTCTGATCAAGCTCGACCAGGATTTGTATCTGATTATAAAGTAAGAGTACGAAATATGGAAATACCATTGTACCATGTGAATTGTTTTTCGTGTATGAATCAGAACGTATGGATTTTTACTGCCAGTCCCGGACAAGACAGCATCAATGGAGGAGAATTGCATTGGAATCTCGGAGAATTTAAAACCCTTTGAAGAAAAAGAAATTTCAAGTTGAGTTTTGAACTCAATACGCCTACCGACAACCCGCCACTATTAGGTGGCGATGTGCTTCACTTCTTTGCAGCCATCTATTCATCATTACGAAAAGCAAATAGAAACGACTATGATTTTTATAATCTCTACCAAACCGTAGTCAACTCCTACGACCCCAACGACAAAACCTGCCTCGAAGGCGATAAACTCCTACCCGAAATGGTGGGAGACTATGTCCACTATATGATAAGATTTGAAAATACAGGTACGGCCGAAGCTGTCAATATCGTCGTGAGAGACTCTATAGACCCGGCACGATTTGATATCAGCACATTACAGATAGTCGATGCCAGCCACGAACTCGAAACCCGTATCAATGATGGCAACATCGTCGAGTTCATCTTTAAAGACATCTACCTCCCTTACGAGGACGATACCAATGACGGCTATGTCGTATTCAAGATTAAAACCAAGGATGATTTAGTCATCGGAGATATTTTCGAAAATCAAGCAGATATTTTCTTCGATTACAATGCACCCATTATTACCAATCTCGCAAGTACAGAGGTAGCAGAGTTCTCTGCAACGCATGATATAAAGGAAAACATAATGTTGAGCCTGCAGCCCAATCCCACGGCAAATCACCTCTCCATAGATTGTGAAGAATCTATTCGTCAGGTGAAAATATTCAGCATAGATGGCAGATTAATGAGCAGTTATGAAGTCCTTGGTACCGCGATTAAAAAACAACTGGATGTGTCTTCACTTAGCGCCGGCAGCTACCTCCTTTGGGTAAAAACTGACAAAGGAACGGCTAGCAAATACTTTGTGAAGGAGTAGAAATCCTTTATGAAAATTGTATGGGTTGTAATATTTGAATTCAACATTATGGTTGCGTTGTTGGAGTACATTCTCCAGAATAATCTAAAAGCCAATACTTAGAACTATCAAATCAATTATTTTTGGCAGTTACAATATTGTTTGTTATGCTTGCATTCTCAAAGCAAATGGAAAAATCAATGGAAAGTATGGAAATCCAAAATATGGCCTTGAAACTGGATCGAGCAGCACAAAATCGCATAGCAGTCAAGCAGTTTTCGATAGACCAAAAAATAAGCTTGGATGAGGCTTATAAAATTCAAGAAAAACTCATCGCCAGACGTGAGGAAAGAAATCAGCCAATCACGGGGATAAAAATGGGTTTTACCAGTTTTGCAAAGATGGAACAAATGGGTGTCCACGATATGATATGGGGTCGGCTCACACGAGACATGGAAATATTGAAGGGTGAAACCGTTTCTCTCAACGAATATATTCATCCTCGAGCCGAACCAGAAATTTGCTTTAGAGTTGCAAAAACAATTGATAAAGAAATCAGCATTGATGATGCAAAAAGTCACCACATAGATGCTGTCTGCGGAGCGATAGAAATCATCGACTCTCGTTATGAAAATTTTAAATTCTCTCTAGAGGACGTAATCGCTGACAATTGCTCCTCCGCAGGCTATGCATTGGGAAGTTGGCATCATATCGATAAGGATATCAAGGACTTAGACATAAAACTCTATTTTGACGAAGAGGTCGTTGCCTCTGGAAGCAGTAATGATATTTTGGGTAATCCCTGGCTCTCTGTAGTACATGCATCACGCTTATGTAGCCACTATGGCTTCATCATTACGGAGGGCAGCATTCTACTTGCTGGTGCCGCCACGAATGCTATATTTCTAAAATCGGGGACTAAAGTCAGAGCCGAAATTCAGGGATTCGACGACATAGGGTTTCAAGTCGTTTAATGCGGTTGAGATGATTTCATTTTAATACAAATCAAATAGGTTTTTGATTGCCGGAACTCTCTCTACATTAAAGCCTTCAGCGTATTCGGCACCTGTCTCTCGGGCATAGCTCAACTGCTTGGATTCTATGTAATGCATAAAATCTTGTCCACTAATGGGAGTGTTTGGTTCTTCAGAATTTGGGTCATAAAACTGGGACGAAAAGCATTGAATGCAAGCCATTTTTTCTTTTATAAAATTCGAAATATCGACCACAAAATCAGCTTTCAGGTTTCTATCTTGAATATAATGATACACCGCATCCGGCCTATGTGCCACCGTACCCACTATCTCAATTTTTGCCAAACCACTGTAAAAACATGCGTCAGTAATCAACTTTGAAGCACGACCATGATCGGGATGTCTGTCGTGAACAGCATTCGCAAGGACGACTTTAGCATTGGATAATCTCACGACCTCTGCAATGGCGAGAATATTGGCTTTGGTATGAGCAAAAAAAGCATCTTCCATCCCTAAATTCACTCTGAATTCAACTCCGGCCAATTTTGCCGCTTCTCTAGATTCATGCAGCCGCAATTCATTGGTACCTCGAGTACCCATTTCTCCTTGAGTCAAGTCACAATAACCCACTTTATACCCTTGAGAAATATGGCTCAAAACCGTGCCGCAACAGCATAATTCTATATCATCAGGATGTACTCCAATAGCCAAAATATCAACGGACTTCAAATTACCAAAAACAATCTCCATGTCACTTTAAAATTTGATCAATAAATCTTAACACTAACAAAAATACATCAAAGTGTTAAAAATTACTTTTATATTTATCCTTAAATAAGAATTTTTAGAATGCGACAGTCGTAGGTAATATTTGTAAACCTCGACAAATTTTTATTTGACAATTGAGTACAAAAACATTTAAAAGACATTAATTAAAAAAAACAAGTTAAAATATGAAGAACATTTTTGTTTTTGCCTTGCTGATGATTTTTATGGCCTGTAATGGAGATGATACGAACTGCGATACCACCAATCTAAGTTACACCAACGGCATTTCTGAAATCATGAAATCATGCAATACTGCGGGTTGCCACCCAGCCAATTCGCCGAACGGTAGTTTAGCTAATTATACTGACACTCAAAGTTTTATCAATGGAGGAAAAACTATTTTTCTAGGTTCTATTAAGCACCAAAGCGGTTATAAAGCAATGCCAGAAGATGCAGATAAACTATCTGATTGTACAATTAACAAATTAGAAACTTGGATTAATGCAGGGATGCCTGAGTAATTCTTGAGGATGGTGTCCACTGAAAACCAATATCAATCGATTTTTAATCGGTTAAAGCAAAACCAATTCACAATTGCAAAGTCCACCTATACAGATCGAATAAGTAAACTCAAAAAACTGGAAAAAGCCATTGGGTTTACTTATAGAGAAAGCATTAAAGATGTCCTATTTCAGGATTTTAGAAAACCTGGAATCGAGGTGGACATTTCCGAAATATATCCCATTGTTTCAGAAATAAGACATATCCGAAAAAACTTAAAAAATTGGTTACAAGCCCAAAAAATGCCGACTCCACTGGCTCTTTTGGGAGCCACTTCCGAACTAAGAGTAGAACCCAAAGGGGTGTGCCTCATTATATCGCCTTGGAACTTTCCGTTCAACTTAAGTTTTATGCCGCTTTGTTCTGCCGTTGCGGCTGGAAACACAGTCGTCATTAAGCCTTCAGAATACACGAAACATTCTTCTTCTTTGATTAAGAAAATTGTGCAAGAGATTTTCGATGAAGATGAAGTCACCGTCATAGAAGGTGAGGCTGAGACGGCGATTGAACTTTTAAAATTGCCTTTTAATCACATATTTTTCACCGGATCTCCGCAGACCGGAAAAAAAGTAATGGCTGCGGCGGCCACTAATCTAGCTGATATCACACTCGAACTCGGTGGCAAATCACCCGTCATTGTCGATCAAAATGCCTCTATTAAGTCAATGGCAAAAAGATTGGTATGGGGTAAATATTCAAATGCTGGACAGATATGCATTGCACCGGATTACGTCTTGGTTCATGAAAAAATTCAAGGTGAACTCCTAAATGCCTGCCTTGAAGAAATTCAAAAGATGTATGATACTCAATCACCTGACGGCAATCTATCATCTATTGTGAATACGGCTCATTTTCAAAGGCTCAAAGAACTTTTGGAGCACTCTGTATCACAAGGTGCTAGACCGGTGAATCCACTACAATTTGAACCTGATAAAAATCGAATCTTTCCGGTACTCCTCGCCGATGTTAATATAGAAAATCCAATTATGTCACAAGAGATTTTTGGACCGATATTACCTTTTATACCATTTTCTCGGGTTGAGGAAGTCATTGAAATTATCAACAAAATGGAGAAACCATTGGCATTATATATTTACAGTAAAAGCAATGGTTTTATAGAAAATATCATTCAAAATACCAGATCAGGTGCCACTGTAATCAATCATAACGAGATACACTTTTATAACAATCATCTTCCATTCGGCGGTGTCAATAATAGTGGTATTGGCAAGAGCCACGGTATCTATGGATTTATGGAGTTTTCTAATTACCGACCTGTTATGAAACAACAATTTTCAGGACCTCTTGAACTACTTGCTCCACCCTATACATCTTGGAAACAAAAAATGATGGATATAGTCATTCGGTGGCTTTGAGAATTGAGCTTAAACAAAGCTTCGATAGTCGCAATTCTTAATATATTCTAAATAAAACTCATATTTTCAATATTCAATCGTAACAATCTTACATTTGCAGCTGTTATTAAGACTATTGAATAATATTGACATAATTATCACCATGATTAAAGGATTTTTATTAACGATTTTAGTGGGCTTTACACAATTCATTGCTGCCCAAAACAATCCAATCGAATTGAATGAAGTTACCAGTGAGGGAAAAATTACCATTGAAGCTAAAAACTCTAGCGACCAAGCGATAGACCTAACACTCTCATTTACTTTACAAGGCATGGAATCGAGTAATGGCAAGGTTGTAACTAAGACAGTACCAGCTCATGGCACGACGACAATGTCAGTCTTGAGTAGAAAAGGTGGTCCTGCCTCTTATAGCTATAAAAGTTCTTACCGTATGAGCCAAATCATGGACGATGCTGCTGCGATGCCTGAGGAACCATTGGACGATGTGAAAAATTACAAATCACAGGATGTGACACTAGATATTCCCGAAAAAGGAATTGTCGTTTTTTCTAAACGCGGATGTGGAAGATGTACTTATACAACCAAATATTTCGATGAAAAAGGAGTGCCCTACAAAGAGTTAAATATTTCTGATGACAAAAAAACCAGCGATTTCTTCTGGTCAACCCTGCGTAAAAATGGATTCGCCAATGGCAGTGTACAGACCCCGGTTATCGTGGTTGATGGAAAAGTAAATTATAAAATCCGGGATTTGAAGGGTTTCTTGGAGGAGACAGCTAAAAGCCATAAAAAATAACAGCCCATATATATGTCTCAGTATTTAAAACTGGCATTGTACATAAGCTTGATTACACTTTTCGTGTTCTTAAGGCGAAACATTGATGCATTCCCTGATTACGTCAATCAACAAGTCTTAGTATCCATATTTTCACTGGCTATTGTTCTTTTATTTTTCCGGGTTGTACTCAGTATTTTTAAAATCATCTACAAGATAAAGTACAAATCGAGCTACAATCCCACTAAGGATAATGTCATAGTCGGCCTCAACAATCTCTTCACGGTATTGTCTGTCATCGCAGTATTTATTACATTTTTCGGAATGTTAGGCATCGATATTAAGACATTATTTACTTCACTTAGTATCGTGGCAGCGGCCATCGCCATCATCACTAAAGATCTCATATCAGAAGTCATCATCGGTGTAATCAACAGTTTTAGCACTAAAATAGAATTGGATGACTATGTAAAAATCGGTGACCAAAAAGGGAAATTGGTCGATATAGGTTTACAAAAAATAACCCTACTAAATGACGACGATGACCTGGTCTATATTCCTAATACCAAATTTTATAATGTAGAACTCATCAATTATACCAAGAGAGATTTTAGACGAATGAGTGTTGACTTTGAGATTGCCATCCAATATGTCGATGACCTCAATGAACTCGAGCACGAGATAGTCAGTGGTCTTTCAGAATTCCAGGATTTTATAGAACCCAATTCTTATGCGATTAAAATTGTAGAATGTACCAA
>JACJYM010000012.1 GCA_020636155.1 Lewinellaceae bacterium | reverse complement strand
TCTGGTATCACCACGGGGCTGTCTTGGCTATTCTATTTCAAAGCCATCCAAGTGGGTCAAGTGTCGCAAGTCGCGGTGGTAGACAAGTTGAGTGTCGCACTGACCGTATTGATTGCGTTGATATTTTTGGGCGAAAGCCTCAGTATCAAATCGGCCATCGGGATTACACTCATCATTTCTGGCACCGTTTTGATGATTTTTAAATAGTCATTTAAATTCGTAAATACCATGAATTTAAGAATAGCAAGACATACTGAAAACCTAGATAAGCTCGTACATTTTTATCAATCTGTCATGGGTTTCCACACATTAAGTCAGTTTTTAAACCACGATGGGTATGATGGGGTCATGTTAGGTATTCCCAATTCGGACTGGCACTTAGAATTTACCCAATCTAGGCGACCTCCGATTCATAATTTTGACGAAGATGATCTCTTGGTTTTTTATGTCCATTCTGTAGAGGAAATCAACGCCATACTAAAAGATGCCGCCCTACAACATATTTTTCCTCAAGAATCGAAAAACCCGTACTGGCTTTTGAATGGCAAAGAAATATTGGATCCCGATGGTTATAGAATCATCCTATCTATCATGCCACGATTATTAAAAACACCGGCTGAGATGATTTACAATCTTGAAAAACAGGGTGTATCAACTTGGGGTCAGCTATTATCCTACCTGAGACACCTACCCTACGGAAGAAATAGCAGTCGAAATGAACCGAATTTGGTACTTGTAGAAAATTGCGGAACTTGTAGCTCCAAACATGCCTTGGCAAAAATAATTGCCGATGCCAATTCTATTTCTGGAGTCAGGTTAATCCTTTCGATGTATAAGATGAACTCATCTAACACACCCGGCCTCGGTGATATCCTTTCGCAACATGCATTAGAATATCTCCCAGAAGCACATTGCTACCTAGAAATCAATGGAAAAGCAATAGATATTACAACCGCTACTTCCGATTATCACACTTTTAAAAACGACATTATCATAGCATTTGAAATTGTGCCTGAACAATGTGGTGAGTACAAAGTAAAATACCATCAAAAATTTTTAAAACAATGGATTTTAGATAACCAAATACCTTATGACTTTGAAGAAATTTGGAGTATCAGAGAACAATGCATTCAAAATTTAGCCAATCCTAAAAATTAAATTTTAAACAAACCCAAGCATTCCTATTCGTCATTTCTTCGAGTTTTAATCCCTCGATCTCATATTGCTCGATGACTTCTTCTTTCTGCGTCTGCAGAATGCCTGACAGCAATAAGGTGCCTTGTGGTCGTAAACATTCAAGTATTTCAGATTTATAGTTCAGAAGGACATTTTTCGTGATGTTGGCCAATAAAATATCAAATTTTAATCCTGCGGCCAGGTCTATACTTCCAAGGCGAAAATCTATGTCCGAAATACCATTCAACCCTTGATTTTCCAAAGAATTCTCAAAAGCCCACTCTTCGTTATCTATACCCAAAACTCGCTTTGCACCCAGCATTTTGGCATAAATAGCCAATATTCCGGTTCCACTACCAAAATCAAACACTTCCTGTTCCTTAAAGTCCATTGAGCTCATCATTTTCAGCATCATATACGTGGTCTCATGGTGACCAGTTCCGAATGACATTTTTGGATTGATGATGATTTCATGCTTACATTTGTCAGAGGCCGGATGAAAATCTGCCCTCACTCTCACCTCTTGCTCAACCTCAACGGGTACGAAATTTTCTTCCCACACAGAATTCCAATTGACTTGAGGCTCTTCTTCTCGATACCATCTGACTGCGAAATTGTCACACAATTCAGAAATATCATTTAGCGCTTTTTCATCCAAAAGTTCAGTTTTTATATAAGCTTTGGTGATGCCTTCCTCCTCGACGAATGAATCAAAATCAATCTGTGACAATAGTGCCACGAATACCTCATCAATACTATTAAATTCAAATCTAGAATAGCTACTATTCATCCTCAATTTTTTAATATCTGAAAAATTTAGAAATTTTACTTTTGAACATCAGAACCCTGTAGTGACTTATCAACTACCATCATCAATTAAATTAATTTAAAATCGAAGCTAGACAGAAAATTCAATGTACAGTTAATTTTTTTAATAATTATATATCCTCACTGTTTCAAGATTGCTCCATCCAAGGGGAATATTAGTTAGCGAACAAATGAAATAAAGCAAAAATCCCTAACCACCCTATGAAAACTAAGGCTTATTGTAAATCGTCTCTTTCGCCGCTTTCATTGTATTTTGTAGTAAGCTCACGACCGTCATCGGACCTACCCCACCCGGCACAGGTGTGATGTGGCTACAGTTGGGTGCTACGTGATCATAATCAACATCGCCTACGAGTTTATAGCCGCTTTTGGTGTCCGGGCTGGTGACTCGATTGATGCCGACATCGATGATAACTGCTCCCTGTTTTACCATTTCTTTTTTGACAAAAAGTGGAATTCCAATCGCAGCAACGATAATATCCGCTCTTTTTAAATGTCCTTCTAAATCACTCGTTCGACTATGGGTCAATGTCACGGTCGCATTACCGACTTTGGCTTTTCTTGAGAGTAAAATGCTGATGGGAGTTCCCACGATATTACTCCTGCCGAGAACGACCACATCTTTGCCACTGGTTTCGATATTGTATCGGTCTAGCATGGTTAGTATTCCCATTGGCGTAGCGGGGAGGTATGAATCCAATCCCTGAGCCATTCTTCCAAAATTCACCGGATGAAATCCATCGACATCTTTCCTATAATCAATCGCCAATAGAATTTTATTTTCATCTATATGCTTAGGCAACGGCAGCTGAACGATGTATCCATCTATCTCTGGGTTTTCATTCAGTCCCTTCACGATATCCAGCAAGTCATCTTCGGCCATATCTGCCTCGTATTTTAATAACGTGGACTGAAAACCGACTTGCTCGCAGGATTTCACTTTATTTCTTACGTAGGCCTGACTTGCCGGGTCATCCCCTACCAGAACGGCAGCTAAATGAGGTCTTTTGCCTCCATTCTCTACCCAATGTTCAACTTCTAATTTTAATTCTTCTTTTATTTGATTGGCTAATGCCTTTCCGTCTATGATTTGCAATGTCACATGATTTTAATATTAAACAAGCATACACCGTCTACACAACCAGTGTATCATGAAGAGGCTTCTTCTCCTAATGCTGATGGATTTAAATTAATTTAACTTCTAATACAAGAAAAATTTCCCTGCATTATTCCCAATCCATATCCTCTTTTCCGCCTTCTTCCTGTTGGGCTTCCCACTCGGCCTGTCTTCTTTCATATTGCTCATAATCAAAATCAGGCATCAATTCATTTTTAACATAGTCAACAGTCTCTGTCAGTTCCGCCATGAAGCGGTTAAAATCTTCTTTGTACAAAAATATCTTGTGTCTAAGATATCCATCGCCATGAAAATTTTTTGTACTTTCGGTAATGGTCACAAAATAGTCATCACCACGAGTCTGTCTCACATCAAAAAAGTAGGTTCTTCTTTTCCCTGCTCTCACTTTTTTGGAGTAAATGCTCTCAAAATTCTTTTCGTTATCCACGGTTATTAAACTTTTAGTTATTCATCACAAATATAATTAAAAGTTTTACATATTACTGACTTTCATAGTGTATAAATTGAACTAGCTTTTCGGCAATTTAATTTTCATACCGAGCATTCAATTGCTGAACCATTTTAAAATAATAACCATCTTCATCTTTAATCAATGAATCGGGTGAGCCATTCTCTACGATTTTCCCATCCTCCAATACCAAAACCTTATCGAGATTATCAAGTGTTGTCACTCTATGTGTAATGATGATGGAGGTTTTACCCTCTAATTCTGAGTCTAAATAATTGAGAATTTTTTGTTCCGTACTCGGATCGACCGCCGACAAGCTATCGTCCAAAATGATGATTTTGCTTTCCGTTGCCAATGCCCTTGCAATAGAAACTCTTTGTTTTTGACCACCAGAGAGAGTGACTCCTCTTTCACCAATCTTGGTTTCAAATCCATCATCCAGATCATTAATTTCATCTCTAATGCCTGCATATTGGGCATATTGGGCAATTCTCGAAGCCTCAATGTTTTGGTTAGCTCCTAAGGCAATATTTTGACTTATCGTATCCGAAAATAAAAATACATCCTGTGGAACGTAGCCCACGAGAGATCTCAATTCTTCAAAACTAAAACTTTTTATGTCCTCTCCATTGATGGTAATTCTTCCTTGATCCGGGTCATACATCCTTAACAGAAGTTCGGCAATCGTACTCTTTCCGGAAGCCGTACGTCCAATCACAGCCACTCTCTCTCCCACTTTTATTCGAAAGCTCACGTCATCCAACGCTTTAATGCCTGTCTCTGGATACGAAAAGGATACATTTTCGAATACAATATCTCCATTCCCGAAATTGGTGTGAGGATTACCCTCTTTTATTTCCGATGTTTGATTGAATAAGTAGTTTAATCGTTCCTGAGAGGCAGCCGCTTGCTGCACCAATGAAGCAATCCAACCGATAGAGGTCACCGGCCAAGTTAGCATGTTGACATAAATGATAAATTCCGCAATATTTCCCGGCGAAATCGTGCCTGCCTCGACCTTCAAGCCGCCAACATAAATCACAATTAAAGTACTGAGACTGATAAAAAATATCATGAATGGAAAGAAATAAGCATTAATGCGAGCAAGATCCAAGGACTTTTCTTTATAATCATCACATTCTTCCGCAAAATACTTAACAAAACTATCTTCTTTGGCATAGGATTTTACCACTCTTATACCTGAATAAGTCTCTTGCGAAATGCTCGTGAGTTTAGATAACTGGGCTTGTATTACCGTACTCCTTTTATTAATCATTTTAGACACCAAAAAAATGGAAATTGACAAAAAAGGCAGTGGTAGCAAGGCATAAAAAGACAACTCAGCATTGACACTAAACATGGTATAAATCGTAAAAGTAAATAATGCCACGATGTTAATCCCATACAACAGTGCCGGCCCTAGATACATCCTCACCTTCGAGATATCTTCTGACATTCTGGCCATGATATCCCCGGTTTTATTGATTTTAAAAAACTTGGTATCAAGGGTCAATAGTTTGTGAAACAAGTCTTTTCTCAAGTCATATTCTATCAATCGGCTCATGACGATAATGGTTTGTCTCATCATAAACATAAAAAAACCTTTCAATAGTGCAAAACCCACCACTGTCAATGAAAATGTCATCAACACACGGCTCAATATCGAATATTCGCTAGATTTTTGCGTAGGGTCAAGACCCTTGTATTTTTGAATTTCATTATTCACAAAGTCAAGGGCTTCCCTAATCTCTTGAGGAATGAGAACTCCAAAGTAATTGGAACCCACGACAAATAAAATGCCGAACAAAAAATGCCACTTGTATTTTAATAGGTATTTATTGAGATATAATAATTCTTTCACTTTGTCCGTGTTTTAGCGGAATCGGGAAGTTTAATTCAATGTGACATTTTACCTTTCCGAAGGATTTCTAAAGCCCTCCTTTTCAACAATAATAAAATTTGTTTATCACACTCAATTAACTGCGGCGCAAAAATAAAGTTTAATTTTATTCCATACCCATACAAATTTTTTCTAATTGGCTACTTTTTGGATATAAATTAATTTTTGAACTCAATTGCAAATAATCACGTTATTGAGTTTGCATGATTAAAAATTTGATAAAATTTATATTTTTGCGGCACTATGCTATTACACATACACAAATCTAAGATTCACAGAGCGACAATCACTGAAGCCAACCTTAATTATGTGGGTTCAATAACCATTGATGAAGATTTAATGGAAGCCGCAAACTTAATGGAAGGTGAAAAAGTCCAAATTGTCAATAATAATAATGGCGAAAGAATAGAAACTTATGTCATAAAGGGCGAAAGAGGCTCTGGAGTTGTATGCTTAAATGGAGCCGCCGCAAGACGGGCGGAAGTGGGTGATATCGTAATCATTATCAGCTATGCACTCATGACGCCAGAAGAAGCAAAAAATTTCAGACCTATTGCAGTATTCCCCGACGAAAACAATCAGCTCGTTTAATACATTGTGAAAAAGTTTGCGCAAGGCATCAAGGTAGTCATATTCCTATCGATTGGCGTTGGCATACTCTATTGGATGTACCTCAATAGTGCGGCGTCCTATGTAGAATATTGCAAGTCGGAGGGCATCAGTGAAGAGAATTGCAATCTGCTCACTAAACTGAAACAGGACTTTCTAGACACGGATAAAACTTATGTTTTCATTTCAATTTTATTATTTATACTAACGAATATTATCCGGGCTAATCGTTGGAATCAATTGCTTACACCGCTGGGATATCAAACTTCTTTTTTAAATAGATTTGCCAGTATCAATGTGGGTTATTTGCTAAATCTGACCATCCCTAGATCTGGTGAATTTGTGAGAGCCGGAATTATTTCGAAATATGAAAATGTAAAATTCGAGGAAGGATTTGGTACCATTGTGACAGAAAGAGTGGTAGATTTTGTCTGCTTGCTCATCGCCTTGCTCTTGGGAATCGCCTTTCAAGGTCAAGTAATATTGGATTACATCGCGACGAATTCTTTTCTGGCACGTGAAAATGTAATTTCGAGTACTGCAATCTACCTTTTTACGGGTTTTGTGCTTATTACGCTTGGATTTCTCATATATTTCAGAAAGCAATTAATTAAAACTGCATTTTTTCAAAAGATATTACAATTTTTAAAAGGACTTTGGGCAGGATTTATTTCCATTCGAAATCTAAAAAATCCAATCTGGTTTATCATTCAAAGTCTTGCCATCTGGGTTCTATATTATTTGATGACCTACGTGATGTTTTTCGCATTTGAAGCTACATCACATCTTTCAGCGGAGTCCGCCCTTACGACTTTTTTGTTTGGGTCGCTGGGAATGGTGTTTCCATCACCGGGTGGAATGGGTAGTTACCATTTTTTGATTCAAGAAGCTTTGCTAATCTACGGCGTACCGTTGACTGAAACATTTTCATTTGCCAATATCATTTTTTTCACGATTCAGATTTTTGGAATCATACTTTTGGGTTTGGTATCTTTAATTTATCTGCCCATGCGAAATCCTAAGAAATCATGATAAGCACTAAATTGTATTTCGAATTGGGCAATCTAATGGATTGGCTTTCTCTACAAAAAAAAGAAGGCAAGACCCTAGTGTTTACCAATGGGTGTTTTGACCTCTTACACAAAGGTCACGTACAATATCTCGAAGAAGCAAAAATGCAAGGCGACATTTTGATCGTTGGAATCAATTCTGATACCTCGGTCAAAAGACTCAAAGGTGAAGAAAGACCAATCCAAAATTTGGACAACAGGATGAATGTCTTGGCAGCCCTAGAGTCCGTAGACGCTGTAATCCCCTTTGAGGAAGATAATCCATTGAATTTGATTAAAAATATCCTTCCCGATGTACTCGTCAAAGGTGGTGACTGGAAAGTTGAACAAATATTAGGAAGTGATATCGTGCTGAATAATGGAGGTTCGGTCAAATCACTCCAATTTGTCGAGAACCAGAGTACGAGTTCAATTGTTGAGAAAATAAAAAAGCTATAAAATGGCAAAAGTGAGGGATGTCTATGATTACTTAAATCAGATTGCACCTTTTGATTTGCAAGAAAGTTATGACAATGCAGGCTTGTTGATTGGGAATTTTGACAATACGGTAAGCGCTGTTTTGGTATGTCTAGACAGCACTCCGGAAGTCGTCACAGAAGCCATCGAAAGAGGAGCAAATTTGATCGTGGCACACCATCCTATTATTTTCAGCGGACTAAAATCTATAACAGGCAGTAACTATATCGAAGAAACGATTATATTGGCTATTAAGAACAACATAAATATCATAGCCATTCACACGAATCTCGACAATATACTGACCAATGGGGTTAATGAAAAAATAGCGCAGCAACTTGGTTTGACAAATTTAAAAATTCTTTCACCGTTGAATGACGAAGGTCAGCTCGGCGCAGGAATCATAGGAGAATTATCAAAATCAATGACAGAAAGCCAGTTCATAGATTCACTAAAAAAATCCATGGAACTCAAGGTCGTGAGACACACCAAATTTATTGACCGAGACATTCGAAAAGTCGCGGTGTGTGGCGGCTCAGGGAGCTTCTTGCTTGAAAAAGCGATAACCCAACAAGCGGATGCATTTATCACGGCTGATTTTAAATATCATCAATTTTTTGACGCCGATGGTCAATTGGTGATTTTTGATATAGGACATTATGAAAGCGAAAAATATACAATTGAACTTTTAGTCGATTTGATTAAGAATAAATTTAGTAACTTTGCGACCCATTATACAAAACATATTACAAATCCGGTATTTTACAATTAATTATTTAAAATAATATATGGCAACTGCGGAACTAACAATAGAGGAAAAATTAAGAAACCTTTGGGCACTCCAACAAATTGATTCTAAGAAAACAGAAATTTCAATTATGAAGGGTGAATTGCCAATTGAAGTTCAAGACCTTGAAGACGATATTGAAGGATTGAGAAAACGTATCGATAAAATCCACGAGATTTTAGGTGAAATCAATACTGAAATAGGAAGACACAATGCAAATATTAAGGAGTCAGAATCCTTGATAGCCAAGTATGAAAAGCAACTTGACAATGTAAAAAACAACAGAGAATATGATGCATTGACTAAGGAGCTCGAAATGCAAAAGCTTGAGATTCAACTCTCTAATAAAAGAATCAAAGATGCGAATGTAGGTAAGGAAAATAAAATGGAACAGCTTGCTTTCGCAGAAGAGAGATTGGCGAAAAGACAAGGTGAGCTTGACGAGAAAAAAGTGGAATTAGACAAAATCATCGAAAAAACTGAAAAAGAAGAAGCAAAGCTTGACAAAGATGCTGATAAAGCGAGGGAGAATATCGATGATCGATTGTTGAAAGCCTATGATAAAATCAGAACTTCATACAGAAATGGTCTTGCGGTAGCTCCAATATCAAGAGGGGCATGCGGTGGATGTTTTAACAGAATACCTCCTCAAGTGCAGATAGAAATAGGTGTTATGAAAAAAATCGTGGCTTGTGAGCATTGTGGACGTGTGTTGGTTGACAGCTCGATTACAGGTCTTGATGAAGAATAGAATAAGGCTTAAATTCTTAAGTAACAAAAGCTCCTCATACGTTTTGTGTGGAGCTTTTTTTATATTATTTCTATTGAATCATTCAATTTCTGTGGTAGCTCAGGATTCCTATCTCGAATTGAGTCCCAGACTTGTATCTGCCTATAACAATGCAATCGAGCTAAAATTGGATCTTGCACGAAAAGATATTCTGTTAGCAGAATTAGAAGAACCTGACAATGTCATGCGGTTACACATCGAAAACTACATTGACTTTTTCCAAATCTTTATCAAAGAAGAAAAATCAGATTTTAAAAATCTCGAAAAACTAAAAGACAAGCGGATAAAACAAATCCGAAAAACCAGTGATGAAAATCCACTAAAACTCTTCTCCGAAGCCGAAATAAACCTTCAGTGGGCCTTATTGAGGTTGAAATTTGGAGAATATATCGATGCCGCATTTGAGATTACAAGAGCCAATGCCCTGCTTGAGGAAAACGAGATTAGATTTCCTGACTTTGTAGAAAATAAAAAAAGTCTAGCCATCATCCATTCACTTGCGGAGTCCACGCCATCGATGGTGAGGTCTATCATGGGTATCGAAGGCTCTATCCAACAGGGTATGCAAGAAATTAAAGAGTTGTATGATTACAGCCAATCCCATCATACAATATTCGAAAAAGAAATTATTGCAATTTATGCATATATGCTTTATTATCAGCTTAATAAGCGTGAAGAAGCCTACGATTTTTTACTTAACAGCAGCTTAAAGCCTAACCAAAATTTGTTAAGCACATTTTTGGTTGCAAGTATGGCGATGCGAAATGGCCATAATGATGAGGCTCTTAAAATCTTAGAAAATAGACCTCACGACCCAGATATGATATCTTTTTATTATTTGGACTTCATGCAAGGTAAGTGTCTGCTTTCAAAACTTGACCCAGGTGCTAATGAATATATTTTAAAATTTACAGATAACTTCAAAGGGAGACACTATATAAAGGAAGCTTATCAAAAATTAGCGTGGTGCGAACTTGTCGAAAACAATGATTTGGCAGCGTATAAAAAATACATGGCACTCTGTGTCAAAAAAGGAGAAGACCTGCTAGATGAAGATAAGCAGGCACTCAAAGAAGCGAAAGAAACCAACATCCCTAATGCGGATTTACTTAAGGCTAGAATTTTATTTGATGGTGGATATTTTCAAAAAGCCTATAAAATTTTAGCTCTGAATTCTTACAAATTTTTGTCCTCTGATTCCGGCCGAATCGAGTATTTGTATAGGCTTGGCAGAGTACTACAAAATCTTAAAAATTATCCTGAAGCCCTCAATAATTACGAACAATTATTACAAGAAGGAAGTGGAAAAACTTATTTTGAATGCAGTGCGGCCCTTCAAGCTGGGATGATTTATGAAGAACAAGGAGAACCAAAAGAGGCTAAAAAGTTCTATCACAAATGCCTAGATTTATCGCCTGACAACTATAAAACCAGCCTCCATCAAAAGGCAAAAAGTGCCTTGAATAGGCTCAACAAATAATTATCATCTTTTGCCAACATACCAAAGTAAATATTGAGTTTATTCCTATCTTTGACAGTTAGAATAAAATAATTTTAAATTAAACTTTTTAAATATGAGATTTTTGTTTTTAAGCTTGGTATTATTTGTTGCATTTTCTTGTAAGAATGAACAAAAAACGGAAACAGTTGAAGAAATAACAGTATTCGGTGAGGATTTTGATGCGAATGACGTGGTTGGTTTTAATGATATGCTTACAAAATTAAACGGATCGACCGAGCCTATGGATTTTGTGGTCAAAGGAAAGGTAGATGGTGTGTGCCAAGCTAAAGGTTGTTGGATGAGTATAGTTCCTGAAAACGGGGATGAATCTGAAAGTATGTTCGTAAAATTTCACGATTATGGCTTTTTCGTTCCAAAAGATCTTTCTGGAAATGTAATCATGAAGGGTCAGGCTTATTATGAAGAAACCTCTGTAGATGAATTGAAGCATTATGCCGAAGATGAAGGTAAGTCAGCAGAAGAAATAGAGGCAATCACTGAACCTGTTCGTGAGTTAAAATTCATGGCTACAGGCGTGAAGGTTGACTAAATAAATGTTAAAATCGAAATAAAACCATTATAATTTCTTGCGGGGGTCGTTTGGTCTAATGTACTATTGATGATAAATCATTTTCGCATTGAGTCCAATGAATTTAGATGATTTTATGATCTATTAATTATCTTGGTTTTGTTTAATATTGAAATCGAATTATGAAAAAGCTATTCCTAGCTCTGACTTTATTTTTAGTGTGTTCCAGCCTATTTTCCCAAAAGGATTCTGTAGCTGTCATCCAATTTTCTGGAAGAGTCGTGACGGCTGATGAGAATGGCGAGGTCATACCACTCCCCTATGTCAATGTATCTATATTGAATACGTCCCGTGGAGATTATTCTGATTATGACGGATTCTTTTCCTTTGTGGCATTGACTGGTGAAACCGTTGAATTTTCGCGAATTGGGTACAAATCCGTCAAGTACACCCTACCTGACACCTTAAGTGAATCGCGATATACGTACATACAAATCATGAGTAAGGATAGCATCTTATTGCCGGAAGTTGTCATTTTTCCTTGGCCGAGTCGGGAGCATTTCAAACAAGAATTTTTAGCCTTAGACGTTTCTAATGAAGTACGGGAAGCCGCTTTGGCCAACCTTGCCGAGAATGTGATGAAAGAACTGAGATATACGGTGCCTGCGGATGGGGGTGAAACTTCTAATTATGTGTTTAAAGCGCAGCAGCAAGAATATCAATATGCGGGACAGATAAAACCTCAGCGGATATTTGACCCTCTGGCATGGAAAAAGTTTATCGACGCATGGCGTAGAGGAGATTTTAAAAGTAAAGACAAATAAGCATCCAACATAATGCATAATTTTTATTAATTTTGATGTATATATTTTATAACTTAATGAAATTCAAAGTATCATGAAAATTCTAAATCTACTGTTGTTGGTTCTCGTTATAGGAATGGTAAGTTCTTGCAGCAAAGAAAAAGGATGTAAGAACCCTAACGCAGAAAACTACAATCCGAATGCCGACGAAGATGATGGTTCTTGTATTATACGAGGTTGTACAGATCCGGAATCACTCACTTATGACCCAACAGCCAATACAGCCGATAGTGTCGCTTGCAAATATTATAAGGATTTTTGGATAGGTACTTGGGATTTGAATTTGGCATGTACCAATACTTTACTCCAAAACCTAAATTCACAGTCCTTTGAATTGGTCATTGAAGAATCAACCCTTGGTAATAATTATGTTAAACTCAAACTCAATAATACATTGATTAATACTGATGCAGTTGATGTTGAGATCAATGCATTCACATTGTTTTATGATCCACCAGCGGTACAAGTGCCTATTTTTGGGTCTAATTATGCAGTAAATACTAATTCTACGTTGATAATTAATCAAACTGGAACCGAGCTATTACCGGGAAGTACTATGACGATTTCGATAGAAGATAGTCCATTCCCATTAACTGACAACTGCCCAATCACTGGCACAAAACGGTAATAATTACGGGAGATCTATTTTAATTACTATTCCGTCGTCTCCGATTATTAGGTATTGGTTTTCGGCGTAAATGACTTTGTTTAAATTATTGTCTGTTTTAATATTGGCTTGACTCCATGTTTTACCTGCATTGGTCGTGATGGAAACGTATCCCTCCTGACCTACGACTATTCCATTATTTTCGTCAATAAAGAGGATGTCGTTGAGACCTTGACTATGGCTAAAAAAGGTGGATTCGTCTCGCAGTTTTTCCCACCTTTGAGTTTCTGTATTTAATCTAATAATACTGCCATCGGCACCTGCTACCCAAAATGACGAATGATAATCAAAGGAACAAGCAATAAAATTATCGCCAAATACATTTTCTTGCTTCCATTTATTTTCGCCTTCATCATAACTCAATACCTGACCATAACCCACCGCCATCAATCTACCATCACCTAGACTCTCAATTTCATTCAATTGATTTACAAAAGTATCGTATTCTATTAGCTTATACTCTTTATTCAATTGTGTTATTTGCCCATTATTATAACTTTTACCTCCCGTGATTATGATTCGGTTATCATCCACATAGATGGAACGAAGTACAGTGTATGACCAATCTTCCTCCACTTTCCCAAGATAGTTTTGGTATCTAATTTGCCCATTATTCACTACCGTAATCCTGCCATCAACACCGGTACAATAAATATCATCGCCATAAGTAAATAAGTCCAACATCGCATTGTAACTGATACTATCGATAGTAAATTCGACAAAATCCTTCGACTTAATAAGTACGCCAATCTCCCATGATCTCCCGCCCACGAGTACATAACTGCCCTGAAAAAAAGCAACATCTTGAAGATCTATATTGGTGTCTAAATAAGATATAGAATAATTTACATCAATCGTTTCATCATCCTTATTACATGAATTCAACACCAGCAAATTACTCACCAAACCCAATAAAAAGATAAAGTAAATAGACGGTTTTAGAAATGTAGTCTTAGACATTTAAATCTGGAATCTACTCCTCTGAAGCACGATTATACTTAGAAAAAACAGGAAAACTGGCACTACCATATTGGCTAAAAGGCACAGAACTCGTTACTTCCAATTGGTTCATATCAACAAATCTTTCGAACAAATCCGTGAGAATACTAAAGTCCATATTTTTAGAATGAGGTTTTGGGTAATAAACAATATGATCAATCATCCCATTTGCATTCCAAAATACATTAATCCAAATTTTCACACCCTTGATATCTACTCCTTCATTTCTTGAAAAATTTTCAAAATCTTGAAGGAATAGAGTCCATACTTTATAGGCTTTATCCATCGAATTGTCACAGACTGAGAGCAATAAAGTATTGTAAGATGCCACCATTTGTTCGTATTCACCCTCATTTTCACCTATCAGGAAAACCATGGGAAGGTTTCCATCCAGTACACGATTCTGTGCTTGCAAAGTGACAGCAAGGAACAGGCAAATACTTAATATTAGGTTCTTTCTCATATTCTACAAACAAATATAAACGATTGCTTGATATATTCCCATATTTTTAAAACTATTTTTTCTTAATATAAGAAATTAAATAAAGCCCTCATCTCAATTAAAACAAAAATCAAGCCCAATTATTTCTAAATAAGTGTTTTTTAACATTAAACTAAAAGTCTCCTTTGTAAGTCAAATCGACAAATAGAATTAATTTTGCAAAAACATATAACATAATTTAATACTATGTACAGAACGAATACTTGCGGTGAATTAAGAATACAAGATATTGACAAAATCGTCACTTTGTCAGGCTGGGTACAGAAAAGTCGTGATTTAGGTGGAATGACTTTTATAGATTTGAGAGATCGATATGGCATTACCCAATTGGTTTTCAATATGGAAAGCAATCAAGAGCTGTGTGAGAAAGCTAGAAAATTAGGTAGAGAATTTGTCATTCAGGTAGAAGGAATCGTGAGAGAACGATCGAGTAAAAATCCAAATCGAGCGACTGGAGACATTGAAATAGAAGTCACTTCACTCAAAGAGCTCAACAAAAGCAAGGTGCCTCCATTCACTATTGAGGATGATACCGATGGTGGCGATGATTTGAGGATGAAATATCGGTATTTGGATATAAGAAGAAGCCCACTCCAAAACAACCTCATATTCCGTTCAAAGCTTGCTTTAGAAACTCGTAAATACCTTGACATTCAAGGTTTTATTGAGATAGAAACTCCTTTTTTAATTAAGTCAACACCTGAAGGAGCGAGAGATTTCGTGGTTCCATCGAGGCTAAATGCAGGTCAATTTTATGCCCTTCCTCAATCACCCCAAACCTTTAAGCAGATACTGATGGTGGGAGGTATGGACAAATATTTCCAGATCGTGAAATGTTTCCGTGACGAAGATTTGAGAGCAGATCGACAGCCAGAATTTACTCAGATAGATTGCGAGATGTCTTACGTACATATCGATGACATACTGAATACTTTTGAGGGGTTAACAAAACACCTTTTCCAGCATACCTTGGGAGTCACGTTACCTGATTTTCCACGTATGTCTTATGATGATGCCATGAAAAAATATGGATCGGATAAACCAGATTTGAGATTTGGAATGGAATTCGTCGAAATGAATGATTTTGCAAAAGGTCATGGTTTCGGTGTTTTCGATGGAGCCGAATTAGTGGTTGGTATTTGTGCCAAAGGTGTTTCTGAAAGTTACTCCAATAGTACGATGAAAGAACTAACTGAGTGGATGCAAAGACCGCAAATCGGTGCCAAAGGCTTAGTATATGTTAAATATAATACAGACGGCACTATAAAATCTACCATAGGTAAATTTTATAATGACGAGACCCTCAATGAATGGAAAGAGAAATTCGGTGCTGAGAATGGAGATTGTCTATTTATATTGAGTGGTGAGACCGAAAAAACGAGAAAACAACTGAACGAACTTCGACTTGAAATTGCCAAACGTGAATCACTGATGAAAAATGGTGACTTTAAACCATTGTGGGTGATTGATTTTCCATTATTAGAATGGGACGAGGACAGCAAAAGATTTCATGCGATGCACCACCCTTTCACCTCGCCAAAAATTGCGGACATCCCAAATATGCTGAGCGGTGACCATGAAACGATGAAAAACCTGCGAGCGGATGCTTACGATTTGGTCATCAATGGATCAGAAATCGGAGGTGGATCTATCAGAATTCACGACAGAGCCTTACAAGCCAAAAACTTCGAATTGTTAGGTTTCAGCAAGGAGGAAGCAGAAAATCAATTCGGATTTTTGATGGGAGCATTTGAGTATGGAGCTCCCCCTCACGGTGGCATTGCCTTTGGATTTGATAGATTGTGTGCGGTGATGAATAATCAGTCCTCTATTAGGGATTATATTGCATTCCCTAAAAATAATCAGGGACGAGACATGATGATTGATGCTCCTTCCTTGATACATGAAGAACAATTAGATGAGTTGAATCTCAAATTAGACTTGAAAAAAAATGACTGACATATACGGCATTAAGATTAATAAACTGGACGGTTCTCCTTTGAATTTTGAAGATTATAAGGGGAAAAAATTATTGATTGTCAATACGGCCAGTGAATGTGGCTTGACCCCTCAACTGGCTCAACTACAAGAATTACACGAAAACTATGGAGACAAAATAATTGTCATCGGAACACCATGCAATGATTTTGGCAATCAAGAACCGGGAAATTCTGCACAGATTCAGGAATTCTGTACATTAAATTACGGCGTAAGCTTCATTTTAACTGAAAAAGTGAAAATTAAAATTGACCCACACCCCTTGTATCAATATTTAATGAATGAGAGTGAAAATGGTATAGGCAACTTTGAAGTGGAATGGAATTTTCATAAATTCTTACTAGATGAAGATGGAATAATATTGAAATCCATTGCAGCAACCACCTCCCCATTGTCAAATGAAATTTTGGATTTGATATAGATGAGGTTTGAGACAATTCCAGGCAAAGTCGAGATAAAAAAACAGCTCATACAATCGGCTCAAAGTGAAAAAATTCCGCATGCCCAACTTTTTCTTGGCAAAGAAGGTAGTGCTGCATTGGCGATGGCCTTAGCATTTTCGACTTACATACATTGTACCGACAAAAAAGAGGAAGACTCTTGTGGGATATGTCCCGCCTGTCTCAAATCTAGCAAAATGATGCATCCCGATACACATTTTGCTTTTCCCGTAGTCAAGTCAGAGACAAAGAAACGGGAAGACACCACAAGTGAAGATTTTATATTACCTTTTAAGAATTTAATTTTATCCAATCCATTTGCCAGTTTTAAACAATGGATAGAAACCATCACCACTTCTACTGCCCGACCAAATATCAATGTCAAGGAAACCAATCTAATCTCGCAACGACTTAGCCTACAAAGCTTCGAATCGGATTATAAAATCCTCATCATGTGGATGCCGGAATACTTAGGGCGAGAAGGAAACCGGCTTTTGAAACTCATCGAAGAACCACCAGACAAAACGGTCATTTTATTGGTGGCTGAGGATTCAGAGTTATTGTTACCAACGGTATTATCGAGGTGTCAGATTACTAAAATTCCTCTTTTTACCAATAAGGAAATCAAATCAGTTTTGCAAAGGATAACCGGAAGCACTAATATTGATGAATCTGTCATCAATCTCTCTGCAGGAAATATTTCCAGAGCCATCGAATTATTAAAGTCAGAGGATGATGGCTATGGCAGTATGCTTTATGATTGGTTGAGACTATGTTATAAATCACATCCAGAAGATATCACCAGATTTTGTGAAGATATTGCGAGATGGAACCAAGAACAGCAAAGGAACTTCATCGAGTATGGCTTGCACTTTCTCAGGGCTTTTCATTATTGGTATTTTTCACAGACATGGACAGATGACATTTCCGAGAGTGAAAAAGACATTGCTTTTAAGATGAAGTCCATCTTAAATTTTGATAAAATAATCAGTATTGAAGAATTGCTCAATGAGGCGATTACACATATTTACCGCAATGCCAATTCTAAAATATTGTTCTTCTCGCTCAGCCTGGAAATTGGATATCTTTTAAAATCGTAGCGGCTAATAATTTCGGACATCTATCTAGGGATTTCTCTTTAAAATACAAAGTCCCTGCTCTTTTCAGAACAAGGACTTTATATTTATTTTAACCAATTAAATTATCCTTCTAGTTTAAACCTTATTGGTAAGGTGTAACTTACTTTCACCGCTCTACCTCTTTGTTTTCCTGGTCTAAATTTAATGCCTGATTTTGTGATTGATTCCACGGCCTCAACCGCAGCCTCATCCAATCCAGCACCTAATCCCCTCAATACGGTAACATCCGTAATAGAACCATCTTTACCCACGGTAAAACTGATAGGAATCGTTCCTTGAACACCATTCTCCTTGGCAATGGCAGGATATTTCAAGTTTTTCTGTACAAACTTAAGCAGTTCCACCTGCGAACATTTATATTTTTCCTCATCCGTACCTTTCATATCTTCACAACCCGGGAATCTAGGCATTTCCTCCACCCTTTTGAAGATTTCCTCCTTTGCAGGTGGTGGCGGTGGCGGCGGTGGCGGTGGCGGTGCATCGTCAACCACTGGTTTAGGTTCATCTATCACGGTCTCCTCAGTCACTGACATATCTTCCAATGGTGGTGGATCTTCTTCTATTTCGTCATCCGGTACTTCCTGAATAATCGGTGGTGGAGGTGGCGGTGGAGGTGGCGGTGGTTCCGCCGATCTTGGAGGCTCTTGTTCTATGATTTCGTCGATTTCAAAATCATAATCTGACAGGTCTATTACTTTTTCATATTGCGTCCAAGCAAATGAAACCAAAGTAACAAAAACGGCTGTCATTAATCCATATCCAAGAATAGTTCCTCTCAATGAGAAAGCATCATACTCCTTGTACTTTGTTCTGTTGCTCATAGCAGTTTGAACACTGTCGTTCGCATGAGCTTCTTTGACTTCTTCTCTATTTTTCCTAAATAAAAAATGCTTCACCATAAATATGATGGCAATTGTTAAAAGAAAAACAAAACCAATCAGAAGCAATACGTTCGATCCCGTCATTGACAAATCTTGAAACATATTAATACTTTTTTAATTTTATAAATACTAAAACTCCTACAATTGAGCCTCCAATATTAGCAATAATATCGTAAACCTCAAACATACGACCTCTAAAAAATAAAAACTGTGCAATTTCCATGAGAATTCCTATTGCTGCTGTTAAAATAAGACTAAACCTAATCGATTGATTCACAGGCATACTAGCGACAAAATACCTTACCCACAAATATGAGGATACTGCATAAACACTAAAATGCCCTATTTTGTCCATATTAGGTATCAAACTAACTTTTGGCATAGAACTCCCCGGCAAGCTGGATAATATTATTATCAGCAAAGTCCAAGAAACTGCTAAAATTAAATCTTTATTCAATTTTTAAAAATCGTAATTAGAAAGTAAGATGCATCTACTTTCATTTTTGGTGTATTAAGATACTAAATCCGTGTAAGATTCTGCATCTAATAAGCTGTCCAATTGACCTAAATCACTGAGTTTTATCTTCACTATCCACCCTTCTCCGTAAGGATCATCGTTAATCAAGCTAGGATTATCACCATCGTTTTCATCCAACTGACTATTAAATTCAAGTATCTCTCCAGATACAGGCATAAACAAATCGGAGGTTGTTTTTACCGCTTCTACCGTCCCGAAGACTTCATCAATTTCGATCGTCTCACCTACGGTATCAACCTCTACATAGACGATATCTCCCAATTCTCCTTGGGCGAATTCTGTGATTCCTACATAGGCCATCTCACCTTCTACCCTTATCCACTCGTGTTCTTTGGTATATTTTAAATTTTTTGGAAATTCCATATTTCAATAATTAGTTTTTACTTATAAATTCTTTAATCGCTACTGTTGTCAATGATTTTGGTCTTTCTATAGGGAATCCCAAAGCTCGAGACCAACAATTGGACGCTAAAACTCCCAAGGCCCTTGAAACACCAAATAATACTGTATAATAATTGTATTCTTTAAATCCGTAATGCACTAATATCGAACCTGAATGTGCATCTACATTAGGCCATGGGTTTTTCACCTTGCCCGTTGCAGCCAATATGTCAGGTACCACGTCGAATAGTGTCCACACGATATTGACGATGTCGTCATTTTTAATGTATTCTTTTGCAAATTCTCTCTGTGCCATGTATCGCGGATCAGGCTGACGTAGTACGGCATGACCATAACCCGGAATAACTTGACCTGAGTCCAAAGTCTCCTGAACATACATCGCTATTTGATCTTTACTCAGTTTTGTCGACCCAAAATGATCCACCATATTGAATATCCATTTGATGACTTCTTGATTTGCTAAACCGTGCAATGGTCCGGCCAAAGCATTGATACCTGCGGCCAATGACAAATAAGCGTCACTCAAGGTACTTCCAACCAAATGAACCGTATGTGCCGAAGCATTACCACCTTCATGATCTGCATGTATAGTCAGATACAATCTCATAAGTGATTTGAAATCTTTGTTTTCGTAACCTAGCATGTGAGCAAAATTGGCTGCCCAATCCAAAGATTCGTCTGGAGCGATGTGTTGGCTATTATAATAAGTTCTTCGATAAATGTAAGCTGCCAATCTAGGAAGCTTAGCGATAAGATTCATGGTATCTTCGTACGAGGCATCCCAATAATCTCGCTTGTTCATTCCCTCATCATATCGCTTGGCGAAAATACTATCCGGCTGTAAGGCCATGATCCCTATAGTAAATTGTGTCATAGGGTGTGTATCCACGGGTAGAGTATCCAATAATTTATAAACACTCGGGTCTATTGTGGCTCTTTTTCTCCATTCGTCACTCAACCAGTCAACTTCTGCTTTAGTAGGGATTTCATCGACCAGCATGAGCCAAAACAACCCCTCAGGAAGTGGTTCTTTACCTCCTGGTACTTTTGGCAATAATTCTCTCAATTGTGGAATAGAATACCCTCTAAATCTGATTCCTTCGACAGGATCTAGAGATGATGTCTCCCAAATCATACATTTGATTCCTCTCATTCCTCCGTAAGCTTGCGAGATGGAAACTTCATCTAATTTTTCATTTCCGTGTTCGGCAAGCATACCTTTGATTTCTAATCGTAATTCTTGAGATTTTTTAAAAAACTTTTCTTTTAACTGGTCCATTTGATATACTAAAACTAAAATTTATATGTGTGAAAATTGAATATTCAACTATTAAACGAATCTCAATAACAATTGTTAAATCGACCCGCTAATTTACTACAATTGTAGATATTCAGTGCTCAAATGACATTTAATTCTAATATTTTTTATGCCCTGTTCTAATAATAGATTAATACATACCTGTCATTGCATAAAATTGACAAATATTATACATAATTGAAATATAAAAATATGTTTAAATCAAGAATCTCTGCTTAGACGGTGTTATATAAATGTAATTCAAAATGCTATTTTTGCGTTTGACTTACGGTTTTGATTGAAACAGAAATATCAAATTTTCGTTTATAGGAAAGGGTTCATAATTGGTGCTTTTTGAACGATAAAAATAAAATTCAAATTTTAAAAAATATATTGAATGCATAATATGAGATTAGTAATTCTTTTATTCAATTTGGCATTATGCTTTTTTAGCCATTTTTTTATTTCCCAATCCTTGGGACAATCCCTCACCTCAGCGACTGGAGATTCCATCATTTTTGAAGGCAAATTCCTTGATGCAAAAAGAGAATTGCTAATTGGAAGAGCAGACAAGGCTGTCGAAATACTTGAAAATCTGTATGATACCCATCGCGATGATGCCGGTCTATCTTTCGAACTAGCAAAGGCTTATACCATTCTTGGTGACCAATTAAAAATGGAAAAATATATTCTCAATGCCTTGAAAGTCGATCCTACCAGTGAGTGGATTAATCTCTATTATGGCAATATGCTTGTAAATCAAGGTCATTTTGATGATGCTGTAAATGTTTTTAAAAAACTAAGTACTCTTAAGCCACAAAATCAAGATTACTACGAAATGTGGTTAACAGCCGCCGAAAATGACAAAAACGAGACCGAAGCACTTTTGGCTTTTGATGCCATGGAAAAAACCTTTGGAACTAACATTTATACACTTAATCGAAAATTACAGCATTTCGAAGATAATAACCAGCCTGTTCTTGCTCGGGAGGTTTTGGTACGATTGACACAAATGTATCCTGACAATAAGCGATTTTTAAAGCTTCTCGCCCTTAATTTTGCGTCTTCAGGCAATCAATCTCAAGCTGATGACACCTTTAAAAAGATACTTATAATAGATCCCAATGATGCGGATGCGAACCTCGCACTACTTAGCAACGAAAACGACCCCAAAGAAGAAAATTTGTATTTGAGGTCACTGACTCCGGTTATCGAAAAATCAGATATCGGACTCGATGCAAAAATAAAAGAATTGATTCCCTATACTTTAAAACTTCAAGACAATCCAAGTGACGAAGAGTTGAGAAAAAGTCTCCTTCTCCTATCCAACAAACTGGCATCGACACATCCAAATGATGCCAAAGCTCACGCCTACTACGGTGATGTGTTATATATCGCTGGGCAATATGATCAAGCAAAAACTCAATATGAAAAAACTTTGGCTAGTACCAAAAACATATTCGAGGTATGGTTGCAATATTACCGAACTCTCGAAGCTTTAAATGACACTAAAACGCTAGAAAAATGGGCTTCTGAGGGTATCGACTACTTCCCCAATCACAGTGCCGGATATACGTATTTAGCATATTGTAAAATCTTATCTGATGACTTTAAATCAGGAGAATCCTACTTAAATGATGCCATGCTTATAAGTGGTGGAAATCCCATTGCCGTTAGCGATGTAAAAGCCGTGGAATCCGAATTTTATCTTAAAAAAGGCGACTTAGACAAGTCTCTAGAAACCATAAAAACTGCCATAGATTTAGATGCTCACAATCCTTGGGCATGGCGTATAATGGGAAGAATTTACACGGCTAAGAACAAACCTGAAGAGGCACTTAATGCCTATCGAATGTCAAATAAATTGGGTGATTACACCGAAGAAACCAAAGCAGCTTTGGCCATCCAGTAAATTTCTCCCATAGATGAATCGAATACTGACCATATTGTTAATTAGTACAGCACTAGCATCATGTGGAAAAAAAACAATTCCAATGAGTGCCGACTGCCATGAACTATCGCAAGAAGAAGCACTTAGGAAAATAGAATCACTAAATAAACCATTCACTTGGTTTGTAAGTAAGGCCGATTTGAAATATAACAGCCCAATTGAAAATTTTAATGGAGTCCTATATTTTAGAATGAAATCGGACAGCCTCATTTGGATGGTTATAAAAAAACATCAAGTCGAAGCGGTAAGGCTTCAGATATTTGCGGATAGCATACACATTTTAGATAGGATAAATAACACGTACCATACAGAACCTTATGATAAAATTCACCAATATTCAGGTCTTGATTTGGCTTACCATGATTTTCAGAATTTGTTGTTTGGAAATATCGAATTCACCAATCAATCTATAGATAGTTTTATATTTTCGAACTGCAGCTACCACATTAATTCTCATCAAAATCATATAAGGCGAAAATTAGAAATTGACGCCAATAATTTCACTTTAAAAAATCAAAGTTTGTCTAATGATTATGGTGATAATATCAAAATCGAATATCAAGACTACAAGATGACGAATGACCGTCCAATGGCTCATCTCGTTAAGATTTTGGCTATAGAGTCTAACGGAAACGAAACGGAGATGTTATTGAAATTCGATGAATTGGAAATCAACAAAGAAAAACTCACAAAATTTACGATTCCTGAACATTATGATAGGATATAAAAAGATTTTTCTCATATTTCTAATACTGTTGCAATGTAGCTTAATCGCCGCTCAGTCTAGGAGTTCGCTCGAAAAGCAAAGGAATGATATCATCAAAAAAATCGAAGAAACAAACCAAATTTTAAAGAAAACTAAAGACAAAAAGAAATCTAACACTATCGAACTCAAAGCCATCGAAAAACAAATAGAAAACAGAAAGGAATTGATAAAAAATATCAATTCTCAAAAATCGGTCGCAGAAAAAAACTTGGCCCAACTCAGTAGCAAAAACGATTCACTATTGCTGCTATCAGAAAACATTACCAAACAATATCAAAAACTCTTGCACACCAATTATTTGACAAAATTGAGCAATTCCAAAATCAGTTATTTATTGTCAAGTGAAAGTATTAATGATTTATTTTTGAGATGGCGATACTTAGCTCAATTCGAAGATTTTACCAATAATAAGCTCTTAGAATTGGAGCAGCTTTCGATAGAAATAGACTCATCTAAAATTAAAATTAACCAAGAAAAAGAAGGGTACGAGCTATTGATTTCAGATGCGATGTCTCAATCGGGCAAACTCGGTGAAGAGCTAAAAACAAAGGATAAAATTGTAAAAAACCTTCAAAAAGAAGAAAGTCGGCTCACACAAGTATTAGCTAAAAACAAAAAGGAACGTGAGCGACTCAATAACGAAATCGAGGCCATAATCATTGCAGAACTTTCAAAGCCTAAAAACACGGAATCGAGCTTTAATACCAACGTTTCTGGAACAGCAAAAGGAAAAATTCCTTGGCCTGTGGAAAAGGGATTTATAAGTTCAAAATTTGGCGAGCAACCACACCCCACAATAAAAAATATAAAAATTACGAACAACGGGATAGACATAAGCTCAGCTAACGAGCAGAAAGTCATGGCCGTGATGGATGGAGAAGTCATCGGTGTCACACAACTTCCCGGATATAATACCATGTGTATCATTAAACATGGTGATTTGTATTCTGTATATTCCAAAATGAAATCGGCCAATGTCCAAAAAAAGCAAAATGTAAAAAAAGGCGATTTCATTGGTCTTACTGACACCGAAGATGGTCATGCCATACTTCATTTTGAACTGTGGAGAGATAAAACCAAGGTTGATCCCGAAATTTGGTTGGTCAAAAAATAATGTTTCGAGTAAATTTTTGAAAAATTACTACCTTGACACCACAAAACATTAAGTTGTTGTCAGATGTTTCCATTTAAGATGAAGAAAAACGGCATCAACAACGTATCAAATCAATATTATACATGAAAAAAACCAAAGAGTTAAACCACTTTCTAAAGTTTTTTCCGGAGATAGAATTACCCGCAAATTTTACGGAAGAGACAGCACAGATATTTAGTGCTGAAAACGAAGCACTACCCCAATCACTCATTGAATTTTTCGTCACCAAATGGGAAGGCGAGTTGGATGAATTTACAGAAATAATTCCTTGTGCTAAAATTGCGGAATCTGATGAATATGCTGCCATTGTCTATTATAAAATTTCGTTACTCAAGCATGAATTTATACTTGCCACGATAGGTACAGATGCCCATTTAATCGACAAAAAAACCATAGCAGCCTTTATGGCAGAGGATCAGGTGCTACGACAGTCCGTGGCACGAATAGACGAAGACTTAATTATCTATATCATGGCAGGCCATGCTGTGAGTGAATTTCAATTTGATCCATCACAAAACCAATCTTTTTCGATGGAAATTATGCCATCAGGAAATATTGAATTTTATAATAACAAATACGAGGTAGAATGACAAAAGGAAGAAGAAAGAAAAATTTTAAAGGTCAAACCATCAACCAAGAAAACCTACAAGCATTAATAAAAAAACAACTAGCGGTCAATAAAACCAAAAAATATACCCCTAAGCAATTACTTAAAAAACTCAAAGTCACCAATCCTGAAACAGACATCGTCAAAGCACTTGATGCCCTCATTAAAAAAGGGAAAGTCGTCAACCTCAGAGATGATATTTACAAATGGGAAAGCCTAGGAGAATCTGAAAACAGGCGAAAAAGCAAATTGCCTAAAAAACAGTATGTCGGCAGAGTGGATATGACCCGGAGTGGTGCCGCCTATATCATGGTAGACGAATTGCATACGGATGTGTATGTCCCGGCCAAATACACAATGGGAGCAATGGATAAAGATACTGTAAAGGTCGAAGTAGCCGTAGATAGGAGAAGGAAAAAGCTCGAGGGTAGAGTTATTGAAATCGTTAAAAGATCCATCACACACGTCTTGGGAAGATTGCACGTTCATAAAAATTATGGCATTGTCATTCCGGAGTTGGACAGATTATTTCCCGAAGTCTTGATACATAAAGATAAATTGAAACCCGAATATGGTGGAAAGCGAGTGACTGTAAAAATCACCGAATATCACAACAATGGGCAAAATAGCACGTTTTGGGGTGAAGTCATGCAAGTCTTACCAGAAACCGACTCCAATGATATGGCCATGCAGTCCATTCTTCTGAGTCAAGGATTTGAATTGGAATTCCCACCCGAAGTCATAGAAGAATCCGAAAAAATTGATGGTACAATTACGGAACAAGAAATTGAAAAAAGAAGAGATTTCAGGGAGATATTAACCTTCACCATTGACCCATTGACAGCAAAGGATTTCGATGATGCCCTATCCTATCGAATACTCGAAAATGGCGATACAGAAGTAGGTGTCCATATAGCTGATGTGACAAATTATCTAATAGAAAATTCAGCTCTAGACAAAGAAGCTTACAGAAGAAGTACTTCCGTCTATTTGGTTGACAGAGTGCTGCCCATGTTACCGGAGAAGTTGAGCAATGATTTATGTTCTTTGAATCCACATGAAGATAAACTCACATTTTCGGCAGTATTTACTTTTAATACTCAATACAAGATTACTTCACGTTGGTTTGGTAAGACCATAATCCACTCGGATAGGCGATTTACTTATGAGGAGGCACAGGAAATTTTAGAAGGCAATGAAGGAGACTGTAAGGAAGCACTCCTCAAACTCAATGATATCGCATTAAAATTACGAAAAGATAGGTTTAAAAACGGCTCTATAAACTTTGAATCAGATGAAATCAGGTTTCAACTCGATGAAAACAATAAACCCATCGGAGTATATGCTAAAGAACGAAAAGAGGCAAATATGTTGATAGAAGATTTCATGCTATTGGCCAATCGTGAAGTCGCATTTTATATGTCTAAAAAAGCAGTTCCTGAAATCCCTTTCGTCTATCGTATCCATGACACTCCTGATATGGATCGGCTGGCAGACTTTGCCCTATTTGCGAAAGCATTGGGATTTCAAATGAAACTTAACAATCCAAAGGAAATTGCCGAATCTTTTAACAGATTGGCAGATGAAGCTGAAAAAAATCCCCTTTTAAAACTCCTCGAACCACTGGCCATCAGAACCATGGCTAAAGCCGAATACAGCACTGATAACATTGGGCATTACGGATTGGCATTTGAGTATTACTCTCATTTCACTTCGCCAATAAGAAGGTATGCCGATGTGCTGGCTCATCGTATATTGTATGAAAATCTAGGAAAGGAAATTCACAGAAGAGAAAAAATGCCGCTTGAACTGAAATGCAAGCATATATCATCTCAGGAGAAAAAAGCAGCAGATGCGGAAAGAGAGTCCATAAAATACAAGCAAGCAGAATTCCTCCAAGACAAAGTAGGTGAAGTGTTCGATGCTTATGTGAGCGGAATCATCGATCGAGGATTTTTCGTTGCACTCACTGAAAGTAGAGCGGAAGGAATGATACCCTTTGATAGTTTGGGTGAAAGTTACAAAGTTGCCGACAGCCGAATGAAAGCCATTGCTTATCCTTCAGGTCATGAAATTACAATGGGTAAAAAACTAAAGGTGAAAGTCCTCGAGGTCAATCTTAGTGCAAGATTAATAGAATTTGAAGTCGTGTCTTGGGACTAGATATTTTGTAATTTGTTGTTATTTTTGCTCAAAATTAGAATCGGTGGAATCTCAAAATCTATTTTCTAAATTGTGGGAACGCAAGTTTTTTCAATATTTGGCCACATTTTTAGGTGCTTCGTGGGTGGTGATTCAATTAGTCGATTGGATTACCAAGCGATATGGCATTGATGATGTATGGGTAGAACGTACCGGATTATTTATTCTACTCTTAACACCTACAGTCATATCACTCATTTACAACCATGGAAATGATAGAGACATAAAATGGACCACTGGGCAAAAGAGATTTTATTTATCCAATTTTTTCATTGCATTATTACTTCCTTTTTTCATCCAAAATGCTAAAGCCAATACTAGCAGTCTTAAAGAGATAAAAGTAGAAAATGAATTTGGTGACACTATTTCTAGAAGTATTCATGATGTGAGTGAAATAAAGCGATTGGGTTTGTTTTATAATGATAAGAATAAAGCCGACCAATCAGAAAATTGGGTGGACGAAGCCGTGGGACTATTATTGAATTATGACTTGGAACAAGATATGAGAATCTCCTTGTTCGGGACCAGTTTACTGCATGATATTGATAATTATAGTTATACCAAAGAAGATGAGTTGCCATTATCTGTGAAGTTGAAGATTGCTAAAAATAATTTTTTGGATTTTATTTTGGATAGTCATTTCACGGTAGATAAGGAAAACATCCTATCCAAAATTCAGATAATTGATGTAAAGTCAGGTAAAGCTGTGACCGAATTGGAAATGAAGGGCAAAGATATATACGAGTTGACTGATAATCTAAGCAGTGCCATCAGGCAAAACCTGTATGGTCAAGATACAGAGATGTCCACCTTTGTTGACTTACCTGCCAGTAATCTCATTTCCCGTAATCCTGCGGTCATTAAAATATTATCGGAAATCCCAGACGCCGAACGGAATAAAATAGATGAAAATGTTGAAAAAGTATATCAAGACATTCTAGAAACTACTAAACTAGATCCCCAATGTGCCTTGTGTTTTCAAATATTGTCGGGATATGAAATCGCCAAAGGGCTAGAATATAAAAAGTCAATCAATAAAGCGGTAGAACTGTCGCAAAATACCACGGAAAGAATACAGCTAGATCTTAAATTAACGTCCTATCTCGTTGAAAATGATATTCCCAAAGCTAAAAAATTATGTGAAATGTGGATGAAACTGTACCCACAAGATGAGTTGCCTTATAAGAAATTAATGAATCTTGCGATGCTTACAGGTGATATGAATCAAGCGACCTCGGTCGGTGAAAATGCAATAAAAAATGGAGTTAAAGGAAAAATCTATGTTGACCTTGCGGAAATATATGCCAAGATTCAAAACTACAGTAAGGCTGATTCTTTACTAAATATTTTTGAAAAAAATTATCCTCTACTTGCACAAGAGAGTCCAGTCAGTGCAAAAGTTTTAAATTCTCTAGGAGAATATAAAAAGGCTCAGGATCGAATAGAAGAAGTCCTTATTTTGAATCCCAATAACGCAGAACTTGAAATTGTATTGGCAGATTCACAATTTGGACAAGGCAATTCTACCGAAGCCGTTAATACATTGAAGACAGCGCTTTCCCATGCAAAAAGCATAAATGATAGCCTCAGTGTACAAGAAAAATTGGTTTCTACCTATATTGCTTCAGGTCAAATTAATAAAGCATTCGAAACCGAAAGGGACTACAAAAACAATTTTTTAACCATATATCCAAAGATTAATTATATTCAAAAATTATATGGCTTCTGTCAATATTTTGATTTTATCGCCAATGAAAAAATAAGGAATGATTATATTAATTCGTCCGTAGATTTAGCACCGGCTCATGCCGCATTATTTACAGATGTAAATGAATTTTTAATTACTACCCTAGATAAAAATGGTGAGTCATTCCATAAAAACTTGGATCATTTCATTGATTTACAGACTAAAACGCAAGGTGAGATAGGCAGAGGAATAGTGCTGGGTTATGATTATTATCTTTCTGGAAACTATGAAGAATCCTTGAAATATTTTGAACAATACGTAGATAAGTCTGGTATTCCACTTTACGGCTTAGGTTCAATCGCAAGTATTTTAATGCAGAATATAAATGATCGAGAAAAGCAAAAGGAATATTTTGAATTGATAGAAAAATATGTGCCATACAATCTGAATCACAATTTATTCTATGCACAATATTTGATACAAAATAATGAGAATTCAAAAGCCAAAGAGGTTTTAAAAAGGAGTATCGAATTGGGTAAGAATGCCGATGAGAATGCCTCATTTATTACGGAAATCAGGGAATTGTATGAAAAGTTATAAGCGGACCCATTTGACATGAAGGCGAAATTTAAAATAGATCATTACAAATTTAAAACTAACCTGTCGAAAGGAATTAATATTTCTATTCCCTTGATTTCAGGAGAGATTGGACCCAATTGTTTTTGGGCTCCACCTTATGAGGCAAGCCCTGTGGTTACCGAAGGGTTTATAGGCAGTATTGAGAGTGGTGGTAGTGTCAATTTTTTTAATATCAAAATCAACCCTCATGGAAATGGAACACACACGGAATGTGTGGGCCACATAGAAAAAGGCGCTTTCTACGTCAATCAATGCCTTAAAGAAAGCCATTTTCTTACGGAATTAATCACCGTCATTCCTACAAAAATCGAAAATGGAGACAGAGTCATTTTAAGGAGTCAATTGGAACAAATATTAGATAGTCAGTTTCCAATAGAAGCACTGATTATCAGAACATTGCCAAATGACGAAGATAAAAAACGAAGAATCTACAGCAATACCAACCCTCCTTATATCGATCATCAGGCCATAAATTTTTTAAATGATATAGGGATAAAACATCTAGTAACAGACCTACCTTCCGTTGACCGAGAGCAAGACGAGGGACTTCTATTATCGCATAAGGCTTTTTGGCTTCCAAATCGAGAAATTGTATCAGACAAAACTATTACCGAAATGGTATATGTTCCTAACAGTGTCAAGGATGGACTCTATTTATTAAATATTCAAATAGCACCGATTCAGCTGGATGCCAGTCCAAGCACCTTGATTATTTATCCTGTGAAAATTAAGGCTTAAGTGTGTTTTTCTCTCCTGATTTTGTACAAATCAGCATAAACCAACAAGAAAAAAAACCATAAACAAACAATGACATTTGTCCCTCGAAATGTGTCTCAAAGGTAAAACTGAAAAGTGTCGGTAGGTAAAACCCTTGAAAAATGGCGTGCCTCCTGAGTACAACGTAAGAATATGGCAATAATAAATGAATAATTAAAATCATTAAAGCCAGCATACCACCAGCCATCCAATAAATCAAATATTGAGAACTCGGCAAAAATATTTCATTCTCTGGCACTTTCGGTTGATGAACCGCGTACCACTCTTTAACTATTGGCATCATTCCACTGTATCCAGTACCTCTGAATGGATGTACCTTTTCATAGTCCATACCGGCTTGAATGCTATAATATCTCAATGCATCACTTAGACCCGGCCTGTATCGACCCTCTATGTAGTGATTAAAATCATAACGAATAAAATCAATCCTATTTTTAAAGGTAGGTATCAGAAAATAACTAATCACAGGAAGCAATAATATCATTGATGTCACGGTGATTAACCGCAGTTTATGTGCAGAAAACCAAGATATAAATGCATAAATATAAATTCCGCTGTAAAGTAGTATAAGTCCAGTTTTGGATGTTAACAGGTGGATGAATACGACTTGAAGTACCAAGAACCCATATAGAAAGAGCTTATGTTTAGCATTGTGAGTTTTTTGTAATTCGTACAAGGCGATAAAACATGAAATTACTGAAAACCAACTGATGCGGATATGATCCCTGTAGGCCAGAACCTTCATCACTTTGGCACGTTTGTAGGCTTCACTCAGCGACAATACGTCCTGAAGGTAAACCGAAATACTATATAAAGCAGAAATGATTGCAAAAATAAGGATTAAATAATTCAATTTTTTGACTTGCTCTCGGTCTGGATTCCAAGTAAAGAGAAACAAAGGGTAAAATATCAATAGAAGCTTGGCAATTGTGCTACTATAATTTGGCACACCTTTAAAAAACAAAAAATCACTGATTAATGGAATACATGCGACTATGATAAAACTTACTGAAATCGGTTTTTTTAAAGCTTCAAATAGTTTGCGATGGTTAATTAAAGCATATACCGAACCCGTCAGTACACCTATATTCATAAACATTCTAGACCATAGAAATCCACTGAAAAGCAAAAGAACAGTAAGCCATGCTATAAGCTCAATCCTTGGTTTTCCGGGCATTTTAACGGTGTAGTCTTATTTTTTAAAATAATGTTCTTCCATCCAAACCCTATAAGCATCTGCCTTTTGCTCTCGAATTAACTTGGCATAGTTGTCTTGATTAATCGGCATAATCTCATAATAAGCCAATCCTGTAGGAATATACTCGTCGATGTGCTTATTCACTTCATCGTAATAATCCTTTGCCTTCTCCTTGTTTTTGAAAGATTTCACCAAAATGATATGTGTTTCTTTGTTTAGCAATGCCTCTCCCATCTGCAACTTGTCAGATTTAAAATAGTTTTTGTTGAATTCTGACACTGCTATTTTTGCCGTTTGAAAATCCATCTCATTAGTGTTGTAGACTAAGACCGCAACATAATGTTTTCTATCCGGTTTTTCTACGTATAACTTGTCTGCATCCTCGAGACTAGAGCTTGAAAAGGCATTGCTCTCCCCTTTCAAAAATCTCATAATTTCCTTGGCTCTTCGTTCTTCCGGTGTATTGGGATATCTCGTAACCACCGCTTGTAGTCCTAATATATATTCATCCTTTCCAGAAATATTTCCAGTTGCCATAGCTTTCAACAAGAAAAATCTTGGCATATACTCGTTTTCAGGATCAAAGTTCTTTTCCGCTATTTCGGCATTTTTCACGACATCATTATACTTTCCTTTTGTGAATAGGATGTATGTATTTTCGTACAATTTGGCTTCTCGATTGGCCTCCTCCATCAGCTTGTCGGCATAGGAAGGGTCATTGAGAATTTTTGCATAATTGGACTCCGGAAATTTGACCGTAATGATGTCTTTGTAGTACTTCGTCTTTTCAGTATTCCCCTTATCCTTATAATCTAAATACAAGTAATAATAAGCATCTAGCATATATTCATTACTCGGATATCTTTTCATCAAATCTTCGAGAGCTGATATTGACTTATCGATGTTTTTCAGTTTATCGCGATACTCTTTACCAAGATTAAACAAAGCTTCTTTTAATTTCTGATTCGATGCTTCCTTCTGGGCAATTTTGAAGGGTACATCCTTCATAATTTGTTTAAACTTGGCATCCGGTATAGTCTCTTCGCTGTTGACTTCCTCACCTTGAGGTTTGATCTCGGATTCTCCGCCAGAAGTCACACTTTTCTTAGATCTTCTCCAGTTGTCTTCCAGTGGTCTATCACCCCATTTACGTTTAAACTCTTGCTTGCCCAATTCTCGCATAGAGATGTTATATGCAAAGAAATTCGATTTTGTAAAGTTGCCCCGGTTTATAGATTTTGTCGAAATATTTCCATTCGTGTCACTACTTTTATTGCTATCCATTGAACCATCTTTCTCTTTTTCCCATATTTTCATGGCAATTTTCTCTTGTTCTTCACGACTCAATCCTGACAAGTATAACATACTATCTTGATAACTTATCGTTTTTAAATTTTCTGCAATATTAGCCAGATTATCAGCTTTCAACTTAATTTCGATTTGTCTAATATCTTTATCCGACATCGCAACCAATGTGCTGTCAAAATACAATTTGGCATTGAGATAATCCTCTTGCTCGTAGTACATCTGTGCCAAGGTAAGATATACTTCTGCCTTCAAAGCCGAATTTCCTTTATTCGATTGATTCGCTAATTCAAAATAAGTAAGTGCTTCTTTTTGATTGTTTTCTGACAAAGCAATTTCTGCAAGAGTATAATAAATTTGGGATTTAAACTCTTCGTATTTCCGCTCATTAAGAAGTCCTTTTATTTTGTTTTTAACACTTTCTGAGCTTTCGTTTTTAGACAATAATCCATTCTTATATCTATTCAGAATGGACATGAATTCCATTTCGAAATCTTTTGATACATTTTCTGCTTCTGTAAAGTAGTGGTATGCATTGTCATAATCACCATTTCTCTGATATATTTGAGCAATGATGAAGGCATATCGGGCTTTATCTTCTCTCCTATCAGCTGTGGTCATCGCTTCTTGTAGTGAAGGGATGGCTTCTTTATTGCGATTCTGTGCTAAAAACCAATTGGCCCTAGCAGGAGCTAAGCCTCTTCTAACCTCATCTTTTAGATAATTAGTCTGCTCCAATCTTCTAAGTAAAAAATCAGCCGAAGTAAAATTATCTCTTTCAGTGTAGGTTCTTGCAAGTAAGAGTAAACCTTCGTTGTAGGATGTTTCATCCTTAGGTTCGGTCTTCTTTATTTCTTCCAACTTCTCGTCGAGGCTGACTTCTTCTCCGGTGGACTCATCAATTTTTTTGTTGTCTTCGATTGCTTGAGAATCACGTTTTACATCTTTAGAGGAATTGGAAGTCACAGTAGGTTTTTCGATTTTTTGGTCAATATCTTCTACTTTCTCGGTCTCTTTTTGTTCTACATCTTTCGTATCTTCCTCCGTATTATCACTTTTCGTGCTTTTCTTTGAATTTCTAGACTTCCTCTTCTTCTCCCTATCTTTTTTCTTATTTTCTCTTTCCTTTTTACGGTCTTCAGCTAATTTTTTTCTTTCTTTTTCCTTTTCTTCCTTCGCTTTATCTCGAGCCTCTTTTTCAGCTTCTTTGGCTTCTTCTTTGAGCTTTCTCTCCTCTTCTCTTTTCTTTAGTTCTTCCTGCTTTTCCTTTTCCTTTAATTTTTTCTTTTCCTCAGGTGATAGCTTGCTGGAATTAAAATTTCTTCCATACGGATTTGATGGGTTAAATTGTTTTTCGAAGTATTGTAGTGTCTCTTCAGCCTTTTCATAGTCTTGCTTTAAAAACTGGGCTTTAGCCATCATGACATAGCAATCATCCACATAGTCTCCAGCTTCATGTAGCGCCGCCACGGTGGTAACCTTTTCTATGACTACATCCATATCAGACGCTATGGACTTAGGGTCTGCCACAGCAACATAATCATACACGGGCAAGATTTGGGTATAATTATCCTGGTGAATATTCCTCATATAATCTAACTTTTCTTTGTACAATTCGTTGGCATTAAAAATACCATTGTACTTTGATGTCATATTATGATAGAATTTTCCGACTTTCGAAACCTCTCCCCTACGCTTTTTTGAAGCACACGAGTTGCTGACTAAAAGGGTTCCAACTAACAAACAAATCGCTAAAAAGCTGATTCTACTATTCAATGGACTAAATATTTTCTTAACAATTGATACAAAAAACGTGCAAATATCTAAAAATTAATACTATTTATTAAGCATTACTATCTGATAATTAAACTTTAATGTAATTAAGCTACAATTTTCTACACACTTTCAGAATTTAAAACCTCTTGGATGAATATCACAGATATTGGATTCTAAAACTAATAGCTTCGAAAAACCATTTTATATAACTAATTTTGAGCTTATTTATTTTATTTAAGTCACAATTTTTCAAAGTGAATTCGGAGGATTTTAAAGACGAGAAAAAACTAGCTGACAGGTTAAAAGAATCTTACAGAGTCACCATCTATGACATTGAGGATCATAGTGAGGTAAGTTCCTTTTTGACGACCAGAGGAAAGTTTTATTTCTATACGTCTTTACTTACTGCATTGATTATTATTTTGACATGTTGCCTGATTATTTTTACACCGATTAAAAAATTAATACCGGGATACGGGGATATTCTTCAAAATGATAAATATATAGAATTAAATAAAAAATTGGATCAATTGGAGTTAGATATTGAAAATCAAGCAGTATATAACGCCGGATTACAAAAATTACTAACTGCGGCGGAAACAAATGATTCTAATGACAACCGTAAAGAATCAGACAAATCAGATAACAAAAATCAGACCTTAGAAAAAAGTAAGAATTACATCACGACCAATGAAGTCGAGGAAAGCAAAGAGGCTCGAGAATTGAACCAACTTGTCTTTACACCCCCCGTTAAAGGTATTGTGAGTGCCGAATTTGATTTAAAAAAGAATCACTATGGGATAGATATTTTATCAACAAAAAATACACCCATCATTGCGGCGCTTCCAGGTGTGGTCATCAGTGCTGATTGGTCGGTTGATACTGGGAATACAATTTATATACAACATGCAAAAAATATCGTTACTTCGTATAAGCACAACAGTGCCTTGTTGGTGTCAGAAGGTGATCAGGTGAAAGCCGGACAAGCCATTGCAATCATTGGAAATACTGGAAAATTAACCAATGGCCCTCACCTGCATTTTGAACTGTGGTTTGATGGACAAGCGGTTAATCCTATGAATTTTATAAATTTTAATTAATGTAATATGTCGAACGAAAATCTTCGAAAATTGGTGAACGAAAAGGGAGAAGCATTAAGTCCCTTACTACCTGAAAATGTTAAGAATTTTTTGATTGATATAGATGGTACCATTACGGATGATGTTCCGAATGAAGAGCCAGAAAGAATGAAAACTTGCCTACCCTATCCGGATGCTCTAGAGATTTGCAATAAATGGTACGACGAAGGTCATATCATCACTTTTTTTTCATCGAGAACGGAGGCTCACCGCGAAATTACGGAAAAGTGGCTTGACGAACACGGCTTTAAATATCACGGATTATTACTTGGCAAGCCTCGAGGAGGAAATTATCATTGGATTGACAACCATATGGTAAAAGCCACTAGATTTAAAGGAAAATTTACCGATTTAGTTAAAATGAAAAAAGAAATCGAGGTATTCAAATCTTAGGATTTCACTAATTTCCTCATAGATTACGATATGGTGGCTGACTTGAATTTTGCATTTGAAACACTGCAAACCTCCTTAGAAGGAGATATTTATCGAGATTTGCACCACCGGTCAGCCTATGCCACGGATGCAAGTCTTTACGAAATAATACCCCAATTTGTAGCTCGACCTCGAACAATTGAAGACATAAAGAAAATCCTCCTTTTTTGTAATGAATATTCTATTCCGGTAACTCCTCGAGGCACAGGAACCAGCCTAGCTGGCCAAACCGTTGGCTCAGGACTAGTACTCGACATGAATAAATACCAAAATCAGATTATTGAAATCAATGCAGAGGAAAATTACGCCATCGTACAACCAGGAGTATATCGAGACACCCTCAATGCCGCTTGCAAAAAACACAACCTGCATTTTGCCCCAGATCCGGCGACTTCTAATCGGGCATCGATTGGTGGCATGATTGCAAATAATAGTTCGGGAACGAGAAGTATATTGTATGGTAAGACCAGTGATCACTTGATTTCTCTAGACATATTAATGATAGATGGTAGGGAAATCTGCTTAGATAAGCGGTCGTCTGAAAATCCGGGCAATGACGATTATGCCAGTATGATCGAAAAAATCAGACCTCTAATTTTTAATAACACAGCAGAAATAGAATCAAAATACCCGAAAGTGATGCGTCGGGTGAGTGGATATGCCTTAGACAGCCTATTGAAGGAGGATTGGAATCTAAGTCAGTTAATATGTGGAAGTGAAGGGACGTTGGCAATTATCACAAGAGCCAAAATAAAATTAACACCTCTACCGAAATTCACTTCATTACATGTGTTACAGTTCGGGACTCGAAGCGCTGCCATACGAAGTGTAGAACTGATTAATAAAACTGATCCCGCAGCTGTAGAACTATTAGATTTTCATGTATTGGAGGCAAGTAGAAACAACCCCATCACCAAAGAATATCACGATCAAATCATCACCGGCAATCCTTCAGCGGTACTATTTGTAGAGCATTTTGGTAACAATCATGAAGAACTAGATATAAAGGCAGAAAAACTACTCGAAATTTTAAATAATATTAATGAAATAAATAATATATATAATACTTATGATAAAGTAATTATAAATAATTCGCTTCAATTACGTAAAGATGGACTAGGAATATTGATGAATAAAATTTCAGATACGAAACCGATTCCATTCATCGAGGATAGTGCTATTCCTCTCAAATTTTTACCCGAATATGTGGATAGTATTGAAAGATACTGTCAGGCTTTTGGTACCGAAATTGTCCTGTATGCCCATGCCAGTGTCGGAGTCTTACACATCAGACCTTATCTTGACCTCACAAAGGATGAGGATGTAAAGAAAATGGAGAATATTTCAGCTTTTGCCCTGATGTGGGTAAAACAGTATGGTGGTAGCTGGAGTGGAGAACACGGGGATGGAAGAGTGAGAAGCTATGCATTGAAAAAATATTTCGGAGATGAAATATATGAAATTTGGAAGTCTATCAAGAGCATTTTTGATCCTAAAAACCTGCTCAACCCCGGCGTTATTTTAGATGCTGAATCCATAACCGAAAATCTAAGAACCAAACCTACCGATAAATATCTCCACATTGACACCATCTATCAATATAAAAAAGAAAAGAGTTTTCCTGACCTCATAAATAAATGCAGTGGCATCGGAGCTTGTGTAAAGCATAACGTGGGGACGATGTGTCCCAGTTACATGGCGACATCCGACGAAAGCAATAGCCCACGTGGCAGAGCCAATGTCTTGAGAATGGCAATCAAGGGTCAATTTGATAATAAAAATATCGCCATCAGCGAACTCGATCATGCGATGGAATTGTGCCTTTCGTGCAAAGCATGTAAGACTGAATGCCCTTCTAATGTTGATATTGCAAAACTTAAAAGTGAGTACTTGCACCAGAGTCATACCAAGCGAGGGGTCAAACCCATGGAGTGGTTCACTAAACATGCCTCTGATATATCAGCATTTTCCTCTGGTAAAATGGCAGGCTTAATCAATCGGATATTAAGGTTAAGAATTACTAAACTAATTTTAGAAAAAACTATTGGTATCGACCGAAGGAGGTCTCTGCCGGAATACTCAAAAACCAATTTTGCAGAGTGGTATGCTGAGCATTACCAACCCAAGAATCGCCGAAAAGTAGCCTTGTTTTGTGATACCTACTTAAATTTTCATGAACCGGAAATTGGCATTGCGGCCATCGACATCTTGGAGAAGGCAGGCTATGATGTGGAACTCGCTGATGTTGGTTGTTGTCAGAGACCCAAAATCTCAAATGGCTTTCTATGTGATGCGAAGTCAGAAGGTCGAAAAACCTTAGAATCACTGAAAAAATATACCGATCAAGGCATTCAAATCGTCGTATGTGAACCCAGTTGCACTTCGGCACTCATTGATGACCTTCCAGACCTGATTGATGAGGAATGGGTGGCAAATGTGACGAATCACATCCATCCCATCGATCAATTTATAAAGCAAGGTATATCAGAGGGCACGATTGATAAAAAGATAAGTTATAAGAATGATAAAACCCTATATCATGCCCACTGTCATGCCCAGTCGGAATGGAAAGACCATTCATTTTTAACGAAGGATGGAAAAGAGACTGAAACACTGGATTTGGGTTGTTGTGGAATGGCTGGCTCATTTGGTTATGAGAAAAAGAAATTTGAAATTTCAAAAAAAGTCTTCGAAAATAGAATTTTACCCGTCAGTGAATTGTTAGATAAAAATGCGACGGTATGTAGCAATGGTTTTAGTTGCCGACATCAGTTTAAAGATTTTGGAAATCATCAGGTCGTACATTGGTTGCAAGCCATTGAATTAATTTAATTTTATAGAAATGTTTAAAGCAAAAATCATTCAAGACGACAAGTATTTTAGTACGAAGAAGTGGTTACTCAATTTTGGACTCATTGGGTCATTTCTAGGCGGCATGTCCTATTTTATTTTTTACATTGAAAATCCGGGGATATATGCCATACTTCTAGTTCTTACGCTTATTTTATTTTACATTAAATACCAATTTGAATCTAAAATCAACCATTTCTTAGGTAAGAAATCACTTGCCATCAATAAAGATTTTTTAACAATAGATGAGGGAAATTCAGAAATGACCATTCCCATGAAGGAGCTTTCTAATCTAAGTATCAGCAAGGAGTTAATGGCTCTTGAGGTGCAGGATAATGCCCTCTCGACCGTCAGACCGGTTTCAGAACTTAGCAATATTTTTAAATTTCGGACACACGACAAAGAGTATTCTTTCCATTTGGTCATCGACTCATATTATATGGTAGAACAATTGAAAAAACTCATTCAAAACTGGGAAATGAACGGGATGGTGGTCACGAGACTTTAGTTGATATATTATTTTTGCAACGAAATCAAACACCATCAGGGTATCATTTCCCAATATTTATAGATTAGATTAATTTTGTGATAGGTGAGGGAATACATTTCACCCAAATTTATTCAAACGGTAAAAAATTATTTTTCAAGTGGAATCAAAACTAATTAAGGAGAAAGCAATACCTAGGGGTAAGTTTCCTCACGTCAAAAAAGTAGGAAATTGGATTTATGTGAGTGGAACAAGCAGTCGAAATCCAGACAACAGTTTTGAGGGAGTAGAGGTGGATGAATTTGGCACAACAAAGCTAGACATACGTATCCAGACGAGAGCTGTATTAAATAACATAGACGACATCCTCAAATCCATGGGAGCAAGCCTTGCCAATGTCATTGATGTCACCAGTTTTTTAGTAAATATGAATGACTTTGGTGGGTACAACGAAGTATATTCAGAGTTTTTTGATTATAACGGCCCCACTCGTACCACTGTTGCCGTACATCAACTTCCTCATCCTCATTTACTTATTGAGATAAAAGCAGTGGCCTATCTGGAGGAATAGTAAATCAATTTCAGATTATAAAACGGTAGAAAATAAAATCCTTTATTATCGAATTTTGACTAGAAATTATGAAAAATAAATATGTCGATTTTATCCCCGATGCACATTTAATACAATGCATTTCGCATCTCTACTCATCTTACATTAGAGCCAAAGCAGAAATCACCAAGAGCAAGTTTTTCAAAAATAAAATAGATATTTTTAAACTCACTTTTGACACTAAGTTCAACGGTGTAGACGAAAAAAGTATTATAAATTCGGAAATCTTACGTCAAATAGACAAGTCTATTAATAATTCGATAGGTACTTTTCATGAACAGATTCTAGGTGGTATTGATGGTTTTGAAATTGGTAATTTAAGTGGTTTTGACATAAAAAGCGCTTGACAACACTTTATTCGCCGATATAAAAAACAAGCATAACACTATGAATAGTAGTGCGGCAGAAGCCTTGTTTCAAAAATTAGCACGATATGCTGATGATTATAAACAAGCGAAATGTTATTGGGTACAAATATTGGCTAAAGGTAGTTTTCATGAAGTATGGATAGGCGATATTAATGGAAAGAATATAGCCATACTCGAGTTTTCAAAATTTCTGGCGATAAATTTTATACGTTGCTGACCGGGCAAGAAAATGCACTTTTTAACCTTTATAGGGCTCTACCCCAAGCCATAGAAGATTTCATGGAAAATATATCAAAAGAACAAAACGAGAAACTTTAAATTCAGTTCTATCGAACTAGAAAAAGAAACCAATAAATCTAATCGAAGTATTTTAGATCAAATAACATTTGAAAATTTCCACTACTACTCTGGCTTCGAAGAACTATAAATTTGATTTAATACTTTCACAATAGAATAGCCAACTTCCTCTCCTAAATTTACAGGTACGGCATTTCCTATTTGTTTATATTGTTGAGCAATAGACCCAGAAAATTCCCAATCATCAGGAAAAGTTTGGATTCTTGCATACTCCCGTACGGTAAACGGTCGTGTTTCATCAGGGTGGCAGCGTTCGGTTTGTTTTTGTGCAGGACTACAGGTTAAGGTTAGCGATGGTTCATCCCAGCCAATTCGTCTTGCCATGCCCGTTTTACCACCACCGAGATAAAAACTTCCCCCATATATTCCTTTTGAATTTCAATGGGTAAATCACGCCAATAACCCTTTGGAGGTACCAAGTCAAGTACTTCCTTCTTCTTCCTTGGGTATATAACACCAGGTGATTTTGGAACATCATTTTCGAATAAATCACCGCTCCGCAGTGCATCTTTTAAAGTGTATATTTTTTGATGCGGCTTAGGGTATTCAAATATTGCATTGATGTCTTTTCTTATTCCCACTAAGATTAGCCTCTCCCTCTTTTGCGGAACTCTATAACTTATTGCTTTTAAAACCTTCACTGGAGCCACTTTATACCCTATTTCATCAAGAATTGAAATCATACCTTCCAGTGTTTTCCCTTTTTCATGGCTAAGAAGACCTCTTACATTTTCCCCGACACAAATTAAGGGCTGAACTTCTTGAACAACTCTGGCAAATTCGTAAAACAGTGTCCCTCGAGCATCATTCAATCCCAATTTTTTACCAGCATAACTGAATGCTTGACATGGAAAGCCCCCGGTAACAACATCGACTTGATTTTTCAAATTATCAAAATTGAAATTTTTAATATCTCCCTCAAGAACTTTCCAATTTGGTCGGTTTTTTCTTAAAGTCTCACAAGCCCACTTATCGATTTCATTGAGAGCTACACATTTTAATCCCGCTTTTTCAAGCCCTAATGCAAGCCCTCCGGCACCCGCAAATAATTCTAAAACCCTATATTCTTTTTCCGGGACTACAAAATTAGAAACTTCATCGACTATAGATTCATCAAAAAGATTACCCATAAGTGCCTGTACCTCAGACTTCTTGTATAACCTATAATTCGAAACAGGCTCTCTTACTGCAGATAGGATTCCTTCGTTATCCCATCGCCTCAATGTTTCTTTACTTTTCCCGATTAATGCGGCAGTTTCCGATAAAGTCAAATAATCTTTCATATAACCATATTGCTCAACATTATACAATGGTTACAAAATTACAATAAATATCTAAGAATACAAGTATGAGATATAAATTTTGAAAGTACAATTCAAGATTACGCCACTCGTACCACTGTTGCCGTACATCAACTTCCTCATCCTCATTTACTTATTGAGATAAAAGCAGTGGCCTATCTGGAGGAATAATCTAATCTATTGATACAAAGTTCCAAAGCATAAAAATATCAAACATGGGTTCTTGCTCAAATAGATAGAATTTATAGCTCCATGTGGAAATGGGAATACCCAGAAGATTAAATAAACAAAGTGTTGGGTAAGGGTTTTCTCCAATTTTGGTCATCAATTTAATATTTACAATGCTGGCGACGGCTCCATAGCCAAAGATGATGGGTCCGGAATCAAAATCCTCACCTCCTATGTCAGGATACTCCTTTACCAAGCGTACTCCAAAATAATTGTCCACGAATTTCTGTCTGAAATTTGATGTAAGCTGGCCGCAATCTAATCCCTTCATTTGATTCAAAAAGTAAAGGGACAAAGCCGTTGAACTGCCTCTTACATTCTCTCCTTCAAAAAGTGAGTGTAAAATTTCTCCTTCATCATTAAAAAAATTTCTCATAATGTCAGCACCATCAAAGTCAGATAGCTCATAATCAACGTTCAATGCAGCCATGGCTACGAGATTATCAGCAGGCCAAACGGAACTAAAATGCGATTCCAATGGTCCGGACAATTTACAAAATGAATCCAATAAATTTATAGAAAGTGTATCCTTTTTTGCCTTAACTCTTAACAATAACTCAGGGTCATTAAAATCATTTAAACCTAAGTATTCATTCATCACCCACAACATCCATCCGTTATAAAATGCTCCGTATTCAGGAGTCAAATTTTGATTAAAATCAATTTCCAAGGAGTCATTCAGCATTCGGTTCATATTTTGATCAATGAGAAATCTAATCTCTTGATTATTAGAATTTTGAAAATACTCTATAAGTGACAATTCAAAAATTGCAAACGAAAAAAGCTTGCCTTCCGGATACACCAACTGCATTTTATCTGCCAATCCAGATTCAAATTGTTGATTTAAATAAGCAATTTGTCTTTCAATGGCGGAATGTCTTAAAGGCTTAACATAAGGAGTTACCAGAGTTAAAAATATATAAACAAATATTCCCACCAAAAGCCACTTAAATGTACTTTTAACAAATTTGATTCCTCTCCTAAACATCAATTATACAATCATTCAACAATTGAAACGTCTTAAATAAAAAGTTAATTGTACGGAATATTTGTCCATAAGTAAGATTCAAAAACTCCCTTTGTCCTATATTTGCAATCCAAATTAAAACTTAGATATGAAAGTTGCCATAGTTGGCGTAACAGGATTGGTAGGAAACGTGATGAAAACATCGCTGGAAAACAGTGATTTTCCGGTTGATCATTTCATCCCCGTTGCTTCTGAGAAATCAGCAGGAAAGAAAATCAATTTTCGCTGCAAAGACTACGAAATCCTTACTCCCAAACAGGCTATTTCTCTAAAACCAAATGTGGCACTTTTCAGTGCTGGAGGCCAGACTTCTTTGGAATTGGCACCGCAGTTTGCCGCAACTGGATGTTATGTCATCGATAATTCTTCAGCGTGGAGAATGCATCCTGACCACAAGCTCATCGTACCCGAAATCAATGCAAACTCGCTGACGGAAGATGATAAAATCATTGCCAACCCGAATTGTAGCACTATTCAGCTGGTCATGGCACTTTTTCCTTTGCATCGGCGTTATGGTATTGATAGGTTGGTGGTATCGACTTATCAGTCATTCACTGGAACCGGAGTCAAAGCGGTCAATCAATATGAAAACGAAAAAGCAGGATTAGCGGAAACTGAGATGGCTTATGCATATCCTATTTTTGAAAATTGCATTCCACATTGCGATGTTTTTTTGGAAAATGGGTACACCAAAGAAGAAATGAAAATCGTAAACGAAACCAGAAAAATACTGGGAGACCAGTCCATAAAAATTACGGCAACCGCTGTGAGGGTTCCTGTTTATGGTGGACATTCTGAATCAGTGAATGTGGCACTAGGATCTGATTTCGACATGGAGGATGTCACGGATATCTTACGCAATTCTCCAGGATTGAAAGTACTTGATAATCCTATGGAAAACATTTATCCTATGCCGCTATTTGCAAAAGACAAAGATGAGGTTTTCGTAGGAAGAATAAGAAAAGACGAATCACAAGAAAACACTTTGAATATGTGGGTTGTTTCTGACAATCTGCGTAAGGGTGCAGCGACCAATGCACTCCAAATTATGCAATATTTACTTTTACAAGGGATTATTGGCAATGCCAATTGAAAATTAATTTACAACAGAATTAAAGAATTAAAAATGAGAAGGAAAATTGTACTCTGGGGATCAGATGAAAAAGATGAAAAAATCTTAATCGGAATCGAGTTAAAAGATGAGGCTAACAAGGTGGATATTTACACTTTCGATGAGCAACTGGCAACAGAAGATTTGTTTAACAAAATGATGCACGACTGGAGAGACGATAAAGAATTTGATTTTCCGGAAGGATTCAAAAAATATGAAAGAAATCTCTCTGTCACTGACAATTTACTTCCTGACAACATAAAGGTAGACCGTACCGACGTTATCACAAGAGCACAGGCCGAATGGCATTTTATGGTTCTCTCGGACAAACTGTACAAGTTGTACAAAAATGAGCTTGAAGACTTAAAAACTAAAACCGATAATCTGAAATCATACTCTGAAGACGTATGGAATGACATGAAATCATTTTGGGATAAGGTTCAAGATCAAATCAACGAGAAGACCCTCCTGAGAGAACACACCACGGTTTTAAAAGAAAAAACAAACATCATATTCGATAAACTTAAGGAGCTTAAAAAGGAATTTGAATCTGAATTAAGAGAAAAATCGGCTGAAATTAAGAAAAGCTTTTTGGCAAACATCAACGAAATTGATGCCAAAATAGACGAGGGTTTGGGTCTAAAACCGCTTTTCGATCAATTGCGAGGCGTTCAGTCCGATTTTAACAAAGCTGACATGAACAGAAACGACAAAAACAGTGTCTGGAAAAGATTGGATGCGACTTTTAAGAAGTTAAAAGAACAAAGAAGTGGTGAGAAAACGAGTAATCCGGGTTCGAAATTGAACCGAGTAAACAACCGTTACACGGGTCTAATCAGTGCAATCAAGAGAATGGATGGCTCAATAAAGCAGGATGAAAAGGAGCTCGATTTTCAAAATAAACGAATGGCAGAGACCGATGGACAATTAGAAATGCAAATCCGCCAAGCGAAAGTTAAAATGATAGAAGAAAGGGTCAATAGTAAGAAAGAAAAACTTGCTGATATGAACAAGACCCGCATTGAGCTAGAAGCGACTATGGCTAAGGAAAAAACAAAATTGGAGGCTCAGAAAATTGAGGAGGCAACCAAGGAGAAAATTGCAGCGGCCAAAGAAGAAGTGAAGCAAAAAATTGCAAATGAAATGGCAGACACGAGCATTGATGAGGTCACCGCAGAAAAACTAGAAGAAGCAGCCAAAGAAATCAACGAAACCAAGAAAAAAACCCGTACTGTCGTAAAAGAAGCGAAAGCTACGGCAAAAGATGTGGTAGAAAAAACGCAAGAGAATATCCAAGAAATAGGCGAAAAAGTTGCGGATGCGGTGAATGATACAAAAGAAAATGCCGAAAATCAGTTGGATGAAGCCAAAGCTGATGCTCATGACGCAGTTGCATCTGCAAAAGAAAAAATCCAATCTACCACTGAGTCTATCCGTTCAAAAGCAAATGAATTGATGGATGTTGCGGGTGATAAATTGGATGACTTGGGAGATACATTGGATGATTTGGGGGATAAAATATCAGAAACTGCCAAGGATGCTAAAGAGAGTCTTGAAGATTTAGTGGAAGATGCATCAGAATTCCTATCTGACTCCATGAAAAAAGGGAAAGAGAAAATCATGGAATTCTTTGACTCAAAAGAGGAGGAATAATGGCGATGCTCGATTTTTTAAAAGCACTGGACCTAAACAACAATCGTGAATGGTTTGATGCAAATAAAAACTGGTATCAGGAAGAAGCCTTAGAATTCAAAAATTGGGTCTCTAAAATCGAATCCGAACTTAGAAAAGCGGATATGATAGATCAGGTGAAAATCTTTAGAATATATCGTGATGTTCGGTTCTCAAAAGATAAATCTCCATATAAAACCAATTTTGGGGCTTCATTTTCAAGAGCTACAGCACGACTAAGAGGAGGTTATTATCTGCATATCCAACCTGGACACAGTTTCGTAGGAGGTGGTTTTTGGAATCCAAACAGTGCAGATTTACTGAGAATCAGGAAGGAATTTGAGATGGATTCGAGCCACATCCGAAAAATTATTCAAGACAAAAATTTCAAGAAATATTTTGGTGATTTGATGGGTGACGAGGTGAGTACTGCTCCTAAGGGCTTTGACAAAAATGACCCGAACATTGATTTAATTCGAAAAAAGCAATTTCTTGTCAAGCATGATTTGGACGATAAAATCATTGGAAGTTCTGAAATGTTCAATCAGGTGACTGGGAGTTATGCCGCCATGAGACCGTTTTTTGACTACATGAGCCAAGTTCTCACTACAGATTTGAATGGAGAATCAGTTATCTAACAATTTCTGATTTAATAAGGGCCACGACATCCTCTTCATGATGATATTTAGGTATTCTGACATTATGATTTGGGTAGTGCTTTCGTATTTCAGCGGCTGTTGTCGTGCCTATGGCAATGATTTGCGAAGATGAATTTATTTGGTTTTTCGAGATGAAATAGTTAAAATTTTTAGGGCTTGTAAAAACGTAAAGATCGGCCTCAACGATGGAAATATTTTTTCTAGGAACGGATTCATAGACCGTACAAATCGTTTTTTGAGATTGAGGAAATAAATTTTGGAATCTCTTTGTTGATTCTTTGGCAGACACAAAACAGACGTGGCCATGCCTTATTTCTTCTTTGATTTTATCCTCATATTTGGGATCGAGACTCTCCACAATGATTGAGGCTTTCTGACCTAAAACATCATATAATTTTTTTTCACTACTCCTGCCCATGCAGATAAATCGACTACCGGAAGGAAAGTTAAAATTCTGTTTTTTCATATTCAATTCAAATGCTTGAATTGCATTCTTAGAGTAGAAGACATACCAATGAGCAAGTGGTATAAAGGTCAGTTCAATAGGTTCGATATCTAACATCGAATGCCCTATGATTTCAAAATCAATTTTCAGATTCAAAAAAGGGGAATCTTCACCCAAATCTCGAGATACGAAAAGTCGCTTTTTCACTTTAGTCTTCAAAAAAATCCTCTAAAGCATTGCTTTTCATCAATTTAATAAAGCATCTCGCTGCGGCAATGACATCTGCCCTCGCATTCCCGGAGGGGCTGTATCTCTGCTGAAAACATACCGCATGCAACTCCGTAAGACTGGGCCACTTATATCCCTGCCCCTTCGATGGCAACTGACAATAATAAGTACTCTCCTGCATCAAGCACAACCGCTCTTTTTTAAAAATAGGATTGCTCAATCCTGTGCGGAGGTATTCCGCCGAAATGACACTTTCATTCATATTCATATTATGAGCCACCAAGTACTGTGCCTTTTCAACCGATTGGGTAAATTGGGTCAAAATCACATCTATTGGTGATGCTTTTTTATCGATATCCTCTTGGTCAATCTTCGCATAATCCAATATTTTATCAGAAATAGCCCAGCCATCCGGCTTGACGATACAGTCAAAATCTTCCATCGGTTTGTATTCCTGATTTAGTAAAATCCACGAAAGATGAATTAATCGAGGCCATGCAAAAGTGTCAGAAAATGGCGCTTTATAGTTTGCAGGCTTCTGTATCGGTGTTGCATCAAAAACTAAGTACATATTAATTGTTATTCTTCAATTTTTCAAAAACGGCCTCTGCCAATCCTACCGTCGTACTATAAGAAATGTTTATTTTCCGTAATGGTTCGTCCACATTTGGCGAATAGGCGGCATGCACGTGGTAATTGCCCACAACGTCCTTCTCACAAAATACGCCTAAAGGAAGATGGCATCCTCCACCCAACAACTTCAATACCCTACGTTCTACATTACTGCATTCTGCTATTTCTGCATTGTGAATTTTCAACAGCGTTTTCCTCATCTCCCTATCTTCTTCCCTACACTGAAAAGCTAAAATTCCCTGCGCCGGTGCCGGTACAAACTCTCTAGGATACAGCTCTCGCATCACGACCCCTTCAAGCGGTAACTCTAGCCTCTCGATTCCCGCTTTGGCCAGCACAATGGCATCATACTCACCAGATTTTAATTTTGCGACCCTTGTAGGCACATTCCCTCTTAAATCTTTAATTACTAAGTCTGGACGAATATCAATCAGCAATGCTTTCCTCCTTGATGAGGAAGTTCCTACCGTCGCATTTGGTCTCAACATCAAAGGATCGTTTTGGCTCGCTTTATCCTCATTGACTAGGAGTACATCCGCAGGATTGGCTCTATACGAGACCGCGGCTAAGACCAAGCCCTGCGGCATTTCAGTGGGTAGATCCTTCATAGAATGCACGGCAATATCCACCGTGTGATTTAGTAATGCCTCTTCTATTTCTTTCGTAAAAAAACCTTTGCCCTCTATTTTATCAAAGCTGAGATCTTGGATTTTATCCCCTTTGGTTTTTATTATGCTCAGAGTCGAATCGAGACCTAATTTTCGGATTTCTGATTGTAAAAACCGGGCTTGCCATAATGCTAGGTCACTTCCTCTTGTTCCTATTTTTATCAAATCTTTCTATATTATACTATTCTAATTTATCACGCTTATTATCAATAAAATAAAAACGAAATTGAATTGCAAAATTAGAATTAAAAAAATCAATCTGGAAATACGAATCCACTTTATTATAGAATCAGGATAAGAATAAAAAAGCCCGTGTCGACGAAACACGGGCATTACTCAATTTAATAACCAAAACTCATATACTATTAATTCAAAATCTGTGCCAAAACATAATTTTTTGGGTAATATGTAAATTTAAATTACACAAAACCCTTATATTTTAATTTTAATATTTCTATACGATTGATTATCAATTTTTTATATGGTAATTTTATTTTAACAAAAAGATGAATTAAAAATATTAATAAAACACTAACACATTTGCCAAAAGAATAAAGAATCCTCTAACCCTAATTGGGTAAACATTTTTTAAGGGTAATTCATTTATCGCCGTACTTACTATCTAGTAATGTTGCTTTTACTGCACCCGTAGTGCCGACTTTAGGAGTAATATCTGAAGTCATAACTTGCTATAATGCGTACTCTTTAATTTTTTTATACAATTCTGATTCAAGTTTTAATTGCTCCAAGTTTTCAGGTTGACAACTTTTAAATTTATTTTGTTCATCCGGACAATCGATAGTTTTAAAATACAAGGTCACTCTTCCTATCTCAATAAAATATTTACTTTTTTGGAATTCAAATTCCCACATAAGCATTTCCCAATCTTCTAACTCTTTGTATTGGATTTCAGCTGATTCGTATTCCAGTTTAATCTCTTCGAATGACCTTTCTAGACTTAATGAGTTGATTAACAAGTCATAAATTTTATTCCAAATCAAAGCTGCCCTTTCATTGTCCTCATTAATGATGATTGTTGATCCTTGTAAAAATCTCAGACAATATATTTTACCATACTTTTTGTACAACGTTTCTGCTTTCCACAATAAGTTTGACACATCTTCTTCGTATGTAGTGGTTCCACAAACACCGTATAACCCATTATATTTTTTTACATAATGATAAAATGAGTTTGATTTTTCATAGTTAGCTATAATTGCTAATATTTCTAGGTCAGCAGGATCAGCCTTTCCCTTTTCGCTTTTCCAATTAGGTGTCCGTTTGTTCAATCTTTGCAATGCGATAGATTCTGCATTTTTTGGATTTCATAATTGCAGTTCTAACTGAATTATCCTATCAACTATGACTGAATAATTCTCGCAATCTTTTTGTTCAATAGTTTTATATGCGAATGTCAATGCTTCTTTTGCCAATTTCTTTGATTCTCTAATTCTTTTAGAAAGTGACTTGCTTTCATTCTTTATAACTGCATGAGATTCGTTTTGAAGGTATTGTATTTTCTCAAATTCTTCCAAGCACCAGTTTTGAGCTGTTAACTGGAGGGTAAATATTGATAGAAGTATTATATAGTTCAGCTTCAGGTATTTCATATATGCATCATAACTTATGTATAAAAACTATTAACATTAAATGAAAAAACTTCGGAGTTCTTTGTCTGATATCTTTCGTTCTAAAATGCTTTCGCCCAATATTCTAACTGCCTCCATACCATCTTTGCCAATATCTACACTGTATTCGTTGACATAAAGATGAATATGAGATTGCATCACCTCATCATCCATTTCTTGGGCATGGCTTCTACAATAAGGCAGACTGACCTCCGGATGATGAAAGGCATATCCAATGCTCGCTTTAAGAAGACCATCGATTTCTCTTTTGACCTTGTCATCCAAGTTACGTCTGACCACGATACCACCGAGTGGGATGGGACTTCCCGTCTTTTCTTCCCAGATCTCACCCAAATCAGCTATTTTTATCAATCCCTTCTGTTGGTAAGTAAAGCGACTCTCATGGATGATCAAGCCTAAATCGACTTTGCCACCAGAGACGGCTTCCTCTATTTCCGAAAAGCACAACTCTACTCTATGCTGTATATGCGGGAAGGCGAATTTCAGCAATTGATTGGCTGTGGTATGGTAACCCGGAATGGCCACCGTTAAATCCGCATTGTATAAATCAATATTCCTCTTTGCGATGAGAAGGGGGCCACAATTTCTTCCCAAGGCACTCCCTGAATGCAACAATTGATACTGATCTTTTACATTAAAAAATTGGGCATAACTGATTTTTGTAATATCATATTCGCTCAGTCCGGCCTTGCCATTGAGATGTTCAATATCCATAAGTGCAGGCTCAGCGAACTGCATTGTTCTACATAATCGTCCATGAACCATGGCATCAAACATAAATGTATCATTAGGACAGGGACTATAAGCCAAACTTAACTGCATAATCATTACTTTTGCTAAAATTTTTGAAAAACACTCTTTATGTTAGACATAGTTTACGAGGACAATCACATCATTGCAGTTAACAAAGAGCCCGGAGATTTGGTTCAAGGGGACAAAACAGGGGATAAGACTCTGCTGGATGAAGTAAAAAACTACATCAAAAAGAAATACGATAAACCAGGAGATGTTTTCCTCAACCCGGTACACCGACTGGATAGACCGGTCACGGGCATTGTCATTTTTGCTCGGACAAGTAAAGCGCTTACCCGGCTCAATGAAATTTTTAAAAATAGGCAGATAGAAAAAGAATATCTCGCCATCACAGAAGGACGACCCAAGGACTTTGAGGCGACACTGGTGCATTATATCGTCAAGGATGAACAAACCAATATGGTCAAAGCCTATGACAAAGAAAAAAAAGGGGGCAAAAGAGCAGAACTGACCTATGAAATGGTCGGTGAAATGAACGAAAAAAGTCTGCTCAAAGTGTGGCCTCTCACAGGAAGACCCCATCAGATCAGGGCTCAACTAAAAAAAATGGGCTGCCCAATACTCGGGGACACAAAATATGGCTCGATGTACAAAATGGACGACCGGTCTATCTGCTTACACTGTCATAAGATGAGCTTCATACACCCCGTAAAAAAAGAAAAAATAACCATCAGAGCACCGAAGCCGGAAACTTATCCGTGGTTGGAATTTTTCGTTGAGGATTGAATTTTTTCGATTGCCATCCATTGATGACAATTTATCCGCTAATTCTGTATTATTACTGTCTAAATCATATTCAAAACGACAGACAGATGTAAAATAATATTTCTAATTACGTAATACTATAAAATTATAATTGCGATAAACAACAAAATAATGATTTAAATATTTATTTTTATTTTAAATGTTAAAATATTTGTTTTTTACTATTTTCTGTTTTAACTTTACCAATGACACAGACTTCTTTTTAGTTGCTTCTTTTTAGTTGCTTCTTTTTAGTTGCTTCTTTTTAGTTGTCATTTTTTTATACCTTAAATTTTTCGATTATGAAAAAGTTAATTTTTTCTTTTGTTTTTTGTTTTGTTGCTTATTTGGTGAATGGGCAACAGAATCTAATTGTTCATAACAATACATCTTACAATTTAGCAGTAAGAGGTGTATATGAGACAGATTCGGACAAATGTGATGCCGGATATGGCTCAATTTCGTTAAGCCCTGGTACAGGGGTAATTAATGGTGTTACTAGTACTACCGGTTGGACTCTTGTTGAGGCTTTTGTTTCAGGTTCTTCACCTGCTTATGAGGTAAGGGCTTATTCCTCTTGCGGTGCAGGATGCAGTTTGGGTACACCGTACTCTACCGGGCTTACTGCAACATGGAATGGTTGTGGTGAGGTGACCATTGATGATTAAGTATTAATGAAAATTTGGGGGCATTATTGCCCCCTTTTGAATCGTAGATATGAAATGGATTCTTAGCTCAATTATCGTAATATTTTTTATAAAAATATGTCCTGCCCAAGAAATCTGCAACAACGGAATTGACGACGACGGGGATGGTCTCATTGACCTAAACGATGTGGAGGATTGTATCTGCGGTATTATCAGCACAGATGTGATTGGAGATTTCGAGGAATATTCTTGTTGCCCGACAAACTATTCTGGCTTAGATAATTACCTAGGAATAGAATGTCTTAATGATGGGTGGATATCTGGAAATTTAATGGATAATGGTGCTGATTATTATAATACCTGTGGATTTCTTGGTACAGGACTATTAATCCCTTTACCCATTCCATCTGGAAATGGTGCAGTTGGAATTGGTGTAGGTACAAATTCTCCGAATGCCTCTGTAGGAACTTGTATGACGCAATCTTTACTGATTGGAAACAATTACGATATCAGTTTCTATGTAGGTTTTAACGATACTTTATTTGATCCTCCATCTAATGTTTACTATTCTTCACCTTTGAATTTTGAATTTAACTTATATGGAAACAATAGTTGTGATAATTTACCCGTAGATGGTTTGGATTGTCTGGACGATAGTGGGCAGGACTGGTACATCATAACTACGATCCCAGTTAGTGGTGTCATGGACAGCAGTTGGCTCTATGTAGCGACAAGTTTTATTGCCAATGGTCCAGCGCAAGCCATTGCACTTGGTGGGAGTTGTGATTTTTGTTCTGCAAACAATATAATGACCGCCTACCATTACATAGACGACATCCACATCACAGGCGAGTATCAATCCCTACCTCTCAACACCGTAACAAGCTATGGTGACTGTACCTCAGGGGTTTATGTAGAAGTGCCTTATGAGGGCGGAGCGACCTATCAGTGGTACTACGAGGGCATCGCCATACTGGGAGCGACTGATAGCAATTATGAAGTACCGTCCGATATGCAGGGCAGCTATACCGTCATGATCGACTATGGCGACCACTGCGAGACCCCATATCCCATCGATGTGTTTTTTGAGACTGAGGTACTGGACGTCGATGGTACCGTGACGAACATCCTGTGTCATGGAGACGGCAACGGGATGATAGAGAGCAGCGTTACCCCTGGCAATAATATTCCTCTAGATTATGCATGGTCAAGCACCGATACCGATGCCGATATCAGCGACTTGCAGCCGGGCAACTACGGCCTGACCGTGACCGACAGCAAGGGATGCTATGGTAGCACCAGCTACATGGTCACTCAGCCACCAGTCCTGGTGGCGAGTTTGTTCATCGATGTCATAGGCAGCGATGGACTCACTTATGTGGAAGTGGGGGCTTTCGATGGGACACCGGACTATTATTACGAGTGGTGCAATAACGAGACGGGAGATTACACCTACGTCGGCCCAGGCCCTTGCTGGGTTCTCGTCACCGATGCCAATGGGTGTGATACCTTGATTAATTTCGAGATAGAGTCACTCCTAGACATAGACTATTTGGTGGATTATGGTACTTGTGCTGACACGTGCGACAGTCAGATACACCTCATGGTCAGCGGAGGACAGAGTCCTTATGCCATCAGTTGGAGTAATAGCGAGACCGACAGCATCATCACCAATCTGTGTAATGCAGATTATGGATACACCGTGACCGATGCCACCGGAGCCAGTGGCGTGGGGATTATCGAGGTATATGACCCGGGCAGTCATGTCGCCATCAGCGCCGTCTACGACAGTCTGATATGCAGCGACACCCTCAAGAATGGCATCATTCTAAGTGCCTCTGGAGGTATAGAACCCTACGAGTATGCGTGGAGTACTGGCGATACCACAGGGGTCATCGATAGTCTGGGTATCGGGACATTTTATGTGCAAGTCACCGACAGTGTGGGATGCACGGCTCAGGATAGCTTTAGGGTCTCACTCTATGTTGATCCCATGTTCAGCGTCGATATCCTCTCAGCCAGCTGCGGAATGAATAACGGCAGCATCAGCCTGAGTGTGGACAGCATCGCTGCGCCATATCAGCTACTATGGAGTACGACAGATACTATGTCTATGATCACCAATGTAGGAGCAGGCAGTTATGCCCTCACCATCACTGACGGTCACGGCTGTGAGCATACCTACGACTATACGGTAAACTCTGACAGCAACCTCATGCTGAACTACGTCAAAGAAGAAAACCCCTGCGAAGGAGATAGCACCGCGACCATCACCCTGCACGTCACCGGAGGCACAAAACCTTACAGCATCAACTGGAATGATTCTGAGACGGATAGCTTAAGAACAAATCTCGCCACAGGTACATACTCTGTCACCCTCACCGATGCGAATAACTGTATCACCACAGAAGAAATAGAAATCATCACCTTATCCGCTTATGAATTAAGTGCTACGACTGAGGACATCGACTGTCACGGAGACTCTACAGGAAGCATAGACCTATCCGTCCTGCCAGTAGGAAATTATTTCTATGAATGGAACAACAGCAGTACCACCCAAGACCAAACCAACCTTACCAAAGGAACATACAACGTCACCGTCACCGACCTCTATGGATGTACCAAAACCGCAGAATACGAACTCACCGAACCCGAAGCCTTAAGTCTCAGTGCAGAAATTGACAGCCTCGATTGCTCTGGTGAACCAATTGCACAAATCAGCCTTACGAGCACAGGTGGCACAGGACTACATCATTACAGTTGGAGTACGGGAGACACAACTGCCACGATATCGAACCTGCCTGCTGGAGATTATACGATTACCTTGACCGATGACCATGGCTGTGAATTAATCAAAAATTACACCATCCCCGCCATTACCCCAATATCCCTAGAAGTTGACTGGACAGACATCGGTTGTCACGATGCCGATGACGGCAGCATCAGCTTAATGATTACAGGAGGCACCGACCCAGTATCTTTTCTTTGGAACGATGGCAACACCAGTAGTGAACGGCAAAATCTCGCACAAGGCCATTATACAGTTACCGTCACCGATGCGAATGGCTGTACTCAACAAGACAGTGTCACAATCACCAATCCACCGACACTAATCATAGACATTCTCAATATTCAAGAACCCGACGATACTGGCATGGGCGGTGAAATATCGGTGCAGGCCATAGGCGGCACACCGAGCTATACCTACAGCTGGAATGATGGCAACACGGACTCTCTGCGTATGAATCTGGGTTTTGGCATCTACCTACTCACCGTCACCGATGCGAATGGTTGCACCGTCACCCAAAATTGGGAATTTGCCAGTGACAGCTTGATTTATGCCTACTCAGAAACCGACAATTTATGTTACGGATATTGCGAAGGCAGCATTGACCTGACCATCGGGGGAGGGGTGCAACCTTATGAAATTCTTTGGAATGATGGCAACACAGACGAAGACAGAACCGCCCTATGTGATGGAACTTATCAAGCCCAAATAACAGATGCATCAGGCAATATCCTATTGTCAGAATGGGTCGAAATCAGCAGTCCCGACTCGATAGAAATTAAAGGAATAATCTATCCTGTGAGTTGTCTCGACACCGATGACGCAGAGATAGAAGTCACCGTGACGGGCGGCACCGACCCTTACAATTACACTTGGCAGAACAGCGACTACACCGGAAATCACCTGACCCAACTCAGTCCGGGGGAATATGGCTTAATCGTGAGTGATGACAATCTTTGTACTGGAAAAGCCAATTACACGATAGATGACCTCATGCCCCTCGATATGGAGGTGATGGGTGAGACTTTGTACTGTGGCGAGACCGAAGGCACGATTACTTTCACAGGAGAAAACCCGAACAATTATGCAATTCAACTCAATGGCACAACTATTGCCATCGAAAACAACACCGTCAGCAACTTACCCGAGGGCAGCTACGACGTGGACTATATCATCAATCCTAATTGCATCTTGAATCTCGGCACGGTGACCATAGACTTAGTACCGATTCAGAACTTCCAGTTGGCACCAGCAAACCAAGAAGTGGATAAGGGAACTGTGGTGACGTTAAGTATAGAAAGCAACGGTTTAAGTCAGATCGCAGACATATCTTGGCAATCAAACAATAATTGGGAATGCCTCGACCAACCATGTACGAGCATAAGTATAACGGCGGATGCAGACGACACTGTCCAAGCTCAAATCATCGACACCGATGGCTGCGAATATTATCTAACCGCACAAATAAAAGTCAAAGAGACCACGACGACAACGACCACAATCCCTAACATCTTCAGTCCAAATCAGGATGGACACAATGACGTACTAGAATTTGAGCTAGACCCCGAAAATCAAACCCTCATTTCTGCACAAGTTTTTGACCGATGGGGCAACTTGGTCTATGATTATCCAAATTCCACGAATACCACGAGTTGGGATGGCACTAAAAACCACAAATCCCTCAACCCAGGGGTCTATGTGTATGTCGCCCGCTACAAAAGCGGCACTGAAACAACCACCCTTTATGGGGATGTGACTTTGGTGAGGTAGAAATTGTTCATCTTATTAAATAATTCAGATTATTGATTATCAATTGATTGCGTAAACAGGGTCATGATATTGATAGACAAGTGAAGATGTGTATTTGGTAATATGTTAGGATTCGTTTTGTAGGCTTTAGGATCCGCTGGAAGGAGCATTTTTAATAATTGAAAGGAACTTGGTAATTGTTATAGTAGTGAATAACATTGTGGATTTTTCCAGAATAAATTTACCTCTTGTCAATAAAATGGATTAAAATAATATTTCTTCTTACAGAATATTATAAAATTAAAATTGCGATATACGGCAATGTGATGATTTAAATATTTATTTATATTTTAAATGTTAAAATATTTGTTTTTTGCATTTTCTTGACTTATATTTGTAAGTGACAGACTTCTTTTTAGTTGCTTCTTTTTAGTTGCTTCTTTTTAGTTGCTTCTTTCTAAGTTGTCATTTTTAAACCTTCTTAAATTTTTCGATTATGAAAAAGTTAATTTTTTCTTTTGTTTTTTGTTTTGCTGCTTATTTGGTGAATGGGCAAAATCTTACTGTTCGAAATCTTTCTCCCTATGACATTAATGTAGGTGCTATTGGGAATAATGGTTCCTCTTGCAGTGATATTAGTGGTTCAACTACAATTCTTTCTGGCAATGTAGGGACTATTCCTTTTGGGCTAAATAATGGTTGGACCGTCGTTCGGGCAGAAACTACTGGTTATGCTTTTACCTATGACGTAGAAGGGTCGTCATCCTGTGACAGCGGATGTGGATCTTCTTCTTCCAATGGCTTGACGGCTACGTGGTCGGGCTGTTATGACGTGACGATTAATTAATCCAGATTCAGGGGGCTATTTTAACATCAGTCCCCTAATTTTTATACTCATGAAATTCTTTTTTACGCTATTTATACTTGTAGGTTTTATTGTTACTCTGCATGCGCAAGAAATCTGCGACAACGGTATTGATGATGACGGAGATGGTCTGATTGATCTCAATGATGTGGAGGATTGTATTTGTGGGATTATCAGTTCTGAAATTATTGGAGATTTTGAGGAATATTCTTGTTGTCCTGAACTTCCTACTTCAAATCTAAATCAAGTTGATATTGATTGCCTAAATGATGGATGGATTCCTGCAACTTCAAATTTAGGTGGTGCAGATTACTATAACACTTGTGGATTTTTAGGATTTTCTTTAAAAGTACCCTTGCCCATTCCCTCTGGTGGTGGTGCTGTAGGTATATATACTGGGGATATTTTTGAATCAGTAGGAACATGCACAGGGCAAACATTTCTTACTGGGGTTAATTATAGTATCAGTTTATACATAGGATTTAATGACACCCTAATTGCACCACCTGCTAATCTTTATTATGCCTCCCCGTTGAATTTTGAGTTTAATCTTTATGGAAATAACAGTTGTGATAACCTACCTGCGAGTGGTGATGATTGTTTAGATGATATGGGTCAAGGATGGTACATTTTGGCCACCATTCCTGTGAGCGGTGTGATGGACAGCAGTTGGGTGTATGTTTCCACGAGTTTTATAGCCAATGGCCCGGCGCAAGCCATTGCCATTGGAGGCAGTTGTGATTTTGTAGCCGCAAATGGTTATGAACATTGCTATCATTTCATCGACGACATCCACATCACAGGTGAGTATCAGACCCTACCTCTCAACATCGTAACAAGCTATGGCGACTGTACCTCAGGCGTCTTCGTAGAAGTACCTTCTGAGGGCGGAGCGACCTATCAGTGGTACTACGAGGGCATCGCCATACTGGGGGCGACTGATAGCAACTATGAAGTACCGTCCGATATGCAGGGCAGCTATACCGTCATGATCGACTATGGTGACCACTGTGAGACCCCATATCCCATCGATGTGTTTTTTGAGACCGAGGTACTCGATGTAGATGGTACCGTGACGAATATCCTATGTCACGGAGATGGCAACGGGATGATAGAGAGCAGCGTTACCCCTGGCAATAATATCCCTCTAGATTATGCATGGTCAAGCACCGAGACCGATGCCGATATCAGTAATCTCCAGCCGGGCACCTACGGCCTGACCGTGACCGACAGCAAGGGATGCTACGGTAGCACCAGCTACATGGTCACGCAGCCACCAGTCCTGGTGGCGAGTCTGTTCATCGATGTCATAGGCAGCGATGGACTCACTTATGTGGAAGTGGGGGCTTTCGATGGGACACCGGACTATTATTACGAGTGGTGCAATAACGAGACGGGAGATTACACCTACGTCGGCCCAGGCCCTTGCTGGGTTCTCGTCACTGATGCCAATGGGTGTGATACCTTGATAAATTTTGAGATAGAGTCACTTCTTGACATAGACTATATGGTGGATTACGGTACCTGTGCTGACACTTGCGACAGTCAGATACAGCTCATGGTGAGCGGAGGACAGAGTCCTTATGCCATCAGTTGGAGCAATAGCGAGGCCGACAGCATCATCACCAATCTGTGTAATGCAGCGTATGGATACACCGTGACCGATGCCACAGGAGCCAGTGGCGTGGGCATTATCGAGGTATTTGACCCAGGCAGCCATGTCGCCATCAGTTCCTACTACGACAGTCTGATATGCAGCGACACCCTCAAAAATGGCATCATTCTAAGTGCCTCAGGAGGCATAGAACCCTACGAGTATGCGTGGAGTACAGGAGACAGCACAGCCGTCGTCGATAGTCTGGGTATCGGGACATTTTATGTGCAAGTCACCGACAGTGTGGGATGCACTGCTCAGGACAGCTTTAGGGTCTCACTCTATGATGAACCCATGTTCAGCATCGATATACTCTCAGCCAGCTGCGGAATGAATAACGGCAGCATCAGCCTGAGTGTGGACAGCATCGCTGCGCCATATCAGCTACTATGGAGTACGACAGATACCACGTCTATGCTCACCAACGTAGGAGCAGGCAGCTATGGACTCACCATCACCGACGATCACGGCTGTGAGCATACCTACGACTATGTAGTGAGCTCTGACAGCAACCTCATGCTGAACTACGACACAGAAGACAACCCCTGCGAAGGAGATAGCATCGCGACCATCACCCTACACGTCACCGGAGGCACAAAACCTTACAGCATCAACTGGAATGATTCTGAGACCGATAGCTTAAGGACAAATCTCGCCACAGGTACATACTCTGTCACCCTCACCGATGCGAATAATTGTATCACCACAGAAGAAATAGAAATAGTTACCTTGTCTGCTTATGAATTAAGTGCTACAACTGAGGACATCGACTGTCACGGAGACTCTACAGGAAGCATAGACCTATCCGTCCTGCCAGTAGGAAATTATTTCTATGAATGGAACAACAACAGTACCACCCAAGACCAAACCAACCTTACCAAAGGAACATACAACGTCACCGTCACCGACCTCTATGGATGTACCAAAACCGCAGAATACGAACTTACCGAACCCGAAGCCTTAAGTCTCAGTGCAGAAATTGACAGCCTCGATTGCTCAGGTGAACCAATTGCACAAATCAGCCTTACGAGCACAGGTGGCACAGGACTACATCATTACAGTTGGAGTACGGGAGATACAACTGCCACGATATCGAACCTGCCTGCTGGAGATTATACGATTACCTTGACCGATGACCGTGGCTGTGAGTTGATAGAAAACTACAACATCCCCGCAATCACCCCAATATCTCTAGTAGTTGACTGGGCAGACATCAGTTGTCACGATGCCGATGACGGCAGCATCAGCTTAATGATTACAGGCGGCACCGACCCAGTATTCATTCTTTGGAACGATGGCAACACCGATAGTGAACGGCAAAATCTCGCACAAGGTCTGTATGCAGTCACTGTCACCGATGGCAATGGCTGTACTCAACAAGACAGTGTCACAATCACCAACCCACCGATACTAATCATAGACATTCTCAATATTCTAGAACCCGAAGATACTGGTATGGGCGGTGAAATATCGGTGCAGGCCACAGGCGGTACACCGAGTTATACCTACAGCTGGAATGATGGCAACATGGACTCCTTACGGATCAATCTGGGTTTTGGCATCTACCTACTCACCGTCACCGATGCGAATGGTTGTACAGCTACCCAAAGTTGGGAATTTGCCAGTGACAGCCTGATTTATGCCTACTCAGAAACCGACAATTTATGTTACGGCTATTGTGAAGGCAGCATTGACCTCACCATTGCGGGAGGAGTGCAACCCTATGGAATTCTTTGGAATGATGGCAACACAGACGAGGATAGAACCGCCCTATGTGATGGAACTTACCAAGCCCAAATTACAGATGCATCAGGCAATATCCTATCGACAGAATGGGTTGAAATCAGCAGTCCTGATTCGATAGAGATAGATGGAATAATCTATCCTGTGAGTTGTCTCGACACCGATGACGCAGAGATAGAAGTCACCGTGACGGGCGGCACTGACCCTTACAATTACTCTTGGCAGAACAGCGACCACACCGGAAATCACCTCACCCAACTCAGTCCGGGAGAATATGGCCTACTCGTGAGTGATGGCAATCTTTGTACTGGAAAAGCCAATTACACGATAGATGATCTCATGCCCCTCGATATGGAGGTGATGGGTGAGACATTGTACTGTGGCGAGACCGAAGGCACGATTACTTTCACAGGAGAAAACCCGAACAATTATGCAATTCAACTCAATGGCACAACTATTGCCATCGAAAACAACACCGTCAGCAACTTACCCGAGGGCAGCTACGACGTGGACTATATCATCAATCCTAATTGCATCTTGAATCTCGGCACGGTGACCATAGACTTAGTACCGATTCAGAACTTCCAGTTGGCACCAGCAAACCAAGAAGTGGATAAGGGAACTGTGGTGACGTTAAGTATAGAAAGCAACGGTTTAAGTCAGATCGCAGACATATCTTGGCAATCAAACAATAATTGGGAATGCCTCGACCAACCATGTACGAGCATAAGTATAACGGCGGATGCAGACGACACTGTCCAAGCTCAAATCATCGACACCGATGGCTGCGAATATTATCTAACCGCACAAATAAAAGTCAAAGAGACCACGACGACAACGACCACAATCCCTAACATCTTCAGTCCAAATCAGGATGGACACAATGACGTACTAGAATTTGAGCTAGACCCCGAAAATCAAACCCTCATTTCTGCACAAGTTTTTGACCGATGGGGCAATTTGGTCTATGATTATCCAAATACCACGAATAGAACGAGTTGGGATGGCGCTAAAAACCACAATTCCCTCAACCCAGGGGTCTATGTCTATGTCGCCCGCTACAAAAACGGCACTGAAACAACCACCCTTTATGGGGATGTGACTTTGGTGAGGTAGCAGTTGTTAATCATATTAAATAATTCAAAGTGTTGATTATCAATTGATTACGTAAACAGGGTGATGATATTGATAGGCAAGTGAAGATGTGTATTTGATAATTTGTTAAGATTCGATTCGTAGGCTTAATGACCCTTGGGGGGAATCGTGGGCAGGATAGGAAAATAAAAGTCGGGATGACAGGATTTGAACCTGCGACCACTCGCCCCCCAGACGAGTACGCTACCGGACTGCGCCACATCCCGAAATTCTTTAATAAATGCAAAGTAAGTATTTCAGTTCTAAAGATACAAACATTTAGAAAAAGAACCAATAGTAAAAATTTAACAACCTCAATCAATAAATGTAGATTGCACTATCTATACTATCAATCATTTTATTGATTTTATAATTTTTATCAATATTAATAAATGCTTAATTTTGCATTGTTCAACAATTAGAAAAAACAAATTATAATTCACAATGGAAAACAATAATATGAGCAAATGTCCCTTCCATGGAGGGCAGACGAATGAAGTTGCTGGTGGTGGAACGAGCCTGAGAGAATGGTGGCCCAATAGATTAAATTTAAATATCCTACGCCAGCATTCAGAAAAATCTAACCCCATGAACAAAGATTTCGACTATAAAAAAGAGTTCGAATCTTTGGATTTAGAGGCCGTAAAGAAAGATTTATACGACTTAATGACGGATTCTCAAGATTGGTGGCCTGCTGATTATGGGCATTATGGTCCACTTTTCATTAGAATGGCTTGGCATAGTGCAGGAACTTATAGAATCAGCGATGGAAGAGGAGGTGGAAACACAGGTAATCAACGATTTGCTCCTGTTAATAGCTGGCCAGACAATGCCAACCTTGACAAGGCAAGACATTTGCTGTGGCCAATAAAACAAAAATATGGCAATAAAATTTCATGGGCAGATTTATTAATCCTTACAGGCAACTGTGCTTTAGAATCTATGGGTTTTAAAACCTTTGGGTTTGCCGGTGGTCGAGAAGATATTTGGGAGCCTGAAATCGATATAAACTGGGGTAACGAAACAAAATGGCTTGGCGATAACCGATATACAGGTGATCGAGATTTAGAAAATCCCCTAGCTGCAGTGCAAATGGGACTAATCTATGTCAACCCTGAAGGCCCTAACGGAAATCCTGACCCTCTAGAATCGGCTAAAGACATTCGTGAGACTTTTGGAAGAATGGCGATGAATGACGAAGAGACTGTTGCATTGGTCGCTGGAGGTCATACTTTTGGTAAATGCCATGGCGCAGGTGATGCGGCATTGGTAGGTCCCGAACCTGAGGCGGCAGGAATCGAAGCACAAGGAATGGGATGGTTGAGTTCTTATAAATCAGGTAAAGGAGCAGATACGATAAGTAGCGGTATAGAGGGTGCATGGACTCCTACCCCAACGCAATGGGACAATGCTTTCTTTGATACACTTTTTGGATATGATTGGGAATTGTCTAAAAGTCCAGCAGGTGCTCATCAATGGAAGCCAAAAGGAAATGCTGCTTCAGACATAGTTCCTGATGCTCAAGATCCAAATGTAAGACATGCTCCCATGATGACAACAGCCGACCTAGCACTCCGATTTGACCCAATATATGAACCAATATCTAGAAATTTTCACCAAAACCCAGATGCTTTTGCGGATGCATTTGCTCGTGCTTGGTTTAAGTTGACTCACAGAGATATGGGTCCTAAATCCAGATATTTAGGAAGTGAAGTACCAAGTGAGGATTTGTTATGGCAAGACCCAATTCCTGCCGCCAATTATGATTGCATTAATGAGTCTGATGAGGCAAACCTGAAGAATAAAATAAAAAATTCAGGACTTACTGTTTCTGAATTGGTGACGACCGCATGGGCTGCAGCATCTACTTATAGAAATTCTGACATGAGAGGTGGAGTGAACGGTGCAAGAATTAGATTAGCACCTCAAAATCAATGGCAAGTAAATAATCCGACTCAATTAGATAAAGTGCTTTCTGCTCTTGAAAACATCCAAAAAGAGTTTAACAATGCACAGGCAGGAAACAAAAAAGTTTCAATGGCCGACCTCATTGTATTAGCCGGTAATGCTGGTGTAGAAATGGCGGCTCAAAAAGGGGGTATGAACTTAAATCTTCCTTTTAATCCGGGTAGAACAGATGCCAATGCGGAAAATACTGATGTCGAAAGTTTTGAAGCTCTGAGACCTTTGGCGGATGGCTTTAGAAATTACAAAAGCAAATATTGCGGGGCCTCAGCAGAAGAAATGTTAGTTGATAAAGCACAATTACTCACGCTGACTGTTCCTGAAATGGCCGTACTTGTCGCCGGAATGAGAGTTATGGACACCAATTATGACAATTCGAAAATTGGCGTCTTTACGGACAATCCTGGCACACTTACTAATGATTTTTTCATGAATATCATGGATATGAGTACCACATGGAAAGCATTGACTGATGCAAAAGATGTTTTCGAAGGTCGTGACAGAAAGACCGGAGACCTAAAGTGGATAGGATCTAGAGTCGATTTGATCTTTGGCTCCAATTCTGAATTAAGAGCGATGGCCGAATTTTATGCTAGTAGTGATGCAAAGGAAAAGTTTGTTCAAGACTTTGGAAAGGCATGGACTAAAGTGATGGAATTAGATCGATTTGATCTGAGAAAATAATTCCTTATAAAATATTTAAAAATCCCGGACAGGAGTTGTTCGGGATTTTTTTTTGAATAAACTCAATTTTAAAAATTCCACGACTTTGGATAAAATAATTTTTTCAATATTAATTCGGACATATTTATCCGCATTAAAGAAAAACATTGTAATTTTGCACTATTATTTAATGATTGTAAAATAAAATATCATGAAATTTACATCCAAAGATAGAATCGGAGATATCGTGGCAGACAATTACAAGACAGCCACTGTATTTAAAGACTTCAATATAGACTTTTGCTGCAATGGTGGACGAACAATTGATGAAGCCTGCAGTCAAAAAAATATCTCAGCCGAAAAACTGCTGACACAATTAAACAAAATCATTGCCGCAAAAAATGATTCTACCATTGACTTCAAAAATTGGCCTATGGACTTGATCGTTGATTATATTGAAAAAACTCATCACCGATATGTGGAGCAAAAAATTGAGGAAATCATGCCATACTTAAATAAATTAGTCATAGTTCATGGAGCCAATCATCCAGAACTGAAGAGTATCCAAGAAGAATTTGTTAACTCTGCCAACGAGCTTTTACAACACATGAAAAAGGAAGAGAATATACTTTTTCCATATATTAGGCAACTGTCATCCAATGTATCGGGGAAATCCGATTACAAAAACCCGGGATTTGGTACTGTTGAAAATCCCATTAACATGATGAAGCACGAACACAATATCGAGGGGGAGAGATTTAGAAAAATAAGCTCGCTGAGCCAAAACTACTCGCCACCTTCCGATGCCTGCAACACATACAGGGTCACTTACTCATTGCTTCAAGAATTTGAGGATGATCTGCACAAGCACATCCACCTTGAAAATAATATTCTCTTTCCAATGGCACTTGAGGCAGAGACTGAATTGAACTAATAATATTTTAAGCTATATAAATTCAGGTTCACAACGAAGGAAATTCAAGCTTGAAATGGCATGAATTTCCTTTTATTTCTTTACAAATCTATTAACATAAACCCCATTAATACAGTTTATTTCTAATATGTATAATCCTGTGTTCAAATCATTTATATCAATTTTAATATCTACCTGATCCAATTTTCCATATTGCTTAACGATGTTTCCCCTACCATCTATAATTCGGAGATATTCAATCTTTTTAGGTGATTCCATTCAATACTGATAAAATCCATTGCCGGATTTGGCAATATTTTAATGTGATCAGCGACCTCATATTCCTTGCTGCTACCTTCGATATAGGTTTCGTCACATTCTTGATCGGGATTAAAATCCAAGAAGTATCCGCCAGAGTTAAAGCACCTTATCGATGAATAGTGGGGATCACAAATATTTCCTTGAGGGAATAAAAAGGATTCGCTACCAATACCTTCTATGATGTATGACCCGACATCGGGATTGTCTATGTATTGAACATTAAGCAGTACCCCGGAGAAATCCACCAATCTCACTGAATCAATGTAAACTGTGTATTCAAAAGTTGAACCAGGGACTGCAATCGTGTAGCTATCTCCCTCCCCTAGCGAAAAATCATATAACATAAATTCCTCACCACTGGACAAGTCTTTGTAATAAACCTTGCTTGCCTCTTTCCGAATGACACAATTTGAAAAATCAGAGGCACAACCCTCAATTCCCGAAAGTACACCCCACGTCTCTCCCCCAATCAATGTATCACCGGTAATTTCCACAAATTGAGGTTTTATTATTCCAAAATCAGAGAGTGAATAAGTCCACTGCGTACCGACCTCATACTGTCCAAAAATTTGATGGCACCAGCCAATAAATAAGATTAAGAACCAATGTCTTTTCATGATGATCATTTTAGGATTCAAATAATATCTTCAGCTTCTAAGAAACTGCATTAAATATAAGGATTACCCTTAACACATATATAGTCAAAACACGATTAATGTCGTGATGACTTACTATTTCATCCAATTTACCGCTCGATCAAACACATTTTTTTAACTAACGTACAATTTTTAGTTCTTAACTGATAGACATACATGCCATTGGAAGGAAAAACTCCATTTTCAATTTGTACCGTATTCAAACCTTGTAGTGCCGATTTTTGAATAGTCGCAATCACCCGTCCTTCCATGTCATAAACGTTAATTTCAACAGCCATACCTTTGTCAAGTGAGAAGGAAATCTCTGTAGATGTGTTAAATGGATTCGGCACATTCTGATATAAAACTACTTCCTGATTTCTTTCATTATTGGTTACAAGATTTAAATTCTTTACTTCAACCGCATCTTCACCAACATAAATTTCATTGTTAAAATCGCTATTAGTAGAGAGCAGATTATTCTGACAATACTCATTCTCATTAAAATATACTGAAAACAATACCGCGTCATTCTCTAGATTTTTTCCAATGGGATCGGTTACCGATATATAGAGTTGGCCATCTCTTTGTGAATAATTGTACTCTGAAATATCAAAAAAGTCTGACTTTACAGAAACCACTTGAGCTTCACAAACATTCAGACCCAACTGAAACCCAGAAACATAGGTCGATTCATCCAATATGAAATCCAATTGATTTCCCTTGGCTACAGTACTTAAAACCTGCGTAGATCTCGAATTATTTTTATTTCTCCAGATGCCATTGGTCACTGTACCATTAACATCACCCGTTTTTATTCCCATGAAATTGACCTCCGACTTATCATGTGAAAGTTTATCAACGGTCGTTTTTATCCTGTAATTCCAAACATTATCCAGCGTTAATTCATCTTCTAAGCTCAAGAATTTCCAACTTTCATTGTTGGGGAAAGCGTCGGTTTTCCATAAGATTACATTCCTGATTGCAACGATATCTGATACCGAAACTATTTTATTGTTATTGGCATCTGCCGCTATGATTTGATATGGGTCAAAATCTACCAATCCCAATATGTACTTTTGAATCAATAACAAATCGGCTGATGTCAGCCCATTTCTTACATCGTCATTTTTGTGTGGTTCGATTTCATATTCACCAAAAAGTGGGTTACTCGAGAATGCATAATGACCGAAATTATCTGTGTAAGTCGTTTTTACCAAGTCACCAGATTTATTCAGAATTTTCACATCTGAAAATAGCATATTATTATTAGACAGCAATTTACCCTTGATTTGTCTCGACATTAAATCGCCACAACGCATCGAAACAGAAAGGTCGTCAAGATCCCAAGCCGTAACATCGCTACCATTGCCAATAACACAATAAGGCAAAAGTTCAATCTTATAAACAGAAGGCTCGGTCGCTGTAAAGTTCTCGTCTTGGGTAAAGTTGAAACTTTCCATATTCCAATCGTTTTCCGTTTCTATCTGTTCGTTCCGATAGATTTCGACGTCATTTTTCAAAATCCGAATTCCATAATATCTCGGAAAATTATTAAGTCCTGTATCTCCATCAATCCAATCAAATTCTAACGGTGCTTTTTCTTCAAAACTCAAGCAATTGAGGCTGATATACTCACCGACGTTAGGAATAACTGTGAAATTAAACCGAACGGCTCTATCATGATCCGCCTGATAATCGCAGGCTTCATAAGAGCTTACACACATGGCTATGGAATCATTATTGTCAGGTGTGCAGGAATGTATATTCACGGTGGGATTGTTGCGATAGAGAATAGAAGCCGTCACTTCTCCGCAGGTCAAATCATTCGAAATATCTGCTATAAATTCTTGATATGTTTGGTTCTCATTGCCTTGATAATGGGCATCACAATCGTCAAAATCCAAGCTTATCGTTTCAAGACTTTCAACAATTGATATATTAATTATGCTATCACATTGTCCTTCTCTATTGATTACTTGCTGAAAATATCCTGCACTGGAGTACACTTGGTCATTGACTGTGATTTCCATATTTTCACATAGGATATAGGAAAGATTCGATTCTACAATTGGATTCACGGTCAAATCTAACATAATTGTACTATCACAGTCTACGGAATTTTTTAAAATTTGTGTGTATTGGCCAGTACTGGAATAAATCTCACCATTCAACTCATACATTTCACCTTCGCAAATTTCAGCTACAATTTCATTAGAAGTAGATTGATTAAACGTGACATCGTAACTATCAATAGCATTGCAGCTGCCATTGTCGATTTCTACCCAATAATCACCTGACTGGGTCACGACGATACTCTGAGTCGTTTCTCCTGTGTTCCATAGATACGTATAACTCGAATCATCATAAACCGAAGCCAAAACTTCACTTGATTCGTCACAGTGTGAGATCAAAAAATGGTGATTTTCTAAATTTTCTCCCACCGTGATTGTGAATGATAAACTGTCACCGTAAACACAGGTTTCACTGCTGGTCGCAATCACATAAGCTACATACTCTCCCGGCTGGGTGTAAGTATGTGTCGGAGATTTATCGGTGCTCGTGCTATTATCCCCAAAATTCCACATATAAATTGCATTTTCGGCATCCGTGCTATTGATGAAATCTACGGTATATGGCGAGCAATTCTGGTCTTCTCCTTGAACTATGACATCCAGTTTAATGCTCGACAATCCAAGTTCTATTTTAAAAACACCAAGGTTGCAATTGAAGCTATTATTAGTCTCTGAAAATGCTCCATCTGTAACCGGAAAATCATTCCAACCACCACAACTGGCACACACCGCCTGATAGACGGCTCCTTCCTTTGAAAACCTGCTCGTACCTCCATCGACGTGTTCTCGGGAATTAGGGCCACCAAAATACGTGGCATACTCTAGTCCCGTCGCATCCGGTTTCAGTACCATCAAATAAAAATCACTGCCATCACTTGTTGATTGTAATGCATCCGATGTCAAAGGCATACCTTGAATATTATTAGTGGTACTATTCGTCCTACCACCCCATCCTGAGATATAAATTCTGTTGCAATTATCTACCAAAAAGGCTGAAATCACTAAGCGGCCATTTACACCCTTTCCATTTCCTACCAGTGTAGAGAGGGATATGGTAGTCAAATCAGGATTTAAAACACTTAAAAAATTCACACTATTATCATTGGAATAAACATCACTGCTAACATCCCAATTACCAGAATTATTTATACCGACGACATAGATTTGACCATCAGAATCGGTGTCAGTAAAATATATCAAGTCATTACCGGATTTACCAAGATAAGTTGACTTTGACAAAGAATAATCATTCAAATTTATAATGGAAATAAATCCATCGCTACCTCCCGCAGAAAGCGTCTGCAAGACACCAGAAGTGGTAGGGAAATCAGCACTTGCGGTAATACCTACGACTAATAACTCATTATTATTTAAAAGTTTTAAGGAAGTGGCTGCCTCCCCAACGGTTCCGCCTAGGTAACTTGCAAAGTTTAACTGACTCAGGTCAGGGCTAAAATACAAAACCAAACCATCACTACTGCCACTATTGCCTGTATTGTATTGGTCATCAAAGGCATTCTTAAGAGTCAAATCCGTACTCTCAGTAGTCGAAGCGACGAATACCTCCCCATTTTCACCCAAAATCACTTCTCCTCGATAGGCATCACTGTAATTAAGTGAAGAACTGGCATTCGTTATTAAACCATCATTATTTGATCCTCCATAATAAGTAGATGCCATCAACTGGCTGCCATCACTGCTCAATCTGGTGATTGCGATGTCCGTACCATTGGTAAAAGGTATCCCCGACGGGCTGATATATGAACCTCCCCCAAATGTCCGACTAAAAGCATTGGCACTCGTGGGAAAATCCGACGATCCTGTAATGCTATATATCACGATTTCGTTATCGGAATTCACAATCATACTGGTTGGCAAGTCAGAATTATTCCCTCCTAGGTAGGTACTGTATGTCAACTGGCTGCCATCTTCGTTAAATTTACTGATGGCACAATCGGTTCTTCCTCCTGAAAATGTCAAATCAAAAGCTCCGTTGACCACCGGAAAATCACCGAAAGAAGAACTCCCTGCAATCAGGTTTCCATCATTGTCAAATGTGGCAGTATTTCCCCAGTTATCATCAATGGCACCGCTATAACTTGCAAAAATTAATTCCGGGTCTATTACCAATACTTTCGAATCATCATAAGTAGGATCCACTTCAAATCTAACTACATCACCATCAACCAAGTAATGGCAATCAACCACTTCTTTAGACTGATTATCTGCAATATATGTATATGGATTTTCTTTAATGAGTTCGCTAACCGAAGTCTGTATATACAAACGATTTTCGAGCAAATTGAGTCCATCGGCGTAATTAATTTTCAAGGCAATCTGAGATGGATCTACTCCAGGAGACACGATAAAATCATATTTCAGATGCCCTCTACTTTCATAAAATACGAGATCGATTCCTTCATAAATATCCTTATAGACGAGTTTGGTATAGGCATGCACATGAGATGCCCATCTTGACTCATCCGCTCCTAAAAAATAATTGTAATATGTGTATTTTTGGTTTTGTGCTTGTAATTTACAATTTGGGTTGGCATTCAAAAGCTCCCACTGCATTCCGTGAATTTTGAGTGGAAGGTTTACAGCGCTTTCGCCATCATCATGAGAATGTCCCCGCTCTGCCAAATCATCCATATCTACAAGGGTGACATGAATTGCGTCCTGCATGAAGTCCATTTGCCCATATCTTAACTTGAGCCGATAGAGAATGTCGTCAGACCATTGACCTTTATTTTCGATAATAGAGATGTTGCTTCCCACAGATAAATCATTATCCGTTAATAATGGCTTGAGTTCTATCGGCTTATGAGCCAATAATCCATTAATTCCTAAAAATAAGAATGCGAAAAGCCCGAACGGCCGAAATGAAAATTTACAGCTTTTTAACATTGTAATAAAACTTATAGAATTTACTTAATAATGTTTTGAAAATAACATGCTGTAGAAATCAAATTTGGCCTTAGCTCGACGTAATAATATTCAAAGATAGTAATTATTTTAATATATTGGTTTCATTTGGGGTATAATTGAGTTAAATATACGAAAATGCTTAATATGAGTGATACGTATTTCCTTTTTTGATACGATTTGAAATTTTATTAAATTTTTCTACCCTTAATACCGGTTGCACAACCAAAAAAATAGCTGAGGTATTCGACTTCAAAATTTGGGTTATTGAAAATTTGAAATACTCCTTCTGAATTTTTAAAATTCTGAGTATAAATTCCCAGCATTTTGTATATCTCTGGATTGCCGAGAAAGAGTTTACCAAGCAATGGAATCACATTTTTGAGGTAGAACAAATAAAAAATTCTTAAAACTTTATTTTTAGGAACAGAAATGTCTATAAGTGCAATTTTTCCGTTTGGCTTTAGAATTCGATTGATTTCAAATGCCAATTTACGGAGTTGATTATCGTTAAAAGTTTTTAATCCAAAACCAGAAACTACATAATCTGCGGATTCATCTTTAATAGAATTACCAAAGACATTTTCTCTCAAAATTTCAATAGTATGCGGTTTCAATTTTGCTCTGTATTTTTCTGCACGTTGAACCATTTCATAAGAGAAATCTAATCCAATCAGCTTAGATTTGGAATCGGCTTTTTTTAAAATAAACTTCCAGCACTCGCCCATTCCGGTCATCAAATCTACGACCATTTTACCCTTTTCAATATCAACTTCTGAAACACATTGTTTTCTCCATTTTTCACTAAACCCAAATGAGGTTATATTATTCATTCTTGAATAGGATTCACTCATTCTATCAAATAGAATCTCTACGTATTCTGGTTCGTATATATCTTTCATCCGAAGTAAAAATGTGATTTTCCGTGACTACTAATAATCACGAGAAAGTTTTTATCAATCAATTAAATGACAATGCAATTTATTCTTACAAATCAATTTCTAAAGTATGGAAATCACATTAATTTATTATGATATTTTTTAATAAATGCATTAAAACGGTTCAATGTTAGGGCAATTAATGATTCAAAATGTAGATTTTATTATAAATTTTAATACCTATCAATAAATTAGAATAACAAATCAGAACTTAGATGCAACTCCTAATTCATTAATAATATTCTATAGATCTTTCGGTAGTCTGAAAATACTCCTTGTTTTTAAACAATCTTCTTTTTACCCAATTTCGTTTACCGTCGTACTCATATTCGAGTGTTTCGTTGTCATAAGAAGAATCTAAATTGCTATGTTTCTTAGAGATGATGTCCCCATATTCATTGTATTTATAGTAAACTGAAGAAGTTTCGTTTTCAATATTTGAGTATCGGTTTACTTCAATTGGTAATAAATCTTCATTGAGGAATGTTGTGTATTTAGTTCCATCCTCGAGAGTTCTTGTAATTACGCTTGTCATAATGTTAAATGAATCCTTTTCATTCGATATATTATCATAAAATACGAAGCCATTGGGGCTCCAATGAACAGTGTAAACAGAATTTTTATCCATTTCATTGGATTTATATAAACCATTGTCATTGTCAAGGTTATATAAGCAAATAAATCTACCCAAAGAATCATAATAATTGATAGATCCCCAACAATTACCATTAGCAAAAAATATACTACTTGACTTGATTTTATCATATTCATACGTAAATTCGTACTGGTGTGTAAGACTCATATTGCTATCAAATTTTTTGATCAATATAGGGTCAAAAAAGCTCTCGTAATAAATGGAGTCAATTGATTGGAGCTCATTTTTACTTTTAGTTTTTGTTACAATGTATTTATTCAGTGTATCTATCTGACTTGACGTCCATATGGTGTCACTATTTTTTAAGAAGAAGCAATTTTTTAAAATCTGCTCACCCCCATATTTTAAGTGATTATAATAAGTACGATCACCAGTAATATTATTATTTTCATCAAAATTAATCAATCTATAAAGTTTATGATTTTCATCATAAAAGTATTTTAAAGAAGATTCTATAACACCTTCATAGTTTATTCTTTTAATATGAACCGATTTGATATTGCGATAAAAGTGATGCGTTGAATATATTGTTTCGCTCTCCATCGCTAAAAGTTGATCAAGAAGTAAATTGTCGTATAGCACAAAATCTCGATAGTTAGTCTTCTTTTCTATAGTACTGCAATTCAGAAAGAAAAAAACCAGCAAAAATATTTTTAAATTCAAAATTTATGTTTGTTTAAAATTAATCAAAACTATTCATAATAGATGCTTCAATCGATATTTCTAGGAAGAAATACTTTTAATTTAAAAACTAATCAGACTTAAAACATCACTTCATTTAGTTTTTTATTTTTCCTTTTGCTCTATCGTCCATACAATTCCCCAACGTTTGACATAATCCCCAATTGGCCCAAGTCCTACCTCTTTTCTTCTCTGGTTGACATATTCAGGCTCCCATATTTCATAAACCAATTGTTTGCCAGTATCCTTATCTTGGGTAATTTGTGAACCATAAATTTGTGGTTTGCCATTTCGCATTTGAATTCTATCCTCTAGCAATGCCAAGTGGCTCCCACTTGATTCGCCCTCCAGTACTGATTTTTTGAGAAGTGGCAAGTATTTTTCCTGTGTTTCCAATGGGGAATGTTGAATCACCAACCATAATGTCATATTGGCCTGTCCACCAACCAAACTTTTTCCAACCCATCCTTTTTCCTCGATGATTTTTATTACTTCAAGTTCGTTTAGACTATCTTGTTCAGATACCAATTTCCAAAAATATTTCATTTCATCTGACTCTCGACCAAACTTATCTTCTGCCGTCTGATACAATTGTCGTAGTGTTTGATCTTGGACATAAATTTTCTCTAATTGCCCTTTTAATGGTTTATCAAAATCCTTTTCATAATCTTCAAGATTGGCTTGAATTTTTGCCAACACTTCACTCCAAACTTTTACATTGTGCAGACTCATCAAGTCTTTATCACTTTTAATATGCTTCAAATTTTTCCAGCCGTTATCTGCGGCAAGATTTAAGTATTTGACAGAATTAATGGTATCTCCAGATAATGCCCATGAGCAAGCAGCATTATAATATTGACTGGCATTTCCATCTTCTAGAACGAATGCCTTTTCATATGCCTCTGCAGATTCAAGATATTTTTTCTCGTCGTATAATTTGTCACCATTCGAGATAAGCTCATCAAAAGATTGAGCCTGCATTGACACAGAGAGCAAACAAACTAAGATTCCTATTATTGACTTCATTTTCTTGTTTATATTTGGTTTAAATATGCGAGCTGTAAAAGTAACATCCAATTAAAATGACCCATAGTATGATTACAGTTCGTTCTGTTAATGTTTATCTATTCCTCCTCTAAATAAGTATCATTTTTTATCGTCAGATATGCCAACTTTTTAGATAAATGAGAGTGGTTCAGTACTAATAAATATCCTATGATCATATTCATCGAAGAAATAGCCCAATCAAAGTAATCAGTTTTTGTCTCTCCCAGCAATAATCCTTCTAAATTACCTCTTCCAGCTTGATGTTTGAATGAAATATATAACTGATGCAAAAAGCTAGGAAGATAATCTAAAAATAACATTCCGCCAATTAGGATTATCGCTATTTAATATACCTTTTGTTCATTAAAATTACCAATTTGAATTATGTTATTATCAAATCCTTTGTCGAGTTTCAACCAATCAATAATATTGTCAACTTTTTTTGTTAAAAATTTAAATATTAGATAGGAAACGGCAACCAGTAAAATTGACGAAACTATGCTCCAAACAATATCAAGCGAATATAATAAACTAAAAGCATTGAGAGGAATGTAATAGAATGTAACTTGCACTAAGATATAAACACAAAACAGCGTTATAAGTATTCTAAAAAAATCTCTAATCGTCATTTTTATTTAATTTTGTTCTCGTTCATAAATAAAGTGAATTCCAACTTCAAGCTGCGACACTTATCTAATTATATTGGTGTTGGTAATTTAGTATGACATCAACAACACTTAGGGTATTCCTTTTTGAGTATTTTGTTATTTATTTTCTAATGTAGGGATTTTTGAAAGGATTAAGTTATTTTTGAGAGGGTTATTAATTAGAATCCACTAATGTCTGGTGAATTGGGCGACTTAAATCTGTCCTCCGGCATGAAGAACACCGGCTTCGTTCCGGGACTTGCCTACCACACGAGGTCTTATTTATTGTTGTACGTTTTTCATTCAAATGTTTCGTAATGGATTACCTTTTCCTCGAATTCTAAAAGATATTTCCTGTCCTTGTCATAATATCTCGCCTTTTCATAATTTTCGCCCGCAAACTGTTTAATACTTTCAAAATTGTTCCACTCTGTAACCGTGAGAAAATGACAAATATCATCCTCTATTCGACGTAAAATCTTTGCAGATAAATTCCCTTTGACATTCCGATAATCGGTCAAACCTGTTGCTTCAATGTATTTCAAGTATTCGTCTGCGTGTTCTGCTTTTGTAATCCCGTGCCAAATCCTTGTAATCTTTTTCATTGTAATTGATTTAAGTTTTCAATAATTTTAATGTAATTACTATTTGTCCTATATGTTAAATATCAAGGTGTATTAATCTGAATACCAAATATTTATAAGAACATTCAGGTACTTAGTCCTTATTTTCCGAATAATCATCAAATTTATTTTCTATCAGTTCTGTTTGGATGTTGTATAAGTCAAATTTCAATTTTTCCCACCCGATTTTTTTAGTTCATCATTGGTTCTCCACTTTTCTATATTATCCATATTAATAATGGACTTGAATTCTTTAAGTTTTTTATCCCTTCAACTCTCCAAATCCAAATATGTGCGACTAAATCAGCAAATCTAAAGACTTCAGTCGTAGTATTACAAAAGAATTATATTCATTTATTTTTCCAAATTTTTTTTTTGAAATTTTCTTAAAGCCAGTTGCTTAAGTCTATATAATAAGTATCGGCTTTATTATTTATAAATTTGCAGTCATTTTACCAAGGTTGATTTTTTCAGCCTTCGTAAACTTTATATCACGGACAAATTCCATTTTTCCCCATAAATAAGTATTACCTTTCAGTCCTTTCGTAGCTTTCATTCTTCGATTTAGTCCATTAATTTCCTTTTCAGTTGCTTTTCTTCTTTCACCAAGTTCTCCATAAAGTTTCATTGCCGGAAAGTCAGTAAATTTTCCTCGGAACAATCCTTTTAACCAAAATATTCGTCCACTGTTTACACCAAGTAGGCATACTTTTGGGTTAGTCATAACATGTTCTGGTAGTTTTGAAGGGAATTTTTCAAAATAGAATCCGGTTTGATTGTCATTCAAAAACAATGAACCGATTGGTGTCACGGTTGGATTATTTTCAACATCAACTGAAGCGACTGAAACATAAAAGTTTGAACTAAAACTTTTATTAAAATGCCTTCTTATTACATTCCAATCTACTTTTATATCCATTTCAGTTTGTTATGCTAATCGTTAACTCAAAGGAATACAAACACCTCCACCTGAATCTTCAAGCTGAACCACTTACTTAATAATGTTGGTGTTGGTAATTCAGCATGAAATCTACATCGTATAGGGTATTCCTTTTGAAGTGTGTCTTGTTATTTTTTGTCTAAGGTAGGCTTTTTTGAAAGGATTAAGTGATTTTTGAGAAGTTTTTATCATAACAGAACGTTTTTGACAGTTAGGTATATCTAATAAAAACAATCAAAAGTATTTTTGAGAATTTGAAATTATTTAGATTCCTTGATTTAATACGATAAAGGCAACCGGTGATTCCATTAATTTCGGGAAAATTAAAGTTTGAATCAACTTGTGGCAGATGACCATTCTGATAATTATCTGGTTCAGAATTTTATTTAAAAAATCAAGATTTCTCTACCTTAAAATACAGTTTACTGGTACATTTGTAAATCCTCGCGGTAGCACAAAGTCTCAATTGTTTTATTTTTATTTACTCTATAAATAACTTTTTAGATTGAATATTTTTATCATTTTTATCTGAAACATTTATTATGTACATTCCAGAAGATAAATTAGAAATATCAATTTCTATAAAATTTTGTTCCGTTTCAAACTGTTTTTTATAAATCTCTTTGCCTGATATATTGTGAATTTTAACATTACTTATACCTTCGTCACTTCTTAAAACTAAAAATCCAGAAGTGGGATTAGGATACATCATAAGGTTTTTATCTTCAATTCGGTTATCGGAAATACCAACCGTTTGATGTAACAACGCCTTATGTGCATTAATTCTTCCATAACCATAATATTTATCAAATCCTTTGATGTCTTCAGAAGGACTTCCTACTTGATCTTCTGCTGTTGATCTTATTATAGTCCTAATATCATCCGGCGTTCTATTCGCATCTTGAGCCAAAAGCAATGCTGCTAAGCCAGTTACCAATGGGGTTGCTTGGGAGGTACCGCCCCAGTAAGTATTGTAATTCGTATTAGATTGATAACTAAGACCATATATAAAATTACCTGGTGCGACCACGTCTATATGATTGCCATAATTACTTCCACTAGCAGAATTCCAAAAAAATGGTGAAGAACGCTTATTGTCAGGATTTATCGATCCAACTGCAATAGTGTTTTGAAAGCCAGCCGGATAGTAAGTCACACTATTGTTTTCATTCATCATGCAAGCGACTATAGTTACTCCATTGTCATGAGCATAGTTGATTGCTGATTGTAATGCGTTGGAAAAAGATGAACCCCCTACTGACATATTTATTACCTTGGCGCCATTGTCTACAGCGTAATAAATGGCTTCTACCCACCATGAATAATATCCCAAATTATTCTGATCTAATATTTTACAAATCATCAATTTAGAATTCCAATCTACCCCAGCGTATCCAATATTATTATTTGCATTAGCGCCAATAATTCCAGTCACATTTGTTCCGTGACCATAGTCGTCAGTAGGGTCATTATCGTTATTCGCAAAATCCCATCCCCGAAAATCATCGATATAGCCATTGTTGTCATCATCTAAATTATTAGATTCCTCATTGCTATTTTCCCAAACTCTGCCATTAAATTCCGGATGATTCAATTTGAGTCCAGAATCTAAAACTGCAATAGTGATTGAAGAACTTCCCTGTTCTATATCCCAAGCCAATTCCATATCAATATCCGCATCATTGAGGGCGGAAGCTAACGAAAATGAACCATCATTATACAGGCCCCATTGCCTATAAAAATAAGTATCAGTAGGAAATGTTTCAACTAAACCTTGTTTTCCACCGCCAGAACCAATAAAATTTGGTTCAACATATTCAAATAAACCTGTATTGTCATATATTTCCACTAAATCGATTATGTCTTGATTGGTTTTAAATTCTAGAATGTATGTATTACTAATTTTCTTACTTCCAATTGACTTAATCTTATAAAGCTCATGCTTACTATTTAGAAAATCCAATTCTACGTTTTCAAACTTATTATTGCTTAAGCAATTTCTAAGATCTACGACTGATTTTTGATTGAATTTTACGATTAGTTCGTTTTTGGAGTAATGGTCTGTATCCTGCGATAAAATGTTACTTGAGAGGATAAAACTAATTAATAGAATTGTTATTTGCTTCATGATATTTTGATCTAAATATTTATTACAAAAATGGTATATTCTTCTCAATAATTATAACCCAAATCTACACTTTCACTGCTCTAAAATCCACATTGTTTGCATTTCAGTGTGACTGTTGCAATGATTAGAGTATGCCTTTTGAAGTGTGTCTTATTATTTTTTGTCTAAGGTAGGGATTTTTTGAGTAGGTTGAGTGCTTTTTGAAAGGATTATTGGTTTTAAAAATAATTGGAATCTACATATAACTTATAAGCTAGGCGACAGTAAACCGTCCTTGAGTTTGAAGAACTCAGGCTTCATGCTGGGTCTTGCAGACCATAGGAAGGCTTATTTAATATGGCCAGTTACATTTATTTTATTCTTCGGTTAATTATTTTATCTTTTGGATCTCTTCGACAATCCCAAATCATGATTATTAAAATTAATTGATCAAATATTTCATAAATAATTTAATATTCCCCAGTTATTAATGCTCTTACAGAAACATAGTCTGTAGGAATCCCAAGAAAAGGATTTTTGCTTATTAATTTTATACTCTTATTTATCTTTGCATTTAACTTAGTGCTATATATATTTGACTTATTACGCTTTATATAGTAGTCTAAAATGTCAATTAAATCCAACCTAGCTTCAACCGACCAATCTATTTTGAGCTTAACCATTGACCTATCTCTTTTTGCAAATCATCATGAGAAATAGTCTGCTTATTTTTTAGTTGTTCCCTAGCTGAATCTATACGATTTTTTTGATAATCACTAAGTTTATAAGTTCCTTCGGATACTTTACTTTCAATTATCGTTTTTATTGCATTTAAAAAGGAAACGTCATCAATATGAGTAAGTTTTTCAGTGATTATATGTCTCAGTTCTAATGTCTCCATTTTTATAATTATTTAAACAAAGATACATATTTTTTATCCATCTTAAATTATCCTAAATGTCTTTGTGCAATTGCCCATAACTCAAAGGAATACAAACACCACCACCCGAATCTTCATGCTGTGACTCTTACCTAATAATGTTGGTGTTTGTATTTCAGCGTGAAATCTGCAGTGATTAAGATATTCTTTTTTGAGTATATTACTATTTTTTGTCTAAGGTAGGGATTTTTTGAGTAGGAAAAGTAAGTTGTAGGAGGTATTTTTGATTTAATAAATTTAGGAATCCATTAATAACTGACAAGCTGGGCGACAGAAATCTGTCCTCAAGTTTGAAGAACACCGACTTCAAGCCGAGACTTGCCGACTACACGAAGCCTTTTATATTCTCACCAGTATTGTTTATTTGACATAAGTTTCATCAATCGTTCTCTTAATTTGTTCTATTGTTTCGAGTTTAAGTGTTCCAATAATTTTAACGATTCTTAGTTTATCAATTGTTCTTATTTGATCTACTGCTGCCATTCCTTTTACATCTTGAGTTGATATTTTTATTCTTGTGGGATATTCCTTAATTGTTGATGTTATCGGAATAATTACGATTGTTTTTAAATAGTGGTTCATTTCATCAGGCGAAACTACCACACATGGCCGTGTCTTATTTACTTCGCTTCCTAATGTTGGTTCTAAATTAACAAGTACTATTTCATATTGATTAACCCTCATTCCCAATTTGATTCTTCTTCGAAAATATCATCAATAAACAATTCGTCATGTCCTTTATTATGCATTTCCTGAAAAGACTTGGCCCAATTGTTTCTTGGTTTCGATATTGGTTCTATTATTATGAAATTTTCTTCCATTCGCATATTTACCATTTCACCAATATCATATTTTTCTAAAATGGTTTTACTTAATCGTAATCCCTTTGAATTTCCTATTTGTATTATTTTAGTTTGCATGAAAACAATTTTCTACAAAGTTATTACTTTGTAATCACATTATCAAATTTATTTTATTGGTGTGAACTCAAAGGAATACAAACACCACCACCCGAATCTTCTAGCTGAACCACATGACTAAATTTGGCGGAATTTGTATTTCAGTAAGACAGCTGCGGTGATTAAGATATTCTTTTTTGAGTGTATTACTATTTTTATCTAAGATAGGGATTTTTGAAAAGTATGACTAATTTTTTATAGGTTTTTAATTGGAATCCATTAATAACTGACAAGCTGGGCGACAGAAATCTGTCCTCGAGTTCTACTCGGGACTCAGCACAATCCCGAGTAGAACTCGGAGATCATTGACACAGGCTTCATGCTGGGTCTTGCAGACCATAAGAAGGCTTATATATTTGGTGGCAATTTTTTATTCGTTTAGTCTGTTTATTAAGTCCATTCGTTCGTGTAAAATTCTAATTACTTCAATTTCATTTTCTGTTGCAACTTGGTAAAAGATTATATGTCTCCCCGTTCTTAGTCCAAGCAAGTTGCGGTTTATCCCTTCATATTCTTTCCCAAGTTCGGGATTTTCTCCAATTTGCATACAAGCAAACTTTAATGTTGCGTAATATCTGTCAGCCTGCTTTTCCGACCATTCCTCAAATGTATAAGTCCAAATATCATTCAAGTCATCAATGGCTCCTTGCCTTAAGATAACTTTAGCCATTTTTTCTTTTTTCTGCTTTTAGTCTTTTTAAGTTTTCTTCAAAGTCAAAATTTTCAACTCGGGGACTGTCCAATCCTTTCTGAATAGCTGCTCTTAATGCAACAGTTTTGCTTTCTTCATCTTCTAAAAGTCGAAGTCCTGCACGAATAACTTCACTGACGTTTTTATAGCGTCCTGCTGAAACTTGGCTACTAACAAATTGGTCAAAATAGTTTCCAAGCGATATTGATGTATTTTTCATTTTTTTAATCTTTTTCCAAAGTTACCAAAATTTGGTAACTACACAAGTTTTTCACTCTTAAAATTTCAATTTTGGATTTTGAGTCTCGGTTTGGGAGCGGTTCTGTAAAATTACCACTAACTC
>JACJYM010000011.1 GCA_020636155.1 Lewinellaceae bacterium | reverse complement strand
CAATCAACTCAGTCTGATTACAACCGCTACCTCTCAAGGTCTAATCAATCTGTACCCTGACCGGACAAGAAATGTGGAGGTTAATATATCAGATATTGAAGGCAATAAAACAACGATTAATCTCAAGTTGGTGGCGGCTAATACCATCAAGCACTATGAAGGGCAGTTTCAAAAATTTTTGAAGTGTAAGGTTGACACCACATTCATAAGTCAAAATTGGCAATTTCATTTTCCAAAAGAGGCACTAGCCATTGACCTTCCTTTTAATTTCAAGATGTCTCGAATTAACGATGAAGACATTTATCAAATTTGTGAAGAGTCCACTCCACTACTGTGCAATATTGAGGGGGTCATTCCAGTTCAAGAACACATTAATTTTGATAAAAGCAAAGTGCGACTAGTACGCATTGAAAAGGAAGGCCTTGCGGATTATGGTTCTGAAATAATAGATTCAACCCTACGAGTGAGCTTGGCTAAATTTGGAAATTATAAGTTCTTTGTTGATACCATCGCACCCGTTATTAAAAAAGTCGAATTTCCTAAGAAAAGTAAAACGGGCATGATTTTTAAATTTGAAATTTCTGATAAGCCTTTCGCTAAAAACAAGGGAAAAGACATCCATTACAATATCTATGTGGACGACCAGTGGTACCCCGGAGCATTCAAGGATTTGACCCATAGTCTTACTATTGATACTCGAAGGATGGATATTGGAATCCACAAGCTTAGAATCGAAGTCACCGACGGTGTCGGAAATGTCTCCGAGTACGAAGGAAGCTTCGAACTATATTAAACTCCTTTTACCTTATTTCAATGATATCGATGCCGCCTGTATGATGTCTCGATGACCAGCTGTTCCTTCATATCCAATTGCAACCACAATATCAATATTATCTTCATTCCAAAGACCTGTATTATCCTCCGGTAATTGATAAGAAAAATTTTCATTTATTGGTTGTGACTCTTTTAAACTGGTAGGTAACGGATCTCCATTATAAGCTGTCAACATGGTTCTTAGGACATGATTGTGTTCGAAATCTTCTATGATTCCAGAATTGTTTTCCTGAGCATCAATAATGTGACTTTCAGTAATGAAGACACTGATTCTAAGATTTCCACTTAAGTTAACGAGAGGAAGTATACCTACTTTTAAATCCAATTGCCTAGACCCTTCATCATAATCTTTTGATAAAAATAATTCTATCTCTTGTTCTTTATTTAGCTCTTGTACTACATAAGATTTTACATTTTCTACAATAGGCGTTGCTGGATAATCTTCACCATCAAATAATACTCTATCAACAAGTAATCCGGGCTTACCCCAAGCCGGATAATGATAATCTTCTAAATCTATTGAGAATTGATTTCTGAAATCATATTGGCTATAACCCTCAATCGGTTGCGTCAATCTAGTTCCATGAATTCCAACGGCAACCAGATTACTAGGAAATTCCTCTAGTAAACTTTCAATTTCATAGGCTGCTTTTGGACAATTAGGGCATTTTACCCCGGTTAAGTCCTCCAATAGCACAATTTTTCCTGTTGCGGGAACAAAGAAATCAGGTATGATTACTTCCTTCTCCTCACAAGAAACTAACACAAGGGCTGTTAATATTGGTATAATAAATTTTTTCATCATTCTCTTTTTTATCAATTAAAAATTGGAGCTCATATTAAATCTAACTCCATTAAATGCAGGTTCTAGTCTGCAGATTCCACCGCTACACACAATACCTTCCACTTGCTTCACATATCTCAATGAATATCGGTTAGCACCACTACTATAAATAACACCTAATGTTGGGTACAGAATTTTTTCTTTTATTCCGTTGCTCAACTCCTTTTTAGGATTTGTATTATACATCACTGACCCTTCAAATTGCCAATGCGGTGCTATACTATACTCCGCCAATGAATAAAACCAACTACCGAAATCTTGCTTTGTATCCATATATTGTATTTCCATTCTCAACGAATTATGCCTGTTAAATTTATACAGGATATCCGTGAATGGCACGAATGCTTTCACATTTTCAACACCGGGCTTGCCCTCATAGACATCTTGATTGTATTCCAAAACTTGCACTCCACCTATGACTTGTATTTTTCCTGGTTTCTTGTATTGAAATTGGGTGTATATCTCATTATAAAGCGTCTCATTTTCTAGAGTATTGATTGTCGAAAAGTTAACCAATACATTCCAGTGTTTATTAATTTTATATTGTGCATCGACTTGAAATGCTTGTTCGCTCACATCCTGTGTCGCCGGACTATATCTTGAGGTCAGCCTGTAAGTATTTTGGCGGTTCATAGGTGGTAGGTAGTTAATTAAACCTCTATTAAGCTGCAAACTTGGGTCTACGCGGAATGAAAAATTCTTTGTTCTCTTACCTTCGAGAGTCAACCCTAACTTACCAAGCGCCAAACTCACACTACTATATAGTACAGAGCCACTTCTTCTAACATATTTTCCTTCTACATACTCGCCGTTTATCAATTTTCTTTTTGCCATAGAATCATAAAAAACATCATCCGATTTTACCGCTGCTTCGAGATACCAAGTTAGACCCATATAGCTTAAAGTGTTGTAAAAAGTAGCTGCATAAGTATTGTAAGTCGGTGAAAATCTATCTTCCTCTAGATACGATTGTAATATAGAAACGATCCCGTCCATGGTATTGTCAGAAAATGTCCGATTCACAAATCCAATTCCGGGTACTATCGAAACAGGTTTCTCAGTCCCGAAAACAAAAAATCTTTCTGTACTGATACCCTTAATAAATCCTTCATAAACATCAAAAGCATTTTTTTGTCTTCCACCGAATCCCTTAATATACCAATCGTTAGAGATGTTGTATTTGGCACTTAAACCTTTCATTGCATTATCGATGAACAAAGTCCTTTGCTCATAAGCACGATAGATCAATCCGCTTCCTATCTGGTCATAAAGATATCCCACTTCAAAATCAAGTTTTCCTACAGATTTTTTAACAAACCACCTTCCGATACCCTCTGCACTGTAACTTTCTACTGGATTCTTTAAATTTGAATTTTCGTACATATCAAATCTAATTCCTACTCTCAAGTCATCTCTTGTATAATTTAGATTTAGCCATGCTTCACCACCAACTAATTGATTGTCGTATTGTGGAACATTAAATGGACCAATCAAACTATCTATTAAAAACAAGTTCACGTTGGTCTCAAGATTCCCTGACCAAGAGCCGGGATTCTGAGAATACATATTGGCGGAAGTTATCACACATAGAATCAAAATCTGAAACCGCTTCATAATAAAATTGATTTTAGTTAAAAGTATGTTAACATGATTCTCTGATGTTCTTTGAAAGAAACTAAAATCATCAAACACACGTCTTCAATTGCGGCTTAAAGATATAAATTATCGGATTTTAATCTAAATTTATATATTTGAATTTCAATTTTAATACGAGCAAATAAACTTTTTGATATTAAATAAAATTTTTAGAATATGAAGAAAATCTTGTTATCTCTATTTACAATAGCAATTCTAAGCTCATTCGCTTCCGAAAGTGGAAAATTTCCGTCAATTAATATTAAGACTTTAGATTCTCGAAGTGTAAATACTTCTGATTATGTAGGAAATGGAAAATTGACAGTGGTAAGTTTTTGGGCTACTTGGTGCTCACCTTGTAAGAGAGAGCTAGATGCCATGGCCGAATTGTATCCTGACTGGGTTGATCAATATGACATTCAATTTTTAGCCATCACTATAGATGATGCCCGAGGACTGGCAAAAGTACCTGCAACAGTAAAATCAAAAGGTTGGGAGTTTACTGTCTTATCAGACCCAAAAGAAGAACTTAAAACAGCTTTAGGATTTCCCACCGTACCTCAAACATTTATTGTAGATGGTCAAGGAAATATAGTCTATTCACACTCTGGATATGCTCCTGGTGATGAATTTGAATTGGAAAAGAAACTTAAAAGTTTGTCAGGAAAATAAAAACGCATTATCTTTGATGTATAAATAATTAGCTCCAAGGTTTACATGTTGGGTGTAAGCTTTGGAGTTTTTTATTTAATCCTTTCATACTCAAAATAATAGGGTTGTTTAAGTATGTATCATGATTTAATGTCGATTATTTGCCATTAAGGAATTTTGTGATACTTTAATGAAAGGCACGATGACTTGTAGAAAAAATTTAATAATTTCCATCAAAACAATGCTACATCATCTTGATAATCAGAATACTTTAATCAATCTTAATACTAAAGCGATAAAATTTCTTATCTTTGCAGCCGTTTTAAGGAGACATAATGTGTATATATTACTATGAGCGATAGAAAATTACTGTTTGTAACACAAGAACTTGACCCTTATACAGCCCTTTCTACAATTTCAGAAAAGATTAAAAATTTGCCGGTAAAAGCCAATGATAATGGCTATGAGGTCAGAATTTTAATGCCACGTTTTGGTCTAATCAACGAAAGGCGACATAGACTACATGAAGTAGTTAGGCTTTCGGGGATGAATATTATTGTAGATGATGAGGATTATCCATTGATAATTAAGGTCGCCTCACTTCCCGGAACGAGAGGTGTACAGGTTTATTTCCTCGACAATGACGAATTCTTCAAAAGAAAACAGATGTTTACTGATGAAGACAATGTCGAGTTTGAAGACAACCAAGAGAGAATGGTCTTTTTCTGCAAGGGAGTCATGGAAATTGTTAAAAAATTTGGATGGCCACCTGATATTATTCATTGTCATGGGACGATGACAAGCTTGGTGCCTTTTTATATAAAAACAGCATATCAAAATGACCCCGTGTTTCAAGATGCGAAAGTCATCTATTCTGTATATGAGGATGTAATAGGTAAGAATTTTGACAAAAAGTTTTTTGAGATAGCAGCGATTAATGACTTGACCGAGAAATCATTAAAATCTTTCTTATCAGATGACAAAATCGACCTAAATCGAGGTGGAATTAATAGTGCCGATGGTATTGTCATAGGTAGCGAATTGGTAGAGCAAAACGTTTTAGACGCAATTAATGATTCTGGCAAACCAGTCCAAAATCTAGGAGATCAAGAAAATTTCGTTTCAGAGTCATTAAGTTTTTATAACGAACTAATAGGCGAATAAGCCACCATAATTTTAAATGAGAAGTATAAAGCAATTTTGTTTTTTCTTGATTATCATAGTCTTAGGTGTCTCTTGCGATAACGAAACCACCATTGGGACAGATGTTGTTAATGATGAATACTTAAATATTAAGTTCAAGAATGACTTCATTCCCTTTGGAAATATTCAGGAAGTCGATTCTGTATTGAATTATGTGTATCCTATTGATTATCGAACAGAACTATTAGGCGAAATTGAAAATCCTGTGTTTGGTTATTCCTCTAGTAAAGTATTTTCGACCATTACGCTAAATACAGCTACCTCATTTCCAAAATTTGATGAGTCGATATTTGACATCAAAATTGACTCTATGGTACTCACGTTTGCATACGATACACTTGGGTTTTATGGTAATGAGGATGCCGTGCATCATATTACTTTGAAAAAAATCACAGAAGATTGGTATGACAGAGACACCTTATATTCTAATCTTGATTTGTCGACAGACCCTACGATAATAGGAGAAACTAATTTGATACCCAATCCAAATGATTCTGTATGGATTAATTTGCACACAATAGATTCGCTTGTCAAGCAAAAACCGCAACTTAGAATCAAGCTCAATGATGCTTATGTCAATGAATTGGGTGAAAAGTTCAAGCTGGTCAAAAACGACACCACTCTTAGAGAGGTCATACAAGGCTTTGCCATCGAAAGCACCGTGGACTCAAAGGATAGTTTTATAGCACTTGACATGGGCGGTAGTGCCAATTCTGTGGTTGGTGTCAATGGACTAAAAATATATTTCAATCAAATAGACACTTCAAACAATGAAAGAGTTAAAAGTTATTATTCTTTTTTGATTTCTAATCGAAAAGGAGCTAACTACATTACTAATTACTCTTCAAGCGAAGTTGGACAGGCACTTGGTGATTCGACACTTTGCAATGATTATTTGTATATACAAAGTATGTCAGGTGTGCGGTCTAGAATAAACTTTGACCACAGCAGTCTAGTTAATATGGCATCGGGAAAAGAATTTACGATCAATTATGCAGAATTAGAACTTTCAATCGCAGAAGATGCCAATCAAAATACAACGTTGTATGAACCCATAAGCTTTATCACGTCTTCCGTATACAATGATAGCGGAGTATTGGTATTAAGCCCTGATATGATTTATTCTTACAATAAGTACAATAATTATAGTGCTGGATATGGTGGCACCATCAAAAAACTAGATACAGGTATTTCTGTTTATAAATGCAATGTTACAGACCTTTTGAAATCTGCTATTGAAAATGACAAGGATTTTGAGGTATTCTTGGATGCAGGATCCAAAACCCAAAATCCTAGACAAACGGTGCTTTATGGATTTGAAAATCCACTTTATGCACCTAAACTAAATGTCACATTTACTGAACTATAAAAACAACTAAAGATGTGTGGAATAGTAGCATATATTGGAAACAGAGAAGCCTACCCCATCATTATTGAGGGCTTAAAAAGGCTTGAATATCGAGGTTACGACAGTGCTGGAGTATCCGTGTTAAATGGAAAACTCACCACAGTCAAGAAAAAAGGAAAAGTTTCTGAACTCGAAGATGCTGCAGCTAAAGAAAACATGCATGGTACTGTGGCGATTGGTCATACTCGATGGGCGACTCATGGCGAACCCGATGATGTCAATGCTCATCCACACCATTCTGGCAACAATCGAATCAGCCTAGTACATAATGGAATCATAGAAAATTATTCTTCGCTTAAAAAAGCCTTGATAGAACTTGGGCATGAATTTAAGAGCGAAACCGACACGGAGGTATTGACCCATTTAATAGAGGAATATCAAAAAAGAGACAATCTTGATCTAGAAGATGCCGTCTTAAAAGCCCTCAATAAGGTAGTGGGAGCTTATGCCATTGTTGTTTTTGATGTCAATAATCCTGACGTAATTATTGGTGCTAGAAAATCAAGTCCACTAGTAGTAGGAATTGGTGATGATGAATATTTTATTGCATCAGATGCTTCTCCCATTATAAAGTATACCAACAAAGTCATTTATCTCAACGATGAAGAAATTGTGAGAATTCATAGAGGTGAGGGTGTTAAAGTTAAAACCATTGCCAATGAATTAAAAACACCTAAAATTCAAGAAATAGACCTAAAAATCGAAGCGCTGGAAAAAGAGGGTTTTGATCACTTTATGCTCAAGGAAATATTTCAACAACCGGAAACTATTTTTGAGAGCATGAGAGGTCGTCTAAATGCGGAGCTTGGCTGGGTGAAAGTCGGTGGCATGGATGATTATCTTAATAGAATTTTAAATGCCAAAAGAATAATCATACTTGGGTGTGGAACTTCATGGCATAGTGCCTTAATTGGTGAATATTTGATTGAAGACTTGGCACGAATTCCTGTAGAAGTAGAATATGCCTCTGAGTTTAGATATCGAAACCCAATCATAAATCGAGATGATGTGATTATTGCAGTATCTCAATCTGGTGAAACAGCAGACACATTGGCCGCTTTGGAACTAGGAAAGGAAAAAGGTGCTCTTACTTATGGCATCGTTAATGTCGTAGGATCTTCGATATCACGAGTGACTGATTGTGGTTCTTACATACATGCAGGACCTGAAATTGGAGTAGCTTCCACCAAAGCCTTTACGGGTCAATTGACCGTGCTAAGTCTTATCGCAATTTATCTTGGATATAAAAGGAATACCTTGTCGGAAGCATATTACCGGCAGTTACTCTATGCATTGGAAAGTCTACCTGCCAAAATAGAAAAAATCCTTCAAAGCAACGATCAAATAAAATACATTGCCAGCGAAATTCAGCATTGTGATAATGCTTTGTATTTGGGTAGAGGATATAATTTTCCGGTGGCTCTAGAGGGTGCATTGAAGTTGAAAGAAATATCATACCTGCATGCAGAGGGATATCCTGCAGCTGAAATGAAACATGGTCCGATTGCTCTCATTGATGTCAATATGCCCGTGATAGTCATAGCGACTAATAAAAATGCTTATGAGAAAATTCACAGCAATGTACAAGAAGTTAAAGCAAGGAAGGGAATCGTGATTTCGATAGTACTTGAGGGTGATCAAAAAATAAAGGAAATTTCTGATTATTGTATAGAAATACCAGAAACGATGGATCCATTATCACCATTACTCTCCGTTATTCCTCTTCAGCTTCTATCTTACCATGTGGCCGTATTAAGAGGTTGTGATGTCGATCAACCAAGAAATTTAGCAAAATCCGTAACAGTAGAATAATTATGCAATACAATTCAAGAAAAGAAGATCTCATCATTTCAGAATATGGCAGACATGTCCAAGAATTAATCATCCACGCCAAGACCATTCAAGACGATGAATATAGACAAAAATTTGTCGAATCAGTGGTAGAACTCATGGACCAGATGAATCCACAACAAAAAAACGTGAAAGAACATATCGAGAAGTTGTGGAGGCATGTTTTTCGAATTGCAAATTACGATTTAGATGTAGTTCCTACTGTTGGAGAGAGACCGACCCCTGAAAATGCGGTGAGGAAACCTGATCAATTACCCTACCCCCAATCCGAATTCAGATTCAGACATTATGGGCATTACATTCAAGAAATGATTGAAAAAGCCTTGGGATTTGAAGATAATGTCAAAAAAATGAATTTTGCGTATGTGATTGCGGCATATATGAAATTGGCATATCGAACATGGAATCGAGAGCATTATGTCAATGATGAAATCATCAAGGAAGACTTAAGAATCATGTCTAAAGGAAATCTTGTATTGCCAGCAGAAATTCAAATTGAGGATTTGGTACATCCAAGTACTATAGTGGTTCAATCTGCTTCTAAAAAATCTAAAAAGCAGAAACCAAAATCCAACAAAGGTAATTCCTTTAAGAAGCCACCTATGGCAATGAATAAGCGAAAGTAATTTTACAATTTGTAGGATTTTCTTAATTATTTAGTTTTAAACCGCTACTTTTAGAACTAATAGATAATCTAAATTACTCGCCGAGGATATTATGATGAAAAAAATATTAACCAGTATTTTTATCGCATTTCATGGCTTAGTTTTAATTGCACAAAGTGATGACGATGCCTTATTTATAAAACAACTCCATTCTTATGCTTTAAAGGAAGGAAAGGCATATCAATGGCTAGATACTCTGTGCCTCAAAGCTCCCGGCCGCATTGCAGGATCTAAATCTTCAAGTATTGCAGAACAATATATGCTCGAAGTCCTTCAATCACTCAAACCAGATACCGTATTTCTTGAACCATGTGAAACAAAATCGTGGATGAGAGGATCTATCGAGATAGTTGAAACCATCGACCAACACGGTAATCGACATGAGCTACACACTTGTGCCTTAGGCAATTCCATAGGAACAGAGGGTGAAATGATATCTGGTGAATGCGTGGAAGTATTGAGTTTGGATCAAGTAGATTCTCTAGGAAATAGCCTGAAAGATAAAATCGTATTCTTTAATCGACCCATGGACCCATCATTGGTCAATACCTTTCATGCCTATGGTTCTGCGGTCGATCAACGGGTATGGGGAGCCAGCCGTGCAGCCAAATATGGTGCCAAAGCAGTCATTGTTCGCAGCATGACCAATAAAATAGACACCGTACCACACACAGGGACTTTGGTTTATATTGATTCACTTCCAAAAATTCCTGCTATGGCGATTTCGACCTTAGATGCGGAAAAACTAAGTGAAAAACTCAAAAATGAAAATATTACCATTAATCTAGCAAGTTCCGCTCAACCGGGAGCTGCCTCTGTTAACTATAATGTCATAGCTGAATGGCGAGGAAAACAATTTCCTGAGGAGATTATCCTATTCGGCGGTCATATAGACGCATGGGATATGGGAGCTGGGGCTCATGATGACGGTGCAGGATGTATACATGCCGTGGATGCGATAAACATATTATTGGCTCAAAATTACTTGCCAAAAAGAACCCTCAGAGTTGTACTTTTTGCCAACGAAGAGAATGGCTTGGCTGGAGGAAAAACGTATGCCGAAAATTCAAACAAGAGAAATGAAAAACATCTTGCCGCAATAGAGTCCGATACTGGTGGTTTTGTACCTAGAGAACTGTCATTTGATTCCGAGACATCCTTACTAATTGATTATATGAGATATGTCAATCAATGGCTCCCATTATTTGAAACCTACGACCTCAATTTCAAACAAGCCGGGTCAGGAGCAGACATCAATCCATTAAAATCGCAAGGAAGTTTACTAATAGGCTTACGTGTGGATCCTCAAAAATATTTTGATTTTCACCACACTAAAAATGACCAAATATATAACGTAAATCAAAGAGAACTGGAGTTAGGTGCTGCAACCATGGCGTCCATCATCTATCTATTAGATAAATATGGTTTAGAAACGAAGAATTGATATTAATATAAATTTGATAGACAAATGCATACGATAATAAAAGATAAGTTGATTGAAGTAGAGGGTCTTCATTTTGTCAATTATTTAAGTCACGAAAAAATACAAGAGAAAGTAAGAACTCTGGCTGAGTTTATTTCGATTGATTATAAGCATAAAGACTTGGTTTGTCTCGTGGTATTAAACGGAGCTTTTATGTTTGGTTCAGATTTATTAAGAAACCTTGATATCGGATGCGAAATATATTTTGTCAATGCTAAATCCTATATAGGTATGGAGTCAGGCGATTTAAAATTACAAATTCCTGACGACCTCCTGATAGAGTCTAGAGACATCTTACTAATCGAAGACATCATAGATAGTGGCAACACGATTTTCCATCTTAAAAATAATTTAAAGAAATATCATCCTCATTCCATAAGACTAGCATCCCTACTTTCAAAACCAGAAATGCACAAACACGAAATAGAAATCGACTATTTAGGATTTGAAATACCAAATAAATTTGTTATCGGTTATGGTCTGGACTACAATCACCAAGGTCGAAATCTTAAGGATATTTACCAGCTCAGGGAGGACATTTCAGAATAATTATTTTGCTGTTAAACTAATGTTAAACGATTAGTCCTAAAAACTGCTTCCGCATTTAATACGTTTTAAGCCTTATATCACACAAATAATTTTAATCGTATTCTAATTAAAATTTGATTAACGCTTTTAAATATTATTAAATGACAGACCATGTCTGAGATAATTACGGCAAGCAAGTAAGTTGATTATCCCGATTTGGTTGAGTTTTAAAAAATAAACAATTTTAAACAAATGAAATTCAAGAAATTTATACCTCAGCTTATTGCGGGGATGGTGGGAGGTGCCATAATATTTGGGTTTCTCCAATTTAGGCCAACTGATCTCAAGAATGTATCTAATAACCAAAATACTGCTAAAGCCATACCGGTAAGTATCACCGATAATGCGAATATTAATACGGGGCCCAATTTTGTATTGGCAGCACAAAAAGGCATTGCAGCGGTTGTTCATATAGCAGCAAAAGAAAGTGCAACACTTGCACAAGAAAGAATGGGTAAAAACCGAAACCGCAATTATGATAATTTCTTTAGTATTGAAGATTTCTTTGGAGGAGATGGCTTATTTGGCCAAAACTTTTATGCTCCTAAAAGTGGCACGGGTTCGGGAGTCATATATTCGCAAGATGGATACATAATTACGAATAATCATGTGGTAGGCTTTGCCGACGACATCACCGTTACAACACAAGATGGCAAAAAATATAAAGCAACCAAAGTCGGAACCGATCCCTCCACCGATTTAGCGGTAGTAAAAATAAATTCAGGAAGTTCCTTGCCGACTGTGACTTTGGCCGATTCTGATCAAGTAAAAGTAGGAGAATGGGTGTTAGCAATAGGAAATCCATTCGATTATCTTCAATCAACCGTGACGGCCGGTATCGTCAGTGCAAAAGGAAGAGATTTAGACATCATAAAAGGCGAAAAAACTATTGAGGAATTTATTCAGACTGATGCTGCTATAAATCCGGGGAATAGTGGTGGAGCCCTCGTTGATACCGAAGGCCGACTAATAGGAATTAATACAGCCATTGCCACACCTACCGGCGTCTATGCAGGATATTCCTTTGCGATTCCTAGTAATCTAGTAAAAACGGCAGTAAAGGACATTATGGAATATGGAAATATAGAACGGGGAAGCCTAGGAGTAAGGGGGGATGATGTACAGACATATCTTGATGAAGGTATGAAAATCAAAACTTCGAGAGGATTTTATGTTGAAGAAATTGCTCCTAGAAGTGCAGCTCAGTATGGTGGAATGCTTCCCGGTGACGTGATTACAGGTATCAATGGGAGTACCATTAATAATTTTGAAGATTTGAAAGAAAAATTAAAATTTACCAAAGTTGGTGACGATATTGATGTAAACATCAACAGAAATGGTAAAGAAATGACATTAAAAGTACAATTGAGAAAAGGAATATAGGGTTGAAATACGTTATAGTTTATAAAGTTGGTTTTTCGTTTTGTTTTGATGCATCCGCCTTATTGAGTGAGGCGGATGTTTTTTTATAAATAATCTGACCACGATAATGCTTAATTTTAATGATTATTGTCACAATTCTATATATCAAAAAGAGTTATTTTGTACTTTGGTGATTCAAACCAAGAATTAAGATAAAATTTATTGCTCAGCAAATTAAAAAATATGAAATTTCAAAGTTCCCTAGTTATCGTATTGTTATTAGGTTTTCTATGGTATGAGAGTTCTAGTTTAAAAGTTCAAAACTATGAAGAAAAAGAAAGTCTCATTTTACAGGGTGTAGATAAGATCATAGATTATGCCCATTACAATCCTAAAGAACTTGACGATGAGTTTTCTAAATACTTATTTGATGAATATTTAAAGAGATTGGATGGCGGTAAAAGATTCTTCACAATGGAAGAAATCAACCAGCTCAAACCATTCGAATCGTCTTTAGATGAACAAGTTAAGGTAGGTTCATTTCAGTTTTTTGACCAAAGTTTATTACTCTACGAAAAAAGTATAGAACGAGCAAGAGACATCATGAAAGAGATGGAAGCTGCGGAATTCGATTTTAATAAAAATGAAGAGCTGGAATTTGATTTTGATAAAAGGGCATTTGCTCAAAATCCAGCGGAACTCAAAGACTTTTGGCGTAAGCTTTTTAAATATGAAATCATGACGAAATATCTTGCCCTCAAGGAAGAATCTGAAAAAGGAGAAGCCCCTTCAGAAGTTGAGGATCTAAGCTATGTAGAAGATGAAGTCATAAATACAGATACAAAGAAAAAAGATCAGGCTCAAACGGCCAAGAGTGATGAAGAGCTCATGAAAGAAGCCCGAGAAAAAGTCAACAAAAACTTTGAAGATTGGTTTCACAGAATCGATAAACTAAGGAGAGAAGATCGTTTTCAGGCATATATGGGAGCTATTGCCAATTATTATGATCCACATACGGATTACTTTAGCCCAAAAGAAAAAGAAGATTTTGATATCAATATGGGTGGCAAGCTTGAAGGTATCGGCGCCAGACTACAGACTGATGGTGAATATACAAAGGTCGTAAGCATTGTACCCGGTGGTCCTGCATATCAAGATAAAGAACTCGAAGTCAATGATATCATTTATAAAGTTAGACAAGAGGGGGAAGAAGAAGCCACGGATATAAGCGGTATGAGAATCGACGACGTCGTTCAAAAAATTAGAGGTAAGAAAGGAACTGTGGTTATATTAACAGTAAAAAAGGAAGACGGAACTTTTAAAGATGTTTCGATTGAGAGAGATGAGGTCATTTTAGATGAAGGATTTGCGAGATCCGTAATAGTAGATTTTCCGGGATTGATGAATAATGTAGGATTGATAAAATTGCCGAAATTCTACTCAAGTTTTGAGAAAGAAGATGGAAACAGCTGCGCAGAAGATGTCGCCCTAGAAATTGAAAAACTAAAATCGGCCAATGTCAATGGAATCATTCTAGATTTAAGAAATAATACGGGAGGTTCCCTTCAGGATGTTGTGAAAATGACCGGATTATTTATTGAAGATGGACCTATTGTACAAGTAAAATCAAGAGAAGGTAAGCCCTATTTACATAAAGATACCGATAAGAGTGTAGCTTATGATGGGCCACTCATTGTCATGGTCAATAATTTGAGTGCCTCGGCGAGTGAAATAATCGCCGCAGCATTGCAAGATTATAACAGAGCATTAATCGTAGGAAGTAAATCCACTTTTGGCAAAGGAACAGTCCAACGATTCTTTGATTTAGATGATGCCTTACGAGGATATGACGATAAAAAGCCTCTTGGAAATGTGAAAATTACGGTGCAAAAATTCTTTAGAGTCAACGGCGGTTCAACTCAGATGAAAGGCGTGATACCAGATATCATATTGCCGGACAGCTATCAATACATCGATATCGGAGAAAAAGAGTATAAGACTGCTATGCCATATTCTGAAATTGCACCTGTTGCATATCACCAGAATGTAGTATCTCTTAATAATATTGATAAACTTCAAAAATTATCAGAGAATAGAATAGCGAATAATGAAAATTTTGTTCTAGTCCTTGAAAATGCAAGTAGGCTTAAAAAGAACAAAGACATTACTAAGTATTCTCTAAATATCGAAACTTTTAAAAATGATTTGGATCAAAAGGAAAAAGAAGCGGAAAAATTCGAAAATCTATTTGATCAAAAAATTGAAAAAATGCATTTTACTAATCTTGCCGTTGATACAAGTTATATTAACGCTGACAAAAGTAGAATTGACAGAAACAATGATTGGATAGATCACCTTCAAAAAGATTTTTATCTTCAGGAAACTCTCAATATTATGAGAGACATGATAGATAATGAAGCCTCGTTTGCGGGAATAGAGAAAAAATTGGATGTAAGGAAAGTAGAGTAATAGGATTAGATATCTATATCTCTAAGAGGTAATCAATCGCATCATTTCGAGTATGCAATAAACCTTGCATACCTAAAGATTGCGCCGGGATTAAATTTTGTTCTGTGTCTTCAATAAACAGGGTTTTAGAAGGCTCAATGCCAGATTGGCTAATCAATTCTTTAAATATTTCAATTGAAGGTTTGATTAGTCCCATTTGAAAAGAATAATATAGATTTCCTTCAAATAAATCTTGGAAATCATCGTACCTATTTCTCTTTTTTAAATCACGATTTACCCAGTCAATGTGAAGTTCATTTGTATTGGACAAAATCATTATCCTATATCGATTTTTCAGTTGTCTTAGTACCTCAAATTTGTGTTCGTCCCAACCCAGCAGCATGGCATTCCATGCTTTGATAATATTCAAAGGTTGAGGCGTTTTTCCCTTGGCCAGCCTCTGTATATTCCAGATAAATACTTCTCTGCTAATCTTTCCTTGCTCATAGTCCAATAAAAATTTATACTGTGCTTTTGAATCTTTTATTCTATAAAAATCAATTCCTAGTAATTCACTTAAGCTTGTATATGCTCTGTCGCTATCGAGATCCAACAATACACCACCAAAATCGAATAATATAGTTTCAATTTTATTCATAATTACTATTTTAGAGACAGTGTGTAAATGTAAAAATCCTCCCGCTTTAGTGATTTTTCATTAAAGGTTTTCCACAATTGACATTTGGGATAACGAAATTTATCAATGGGTTCATTAGAAACCACTATTACACCGCCCACATTTTTATATTTTGCAAATAATTGCAATTCCTCTTCAGTGGGAACATAAACTTTATCCAACCATCGAAAATAAGTATATGATTTCCCTTCATTCATTTCATAAAAAGGTCTTCCAGAATAACCAATTGCTGAGGAAGTTTCAAATTGATTCAAACCTATAATTGGTACTGCATCGGGAACATTCTCTTTTAAAAATTCACCCGCGGCTTTACCATTTGAAAAAGGATATAAATAATCAAAATGAATGGCTTTAAAATTATGTAAGATTGGGAAAATTAGTAGGATACTCAAGACAATATTAAACCTTGAATTATCGAATTTAACATCTTCTATTAATGCAAGCATCATTGAAAAATAAATAAAAATAACACCCCAATTTCTAAGACCTCCTTTGAATATAAATGCATGAAACATTATCATACTCAATATCATAAATCCAAGAGACCACAATATTGCACGATTGTTTCGGAAAAGATAAAACAAAATTACCAGTACTGCTATTGAGATTATCAATCCATAAATACTGTATCCAAGAGACGATGTGTCTGATATAAGTCCAGGAAAAAATACATTGGCCAAATCACCTTGAAAGCTATTGAATATTACGTTCCAATCAAGATTATTACCGATATATGCACGAGAAAATTCCTGTTGATGTCCTCTTGGAAACACCGTTATTACGAATACAATAATTCCCGCAATATATGCGACTATTGATTTCTTGTAATCATTAATAAATTTTGATGTAGTTGATGAATAAATCAAAAGATATATCAATAATGCACCACCAATAAATACTCCATATACTTCGGTTTGACACAATAAAAATAAAGCCATACTGACTAACCAACTCTCACTATTATGATTTTGAATATTGTAAATAATTAAATAGCCAAGTAACCCAAGAATAATATAGGCACGATTAACAATGGCATATTCAAAACAGAAAAAATAGCTCAGAAGAAATAAAACCTTAAGCCAGAGTGGCATTCGTATTTTAAAGAAGAATATGTAGTAAAACAATAAAACAATAAAATAATGCGTGATTTGAATTATTAAATCAGATCTAATTCCAAATTCAAGCAATGCACCTGCCTTAAGAATAATATACCACAATGATGGATGTCCCTCGTAGTTTAAGAAATTGAGCATGGGAGCAATAGACATATCTCTTGCAACAAAATAGGCTTGCCATTCATCCTTCCATAACTCATGAAAACCTAACTTAAACAGTATGACAAAAACACTGAATATTATAAAAACCAATATTTTGGTAAAATTTCCTTTCATGGTGATTTATAAAGTTAATTCATATATATCACACACAAATGTATAATAAAAAAGGCGGAAGTTTCTATGAACTTCCGCCTTCCGGAATTATCTACATGAATATGCTAAATTCCATTAATTGTGCATTAATTGCTGCACAATTTATTACTCAATCACGATCATTTTCTTAGTTGCTGTGTAATCGCCACTTCTCATTTGATAGTAGTATAAGCCCGCTCCATTCAATGATTTCTCATCAATTGTCATCGTGTTCATTCCTCTATCGCCTGTTACTGTGTTTTCATACACTACTCTTCCTGTAACATCCATGATACTCATCGTTACCTCTGATGCTACTGGTAAGCTGTAGCTGATTGTTGTACTTCCTAAGAATGGGTTCGGCTCGTTTTGATTTAAGCTGTAATCTCCTCCTTCGATTGATACACCGCTTAAGTTCAATTCTACTTTACCTACGCTTAAGTTCTCTCCTACATATACTTCTGCCGGTGTCACTGATGAACTCATGCTCATCATTTCACTCAACTGTCCGTCTCTTGTAGCTATGAAACTCATCACAAACAACTCTGTCTCTCCTTCAATGCTTACTGACTTATCACTGTTCCAGCTCATCGTCAATACGCCATTGCTTAAGGCTCCTACGTTGCTCTCATTGATGTTCAATGCTCCTGATTGGATGCCTGTGTAGTTCAATCCGTTCAACTGCATTGTGAACTGATATCCGTATACATCTGCAAAATCATTGCTCGTTACTGACATCAATACTGTCTCTCCTGCTTTCACTGCTCTGTCTGTGCTGTTGAAGTTTACTGTTCTTGAACTTCTTACTTCACTTCCGTTCGCTCTTGCATTTGGCATGTCTACACTTCCGTTTACATCTCCTATCTTAACCGCTACGAAATTGTTTGCCATTTCGTCTTGTGATAAGTTGTTCAAGTAGATTACTTCTGTGAATGGGAATGGATTTGCCAAATCTAAACTCTCTTGTGAGTCTACAAATCTCCATGATTCGTTGTCTGGTAAATTGTCATTCTCATACAAGCCTAAGATCAATTTTCTCAATTGTGATAAATCTGATGCTGTAACTTTCTCATCATTGTTTGCATCTGCTGCAATCACTTTGTACGGACTGTTCAATTGTGCAATACCTAAGATATGTCTCTGGATTAATACTAAGTCTAATGTACTTACTCCATTTCTGTAGTCTACATCATGACTTGCACTAACCGCATAATCCATACCGTGTGTATTGCTTTCAAATGCATACTCTCCTCCATTATCTGTTGATTCTACTTTTGGATACTCAATGCTGTTTGCATCTAAGTATACTGTAGCTCCACTTAATCCTACAGCGCCTTCATTTGCTACTGTTCCTGCAATTCTGCTTCCTCCTGGAGGATTACATGCATGTTGGTTGTCTACCAATGATAAGTATACTACACAGAAGTCTGAGTTCAATTTCTCATCCCATACTGTCATGCGTACATCCGCTACTGGTAGGTCATCACATGTGAATACCATCGCACTGCTTTGTAACTCTGGCTTCCACAATTGAATGTCGCCTGCTTCATAACTTGTTTTTGTAGTTGCTTTCGTCGCTGGGTAGAAGTCTACAAATACTCCTTGGCCTTTGAAGTAATGCGGTACATTGATATTTACCAATTTGTTTGATATGATCGTATCATTGATTACCGGATGCATTTCTTCAAATGTGTACCATAGGTCTTCTTGAGCTGTACAATTGTCAAATGAATTCTTGTTGAAATCACTCGCCCACAATTCTACTTGTCCATTCTCCATCACTGCACTGCTGATATCTACACAGTATGGCGTTGGATCTTTCTTATCTACTACCATCACGTTGTAGCTACAACTTGTTACATTGCCACATCCGTCTGTTACCTTCCATACTACTTTGTGATTGCTCATGCTTCCACTTATTACTTCTGGTATCGTCACACTTACTTCGCCATCATTTGCCGTTGGTTTTACATACATGTCATTTATTCCATTACCATTCGTATCGTTCGTTGGATTTGTATCACTACTTGGTAAGAAACTACTGAACTCATAGTCGTTCGTTCCATCTGCCCATAGGTCTACAAATACTTGCCATTTTAACCATCCTGTAGGACAGTTCGCACTTCCATCATCATGGGCACTGTTTGTCAATGTCAATACATGCTCACAATTCGCATCTACCCCAAACATCTTGTCTTCACAGTCTGATAATACTGGTTTCGTATCATCAAATACTTTGATAATCTGTGTATGAGTGTAGTATCCTTCTCCTGCCCAGCCTGCTGCATTCGGTGTATATTGACACCAGTCGATTACTGTCCAGTGGTTTACTAGTTTGAAACATGCTCCATCCTCAAATTTGAACGTGTCTGTCTCTACTGAATATCCGATGATATCACATGGGCCTGCTGTCCATGTTGGTACTCCTGAATCTACATTGTTAGGACAGCCGTTTACTTCCTTATCTTTTGGCCAGTTTACTTTGCCATCAAATGGTGTCAATGGTGTCAAATCTATTCGCTGTGTGCAGAAGATTCCTGTACTTCCTTTTACTCTCCATCTTCTTTGTACAAAGCCTGATCCACATGCGTCTAAGTTCACGACGATGTCTTCATACTCTACTTCGATACCTGAACATGTTCCATATGCTGTCGCTTCTCCTGTCATGCTTAGATCTGTGTAATCCATATCACACGTCAACACTACATCCGGTGGACATACGATCGCTGGTGGTAACTTGTCTTCTACTCGTACTGTACACCATGTCTCATTGTAATTGTCACCTGAACTTCCGTACTTGCCATCCATGTCGCCATCATCCCATACTCGTAACCATACTGTTACTAAACCGTATCTTACGTTCGTTACTGGATCGATTTCTGTTAAATCTGCACAACAGAATTTTACATACTCGCCATTGTCTGGATCGTAGTTCGCACTCGTCGGATTTGAACTTCCGTCTTGTGGGTGACCATCTGCATTGTACGTCGCATTTCCTTTGATACCACAGTTGTCACTGTCTCTTCTAATCTCTAAATGTACTGGTCCACAGCCATCATAACTTCCGTTGCTAATCTGATAGTTGTAGATCTTCGCAAAACCGTCATTACCAGTGCCGCTGCTTGTCAAACTTACTACTAAGTTCTGGAATGCTATCGCTACCGGTGGTGTCTTATCTACTACTGTCAATACTACGTCTTTCTTTGTTACGTTTCCACAACAATCTGTCGCATAGTAACTTACTGTGTGTGGTGACCCTTCTTTTGGTACATTTAATAATAACCATTGGTCACTGCTGTTGCCTGGACATCCTGGACACAATGCTGTGCTTCCTAGCGGTCCTTGTACATAATATGTTGGGTTCGCATCACAGTTGTCATGTAATTCCCACGGATGTGGTACTTTTACTGTCGCTGCACAGCCCCATGGGTCCGTACTTACTTCAAAGTCCATCGCTGTATACGTTGGTCCTTCGCTATCTACTGCTTTTATAACTTGTGCGTGCTGTTTTAAATCTAATGTACACCAGTTTAATATCGTCCAGGTTCTTACAACTTTCTTGTTACCTCCACATACTCCGCCACATGCTGCAAAATTCTGATCTGTGTAACTTGCTATCAATTTACATACTTCTGTATCTACTTTCTGTGGATGTCCTCCTTGCATATACGTTGGATATGCATATGGATAACCTTCATTGTTCTCTACGATGCTTGTGTTTACATTGTCCTTAGTACTTGGATCGTCATAATATGACGCTATCTCCGCTGGACTTGTTCCTGCATTACATGGTAACTCTACCAATAATGGCGGATACGTCAAAGCACTCGCTTCGATATTGTATACTGTGATCGTCTGTGTACAGCTGCTACTGTTGCCTGTAGCATCTTTTAATACCCATGTTCTTGTGATGATTTTGTTAACACCACCTGCACAACCTACATTCGTTACTACGTCATTGTATGTCAACGTGCTATTTCCACATGGATCTGTCGGTAACGCATCTGATACCAATAAGCCTAAGCCATTATTGAATATCAACGAGATGTTGTTTATCGTTCCGTTTCCTCCCATCGTCAATGTCCATGTTCCGCCTATTGGCTCGCCCTCAAAATTCTGCAATTGTGCAAATCCTGGGAATCCAAATCCTGCAAACGATAACTCTAAGTTTACATTCGCTCCATCATTGAAGTCTACACATGCACCTGTTGTTCTTACTACTCCTTCGTCATCGCCTATCACATTCAATGTAGGACAGCCTGATAGAGATTGTGGCCATACCAATACTGAAGTACCACTTGGTGAAGTGATTGTGATCATCTCATCAAATCCTCCAAACTCAATGTCTATTACTATGTTTACATCTGTTACTACTCCTGCATTTGGCATCACGCCTGTATAGGTCGTAGTCCCACTATTCGTAACACCTTCTGCCAATACTAATGTGGATACATCCGTCACTACTGGTGCAGCTGGTATGTCATCTATACATGTTACTGCAAAATCACTACAGGCTATCTCCGGTATCAACTTGTCTTCTACAAACAAGTTACCCCAACAGCTATTTCCTGTTACGTTATCTACTACTTTCACTGCGTGATTACCTAATGGCAATGTAATTGTCTGACCATTTACATCTGGTCCACCATCTATCATTACTGCATATCTTGTCTCATAACATCCATAAGGACCTCCTTCTAAGAATAAATCCGCATTGATGCTAACTTCACAGTTCTCATCTAACGATAAATTTACTAAATCATTACATGTCAAAGCTGTCTGCACTGGTCCTGAATAAGGCAATACATTGATCTCTGTCTCAAAGGTCAATACCTCACCATTCGGATCCGGTGTATATACGCAATCCGCTACTGTATTCGGTACTGCCTCCCATGTCACTGTATAGGTGCCTGGATCTAAGATGTCACCCGATGTAGGGCCACCTGTCTGCGTCAATACGTAGCATGCTCCCGAAAAGTCTTGTACAAACGCTAGGTTTTGTACCGTAGCTTTCGCCTCGCCACCGCCAAAACCATCTAACGTCCTTAGATTAAAGTTAAAGGCATCTCCTGCAAGCGCAGCCTCACAATAGGTTCCTGACCCTGTTGACGTTGTCGTCGCAAAGTCCGAAATGTCTGCTATCGTTCCGTTTGGCCCAGTTATCATGAATGGATCCCAATATGCCGCTTCACCATTTGTATACACAAAGTCAAATGTTAAACTTCCATCAACCGGAGCTACTATCTGATAATTTACTGTACCAGGCGTTCCTGTACCAGCTCCCAATGTGAAATCTACTAAAAAGCCATTCGCATCTAGGTTCTCGCTATAATTACTATTACCAGTTTGTGTAGTCACCGCTCCCGGTAATACTCCCATCGGATCTGGACAAATTTCGCATCCTTCTCCGGCTAATGTAGGATCACTGAAAAATATAATTTCATTACATTCTCCTGGCTCTAAGCCTTCGTTTACTACTGTCTGACCTTCAAGTGAACAAACAAGAGGCTCAGAAGGTGCTACAAAATTAATCATAAAATTAAGATCGTCAATTGTCCCCACAGATGAAGAAACTGGTGTCCAATTCGTCGCACCAGTACCAAATCCATTACCCGGATTTCTCCAAACAGCCAAATCATTATTTACAACTCCAGATATTCCATCCCAAAACCATTGTCCACAACATCCAAAATCCATATTGACAACAACTGAAATCCAATAATAGGTATTCTCATTTAAAACAATATCAGCCGTAGGAATAATCGTTAAATAACCTGAACCACCATCTACAGTACTTGGAAAATTTTCACTATATACTAATGCTCCTGGAACGGTTCCTCCATCAGCATAAATATTTAAAGTAACAGTTGCAGAGGAATTAAGAATAGTTGTACTACTTAAAGTACCATCAACTTCTATCCCACAAATAGTAACAGTTCCTGTTCCTGTTATGGGTGTTATAAAGTCATCCGCTGCCTCATTTGAAAATGTTGGAAAATCACCAAAACTTTGACTTGCTGGCCCACCGCTTATTGCTCCAGTCTGATCATAAGAAGGTGCAGATCCATCACATGCAGGTGCTACTGCTACTGATGACCCTCCAGAATTATTTCCATTTAGAAATGCAATACTATTTATCGACGGTTGTGTAAAGCCTGCATTAATGTATAAAACGCAAACTATGAATACTGAAAATGTCTTCATTAAATTTTTCATAATGTCAAAATTGAATTTGTTAAGATAAGAAATTAAGATAATTGAGCTTTGAGTTCATTTATAAAAGGTAGAACTTTTGCCTTCCTTTCTGTTGGTTGTTGATTCATTCGTGATTGAAATTCTTCAAATGCAGGTCCAACTGCTTTTTTGATGTCTATAAATTTAATCAACTTTCCCATCAAAGCAATTTTCATTTCTTTTGAAGTTGAAGAATTTGGAGCCATTAAAGTGCCATTTGAAACATTGGTGTCCGGTTGGTTCTTTAGTGTCTCAATTTCTGCATTCAAAATTACGATCGCCTCATCTGGTCCAACATAGTTTTGACTGTAACTGGCAGTTGCAAAAAACATACTTACTAGAACAACCAATCCTTTCAATAATAAATTAATTTTCATGAGATTGAGTTTTGATTATTAAAATTGTATCAATAGATAAATCCTCTTTATGACATAGTTGCCTAAAGATTCTTATAGTAAAGACCTGAATATCCTTTTAATTAAGCTTATCTGATTTATAAGCTCTTAATCTAGTGTAGTTTTCCCCTAATCGACAAAGTTAAGAAAGTTTTAATTCTTTGTATAAATTTTTAATAATTAATGATTGTGCTCTCATGAAATACGTTGACAACAAAAATGTGGAAAACTTATCACAAATTTGCAAAGATGAGAGCAAAAAAACAGAGGAAAGTATTTTCAGAAAGCTTTAAAAAGGCAAAGGTAGCGATGATAGAATCAGGAAGAGCTACGACAAGCGCTATTTCACAACAGTTCGATCATTTTCTATAGTTGCTGTGTAATCGGGTAAAAATATTGGTAGCTGTATAAGCCAGATCGGTTGGTAATAGATTTCTGACTCACCTCAAATTAGTTGAGGTAAAAAAAGAGAAAGAAACTGGAGCGATTGGGTAGGCATACAGCAAATCCTGTAACATCGATGATTACTCATCGAGCCTTGAGCAACTGGTAGAAGTCTATGGTCATGATTGTTGAAAAACAATTTTTAAGAATGGGTTCACCTCACATTCGCCATAAGGAAAGAATATATAGTATGGAAGCATTTTATAAAGAGATAGGCACAAGTAGGCAATTGGTCTTGGCAAATGGTCAAAAGAGAAAACGCTGAAAAGTAGTAGTAGAGGATAAGATCAGTAGACCTGTCCGTCTCTTGTAGCTAAGATCCACCCCCACATAAACTGGGTAGCTGATCGTTGTATTATACCCTGCAAAACCATGCAGGTATCGAGCTTTCATAGGCGTCAATAAGTTTGAGACCTTGATGCGAGATAGATTTATTGGTTCAAACTCCTGATTGGACGAAAACCAGTGATGGCTTGGGTAAAGAAAATTATCCAAATTTGATTTCCGGGATTGGAATAAATGGTATAAATCAAGTCATAGTCGGAGACATAACTTATTATCCATTAGAGAGTTATCATGCATATATATTTACATTAAAGATGCCTATTCTTGAACGTATACTTCAGTCTTTTACCATAATCTGTTACATATGGAATGTCTACACTTGGGACTCCAATGCTTGCAAAATGCAATACATATACGTAAAGAGGTAAGTTGTTCAAGTGTATTACACCATACAGACAATGGGTCGCTAAATACAATGCCCAGATCTATAAAAATCGTCTAGTGAATGTTGGGATAAAATAAGCAGAGCCACCAAGCCTTTGAAAATGGAAGTGCTGAAAATCTCAATAAATCTCATTAAAACAGCTATTTGAAACAACTTTGCCATCAAATGAGCACGTTTACCCAATTGCAGAAAGCTTGCAAAGAACTTATCCATATCAGTAATGAGCAAAGAGCAATACATGATTTGGGGGTATTTAAGCCTGTAAAATTTGAAGAACTGATAGCAGAATTGCCTAACCAGAACGACCTATAAATATTTGCATGACTTTGAAAATCAAATATAACATGGGTTTTTAAGGTATTTTTCCTAAATTGGAAATCAATTTTGCATCTAATATAGGGTAGTAAAAACCATACCCCCATATGAAAGATTCCTTTCCACTTTGAGTAATCATGCTATACCTCACAGAGTTGCTCCCCAGCAGAGCTCTGCTCCCGTTCACATAACCGTCGATACAAAGATGATAGTAATCAATAATTTTTTAACTTTGAGTTATCCACATTTAGTTAAAAGTTATACTAATGTTGTCAAGCAATTTCATGAGGGTACAGATTTACAAAATTGTTTTTTTTTATTTAACCTTACGAAATTTCATTCTGGCAATTAAAAAAGGCGGAAGTTTCTATGAACTTCCGCCTTCCGGAATTATCTACATGAATATGCTAAATTCCATTAATTGTGCATTAATTGCTGCACAATTTATTACTCAATCACGATCATTTTCTTAGTTGCTGTGTAATCGCCACTTCTCATTTGATAGTAGTATAAGCCCGCTCCATTCAATGATTTCTCATCAATTGTCATCGTGTTCATTCCTCTTTCGCCTGTTACTGTGTTTTCATACACTACTCTTCCTGTAACATCCATGATACTCATCGTTACCTCTGATGCTACTGGTAAGCTGTAGCTGATTGTTGTACTTCCTAAGAATGGGTTCGGCTCGTTTTGATTTAAGCTGTAATCTCCTCCTTCGATTGATACACCGCTTAAGTTCAATTCTACTTTACCTACGCTTAAGTTCTCTCCTACATATACTATACTTCTGCCGGTGTCACTGATGAACTCATGCTCATCATTTCACTCAACTGTCCGTCTCTTGTAGCTATGAAACTCATCACATACAACTCTGTCTCTCCTTCAATGCTTACTGACTTATCACTGTTCCAGCTCATCGTCAATACGCCATTGCTTAAGGCTCCTACGTTGCTCTCATTGATGTTCAATGCTCCTGATTGGATGCCTGTGTAGTTCAATCCGTTCAACTGCATTGTGAACTGATATCCGTATACATCTGCAAAATCATTGCTCGTTACTGACATCAATACTGTCTCTCCTGCTTTCACTGCTCTGTCTGTGCTGTTGAAGTTTACTGTTCTTGAACTTCTTACTTCACTTCCGTTCGCTCTTGCATTTGGCATGTCTACACTTCCGTTTACATCTCCTATCTTAACTGCTACGAAATTGTTTGCCATTTCGTCTTGTGATAAGTTGTTCAAGTAGATTACTTCTGTGAATGGGAATGGATTTGCCAAATCTAAACTCTCTTGTGAGTCTACAAATCTCCATGATTCGTTGTCTGGTAAATTGTCATTCTCATACAAGCCTAAGATCAATTTTCTCAATTGTGATAAATCTGATACAGAAACTTTAGAATCATTGTTTGCATCTGCTGCAATCACTTTGTACGGACTGTTCAATTGTGCAATACCTAAGATATGTCTCTGGATTAATACTAAGTCTAATGTACTTACTCCATTTCTGTAGTCTACATCATGACTTGCACTAACCGCATAATCCATACCGTGTGTATTGCTTTCAAATGCATACTCTCCTCCATTATCTGTTGATTCTACTTTTGGATACTCAATGCTGTTTGCATCTAAGTATACTGTAGCTCCACTTAATCCTACAGCGCCTTCATTTGCTACTGTTCCTGCAATTCTGCTTCCTCCTGGAGGATTACATGCATGTTGGTTGTCTACCAATGATAAGTATACTACACAGAAGTCTGAGTTCAATTTCTCATCCCATACTGTCATGCGTACTTTCGCTACTGGTAGGTCATCACATGTGAATACCATCGCACTGCTTTGTAACTCTGGCTTCCACAATTGGATCTCGCCTGCTTCATAACTTGTTTTTGTAGTTGCTTTCGTCGCTGGGTAGAAGTCTACAAATACTCCTTGGCCTTTGAAGTAATGCGGTACATTGATATTTACCAATTTGTTTGATATGATCGTATCATTGATTACCGGATGCATTTCTTCAAATGTGTACCATAGGTCTTCTTGAGCTGTACAATTGTCAAATGAATTCTTGTTGAAATCACTCGCCCACAATTCTACTTGTCCATTCTCCATCACTGCACTGCTGATATCTACACAGTATGGCGTTGGATCTTTCTTATCTACTACCATCACGTTGTATGTACAACTTGTTACATTGCCACATCCGTCTGTTACCTTCCATACTACTTTGTGATTGCTCATGCTTCCACTTATTACTTCTGGTATCGTCACACTTACTTCGCCATCATTTGCCGTTGGTTTTACATACATGTCATTTATTCCATTACCATTCGTATCGTTCGTTGGATTTGTATCACTACTTGGTAAGAAACTACTGAACTCATAGTCGTTCGTTCCATCTGCCCATAGGTCTACAAATACTTGCCATTTTAACCATCCTGTAGGACAGTTCGCACTTCCATCATCATGGGCACTGTTTGTCAATGTCAATACATGCTCACAATTCGCATCTACCCCAAACATCTTGTCTTCACAGTCTGATAATACTGGTTTCGTATCATCAAATACTTTGATAATCTGTGTATGCGTGTAGTATCCTTCTCCATTCCAGCCTGCTGCATTCGGTGTATATTGACACCAGTCGATTACTGTCCAGTGATTCACTAATTTGAAACATGCTCCGTCCTCAAATTTGAACGTGTCTGTCTCTACTGAATATCCGATGATATCACATGGGCCTGCTGTCCATGTTGGTACTCCTGAATCTACATTGTTAGGACAGCCGTTTACTTCCTTATCTTTTGGCCAGTTTACTTTGCCATCAAATGGTGTCAATGGTGTCAAATCTATTCGCTGTGTGCAGAAGATTCCTGTACTTCCTTTTACTCTCCATCTTCTTTGTACAAAGCCTGATCCACATGCGTCTAAGTTCACGACGATGTCTTCATACTCTACTTCGATACCTGAACATGTTCCATATGCTGTCGCTTCTCCTGTCATGCTTAGATCTGTGTAATCCATATCACACGTCAACACTACATCCGGTGGACATACGATCGCTGGTGGTAACTTGTCTTCTACTCGTACTGTACACCATGTCTCATTGTAATTGTCACCTGAACTTCCGTACTTGCCATCCATGTCGCCATCATCCCATACTCGTAACCATACTGTTACTAAACCGTATCTTACGTTCGTTACTGGATCGATTTCTGTTAAATCTGCACAACAGAATTTTACATACTCGCCATTGTCTGGATCGTAGTTCGCACTCGTCGGTTTGAACTTCCGTCTTGTGGGTGACCATCTGCATTGTACGTCGCATTTCCTTTGATACCACAGTTGTCACTGTCTCTTCTAATCTCTAAATGTACTGGTTTTTCACAGCCATCATAACTTCCGTTGCTAATCTGATAGTTGTAGATCTTCGCAAAACCGTCATTACCAGTGCCGCTGCTTGTCAAACTTACTACTAAGTTCTGGAATGCTATCGCTACCGGTGGTGTCTTATCTACTACTGTCAATACTACGTCTTTCTTTGTTACGTTTCCACAACAATCTGTCGCATAGTAACTTACTGTGTGTGGGTGACCCTTCTTTTGGTACATTTAATAATAACCATTGGTCACTGCTGTTGCCTGGACATCCTGGACACAATGCTGTGCTTCCTAGCGATCCTTGTACATAATATGTTGGGTTCGCATCACAGTTGTCATGTAATTCCCACGGATGTGGTACTTTTACTGTCGCTGCACAGCCCCATGGGTCCGTACTTACTTCAAAGTCCATCGCTGTATACGTTGGTCCTTCGCTATCTACTGCTTTTATAACTTGTGCGTGCTGTTTTAAATCTAATGTACACCAGTTTAATATCGTCCAGGTTCTTACAACTTTCTTGTTACCTCCACATACTCCGCCACATGCTGCAAAATTCTGATCTGTGTAACTTGCTATCAATTTACATACTTCTGTATCTACTTTCTGTGGATGTCCTCCTTGCATATACGTTGGATATGCATATGGATAACCTTCATTGTTCTCTACGATGCTTGTGTTTACATTGTCCTTAGTACTTGGATCGTCATAATATGACGCTATCTCCGCTGGACTTGTTCCTGCATTACATGGTAACTCTACCAATAATGGCGGATACGTCAAAGCACTCGCTTCGATATTGTATACTGTGATCGTCTGTGTACAGCTGCTACTGTTGCCTGTAGCATCTTTTAATACCCATGTTCTTGTGATGATTTTGTTAACACCACCTGCACAACCTACATTCGTTACTACGTCATTGTATGTCAACGTGCTATTTCCACATGGATCTGTCGGTAACGCATCTGATACCAATAAGCCTAAGCCATTATTGAATATCAACGAGATATTGTTTATCGTTCCGTTTCCTCCCATCGTTAATGTCCATGTTCCGCCTATTGGCTCGCCCTCAAAATTCTGCAATTGTGCAAATCCTGGGAATCCAAATCCTGCAAACGATAACTCTAAGTTTACATTCGCTCCATCATTGAAGTCTACACATGCACCTGTTGTTCTTACTACTCCTTCGTCATCGCCTATCACATTCAATGTAGGACAGCCTGATAGAGATTGTGGCCATACCAATACTGAAGTACCACTTGGTGACGTGATTGTGATCATCTCATCAAATCCTCCAAACTCAATGTCTATTACTATGTTTACATCTGTTACTACTCCTGCATTTGGCATCACGCCTGTATAGGTCGTAGTCCCACTATTCGTAACACCTTCTGCCAATACTAATGTGGATACATCCGTCACTACTGGTGCAGCTGGTATGTCATCTATACATGTTACTGCAAAATCACTACAGGCTATCTCCGGTATCAACTTGTCTTCTACAAACAAGTTACCCCAACAGCTATTTCCTGTTACGTTATCTACTACTTTCACTGCGTGATTACCTAATGGCAATGTAATTGTCTGACCATTTACATCTGGTGCCATCTATCATTACTGCATATCTTGTCTCATAACATCCATAAGGAATATCCTTCTAAGAATAAATCCGCATTGATGCTAACTTCACAGTTCTCATCTAACGATAAATTTACTAAATCATTACATGTCAAAGCTGTCTGCACTGGTCCTGAATAAGGCAATACATTGATCTCTGTCTCAAAGGTCAATACCTCACCATTCGGATCTGGTGTATATACGCAATCCGCTACTGTATTCGGTACTGCCTCCCATGTCACTGTATAGGTGCCTGGATCTAAGATGTCACCCGATGTAGGGCCACCTGTCTGCGTCAATACGTAGCATGCTCCCGAAAAGTCTTGTACAAACGCTAGGTTTTGTACCGTAGCTTTCGCCTCGCCACCGCCAAAACCATCTAACGTCCTTAGATTAAAGTTAAAGGCATCTCCTGCAAGAGCCGCCTCACAATAGGTTCCTGACCCTGTAGACGTTGTCGTCGCAAAGTCCGAAATGTCTGCTATCGTTCCGTTTGGCCCAGTTATCATGAATGGATCCCAATATGCCGCTTCAGCATTCGTGTACACAAAGTCAAACGTTAAACTTCCATCTACCGGCGCTACTATCTGATAATTTACTGTACCAGCCGTTCCTGTACCAGCTCCCAATGTGAAATCTACTAAAAAGCCATTCGCATCTAGGTTCTCACTATAATTACTATTACCAGTTTGTGTAGTCACCGCTCCCGGTAATACTCCCATCGGATCTGGACAAATTTGACATGGGCTATTAGGATTTAAATATGGGTCATTGAAAAATACAACTTCGTTACATTCGCCGGGCTCTAGTCCTTCATTAATTTCGGTTATCCCAATAAGCTCTGGTTTGATAACCTTAATTGTTTGCATAGCACTACCAGTACAACCATTTGCATCAGTAAATGTATATGTAATCGTTAATGTACCTGCCCCAGTTGCCGTAAGAATATCATTAGTAATTGAACCTGAACCAGATACACTAAATATTCCACCAGTAGGGCTTCCAGTTAGAGCTACTGTGCCTCCTACACAAATATCAGCATTGCTACTTGTAATCGAAACAACAGGAATTGGGTTTTTCGTAACTTCTATTGAATTAGATAAATCAAAACATCCCTGCAAGTCAGCGATATTTGCACCTAAATCTAGTCCAATAAGACCATCTCCATAGGATAAATTATAAATGTAACATATACCAATTTGCCCACCTTCAAAATTTATTGGCGAACTTGTAGGAAGTTCCACTATATTTCCATTGGCATCAGTCACAACAAGTTGGAAATTCATGCCTAAGTTGTCAATTATATCAACATTAATCAAATCATCGACTCCATCCCCTGAACAAACTGAAGTTACATCAACAGTTGAAATACTTCCACCTGCCACTTCGTTTTTATTAACAACAATTGAATTATCACTTATATCAAAACATAAGGCAGTTATTGTAGACATAAGTTGACCTTCTGCAACAACAGGCTGAGTACCTTCCCAACAAATAGACCATATTTGACAAGATCCTTGTGCTGCTCCTTCCAAATCAATCATGGCAGGGTTTTCACCAATATTAATGATTCCAGTAGATAAAACGGTTGGATCAACATCAGAATTGGTTAATATAAAACCACAGGATACATCCACTCCATCAATGCTTACATTATCTGTAACATCTACCAAGATGATATTTGAATCACCATCACCCGAACATATATCTAAATCACTAGTACTAGAAACCGTTCCACCATCAGCTGTACAACACTGTGGCTCATCAAAAGTAATCATAGCCTCACATGGCATATTGCAAGATAAACCTGGGTTAAAAATACCCATACTATTAGGGTTCGTAATAACCCATCCAGCGTCTGTTAGGGATAATGAAGAAGTATTCATTGTGGAGTTTGACTCTTGTACACCAATGTCCACACTAGTCATTCCATCAGCTGCCCCTCCAACGGCTACAAACGTACCTTCATAACTAATAAATTCTAATACCATACCCGAAGGATCCACAAGTGCAACACCGTCTGGAGAGCCATTTTGAATGTTATTCATAGAGGTGATTATCAACGTACCACAACCACTACCATCATCACCAATAATTCCACTTAGATTTTCAGTACGATAAACGGTACCTCCATTTCCATTATAAAATAAAAGAGTATAACCCGTTACGTCTGTTCCGGCAAGTCCGGAAATTTCGATAAACTCATTAGGATCGTTAGTGTCACTATCGTCGTAATGCAGTTCACTAATATAAACAGGATTGCTACTGGCTGCATCTTTTAAGATTAATTGTACCCCAGTAGTCGCATCACCAATCATTGCAGTATTAACAGTGATGCATTCTCCAGAATTTGCAGGATAAGGATAATCTCCTAAATCAACATTATTAATATTTACATTTACATCCGTACTAAATGGTGCAATGTAATCAAAACAGATATCCACACTGTATGTGCCATCAGCATTACAACTTGGAGTAACTGTATTAATAGTTAAATCGCAGAATGTACAATCTTCTGTACAAATTCCACTTGCTATTAAATCGTCAGTTCCATTACTCACATTGAAGTTATAACCGACACCTAACTGATGCCATATATCAAGCTCATAGACTCCTGGACTTACTTCTGTAAATTGCGTACCAATATTAAGAAATGTAATGCCAGACATATCAAGCGCTGGAGCAGTTCCTGCTACTGCTGTTACTTCCCAAGTTTGACCTGCAGGCCCTGTTATCTGTATTAAATCGTGGAACCAATTAATCGAACCATCTGGGTTCGCATTGTTAAGTGGATCGTTACAATTACAAGGATCTACAATAGTTATTTCTGGTAATCCGGTACAATCATCAGTTTGTACCACAATATTGCTAATTCTCCATCTAGAATATGCGGCATCATCTGCATATTTAAATGCGATATAAAATCCCGTTAAATCTCCGGTAGGTATAGCAATGGTTTCAGATCCAGTCGTTTCTGTGCCAGCTAAATCTGGACCGTTAATGAGTGACAGTTGAGTCCAAGTTGCCACGTTAGGATCCCCACTTCCAATATAGTCTGTTGATATCAAAACTTCGATATCTGTATCATCAAACGTTTCACTCCAATCAAATAACAATTGTCCAGCTGAAGCATAAGGGTATTCTAATAATGGAGAAATAGTCCAAAACTCTACTGCCTGATCATTCGAACTTCCACTCACAAAGCCATTAAATTCATAATTTGAAAAAGACGCATTCCATTGGCCTGTAGATGTTGCACCTTGGTCATTGATTACTACAAAATTTGAAAAATCCCCGTTGTCAATGAAACAATCTTCATAAAGAATACCACATGGTTCAGGCGCTGTAAATAATTCTAATGCAGAGAAAGTACAGTCGGTTTCATTACTAAATCCAGCTACAACATTCACAAGGCTCCCATCAGAAGTTAATACTAACATTACCTCCTGAGGGCTTCCAGATATTGAGAAACTCTGGCCATTAACATCCAAAGTTCCTGTAAGTGGTGGATTTGTATAAGTAATTGATAATGTAACTACATACGTATTGGTTAAAGGGTCGCAATTACCAACTTCAACCAACTCTATCAGATCGATATTGCAAACATCGGTACAAACCGGTATTGGATAAGGTGTTGCAGCAGTCGCATTGGTGGTTTCACCATCCAATGCATTTGGGCTTGAGAATGTCCACTCTGCAGGATCAAAGGTTGTATTTTGCATCATATCAGCCGCAACTGCCCATCCATCCATATATTCCCATGCTGTACCTGTTCCATCTGTATTGATATCTCCAAATAAATCAACTACATTTCCACTACAGAATAACTCTACTGCATCATCGCCATTCAAATCTATACTGGAAGAGGTGTCATCTGGATCACAGCCAAACCAAGCATTAAAACTAGTACTTTCACTAGCCACAAAAAAGCATTGGCCAGCCAATAATGGTACTGCAGGAAATGTATATTCTTGTCCATCGCTACCACCTCCATTGTTTGCTATACCAATTCCGTATATACTTAAATCCGGGATATCATTAATGGCACATACTTGTACTCCTTTTGGAACTCCTCCAGTAAGTGGCCCATCAATCACTCCCGCAATGTATAAATCACTACAACTTACCGCACATGATATAGGAGCCGTTATTAGCCCTATTTCCGTTAAAGTACAATTGGTATCGTCAGAAAAAGTAGCCGTAATATCTAATGGTAGCCCATCTGCTATGAGTCCCACTAAAGTTACCGTTTGAGGACTTGTAGAGATTGCAAAGCTTTGTCCATTTACATCCAAGGTTCCTGTGCTTGGCGCAGTGCAAAATGTGACTATTATTTCTTGTGTATATGTATTATCAGTCGAATTACAAAGTGATTGAGTTCCTGCTACCAATGATTGTATATTACATGGACATACCGGGTTAGGATATGGTGTTGCAGCAGTACAATTCGTCGTTTCATTATCCAATGCATTTGGGCTTGAGAATGTCCACTCTGCGGGATCAAAGGTTGTATTTTGCATCATATCAGCGGCTACTGCCCATCCATCCATATATTCCCATGCTGTACCTGTTCCATCTGTATTGATATCTCCAAATAAATCAACTACATTTCCACTACAGAATAACTCTACTGCGTCATCGCCATTCATGTCAATACTCGAAGATGTATCATCAGGATCACAGCCAAACCATGCATTGAAATTAGGACTTTCACTTGCAACAAAAAAGCATTCACCAGCCAACAGTGGTACTGCAGGAAATGTATATTCTTGTCCGTCGGTACCGCCTCCATTATTCGCTACTCCAATACCATATATACTTAAGTCCGCAATATCGTTTATGGCACATACCTGTACTCCTTTTGGAACGCCTCCAGTAAGTGGCCCATCAATTACTCCTGCAATGTATAAATCGTTGCATTGTCCTATTCCGCTGGTGGGACTAATTATAGAAAAAATAAAAACAAGCATAGTGAATACACTAAGCCCTTTCAAAAAGTTTAAACTCTTCATCAGTCAAAGGTTGGTTATTAAATAAATTCAGCGTAAAAGTATGAAATATAATTGATTATAAAATTATTTTTATAGATTTAATGCATAATTAATATTCAAATTAGAACTTGGAATTTATTAACTTATATTTTGCATTTTTACTCAATCTGTTAAAATTATTTTAAGTCTCTTATTTTACCGAAAATATAACCAACACTCCACGTCTTTTTAGAAATATTTTTTGCAATCAAAAACTGGAACCAATGAAAAATTTACTTTACACTTTAATCCTTTTGATTCTCGTAACTTCCTGTAAATCTGTGGATAAAATGCTCGAAAGTGGAAATTACACCGAGGCATTTGAGTATTCACTTTCAAAATTAATTGGAAAAAAAGAAAAAGACACCAAATATGTGGTCGCTTTAGAAAAAGCATTTCAATCAGCTAACCAAGTAGATCTCAGTCAAATCAACTATCTAAACCAAAAATCTTCTTCTACGGATTACGACCGAATATATAAGCTTTACAAAGACCTATCAGAACGACAAAACCGAATCATTCCTCTGCTTCCACTTGTGAGCAAGGACGGATACATTGCCAATATTAATACAATAAATTATGATACTGATTTGGTGGATGCAGCATCCAAAGCATCGGAATATCATTATAATAAAGCACTATACCTGATAGACAATGGTCAGAACAAACAAGATGCCATAAATGCTTATGATCATATCCAAAATGTAAGATATTATTTTCATGATTATAAAAATATTGATGAACTCGAAAGATTGTCAATTCTTCATGGTACCACTTATGTCAATATCGTGCATCAACTGAATGTATGGAATAGATACGGATGGATGGTCGAGGAAAACATGATAAGTTGGCCATTTCACAAGTTGGATAATAAATGGTTGCAGTTTGACTATTATGGTGATTTAGAATATGGGTATGACTATACCGTTAATATTAATATTTTAAAAGTCAATGTGGGAAGAGAAACCGAGCATGTTAGACACTATAATGTAGAAAAAATCGTAGAAATAGAAGAGGATGAACATGATAAAAACCATGGTCAAGATAGTACTAACGTCGTAAAACCGCATCGTACAAAAGAAAAAAAATACAAGGCAGAAGTCACAGAAATTACTCGTACTAAAGATGCCAGATTGATAGCTGAATTAAGCATTTATAATGAAAGCGAGCAAAGTCTAGATCAAGTGATTCCAATACAAATAAACCTAAATTTCTCCGGTTTTAGCTGCACATATCGAGGAGATAAGGAAGCGCTTGAAGGTAAATCAATAAATCTTGACAATGATTGTGAAAATTTTCCAAATGACGATGACATGGTTATAGATATGATCATTCAGATGCAACATGCCATTTTTGACAAGTTGGACCATTACAAATTCAGGGGAGTTAATTATTAATATTTCTAAGCGTATATGTTGAAAGTTAACAGCATATACGCTTTTAGTTGTCAATGACTTTATTACCAACAGTGCCGGGAAACTTTTCGATATAATCCGCCAAATAATGACTTTGTAAAAGAAAGTAAACATTTCTTCCAAAACTCGTTTTTGCAGTAAATTCAACTTTTGCCAGTTTAAACAACAGTAAATCACTTACCTTGATACACTCAATATCGGAAAACGGATAGCGATAGGTCTTGAAATAATTAGAAATGTAAATGTGGGTTTCAGAAAGCTCTACTCTTTTTAACCTCAAAAGTGTAAATCTCAAAAAATCAAAAAGAAAAGAAAAAAGACAATTAAACCCACTTTAAAGCTATTTCCCCACATAAAATAGGGCAATTCCTCCTCATCTACAAGCAAAAATCCAAGGGTTAAGCTTCCAAAAAATGTAATCCACATCGTAGGAATAAAAATAACGAAAAACAAGGTCCAATTGGAAGATATTCTATATGTTTTCATTTAACTCGTTTGCGATTCTTTAGGTGTAGGGTTCACTCTTTTGGCGACGAGGATACCCACTTCGTACAATATCAAAACAGGGGTTCCTATCAGTAATTGTGTAACAACGTCAGGTGGTGTAATAATCGCCGCAACTATTAAAATCACAATTATGGCATGTCTGCGATATTTTGATAGAAAATCTGCAGAAACCAATCCTATTTTTGCCACAAAATATATTAGAACAGGAAGCTCAAACATGATGCCTGCAGGTAAAGTAAACATAGTGAGATAATTGACATAAGAGTCTAAGGATGGGCTATTTACGGCATCCAGTCCGACAGAATATCCTGCTAACCAAGTAATGGCAAAAGGACTGATTACATAATACCCAAAAAGGACTCCCAATACAAAAAGACTCGAGCAAGCCAACACCAATCCTCTAGCGGCCTTTCTCTCTCCCTGATACAATCCGGGTTTTATAAAACTCCAGAATTGATAAAATATATAAGGAAAAGCAAAAGTAAAGCCCAGCCAAATGGAAACCTTTATATGAACAAAAAACTGTTCACCCATCACAATGGTCATTATTTTAAAATCGGGTGGATGAAAGCAAGTGACCTCAGAAAGATTACAAAAAAACTTGTATGTAGGAAAATCAGCATTTTTGGGGGCAAAAATTATGTCATTAAAGACAAAATCCTTAGACAAAAAAACAATAATCGATACCGCCACCATGGCAAATGCGGCCTTGAATAGATGCTTTCGCAGTACGTCCAAATGGTCTAAAAAACCCATCTCTGCGCCTTCTCCTTCCGCGACAGGAGTTGCTCCTTTATCCTTTTTAAAGAATTTTGATAACATTCATACCTTATTAGGAAACGCAAATATAAATGTAACTAAAGGATTTTAAACGAATATCATTCAATTGCTTTTAGCGTACCCCCTTTTTAAAGCATTCTGAACAATAAAATAGCACCAAATAATAATTGGTGGTGGGAAATTTTTCTTTCTCTCGAGTTTGTTTTTATTCGTATATTTTTATTATTATCAGTATTATTAACTTTATTATTAATCTCCATACAATTACTTATATTTACTTTTTCATATTTTTTAAAACTAAATATTTACAATTTCAAAAATTTGTATTAATATTGTACGCAAAGGTTTAAAACTATGAGATCACATTCCAGAGAAATTATCATTTATTACAATAGCGAATCTTCAAGCGACCGTCGAGCATTAGCTTATGCAAAATCAATAAGTAAGCACATCGTTGCCTATGACCACAGTAAAAACAGCATTACGTCTACCAATTGGAAAATGATCTTGTCCAAACTAGACAGAGAACCTAAATTGTTATTAAACAAGGCTCATCCATATTATCAAAAAAATATCAAGGGCAAAGAATTTAATGATGAAGACTGGATAAATATACTTCAAAAAAATCCAGATTTAATCAAGGCACCGATAGCAATATCGGGGTCAACCATATTGGTGCTTGACACCCCAACGGATGTCTTGCGATTGACCTAAGCGATGTGTTGGTTGACAAGTCTCATTGAGCTCGCAGTTTCCTTCTCAAGCCATAAAATAGTCAGATGAATAGTACTTTATAAACAATAAAGTAGTCATTTGGCGCTTATCGACGATAGATTATTCAATTTTCGGTATAAAATCCTCGGCTTTCCAAATAAAATTTTGTTACTTTTGTAGTTCGATATTTAAGTGTTTAAAAATAATTGATATCTATGAAAAGAACGAAGATTATTGACTTGCTTGATGGACAATTGATAGGTCAAACTGTAAATTTAAAAGGTTGGGTAAGGACATTCCGCAACAATCAATTCATTGCCCTCAATGATGGATCTTGTCTTTCTAATCTTCAAGTTGTTGTAGATTATGAAAACACTGAAGAATCACTTCTCAAGCGTATCACTACAGGAGCTGCCATTTCAGCAACAGGTTTATTGATAGAATCTCAAGGTAGAGGCCAAAAAGTGGAATTAAAAGCTGAAAGTATTGAAATTCTAGGTGATGCAGACCCTGAGAAATACCCCTTGCAACCAAAAAAACACTCTCTGGAGTTTTTGAGAGAAATCGCCCATTTAAGGTTTAGGACTAATACATTCGGGGCAGTATTTCGTATTCGCCATGGTGTTGCATTTGCTATACATCAGTTTTTCCATGAACGAGGATTTGTATATCTGCACTCTCCTATAATTACCGGAAGTGATGCAGAAGGTGCTGGAGAGATGTTTCAAGTAAGCACCCTAAATCTTGACAATGTCCCTAAAAATGAACAGGGAAATGTCGATTTTAAAAAAGATTTTTTTGGTAAGGCTACCAATCTTACAGTATCTGGACAATTGGAAGCTGAACTCGCTGCGCTTGCATTGGGTCAGGTCTATACTTTTGGGCCGACATTCAGAGCTGAAAACAGTAATACAAGCAGGCACTTGGCAGAATTTTGGATGATAGAACCCGAAGTTGCTTTTGCGGATCTCAATGACGACATGGATCTCGCGGAAGACATGCTTAAGTACGTAATGAAGTACATTCTTGATCATTATCAAGAAGATTTAAATTTTCTTGAACAAAGATTGGCAGATGAGGAAAAAACAAAACCTCAAAATGAAAGGTCACCTCTACCATTGAAGGAAAAATTATTGTTTTGTGTAGACAATGATTTCGAGAGATTGAGCTATACCGAAGCCATTAATATATTGAAAAATTGCAAACCGAATAAAAAAGGTCAGTTTCAATATATCATCGAAGATTGGGGAGCTGATTTGCAATCAGAACACGAACGATATCTAGTCGAAAAACACTTCAATAAACCAGTCATCCTCACTGATTATCCCAAGAATATCAAGGCATTCTACATGAAGGTCAATGAGGATGGTAAGACAGTCAGAGCAATGGACATCCTTTTTCCGGGTATAGGAGAAATAGTCGGTGGCTCACAACGTGAGGAGCGGTATGAAGTCCTCGTCGAGAGAATGAAGGAGATGCATATACCTGAGGAAGAAATGTACTGGTACCTCGATACACGTAAATACGGGACTTGTCCACATGCCGGATTTGGACTGGGATTTGAGAGATTGGTACAATTTATCACTGGAATGACCAATATCAGAGATGTGATACCCTTTCCGAGATTTCCGGGCAATGCTGCATTTTAATTACATTGGGTTAAATTAAACTAAAAAATTAAGATATTTACATCCCAGCACATGATGAAATGGATGTAAAAGAAGGGTTTTCAGAGTTTTTGAAAAACAAAATATTGACTGTCTCGATATTGATGATATCTGTATTTTTAATGTTGAGCATATTCGCATATCTCCTTGTATTTGACAATACACCAAATGCTAACAATCAGTTTTCCGAAATTGCTCTAAAAGACCCAGGATTCAATTCAAAGTTTATTATAATACCGAATAAGTCAAAAGTAAATACTGGTTATTTTGAAGGTATGGTAACGGGTTTTCCATCGCAATGTGAATACATCTTTTACAAAAATGCGAATCAAAAAGCTAGTGACTTAATCCTCCAACTTCACAATGGCCGCGAGAAAATTCTCTCTTCTACGCAATACGATGACTTGAGCAATAAGCATTTAGTAGGTGAACATACGTTTTTACTAGGTACAGACAAATATGGAAGAGATATATTTTCTAGAGTCATACTGGGCATTAGAGTTTCTATATTTGTAGGGTTACTCGCTGTACTGGTTTCACTTAGTATTGGGATTACACTTGGACTTATGGGTGGTTATTTTGGCAAATGGATTGATGGATTCGTGCAATACTTCATTAATGTAACTTGGGCCATACCGACATTATTGTTGGTATTTGCTATAGTTTTATTGTTTGGCAGGGGTTTAGGAGTCATATTTTTTGCCGTGGGGCTTACGATGTGGGTCGATGTCGCCAGAATTGTACGTGGAGAAACCCTGAGAATCAAAGAAGAAAATTATGTACAATCGGCCATAAGCTTGGGTTACAAATGGCCGAATATTGTCTTTAAACAAATACTCCCAAATCTTATTGGCCCCATATTGGTAATTGCCGCTGCCAATTTCGCAACCGCTATTTTGGTAGAAGCCGGACTTAGTTTTCTAGGTTTTGGCATCAAACCACCGGCTCCATCATTGGGAAATATATTGAATGAACATTACGCTTACGCCATGACCGGGAGGTACTCCTTAGCAATGGTGCCAGCCATAGTAATTATGCTCTTAGTCCTGAGCTTCAATCTTTTAGGATCAGGATTGCGAGACTACTTTGATGTGAAAAAGTAAGGTATTATTTTGACCCTATCATTATTTTTTAAAATTCTTCATCCAAAAATAAAGGGAAATGAGCTTCAACTTATTAGGTGAAGTTACATTAATATTTAAATCCCGCAAAGCTTCATGAGCTAAAGTATTAAGAAGATTTGAATTGCCTTTATACCATTCTTTCTGTGGGGTATTAAAAGCGATTTTATCTTTCCTCTCTAGGATTTCTATTGGTACTTTTCCTTGCATACTGTCACGAAGCAATGGCTTACGCAATCCTTTAGAAATCAAGTACTCATCTGGCAATGAAAAACAAAACTCCACGAGCCTATGATCCAAAAAAACTTGCCTTGATTCTATCCCATGAGCCATGGAATTGCGGTCTTCGAAGCGTAATAGCTGAGGTAGTGGATTCGTATTCATCATAAAATAAGCGAGCCCTTTTAAGGAATTAATTTGGCTATTCATTATGGGTTTTTGGGTTGTATCTCGATGTTGCATCAGTTTCTTTAAAATTCCAGACGGGTTTTTCATCGCAATTTTTCCAAGTTCAATAAGCCCTTCCAATTTATTGGCATTTAATAATTGAAAGACAAAATATCGATAATTCATGTCATACCCCATGAGTATTTCATCAGCACCTTGACCTGATAGCATCACCTTCATGCCAGAGTCGGCCGCTGCTTGAAACAATAAATGCTGGGCAATGACAGAAAAATTCTGGAAAGGTAGCTCCTGATGGTAAGTCACAGATTCTATGTTTTGCACATATGTATCTAGGTCATAATCTACCCAATGAGGGTTAAAATTCCTTTTTCTTATGGTGTGTTCAATAAAAGATTTCTCACTTACTGGATATCCCTCAAAAACGACCGAAAATACATCTGTCCCATTCGGCATTAAAGAGGCAATTGCATTACTATCCATGCCTCCCGACAATGCCAGTCCAACAGGCACATCTGCTCGATACCTTAATCGAAAACTATCCTCTAGCAAGGTTAAAAAACTATCAATGGCCTCTTCTCGTCTAATTTTGTTATTCATTGATTCCTCCCAATTCCAATGATAATATCGATGAGAAACCAATTTCTTATTCTTCTCTAAAACGCTATAAGTTCCAGGCTCGACTTGATGAATATTTTCAAAAACCTGTTCGATTTCATGGATATCTTGATCGAACATCTTTTCAGAATCCAATTTAAAAACAGGGTTCCAATTCTTTAACTTATAAAAAGACTTGATTTCACTAGAAAAGGCAATGCCATCTTTTAAAAATGTGTAATAAAGAGGTTTTATCCCATATCGATCTCTACTGATATACAGATTTCCGCTCGACGTTTCGTAAATAACAAAAAGCCCACATCCCATTGAGCTTATTCTCAAATCCTGATCCATAATATTCATAAGCTTTAAGGAGTACTTCTGTATCAGAATTCGTGCTGAAAATAACCTTTGATTTTTCTAATTCTTCTCGGATCTCTGCAAAATTAAATATGGCTCCATTGAACGCAATGATATAGTCATCACTTCTAAAGGGCTGGTGAGCCTGAGGCGACAAATCATATATTGAAAGTCGATTAAGTCCAACAAAAAATCTTTGATCCTGAAAATGCCCTACATGATCCCGTCCTCTATGCCCTATCGCTGCAAGAGCATTCATTGCATCTGAATGATCTATATCATCATCCCTAAATGAGTATATGCCAAAAACACCACACATAAGGACACAATGATACGATATTTTTACATTGTATTCTCGATATTAAAAGCTATGGATATAACCAAAATGAATTCCTAACGAACTGTAATTTTGTTGTATCACATTGTTGTCATCGTTAAACTTTCCCGAACGTTTTGTATATCTTGGACCCACATACAAGCTACCATGATTGGATATCTGCCGACGATAATATGCAGAAAGGAAATAACCTATTCCTACATTTTTCTTAAATAAATCCGCACCTTCAGCAGGAATAAATGTCTCACTATCACTATATATATAACCAGAATATCGGGTACTTAGATTTATATTGATTCCACCCTCAACCTCAAAGTAATTAGCTCCAAATCTCTTGCTATACCCAAGGGAAATAGGAAAATCATATTGATGAATGTAGTAATGTTTTCTTAGGTTTTTTGATATTTCATACTCTTCGTATATTTCTCCATAGATAATCGTCAATGTGTCATGATCTTGAGACTCTGTGATTGAAACTATTCCTATGGTCGTATCGATTTTAGTATAAAAAGTATCGAATTCCATTTTTTCTGCCATTCGAAGATACGAAAGACCAGCTTTGACATATAATCCATTAGCATGATTTAACCTTCCATATAAGGCTGCTTGAATACCTTCCAAAGATTTCTCATTTTCCTTTCTTTTCAAAAATGATTCTGAATCAGAAGTGCTTAGATTTGTCAAAGATTTAAATGAGTATTGTAAACCCACTTCAGGAATCAAGTCAAATGACCACGGATTTTTATTGTTAAATTTTGGACAAACGATTTGATCTGAAATTCTAGGGTTTTTAATTGACCGTTCTGACTCTAAAAAATTGGTTTTTAACTGATTAAGATAGTTTAATTTATCTAATTCTCTCAATTCTGTAGATATTTCGATTTCTGATTTTTCATTTGAATTAGACACGGAAAACTCGATAGCAGCATATAACTGATCTTGAATTTCTTCAATTTCATTTTTACTATTCTCAACTGCTTTTGGGTACTCCCGACTTGAGACTAAAGTATTCTTTTCAGCTCTAATGTTTGTAGTTGATGCATCCTTTGTGTGATTTTCTTGGTCACTGCTGATGTCCTTAGAATCGCTTGAATCTACGGTTTTTATTTCACTCTGAGACAACTTGGTCGTAGGTTCTTGATAATAATCTACCGTCGATGAATTTTGATTCTGCACGGTGGATTGCGTTCCAAAATTCGACTTCCAGGCCATATATCCAATCACCAATATTGAGATTCCCAATAGCCATAATAATAGATATTTTCTTTTCTTGTCAGGAGCTAAGCCGAGATCCAACAAAAGCTTATCTGTATCTACTTCAGCTTTGGAAGACGACATTTTTTCTTTTAATATATTTTCAAATTCCCAGAACTTCATGTTCTTATATTTTAATTGTTTTCAATATTGAATTGTAATATTCTATTAGATCCTGTCAAGTATAGTTCATTTACTTTTTCAATGAGTTTTACTCTTGCCCTAGACAAAATTGATCTAGAGGTTCCTTCAGAAATTTCAAGTGTCTCTGCTATTTCCTTATGTGAATATCCTTCAATGCTGTGCATCATAAATACGACATAAGATTGTTCTTGCAATGATTTAATAATGTTCAAAAGGTCGTTTTCATTTAAGCTTGAAACCACGTCCGGAATTTCAGTTTCTAGATTTACAGCCACTGTTCCTTCGATAGATTCTGTAAATCTTATTTTTTTTCTTTGTGTCAAACAGCAATTCACACAGATTTTCTTCATCCATCCCTCAAAGCTTCCCACTCCTTTAAAATTACTAATGTTTTTGAATATTCTAATAAATCCCTCTTGCAAACAATCCTTTGCTTGATGCTCATCGACACAATATCTTTTGCATAAAGCCAGCAAAACGGGAGCATATTTTTTAACCAACTCCCGTTGAGCTGTAGCTTTATTTTGTATGCATTTTTGTATGAGTTCTTGCTCTTTCAAGGCAATTTTTATCACTTTTAATAAATCAACAATTATTCATTCTATTATAACTCAACTTTCTCCGATCCTAATGGGCATCCTTTGTCGTTAACGATGACTACATAATATGTTCCGGTAGTATAATTACCATTATCGGAAGTGACATCTGTGTACATTCCCGAGTTTTCGTCCCATTGCAATATGACTATTTGATCTGGTGTGCAATTATTGCATGTGTCACCCGGATCAAATGAAGCGTCAATGCTCCCGTCAGCGGCAGTATCTGAGGACGCTGGAGTGAAACCATTGACTAAGTTGCCTTCAAAGTTTGGTAATATCACTGTGTCATATTTTTGACAGAATTCACCAACTAGATTGTAACTAAAAGTATTACCCAGTTTTATAAAATCCCAATAGAATGTGAAGAACTCTCCTCCAGAATATGATTGTATCTGCACGTTATTTTGAAAAATAAACAATTCAAAACCTGTACCTCCATCATTAATTACTGTAAATTCAAACCCATAGTTGTCACAGAATCCACCATTAACTGCTAAATCAAAAAATCCTGGATTATCAATAGTTATACATTCTATACCAGAACAACCTGATGATAAATCTATGGCTTCTAGGCAATATATACCTATATCAAAAGGTACTCCAATAGTAAGTGTTGGAGAATTTGATATCATACTCCCATCAGGTAGTGTCCAGTTGTACTCATAATTTCCAGATCCATCGACACCTCCACCAAGATCAAGCTTGTCACATGTGGTACTATTATCGATAAATACTGGTAAATCACTTATTGATTCTACAAGAACTGATGTATATACGGTACAACCATCCTCAAACTCGGCTTCTACGAGGTATGTGCCAGCAGACAAATTTACAAGACATCCATCAGTTAATGGCAATTCAACTCCATTCAAATACCAATGTTTTATGTCAAAAATCCAACTATTTGAAAAACAAATCGAACCCGTTGATCCATTACAGATATCAGGATTACTGATAGCATTAAGTTCAAAAATTACTGGATCTTCGACTTGGATGCATTTTATTGCCATACAAGCGGGATCTGACTGATCTGTAACCGTCACACAATTTGTACCAGCCTCCAAAATCGCAATTGCATCAGTTTGTCCATTATCCCATTGATAAGTATATGGCTCTTGTCCTCCCATTACTTGCACTTCATAGGTATTAGATGTATTACATGGGTCAGAATTCACCGAAATAATTTCCAAACTCATATCGCATTCATAACAAATATTCAAATCTACGTTGATATCATTACCATCAATGACAAAACTAGATATCTCGCTGGCTTCACCTGTAAGTGAGTTAATGGCTCGAATATTAAGAGATTGACCTAGATTACAATCATTTTCAACATAGGTAAAAGAAAATGTCCCATCATCTTCGACGTCAATAATTTCGGTTTTATCATCAAGCTTTACAATAAGATAGGCATCGGTTACGGCATCTGTGTTACATTTTACCGTTCCCGCAACATTGAATTTCTCCAAGTCTATTATTATGTCATCTAGAATCACATCATTATCAAAAGGACCAATTTGCGCTGTATATAGCGTACCCGGGCATAAATAAGATTTCACATTAATAACCAATGGCTTTGCTTTTGGTATTTTACCACATACAACACCATTATTATCAGGATATCCGGTACCTACCCCAAAAGGTATCGCTTCTATGGTTACAAAAACTCCAGTAGCCGGCATTCCATTTTGACATAATACTTTGGTGCAAAAATGTACTAATGGAAATGGTGCATCACAATTCCAAAAACTAAAATGAGATACTTCTGCCACATAATTATTTCCATCCTTTATAGCTTCCCCTTCTTGAATCCACATTGCCTTTTCAAAGTCAAATGACCAAAGGGCAATGCTTTGTGGAAGTTCTGATGCTTGGCTATTTGCAATCGGAAACAGGACTTCTGATTTTTTACCATTTGCAATATTCAATTTGTTACCTGATTCATCAAATAGCTCAACGGCAACCATTCCAGCAGTACCGAGCACCGCATTCTTCCCTTCTTCATCCAGTCCGAATAATGCTCCCGGCATTTTATCGCCTAGGTTCTGATCGTCTGGTGAAAGGTGTTTTGCAGTCACTTGTACTAAGCCTTGATAACTTTGCCCATCAGCAGTTACTATTGAATTAGGGCTAAACGATACCTGACCGCCCCCCTCTAGAGTCACCACTCCTCCCTGAGTTGCCTGAAATGAACCTGAAATATTCTTTTTAAGGAGCATAACTCGAGAAGATTGAGACCCTCCTGTGGCATAGACCATATCCGAACCAATGATATATCCTTGTTTTTCTACTTTTACAAAACTACCTTGTTCGTCCAGTTTAACATCTTTAAAAATTTTCACACCATTGGCATCCGTAAATCCAGTCGTATTGTAAACTGTCACCAATGCATCAGCAATCGGCTGTAGGTTTTCGTCATAAATATAGACGACTAAGCTACCGTCTTTTTCATTAAAAATATTAGGGCTTGTCGTTGATTTTTTGGTGGAAACTTCATTTTCGAAGTCATCATGACAAGACTGTATAGTACAAATAGTCAGCAAACTAAGTATGAAATATACGAGACTAAAGTTTTTCATTTTGTTCTAATTTTCAAGTCTATCAATAAAATTAATATAATTTTTAATCATTTCTGGTACATGTACAATTTCAAGATATCAATGACGGTAGAATCGTTGCAGTAGAAAAGCAATTTTTTTCAATTTTTTATGAAAAGCACAAATATTGGTTAAATTTGCACCCACTTTAGCCCAAGTGCTGGAACTGGTAGACAGGCATGGTTGAGGGCCATGTATCCGCAAGGGTGTGCAGGTTCGATTCCTGTCTTGGGCACTGTTGATTTTCAAATAAACAGTATTTAAAGAACTTCAAACGAATTAAATTTATCAATATTATAATCTAAAAAAATTATTTTCAGCACTTGAATTCAGGCTCTTAACTTTTTAATCCAAATTAAATTTCAAATTAATTATTAATTGACTACTTTTTTTGCGAAAAATAATTATTTGCAAAAAAGTACAATTAAATTTTGAATTATTCAGAAAATATATTATCTTCGTTTCACCTAAGCCATATTTATTAACTTCTAAAAATGTAAATATATGACACTATTAAAATTCTAAAAACAATCAGTTTGACTGAATCTATTCTTTTCAATATTGTGCTTATACAGAATTCTTGTTTTGGTTTTTAAAATAATATTGACCACCTCATCAAAAACACCTAAGCACTATTTATTAACTCTTAAATTGTTCGATATGAAAAATTTAAAATATTTAATTCTAATTTTTTGTTTGCTCTTAAATTTTTTTGTGCAGAAAGCCTATTCACAAGATAGTTCTTGTGGATTTGAAGACCTCAATCCACAAAGTTCATTAGCTGGTTTTAGTGGGTTGAAATTTTTTGATGAAAATTTAACTTGTAACCCCCTAACGCTAAAATGTAATTTTGTTTTGATAAGACGTGATGATGGTACAGGAAATTTTGACCCCAACAGCCAACTTTGGTCTGAATGGGAAAATTTGATGAACTATCATTTAGAGCATATTCAGGATGTTGCGATGTGTTCTACAGGATATCCTCTTGACTCTAAGGTCAGAGTTTCAATTGAAATGCATACCATTGATAATACAGCTGCTTGGGATTGGTATGCTAAAGCTAATGCAGATAATTTTCCTAGTTCTATAAGACCTTTTAAATATTTATGTCCAAGATTTAATAGCAATTGGAATGCTTTAGAAGATGCAATGAAAAGCTTTGAACAAAATCATTTTGGGGAAATAAATTTCTTCTTTACTGACAATGGTGAATTAGTGGAATTACTTGAAAATCACATTTCAAATGGGACAGAACCAACAACACGCTATATCAATAGATTTGAGCAATATAAAATCGATAATTCACCTTGCGGCAACTGTGGTGATATAGCTGGCGGGTGTTCCTTATATCCACAAGATTATTTCTCCCAATTGAGTGAAAATTCCTATGTGATAACACAAAGATATTCTGACTATCTAATTAGAAATAATTTTCATGAAATATGGTTTCCGCCTTTTGCAAATGAAACTCCAGAAACACTTTGGAGTTGGTCATTTTATGAAAATGCTCTCTTATTTTTACATGAAATGGGGCATAATATAATAGAAACTGATCACCACAATTCATGCAACCAATTAATGACAAGTGTTTGGTATAACAAATCAAGTTACATTACTAAAGAGCATTTGGAACGAATTCATAAAAATTTGGCTACAAAAGATTTACATAATGCTGTAGATTGTTCAAAATTGAATAATGTTTGTCCGGTACAAGTAGTTTCTAATGAAATAATTACTGAACCTATGAGTGTTTTTGGTGATTTAATCATTAATGAAGGAGTTACCCTTACCGTAAAAAGTAGTTTGTTCTTCAGCTAGAACTCAAAGTTGATTGTGAATAAAAATGCGAAACTTATCGTTGATGGTGGAATTTTGTCTAATGGCTGTGGTTCAACTTGGAAAGGAATAAAAATCATTGGTAACAGTAGTGGCTATTCAGTAGAAATAAAAAACAATGCACTTATTGAAAACACATCGGAAGCTGCTGTAAGTATGTTTGCCAGTGGAGGTTGGTTACTCGGTCAAGGAAATGCAAAAATTAAATTTACAGATTCGGAATTTAAAAACTGTAAAAAAATGCTCGAGTTAGGAGCTTTAACCACCAGTTACAACCCTTCAATAATTGATAATTGTGTTCATAATGGTGGAAAATGGAGCATTACAAATTGGAATTGTTATGGTGTCTCTATCACCAATAATGATTTTAATAATATATCTCATGAATGCATTGCTACAGAAGTAGGTCAATTTTTAATTCAAGGAAATACATTTCATAGTGGAAGAGCAGATATATTGTTTGCCAATGTATCTCCGGGATTTGGGACAGCCATACGAGATAATCAACTCTATGGGGCAAATACCGGAGTGAGAGCTTTGGGAACCACCTTAGGGCAGCATGAAATAGAATATAATCAATTCCTGTGCGGAGAGTTTGATGCTTTTATGGATGATGATAATAACTATTTGTTTCACCATAATGACGTGACAGCCGATTTTGGAGTAGTCAGTGCTAATAATGGTATTCATTCCAATGATGTATTCAGAAATCAAGTTACCGGAAATTTCGTTGGTTTATTGCCATTAGGAAACAACCCCAGTCATTTGTTTTATGAAAATTGCTTTAATACTTCTTTTGCCGATAATTATATTGAAGGAATAATAGGTGGTATCCAAGCAAACCCCGATAATTTTGGCCCTGCGAATAACTGCTTTAGCCATGGGGGAAATTCTACGTTAAATATTTATGACATGACGGGAGACCCTGACCCCTTTACTTATATAGAACCAGGAGATGCCAATATTGATTGTCGAGATGCTGTACTAGCACATCCAAATATTACTCGAATGCCGGGAACTTCAATTCCTAATAATATATGTCAAGAAGCAGGTTCAGGACAGGGTTCTATCCCTCCACAATACAACCCTTGCCACCCACGAAGAAATATTGGAGATGTCAATGTTGCGATCACATGGCTTCAAGACAAAATTTCCCAAATACAGAATGACCCCAATCTCTCTCCGGCTCAGAAGGATATGTATATATCTTTTTATAGAAGGTGTCTCAATCGGATAAAAGGACTTCGATATGAGCTCATGATTCAGGATGGTCAAAATGCAACAGTAAGAGCGGAACTCATTAATCCAACTACTGATGACGACGTGTTAATAGTGTATAGCACCTACATTGCAGAAAATAACCTAACCGGTGCTTCACAATATTTGGCTTCTTTGACCAATGCCAGTCCGCAACTCAGTGATTTCATCACCATTCAGCAAATTAATCTTAATAGATTGAATCAAGGTAGAGTATATATGGCAACAGCTTCAGAGCAATCTGTAATTGAGACCATCGCCCATAAAAATCACCCTTATGCCGGATATGCCAAAGCGCTTTACTATTGGCTCACAGGAGAGATTATATCTACGGAGCTTCCTGATTTTGGCAAAAATGGGAATGCTCCTAGATACGGATCGTCACAAAAAGCTGAAAATAATATATCAATTTATCCTAATCCTTTTAGAGATATAATTCATATAAAATACCAAGGTGATGAAAAATCTGCGTTAATGGTTACTGATATATTGGGTAATCAAGTTTACAATTCAGAAGTTACTCAATCATTAAATATTAATACTCAGAGTTGGAATGCTGGTATTTATATAATTACACTTCAGAGAGGTAAAGAGATGATAATGAGTGATAAATTTGTAAAAATAAGATAGTTATACATCGAGGGATGGTTAATACCATCCCTTTTTTCTAAATTCTGAATAAAATTTGTTTCAATGAAAACCATACTTAGTACTTTTACTTTCATACTTCTATTATCGTCACTTTTGGCACAGACCAAAAGTTCAAAAATAGTATATGAAGATTTCTTGGATAATCAACTACTGGATCTAGATTTAAAAAACGAAAGGTTTTATGTTTTATCAAACCACTATTGCCCGACACTTGATCCAAATGTATTCGAGAGTTGTAGTGCCTTACATACGGGTGAAACATTGCTTGAATTAGAAACATCCATACTGTTAGAAAACAAAATAATTACCAACTTAGGTAATCGTTCTATTTTAGCAACAAAAGATGGACTAATCTTTGCCGGAACGAAATTTAAAATAGAAACTGGCAGACAGTATCGCATTGCTGATTTTAATTCTACTCTCCAACAAAAAAATCTTTATTCTATCGGTAAGGATACTTTAGGAATTGCCGATGTCATAGGAATTACGAATGATAATGATTCTTATTATATCTATGGAATATATCAAGATATCAACAAAACATTTTGGTCTTATATCGTAAAAACTGACACAGCCTATAAAGTCATCTGGGAAAAGAAATATAAAAGGACAGATGTTAATAACGGATGTAGTGACCTTCAGCTCACTCAAAAGGGAGAGCTTATCTATATTAATAAGTATGATTTAGGCGGTGGTGCCAATAACGATGATGGCATCCAGATCATCAAGCTAGACACCTCAGGCAGGGTGTTGGATTCGCTCGAGATACCCGGATACTATATAGATTCTTTCTCTAATCCCCCTGTACTCTCGGCACATGATGGCTCTGTCTATGTCTTCACAAAAGATTATCCCTATCCCTATATATTTTTACAGCAGGGAGTTATCAACAAGTACTCTGAAAATATGGATACCCTGTTATGGAGTCTTCGGCTACCTTTTGACAATGTATTCGATGAGCGGACGTACCGTGTCGTGGACTTTCTTGAGGCTGAGAATGGGGATATCCTTGTGTGTGGTCAGGCATTTGATGCCAGCCCCCATGCGCTGATTGACACACAGGACAATAGCTGGAATGGTTTTATGGCAAGGATCAGCCCTGCGGGAGAGATACGATGGATTAGGGTCTATCGTGTACCACACGACCATCCGCTGCTGCCCATAGAGGAATATGGCAGATATCATCAGGGGAGACTGTGGCACATGCATGAAATGGCCGATGGTCGCATAGTGCTGGGAGGCACATTAGATTATACCCAAAAACAATTACTGGAGGTCATTGGTCCTGCGGGTGAGGTACGATCCTTCATCTGGCTACTCATGGTGAATGGCGATGGCTGTCTCGACAATGAGGAATGTCAGGAGGTCATCGTGATCGATGGAGAAGTCCATAAGGCAGAGCCGATATTTCCCATCGGCACCTCATGGACATACGAGTATTTTCCTATCAACATTAATCCTAACCAAATCACGCATAGTTATATTACATATACAGTGTCTGACTCTACGACCGTAAATGATACCACTATCTATTCCGTATCTGTTATAAGAGCAGAAGACACCATAGCTCGCCCGGCATATCAGATGATACAAGGCGATCATGAAATATGGTTTTGGGATGAGTCGCTTCAAAAATGGCAGGTAAACTACGATTTTAATGCAGTCACAAGTTACCCTACTCAATACTTTGATCAATATTGGCAAACTGAATTTGAAACGACTGTATCAATAGACTCCATCTACTACTACGACTTTGGAGATTGGGGATTACAGCCCGTACAGAATGTCTCCATTGATCCTAATGGCACAGTAGAAGAGCCACTCGAACAATCAATATTAGAAAATTGTGGCAGTCTCTATGGCGGATTAAAACTTGATCTCGGACGAGGAGGGTTAATCGATTCCTTTGACCCCCACACAGGAAAACTCAGATGCTTTGAGCGAGGGGGTTTTTTCCATAATTTTGACAATCCGCCCTTTCCAAAAATTGCTTGTGATTCAGTATGGGTAGAGATAAAATCGAGTACAACACACTTAGAAGAAAATGAGATTAAGATATTTCCAAATCCCAATAAGGGTCAAGTAAAAATACAAGGAGATTTTAAAAATATCAATTATCGCTTATTTGATATGACGGGAAAATTGATACAACGAGGAAAATCTTTCGACCACTCGATAGAAGTACCACATCCCGGAATTTTTATTTTGGAGATAGAGATGAATGATTCTTGGTATAAAAAGAAAATTATACGAATTGATTAAAGAAGTGTAAAAGTAGAAATTGAACCTAACTTATTCGAGACTAAATATTCTTCGTCAGCCTTTGCACGACCTTATACTCACTGAGAAAAACCTTGGCTATAACACGGAGAACCGTATATAGCGGTATCGCCACCACCATACCTACGATGCCTCCCATCTTTCCGGCTGCCAACACCACGAGGAAGATTTCCAATGGGTGTGCTTTGACACTTTTAGAGAATATATTGGGTTGTAATATGAAATTGTCAATCAACTGCATGGCGGCAAATACGGCCAAGACCTTAAATATCATAGGAAGTAATTCATCATAGAATGACAAATCCAAACCTGAGGTAATCGTAATAAAAACTCCAACTGCTGCTCCCAATATAGGCCCGATATACGGAATGACATTGAGTAAGGCCGCACAAAATCCGATGAGCAACGGAAATTTGATACCCAACAAGCTAAGTGATGCCGATACAAATATGGTGATAATCGTCATCTGTATGGCAATGCCGATAAAGTAGCGTTTCAGTAAGGAACTGATTTCATTGAGAGCCATGCTGGCATGTTCTTCTCGTTCGTTAGGCAAGAGGCTCTGAATACCCGTTAAGAACAACCCTTGTTCCCTAAGAAAAAAGAAAGCTATGAATAATATCGACATGATAGATACCAAAATATTGCTGAAAGCTCCAAAAACTCCGGTAAAAAAATGCTGAACAGTGGAGGGGTTTACAAAACCATAAAGCTCATTTTTGATTCTTCCAAAAAAGTCGGAGCCGTGATGCGTCTTCGCAACTTCTTGATTTTGATAGGAATTTTCGAGCCCTTTTGCATCTATCTCGACGTGAACCACGAGTTGGTGGGTAAGTGCATTGGTATCCAATCTAGACTGCACCAAAGAATCAATGACAATATCTTTGGTATAAATATTTTTCTTATCTAAAGTATCCAAAACTATTGTAGAATCCATAGTGCTTTTCTCAATGATTCCTTTAGATATCAACCAATTTTCCCAATCCTTCAAAGGTTCATCAAGCGATTTGCCCACTTTGTCATAGTCGATTTGTGACAAATTTTTAGCCTGCTCAATTAGCGGAGGAATGAATATCCAGAAAATGAGTCCGATGAGTAGTACAAACACTGATAGGGTCGCCAGTGCTGCCAGATTTTTACCGATGTATGGCCTTAAAAACTCTACCATAGGAGCTCCGATCATACTTAATACCCAGGCTATGACGATGTAGGCCACAATATCACTGAAGTAATAGAGAATCAGGCCGATAAGAATCAGCCCAATTGCTCCAATTATATACCTCTTATTCAATTTCAATTGTAACTGCTATTTAAAAGCATTGAGTCCTGTGACGTCCATACCCGTGATAAGCAGGTGAATATCGTGAGTCCCTTCATAAGTTATGACCGATTCTAAATTCATCATGTGTCTCATCGTCGGAAACTCATTGGTAATACCCATACCCCATGTATCTGTCTTGCTTCTCGAGCAATGTCTAGAGCCATGAGTACATTGCTGCGTTTAGCCATAGATATCTGTGCCGGAGTCGCCCGGTGTTCATTTGCCAATTGACCCAGCCTAAATGTAAGGAGTTGTGCCTTAGTGATTTCAGTAATCATTTCTGCCAATTTCTTTTGAGTCAACTGAAATCCTCCTATCGGTCTATCAAATTGAATCCTTTCTTGCGAATATCTCAGCGCCGAATCATAGCAATCTAAAGCAGCTCCGATGGCACCCCATGCAATACCATATCGTGCTTTGCTAAGGCAAGAAAGTGGCCCTTTTAACCCTCTGATTTCAGGAAACATATTATTCTTAGGCACTCTCACATCCTCAAATACGAGTTCTCCCGTCACGGATGCTCTGAGCGACCACTTTCCGTGAATTTCAGGTGCCGAAAACCCCGGTGTTCCCTTTTCTACAATCATTCCACGTATTTGTCCTTCCTCATCTTTTGCCCACACTACGGCAATATCCGCCACTGGAGAATTGGTAATCCACATCTTAGCCCCATTGAGAATGTATGCATCGCCATCCTCCCTAATGTTAGTTTCCATACCATTAGGATTAGAGCCATGGTTGGGTTCCGTTAGGCCAAAACACCCGATAAACTCACCACTACCAAGCTTGGGTAGATATTTTCTTTTTTGTTCTTCCGTTCCATATTTGAATATGGGAAACATCACGAGCGAGCCTTGAACGGAAGCCATACTTCTAATACCAGAATCCCCTCTCTCTAACTCTTGCATGATGACACCATAGGCAATTTCATCCGCTCCTCCACCACCGTATTCCGCGGGGATACTTGGTCCGAATGCCCCGATATCTGCCAGACCTTTAAATAGATGAGTCGGACATTCTGACCTATTTGCATAATCCTCAATAATAGGGCGAAACCTCTTGCTTTACCCACTCCCTGACTGCCTCACGCATCAATAGATGGTCTTCGGATAAAAATTCATCCATCAAGTAGTAATCATGATGCTTGATATCTATCCGTCTTCTGTGACTTCTTCATATTGTAAACTTTATGATTATCAATAAATTATATTATTAGTATTTTGGTGTATATACTCTTTCCGAATATGCAGATTGTACCATTTCAAAAATTTTACTTTTTAATTCATCCATATTTTCACCATCTATTGCAGAGATAAAGATATTATCATGATGATACGTGTTTTTCATATTTTGGCTTATTTCCTCAAGGATTTCATTCTTAGTGGTATTATCCAAAAAATCATCAAAATTCTTTTCTCTATACAAATCAATTTTATTGAACACTAACAATGTAGGTTTGTCGGCAACATCGAGATCTACCAGTGTTTTATTCACCGTATTTATTTGATCTTGAAAATGAGGATGCGAAAAATCAATGACGTGAATCAATATATCACTTTCTCTGACCTCATCCAAAGTAGATTTAAAGCTTTCGACCAGATGGTGAGGTAATTTCCTGATAAATCCAACGGTATCAGAAAGCAGGAATGGAACATTATCTATCACGACTTTTCTCACCGTTGTATCTAAGGTGGCAAACAATTTATTCTCAGCAAACACATCTGACTTGCTCAGAATATTCATCAGGGTTGATTTTCCTACATTGGTATATCCGACGAGAGCCACCCGGACTAAATCACCCCTGTTTTTTCGCTGTGTAAGCGCTTGTTGGTCGATTTTTTCCAACTTTGATTTTAACTGACTGATTTTATCCCTCACGATTCTCCTATCTGTTTCTATTTCTTGCTCTCCAGGTCCTCTCATTCCAATACCCCCTTTTTGTCTTTCTAGGTGAGTCCACAAGCCTCTCAGTTTGGGCAATAAATACTGCATTTGAGCCAATTCCACTTGTGTTTTAGCCTGTGCAGTCTGGGCTCTTCCTGCAAAGATATCGAGGATAAGGGTGCTTCTATCTACGATTTTTACCTTAAGTTCCCTCTCCAGAAAATTCGTCTGTTTTCCTGTTAAATCATCATCAAAAATGACCAATGAGATATTTTCATTTTCTTGTATAAATTGAGCTATTTCTTCTAATTTTCCTTTGCCGACAAACGTCCTAACATCGGGATGTGGTAATTTTTGAATGTAGCGTTTTACGGTTTTTGCTCCTGCCGTTTCTGCCAAAAATTCTAATTCATCAAGGTATTCCTCTATCTGTTCTAGAGTATCGTTTTTAGTAACCACCCCAACCAATATACAATCTTCAGATTCTTTGTGAAGACCTTTTACTTTCTGCTTTCCAAATTGCCATTGTTCACTCATGCATTAGAATTTTTAGATTCCAATCGCAAAGGTACGAAAAGCCCTTGTTAGATAAATATTTGTACAATAAGTATTATTTTGTCTTTCATTTTGGGTGCCGCTCCCGTGGTCTTTGATAAATGCGACAAAACATATCATAAGTTTTGAAAATTCGCATTGAAAATATGGCTTTATTTAGTATTTTTGAGAATCTAAATAGCGTAAAATGTACGAAACACGTCCTTGGACTAGCTTTTATCCTGCAGGTGTAGCCGCTAATATCTCAAGTGGCTCTTATAATACTCTTGAAGATTTTCTAAATGAAACATTTACAAAATTTTCAACTAGAGTTGCTTTCGAAAATATGGGTAAAACCATGACTTTCAAAGAGTTGGATGATTATTCCAAAAACTTTGGGGCTTATCTCAGATATCGGGGGTTGGAACCGGGGGATAGAATTGCGATTATGATGCCTAATTTGCTACAATATCCCATTGCGATATTTGGTGCCATTCGTGCTGGATTGATTATTGTAAACACCAATCCCCTCTATACTCCGCGTGAAATGTTACATCAATTTGAAGACAGTGAAGTAAAGGCCATTATTATCCTTGAAAATTTTGCCTCAAACCTTCAAAAAATTCTTGCTCAGACACACATAAGAACCGTGATCGTCGCATCCATCGGAGAAATGCTAGGCTTTGTAAAAGGTGGAATTACCAATTTTGTAGTGAGACATGTAAAAAAATTAGTGCCAAAATACAATATTGAAAATACGGTAAAATTTAAAGACTGTGTTAGAATCGGAAAAAAGTTTAAAATTGAACCTTTTCCCAATGAAAAATCCAGCGTCATTTTACATCAATATACCGGTGGAACTACCGGTGTATCGAAAGGTGCCATGCTCACAAATGAAAATCTGCTCTCAAATCTGATACAAGTACGTGAGTGGCTAGGTGTTTCGATAGGGAAGGAAAATGAAGTGGCGCTTTCTCCACTACCTATGTATCATATATTTGCCTTTTGTGCCAATTGCCTAGCCATGCTTTCGTTAGGTGTAAAAACGGTTCTGATTACCAATGCAAAAGATATTGATAGCGTATTAAAGGAATTTGGAAAAAATAAAATAACCTTAATGACTGGCATCAATACCCTATTTAATGCCATGATGAACCATAAACATTTTGATAGCACAGATTTTAGTGCCTTAAAAATTACAGTATCGGGCGGTATGGCGCTTCAAATCGCTGTAGCTGAAAGATGGAAAGAAAAGACAGGGTGCGACATAACAGAGGGCTATGGAATGACCGAATCATCTCCTGTGGCAAGCATCAATCCCGTTGACGGTAGAGGTCGCTTAGGCACGATAGGCATTCCCGTTCCATCCACTGACATGAGGGTCGTGGACGAACATTATTACCCTGTGCCGGTGGGTGACGTAGGAGAAATCCAAATCAAAGGACCGCAGGTGATGAAAGGATATTATAAAAAACCCGAAGAGACCGCCACGACCATACGCAATGGATGGCTATGTACTGGCGATATCGGAAAGATGGATCATGATGGATTTTTCACCATTGTAGATCGAAAAAAAGACATGATTTTGGTATCTGGTTTCAATGTATATCCGAACGAAATCGAAGATGCCATGATACATCATCCTAAAATACTGGAAGTGGCTGCGGTCGGTATTCCCAATGAGAAATCAGGTGAGGCCGTAAAATTATACATTGTCAAAAAAGATAAATCTTTGAGCGAAAAGGAAGTGCTAGAATTTGCAAAAGAAAATCTCACCGGATATAAGGTTCCCAAAGAAATCGAATTTAGAGATGAACTGCCAAAAACCAATGTTGGAAAAATCTTGCGCCGAAAATTACGGGACCAATAGCGAACTGTCTCAATGGTTTTTGAAAATAATCAACATGAAATCGGCACTTTACCAAGTATTGATGCGGTTCAATATGAGAGAGTAAGTCCAAAATATGTACGAGCCAGGATTTCGGTACTAGGGATATTTTTTGTTGCAAGCATAATGATTCTGACCATTTTATCATTGATTTATCCTAATTATCGTCTACTGTTTTATTTACTCATGATTCTTATGGCTTTATTCGGCTCGATATTAGTTTTTTACATTTTCAAATCTTACAAACATATAGGGGTCGTCGTCCGTGATCACGACATCATGTATAAAGAGGGGCTTTGGTTTAGAAATGAAATGGTGATTACCTTCAACAAAATACAGCACATCGAAATCAGCATGGGTGCCATCGAGCGATTTTTCAATCTTTCTTCATTGAAAATATTTACGGCAGGAGGTAGCGGAAGCGACTTAGAAATCCACGGATTAGAAAGACAAAATGCTCAGAAATTGAAGGACTTTATATTGGGAAATATTTCATCGGAAGAAGAATAGTCTATGCCTTTTGATATTCCTCAAAGACAGTCTCCATTTGCCCTCGTATTGATTCTATACAGAACATATTTACTCTTACTAAAACAGATTTGGCCCTTCGCTATTTATTTCATAATCAAAGGAAATTTTGGTTCAAAAGGATCGTTTTTAAAAGTTTTTATTGCGTCGGCAGTGGTCATAATGATCATTTCAATTATTCGATATTTCAGGTTTAAGTATTCTGTTGTTGATAGAGAATTCATCATCGAAAAAGGGATATTGAATCGAAAAAAAACAGCCGTATCCATTGATAAAATCCAAAACATCAATTCAGAACAAAATCTCATTCACCAACTCTTTGGAATAGAAAAATTACGCATTGAAACTGCGGGATCGTCTGCCTTAGAATTCGAACTCGATGCGATTAATACAAGTAAAGCCCGAGAACTAAAATCCTATTTATTAGAATCTCGAATTCCATTGATAAATGATGATTCAGTAATGGCTCCCATCGATAAAAAACTTATATTCAAACTAAGTACCGGAAGATTGATGCTTGCCGGAATTACTCAAAACCACCTGGTTTCAATCCTCATTTTATTCAGTTTTTTCTTTTGGATTTATGACAGTGCCCGAGATGCTGGCATTAATGTAGAAGATTATAAGGACAATATCCCGGATTACACCACTCAAGTAACCAATACCATCATTTTACTTGCCCTATTGTTTGTAACAGGTATACTTATTTCGATGGCTCGTACTGCATTAAAGTACTATGACCTGAGCTTCATAGAGGAAAATGAACAAAACTTTAAAGTCAAAGCAGGCCTACTAAAACGTATGGAAACGTCCGCTCCCATTAACAAAATACAGTCTATAACTTGGTCATATAATTTACTACAAAAACCTTTCAATCTGTACAATTTGAATATTAGACAAGCTGTAAGTGATCTCAGAGAACTAAAGCGATCAGTTCAAATCATTGGCTTAAATAAATGTCAAATCGAAAACTTCTCCCAAGAGCTCTATCCAGATTTAGACATCAGCGAATTAACTTATGAAACAATTAACGTCAAGTATTTGACTAGATTCAGCCTTTATTTTATGCTCATAATATTATTGGGTATTTTACTTTATTTTCTAATTGACGGCTTCATTTCAGCTATTGTACTGGTTCTTATCGGCGGTTATGGAATATTGAGAACATATTTGTACTACCTTAAAATGGGATTCAGATTGGATAAAAATTATCTCGTCTTAACAGGTGGAATTTTCGGATATAAGTTGACGATTTTGCCATTGTATAGAATTCAAGCCATAAAATTATTATCGACACCCTACCAAAGAAGAAATCAATTGGCAAGTCTAGAAATATGGTCTGCATCGGGCTATGTCAAAATACCATATATTCCTACCATGAAAGCTCGTCAAATATCAGATTATTGCCTCTTTGTCAGCGAGATCAGCCAAAAATCATGGATGTAATCTCTACTATTTGCTCAGATTAAGCCTTTCTATTTTGACTAGTGGCCCCGGGCACAATTGCTGATGACAAGCCGTACAGTTTTGCACAAAATCTTGATAGATTTCGCTCTGTTGGCCGAGACCAGCCGTTTTTTGTGCATTGACGATATTAATCATCTGTTGAGCATAAGCCTTATATTCCTGAGTTTGGACTTTTTCCGGTTCGGTCGCCATTGCGGTCAAAAGTTTGTCTGCATCAAAAGTCAATTTATATTCTTTATTATTTTCCACCGCAGTTTTAAACTTCATTCCATCATCAAACATACTCCTCATGAGGAGTGCAAGTTCGCTATCACCATTGGGATTTAGAGGTGGTTTTGAGCACTCCTTGCGGTCACAAGACATCAAAGTAATAATCACGACTGTAGAAATAAACAAATTTGACTTTTTCACATTTCTATACTTTGGTATGGGGGTAAAGATTAAAAAAAACTTGGATATCTCTAAGAAATTTTAAGCTTTGTGGAATTAATTCTATACCGCAAGTGTTGTTATTTTTTGTACAAGTAAATTCATGAATTTTGATAAAGAGTCAGTCTTCTTATGATTTGTTGATTGAAAAATTAGATCAATTTATTAGGAAATACTACATCAATCAATTGCTCAAGGGATCACTCTATTTTGTGGGATTAACTCTGGCATTGTTTATCCTTTTCAACGTTTTAGAATACTATTTTTATTTTGGCCAGTCTGTACGCAAATTGTTTTTCTACGGCTTTATTGCGACCAGTGTATTGGGCTTTGTTACATGGGTTTTCATTCCTTTGGTGAAATATTTTAAACTGGGTTCTGTCATCAGTTATGAGCAAGCTGCCAGTATCATAGGCACACATTTTACTGATGTCAAAGACAAGCTACTGAATATATTACAGCTCAAAAAGCAATCCGAATCCTCTAGTGATTATTCCTTAGTAGAGGCGAGTATCAATCAAAAGACAGAGGATATCAAGTTTGTCCCTTTTAAATCTGCTATTAACCTCTATCAAAATAAAAAATATCTGAAATATGCATTGCCACCATTTTTGCTTTTGATAGTCCTTGTTTTTGCTGCTCCGAGTATCATTACCGATAGTACTAACCGGATAATTAACAATAACAAGGATTTTGAAAGAGAAGCACCTTTTAGATTTGAGATTTTAAACAAAGAACTAGAAGTGGTGCAGTATGAAGATTATACTTTAGATGTCTATGTCGATGGGAAGACCCTACCAAATGAAGCATTTATCCAGATTGACAACTTCAACTATAAATTGGATAAAAAGGACAACAATCATTTTAGCTATGAATTTAAAAATGTAAAAAAAGTGACGCCATTTAAAATAGTGTCAGGAAGTGTCGAGGGCAATTTTCATATTCTTAATGTTATCGAAAAACCTGTGTTGTCCGACTTTGAATTATCTCTAGATTATCCGTCATATACGGGTAGAAAAGATGAAAAATTGAGCAATATCGGGGACATCTTAATTCCAGAAGGTACGAAAGTCAAGTGGTTGTTCAAAGCAAAGAATACGGATGACTTAAAAATAAAATTTGATAGTGGACAATCCATTGAAATGAATCACAACGATGACGTGTTTCAGTATGAAAAGACCCTAAAGTCGGATTCGCAGTATAAAATCTTTTTAGAGAATCAAAGAATCAAAACTCCCGACTCGATTAGTTATCAGATTAATGTTATCAAAGATCAGTATCCATCCATAAGTGTGGAGAGGTACAACGATAGCTTAGCTGCTCAAGTCGTATATTTTCTGGGAAATATTTCGGATGACTATGGCATTTCTACCTTGACATTCAATTATGAAATCATTGGACAAGAAGGAAATTTAGTGAATTCTTCTACCAAAAAATTAGATACCAACAGCAGTCCTAATCAGGCTTTTAACTACACCCTCGATGCCGATGAGCTCAAGCTAGAAAATGGACAGGAACTTAGATTCTATTTTGAAGTCAAAGACAATGACGCTGTAAATGGACACAAATCATCCAAAAGCAGTATCATGAATTTCCGAAAAGCAAGCCTTAAAGAAATCCAAGAAGAACAAGATAAAAAAGAAGAAGAACTGAAAAAGCAATTGGAAAAGTCTCTCACGGATCTTGATAAGATGCAAGAGAATTTTAAAAAGATGCGAGAAAAATTGCTTCAAAAAAAGGAATTGGATTTTCAGGATAAAAAGGAGCTCGAGAAAATGCTTGAGAGACAAAAGGAACTCAACCAAAATCTTGAAAATGCAAAACAAAACTTTGAAAAAAACAAGGAAACACAAAAGCAACTTAATCAGCAAGAAGAAGAAATACTCGAAAAACAAGAAAAACTAGAGAAACTCTTTGACAAAATAATGGATCCGGAAAAGCAAGAACTCATGGATAAAATTCAGGAGCTATTGCAAGAACTGGACAAAGAAGACGCCATTCAAATGATGGAAAAATTTGAAATGGATAATGAAACCATGGAAAAAGAAATGGATCGGTTATTAGAGCTATATAAGCAACTCGAGATGGAAAAAGAGGTCAAGGAGCAAATTGACAAACTGGAAGAATTAGCCGAAAAACAGGAAGAACTGGCTGAGAAAACGGAAAAGAAGGAAGGCGAAAATGATGAATTGAAAAAGGAACAAGAAAAATTAAATGACGAATTCAAAGACATAGAAAAGAAACTTGATGAACTTCAGGAAAAAAATAAAGAGCTGAGTCCTCCAAAAAATCTCGGTGAAAAAGAAGAAAACCAAGAGCAGATGGATGACATACAAGAGGATATGGAGCAAAGTCAGGAGCAGATGGAGCAAGAAAACAACAGCGGTGCTTCGAAATCTCAAAAATCTGCTGCTAAAAAAATGAAAAGTATGGCAGGAAATTTGCAATCGAGTATGGAGAGCGGAGATGAAGAAAAAAGTGAGGAAGACTTGAAGGCATTGAGACAATTATTGGAAAACTTAGTGACGATTTCATTTGACCAAGAGAGCCTGATTGGTGATTTTGATCAGACCGACGTTACAACACCAAAATATGTGGATCATGTGAAAACTCAGTTTAAACTGAAGGATGATTTTAAAATCGTCGAAGACAGTTTGACAGAATTGAGCAAGAGAGTGAGTCAAATAGAAACTTTTGTCACAGAAAAAGTAGCAGATGTAAAGTATGATTTTGACAAAAGTCTAGATTTACTCGAAGAGAGAAATAAGCCGGAAGCAAAAAGAATGCAACGAAGCGCCATGACCAATCTCAATGATCTCGCATTGATGCTATCTGAGGCAATGGAAAATATGCAAAAGCAGATGGGAGCATCTATGCCTGGCTCACAAATGTGCAACAAACCGGGAGGTGCTAGTCCCGGCAAATCCGGCAAAGTGCCGAGTGATAAAATATCAGAAGGACAACAGCAACTTAACGAAGACATGAAGTCCCTATCTGAAAAACTTAAAAATGGCAAAGGTTCAGCCAAAGACTTTGGGGAGGCCGCGGCAAGACAAGCCGCACTGCGAAAAGCTTTGCAAGACCTAAAACAACAAAAACAGGAACAAGGCAAGGGCGGAACAGAACTTGATGATATCATTAATGATATGAACAAAGTAGAAACCGACCTAGTAAATAAGCGTTTTGACAATGACGTGTTGAAAAGACAACAAGACATTGAAACGAGGTTGCTAGAGGCTGAAAAAGCGGATAGACAAAGAGAATTTGACAATAAGAGAAAAAGTGAAGAAGGTAAAGATGTTAAAAGGGCAATGCCGGCTGCACTTCAAGAATATTTACGAAAACGAGAAACAGAACTGGAACTTTACAGAACCACTTCTCCGGCTCTGAAACCTTACTATCGCAATCTAGTGGATGAATACAACAAAGCGCTTAAAAAGTCGAACTGATGAATTGATTTATAAAAAAATGGTAAGAAAAATGATAAGAATTGCTTCAAATCCCAACAACATTATGGAGGTAGAAAATTATCTCAGAGATTTATCTTCTGCCTATAAAATATCGGAAGACAGATATCCTGACATACTCATCAGCCTGACCGAAGCAGTTAACAATGCCATTATACACGGGAATCACAGCGACGAGAAAAAATACGTCTCAATCGGGTGTACCGAAACCAGCAAGAGCATCATAATCAAAGTCAGCGACGAAGGTAAGGGTTTCAATCCCGAAAAACTTCCCGATCCCACTTGCCCTGATCGCATCGAAGAGTGTGGTGGTAGAGGGGTTTTTATCATGAAAAAACTATGTGATAGCATCAGCTATAAAAACAACGGACGTACAGTAGAGATGAAATTTAAGCTGTCGTAAATGGCGATTCGCTATTTTTCTGAAGACCGATCCATACCAAAATTCCTCAAACGTCGAGCTGTCACCGCATGGTTAGACAAATTAGCCAAAGCACATCAGAAGAGTATCGCGGAAATCAATTTTATATTCTGCTCAGATGAATCCCTCTTACAAGTCAATCAAGAGTATCTATCTCACGATTACTATACGGATATTATCAGTTTTGACAATAGCAATTCTGATGGTTTAAGAGGCGATATATTCATCTCACTAGATCGGGTCAAAGACAATGCCCAACAATATGGTGTCAGCTACGAACAAGAATTATATCGGGTCATTTGCCATGGAGTCCTGCACTTTATTGGATATAAAGATAAAAGTGAAGAAGAAAGTGCAAATATGAGGGCTGAGGAAGATAAGGCCTTGAAAATGTTGGGATTGATAATAAACTGAAGAACTGGATTTTTATCAATTTCTAAACAAATCTCTACACCAAAACAAAACCCTACCCACCAAAAAACTGTTTATCTCCCAATTGCTTGGTCAATTAAAATTTTTTGAAAACCGCAAAAATTCAGCCAAAATGCGTATTAAAAACATAGAACTAGTTGTCTCTCCTCATGAGCCACACTTTGTAGGTGATGGATTCAGAGTTCATAATTTCATTCCTAGTATTGGGAGATTAACCATGCAAAGGATGGATCCATTCATCATGTTGGACTATAATTCCAAATATTTTTTCGAACCATCTGACCAACCGCGGGGTGTCGGTGTGCATCCACATCGGGGTTTCGAAACCGTCACCATCGCCTATCAGGGTAGCATTGCTCACAATGACAGTAGTGGCGGAGGTGGTGTAATTAATGAAGGGGATGTACAATGGATGACCGCCGGAAGTGGAGTCCTGCACAAGGAATTTCACGAAGAATCATTCAGTAAAAAGGGTGGCGATTTCCAAATGGTACAACTTTGGGTCAACCTCCCAAAAGCTGATAAAATGACTTCTCCCAAATACCAAAGTATAAAGAATGAAGATATTGGAAAATATGAACTGCCAGAAAATGGCGGCACCATTGAAGTCATTGCGGGAAAGTATAAGACAGTGAAAGGCGCTGCTGAGACATTTAGCCCCGTAAATTTATTAAATGCGAAATTGAATAAAGGAGTTAGAGCGGAGTTTGATTTTCCTTCGGAATACAACACCGCACTTTTAGTCATTGAGGGAAAAGTAACGGTAAATGATTCAGAACTGGTGCCTCGCGACCATTTTGTTTTGTTCCAAAATGAGGGTGAGAGATTCAGCGTCAAAGCACTTGACAATGCCGTTTTTCTTGTGTTGAGTGGTAAACCATTACGAGAACCCATCGCTGCTCATGGACCTTTCGTGATGAATACTAGAGAAGAGCTTCAACAAGCCTTTTATGATTTTAATTCAGGAAAATTTGGTTATTTGGCTTAATCTGAAACAGGGGTTAAGGTAAATTCAATTAAGAAAATATGGTAAAAGCAACTATCAATGATGAGAATTACAAAACAGATATCAGAGCGGGAGCTCACCATTTGGTGTCTGATGAACCAAAATCACTAGGTGGACAAGATTTGGGTTTTTCTCCCGATGATTTATTAGCAGCGTCCTTGGCATCATGCACGGCCATTACCCTAAAGATGTATGTATCAAGGAAAGAATGGTCGGTTGATAATATCGCCGTGGAAGTTGATTTTAAATACGATAGAGAAAATCAAGTCAGTTCTTTTTTTAGAAATATTAAGGTCAATGGAAGTCTTAATTCCATACAACTTAAGAGGTTAGAATCTGTGGCCAATAATTGTCCCATTAGCAAAGTGTTGGCTTCAAAAATCATCAATAAAACGACACTACTTTAATAACCTGAACTAGACATGTTTTAGATACAAAATTTTATCTAAACGGACATCGTGACCCTCGACAGGTACTTTTTCCACTTTTTGAAAAGGGTAAAATATTCCGAGCTTCATGGTATCCGGGTAATGCTTCAGAAAATTGTCATAGTATGCTCCCCCATACCCAAGTCGATAATGGTCAGAATCAAAAGCAAGACCAGGCACGATGATTAGATCGTAGTCACCCTCATAGACGTGTTGACCTCGTGGATGCTTGGTACCAAAAACTCCATCTTCCAAATCATCAAGCGAATTAAGCTGTAGGTTGATAAGGTTGGGTTTTTTAAGGGTCTTAGGTGTAATTATCGTTTTTCCTTCATGAAGTAGCTTTTTGATGAGAGGTAAGATATCAATTTCAGAACCCATGGGCAGGTAACAATGTATAACATTTATATCACCATACTTAATTCGTTGCCACAATAGATTATTGATTTCTGCATCGTATTGGCGTTTGTCCTCAGGTGACAAACGAAGATACTTGGCTCGTTTGATGAGCATCTGTTGCCTCAATTCACTTTTTTGCTCTTCAACTGACATTAATTACAGATTTTAAATTAATTCGGACAAATATATCCAATTTAATTTTTATTTTGATAATTTTGTGCCATTAAAAATCAATTATGTTCTCTAAGTCTTGCGAATATGGAATCAAAGCAGTGATTTATATTTCAGAAAAATCACAAAATGGGTCGCGAGTGAGCCTCAAAGAAATAGCCAAAGCCATCGATTCGCCGATAGCATTTACTGCTAAGATCATACAGTCACTGGCGAGAGCCGATATTATAAACTCCATAAAAGGAGCTGGTGGTGGATATGAAATTCCACTCGATAGAGAAATCACACTCAAAGCCATCGTAAAGGCCATCGATGGCGACAAAATATATGTGGGGTGTGGCCTTGGCCTTAAAGCATGCAATGCCCAAAAACCCTGCCCTCTGCATTTTGAATTCAAAAAGATAAGAGACGAACTGAGCCAAATGTTAGAAAACACAACAGTAAACAGTTTAGCGCAAGAATTAATTTGTGGCAATGTCTACTTGACCAGAGTCTAAAATGGACAAATAAAAAGAACTGATTAGAAGAGAATTGAATTTTACGTTTTAAATATTAGGATGATGGCAGAAATCACACAAACAGATATTCAAAATTTAGACGATATAAAAATCATGGTCAACGAGTTTTATTCGGCCGTGAGAAATGACGCTTTACTATCTGAAATATTTAATGAAATCATCGAAGATAGGTGGCCTCAACACTTGGAAAAAATGTATCGATTCTGGCAAACTGTACTTCTTTCAGAACATACGTACTTCGGTAGCCCCTTTCCGCCACATGCAAGTATGCCCATCAGTGAAGAACATTTTAATAGATGGAAATTGCTGTTTTATCAAACCGTAGATCGATTATTTACTGGAGAAAAAGCGAATGAAGCCAAATGGCGGGCAGAAAAAATGGCATCTATGTTTCTCATGAAAATCAATTTTTATAGAGATTCATCAAGCAAACCTCTCTTATAATAGAACCCATAAATTGAGACCTGTGAACTCAACTTTTTTCAACAACAGAATACCAAACGATTGATTCGATATTAAACCTAAGTTACACAATCATAAAACACCATCATTTTATGCATATAGGTCTATAAATCACGTTTATCTTTGCGGGACTTTAATTTTATTACAACATTGAATAAGCTAGAAGCTAAATACAGATACTATTTACAAAAAATCCAATCAAATAAGTGGTATCTAATTGCTTCTCAGCACTTTAAAGATCTGTATGACAAAACTGTAGAGACCAATTCGGAGCTGAAAATCCAATTTTTACAATTTCTACCATTCTTTGTCGCTTCATTTTTGACCGGTTTTGTAGCGTATGTTTACAGTCGCCTCTTTACATATTCGGAGAAGCTCTCCTTTTTTATCTACGAAAAAGAACCGCTTTTGGTTTTTGTAGTTACACCGGTCACGTTTTTATTGTCTTGGTTTATGGTAAATCGCTTTGCCAAATTTGCTAAGGGGAGTGGCATTCCTCAAGTCATGGCATCTCTAGAGTCTTCCACACCTGGCAAAAAGCACTTAATTCAATATTTGTTAAGCATCAGGATTCTTGTCGTGAAGGTTTTGTCTAGTTTCGTTAAAGTAATCGGTGGAGGAATTGCAGGAAGAGAGGGACCGACTATACAGATAGCCGCATCCATATTTAACGAAGTGTACAACAGGTTGCCAAAATGGTGGATACCCATCAATCACAAAAATATCCTCATAGCTGGGGCGGCTTCAGGACTCTCGGCTGCATTCAATACTCCACTCGGTGGAATAATTTTTGCCATAGAGGAACTCTCAAAATACCATATCAAACATTATAAATCCACATTGTTTATCGCTGTAATCATTGCGGGTATTACTGCTCAAGGATTCGGAGGATCCTACTTGTATCTCGGATATCCAAAAACCAATTATAGTGGATGGATGGTCTATCTGGGAATCATCTTAGTAGCCATTGTCACCGGATACTTTGGCAGTAAAATGTGTCAATACATGCTCATCGTCATCCGCTACGTTAACAAGCTCAAAAATAATAAACAACAAATGGGTTTTGTCTTAGTGAGTGCTTTATTTGTTGCGACGTTCATATACATTTTTGGAACAGATGCCATGGGCTCGGGCAAGGAAATCATGGAAAGAACGCTATTTTCGAGCGATAAAAAAGTGGATTGGTATCTGCCTTTTATTCGCATGAATGGACTGATTGCCTCATTTAGCTTTGGTGGTGCAGGTGGTGTTTTTGCTCCATCATTAAGTTCTGGTGCTACTTTTGGGGCATTGACTGCTCAATTTTTACACCTGACAGGCGACAATGCCAATCTCCTAATTCTCATCGGGATGACGAGCTTTTTATCAGCAGTAACTCGAGCACCATTTACCGCGAGTATCATCATATTTGAAATGACAGATAAGCACAGCATCATATTTTTCTTACTGTTAGGCTCATTAATCGCAAGCATGATTGCCTCAAGAGTTGAAAAAAGCTCATTTTATGATATTTTGAAAGAAAATTATATCGTAGCAGTAGAGAAAAAGCACGAGGCAAAACTCATCGATGCCACTTAAAAGTAATTTCTTCTGAGCTTTTTTTTATAAATACCGGCAATTATTTCGTCATCTCCTCACTTTCTACTTACTTCACATTTTTTAAAAATCAATTGTATTGAAGAGTTGATTTTTGCAAACTTTTTCAATAAAAACCAACCAATGGAACTTTACCAACAAGTATTTGAAAACAACAGAAATTGGGTTCAAAGTAAAAAATCTGATGACCAAAATTTCTTTGATCACCTCGCCAAGGGGCAAAATCCGGAAATTCTTTACATTGGATGTAGCGATAGCCGAGTCACTGCTGAGGAAATGACAGGAGTGTCTCCAGGTCAAATGTTTGTCCATAGAAACGTGGCAAATCTCATCCCTAACAATGACAACAATTCAGCATCCGTCTTAGAATATGCGGTCACACATCTCAAGGTTAAACACGTGGTTGTATGCGGGCATTACTATTGTGGAGGTGTCAAAGCAGCTATGGAAGCCCAAGATTTAGGGATTCTCAATCCATGGTTGAGGAATATTCGAGATGTCTATCGCCTTCATAAATCCGAATTAAATAGCATTACCAATGAAGAAGAGAGATACAATAGACTAGTGGAAATCAACGTACAGGAGCAGTGTATTAATGTTATCAAAACAGCTTCAGTTCAGCGATTATATTTACATACCGGTTTCCCAACAGTACATGGATGGGTGTTTGATATAAAAAGTGGCATTCTTAAGGACTTGGAAATTGATTTTGCCAAAATTCTCAGTAGCATTCGAGAAATTTATAATTTAGGAGATTTAAGTGCAGATTTATGATAGTTTCTAAAAACATACCTTTTATAAAATTGATGAAATGGTCAGGACATCATTTTATCTGGTTATTCCTATATGTTGGTACAATCACATTTTTGTACACACAAAATATTATAAATATAAGCATTCCCTGGCTTCCGATATCCGTGATAGGTACAGCGGTCGCCTTTTATGTAGGCTTTAAAAACAGCCAATCTTACGACAGATTATGGGAAGCTCGCAAAATATGGGGTAGTATTATCAATTATAGCCGAATATGGGGCATCTTCGTGGATGGCTACATCACCAATATTTTTACAAATCGTGAATATAGTGAGACAGAAATTTATACGGTTAAAAAGCGACTCATATACCGTCATATAGCATGGACTTATGCACACAGAAGTCAACTATTGATGCCCGCTGAGTGGGAACACATAAGCCAAAAAGGACATATAGCAAGAACAGCTAAAAAATATCAACAAGAATATGGAATAGGATTAATCGATGATGGCATTACGGAAAACGAGATCGAACATTATTTGCCAGAAGATGAACGGAATCGGCTTATCAACATGTCTAACACTGCTACTCAAATCATTAACGAGCAATCACGGGACTTGACTGACCTTAGAATACAAGGTCTTATTGATGATTTTAGACATATAGAAATGGAGAAAATGCTAGGCAATTTAATTGAAGCTCAGGGAAAAAATGAACGCATTAAGAACTTTCCCTTTCCTCGTCAATATGCTAATATGAGTCGATATTTTACAGGAATTTTTATTTTCTTACTACCATTTAGCATGATACCGGAGCTTTCTCAGCTAGGCACTATCGGCATTACCGCTTCCGTTTTTATTACCGTTCTCGTCGCTTGGATTTATATCATGATGGAAGTCGTGGGTGATTATTCTGAAAATCCATTCCAAGGAATGTCCAACGATATCCCAATGTACTCACTATGTCGCACTATAGAGATTGATTTATTACAAATGCTTAACGAGAAAGATATTCCGAAAAAAGTAAAATCAGTCGATGATATTTTGATGTAAAATGAAGAAGGAAGTCGAGAACAATTAAAATTCAACTATGTAGAAGATTAACCATTAAAGTGTCACAGCTATTACGATAGGATTGGCAAAATCTGGTGTAAATTTGTGGTTATTATACTCAATTATTATTGAAAATGGATGTTTTAAAAACCATATTAAACGCTTATGGAGGTTATGCCAGCTACCTTTATAATGAAATCACTCATCCTACATGGCACAATTATTTTTATTGGCTAATATTGGTATCAGCATTCTTTTTTATCCTAGAATGGATAAAGCCCTGGAGGGTCAACCAGCCAAAATTCAGAAAAGATTTTTGGTTAGACTTTTTCTACATGTTTTTCAATTTTTTCCTGTTTTCACTTATTATTTATAATGCGGCATCATCGGTTGTTGTGAATTTTTTTAATAGCGCCGTATTAAAACTCACCAATATCGACCTCTCAGAGATTAACCCTTTGGTGAGACAGCCACTTTGGATTATTGTTCTTATCGGATTTTTAGTCAGGGATTTTGTACAATGGTGGACACATAGACTTCTACACAGAGTAGAATGGCTATGGCAATTTCACAAAGTACATCACTCGGTCAAGGAGATGGGATTTGCGGCACATCTTCGATATCACTGGATGGAAACCGTGGTATATCGCAGCATAGAATATTTGCCATTGGCTTTGCTTGGAATTGGCCTTTATGATTTTTTTGCTATTCACATTTTTGCATTAACTATTGGGCATTACAATCATAGCAACATCAGTGTCAGTGGAAGGTACACCGGAGGTATTTTAGCTCTCTTGGTTGCTATTGTTGCTTATTTTGGATTGGCCGATTTTAATTACCTCGATGGACACATGCCAATTGAAAAATTTGGAATTTGTTTGGGAATTGTTCTATTTGGAGTCTTCATTTTAGGATCTGTTATGAAATATATTTTTAATAGTCCTGAGATGCATATTTGGCACCATGCCCATGACCTGCCGGACAATGAACCTTATGGAATTAATTTTGGAATATCCCTTGCGATTTGGGATTATATTTTTCGCACCAATTACATTCCTTATTCAGGTCGAGACATCCTATTGGGTTTTCCGGGTGATGAAAAATTTCCGGATGATTTTATCGACCAGGCCAAATATGGTATATTAGAACACGAAAAGGTGAATAATTAAACTCGTTGAAAATATTTTTGTATTGAAATTTAATGTGACTTTGAGTTATAAATTAGTCAAAAAGTCATAAAAAAACAATTAACTATGGAAAATTTACCTTTTGATTTCAAAGGCCTTTTGGATGCTTTCATGTTGTGGGTACCAAAATTAGTGGGTGCAATACTAATTTTAATTATTGGTTTTTGGCTTGCCAATCTAATTTCTAAAATCGTAGGAAAGAGATTGGATAAAATGGGCTTGGACAAGGATATTCAACCTTTTCTAAAATCATTGGTCAGCGTATTGCTAAAAGTTTTAGTAGTCTTGACTGCTGCTGGAGTTGTAGGAGTAGAGATTACGGCTTTTGCGGCATTACTCGCAGGTGCTGGTTTGGCTATAGGAGCAGCGATGTCTGGCACATTAGGTCATTTTGCATCGGGTGTTATGATATTAATATTTAAACCGTATCGTGTAGGTGATTTGATAGATGTTCAAGGTCAATTGGGTCATGTAGATGAAATCCAAGTTTTTAATACCATCATTACCACTTTGGATAATAAAAAGGTGATTATTCCTAATGGGGTAGCAACCAGTGGTATCATTACCAACCTATCAGAAAAAGGAAAGCTAAGAGTGGATCTCAATGTAGCAATGCCTTATGAGGAGGATTTCGCTAAAATCCAGCAAATTATCAAAGGCGCTTTGCAAGAAACTCCTAAAGTTCTAAGTGATGAACCTACCATAGAAATCGAAAAATTCGATGCCAATAATATTTTATTAGCAGTAAGGCCTTTTGCAACACCGGAAGACTACTGGGATGTATATTTCGGTGCTTATAAAAACATCAAAAAAGCGCTTGGAGCAAATGGTATCCCTGTGGCATACCCAAGAACGAAAGTGGATCTCAACAAATAATTTTTGTTTAGAATCTAATAAAAACAAAAAAAGAGGAAAAATTTTTCCTCTTTTTTTGTTTCATATATTATTGACTATCAAATAATTATTAACCATAATAAAAAATATTTTAATTTTTTTTATTTTTCATACAGCGAAATCAAGCGTAAAGGAGTCTATTGTATAATTGACCAAGATACCCTTTAGTCAAAATTAATCTTTAGTACGTAAGTCCTCTCTACGAGGACTTTTTTTATTTGGTCAAAATTCTACCTGACATTTCTTTTGGAATATCAATATTCATCAAATTGAGAATGGTCGGTGCTACATCTCCCAAGACCCCATTTTCAACTGTTTTTACCCCATTATCCAATACAATGATTGGCACGGGATTAGTCGTATGAGCAGTGTTAGGCGTACCATCGTCATTGATCATAAAATCAGAATTTCCATGATCTGCTATCACTATGAAACTATATTGATCACGCAGATTTTTAATAATTCTGCATAAGCAGCTGTCCACGGTTTCAGCAGCTTTTACGGCCGCTGAAAATACTCCCGTATGACCCACCATATCCGTATTAGCAAAATTTAAGCAGATAAAATCAACAGGATTATCCGATATAAAATCCAACAATCGATCCGTGATTTCAATCGCACTCATTTCCGGAGCTAGGTCATAAGTCGCCACCTTGGGCGAGGGCACCATAATTCTGTATTCATTCTGAAATGGTTCTTCTCGACCTGCCGAAAAGAAAAAGGTCACGTGGGGATATTTTTCTGTTTCTGCAATGCGAAGTTGGGATTTGCCTTTTGATTCCAATATCTCCCCAATAGTATTTAGAACGTCTTCTTTCTCGTAGATGACGGATATTCCCTGATATTTGTCATCATAATTGGTCATAGTACAAAAATTCAACGACATAGGGTATAATTCAAAGTCCTCTACCGCCTCTTGAGTTAAAATCGTCGTTAATTGACGTGGTCTATCCGTCCTAAAATTGTAAAAAAATACGGAATCACCATTTTCTATCAGTCCTTCATGACCATGAAGACAATTTATCGGTATCATGAATTCATCGGTTATTCCAGCCTCGTATTCTTGCTGTATTTTCGCCACAATATCCGAAGAATACTCCCCTATTCCTTTGACCATTAAATCATAGGATTTTTTCGTTCTTTCCCATCGGTGGTCACGATCCATCGCATAGTATCGACCAATGACGGTACTCAACCTAGCATTGGTATTTTCAATATTTTCCAATAAGGATTCAACGTGTTTTATGCCGGATTTTGGATCTGTATCTCGTCCGTCTAAGAATGCATGAATATATATTTCCAAATCAGAATACGTCCTTAAGTCTTTCAATATTTCCAACAAATGATTGATATGACTGTGTACCCCTCCATCTGACAGTAAGCCCATTAAATGTAACCGTTTGTTCCCGTTTTGTGCTCGATTAATGAATTTGAGCCACTCCTCCTTTCTCTGGAATATGCCCTCTCGCATATCTTTATTTATTCTAGCCAATTCTTGATATACAATGCGACCTGCTCCGATATTAATGTGACCGACCTCTGAATTTCCCATTTGTCCAGCAGGGAGACCCACATTCTCACCATGAGTAAGCAATTGAGCATGAGGACTGTTTTTCATCAGATTATCAAAACATGGTGTATTCGCATTGGCTATCGCCGACACCTTATCATTACTCCCAATTCCCCAACCGTCTAAAATTAAAAGTGCTACTTTTTTTGATTTCTTCGTCATTACTTGTGTGGTTACAATTATATTTTTTCTCAATTAAGTAACAAATATGGTAAAAACTATGTTTTATCTAAACGAAAAAGCAAAGTTTGGTCATAATACTTGATTAGTAATATTTATAATGTAAATGACCAGATTAATCTAAACTATGAAAATGAAAAAAATACTATTTCTCATATTAATGACTTCAGGAGTATTAAAAGCTCAAGATTCAGGCAAGTTTTTAAAGTCATTGCAGGCAAATAATTATGGATCTTTGACTGAAATGATGGCAAGTGATGTGACTTATTGTGAAAAGGAGAACCAGCAATTTCTTACCGGTAAAGAGGCTTCAGATAAGTTGAAAAGCTTTTTTGCTACTCGCAACATTACTAAATATGAAAACATCCACTCTGGGGAGTCTAAATCAACCAATTACAAAGTTTCGAAAATTAGCACTGACAAAGGAAGTGTCAGGATATTTTTATATTTTGAAGGTGACAAGGTATCGGAAGTAAGATTGGACGATTATTAATTGTCGCCATTTTCTTTTATAAAACTATCCATTATTGATTTCAAACTGATAAAAATAATTTCAGCGCCTACCTTAGAAATTGGAGAATCTTCGTCAGGAGTAATGATATCTTCCAGAAAGGCGAGTAAATCCTCTTGTTCATAGTTCTCAAAGAATATACTTACCTTATCATAAAAATTTGCCGCACTGGATTCATTCATTTTTTCCCAATTGGATTCTTCATTTTTGGTTATTAAATCCATAGAAATTTCGCCTAAATCACCGTTTACTGCTTCCATTGAATTGAAGATAATTGCAAAAACAAACCACATCATTTCATATTCTTCTTCTGTAAGCAATTGGAAATTTTCTTCATTTAAAAAAGAGGTGACTGCCGGTTGAGTACGAGCAATTTCCTCCAAAACCGATTCATAATATTTATCGGATTCATCGACTTTTATTAGAATTTCCTCTATGTCCGATTCTGGAACAAATTTTAAACTTGCCATAAATACATTTTTAATAGTATTGTGCAAATTTATGCTTTCTTTCTAAGATAGTTGACTAAATAATTTAATGACCACACTAGAAAAAACAAACACAAGCCTGGAAATATCACCAGCCACCATGAACGAATATCACTTCTGGATTCAGCCAGTATCTTTCCCCAACTCATTTCATCAACAGGCAATCCCAAACCTAAAAATGAAAGTGCTGCCTCCATCATGACACACTCTATAAATGCCAGTAGGGCAATAATTCCAAGATCCCCTAAAATGTTCGGAAAAATATGTCTTAAAATTAATTTCAAATCTGTTATTCCAATAGCTCGTCCTGATTCGATATAATTCTCTCGAATCACCGCCAATGTATTGGCTCGGGCATGACGTATGAACGCCGGGCTAACCATAAATACCAATAAAAATACCATCACAAACCAACTGCCTTGACCAAACAGGATAAGTGTAAAAAGTATGAAGAAAAATCCTGGCAAGGAACGGATTATCTCAACAATTTTCATTCCTAGGTTATCTAAAGGAATATTCCACTTATTTTTTTCGACCCTAAGGGAAACAACAATCCCAAACAGTGTTACGAATACGATAAATAATAGACCAATTCCAAACTTAATGCCTGAAATGGTCGAGGAAAAAATGAAATAATTACACCACCAATAAATCCAAGAAACCATTCCCGATAGAAGAAAAAAAAGGGACAAAGCTCCAAGTTTTATAGATTCATTGCCATAATATGCCATACACATCCCAATGAAACTTCCCAAAACAAAGCTTATAAATACAGACAAACCCGCTATTTTTATCACGATCAGAGCACCTCGTATAATCCCTGCGAAAACATCCCTTCCGATATTGTCAGTACCCATAATGTGCAATTTGCCATCCTGATTACGACTCAATGGAGGTAAGGATCGAGTAACATTTTTGTCTATGGTATTGTATGAAAATGGTATTATGGGATTGACATGTTCAACGACTTTGCTACCCGGCTGATAGTTTGAATTAAAAACAGGAAATCTCAACACTCCATCTTCGGTACTTATAATGGGTTTATCATTGGCAATCATATTACCAAAAATTGCCATGACCAAAACCATTCCAAGGTAAAAGACAGAGGCATAAAATCCAAAAGGTCTTTGAAATCCAACTCTCAATGTGTCCCTACTTTTCATTGGATTAATATTTTGGGATTGGCTAGGCGATACAACACATCACCTAAAGAATAAAAAAATACCGTAATGACTACTGAAATAAATAAAATGCCAGTAAGAGTATTAAAATCATGGTTCAGTATCGAGTCATACATTAACCTGCCCATACCTGGAATGTTAAAAATCACCTCAATCAAGAGGCTACCGGTTAATGCATGAGCTACTGATCCAGTAATAACTGTTATCGTCGGAATTATTGAGTTCTTTAATATATGTTGCTTTCCAATTATCGCATTGCCGACACCTTTTGACCTTAAGGTCATTATGTAAGGCTTCTTGTATTCATCAATGGCTACATCTTTCACAATTTTTGTAATTACGGCAATATCTAATATCACGACCACTAAAAGCGGCAAAATTAATTTAGGCAAATAGTAAAAAACACTATCACCATGATTATTCCATATCCCGATACCTTTAAAAATTCCTATGCCATAGTAATCGTTAGTCAGATAAATAACGGCCAATGTTGCTAACCAAAACGCCGGGATACTCATCAATAATAACGAAATATTATCTGTGATTTTTGACCACCAACTGTTTAAATTGGAAAGTTGGGATAACAAAAGAAAGTAGGACAATACCAAACTGAATATAACATTAAGAGCCACAAAAGTTAGTGTCCAAGACATGGCTTTCCCTATTTTTTCTAGGACTGGCAGTCCGTCTTTGGAGGAAAGGTTAAAATTTCCACTCGAAATATCCTTAATCCAATACCAATATTGATTTTCGAAACCATGCCAATAAAATTTTGGAAAATAAGAAAACTCAACTTGTTTGTTTAGCATGAGACTATTCAAATCGACTCCGTCCGGCAATTTATTAATGGTCTCTTTGATATCGCGGTAATCATATCCCTTATTCAGAAGTTTTTTCACTGAATTTCGTACATCCGGATTGGTAATCTCTCTTACATTGGATGGATAATTTTTTGGTAAAATACTAAAGAAAAAAAGAGCTTTGTCAAAATTGTTTTTTCGATATAATCGCTCATATTCTGTTAGGTATTTTTCATAATCAACAGACTCCTGTTGTCCATTTAGAACCAAAACCTGTTCGATTCGCTGTTCATTAGTTGTTGAGAGAAATAGAAAAATAACCAGAGATGCCAGTAATACAGTAAAGGCAAATGAAGTGATTCTGCTTAACAATAAAGACCCTCTCATACTAAGCAAAGATAGTCTTATTTACATTAGTTTGACCTTTTTATGTTTTACGCCAATCTACCTTGTAATAATCTCCATCGCTTATTCTTGCCCGATATATTCAAAAGTATTGGCCATATAACCCGGTCGTTTTGAAGTGCCTTGACCTTTAAATCTTTGATTAACTCCGATTCTCTCGATGGGAGAGTACAAAAACAGAACCGGACAATCGTCGTACATGATCGTTTCAAGTTCTTCAAATAGTGGAATCAAGGCCTCCATTGAGTTTTCAAGTCGTATCTTTTCACATAGAGAATCCACTTTTTCGTTAAAATAATTGGCATCATTTCCGCTTTTTTTACCAATTCTCGAGGAATGCCATTTAGAGTAGGGGTCATCGATGCTGAGATCTTGGCTTGCCTGTGCCAGCACCATGTCAAATTCGTCAGTCGCAATATTTTCTTCCGCTATTAAGCGAAAACTCTTTTTTATAATATCCAGTTTTATACCTGCTTTCTTACCAGCTTCACTGATTAGTAATGCAATTTTATCACCCATTTCACTGCCACTTTCGTATAATGTCAACTCCAATTCCCGAACCTTGCCATCTAGATTTTTATCGAGTGTGCCATTGTTATTGGTATCATGCCATCCTTGACTTTCAAGGATTTCTCTTGCCTGATTTACTGAATATTCTACATTTTTTAAATCATGGTTATAATAGGGTTTACTAGGATGAAATGGGGCATTTATTATCTGTGCCTTTCCATTTTCGAAAATATCAATCAATTGTTTTCTATCGATTAGATGGTTCAAGGCTTGTCGTACCTCTTTATGTTTTAGAAGTTCCTGCCGATTATTGAGTAGGACAAAATAATACTTCATAAGTTGAGGCGTAAGTATTTCGTACTTTTCAGATAGTTGCGGACTTTGTACAATTTCGTCATATTGGCTACTACTTAGTGCTGGCAACACATCGATATTGTCACTGACAAACTGGGTAAATGCCGTATTACCATCTGCAATAATTTGAAAAATGATTTCGTCAATATTCTGTTCACATGCTGGTATTCCGGTATCCTTTCCCCAGTAATTTTCCACTTTTTTAAGTTTGATTGATTGATCTGATGTCCATTCCACTAATTGGTATGGACCGGCACCGTGTATGATGTTCTTTGAATGTTTGAGGCCATTGAAATCATCTGTAAAAGCGATCAAATCTCCATCTGCTCGGGTACTATCTAGCTGATAATTTTTAAAATCCTCAAAACTATATTTTCCCAAAACATTTTTTGGGTCATAAATGTGTTGCGGATACAATTCAAAATTTATACAGGTCTCCAGTGATAAAGGAAAATCGTCTTCAAAAAAAACAGTCACTTTTCTACTGTCTTCTTCTGAAACTTCAACCTGGCTTATTCTCCCCAGCAATGTCCTGTAGGCAGCTGCATTGCTACCAGGATTTAGAACCGCCTTCAAGGTGAATTCATAATCTTTTCCCGTAATAGGTGAGCCATCATCCCACTTTGCTTCATTTTTTATTCTAAAGCCATAGCTAATTCCATTTTTTTCTACTTTTTTCTCTGGAATTCTTTCAATTAATATCGGCTTCAGATCTAAGCTTGCAGGATCATAGTCTGCCAATGGTAAAAATATATATTGATAAACTTCACGTCCGAGACTACTAGAATAAACCAGCGGATTTAAGATGCCTGGATCTTTAGGCAATCTAATTGAGATCACAGTATCTTGAATCTTATTTTCTGATTTACAAGAAATTATAATCATTATTAGAGTCAATGGAATGAAAAAAAGAAGAGAAATATTTCTTTTCATTTACGTCTATACGGTTGCATTAAAAAATTAGATTCATTATTAGCAAATCGAAATAAAAATAACTTTTGACCTCATTTTACAGTTCACTTTAAAACTTTTTTCACATACATTTCAAACAAAATGTGCATTTTTAATTTAAAATCTGAAATGAAACCAAATTTTTTTATCCCGTCAAATGTAAATGTAAAATAGTTTTTTGGCTAATAATTATTATTTTAATGCCTTTATTAAAAAATAATGTGCCTGAGATTACGTACTAGCCTTATCGAATGAAGAAATTAAACACTCTAAATATTAGTAAAATCAAACTGCTGCAATGTACAATATGGCTAGTCCTCTTTATTCTCTCTCAAAAAACTGCGGCACAATGGGTTAAAAAAACCAATATTCCGTGCCAAGAAGTTATTTCTTTCTTCCAATCCGCGACCAATGAATTGAGTTTTTACTGCCCTGACGGCAAATATAGTTACGATGGAGCTTATGTTGAGAAAACAGAAAATTTACATTGCAATCTAGTAAAAAATATCGCTGGGCAATTTTGGATATTGAACGAAAGTTCTCTGTTGAATTCGGATTCCGGCACTAAAATTACATTTTCTAAAATTACTTATCCAATTATTGACTTTACTTATTTTGAAGAAAAATGGTACTTCTTAACTTCTGATTTCCTTTACAGACTTCAGGGTTATGACCTAATTCCTGAGACTCTAAAAATGAATGATTATGGCAAACATCTCGCTTTTCGAGTAATAGATGAATCATTAGAAATAATCTCGACAGAAGGAATTGTTCGCATGAGAAAAAACCAAATAACCACTAAAATAAGTTACAAAAATGCCATATCCAAAGCATTTTGTACGGATAACAAACTCCTACTCTACTCTCCAGACAGCATTTTCATCTATTCAGAATCTCAATTAAAACCACTTAATCTTAGCATACTTTCCAGCAATGAAGAAATCATTTCTGTGACGAATATCCTAGACAAAATTGCCTATCTCACGGAACGAAAAATATATTTTTTAGACAATTCTACAACTATTGAACTTCCTAAAAAAACTACAAACCCGCTGTGTATCAGTGACGAGGTAGGAAATATATGGTTGATCGAAAATGGAGAATTCTTCCTTCATACTTTTCAGTTTACTTCCTTACCGACAGTTAATATTGAACGAATCCTAGTGGATGGCACCATGTATGACTTTAGAAATGAAACTTTGAACATTAAAAATTCTAAATCAACAGTTAGAATTTTCCCTAAAATCACGAACCTCACTTCTTCGTCTGAAATCCAAATGAGTCATTATCTTGATGGATATGAAAAAGATTGGTCACCTCCCTCAAAAACTCAGGAAATTACTTATCAAGATCTCCCTTCGGGCAAGTATGTCTTTCGATTAAGGGCAAAAACATTCAAGAGTGATTATCAATATGCGAATCCCATCAAAGTAGAAATTCAAAACGAATCTTTTGAAAACGTACTTTGGATGATGGTGGGATTTTTGGCGATTTTATTACTGTCAAGCATCATTTCTCTGGTAATTTTCTACCAAAGAGAGAGAAAAACGAGGGAAAAACGTAAAATCATGGAGTTGGAATTGAATTTTTTAAAAGAAAAAGAAAAAGTCCTTCAGCTTCAGATGAACCCGCATTTTATGTCAAATGTACTAAATAACATCAGTGGTATGGTCGCCATTCAAGACAAGGAAAATGCCCGAAAATACCTTCGTATATTTTCAAAATTTATGAGGGAAATGCTGGAGCAAAACTCCTTGGAAAAAATAAGCCTCAAAGAGGAAATTGTCTATTTGGACAGCTATCTCCAATTAGAAAAAATGCTCAATGAACCTAATTTTAACTACTCCTTCGAAGTGACTCAAAACGTCAATGCGGAATCCATAAAGATAAAACCCATGCTCGTCCAACCATTGATAGAGAATGCCATCAAACACGGTGTCAAAAACCGAAATCAAGAGGATGGTCATGTTAGCATTATCATAGAAAAAGTAGATAAATCTCTCCTCAGTATTAAAGTTATCGATAATGGACGGGGTCTCAAGAACACCCAAAATGACCATCACAAATCACTATCTTTGACCATCGTGAAAGAAAGAATAGGCCATGATGGTGATTTAAAAATCAATAATAGAACCGATGGCATCTCGGGAGTCGAAGCTAGCCTGACCATAAAAATTTAAAATATTATTATGAAAACAACATACATCGTCATAGATGATCAGAAACTGGCTCGAGAAAGTCTCAAGGCCGACATTGCAGAAGTAGCGCCGGAACTCTCACTTCTTGGCGAGGCCGACGGTGTGGTTTCTGCCGTTAAATTAATTAAGGCTACGAAACCAGACATTATTTTCCTTGATATAGAAATGAATGATGGAGATGGATTTGACCTTCTCGACATCATAGAAGAAAATCGTCAAAAAATTATTTTCATTACCGGCTCTAAAGAATATGCGATAAAAGCTTTTCGATATAATGCTAGGGACTATTTGTTAAAACCAGTCGATCAAGAAGAGCTTAGCTTGGCTATTCAAAAAGTGATAGATAAACCTATAATAAAATCTGCAGAGAACAGCATTTCACTTTCCACTACGGAAGAAATACGACCCGTAAAAATACAAGATATTGTACGGCTAGAATCAGTAGGAAATTATACTCAATTCTACTTCTCTGATGGGTCAAAACTCCTCATTACCCGAACACTCAAGGATTTCGAACATCAGCTAAACCCCTCTAATGGATTTTTGAGAGTCCATCAAAGCCATTTAGTCAATGCTTACTATATCAATGCATTTAAAAAAAGTGATGGTGGCTACTTGCTCATGAAAGATGGAAGCATGGTCTCCGTTTCTGTTAGGAAAAGAGCAGAATTGATGGATTTCCTCAATAATTGTTAATCTGTATTGTACTTAAACGGTCATAGAAAAAATTCGAGTTGAAGGTTGGTTGGCATGCAGTCTTAGATCAAATGCCATACATATATTCCTGACAAAAGGTCGACCTTTTTCCGTGACGGAAAGTTGATTATCATCGATGATGACCAACTGATCATCTTGCATTTCGTTTAATCGTGATAGACAATTTTCCAGTTCTTCGAATTTCATTTCATCCGCTTCCCAATTCGTCTCAAATTGGCACATGATGTTTAATATATGGCGCCTTACCACTAAATCTACCTCAGTAAGAAAATGTCCTCTGAATACAGGGATAACCCCTTTATTCACTGCCTCTTGATATTCTTCTACTGATTTGATATTTTGGGCAAAGGCATACCATGAATCGCTGATTGCACTCATTCCTAGACCAATCATTAACTGAGTCTTTCCAGCTGTATATCCCATAAAATTACGGTGAAGAAGACCATTATTCATCGCTAGTGTAAGATTGTCATTAGGAAGTGCAAAATGATCCATCCCTATCTCTAGGTATCCGTTTTCAGCGAGCAATTTCTTTCCTAATTCATACATTTTTCGTTTTAAATCGGCACTTGGCAGGTCAGATTCATCATACCCTCTTTGCCCCGTTCCTTTGATCCACGGCACGTGGGCATAGCTATAAAAGGCAATTCTATCTGGTCTTAATTCATTCGTAAGTTCTATAGTTTTCGCAATACTTTCCTCCGTTTGCTTTGGCAGTCCGAAAATCAAATCGTGGCTTACCGATTTGTACCCAATTGCACGAGACATGTAAGTGGCTTCCCTTACGTCTTCGAAGCTTTGAATACGGTTGATGGTGGTTTGAACCAGTGCATCATAATCTTGTACACCGAAGCTATTCCTTTCGAAACCCAGGTCATAAAGGGTCTTTAAGTGTTCTGGGGTCGTGTTATTGGGATGTGCTTCATAGCTGTATTCAAAGTCCACCGCTCTCTCCGCATGAGTAAATATCCCTTCTATTAACTTCTTCAGCATATCAGGACTGAAAAAAGTAGGGGTTCCTCCACCCAAGTGCAATTCCTTGATGAACGGTTTATTATCAAAAAGCTCAAGATACAATTTCCATTCCTTAAGCAGAGTTTCAATGTATGGCAGTTCAACTGAATGATTTTTAGTAATTCTCTTGTGGCAACCGCAAAAAGTACAGAGTTTCTCACAATACGGAAGATGAATATAAAGGCTTATCCCTTCCGTATCGTTCGATTCACTAAAAGATTTGACCACGGAATTTTTCCAAGTTTCGAGATCAAATTCACCCTTGTCCCAAAAAGGCACTGTGGGATAACTCGTATATCGCGGCCCGGGAATATTATATTTTTGTATTAAATTACTCACAAATCTATTTTCTCAATAAGTAAAAAGCAAAAGTTCAAAATTAGTTATAACTATGAAATAGAATGCTTTCGAGCATAAATAGTTGAAATAAATGATCGAACCCAAAATTAATTTTTAAGAATTTTATGGAAAATTAAATTATCAGGTGTTAAAAATGTACTATATTTGCAGTCCAAATTAAAAATTGGTCGGGTGGCCGAGCGGCTAGGCAGAGCTCTGCAAAAGCTTGTACACCGGTTCGAATCCGGTCTCGACCTCTAAAACACATAAGGCAATTAATTGATTTTCAGTTAATTGCCTTTTTTATTTGAGTTTTATATTTTTACTTTAAAGGCGAAATTTTAAGAACATATTAAAGCTTGATTTTAATACGCAATGTAACTTCGATTGTTATCATTATTTTCTATTCAGGGATTGCAGTTAATTCAAGCTATTTTCTTTGTATTTTTGTGCTTTCATAAATATTTTGGATTCATAGATGATTGGAAAATTAGAAGCGATTGTAGAAAGGTTTTATTATCTTGAAGAGAGATTGGCAGATCCTGATGTACTTTCAGATCAAAAACTTTTTGCCAAAACGAACAAGGAATATAAAGATCTTTCAGAACTGGTCAGTACATTTAAGGTATTCAAAAACGTGAGTGAAAATCTGGAATCTGCAAAGTTGATGACCAAGGATTCTGACCCCGAAATGCGGGAAATGGCAGAACTTGAAATCGAACAGCTGAGCGAAGAAAAAACTGACCTCGAAGAAAAAATAAAGTATCTTCTCATACCCAAGGATCCCGAGGACGAAAAAGACATTATTTTGGAAATCAGGTCTGGTACCGGCGGCGATGAAGCGAGTATTTTTGCGGGAGATCTTTTCCGGATGTATAACAAATACTTTGAAAAGAGAAATTGGAAAACTGAGATACTCGATATCAATGAAGGCTCGGTGGGTGGATATAATAAAATAGTGATGGAAGTGTTTGGTGAAGATGTGTATGGTCGGTTAAAATTCGAGTCAGGAGCTCACCGAGTACAGCGAGTACCTGAGACGGAAGCCAAAGGAAGGGTTCATACTTCGGCGGCTACCGTGGTGATTATGCCAAAGTTTGAATTGGAAGAAATAGACATAAAAAAGGACGACCTCAAAGTCGATACATTTAGATCCAGTGGTGCCGGTGGTCAGCACGTCAACAAAACAGAGTCGGGTGTGAGATTTACCCATATACCGACGGGCATCGTATCAGAAAGTACGGACTCGAGGTCACAGCATAAAAACCGAGAAATTGCCCTACAAAAATTATATGTAAGGATTCAAGAAGCACAAAGAGAAGCAGCTTACAAGGAACAGAAAGAACATCGAAAATCTTTAGTAGGAACAGGGGATCGATCGGATAAAATCCGTACATATAATTTTCCTCAAAATAGAGTAACCGATCATAGGATAAACCTTACATTGTATAGCTTGGACCGATTTATGGAAGGTGATTTAGATGAGATATTGGATGCCCTTATCATTGCCGAAAATGCCGAAAAAATGAAAGGGAGTGATGACTAGAGAAAACAACCTCTTTTTACGTGTCACCTTGGCATTTATAATGTTTCATCTGATGACAATTACACTAATGAGCCAGGATAAAATTGCACAAAATGCCGCCTTTGGGGACGAGATTGATAAATATCTACACTACTCCGTGCCGATTATCAACGTCTCGACTTTGCACAATAATTTTGATGAATTTATCATCCTTGACACGAGGGAATTGGAAGAATATGAAGTGTCACATATACCCGGAGCAATATATGTGGGGTACGATGAATTTTCCGAATATAGTATTCCTGAGGGACTGAATCCTGACCAGAAAATTGTGGTTTATTGTAGTATTGGCTATAGAAGTGAGAAAATAGGTGAGAAATTGGTGGCCGCTGGATATAAGAAAGTTTATAATCTTTATGGTAGTATTTTTGAGTGGGCTAATTATGATTTCCCACTAGAAGACATGAACCATCAGAAAACCCTCAACCTTCACACTTACAATAAAGCTTGGTCAAAATGGATTTCTAATCCCGAGATCAAAAAGACTTGGTAATTTAGTGTAAATTTTAGCCAATGGGAATGAGGAATTACTTTTCGAAGATGACAAACAAAGACCTCTTCTGGCTTTTCGTTTCGGTTCTCTTTGGATTCGTAATCTCGTATTTATTGATGAGACCATACATTGTCAATCCCAATGGAAGCATGTACGCTATTGGGGGAGATGCCTGGACGATTTATTATAACTTTTCTTATCATATTTGCCATGGGATTGGAAGTCATTTAGAAGCCATGGCTTACCCTACGGGAGAATACATTTACTTAACCGATGCGGAAGGCGCTTTTGCCACTTTATTTCAGTGGATAAGTCACCATATTATTGATCTTTGTCCATATTCGGTGGGACTTATTCATGGTCTGAATATCAGTTTTTTAGTCCTTGCCTTCATGGTGATGTATTTCTTATTGAGAGCACTAGGTGTTAGCAATATATTATCTGCTTTTTTCGGTCCATTGGTTATTCTTTTAAGCCCGCAAATGTTGAGATTTGGAGGGCATTTTGGTCTAGCCTATCCATTTTTGATTCCTTTGACCATGTTGTGGATCATCCGAAAAACCAAGGTTGGTGTTTTCGAAAAGAGAGATGTACTTTTTGGTTTGACATTATTGTTTTTTACCTTTAATAATCCCTATTTAGGATTCAGTGCCGCTGCTATTGGAATTGCCTCTTCACTTTTTTGGTTTATTAGTAATAGAAAGAATTATAAGACCGCATTATTATTGTTTGCTATTCCGGCATTGGCTATTGCCATTGTCTTTTTAAATTTTAAATTTAATGATCCATATAGCGATAGAATCAATTTGCAATGGGGATTTTTTTATTTTAATTCAGAATTAAAGGGATATCTCTATCCTCAAGGCTCCCTTCTTGGCAATCTAATTAAAGGTCTTTTTGAAAAACCACCATCGGTAGAATTTGAAGCTATGCAAAATATTGGGCTCGCATCCGTTCTACTGTGGTTATTTTGGTTCATTTATAAAGTCAAAAATCTTAAAAAACCCACATTACCCCTTATATTCAAAATATTTTTAGGAGCCAGCATATTGATTTTCTTATATTCTTCAGCAATTATATTCTCACCGTTTCCTAGAGATTGGGTTGAAAATGTTTTAGGGTTTTTGCTCATGTTTAAGGCTTCGGCCAGACTGTCATGGTCTCTTTACTTTGTTCTGAGTATCGGCGGTGTATTGATTTTAAATTATTGGTATAATGCCATCCAAAATAAAATTGGAAAGTTCTTTTTGGTAGGTATCTTTTTCTCATTATGGATAATAGAATTAAAATCTTACATATTCCCAAGGTTTGATCACCCGGCATACGAAAATCAATTTTCTATTTCAAAAAATTCTGAAATACAATCAATATTGGATCAATATCACATTGATAAATCACAATATCAGGCCATCCTTGCTTTGCCAAAAATGATGCTTACATCTGACAAATTTATGAGTCAACTTCATTGGAATACTCAATATTTCAGCATGAGATATTCTCTAGTCAGTGGCATCCCTATGATAAGCGAAATACTTAGTCGGACACCGGTAAGTGTTAGCATCCGAGGCATCGGGTTATTGTCAAATCCACTTATTAAAAAGCCATTTGTCAATGAACTAGACCCCAAACGAAATATCTTGATAGTTTTAGGAAAAGATCATTCACTGGGTGATGGCGAAAAGTATCTTTTGCAACAATCGGACACCATCTACGATGAAAAAAACTATATGTTGTTAAGTTTAAAACCGCAAGATATCAACGATACACTTTCTATAAACTATGCTAAATCTCAATATCTTAATCATCCGATTGATTCGAGAAATTATATCTACAACGGTTTTGATAATGAAGGTAGTGACATCGTCCGATATGGAAACGGAGCTCGGATATTCGATAAAGGAAAGCACATTGTCTTAGATACCATATTGCCATTTTCTGATACTTTGGAATTAGAATTTAGCTGTTGGACTCACATAGATAACAAGAAGTATAGCATAGGTGACTGGACATTGATAGTATTAGATGAACAAAATAAGGAAAAGGCCTCCTACTTTATAAGTACACGAGACAGTGCGGATATCCAAGGGAACTGGATAAGAAGCAATCACAGGTTTCATTTTAAGAAAGGAGATCGAATAAGAGCTATTTTTAATGGAAAACAATCGTTCATTATTGATGATTTGCTGTTACGGCCTGTAGATAATGAAGTGATAATTAGTGATGATTCTAATTATTCATTTTTATACAATGGCTATCTGATAGAAAAGTAAGGGTCAGAAATTCTGACCCTCTTTTTATTAATGATTGTGTGGATGTTTGTGTTCTTTTTTTCCTTCTTGTAATTTGAATTGAACGGGCATTGTTAATTTGACTGCGGCCACTTTGCCATCCTTTTTCCCAGGAATCCAATGGATTCGTTCTACATTCATGTTTTCAAACACATCTCTAGTACTATCTCCAGTTCCGTAACCAATATCTGTCAGTAAAGTAATATCTTTTAGTGAACCGTCAATATCTACCACAAACTGAACAATATTCGTCCCTTCGATACCATTCTTTTTGGCTTCTTCGGGATATTTTAGGTGTTTGGCCATGTATTCGATGAGTTTTTTATTACTGCACTGCTGGCGTTCTGAGAGAGTTTTCATGTGTTCACATCCAGGAAACCTAGGATTTTCGTCAGCATCACCCAATTCATCTTTTGTCGGTTGTAAATGGTCAAAATAACGACAAATTTCCGTAATCTTATTACCATCAAAAACCAAATAGATATTATGAAAACTGGCA
>JACJYM010000010.1 GCA_020636155.1 Lewinellaceae bacterium | reverse complement strand
TCAGTATTATTCCAATCAAAAAATACATGGCATAAGTATTTATTCCCATTGAATATGTAGAATAGTCCATTATACTTGTCCAAATCAATAAAATCGTTGAAAGCCAAAGAATCAAAGTAGGTATACTAATATTTGTTTTCATCTTATCATATAAAAACAAAAAAGAGCTATGAAATTTAATTCATAACTCTTTGATAATCAAGTGGGAAATACTGGACTCGAACCAGTGACCCCCTGCTTGTAAGGCAGGTGCTCTAAACCAACTGAGCTAATCTCCCTAAAATGTTCTAATAGAAAAAATTTAATTCGAACTTTCATAAATCCTTCCATAAAAAAGCTCCGATAACATCTATCTGAGCTGAAAAAGCGGTCTGGACGGGACTCGAACCCGCGACCTCCTGCGTGACAGGCAGGCATTCTAACCAGCTGAACTACCAAACCAAATAAATGCTTTCTTTAAAAGCGATGCAAATATAGAAAGCATTTTTAATTTACTAAGCCTTTTGCATAAAAAAAGTTAAATATATTTTTGCTGCGATTAGTTTTCTCGACTCGACAACTTGACCGAAGTGCTTTTTTCGTCCCCATTACGGAGGTATTTTACTTTAACTTTTTCACCGGGATTGTATGGTTTTAGAGCTTCTACAAGACCCATATCGCTAAATACATAAGCGTCATTAATCTTTAGGATGACATCACCTCTTCGCAATCCTGCTGATTCCGCTACAGAACCTTCTTCAAAATCCTCAACCACGACCCCATGTGGCGTATCTTCAATCATGACTCCCAATCCAGCTTTATTATCATTGTGAAAATTGTCCATTGGCATTCTCTCATCGAAATGCATCGCTCGGCGACCTTCCCTTGGCGTGAATTCAAAATGTGGCTTTCTCATCTTTCGTTCATTACAATGACCTGTTTCATTTTCTATGATTTGTATATCTACATCTTCGGGTAAATCATTCATTTCCACCCATTTAAAATCTTCATCCCCCATTTTTTTCATAAATATTTGAGGACTGTCACCGTCTTCATCATCTACGATTACTTTTATTTGTTTTTCAATGATTCTTTTCTGTTCATCGTTGATTTCTGTCTGTTTTTCATTAAAATCCTTTAGCAACTCATCGGCTTCGTCACCCTCTGCTTCTTCGACATCTTTTGTGATATTTCCATTTTCATCTTTGGTAATTTTTACAATTTTCACCTTTTTTTGACCTTCTACATTTTGAGAATATACCGTAGGTATTGTAAATAGGATCATCAAAGTCGCGATTAGTAGATTTTTTGATTTCATATTGATTTAATTTTATAACACAAATATATACGAAAGATTTCGTAGATTATCAGAGAGCACCACTTTTAATGAAATTTTAACGATATTGAGAAATGTTGGACTAATATGCACTAACTATTCATACATTTATTTTCAAATGTTTATATTTGGAAAAAATTGTTTCAATTAAAAGCGGATGAAATTACCTCTATTTCGCCTAAGTATAATTTGCTTCTTGTTGGGAATATCTTTCCCAATAACTAGCCAAACGGTTACAGTCTCCAAGGAAATCAGCGTCAAAAGTGATTATGCCTATGATTTATTCAATATGAATAATGGTAATATTCTTATGTATAGAGACAAGGGTTCGGATCAGAAGTTTGAGGTTTTTGACAGTGACTTACAGTTCCTCTACGAGCAACGCATTACGTTGGAAAGTTTTAGGGATACCAGAATCGTCGAAATCATAGGAACAGACAGCTTGGTAACTATCTATTATACATTCCAATTCAAACAAGGAAGTGTCTTAAAATGCAAAAATTTCTTGCCAGATGGCACTCCTAGAGATACATTGACTCTCGCCACTGATGACGGAGATTTATTCAAAAAGGCGATGGGATCAGTTGTTTCAGAAGATCATTCGAAGCTCGTGATTTATCGGTATTTTGATAAGAATCTGCACGTCTTTATCATTGACAATCGCAATAAAGAAGTACTTCAATACAGTCTTTTGGATAAAAACAATTATGAATTAAAGGACGGTATCAAGGATGTTGCCATCAGTAACGACGGCATCGTGTGGCTCAGAATGAATTCCGAATTTGATAGTGGTCATGAAAACAATCAGTTGGTATTTTACAATATTCCTTTGGGAGCTGAGCCCAATCTAATTAAAATCGACTTTAAGGACTATTTCTCCCCAAGGATGATTTTGAAATTTGACAATCATAATAAAAATATTGCTTTAGCAGGCTTGTTAGAATTGGACGAAAATGAGTCAGATGCTTACTTTGTATTTCGAGGACCTCAGATTATGAGCAGTACAAATCTTGAAATCATTCCAATCCCTATTTCCGACCAAATGCTTTATCTAGCAAATGGCAAACCTGACAAACCGGAGGAGGTCATCAAAGACTATTATATCAAAGATTTTTTCTTTAGGGAAGATGGTGGTGTTTTATTGATTTTTGAATATGAAAAGGTAGTATATAGACGAGCAAACTATGCCGGCACAAGATTTTATGGTGACAATTTGTTAGGATATTCTAATATGACCGACCACTACCATGAAAACCTAATCCTTATTAATCTTAATCCAGATTTGACTCAAAACTGGGAAAAACTATTGTTTAAAAAGCAATATTCACAAGATGATGACGGCTATTTCTCGTCGATTTGCACATTCATCACGCCATCTAGACTTAGGTTTTTGTATAATGATGAAATAAAAAACTTTAGTACGGTAAGCGAATATGTATTAGATCCATTCGGAAATGTAGAGCGAAATAGTGTATTAAGTACTGAGTACCAAGACCTAAGATTGCGTATCAATGATGCACTTCAGTTGAATAATTCAGAAATATTGGTGCCAAGTGAGAAGTCCGGAAAACTTAATTTGGTTAAGATTAGTTATCATTAAAAATTGGCTTTTTGGCAACGATAGGATCTGATGTATTAGAGGCGGCTAGATTATTAATGAATGGAGAGCTCGTAGCGATACCCACAGAAACAGTATATGGGCTTGCGGCTAATGCCCTCAACGAGGAGGCAATTACTCAAGTATTTGTAACGAAAAATCGACCATTTTTTGACCCCTTGATTGTTCACATTTCCTCATTCCAAGACATTGAAAATTATGCCCAAGAAGTTGACAGAAGTTTAGAGAAACTCATGGAAGAAATTTGGCCGGGGCCACTGACCGTGTTGCTACCTAAGCGCAGCATATTGTCTGATATCATTTCCAATGGATTACCTAGGGTCGCTTTCAGAATGCCGAATCACGCATTGACACAAGAACTTTTGTCCATGTTGCCTTTTCCTCTTGTGGCTCCCAGTGCTAATCCCTTCAAATATATTTCTCCAACCTCGGCAGCCCATGTGAATCAACAATTGGGTGATAAAATTCCATATATCCTTGATGGAGGAAACTGTATGGTAGGCATGGAATCGACTATTGTAGGGGTAGAAAATGGGGAAATTCAGGTATACCGTAAAGGTGGATTTAGTATTGAGAATCTCGAGGACATCGTCGGAAAAAAGATAAAATTACACCATTCAACCAGTAATCCGGCGGCACCTGGAATGCTGGATGTTCATTACTCGCCAAGCACAAAATTAATCATCGGAAATATCCCGAATTTGATTAAAAAATATGGGGATCAAAGACCAGCCATATTAAGTTTTAGTGAGGATTATTCGCATGAAAATCATATCGACTCTTGCATGGTATTATCCCCAAGCCAATCATTAGACGAAGCAGCAAAAAACTTTTTTGGTACTTTAAGGATGATTGATGATCAGGGTTTTTCTCTCATTCTTTCGGAGTTCGTACCTGAAGAAGGCCTTGGTCGAGCCATCAACGACAGACTACGCCGAGCCGGAACAGTGGAATATTAAACTAAAACTCTTTCGATATTAGCACCAAGTGCATTCAAGCGTTGGTCTATGTTTTGATATCCTCTGTCAATTTGATTGATGTTCAGGATGGTGCTTTTACCTTTTGCCGACAAGGCGGCAATCAATAATGCCACACCAGCACGAATATCGGGAGAAGTCATCGAAATGCCTCTTAGTGGTGACACCCTATCAAGACCAATGACTGTGGCTCGGTGGGGATCACATAGGATGATTTGAGCTCCCATATCAATGAGCTTATCAACAAAAAACAAGCGACTTTCGAACATTTTTTGATGGATCAATACTGAGCCTTTTGCTTGAGTCGCTACCACCAATATAATACTAATTAAGTCAGGAGTAAAACCCGGCCATGGGGCATCGTAAATCGTAAGGATCGAGCCGTCGATAAAATTCTGAATCTCATAATGATCTTGAGCTGGAATAAATAAATCATCTCCTATTAAATCCATTTTTATACCCAATTTTTCAAAGGTCGCTGGGATGATGCCAAGATTATCGTAGGATACATTTTTAATCGTAATAGCCGATTGTGTCATGGCGGCTAGGCCAATAAAACTACCTATTTCGATCATATCAGGAAGTACACGATGGGTCGTCCCCTTAAGAGAATCTACTCCATTGATTACCAATAGATTGGAACCGATACCATCAATTTTTGCCCCCATTCTTACCAGCATTTTGCACAATTGCTGTAAATAGGGCTCGCAAGCGGCATTGTATATTTGTGTGGTGCCTTCGGCAAGTACAGCTGCCATCAGTACATTGGCAGTTCCGGTCACAGATATTTCATCCATGAGAATGTAGTCACCTTTTAACCTGTCACTATATAGATAATATTGTCCATTATGATCATCATAATTAAAAATGGCTCCCAATTTCGTGAATCCATGAAAATGCGTATCCAAGCGGCGACGGCCAATTTTATCTCCTCCCGGCTTCGGTAAAAATGCCTTTTTATACCTTGCTAATAATGGGCCGAGCAACATGACCGAACCACGAATTTTTTTGGCGTCATTTTGATATTTATCAGAAGCGAAATATTCCAAATCTATGTCAGAAGCATTGAATTTATAGCTTGAGGGGGATAGTCGCTCTGCTTTGACCCCTAGGCCTTCTATCAACTGAATCAGTAGTCTTATATCGACGATATCTGGAATATTTTCAATAATGATGTCCTCGTCCGTCAGCAATACGGCGCTTATAATCTGGAGAGCTTCATTTTTGGCTCCTTGAGGCTGTATTTCACCGGACAATTTCCTGCTTCCCTCAACTAAAAATGCTTCTGTTGACATATTTAATAATTATTGAAAAGCAAATATATTAATTATAATTATAATATAAAAATTGTTGATATTTAGCAAATTGAAATGGAGTTCATATCCTAAATGGAATGCTGAAACCAAATAGAACCGTTGAGCTTTCTCCTGTTAATATTTCTATAGGAATTGAAAAATCAATGGACAATTTTTTACCTAAAATTTTGACACCGACATTGGAGAAAAAAATTCGATCGTATTGTTCGGAGCTGAAATAGAATTCGCCGACACATAGGACTTTGGCTCCTAATTTAAAATTGAAGGAGGTCGTTATAATTATATTTTTAAATAAATCATCAGAAGAATCAAGCATGGCTTTTAATATTCCAAAACTGATGTTTCCAACTGGTTGTCCGAGAGTAATGGAAGGATGTACTATCATGAACAGTGACGAATGGGACTGATTTGATAAGAATATGTAGCCATTAAATCCAATTTTGACCTTGTCCTCGCCGAGTGAAAATCGGGGCATAAGAAAGACATTAGGAAATTCCTTTTCGACTATCGAAACTCCCTCAAAGCCCATTCCTAAGCTAAAATTTTCGGTCATTCCAAAATAAAAGGAGTTGAGAAATAAATTTTGATTTTTATAGTAGGCCTGATTGGCAGGTAAATTAAAATTACTCGGTAGAACAAAATATTGATCAGTGAAAATCAACTCTTTGGCTTCATATTTAAAATTAGTTTTTTGTGAATAGGATGAATTAAATGCATAGAAAAACAAGCAGAGAATTGTGATTTTAGCGGGCAAAGGATATCTCATATCTTCGCATTATAACCTAATAGATAGCCCTAGCAATGGAATTGGAAATGCCCCTTCTTGCAATGATATAAGCAAGCTCGCATCTAAAGCTGCATTTCTAGACAATTGGAATCTAAATCCTAAATTGGAAAGTATTAAATTATCAGAATCATAAGTAAACAAATAGTTTTCAGCGATAAAAAATGATTTTTTTCCAATTTTTGAAAGTGCGGATAAGGTAAACATGGGGAATATTACATCATCATCTAGAAGTATACCACCCCCTATTGAAATGTTTCTATCGATTGCACCAAATGTAACAGAGGGAAAAATTGAATTAATAAAACTACCTCCATCAAATGGAATTACAATTCCGAGATAATTTAACCCAAATCTAATATTTTCACCTCCACCATGTATTCGAGGATTAATATAAAAAATTGGTGGAAACTCGCCACCTATGAGTAAACTTGCGGATTCAAAACCTAAGCCTAAACTGAAATTTTTACTTATTCCAAAATTGAATTGATTGATAAATATGTTTTGATTTTTATAATATGACTTCCCTTTTTCAATGGGGAAGTTAGAACTCAATAGAAAATATTGATCGAGAAAAAAGTGTGAATAATCGTCTTCTTCAGAATCTAGAAATATTATTTCCTCAATCTCTTTCTTTGAAAATTTTAGTTCGTCACCATAGGCGTTTAGAATGGTGATTTCATCATCGGTTATGCTAATAACTTTTCCTGTCACAACATCACCATTTGGAAATTCCAGTCTTGCACTTTTAAAATTTTCAGTTTGGGCATGACATTGGATTACAATCCACAAAAAGGCTAAACAAAATAATATTTTTTTCATGCTCTTAATATTTATAAAGTAAAACGAATGAATTTTATTTTTTTACCCTCAGCGAGGTGATTTTTTTCATAATGTGTCTTGTAATCCAATTCCTTAAAGGGTAATTCATCTGCATAAATGTCGTCATTTTTATAGAGAATATTAGCACCTTGATAAGAATTTATAGATTTCAGAGAATAATCAAAAAGATTATCGTCGTCTGTTTTAAAATTTATCCATCCACCATCTTTTAGTAAATATTTGTATCGGTCTAGAAATTTGTGATGGGTCAATTTTCGATTGTCTTTTCCATGAAAGGGGTCGGGAAAAGTAATCCAAATTTCATCCACTTCACCTTTGTCAAAGAATAAATCAACCTGTTCAATTCTCGTTCTCAAAAACCTAACATTTTTAAGATTTTGCTCTAATGCATTCTTAGCGCCACGCCATATTCTTGCCCCTTTTACATCGATACCCATAAAGTTTTCATTGGGGTTATCTTTTGCAAGAGCGAGTGTATATTCTCCTCTTCCGCAGGCTAATTCTAGGCAAAGATTGCCAGGATTATTAAAAACTTCAGACTTCCATTTGCCTTTGTAGTCAACTTCGACGCCATTCTCGCCGGTCAGAATGGGATTTTCATAATCGTAATTCTCATATACAATGGACATTGATCGTATTTCCGCAAATCGTTTTAATTTGTTCCTACTTCTCATTTACTTCGTTTTTTCAGGGTTATCTTTTACAAAAGCGGCCCAGCCACTATATTGTTTACCTTTACTTAGCGGGTTTCTACATTGATTGAAATGACAATAAGCGGCGGCAAGAGCATCTGTGGCGTCGAGTTCACTTTTGACGATTTTTACCCTAAAAATGTTTTCCAGCATGGCAGAAACTTGCTCTTTACTGGCATTGCCATTTCCGGTCACAGATTGTTTTATTTTTTTGGGAGAATATTCGTTGACTTTAAGTCCCATTGTGATGGCAGCAGCAATTGCAACTCCCTGAGCTCTTCCTAGCTTAAGCATGGATTGCACATTTTTGCCAAAAAATGGGGCTTCTATTGAGAGTTCACGCGGCAGATAAGTCTCTATTATTTCTTGAACTTGTAAGAATATCTCCTTCAATTTATCTTGATGATCATATTCTGAGTTTATTTTTAAAGCTCCCAGTGTAATCAGCTTTGCTTTAGAACCTTCGATCTCTATTATGGCATAACCGAAAAGATTGGTTCCCGGGTCGAGGCCTAATATCTTATACTTATCCTGCACTATATATTATAAATTTTTATTACGCAAATATAATTATCTTAGCGTTTTGAAAAACATCATCTTTGCTTTCGTGCTGAGATTGTATCGTTGTAACGGTTTATAAAATACAAAAACATTTGAAACATACTATGTTTGGGATAATATACGGCACAAAGGTGGGTTGACATTTGGAAAACAAACAATTTTTATATTGATGAAACAGACCATGTCTGCGATAATTATGACACACTAGTGGAATGATTAATCTAGTGGGTTGATTTTTGACATACAAACACTTTTAATTAGATGAAAATAGGAATAAGTATTGGTGATATAAATGGTATCGGTCCTGAAATAATAATTAAATCCTTGGGGGATGACAGGGTTACTAAAAATTTCACACCGGTCATCTATGGCTCGAGCAAGATTATGAGTTATTATAAGAATACGATTCCTGATAGCAGGATTAATTTCTACCATATTCAAGATGCCGATAAAATTCACACTGATAAAATAAATGTGGTCAATTGCTGGAACGATAACGTCAATATCGAAGTAGGCAAAATGAATGAAACAGGAGGAAAATATGCTTTTATAGCCTTGGATAGAGCAGTAAAGGATCTCATTGATGGAAAAATAGATGCATTGGTAACGGCTCCGATAAACAAGAATGCGATGAGCCTTGCTAATTTCCCATATAAGGGACATACAGAATATATTGCCAAAATGGCCGCAGGTCAACCGCTAATGATGATGGTGGATGATGCATTAAAGGTAGCATTAGTAACAACACATATTCCTGTTTCCGAAATTAGTAAGAAAATTACCAAGGAACTGGTAAGTGAGAAATTGCAAATATTAAATGAGACGCTGAAAGTTGATTTTGGCATCGAAAGACCGAGAATTGCCGTGCTAGGGCTCAATCCTCATGCAGGAGAAAATGGCGTGATGGGTATGGAGGAGGAAGAAATTATCAAACCCGCAATCATAGATAGCAAGTACAGGGGCATCGTTGCCATGGGACCATATCCTGCAGATGGATTTTTTGGCTCTCAGGATTTTCTAAAGTTTGATGCCATTCTCGCCATGTATCATGACCAAGGATTGATTCCATTCAAAACATTATCCTTCGAAAAAGGGGTGAACTATACTGCTGGCTTAAAAGTCATCAGAACCTCGCCTGACCACGGAACGGCGTTTGATATCGCTGGTGAAAATAAGGCAAATGCCACTTCATTTAGAGAAGCTATCTATCTTGCTTTGGACATATCTAGGAGGAGAAAGGATTACTTTGAAATGCACGAAAATCCTCTAATAAAAAAGCCAAAGTCAATATTTGAAGGAGAAGAAGACGACGAAATATTGGAATAATATTTTCTGTCTATTATCAAAATTGGATCTCAGATATTGGTTTATTGTCTCCCGCAATTGACTCTGGCAATTTGCTCGATACAAAAGTAAACTTTTTTATAACATCACAAAACTTCTAACGGTAAGATTCCCGGATTCCTGAAGTCAAATTTCAAAATTTTGTGAAAATTATTGCCTGTATGTAATAAAATCAGCCTTTAATTAGGTAAGTACATCATCGGACTCTACATGAAAACATTTTTTCATCTCGTACAAATCCTTCTAGTATGTCTCCGATTTCGACCTTGCCTACTCCAGCTGGAGTGCCTGTGTAGATTAAATCGCCTTGTTGTAGGGTGAAATATTTTGAAATATTCACAATTAAGCTGTCAATGTTGAAAATCATGTTTTCTGAAGTGCCTTTCTGTACAATATCTCCGTTTTTATACAAGGAAAATTCTATAGGTGAAGGCAACTGATCGATAGGTAAAAATGTGCTGATTACTGCCGAATTGTCAAAGCCCTTTGCAATCTCCCATGGCAAACCCTTTGATTTTAATTCTTCCTGAAGGTCTCTCGCCGTAAAATCAATCCCTAACCCTATTTCGTCATAGTATAAATGGGCAAATTCGGGATCAACGGCTTTTCCAGACTTTTTTATTTTCACCACTAATTCACATTCATAGTGAATATTATTCGAAAAATCAGGGTGATAAAAATCATCGTTGTTCTTAAGTAGAGCCGTAGGTGGTTTCATGAAGATGATAGGATTATCAGGCACTTTATTATTAAGTTCGGCGGCATGAGCCACATAGTTTCGTCCAATACAAAATATTTTCATCTGAGTCTTTTTCTTCAATAAAATGCTAAAATTAGACATAAAAATTGAAATGAGCGATATGCCATATATTCGATAAATTCCTATTATTTTCAGAATTAAAATAAAGCATAACTTTGTGGTTTTAATGTCACAGGAGTATGATAATTATTGATGATGTTTTGATAAGCGATGATATATTTCAACGCCGATTTGTGTGCAATATCGAAGCTTGCCAAGGGGCTTGTTGTTGGGAGGGAGATTATGGTGCCCCGCTTGAAAATGAGGAAATAGAGAAAATCAATCAAATATTAGACATTTTATTGCCTTACTTGCCGGATAAGTCAATTTCAATTCTAAATGAGGTCGGAATTTATCAAAAATTTGGAAAAAAACAGTTCAAGGGGACACCCCTCCATAAAAATGGAGCTTGTATTTTTTTGACAGATGATAAAAAAAGTGGAACCGCAAGATGTGCCTTCGAAGTGGCTTATGAAGATGGATTGACCGATTTTAAAAAACCAATTTCTTGTCATCTATATCCGATTAGAGTCGTACAAAACAAGGAACAGGGATTCGAAGCATGGAACTATGATCAGTGGGATATTTGCAATCCCGCATGTAAGTTAGGTAATGAGCTTAATATTCCCGTTTTCGTTTTTCTTAAAGATGCCATTATCCGTGCCAAAGGAGCGGAATTTTACGAACAATTGGAGGCTTATTATCACGATTATATTGAATAATTTACTTTCACTACATTATCAATTCTTAATATTCAATCTCAAGTAAATCTAAGGTTTCTTTACTTATGCCTCCTATTCCTAATTCATTGTCTTGTTGAAATTCTGTTAGTACTCTTTTAAAATCTTGATCAAATCCTATTTCTGGAGAATAAACTATTTCGTATCCATTTTCGGTCAGAGCATAGGCCAATCGATTCAATAATTCATCAGTAATATTGTATTCGCAGACGACTTCTATCCAATCGGTAAATGAACTTGATATGCGTATTTTGAGCTCTATTTCTTCCAATTGGAATTCTTTCATCATGATCGTGTCCGTCACCACATATCGATCTAAATATTTTCCAGGTTCTTCTTTTAAGCACCAGACCAAACAATCGTCAGGTTTTGGAGCTCGACAATTTTGGTCTGCCTTTATCTTTACCCAATGAGTATAGGGAGCTTCGATTTCAAAACTTTCTTCTTTTATGTATGGATTGTTAAAATCTGTGCCAGTATAGTTTGGAATGCTTATATATTCATACTCAAATTTGCCAGGAATAAGACCTTTTGCATAACATTTTCCTGGTTTTGTGTCAATTATTCGATCTTGAGGTGAGAATGATGAATTATAGCTAGTGAAAGTTCCACATGAAATAATGAAGAGAGCGAGGACAAATACTAGGAAATTTGATTTTAGCATGGTTAAAAATTTGTTGAATACCCAAAAATACTGAACATTTCGTTATATCTCTACATTTAATTCTTGTGGTAAGAAAAAATTAACGAAATCATAGATTTGGCTTTTTATTTTTGTGACAAATAATAGAAAATTGACAAAATATATTTATTACATTTTTATAGTATTCATAAGCCTAGCGGCATGCTCAACCTCCCGAGTAGAGACAGAAAAAAAGGATATTGCCTATGCTCATATTTTGAATATTAAGAAAAATGGTATCATACTAAGATTACCGACTTACTCCAAATCCATTGAAACGTATAAAGAATTTTTCGAAAAAAGTGGAGATTCTACGAATTATGAAAAATATGATTTCCTCGTTAAAAAAGCGACATTTCTAAAGAAATTCGCCATGAAAGCACTTAATGAAAAGTACAATTTTTCGCCAGTATATGTGCTGCCTGATACGAGCATTACGACATTTTTGAGTGGCAAAAACAAAGGTGTTTTTTTAGATAGTTTGGGAAACATAGACGAATCGAAAGAATACGCAGGAGAAAAGCCTTATTTTTTACTCATTAAGGAGACTGACAATTCATTGCTGGTGACGGATGACCATTTACTTAAATTGCCCTCCCCTTTTCCCGCTGACAATATCAGCTCTTTGGACAATATCATCTTATTCGAACGCTTTAATATGGGGAATCTGGACTTTTATGATGAGTTTTTCACGAAAGATTTAGCCATTTTAAATAATAAATTTTGGAAATTTTATAAAACTTCCTCCATCCCTCTAAACAATGAATAAACGAACACTTTGGGCTATAATGATTGTCATGGCACTCGCATTAATGGGAGTTGCCATAATTCAATTTTTATGGATAAAGTGGTCAGTTTCGCTTGATGAGAAGAACTTTAATACCCGAGTTTTCCTTGCATTAAATGAAGTGAGAGATCGACTCACAGAAGACAATCAATCCAAGGATCTGGTAAAGGAATATTATAAGCAGAAGAAACAAAACTCACTCATTGGTAACGACGAGCTCAATCTTACGCAAAACATCATCTCATCAAAAGAAAAATCTTGGTCCAGACAGAGAATCGAGTTTGAGATCAGAAGTAACATGATGCTCTTTGACCCGGAAGGATTTCTGGAAAATATCGACAATATAAAACTTGACAAATATTTAAAAACCGCCATTCAAAATCAAAATATTAACCTCGATTACGAATACGGTATTTTTTCCAATAAGAATGATGCCTTTCTGATAGTGAACGGAAATTACGTACCTGATTTTGGTGATGTGGCACAGTCTTCCGTAATTGAAACGGGTAAGGGACTTTATAATACAGAATACAAATTATCCATTTTTAACGGAGAAGAAGTTGATCCAGGGTCAATAAGAATCTATTTTCCTGATAAAAATAGCTGGTTATGGCGCAGTGTTATGCCCGTGATGTCGCTTTCGATATTATTTACAGGATTGATACTTTTTTGCTTTATCTACACAATCATGGTCATCTTCAGGCAGAAAAAGATATCAGAAATGAAAACAGACTTCATCAATAATATGACCCATGAATTTAAAACACCAATAGCGACCATTAATCTTGCTTCTGACAGCATTGGAAATCCAACGATTATTAATAACCAAGAAAAAGTGAAAAAATTCGTGGGTATTATAAAAGAAGAAAATAGACGGATGCTGAGTCAAGTCGAGAAAGTACTGCAAATGGCACGTCTAGAGAAAGAAGAAATTAAACTTAAAATTTCTAAAATCGATGTCAACGAGCTGATTGAAAATGCCGTGGAAAATGCCCGATTAAGTGTGATTCCAAAGTCGGGAGATATTGCGCTTGCACTAGATGCCAAAAACCCGGAAATCGAAGCTGATCAAACTCACCTTGCCAATATCATCAGAAACCTGCTCGACAATGCTGAAAAATATACCGATGGAGCACCGCACATCAGGGTGGAGACCAGAGATTCGTCGGATAAAGTGGAAATCAAGATAAAAGATTCCGGTATCGGAATCAGTAAAGAAAATCAGAAACATATTTTTGATAAATTTTATCGTGTACACACGGGCAATCGGCATGATGTCAAAGGCTTCGGACTTGGGTTAAGCTATGTGAAAAGTATCGTGGACATTCTAGGAGGAAAAATATCGGTGAATAGTGAATTAGGGAAAGGTAGCACATTTACCATTACACTACCGCGAAAGCAAAATTTAAAAAAATAGTGGCTTATATATGATTTTACAATTTCCTTCGTTTATGTTAAAAGTACATTTTGTAACAATTCTAAATTAACCTCTGTTGAATAAATAAGGACAAATAAAAAACTACAATTTTAAAAAGTAAAGCATGGAACAAACGAATACAAAAATTCTTCTTGTAGAAGATGACAGAAACTTTGGTGATGTATTGAAATCATACCTCGAAATGCATGATTTTGACGTGGTATTGGCAACGGATGGTGATGCAGGCTACGAGGCTTTTGGAAAAGGATCATTCGACTTATGTATTTTTGACGTGATGATGCCTAAGAGAGATGGATTTACTTTGGCCAAAGATATTCGAGAAAAAAACAAGGAAGTTCCAATTATTTTCCTTACCGCAAAGTCTCTCAAAGAGGATGTCCTCGAGGGTTTTAAAATAGGGGGTGACGATTATATTTCTAAACCGTTCAATTCTGAGGAATTACTATACAGAGTCAAAGCTTTGCTAAAAAGAACTCAAAAAGCGCCTGACGCCAGAGAAAATCAAAAGGAATTTGAGTTGGGCAAATATCATTTCAATTATCCCCTTCGTGAGCTCACTTATGATATGGGTGGAGCCAATCAATCCACTGAAAAATTATCACCTAAAGAAGCCCATCTTTTGAAAATGTTCTGCCTTACAAAAAATGATGTCCTAGAACGATCAGAGGCATTGACCAAAATATGGGGTGAAGACAATTATTTTACGGCGAGAAGTATGGATGTTTTCGTTACAAAACTCAGAAAATACCTTGAAAAAGACGAAAATTTAGAAATCGTAAACATCCATGGAAATGGGTTCCGATTGATAGAAAAAACTGAGCTCTAACCGTAGAAATATCCTTAAATAAGATTGAAGCTTACCGCATTCAAATTTTAATTATTGTCTCATTTGGTATAGACAAAGGGGATAGATGATTATCTTTAAGCCGAAAACTTAATAACTGCTAAATGAATACGAAGGCTGCTTTGCAATCCTTGAGAATGCCGATTATTGCGGCACCGATGTTTCTTATATCCGGGCCCAAAATGGTCATCGAATGTTGCAAAAATGGTATTGTTGGGACATTTCCATCATTAAATCAAAAATCAACTGATGGTTTCGAAGAATGGGTGGTAGAGATAAAAACGGAGTTAGAATTATGGGAGCGAGAAACAGGAAATAAAGCAGCACCTTTTGGTGTTAATCTTATCGTACATCCTACAAATATGAGGGTTAGAGACGATTTAATGGTCTGCATAAAGCATGAAGTACCACTCATTATCACTTCATTAGGTGCCGTGTCAGACCTCGTCGATGCCGTTCATGCTTATGGTGGCTTAGTTTTTCACGACGTTATCAAAAAACGGCATGCGGAAAAAGCTCTTGAGGCTGGAGTTGATGGTTTGATATTGGTTACGGCAGGGGCAGGAGGACATGCAGGAAATCTTAATCCAATGGCTTTTGTAGAAGAAATACGTCAGATTCACAATGGCTATTTAGTGCTTTCTGGATGTATTAGTACTGGTCGGGATATTGCAACAGCCTTGCAAATGGGAGTTGATTTTGCTTATATGGGTACCCGGTTTATCAATACATTGGAGAGTAAAGCACCTGATGATTATAAGAGCATGATTATCAATTCGAGTGCGGATGACATCATTTATACGGCTGCCGTTTCTGGAGTTAATGCTAATTTTTTAAAACCATCATTGGAGGCTATGGGCATTACAGAATCTCAATGGGAGAGTAAGGCAAAAGTAGATTTTGGAAAGGAACTTAAGGCTGATTCAGAGGCTAAGGCATGGAAAACAATATGGTCAGCTGGACAAGGGGTAAGTAATATCCACGACACTTTACCAGTATCAAAATTGGTTGATAAACTCGAGCAAGAATTTTTATCTTCATTAGAAGCACAAGTTGAAATTTTAAAAAAATATAAAAAGTAATAAGTCAATATGGACGATAAGCGGTTGTTTTTACTCGATGGTCATGCACTAATTTATAGAGCACATTTTGCATTTATTAATCGACCACTCATCAATTCAAAAGGTATAAATACCGGGTCAATTACGGGATTCGTCAGAACCTTGTGGGACTTGTTAAACAACCAAAAACCCAGCCATATTGCCGTTGCCTTTGACCCCAAAGGTGGGACATTTAGAAACGAAATTTATCCGGAATACAAAGCCAATAGAGATGCTCAACCAGAAGATATCACGATTGCCTTGCCTTATGTAAAATCCATAATTGAAGCCTTTAAGATTCCGATTATCATGGTTGATAATTACGAAGCAGATGATGTCATCGGGACGATTGCTAAACAGTCGGAAAAGGAGGGATATACGGTGTATATGGTGACGCCGGACAAAGATTATGGACAGCTGGTCTCTGACAAAGTTTTTATGTACAAGCCATCTAGATCAGGAAATGGCATCGATATATTAGGAGTTAAGGAAATTTTAGAAACATGGGATATTGAACGTGTTGACCAAGTTATTGATGTCCTCGGTTTACAAGGTGATAGTGTGGACAACATTCCTGGCATACCGGGTATCGGACCGAAAACAGCAACAAAACTTCTCAAGGAATTTGATAGTCTAGAGGGAATCCTTGCCAATGCCGATAAACTGAGTGGTAAGCAAAAAGAAAATGTAATTACTTATGCAGATCAAGCACGACTGAGCAAAGTATTGGCAACAATTAATACTGAAGTTCCAATAACCTTCGATGCACTGAAATACCAGCTGGATCCACCTGATAAAAAGGTATTGGCAGAGATTTTTAAAGAATTGGAATTCAGAACTCTAGCTACTCAGATACTCGGAGACAACAGTAGCCAAATAGGAGTACAACAAGAATTATTTCCATCAGAAGTGACCCAAAAACCATCGCCTGCAACACCACCGATTCAATATTCTATAGCGAAAAAGAACATTGAAAATGTTGATCACACATATCATGTGGTCAAGGGAGTGGCTGAAATACTTGATTTGGTCGAAAAGTTGAGTCGAGAAAAAGAAATTTCTTTTGATACCGAAACGACAGGACTTGATCCATTATTGGCACAGTTGGTAGGCATGGTTTTTAGTGTAAAACCACATGAAGCATATTATGTACCCGTACCCGCAAATCAAGATGAAGCACGAACTATTGCTCAATATTTTAAATCCATTCTCGAGAATAATTCAATACAGCTCATCGGTCAAAATATTAAGTATGATGCCCTTGTCATGCGAAAATATAATGTCGTGTTACATGACCATATTTTTGATACCATGCTGGCTCATTATCTATGCGAGCCGGATCTTAGGCATAAGTTAGATTACATTTCCGAAACGATGCTTGATTATCACATGGTGCCTATAGAAGAACTCATCGGTAAAGGAGTCAAACAAATCTCCATGCGGGATGTATCTGAGCAAAAAGTGAAAGAATATGCAGGCGAAGATGCCGATATCACCTTGCAATTAAAGTCACCGCTAAAGGAAAAATTAAAGGATATAGAGATGTGGAAGCTCTACGAGGGTTTGGAAATTCCGCTAAGTGGAGTATTGGCAAGAATGGAATATGAGGGTGTTCGCATCAATCCAGAATTTTTGAAAAATTATTCACATGAATTGCAGAAATTAATTGATGATACTGAAAAATTGATTTATGAAGAGGCTGGATTGAGATTTAATATTTCTTCACCTAAACAAGTGGGCGAAGTGTTATTTGACCATTTAAAAATACCGTATCGATGGAAAAAAACCGCCACTAAACAATACAGCACGGATGTAGAAAAATTGACAGAACTATCAGAGGATCATAAAATAATCAATGATATTCTCGAATATAGGAAATACACCAAGCTAAAATCAACTTATGTGGATGCTCTCCCTACGATGATAAATCCCAATACCGGAAGAGTCCATACCAGCTATAATCAAGCAAGGGCTGCAACGGGTCGACTTAGTTCTGAAAACCCGAATTTGCAGAATATACCGATTAAAAACGAAGCGGGAAGAGAGATTAGAAAAGCATTTGAGCCTCGAGATAGAGACCATATTTTATTGGCAGCAGATTACAGCCAGATAGAACTGAGGTTAATTGCTGAGATTAGTAAAGACGAATTCATGTTAGAATCATTTAAAGCAGGCAATGATTTTCACCGGGCTACGGCGGCTAAAGTATATGGAGTTCCTTACGATGACGTAACACCAACTCAAAGGCGAAATGCCAAAACGGTTAACTTTTCAATAACCTATGGAGCAGGATCTACCAATCTCTCTCGACAGCTTGGCATACCGAGGTCAGAGGCCAAGGATTTGATTGACAATTATTTTGTCCAGTTCAGTGGATTGAAAAAGTATATGGATGATACCGTAGAATTTGCAAGAAAGAATGGATATGTAGAGACCATGATGGGTAGGAAGCGATTTTTAAGAGATATCGATAGTAGAAACAGCTTGATAAGAAGTAATGCTGAGAGAATGGCCATCAATACCCCGATCCAAGGGACGGCCGCCGATATGATTAAGATTGCGATGATCGATATAGATCGCGAACTTACGAAACAACAATGGCAATCAAAGATGATCTTACAGGTACATGACGAATTGGTTTTCGATGTGTATAAACCGGAACTTGATCAAGTCAAAAATATGGTGGTAGATAAGATGAAAAAGGCACTTCCAAATCTTGAAGTTCCAATAGTCGTTGACACAGGAATAGGGGAAAACTGGCTAGAGGCACATTAGGGATTCAAAATTATTCTAATATAATTGTAAATATTCAGGTCTGAAATTAGATGTATTCAATGATAAATAAAAGTTTAGTTTTTTGTTTCATGTTGACTACCTTAATTCCTTATTTTTTAATTGTTCAAAATGTTGCTAATGCATTTTCACCTAAAGGGGTAAAAAATTCTGATTTGATACAATGCGTATTTACAGATTGTGATTTTGATTCAATTCCAAGTTTAATAATCGAAGATTCATTGTTTTTGAAAATGCGAAATATAGAATTTAAGTCAAGGAAGAATGGAAATGAATATTTTGGTATTTTCAAATGGAAAAAGCATTATTCGAATGAAAAATTTAATTCAATAAAATTCTGTTATTCTTCTAATCTCGTTTCCAATAAGCGTCTAAATGAAATAAATCGTATAAGTTTGGATAGTTTGATTGTGGAATTTTCAAACGGAAATTGGCAATCGATCATCATTCCTGAATTTAGTGCTTCAGTTAATTTTTTTGATTTAGATAATCCTGACTTAAAATTACAGGACATTAATTTTGATGGTGAAACGGATTTGGATTTAGCGCTTAATGATGTAAGTGGCGCAACGAATGCTCTGAGAAGATATTTTATATTGAATCCTAAAAAAGAGAAATTTGAAGATGGAATTGATTTTGCAAATCTTAGGATTGATTCAGATAAAAGGCAATTGTATCATTCTTGGAACGGAGGCCACGCTGGCAAAATAAGTGATAGATATTGGGTAAATATCATTGACTACAATAGGACCTTAGTTCTAAAAAAAATGAGTAGTGAATATGATGACAGAATAAAAGCATACATCGTGAAAAATATGATTTTATTGAAAGATGGTAATTATGAATTTAGTCGTGATACTATTATAAGAGAGGAGTAGTATTACAATAAATACTTATCAAGTACTCCTTCTAATTATTTGTAAATTGTAATAATTATACCAGTTTTTCCCAATCAAACCAACGATGTGATTATCTTTGACCAAAATTTTATTATGGAAATATTGATATTAAAAATAATTCACATTGTATTTTTTGTGGCATGGTTTGCGGGATTGTTTTATTTAGGAAGGCTATTTGTCTATCATAAAGAAAGCTATAATCTTCCCGAGAATGAGGGTCTAATATTAAGAAATCAATATAAATTGATGGAATCTAGATTATATCGATATATCTGTAATCCAGCCATGATGATTACGTGGACTGCCGGATTACTGATGTTATATTTTCATGGATTAGATTGGTTAAGGCAAAATAGCTGGATGCATTCAAAGCTTACTTTGCTCGTATTATTAACGGTATATCACGTCCTGTGTAAGATTCAAATGAAAAAACTAGCAGTTGGAGAAAGTAAATTCACTTCTGTAGGTTTTAGATATTTTAATGAATTACCGACCTTATTTTTAATAGCCATTGTCACCCTAGCGGTATTGAGAGGAAGTGTTAATTCTATGATTGTTTTTGGGGTAGGACTTCTCGCTATCGTTGTATTAAGCATTTTTGTCGTGTCAAAAAATAAAAATTAGCATTTACTTATTCACTAAATCAAAACAAAATGAAAATACTTAAAAAAATCTTATATGTGCTTTTAGCACTTATTGTCTTGTTGCTCATCATAGCTTTTATTCTACCAAAGAAATATGAAGTGTCTGTAAGCAAAGAATATAATGTGCCGGTAGAATTGGCATTTAATGCGGTAAACGACATGAAACTTCAGGAAAAATGGAATCCTTGGAAGAAAATGGATCCTGAAATGAAAATTATGTATGGCGATACCACCGTAGGTGCTGGTGCAAGCTATTCATGGGAAGGCCCGGTCTCCAAAAAGGGAACTTTTAAATATCTAACTTCTGAAAGGAATAAAGAAATAGGTACGGAAGTCATTTTTGAAGGCATGGGAGATGCCCATGGTAAATACATTTTTGATAAAACGGAGGGTGGATGTAAAATTACATGGACTTTCGAAGGGGAATCTTCTATTCCAATGAATCTGATGAACTTTTTAGCTGAAAAATATATAACTAAAGACTTTAATTCAGGTCTTGAGAACCTCGGAGAATTGTTAAATGACAGGAAATCAGGCAAGTATCTAGGATATGAGATTAAGGAAGTGATCGTTCCAGCCAAGAACTATGTTATGAATCGTGCAGAAGTAAAATTTGAAAATATAGCTCAATTTTATGCTCAGAATTTAGGATCCTTGTTTCAAAAGTTGCAAACAGCGGGAATAGAAATGGCCGGCATGCCTTGTGGATTGTATTTTAAATATGATGAAAGCAAGCAGATGACAGATATGGCAGCAGCCATCCCAGTAAAAGAGGAAGTTGCAATACAGGATGCCCTTTCTTATCATATTGATGAAAGAAAGGCCTTAACAATAGATTATTATGGCGATTATAAGGACATTGGACCTGCTCACTATGCGATAGATGCTTATATGAAGGATAGAAACATACTTAATGATGCCCCTGTGGTAGAAGAATATGTCACTGACCCAGCTAACGAACCAGATCCTACGAAATGGTTAACTAAAATATTCTATTACATTGCTGAGTAAAAGCTTGGTAAAATAAAAAGAATGGCAGTCAAATTTCAATGACTGCCTTTCTTTTTTAATCTAAGTCGTATTGATAACTTACCATAAATTCTACTCCCGGGCCAAAGGTACTTATGGATTCTGAGACCAAAAGATTGGCAAGGACACCCAGTTTCAATTTCGCATAACGATTTCCAAACCTATCTAGGATAATACCCCCTTGAACGCCGATGTCGTTTACCGTACTGTAACTTAGACCCGTCCAAAAGGTGTTTTCCATCTCATATTTTAATGTAAAAATGCCGTCTATGACTTGAGGTGCAACATAATTTAATTGAATTGATGGCTCAACATAAGAACTGTTTCCATAGATTTTTACTCCTAATACTCCGTTTATATGATTGTTTCTTTTGATGTTGATACTGTCTAAGCCTACTTGTCCCGCTATAGCTTGTGAGAATGCCAAGCCACAATAGAACTGTGAGGATCTGTATTCTTCAAGAGTAGAAACATAAAACACACCAGCTCCAACGGAGGGATAAAATGTACTTTGATCTGCGAGACTAAGAATAATGTCACCACTATCATTGTACAATTCATTAGCGGTATTGATACTGAATTGTGTAAAACTACCGGATAGCCCAAGTGAAAGTTGGCTTTCTCTACCCATTTTCAATTTGTAAGCATAGTTTAGCTGAATGCCCATGTTGCGAATAGGACCCGTTTTATCAAATAGTAATACTCCTCCAGCACTCATGTTATAATCGACGAATGGGTATTGAAAGGACGCTAATCCCGTTAATGGAGCCCCATCAAAACCAAGCCATTGACCTCTAAAAAAGCCATCTGTACTCATCTTTGTCCCATAAGCAGTTGTTGCAGGATTCCAATAGGAATGGGTTTCTAGTAAAGGGCTGGAGTATGCGATTTGTTGTGCATTGATACGGGTATTCCCAAAGGAAATAAATAATATAAGTCCCAATATTCTAACCAATATTTTCATCTCCAGATTCTTTATTTTTGTTGAATTCATTTTCATTGCTTTTTAATTTTCGGTTATTTAAAATTTAATCTCTAATAATGGTAAGTGCCTTTTTAAAGACGTATTGGTCAAATTTTAAGACATAATAATAGGTCCCTTCAGGTAATGGCTCACCACTTTCCGTTCCATTAAACCTATTATCATCGGTTTGGTAGCCATTTTTTTCATAAATTAAATTTCCCCATCTATTAAAAACTTGTAAACTATTGTCAGGGAATGATTCTAAGCCTTCGAATTCAAGTGCATCGTTTTTGCCGTCACCATTTGGTGATATCATCGTTACAGGTACAAAAATGCTTAATGGGTCTTCTACCACGCAGACGGTAACGGAATCCTGATATAAACAACCATGAAAATCCTCAATTTCTACATAATAAGTGGTCTCTTCAGCAGGACTTACACTAATCGACGAGGAGGTGGTTGAACCCAATATGGTGGGGTCATCTTGCCATAAATAAAATACTCCTCCAGTTGCTTCGAGGTCAAGACTACGACCGATGACCACGCAAGTATCCATTCCAGCGGTGACATCGCTGCCTCTAGTAAATACAACGACTTCTACCGTGGCTTCATCAGAATTGTTAGGACAATTATCAGATACAACGACGCTATATTCGGTTGTAACACTTGGACTTGCGATCACGATATTGCCAGTAGTCGAACTCAATGTAGCTGTAGGATCATTCCATGAATATGTCGTACCCCCACTCGCTGTTAATGTCATGGTCTCACCATTACATAGACCATTAAGGTCTGTACTTACAGAGGCGACGACGACTGGTAAGTAGCTTATCATTACTTCATCTGTAGCCGTACAATCAAATTCGTTGGTAACAGTTACAGAAAAGGTTTCACTTTGCGGCTGGGTAGGATTGGGAGATAATACTTCTAAAGTACTTTCGGTACTGCCGTTATTCCATAGTACTGCGCCGTCCCCTGCATTCAACACAATTGAGGAATTAGGACACAGTGTTTGGTCAAGCCCTATATCTACTGTGGGGGATTGCCTACTTATCACGGTTGCCATAGCTTCAGCTCGACAATCTTTATCACTTATAGCCTCAACTTTTATAATTCCTTGTTCATCGACCTCGATCGAGGAAGTATTAATACCATTGACAATGTTTCCGTTAAGATACCAATCAAAGGTGGATGCATTGGATGTAGCACTAATTATTACTGAACCATTTTCACAAAAATTATATTCATCATCAAGTTCGAGGCTCGGAAGAGGATAAAATGTTACGATCAACTCGTCCGTAGAAGAGCACCCGAATTCGTTGGTAGCTTTTAATTGATAGGTGCCTGAGGAGGGAACAGAGAAAAACTCACTCGTGCCGAGCACAATACCATTAGAAGACCACTCTAAGTCATAATTATTTGTATTGGTGAAGTTAAGACTGACGGTATTTCCTTCACAGGCCTCAATGTCAGAACCTATGCTTATCATAGGATTAGGGTTGACGGTCAGTTTTATTTCATCAGTGGACTCACAACCGGAACTACCTTTTACTACGATTTTATAGTCTCCGGCAATTCCTGTTTTTAAAGTAGCAGTATTTTCTCCACTGATTAAAATGTCGTCTCGATACCAACTGATGTCCGTGCCATTTGTCTGTGCAATGATATCAATTTCTTTGCCTTCACAAGTTTCTAAATCAGAGCCTAAATCAACGGTTGGTCCATCGACGAAATCAATATTTATCTCATCTGAGGCTGAACAATTCGCCGCATTGGTCACTTCGAGGGTATAAGTTCCGCCAGTGCTGACAGTGAGATCTTTTTCGGTCTCGATTGTACTGCCAAGAAGTTTCCAATTATAAGTGTAATCGCCTTCCGGCCCTTCTAGAAGAACATTGTTTCCAATACAGGCTACTTTATCTTCTCCTAAATCGACGGTGGGAATACTGAGAATATTGACCACTACGGTATCGGAAACTGTACAGCCAATATCATTAGAAGATTCTAAAACGTAGATTCCAGTTACGGCGGTAAAACTTAAGCTACTTTCATTGATTTCTTGTCCATCCAAATACCATTTGAAATTTCCATCAGTACTTGCATTAATAATGGCTTGCTCTCCTTCGCATACGGTAATATCAGAGCCGGCATCGATATTAGGAGAGGATAAAAACGAAACATTGACTTCATCTGTTCCCACACAATTGAATTCACTATAGGACTCAATCCTATAAACGCCGGGCTGGGTCACTCCTATAGAGCCACCTTGGTCGGGGAGGAGTACATTATTTAAAAACCATTTGTATGTCATGCCCCCGTTTCCAACATCAGTGAGGGTTACGGTTGTCCCTTCACATTGAATGACATCATCCCCTAACTCAGCCACAGGACTTGCATGAACCTCGATATTAAATTCTACTTTGGTCGAACATTCGGCAACATTTACAACGGTTGCGGAATATAGACCTTGTTCTGAAATGTTTAATGAAAATCCCGTTTCTGTGAGCTCGACGTTATCCTTAGTCCAGATTACTTGGTTTTCATTGGTTATTGCCATGACCGTGATTTCCTCTCCACCACAAAGTGCCTGTGGCCCATCAATGGTCAGTTCAGGATTCGGAAATATTTCGACACTGAATTCTTTTTCTACTGTGCATCCGCCCATGTTTTTTGCTACTACCCGATAAGTTCCGGTCTCTGAAGGAATAAACGTTAGACCTGATGAAAGTAAGGTCGTGGCCGAATACCACTCATATTGTATATTGTCATTATCATTTGACACAATCAGTGTATTGCCTTCACAATAGGAATAGGTACTCTGGATATTGTCCAAGTTAAATGGACAACAATTCTGAGGGGCTTGAAAGAAATTAGGATTATTAAATTCGCAATCAGTGGCATCTGTAAAATACACAGTGATACCATGATTTGATCCATCTGCAATGAGATCAGTAAGTACTATGGTCTGAGGGCTCCCAGTTAGGGAATATATTTCACCATTTACGTTGAGATTACCTGTAGGTGGATCATCATAAGAAATTATCAATTCTTGTGTAAAAGTCCCTTTATTAGGGTCGCAATCGGATTGAGTACCTAATTCCACTTCTAGAGAGCAATCAGAATTCACAATGAGAGTACTATACATGGCACTTGCGTAAAGACAATTGTCATTATTGAATAGCTCATTAAAGTTTTGACCTACTAGGTCTTGTTCCGTGATATTTGTTGGAGGTTCTGTACCAGAAGTTTTATAGTTGACTGCATGAATTTGATAAGTGCCACCTCCTAATGTCGTAAAATCTGCTTCGGCACTTGCTGCTGAAATGATTCCCGATGGCTGCTTGACAGCGATAAATGTATTTTCAAAATTAGCATCAGAGTCGCTATGTAATATGACATCACCGGGTCCTGTATAAAAATCTATTTTGGTCGTAATTGTTGGTGCTTCTAAGTTTGACAAGAACAAGACATAGTCTTTGCATTTTTCTAAATAAGCGGATAAAATAGTTGACCTACTTAAAAAATTATCGGGAGTTAATTGTAAATTACTTGTGTAAAAAGTAGAGCAAGGTGAGGTTGGATTAAAATTATTTTCAAAAATGGTCATAACCGGCTTTCCATAAATTCCGTCCAGTTTAAAATAAAAAGTGTATGTTCCAGATTCATTCACGGAAATAGTTGTGGTCTCATGGTTATAAGCATTGGAGGCAAATGAAGCACAATCGATACCATTTTCTGCATAAAGGACGAAAACACCAGTCGGTGAGTTGGGATATATTTTCTTTTCAAATGAATTTACGATACTTCCATTAATTGCCGTAATATCTAAATCTAATGCTGGATCTCCTTTGTCATATTCATAGTCTTCTATCGGACACAAAGTTGTCTCTTGTGCAGTACATTGAGAGTTGATGCTAAAGTTTTTATTCGAAACACAAAAGAACTTAGTGCAGCTAAAATCCTCACACGAAATCATAAATCTTGCTTGACTCGTATTATAAAGTCCAGTAGGAATGGTTATCATAGATCCCTGTGATGAATAATCAACATCTTCGGCAAGTAGGATTGGAAATGTCAAACCCCCATCTGTCGAAAGTCTAATGGATACCTTGTCGCACAACCCATCAGAACCATTGGTAAGCCAATTTAACTGAAATGATTCTCCAGCATCTAATGTGGAGGGATTGCTAGCCGTAGGAATTTCGAAAGGTCCCGTGCCATCAACATGCACATCTAGAGAGGCAGAATTTATGATTCCTCCATTAGGGTTGTTATCTCTAACCGTTAAATTAAATTGCAATTCTTTGGCTCTTCGAGACAAGACCTGAAACGGATCGGATGTGATTCCATTAGCTAAGGTACTTAATTCTGGAAAATATCGATATTTTTCTTTTGAAGGTGGGAAACATCTAAAATTCGGTGCAGTCGGGCTATTGCCGGCTTGCGTTCCTATAAAACCTTGAGTAGGGTGACCTGGGCCATCCTCATTTATCTGTTCCCAGGTATAAGTCAGATTGTCATTATTAAGATCTGTACCATTTCCTTCGATGTAGAAAGGGGTACTTTTAGGGATTGTAAAATCATTGTTACATAAAATGGCTTGTGCTACAGGCGCTTCATTATTTATATTCTGGATGCTGGCACAGGTCGCTTCTAGTTCACGATAAGTTAATATTTGCTCTAGGTTTATACTATGGAAATATTGGTTTTCTGGGCCGTCAGGTATATTTTGGGTATCATCACACGAACCAGAATAAGACATAAGAGTGGTGCCACTACCAATCTCTACAGCGGTTTCATCAGAAATATTATCCGTACATGACCCTCCTGTACCATTAAAAGTATGCGTAGCAGAAAACATGTGTCCAAATTCATGAGCCGATAAGCTTATCCATGCCCACCAAGCTGTAGAGGCAAAAGCTCCACTCCAACCTTGACCTTTTAAAGGAGATCCTTCGTATTCAGTGTTTTGACATACACAGGCTAATCTTGCAACTCCACCATTACTCCAACCATCACCATCCTCATGAATGTGAAATGCATGGCCTACATCATAGGAATTGAGAGAAAAATTGGCTTTTACGACCTTACCCGCTTGTACGGGTCTAGAATCTGCTCCCATATTGGTGTCCGGAGTAAATGGGTCAGTGTTCGGATTTTTGTAGAGAACGGGAGTAAGAGCGGTCAGTTTTATAGAAACTTCTCTTAAATAGATTTCTTGAATACTTGCAATCGTAGAGACAATAGAGGCACTGACATCAGAGTCATTGTTTCCCTTCGCCTGATAATACTCTCCGGTACATACTGGTGCGACTCGATAAGTATTCACCGTATATTTAATGATGCGATTAGACTGGAGATTATTAAATTCTTTGGGATTAAATTCGTATCCAAGCACTGATTTTGTTTCAATTACCGAACAAGCATGAGGCACTGGCTCACCCACTCCATATTGTAATTCAAACTCAGAACCATTAGGCACAATTGCATACATTTGGCCATCAATACTATACGTTATCCAGACTTTAGAGTCATTGATTACCAGAGATCCGTAATTGCCGAAGTCGTCAAGCAATCGATATGCATTAATTTCAGGATAATTTTTTTTGAAATCATCATCCATGACATCGGATTCAGAGATGCGAAAGTCATGTTGTGAATCGATTGCAGTTGGTATTGAAACCATGTTATCCCTTTGAGAAAGTTCTTTTTTAAAGTTTTTGACATCAAAATTGAGCTTTTGGATACTAGATTGTGCATGATTAGATATCCTTAACAAGACCAATAGCAATAATAATGACAGCCTTTGAATGTAATTGGTATGCATAATTTAAAAATTAAGGTTTGCTTAGTTATACAAAAATATCAAGGAACTACATTTCCTTAATACTATAAATATTTTGAATGCCTGAAAGTATTAATTTTTATAGAATCTCCATAGGTTAAGGAATGTTTTTTTAAAAAATTAAGAGGTATTAATCAATTTACACGACATTTCATTTTTTTAACTCGTTTTTAATCTATCCAATAATCTCGAGGTAATTGCAATAAAATCGGATTCTGTGATAATACCAATGAGAGCATCACCACTTACAACTGGCAAGCAACCTATTTTATGATCATTCATCAAATTTAATGCTTCTACGATATTGGTTTTTTCATTAACAGTGATGAGTTTTTCTATCATAATGTCTTCTACTACAAAGGTTTTCTTACTTCCTTTATACTTCAACAAATGCCTCAAAATATGCCTCGAAGTGACCAATCCTATTAAATTTCCTTTATTGTCTTCCACGGGGCAATATCTTATTTTTTGCCAGTCCATTAGCTCTGCCACCAACTCTACGATGTCGTCCTTCTGTACCGTGATGAGATCGGTATTCATAAATTCAGAGACCATGAGGTGATCAGGATTGTATTGAAGTAGATCACTAAGTGAAGGTGTCTCCCATTCGTGAACTGGGATGCCACTTTTTTGATATTTTGCTATCTGAGAGGTCAATAGTGTAAGAGCAGCATCTTTGTTTGTTTTCTTGATTAGATCGGTGTAAGACCTTAATAACCACCTTGCTCCATTCATGTGACTTTCTGCCCTGCCTTTTATAATACCCAAAAATCTGTCTATATCCTTTTGGTTGATACCTTTTGACAAGAGTCCCTTTCTACTGATTGGGATGAGCTTTTCGAGGATGAGATCAACTGCCGATATTTTTTCATCATCAAACCAAGTAAATTTTGAGTCGATACCAAATTTTGCCGCTTTGACGAAATTGTCTTTTGCATCTTCAAATGACATTCGGTCTCTTACGTCTTTTACTTCCATTGCCAAACCTTCCATAGCTCCTAACCAAAATACGGCATTGGCTATTTCATCCATGACGGTAGGACCTGATGGAAGTACCCGATTTTCTATTCTTAGGTGAGGCCTCCCATTATCGCTGATTCCGTAGCAAGGTCGATTCCATCTGTAAACAGTGCTATTGTGTACTTGTAATGCTCTCAGTTTTGGCACTTGGCCTTTTTTCAAAAGTGCCAATGAATCCTCCTCTACATCAGAGCTCAATAGCACTCTAAATCTCGATATATCTTCGCGATAAATATCCAGTATAGAGTCATGAATCCAGTCTTTTCCAAAACTTACTCTAGCGCTGCGTTCTCTCATGTGGTCGTGGGAAGATCGGGTGTCAATACTCTGCTGAAACATGGCGATTCGACTTTCGTGCCACAATCTTTTTCCAAAAACTATCGGCGAATTAGCAGCAACCGCCATGATCGGTGCTGCCAACACTTGAGAGATATTATATTTCTGTACAAAATCCGTGGGACTCACCTGAAGATGTACCTGAAAACTCGTATTTACAGCTTCTACGAGTGGAGACGTGTGTTTCATAATGAGTTCGTCGATGCCGACAATATTCAGTTCAAAATTAGGCCCTAACAGCTGGTCACGTATGGCTTCCATCAGGGCAAAATATCGTTTTTTAGGTGTGAGATTTTCCATCTCTACATGATGTCTATGTATGGTCGGTAATATCCCCGTCAATACCAACTGTGTATCGAGAGTATCCAATACTTTTTGTATTGATGTCAGTTTTTCTTTGGTCTCTTTTTCTAGTTCAGAAAAGCAGCTTCCTTCGAATTTTCGAGGTGTGAGATTGATTTCGAGATTAAATTTAGCCAGCTCTGTTTCTACCCATTCTTTGTCTTTCATAAGATCGAGAGCTTCCATAGCATTGGTCGCAGGCTTGAATGTGTTTTTATCCACCAGCACCATTTCTTGTTCTGCACCGATGCGAGAGACATTATCCTCAAACCAGCCATTTTCTAACATATATTCCATGGCCTTCACATCATCCAAAAGTGCTTTCAGAAATTTTTGCATTTGTTTTTTATCGCTTACCAACGAAACCCTTTGTTCTCCCATAACTTATATTTTATTTCAAAATAAATGAAGACTGATTATTTTTTGTGCTACAAAAAACTAAAATTTTATAACTTTCGTTAAATTTCAAAGCTAAAATCAGACCAATTGTGCAAAAATTAGAATTATCGTTAGTGTACAAACCATTATTTTTACTGATATTAATCAGTTTATTCTCGTGTGGGAAAGAAGAGGTACCTCCGGTTGTAGTCAACTCAGAAGCCGTATTTGCTATAGAAGCAAGTAATATTGTTGGGCTAACACATCATTATTTTATTAGAAATGTTCCAGTTTATTATGAACAAAACATTGGGAGTATAACGACGGCCGCAGAAAGCGTCATAGCCAAGCCCTACAAGTCTTCGATCAGTGGCAGTTTTTCTGATATAGATTTTGGTTTTTTGAGGGATATTAAGGTTTATGCCCGATCTATTCAAAATCCGGAACAATTTGTCATGATGTATTATTTGGATAATATTGGCTACAATGTTGGAAATGAATTTAGTCTTTTTGCAACTCTAAATAATGCAAATTTTATACTAAAAGAGGATATTATTGACCTAGAAGTTGTAATTAATTTGAAAGAATCTGTGCCTTTTACATTTAATAGTCGTCTAAAGTTCAGTTATTCATTAGAATAAATGAGCAAAAGAAAAAATTGTCATTTCATGGTTGAGATTCGCCTCAATGCTGAGGTTGAACAAATATGGCCTGTATTGGATGAACAATTTAAAAATCAAATAGAAAAATACTGCGAATCTGGTCAGATATATTTTCTCAGTAGCTCAAAGGATTATTCTAGACATTGGCTCGCTCTAAACTGTGAATGTAGGCAAGATTTACTCTTTCTTTTGGACAACCTAGATATCATTAAATTCAGTACATATAACTATACCGAAATAGCACAAGTGGAATCTACACACGAGCTACCTGTTGTTTGTTTAAACTAGAATAATAAGGAGTACTATACCTTAATAGAATGCAACCCTCATGGTAATTAATACCTGTTGCCAAAAATTACTAGAAATTTAGATGAGTAAATTTTTTTGATTGCTAATTCATCAATTATACAATTAAGAATCACTTTTTATCATTGTAATACAAGAGAATTGAACGTTTTTACGTTTCGATACCGTAAGTTAACTAGTCAAAAAAATAGAAAATCATGAAAAACATAACTTTGGTACTCGTATTTCTTGCGTTCGCCAATTTTGCAATGGGGCAAGAATTAGTGAATGATTTCAGTAAATACATTGTGGTAACTGGTAGTGACGAGGTGTCTGTCCCACCCGATGAAATCGAACTCCAAATAGTTTTAAAAGAATATAATAAATCTGACAAAATCAAAGACAAAGTAAATTTAAAATCTATTGAGACGAAATTTTTTGATATTTTGAATAAAAATGGACTTAGCCGAGATGATTTAGTTTTTGATAACAGCAGCTTTTATTGGTACTATTGGTGGGTCTATAGAAATGATATTTATAAGCAAAAAACGTATAAAATTATATTGAATAACTCTACGGATTTTCTATCACTTGTTCAGGATTTAGATATTGATGGAGTGAACTCACTTTCTGTGACAAACAGTACCAATAAGGAGCTACAGAAGCTTAGAAAAGAAGTAAAAATAACAGCACTGAGGGCGGCTAAAGAAAAGGCTGAATACCTTTTAGAAAGTATAGATGAGAGAATAGGGAATGTTATTTCGATTGAAGAAATGCCTGAAAATCAAAATATTTTCTGGAGAGGGAATCAATCTATTCTAAGCAATATATCAATCAGTTCGAATACAACGAATGAAGAAATGGAAAACTTAAGTTCAATAAAACTCAGGTATGAAGTGAAAGCGAAATTTGAAATTCAGTAACACTTGGATTATTTCAATAGCATAGAATTATCCAATTTAATTCTTATTAGAGTTACATCTCAATTAATCCATTTTGTACATTAGTTGTTAAATGATTATGTATTAACAATTGTCATTCTTATAGCTGTATAAACCCAGCGTCAGAACAGTGCTAGTAAAGAATTGATGCGATATTTTGACTGTTTTTCAACCACTTATAAAAATTTATTTGAAAAAATTTATCTGAAAATGTTTTTTGGTAAGGATAATAGTCATACATTTGCACCCACTTAAGAAAAAAGATATATTAAATTATTAAAAAATCCATTTTAGGATGAATGCACCAAGTTATAAAACTATTTCAGCCAATGCCAATACTGTTGAGAGAAAATGGTATGTGATTGATGCTGAGGGAGAAGTAGTCGGAAGAATGGCTACGGGAATTGCTTCTGTATTGAGAGGCAAGCACAAACCTACTTTTACCCCGCATGCTGACACCGGGGATTACATTATCGTAATCAATGCCGAGAAAGTTAGATTTACAGGTAATAAGTTGGATCAAAAAGAATACATTCACCACACCGGCTACCCAGGAGGTCAAAGAAGAATTGTGGCTAGAGATTTGTTGGAAAAAAGACCTATCAAAATAGTTGAAAATGCGGTAAGAGGAATGCTTCCTAAAAATAAATTAGGGAGAGCAGTGATTAAGAAACTTTTTATTTATGAAGGCAATGAGCATCCACATGTGGCTCAAAAACCAGAAACATTAAAATTCTAATTCAATGGAGGTAATTAATACGATAGGAAGAAGAAAATCTTCAGTAGCCAGAGTTTACTTGAAACAAGGTGGCGGTGAGATAAAAATCAACAACAAAGAATTGGCGGAGTATTTTACAATGGAAAACATTAGAAATTTAGTGTTAGCTCCATTGAAAACCGTAGATGCATTGAACCAATACGATGTCAATGTTAATGTTGATGGAGGTGGTTTTAAAGGTCAGGCAGAAGCCATAAGAATGGCCATTTCGAGAGCATTAGTAGAGGCTAACGAAGAGTCAAAATCTGCACTTAAAGCCAAAAAATATCTAACTAGAGACGCAAGAGAGGTTGAACGTAAAAAATACGGTAAGCCAAAGGCAAGAAAGAGCTTCCAGTTCTCTAAACGTTAGGATGTTTTTATTGAATTTATTATTTAAAATTAGAAAAAATTAAAGGATGAATAAGCCGTCATATAATGAATTGTTGGATGCAGGTGTACATTTTGGCCACATGAAAAGAAAGTGGAATCCAAAAATGCGTCCATACATCTTTATGGAAAAACAAGGAATTCATATCATAGATCTTAATCGAACCTCTGAGTCACTCGAACGTGCCGCTTATGCCATGAAACAAATGGCAAAATCAGGTAGAAAAATATTATTCGTTGCGACTAAAAAACAAGCAAAAGAAATCGTTGCGCAAGCAGCGAGAAGTGTAGAAATGCCTTATGTAACTGAAAGATGGTTAGGAGGTATGATGACTAACTTTGCAACAATCAGAAGGTCGGTAAAAAAGATGAATAGCATCGACAAATTATTGGCTGATACCAGCGCTTCTAGCATTACTAAGAAAGAGAGATTGACACTTGAGAGAGAGAGAAATAAATTAGAAAAAGTGCTTGGTGGTATCGCGAATTTGAACAGATTGCCTTCAGCTATGTTTATGGTGGACATCAGTCACGAACACATTGCACTTTCAGAAGCAAAAAAACTAGGATTAAAAACATTTGGAATGGTTGATACCAATTCAGATCCTAATAAAGTTGATTTTGCTATTCCTGCGAATGATGATGCTTCAAAATCAATCAAACTCGTAGTGGATTACCTAGTCAGTGCAATTAGAGAGGGATTGGAAGAAAGAAGAAAAGTTAAAGAAACTGCGACTGCAGAATAATTAACAGACTTCGAAGATTGGGGTCTAAATTTGCCCAATTTTAATAATCATTTTTTTAAATTTTAAAAACAAAAGTAAATGAGCAATATTTCTGCTAAAGACGTAAAAGAACTTAGAGAGCAGACAGGCGCTGGAATGATGGATTGTAAAAAAGCCTTAGAAGAATCAGGAGGTGATTTTGAAAAAGCCATCGAATTACTAAGAAAACAAGGTCAAAAACTTTCTGCAAAAAGAGCAGACAGAGAAGCAAAAGAAGGGGTAGTGATTGCAAAAACTTCACACAATAAGAACAATGGTGTGGTAGTAAGATTGAGCTGTGAAACAGATTTCGTGGCTAAGACAGATAGCTTTATTGCTATGGCTGAGCATATCGCTGACGTGGCTCTTAAAAACCTTCCTGATACTCTAGATGAGTTGTTGGCAACTAAATATGATGGAAACATCACAATTGCTGAGAAGATTGAAGAACAAACTGGAGTAATCGGCGAAAAACTAGAATTGGCTGACTATGAAAAAATAGTTACCAAAGCTGGAGAAGGACAAGTGCTTCCATATATTCACATGGGATACAGAAGTGGGGTCATCGTAGGTCTCAATCTTGAAGGTTCTGAATATGAAGAGGCTGGTAAGAATGTGGCAATGCAAGTAGCTGCAATGAATCCTGTAGCTGTTAATCAGGATGGTGTTGACAAGTCTATCGTAGAAAAGGAGATAGAGATAGGAATGGATATTGCTCGCCAAGAAGGTAAGCCTGAAGCAATGCTTGAGAAGATAGCCATGGGTAAATTGAATAAGTTTTTTAAAGAAAACACCCTATTGGCTCAAGCTTATGTAAAAGATAGCAAAATGTCAGTAGAAGAATACTTAAAGTCTCTAAATAAAGACTTGACAGTAACCGGATTTAGACACGTTAAACTCGGATAAAAAATAGATTAAAAAGCGACATCAAAAGTGTCGCTTTTTTTATGCCTTTTACTTTTAAATAAGATGCACTATGGATATTAAATATAAAAGAGTACTCATCAAACTTAGCGGCGAATCTCTCATGGGTGACCAAAAATTTGGAATCACTTCGGAGAGATTAATGCATTATGCCCATGAAATCAAATCCGTTGCAGATTTAGGAGCTGAAATCGCCATAGTCATAGGAGGAGGCAATATCTATAGAGGCCTCAGTGCGGAATCATCAGGTATAGAACGGGTTCAAGGTGACTATATGGGTATGCTAGCTACCTGTATCAATGGTATGGCCTTACAAAGTGCGATGGAAGGCATCGGTCTGTATACGAGATTAATATCTGCCATTGACATGAGACAGATAGCCGAGCCATACATAAGACGAAGAGCAAATAGACATCTCGAAAAAAGGAGGATCGTCATATTCAGTGCAGGGACGGGAAGCCCCTATTTTACGACCGATTCCGCCGCCGCCCTCAGAGCAAACGAAATCAGTGCAGATGTATTGTTAAAAGGTACACGTGTAGATGGTGTCTATTCTTCTGATCCTGAAAAGGATCCAAATGCCGAGAAATACGATAGCATAAGTTTCTCAAAGGTCATTTCTCAAGGCCTGAATGTCATGGATATGACCGCTTTTACGATGTGTAAGGAAAACAATATGCCCATCATCGTATTTGACATCAATACACCGGGCAATCTTAAAAAAATTGTCTTAGGCGAACATATTGGAACCTTGGTAGGCAAGTAATGATGGTATGGATTGTAGCAATATTTTTTAAAACATAAGTTCTTAGTATCCTGTAGCGACTTTGACACCATAAAACTCACCATCTTGATAAAATAATTTTATTGTGATTCTTCCTGATTCGCAGTTATTATCCATGAGTTGTGTCCAGTGATTGCCAATGCCATCAGAAACGAAAATAGTAAATTGAGCAAGGTGACTTACGGACTGGAAATGGCAGTTTTAATTTTCAAGGTTAAATATGCGTAGATTATCAATTCCTAAATAATCATTAATATGACTATTCCATTTTTTCATAGCCACAACATTCCTTCCTCTTGAAGTTTCCTTTATTAAACTTTGACTTTTAATTTTAAACTCTTGGATGTGATTTTCATAAAGTGTTTGCATTGTTTTCATATCAGGATTTTTAAGTTTAATGAGTTGTTCCGAAAGTTGTAATTTTTGTATTTGCATTAAATCAAAATACATATTTATTAAAGCCAAATCTGAATCTGAAATATGGAATAAATAGTAACTATCTACAGGGTCAATTATTGCATAAACCTCAAAATGCAGAGAATCATTAAAATAATGTGTATCAAAATATAATTTGATATTTAAGTTTAAACGATCTATTTCAAAAGGATTTATCCTTTTTGATTTTTCTATTTCTAATAAATCCGATTCCGATATTGAAATTCTTTTTTCATCCCACAGAATATAAGGATACTCAAGGCTACCTAGTTATGATATTGTTATTGACTTGATTGATTTTTTCGTTGAAGTGGTAGCTAGAATTCATAAAACTGTCTATTTTTTCCGTTTGATCATACCTTCTAAACTCAGATATTTCATCCCAAAAACAAGAATCATAAGGTGTTGCATTTATGTCTCGATAGTCTGCATATCCATAATATTGAGTTGAATATTCAAAATAAGGCAAGACAAATCTTCGATTATAATCATAGGCCTTAATATAAGCCGTTGTAGAAACGTTTTCAAGATTATTATTCTTCCCTTGAAAAATTATTTTATAATCAAAGTTTATATCATCAATGAATAATTCATTATCAATAATTTTAAAAGTTTTCTCTATATCCATATCCACATATAAAATTGTATTGTTGTGCTTCTTAATAGTGACAAAAGGGTGATTTTGTGTGTTTTTTACATTTAGTTTAATTTTTAAGACTTTATAACTACTTATGTCAACGTGCATCACTCCTCGGAATAATGTAGAAGTACTCGTTTTTGGTTCAAATGAAATAACATAAACTTCCGATCCATCTTTTTTATAATTATATTCTAATTGAAGTTTGTACTGATTTTTAAGCTCCTTTTTATTAAGGCATAATGGGTTATCTGGAAAAAGCACATTTTTAGAGAATATATCATGCATGATAAAAACCTGAGAGGATTCGGTAGAGACAAAATAGTGGTTATTCTTAGATTTAACACCAATTCTTCCTTTTTTAAGATTTAGCTCAGTAAGGCCATAATTATTATAATGACCATTGTAATAAGCCTCTATTATCTCTATCGGTGTTTCAGAAATTTGAGATTCAAGAAGATAATAAGTTTTGGAATCCCTTGAAGATGAATTAATTTTTTTATTAAGTCTGGAAATAATATCATACAAATAATTACTTTTTGCTTCAACAACAATTTCATTTAACTCTGTGGAAATAGGGGTTAGCTGAACGGTTAATTTCGAATTTCTACTTGCTATAATTATCGCATCGTCATATCCTAAATAGGAGACGATAATTGTGTCTCCTAATAAATTTTTAGGTAAATTAAAATATCCCTCAGAATTGCTTGCAGTTCCTACTCCTGAACGATTATTGTAAATATATGCGAATGAAAGTGCTTCTTTCGAAAATTTATTTTCTACTTTTCCCTCTAATTTGATTCCCTCTAATTCTGATTGAGAATAAATGAAATCGCATGAAATAAAAAGTAAAAGAGGAATCGTTAAAACTAGTTTAAATGCCAAGATTTAATGATTTACTTTGGTCTTACGTAAATTCAAAAATATTATTTATTAGCCACAATGACTATAACAATATTTAATTATATGTTGATAGCGACATTTTTACTATGAGAAATTATTTTCAGTATTAACATCCCCCGGCGACTTTGACACCATAAAACTCACCATCTTGATAAAATAATTTCATGGTGGTTCTACCTGACTCGTCGTCATTATCCATGAGTTGTGTCCAGTGATTACCATTGTCCTCAGAAACGTAAATACCCTTTACACAAGCAATGTATAATTTTCCATTTTTCTTTAAGATAGAGTCTATTCTTCCCAGACTTGAGATACTTTCATTGTACTTGTGCTTAGTCCACGTTTTACCTTGATCCTTAGATTCGTATAGTTCTCTTACAGCGGGTTGATTTCTTGTAAAAATGTTTTTGTATGCGAAGATTTCACCTTCCATTTGATACAAATTTATCAATACATCTTCATCTATATAACCTAGGTTTTCTAATGGGTTATTAACCATGATCGTTGACCATGAGTTATTTGATTGGTCTAATTGGTATAGTCCATACTTGGCGCTAAAGAGGATTTTGTCACCGAGGTCTATCATGTCCAGAGCATACCCGTCATTAAAGAGTAAATCCCAGGCTTCACCATTATCAGAGGTAAAATATATGCCGGCGTCTGTGCTAATGTAAATTTTTCCATTCTCTTTTTCTACAAGGTCATTGACACTGTATATACCTATTGGAGCCTTGATGGGAGACCAAATATTACTGCCTATTTGTCTAAAGTATAGATTATCGTGGCTGATATAGGCATACGTTCCAGTGTTCGTTTCAAATATACTCGTCACCATGTAATTGACATTATGGTCTAGAAATATATCTAAGGACTTTAGTTCTACTTCTGACCATTTATCGGAATTGGAATTTGAACTGACCCAAACTTTGGCTCTAGAGGCACCCAAAGTTATGCCATTGTTACCTACACTTACGTCATTTAAATCAAAATCAAAGGGTAGATTTCCAGTAATGTCAGCCCATGATTTTCCATCATCTTCTGATTTGAATATTTTCTGTTCTTTATTTATTGTCTTATGACTAACTGTATTAACATTTTGTCTATATGCAAATCCTATCAATCCCAAAATGGAAATTACCAAAACTGTTTTCATAAACTGATTTTTTTAATTCTTATTGACAAATCTATTAATTATCTCCTCTCATTTGGTCGCAATCCAAGTTAAAACATAGTAAAACATGGTAATTCACTGATTTTACCATTCGATTTTACCATATTTAATTTTTTAGATTAATATTGCCTGTCAACTTAATGACGTGACGATTGGACTAATTCTCAATTTCAATGTACAAATATATTATCGTAATTTTTATTTTTTTGACCGCAACGCAATGTACTTCTGGTACCCGTGCGAAGTATTCAGAAAAATTAATCGAAGTAGGAATGCGGGAGATTGGAAATCGTGTACTCCTCTCGGTAGGGGATTCGACGTCCCGTGTATTGCCCGTCAGAAAAGAAGGTAACAATTACATCATTCCTTTTGAAAGGGAGATAGCAATCAGCTCTGACACTTTGTATAATATCATATCCGAAGTACTCCATGATATGGGCATTGAGGAGTATCTGGCGGAATTAAAATCTTGTGACGATGATAATGTAATAGCTGCAATAGCAGGGCAAGCTGACCAAAATTTGGAACCATGTAGAGGCAGAGAAATACCTCCAGATTGCTATCATATTTCTATTAGCATAAAGCAAAAGCCGTGGTTTAAGAATCGAATGTACGCAATTGTTCTCCTTGTGTTATTTTTCATGACCGCAATTTATATTCGACAGATATTGAGAAAAACGAAAGTATCGAGTATAGATAGTAACAAAGTAAAAATTGGTAATATCTTGTTTCTGCCTGATGAGAATACCATTTTAATAAATGATGAAGCGATAATCCTCACTCAAAGAGAAGGAAAACTCCTTCATATTTTGTCACAAAATATTGGCAACACGGTTAAGCGAGAAGATCTCATGGACGAGATATGGGGCGAATCAGGAATATTGGTCGTGTCAAAAAACCTAGATGTATTGGTATCCAAATTGCGAAAAAAAATCAAAGATGATAACCTTGAAATCACCAATGTGTATGGAACTGGATATAAATTGGAGCTTAGGCAAATCTAATTTATCGGTTATAACTCTTTTTTCGTATCGGTTCCATCGGCTTTTTCTTTGATAGCATCCATGGTTTCAATTGTTTTGTCCCAAAAACTTTTAAATACAGGTTTTAGTTTATTGATTCCGGCTTGCGTATAAGATGGCAGAACTTCCAATTTTTTGTAGCTTAAGGACCGCTCTTGTATGTCCTTATTAATGAAGCCAACATTAGCCCCGAAGTACATGATATAGCTTATCAGAATTGCAAAAAATAAGCCTTGCAATGCTCCACCTGCTATTTTGTTAATAAAATTAATATTAGCAGCTTCAAATACATTCTCGAGTTTTCTTCCTACGAATCTAATAAGTGCCACTATTCCAATAAAAGTAATGACAATACCCAATACAAAATTGATGGCAGGGCTTATCTTTAATATGCTTTGTAAAAGGTTAATCACTATGGGTGATAATTTTAGTGCAGCCAATACCGCAATAAATAAAGAAAGTGTATCAAATACAGTTTTTATCAATCCTCGATTATATCCCAGATAGAAACCTAGTGCTATTAAACAAATAACTATTATATCAAAAATCATTTTATTGCCTCGTTTTTATTTTTATCATCAAATCACAAAGTTATTCAGAATCTTTAATCAATTTGAAGTATTGGTTTAGGCTCTGACAATTCCAGTGCAGGGCTCATATTGGGTACAAAAATCTGAAGACTCTCCTTGTCTTGATTGCTGAGGTCAACAAATTGCCATAAGCTCATGTCTCCTCGTGAGATTCCCAAAACTTGATTTTCGCCTTCAAATCTCTTTGTCGCCAAGGTATATAATGATTTTATAGTGATTAATACTTGTTTTTCATCTTGAAAAGTCACGATTTCGGAGTATCCAATGGGCTTAATGCTCTGAATAATCAATCCTGCTTTTTCATTACTTTCGTTTGTCGCCTTTAATGCTTCTGCATATAATGCGTCACCGCCATTAATGGTCACAAAGGGATCATAAGTCATATCAACTGCCGTTTGAAAATCATTGCTCAATATTGCCGCAGAATATCGATTTAAATCTCGACTCAGCGAAGTGGGAATTTCTTCTTGTCCATGTAAATTGATAAAGAGCAAGATGAATATTGCAAGTAACAGTTTTTTCATATTTTTTATCTTAATTCATTTAACTAAATATAATTACCAAATAGAATTTGTCACTAAATCTATGTGTTTACCATAAAACATTTGAGCTGTTTCATCAAAGCCCTCAGTGTAATCAGACACGTAAAATTTATTGGCGTATTGTCGTTTATGATTGAGTATATTTTGCTCATTTAAGATACGCTGAACTTCGAGTGCCGTCACGTCCATACTGTCCATGACCTCTACATTTCCATCAAAAAATTGTATTATGTAGTCTTTGATTAAAGGATAATGTGTGCATGCAAGGAGCATTACTTCGATATTTTTAAATTCAGGTCTGTCCAAGTATTCCTTTATAATGAGCTCGCTGACTTGTCCTTTATAATACCCTTCTTCTATCATGGGGACCAGTAGGGGTGTAGCGAGCTGTTCGACTTGCGCTTTCTGTACTTTTGATTTGATTTTGTTTTTGTAAACCTGAGAATTGACGGTTGCTTTTGTCCCGATAAGCCCTATTCTCTCGTATCCATTTTGGATAACTTTGTCAACCAAAGGATCTACCACATTCACAAAAATGATTTTGCCATCGTAAAAATCCAAAAGCGTTTCATAAGCTGCAGCGCTGGCAGTATTGCAGGCAATTACAACCATTTTGCATTGTTGTTCAATCAAGAATTTGCTTATTTTAATGCTGTAGTATTTGATGGCATCACTTGATTTTTCGCCATAAGGAAGATGAGCGGTGTCTCCAAAATAAATAAGATGCTCTTGTGGGAGCATCTTATTTATCGCATGAGCAATGGTGAGTCCTCCTATCCCAGAATCAAAAATTCCTATGGGTTGAGCTCCTGTCATTCTTTATAAGTTATTATATACCTAGCTTAGCTTTCACAGCCGTCGTAACATCTGTGCTCGGATCAGCATACAATATAAATCCTAAGCTTGCGTCAAAGAGATAAGTATATCCTTTTTCTTTAGCCACGGCATCAATGGCGTTTTGTACTTTTTGCTGTATTGGAGCGAGCAATTCTTCACTTTTTTGAATAATTTTTTGCTGACTTGACTGCTCGAATTCAGCAATTTTTTGCTCTTCTTGTCTTATAAGATTTGCTTCGGACTCCAATTGTTTTGGAGAAAGCTCATTCTGACGCTTATCCAAATCTTGATATTTAGCCTGTAATGCAGTTACCATACTTTGACCTTTTTTCTGAAGCTGTTTTTTCAGGTCTTCGATATTGGCATTGGCTTCTTTAACCTCCGGTAATTGGCTCAACAATTCCTGAGTATTAACATAACCAAATTTTTGTGCATTCATATTGGCGAACAAGCCGATTGCAAATACAAAAGATAATATTAATCTTATTTTCATCTGTTTAAAATTGTTTGTTAGTCAAAAATCACCCTTCCAGATTAATCATCCCACCTGTGTGTTATAATAATCCGAGACATGGTCTGTTTTATTTCTAAAACCTTCTTAAAAAATTAAAAGGCTGCAAAATTAAATTTATATTATTTAATTCCCATGTTTTTTTTCAAATCCTCAGTTTTGTCGAATTCTGGATTGGCAAACAATAATCCAGCCGAACCACCTTTGTCAAATATGATGTCTATACTCTTTTCAGAGGCATAGGCTTCCATTGCACTATAAACCTTGTCTTGGATAGGACTTACAAGTTCTTGTCTTTTCGTAAAGAGATCCCCATCTGGCCCAAATCTCCTTTTTTGTAATTGTCTTACGGCGTCTTCTTTTGAAATGATTTCGTCCTCTCGGGCTTTTCTTTGATCATCAGAAAGCAATACTTGTTCTGCCTGATATTTGTTGTATAAGCTCTTTACTTCATCCATTTGTTGTGAGATTTCTTGCTGCCATGTAGCGGCATAATCGTCTACTTGTGATTGTGCCAATTGATACTCTTCCATTGACTCTAGAATTTTAGTAACGTCAATTAACACAATTTTCTGTGCTGCAACAATGCTAAAACTAAGTAACGCAATACTTAGGCTAAGAAGAATTCTTTTCATTTTCATCTGTTTAAAATTGTTTGTTAGTCAAAAATCAACCGACTAGATTAATCATCCCACCTGTGTGTTATAATTATCCCAGACAAGGTCTGTTTCATTTTATTTAATTTCGAATAAATTTCAAAGACTGCAAAAATACTAATTTGTTAGCTGTGTCTGAAATAAAGACTCAATTTGACTTTTAAAAGTTTCCACGAAATGATGATGTATTTAGGCTATAAAAACATATTGTGCAGATATTCAGATACATATACATCAATTTATTGCCAAAATGTGTGATATTTTAACTCGTATTTAACGATTTTTTGGTGGTAAATTATTTGTCGATAATAGGTACATGTATCAAAATAGAGGTGCCTTCACCGGGTTTGGTGTCGAATGCTACCGTTGCGTTCAAAAAATTTAATCTTGATTTTATGTTTTCAAGTCCGAGACCCCTGCCACTTTGATTGATATCGAACCCTAGTCCGTCGTCTTCGTATTGGATGACGAGCTCATTACCCTCGCGAGTAAACTGTATTAAGACTTCTTGAGCTTGGGCATGTTTTATGGTATTGTTTAACAATTCTTGAATGATTCTATAAATAGACAATGAGGTGAGGTTATCTAAGTTGGGCGGCATATCATAGTACTGAAAAAATATTTCAGGATAGGCTTCGTCTTTATATCTATTGACTAGATCTCTTATCGCCGCCACCAATCCTAATCTCGCAAGTGAGGAGGGTTGCAAGTTCCTTGATATATTTCTTACTTCTTCTACGGCATCATCAAGCATTTGGCTTGTTTTGTCAAAATCATCTTTTTTTAGACCTAGTTTGGCTTTTGCATTTTCAAATTGTAATTTTATCGTACTCAGCAGACCACCTAGGCTATCGTGTAAGTCCTTTGCAATTCTTTCCCGTTCTTTCTCTTGACCTGTGATCATGGATTGCATACCTTTGATTTTCAACTCATCTTCCAGTTCTCTTATTTTTTGGTGGTTTATTTCATCTTTTTGTTCTGAAATTATTCTTTCGCTGTCTATTTTTTGCGAATAAAATCGAATGTAGTAATATAACATGAGTATCAAAAGTGCAATTCCACCCATAAGAAAATAAAGGGCTATTCGCTGTTGTTCGTTTTCTCTTTCAGCAAATTTTTTTTCGATTTCAAGCAATTGACTTTTTTTCTTATTTTCGTCACTCTGGTGTTTGACGGCCAGATTATTTAATGATTCTGTAAGTTCGATATCGGAAATACTGTCATTCAAATCCGTGAATTGCATCAAATATTTAAGCGCTTTTTTGTTGCTGTCAACTGCGGCGTAGGCTTGTGAGAGATTGAAATAAATGTTTTTGCGGCTTTCGTCATAGGGCTTATTGCCTGCGAGCAATTCACTTTGAAGACCATATTTAATGGCTCTTTTGTAATTTTTTTGGTCATTATTAATTGTACTAATGTAATAAAGGGATTTTGCGGCGAGTTCATTATTTTGTAATTCAGAGGAGACTTTAAAGCAATTGGCAGCGATGGCCAAGGCGCTGTCCGGCTCGTTGAGTTGCCTATGATACGCAAGTTTGTTTATAGCATATTTTACAGACATTTCTAGATTGTTGCTGCTCTTTGCTTGTTTTATCGCGAGTGAAGCATATTCTAGCGCTTTTTCATTGTCGGCTCGAGTGCTGCTTATTATGCCCAATTGATTGTTAATCTCTGCCAATGCACTTAAATCTTTCTTTTTTTCGTAGAAGGGCATCATATTTTTATATATGGATTCAGCATCAGAGTAGAGACCTGCTTTTTGGTATCTTTGAGCAATCAGAAAATCAATGGTATTGATCATTTCGGTATCATTGATGCGTTGAAAGTATTGTCGGGCACGTAGATAATAATCAAGGGTATTCTCACTCCTTATGAGATGCTCTTCTTCATATTTGGCTAGCTGATAATATAGATTGGCTAATTTTTCATTGTCTTGTTCAACTCTGGCTCTTTCAAGTGCTGCATTGAGGCTATCATAATCAGAGTCATAAAGGGAGACATCGGTTTGACTATTGGCAATTTGTATAATTAGCCAACACAGCAAACACGTCATTAGCCTGATTTTTGATATTTTCTGTGAGCAATACATCCTTATTCTATACTTAATTTCAAAGATAGTCTGATTTTTATAGATTTTTGATTGAAAATCGATTTCCATTATCTTAGAGATCACTCATAGTGGACTTAATAAAAATAAAAAAGACTGCCATCTTTATGGAAGTCTTTTTTAGATGCAATAGTCAATCCCAATGAGTATTATTTTTTTATGTCATTTGTAATACAATAATGAGCCAGGGAAGGTCGTCGGTATAATTGGATAAATCAACACTATGGATAATATTAATTTCTAAATATTAGGTCTATTTATTATACCCTGGCCACTATTGTATTTCTCAAATTAACAGCATATTTTAATCTTGAAGTGCCTTGTTTACATTATTAAAATGAAATTAGGCTCTTATATTATTAGCCGCATTCGTTAATGCTGCGATCAGTTCATCACCCCACAAACTCAATACAACGAGAAGAAATGTTGTAATATATATTTCTATATTACTTTTTAATTTCGATTGTTTATATTGTGTTTTTATCATTATCAAAATATATAATGCAAATATGGGGTTGTTAAGAAATTTAAACATCGGTGAATTCTCGTATTTTTATAAATGGGTGAAAACCCTAGTTTTAACCGTATAATTACTCTTATTTTCGCACTGTATTGCTGGTCGACGATTTTTCAACGTTAAAATCAAAATCATTAATTATGATAGAAATACTCATTGCAGATGATCATGCCATGTTTGCAGATGGATTGGAGTCGATATTAGAAGGTCAAGAAGAAATAACTGTAAAATCTAAGTGTCATGATGGCAACGGAGTCATAGACTATATGGCCGATAGTAAGGTGGACATTATTCTGCTGGACGTCAATCTTCCAGGGATGAATGGAATCGAAGTATGTAAAGAAATATCTACAAAATATCCCGATACCAAAGTGATTGCCATTTCTATGTTTAATGAAGAAAGCATCGTTACGGAAATATTGAACAACGGAGCCAAAGGGTACATTCTTAAGAATACAGGGAGAGAAGAATTGATATTAGCGATTAAAAAAGTGGTTGCAGGAGAATCCTATTTTAGCAAGGAAGTGACAGAAACCATCATGAAAAGCCTAATGAATCAAAGGAAGAATTCTGTTAAGTCTAATAGTATTTTACCAAAAATTTCAAGAAGAGAAAAAGAGGTTCTAAAGTTAATCGTAGAGGAATTTACAACTCAGGAAATCGCCGATAAATTATTCATAAGCCTCAAAACCGTCGAAAGCCACAGAAGTAGCCTTCTGGCAAAACTAAGTGCAAGGAATACGGCGGGATTAGTAAGAATTGCAATGGAGAATAATCTAATTTAATGAGTGTCAATTCTGCTTTTGAGATTTTGAATAAACTCAGGTGAGACTGAAGGTCGTTTCACATTATTTTTTATAAAGTCTCTAAACATTTTTTCTTTGTTAAAAATTTTCGAACAGGAGGGATCTTGATCAATGATGTTCATTAATTCGTTTTTGGCACTGTTGTCTAATTCATTATCAAAATATAGATTAATTTTTCGCCTAAAGTCATTCATTGATTTCATCCCTTAGTATTTTTAATTATCAAAAAATAATTTTAAAGTTTTAAGTATAAAAATTCAAATTTTACTGAAAATATGTAGCTCTGACTATTCTTCTTCTTTAGCTCCACGTCTATCCACATAACCTAAACCCGTAGCATAGGTTTTCAACTTTTCCTTGAGCATGTTTCTGGCACGAAAAAGTCTCGAACGAACCGTTCCGATTGGCACATCTATGATTTTTGAAATTTCCTCATACGTAAAACTTTCAACGTCACAGAGCAAAATCACGGTTCTAAAATCTATTGGCAACGAATTTATAGCAACTGTAACTTCATCGCCCATCATGTTTTGAAAAATATCTTCTCTTAAATCAAAATACCCGGCACTTCCTTCCTCATGCTCCTGAAAATTGATTACGGTTTCAAAATCAACTTTCGTAGGTCGCTTACTCTTCTTGCGATACTCATTGATGTAGGCATTTTTCAGAATTTTAAACAACCAAGCCTTTGCATTAGTTCCCTCAATGTATTTGTCCATGAAGCGATGAGCCTTAAGGTATGTTTCCTGAACTAGATCATCAGCATCATTTTCGTTATAGCATAGGTGATAAGCGAAGGTCTTAAGTGCTTCTAGGTGAGGAAACAGTTCTTCCTCAAAAATTTTTATTCTTCGATCTTCTAGTTTGCCCACTTAAATTTTTATCAAGATTTTTAAGAAACGTAAACATACAATGTACATTTGGTTTTTACACGAACTTTATCTTGTAAATTTTTTAATACACAATTTCAATGTCTGGTAATTAGCTACAAATTGTTATACAAAATTTTTATTTATACGTTTTATAACTGATTTATAAAGATGTAATAATCAATCATGAGAAATATTAAAGCAACTCACAATCTTTTCAAAATCGGTTCAATGTAATATTTTTGCCACTTAATGCGACTAAGAATTTTCAAATATCTTGCTTTCTTTACTTTAACAGTCTTGTTAGTACAGGCTTGTGCTAGCTTTGGCACACCCTCAGGAGGGCCAAAAGACAAGACCCCTCCTGCACTAGATTCGGTATTATCAGAGCAAAATTTTCAAACAAATTTTTCGAAAATGAAGTTTGAGCTTTATTTTGATGAATTTGTAAATTTAAAAGATTGGAGTAAAAAATTATTGGTCTCACCGCCACTACTTTACAAACCAAAATTGACCACTCGTGCAAAGAAAATAATATTTGAGTTTAATGAAAAAGAGGAGCTAAAAAAAGAGGCAACTTATGTCATCAACTTCAATGGGAGTATTGTCGATTATACAGAAGGCAACCCGCTGCAAAATTTTAATTTTGTATTTTCTACTGGTGATGTTATCGATAGTTTGGCACTTGAAGGTGAGGCGGTTGACATACTTTCAGGTCTGCCAATAGAGGACATAACCGTGGCGATGTATGACACTTTAGCTGATTCGATAATTGTACTGGAGAGACCTTTTTATCTTGCAAAAACTGATAAAAATGGGAACTTTAAATTTCAAAATCTTAAGCCTGATACATTTATTGTCGTGGCATTTAAAGACGATAATTTAAACCAAAAATATGACCCTAAGTCCGAAATGTTGGGATTTTTGGATCAATATGTGGTGTTAAATGACAGCTCGAGTCCTAAATTGAAATTTGAAATTTGCCCACCAGAGAAGTCGACTAAAATTCTTAAAAAACTCCTTTCTGATAGTGTTCACACCAAACTACTTTTAGATTCTGACGAAGATTTTAGTGACTTAAAAACGGAGCCTGATTCAATATTAAAATTTGAATTAAGGATTAAGGATACCCTCACGTTGTTTACGACGGCAATAGATAGTTTCCAAGTTATTACGCCGACCGATACCATGACCATTAAACAAGATAATGAGAAGAATGGATTTCCTAAATTTGAACTATTGTCGGATACTTTGTACTCTCACCTGTATCCCAGAGATAGTATTTTTATCAAATTTGGCACACCGATTGAGAAGGTTGATACAAGTCTGATAAACATTTCTGATAGTATCGATGCAAATATTGAAATTCGGGATTTTCAAATTTTAGTTAGGTTTAAAATAAAACCTGATAGTGTTTATAAGTTGAACATTCCAAAAGGGACAGTGTCAGACATTTATCAAAACTCGAATGACAGCTTAACCCTCACTTTGGTTGCCGATAAAAGCAATAGTTTTGGAAAAATAAATTTGACTCTTGACTCCTTGGATTCTGCGAAACAATACGTGATGGAATTCTTTCTGAAAAATGAAAAAATAGATCAGAAAATCATCAAGAAAGTGATGAGTTATAAATTGTCTTATGACCACTTGAAGCCCGGATCTTATGGTTTTTCTCTAATTGAAGATTTAGATAAAAATGGGAGATGGACGACTTCTGACTATTGGACAAAACGAAAACCGGAAGTAGTGAAATCTTATAAGTTAGAAGAATTGAGAGGTGACTGGGAACTAGAAGATATTATCATTTGGAATAAATCGGAAGTGATTCAAGAAGAGTAAAATTACACTTGCTATAATAAAATATTCAATAAGCGATGAAGCTAAGGGCAGAAAATCTAGTTAAAAAATATGGCTCTCGAGAGGTCGTTAAATCAGTGACTATCGAGGTGAATCAAGGAGAAATCGTGGGCTTGCTAGGGCCAAATGGTGCCGGTAAAACAACGAGTTTTTACATGATTGTAGGTTTTGTACAGCCCGACAGTGGCAATGTTTTTCTCGATTCAGAAGAAATTACGAGCTTGGCGATGTATCAGAGAGCAAGGCATGGAGTAGGGTATCTCCCCCAAGAAGCTTCAATTTTTAGAAAGTTATCCGTAGAGGATAATATTTTGGCAGTTCTGGAAATGACCAAGTTAAACAAGGAAGCACAAAAAGAAAAATTGGAATCGTTGATTGATGAGTTCGGTTTGGGCAAGGTGAGGAAGTCACTTGGTGATTCATTATCAGGAGGTGAAAGACGACGTACTGAAATAGCTCGTGCCTTGGCTTCTGATCCTAAATTTATATTATTAGATGAACCGTTTGCGGGGATTGACCCAATTGCTGTAGAAGACATTCAACATATCGTATCAAAGTTAAAGGATAAGAATATCGGCATCTTGATTACGGATCATAATGTACAAGAAACTCTGTCCATTACGGAGAGAGCTTATCTAATGTTTGAAGGGAATATACTCAGAGCCGGAACAGCTGAGGAGCTTGCTGGGGATGAGGTGGTACGTAGGCTATATTTGGGGATGAATTTTGAATTAAGAACAAAAAAGAAATCTGATGATGCTGCGCAAGCTTAGTGTGATTTGCTTTTTGTTTTTTATGATTTCTTGTGAAAATGAGAGAAACGCCGAACTCACTCCGGTTGAGAAAAAAATGGTGGATTCATTGTACAATAAAAATATAGACTCACTGATGAAAAACACACAACACAATTGTGATTCCATTCATGATGAATATTATAAAAGTGCTATTGACTCTCTAAAGAAGAGACGATTGACTGAGATTCAAGAACTGTTTAAATAGAATGCCTAAAGGAGGTAATAATTAAAATGAGCCAAAATACTACGATAAACCATTGAAGTGAATAGAATTTAAGCGATGATCAAATTTTTAAAAATATTGGTGATATTCATATCTTTCATTCTGGTGAGTTGCTCGATGCCCGAGAATGACCTTAGAATGGAGGTCGTAATGGAAGCTGTAAAGAAAAAGGAGGAAAGCTACAGAAATCGTCAATACAAAAAATGTATCGAAAGAGCAGAGCTCGAGGCGAATGCATACATTGACTCCATTATCGCAAATGAAATTTACCTCAGCCTTTTAGATAGCCTAAGTTTCCCTTCCAAACCTATAAAACCGGATTATCCCGATAGTCTAAAACTGAAAGATACTTCTCTAGTAAGAATTAAAACCTTAGACGTGAATGCTCATAAACAGGACAGTCTTAAATGACGGCAAGCAATTCCTTTGCTATGTCATCACCCATCTCCGCCGCATCTTTGATGTCTTTTACAAAACCATTTTTGCCAGCCTTTCGCTTAGCTTCGCCGCGTAATCTCAATAATGCCGCTTTCTGAATACCATCATTGACCTCAGGGAGTTCGCTGGCTCTCTCAAATGCCTCAAGTGCTTCTTTGTTTTGATCCAATTCTAGGAGTACATAACCATAGTAAAAATAAGCCCAGCGTTTCCATCCATAATTGGGATTGTCCTTGCTGAAATTTCTGTTGGTAAATAATTTTAAATCGAATGCTGCTTTGTCATATTCTTTGAGTTTTATATGACATTCAGCCTTAAGCCTTCTACTTTTCCAGTACAAGGGTTGTAGTGCAATCGATTTTTTGATGGCCTCGTCAAAATTTTCAATGGCTCCGCTCCAGTCTTCCTTAATCATCAGGCATTTTGCCTTTCCGTAATATGCGGTAGGAATCGAGTCGTCAATATTGATACATTTATTGTAATCTCTCAGGGCATCGTGATAGTTCTGAAGTAAAAAATTGACTTTTGCTCTCCGCTCGTAAGCCATGGCATTGCGGTTATACTTTTCTATAGCCTTGGTTAGTTCGTCTATAGCCTCTTCTTGTTTTCCTTCCTCTCTTACTAATTTTCTTCCTTTTAGAAAAGCCTGCACTGTTCCTTTGTCTGATTCTGGCTCAATCGTTTCGAAATGCATGATATCACCATTGTCAATCATCCATGCACGGATAGATCCTGTAACCGCAAATTGTGAACAATAACTCAGAATATTTACCGTGTTTTTAAAAGCTTTTTCAGTGACATTGGCTACATACCTTGGTATTTCCATCGTATAATCATCGTCGCTGAATATATCTTCCTCCTTAAAGAGGACATTGTTTTTGTGATAATTCTCTACCCTGTATTGAAACATTTTCAATACCTTGGAGTAACTTTTCTCACTCCCAAACTCTAGTCTACCTTGAATTATTGTCTTGAAAAACATAGTTTATTTTTAAATCAGCGAAACGATACTATAAACGGAAAATTACCCTCAATTCTTACAAATATGGAACATTTTATCCCTAAAACCAAGGGAAAGTACCCGTCTTTCATGGCATCTAATACATATTTTTTCTTTTACTAAATATTCATTTATATCTCAGCACTATAAAGATTATTAATTTATATAATTAAATAATTTATGCTCTATATTCAATTTTACTTTATTTCATACAGAATAAAGATTTTTCACTTATTTTGTTGGGTGTAATCATGAATAATTTATATAACCCTTCTCCTGAGGTGAAATGTTCGCCATTAAACTCTATGGTATGCTCACCTTCAGGATATATCATCACCCGACTCCAAATTTTTTTACCTCTTGCATCGACTAATTGAAATTCTACCTGTTGCTGTTGGGCAAGCTCAAATCTTACCCTAGTTTCGGACAAAAATGGATTAGGATAATTCTGAAATAGTGTAGCCTCCAATTTTGATGTATTTTCAGCCTCAATTATTTTTATTGGAATTAATTCAACATCGTATTTCTTGCCAGTTGAGCTATAAGACTCATTAAATTCAGAAGATATTCTTACAACATCAGACAAACGGATATCAGCCAAAGCTTCGATTTCAATTTCGTAAATAATGGCATTTTCATTAAGAGTCTTTGATTTGATGCCATATTCGAGAAATTGGATAAATTGGGTATCGTTGATATAACTTTTTTTATGAAAATAGTGACTTTCATTGAAAGACGGAGAGCTGATTTTACCAGTTTTTACTTTTGAATAATCGAGCTTTAATCCGAAACTGGATCCCATTAGATTATAGTAATTTTTAGCTGTAATTTTAAGTATCGTTGTTTCTCCCTTTTTAATTTCTTGGTCATTATATTGCAATTGTAAAGAAGAGGTTGCTAAATCTTTGGTTGTGATGTCAGGGTATATGGCAACATAATTTAAGCCTTTTATGCTTTCGTTTATCCCTTTGATAGAATAAGGTCGAGATACAATATCTAGGCTGTTATTATCTAATACTTCATCGCCGGATCTAATAAATTTTACATGAATATCAGAATATGTTTTTCTTTCCAAAATCTGATCTCTGATGAGTGATACATCTACATAATCAACCAAATCAGAGTGGTCGACATCAGATCTTAAAAATTCAGAAGTATTTTTAAAATCCTGCATTCCATAGAGGTACAAATTTGTGTTTATTAGGTCTTTTAAACCATAGCTTGCTTTAGATTTTATAACGGCTGAGGGCTTTACAAAATAGTCGTTTTGACTGGCAAGGTGATTAAATTTATAGTTACCATAGGCATCGGTCATCGTATGAATTGCCGTTTCAGGGCCTTCAAGATATACTTCTACACCAGCCATCGGACTGCCATTTTCGTTGGTGATTTTTCCACTAATCGTATAATCTTTTTCTCCTAAATGTATCGTGGGCATCTTAAACCCCAGCCCAATAAGAGCCAATGCCATAATCAGCAAAACATGAATCGGTTTTTGCATTGCAAATCAGTTTGTGTTCAAAAAAAATAACCTTGGTTGGAATTGGGTTGTCTCTTTCCATCATTCGGAGAACAACTTGGCAAAGATAAAAATTTATTTACGTATTATAAAAATATTTAATATGAATTTTTATTTCATAATTTTTTTACGAAGTTTTTAATGAATGTCGCATCGCAAATGTTGTTTATTTTGCGATCTGATTGTATTGCGAAGCTTAATTTTAGGTTGTATCATTGCATTTCAAACTTTATCAATTGAGAAGGGAATTTTTTATTAATATATCGATTGTCGTATTTATTAATTTTTTAATAAAACCCTTCTATCTCCTTTTTGTAGAAACTGAGGTGCAAAATCTTTTAGGTAATGATTACGGATTGTACTTTGAAGTATTAAGTTTTGTATTCTTATTCCAATTTATTAATGAGCCGGGTTTGCAACAATTTAACGTCGTAAAACTATCGCAAACAAATAATTCTAAAAGCTATTTTGACCATTTGATATCTCTTAAGTTAGCATTATCCTTGAGCTTTATTTTCATCGTCTTGATGAGTGGATTGCTCGGAGGATATAATTTAAAAGTGATATTTTGGATTGCCTTAGGTATGGCATTATCTTCTTTGTTTATATTATTTAGATCAAGTATTTCAGCTCATGGAAATTATAGAACAGATAGTTTGATTTCTGCTCTGGACCGTATATTTCTTATCATTATTCTTCTTTTTTTGATGCAATATTATGCGAATGAATTTTCTATTTATTGGTTTGTCATTGCTCAGGTATGTGCTGCGACTTTGGCACTAATAATTAGCATTTTTATCTATAGAAAACAGAATGGTGCATTTCATCTCAGGTGGTCAAAGGTATGGAATGCAACCCTACTCAAGAAACTAAAACCATTCACCATAATTATATTTTTAATGATGGCCTATACAAAAATAGATGGCATAATGCTTGGCTATCTCTCTACCCAAAGGGAGATTTCTGTATATGCGGCAGGATTCCGATTTTTCGAAGCTGCCAACATGGTGGGTGTGCTGGCCGCTGGAATACTTCTTCCTATGTATTCGAGGAGTATAGATGACAAAACTGGCCTTATGAAACTGGTGAAAACAGGCACTCTTATTTTGACATTTTTATTGGGATCGGCCGTTGTTTTTCTACTGTTGTTAAAAACCAAAATACTCTCATTTTTTTATGACCAATATACCGAATATTATGATGTGGTCTTTCAATATATCATACTGGCATTGATACCATTAATACTAATCCATGTGTTTGGCCCATTACTGTTGAGTATGAAGAAGTTAAAAATATTAAGTGTTATATTTTTTATAGCCTTATTGACAAATGCTTTTTTAAATTGGAAACTCATCCCTATCTACAACGCTGAGGGGGCGGCTATTGCAACTCTTTTGACACAAACCTTCGCAGCTTTGGGTACATTTATGGTCGCAATCTATGAATACAATAAATTAGAGATTTCATCTAGCAAACAATAAATAAACTTAACTTCGCATTTTTAGATAAAACTTTTCTTATGGCAAGAGAGTACAGTATTTTGGGTATAATTCAGACTTTAAAAAAGTGGAAAAAGCAAATTATAATAACTACTATTTTAGTGGCAATATTGAGCTTGATTATCACGCTTTTTATGCCTGATTATTACAAATCTACGGCATTGGCCTATCCAGCGAGTGAGGACTTGTCAAAGCCTATTCCCCTTGGTTCTTACGAAAGGCCAACGGATATTTATGGGAATAATGACGAGTTGGATCGGTTGTTAAGTATTGCCACTTCGCAGGAATTTACCTTCGCAATTATTGATCATTTTAACCTCTACAAGTCTTATGAAATTAAAGAAAATTCGCCTAAAGCAAAATTTCAAATTTTCACTCGATTTTGGGAATTGTTTTCAGTGAGTAAGACGAAATATGATGCACTAGAGCTTACCGCTGAGGATAAAGATCCTGAAATGGCCAAAAAAATTGTAGATTACTCAATAGTGGTACTTGACAGTTTATCCCAAAACATCATAAAGACCAATCAACTAACCCTTTCTAAAACACTGTCGCTTTCCATTGAAAATAAATTGGAAAGACAAAAAATTTTAAACGATAGCCTCTCAAATCTCAGGGATAGTTACGGAGTGTTAAGTACAGAATTTCAAGGTGAGGTCTTGTCAAAAATTAAATCAAACACCAAAGCCAAACTTAGTGATGCAAAATCTAAATTGGAATTCTACAAAAAGAATGCAATTTCTCGAGACTCTTTGAATAAATATAGGGCAGAAACGGAAGGCTTGACCGGAAAAATGATGGCGGTCGATGACGAAGTCAACAATTATAACAAAGGATATTCATTGATAACCTCTTTAGAAAAACAATTAAGAGTTCTGCAAGATCAATTGGCATTTGATTTGGAAAGGAAAAATCTTATGGACAACGCAGAATTCAGCCAAAACCCGTCTTTAATCATTATTCAGCCTGCGACTTATCCAAACTATAAGTCGAGACCATTGCGTTCATTGATTATCTTGGGTGCAACGTTTTTTGCTTTCATATTTTCATGCTTGGCAGTCTTGCTTATCGACGGTTACAAAAGTGTACTTTAGCCAGCGATGCAGGATGCTGCGATATATATAAGTAAAAAAGAGAAATGGGCATTTTTCTTATCGATTGCAATTTTTTTACTTGCACTGTATCAATTTATTGATAAGGACAATCCTATACCACTACTTGGCGTATTATCCTTATTTTCAGTGTTTATACTGTTGTTAGATTACAGGAGTATTTACTTTCTTTTTTTTCTGACGATACCGTATTCTATTGAGTTTTCTTTCAGCCAAACTCTAGGAACAGACTTACCCAGTGAGCCTATCATGTGGCTATTGTTCGGCATCGGAATATTATCCCTCATAACGAGGGGACTAAAAGAGAAATTCCTATATCTCGACAATCCGATTACCATACTAATCATCCTTCATGTAATCGCCATATTTTTTACGAGTTTGTTTTCTCAAGATCATATACTTTCGTTTAAGTACTTTATTGCCAAACTTTGGTACATTATTCCTTTTTTCTTTCTCCCATTGAATTTTATTAATACCGAGATCGTCATCAAGCTTTTCAAGGTCTGTATCTGGTCATTGGCGATTGGGATTATGATTACCATTTTCAGACATTCATTGCAGAATTTTACGTTTGATTCGATTAATCTAGTGATGAAGCCATTCTTTAGAAACCATGTAAGTTATGCAGCCATTGCGGTGTTAGTCTTGCCATTTGTATGGGCGATGTTTAGGATATCTACTAATAAAATGGGCAAACTTGTGTATGGATTTTTAATCCTGTTATATATACTGGCTATAAGCCTATCTTACACACGAGCAGCTATGGGCTCTATTGTCTTGGCGGTGGCAGCTTATTATATTTTCCAATGGAAACTTATAAAACAAGCGATTATTGCGAGTGTTATGGTCGTAATGATTGGTGGTTTGTTTTTGTACAACAATAATGCATGGCTGGACTTAGCACCAAATTTTGAAAAAACCATTTCTCATGACGAATTTGGAAATCTGATTTCCGCGACCTATAAACTTGAGGATATTTCGAGTATGGAACGCATCCACCGATGGGTAGCTGGTGTCGCCATGGTTGAAGATAAACCGATTTTTGGCTTCGGCCCTAGCACTTTTTATTCTTTTTATAAACCCTATACCTTGACGAGTTTTCAGACCTACGTAAGTGACAATCCTGAACATTCAGGTATCCACAACTATTATTTAATGGTATTGGTCGAGCAAGGAATTTTTGGATTCTTGATATTTATATCCTTAGTGATAACCACATTATTATATGGAGAAAAAGTCTATCATTTGACCAAGAGTCTTCGGGACAAAACATTGGTCATGGCATCACTATTATGTGTCATCATAGTCCTTATTCTTAACACAATGAATGACTTACTCGAAGTCGATAAAGTTGGCTTTATCTTTTTCTTTTGTTTGTCTCTGCTTGTATATTTTGGTAGAAAAACGAGATTTGATACTAACTTAGACCAGTAATTACTCCATCATTGTCAATATCCATACCCTCTGATGCAGGCACGGAAGGCAATCCAGGCATTCGCATCATATTGCCCAATATTGGTATTACAAAACCTGCTCCAGCAGCAAATTCGAATTCTCTCACCTGTACCTCAAAATCTCTTGGCCTCCCGACAAGAGTCTCCTTGTCAGAAAGGGATTTTTGTGTTTTTGCCATACACACGGGTAGTTTGTCAAAACCTAAAGATTTGATAGATCTCAATTGTCTTTTAGCTTCGGGAGAATAATCTACCCCAGAGGCACCATATACTTCTTTAGAAATAATTTCAATTTTTTCTTCTATACTATCATTCCAATCGTACAATCTCTTAAAGTGATTGGTACCTTGAGCAATGTTGTTGACTACGGCATGAGCTAGGTCTTTGGTTCCTTCTCCTCCTTTTGCAAATCCATAAGACGGTACTGCTTCTACTCCCATTTCCCGACATTTGTCAATGATAAAATTAATCTCTTCTTGAGTATCGGTCGGGAAATGATTAATTGCAACGATCGGTGTAATACCAAATTTTCGACAGTTTTCGATGTGTTTTTCTAGGTTCTCGAATCCTTTTGCGACTCTTTCTAGCGAAGGTGTATTGTACTCGTCTTTCTTTGCGCCACCGTGATGTCTTAAGGCTCTTATCGTTGCTACAAGGACAATGGCATCAGGGGCTAGATTTCCATATCCACATTTAATATCCATAAATTTTTCTGCACCAAGATCCGCTCCAAAACCTGCCTCAGTCACAGTATATTCACTGAGAGACATACCCATTTTTGTAGCAATAATCGTGTTGGTTCCTTGTGCAATATTGGCAAAAGGGCCACCATGTAGGATGGCAGGATTTCCTTCAAGTGTTTGTACGAGATTTGGTTTGATGGCATCTTTCATAAGAAGTGCCATTGAACCTTCTGCTTTAAGATCTCGAGCAAATATTGGTTTATTATCAAAAGTAAATCCAATAAATATATCTCCCAATCGCTTTTTTAAGTCCTCTCTATCCTTAGACATGCATAGAATAGCCATCACTTCAGAAGCCGGAGTAATATTAAATCCGTCCTGCCTAGGGACACCGTTAGCAGTACCACCCAGCCCGATGACGATATTTCTTAAGGCACGGTCATTCATATCCATCACTCGTTTCCATACGATAGTCCGTGGATCAATATTTAAGCTATGGAGTTTGTTTTGGAGATTATTATCTACCAAAGCGGATAATAAGTTATTGGCCTTTTCTACTGCGGAAAAGTCTCCGGTAAAATGCAGATTAATATCTTCCATAGGCACTACTTGAGAATAACCACCACCGGCTGCTCCCCCTTTGATTCCGAAAACTGGCCCTAGAGATGGCTCTCTTAAGACTGCTATGGATTGTTTTCCTATTTTATTTAAGCCTTCATTTAAGCCAATAGAAACCGTAGTTTTCCCTTCTCCTGCGGGGGTAGGGTTAATGGCAGTAACGAGGATTAACTTATGTTTTTTGATTTTTTCCTCGTCGATTAAGTCAAGAGGCAACTTAGCAATGTACTTACCATAATGGTGCAAAATTTCTCTGTCTAAATTTAATTTTGCAGCAATCTCGTCAATAGGCTGAAGTTTTGCATTTTGTGCAATGCTTAAATCACTAGGAAAACTCATTTTTTAATTAATTTTTGTTACGGTTTTAAATATGCAATAATAAAGCCAATTCTGAAATTTAGTTGGTCTTGGTCGAAGGTATTTTAATATTTTTGACAATGTAGTCTAATTGTTGCATTAAGTTGCGTTTGTCTTTTCCTTGCCTCAGGACGAGGACGTCAATATAGACCAATCTGTCTTGCTCGGGGAGAGGTATGGCATAACAAAAGTAAGGCCCTCCTTTAAAGTCATTTTCCATTTCCCATATACCTCTGATTTCCTTGGCATAATGGCCATCAATCTCGACATCATAAGACATGATAGGGAGGTCTTCGTCATTTGTCACCATATAGCTACCTTCTTTATCACTACTTATGTATTTTTTTCCATACTCATTTCTAAATGCAATGAGACTATCCAAGTTTAGTTGACTTTGATTGCGGTATTTTACACTTTGAAGGGCAATTCCCATCACAGCATCTTTGGCATCCTTTTTCAACCACATGAAGTGATCTTCCGGTTTATCGACGACCATATTGTAGTCATTTGGAACTTTCATTTCGATTCCAAATTCGTTTAAAATTTTTTCGGAAAGGCCTTTGTTCACATGTCGGACAGCATAGATATTACCTTCTATAATCGATTCATCAAATTTATTGACTTTGGTTGCAATACTGTTGAAATTCTCTGCAATGGCTTTTTCCAAATTCGAAGGATCATTGGCAAATATGTAGAACAGCATCTGACCTTGAGCCCATTTATCTTTACCTACAAGGGTGGTTACATCGTTGCCTTCTTTCACTTTGAGGTATCGATTTTCACCGAGGTCAGACCGTACCATTTTAGTCGTTGACGATTCCGTATCTGATAGATTGGCCACGACTAGATAAGTTCTCAATTCTTTTCTTAGAGGTTGGTTATCTAACTCTTCGGGTGTAAAATGCCGTAAGTCAAACATACTTTCGGGTGCCGGCATAAGTGGATAAGCGGATTCAAAATAATATCTCAAAGTATCACCAATGGGACCATCGTACAATTTGTCATCAGCTATGACGACGATTTCATTTAATACGCCTAGTGCTGGTGGCTTAAGTCCATCATTGAGTCCAATGTCATTCTTACAGGAGACGAAAATTGAGTTAACAATCAATATCGAAAATATATATTTGAATACGATTCTCATGTTTAGATTTATTTTTCAAAAAACTAAGATGCAAGGACACTTTTAATGGTTGCGTCACTGCATATTTTAATGTTAAAACTCCATAGTAATGACCGCTTTTTCAATTTTACCATCCAATGGAGGTGAAAATTTGGCCAAAGAGACTTTCCCGGCCGTAACATGTTCATCCAATTTTTTCAATTTTTGAATGATATTAAAAACTACCGTTTCAAGGAGTTTTTGAGTATTTGCCATCTCTTCCTTGCATAACTGAAACAAAATATCGTAGTCTAAAGTATCATTGATATCATCATTGACACTGTCAAAGCTCTTTAACTCGACTTCGACATCTATGGCGAATTTATTGCCCATTTTTTGTTCTATTTCATGAAATCCGTGGAAAGCATAAAATTCAATTCCTTTAAGTGCAACTTTGGTTTTCATTATGTTTATTTACATGAATTGTTACAAAAATAATATCATTTTCCTAATCAATCTCTTTAATTCGACGAAGTCTTCTTTTGTATCGCATTTACAAACTGTGGGTAAGTGACTGTTGCAAAAATATGGAAAAGAATACTAATTCATAATAACGGTGAACATTACTGAAACGAAAGTTATTAGTAATTTTTGATTCAATAAAAGAACCGCCTAATACATTGAATTAAAAACTCTGTTTATCTTTGATGTATGCGAGTACTCCTCTATGGACAGAGAATAGAAGTAGAAGATATAGAAATCATTTCAAGGCTACTTCACGACTTTTCGGCCAAGGCCGTTAAAGTGTATATAGATGTAAAGCTTTATTCTCAATTACTTGAAAAAAATATCTTAGTCGCTCAGTATGAAGTGATTCACGATCATAAGGAATTGGTCAAGGAGAAGATTGATTTTGTGATTACACTGGGAGGAGATGGCACTATATTGCATGCGGCGACCCTCGTCAAAAACGCCGAAATTCCCATTCTCGGCATCAATCTTGGTAGGCTCGGTTTTCTCGCGAGTACGGAAAAACACAAGGTGGGAGAAGCCATTGATGCATTGGTAAATGGGCATTATATAATAGATGGGAGAACTATGATAGAGGTCACCTCTAACCTGTCAATTTTCGGTGAAAATAATTTCGCATTAAACGATTTTACGGTACATAAAAGAGATAATTCTGCCATGATAACCGTACATTGTTACATCAATGGCGAGTATCTGAATGCAATATGGGCTGATGGTCTCATTATCAGTACCCCTACGGGATCTACGGGATATTCACTCTCGTGTGGTGGGCCGATAGTCTTTCCCGGATCAGGAAATTTTATAATCACGCCGATTGCTCCACACAATCTCACGATGAGACCCATTGTATTTAGTGATGAAAAGGAAATAACACTGACACTGGAGGGGAGAACGGATAGTTTTCTATGCACACTGGATTCTAGGCACGAAATCATCAGTGCAGAACATAGGATTACGGTAAAAAAGTGTAGGTCAAAATTCTGCTTGGTACAATTAGAAGGGAATAGTTTTATACATACGGTGAGTGAAAAACTACTGTGGGGGCTAGATAAAAGGAATAAATGATTGAGATTCTTTTTCTCCTAATATCAGCATCATTGCTCATTCATCTTGGATTTTATGGCTATTTTTTTTTCAAATTCAATCAGTATACTCAACTACCGAAAACAATGGATAATTTCCCGAAAGTATCGATTATCGTTTGTTTTAAAAACGACATTTCTAACATTAGGAATCACCTTCATCATTGGCTAGAGCAGGATTATCCTAATTATGAAATTGTGTTAATGGATGATTTTTCAGATCCGTGGAATTACGACCTTCCAAAGGATGAAAAATTAAAATATTTCAAAGTTGAAATCGATAGACCTGGTAAGAAACAAGCACTAAAAGAAGGAATTAGAAAATCAAGTGGCGAAATATTACTATTGACAGATGCGGATTGTGTCCCCAATACGAAGGGTTGGGTAAGCAGTATGATGCGTGAGATTCAGGACCAAGAAATTGTGCTGGGATATGGCCCATTTTTCAAAAAATCTAGTTTGCTGAACAGATTTCAACGGTATGAAACATTCCTAACAGCGACTCAATATATGTCTTATGCACTGCGAAGGATTCCTTACATGGGAGTGGGTCGCAATTTGGCATATCGACACCATTTGGTTAGCAATAATGCAGATATTCTTAATGAATCTATGGCCTCCGGTGACGATGATCTCTTGATTCAAAAAATTGCGAACTCGAGGAATACAGGCATTAATATTAATCCTGAATCTTTCGTGTACAGTGTTGCACCCGAGACTTTCAAGTCTTATTTTAGACAAAAAATGAGACATCATAGTACTTCTACTTCCTATAAAACGGGACATAAGATATTGCTGTCTTTATATTCGGGGTCTCAAATCATGTTTTGGTTGGGAGTGTTGACTGCAAGCTTTATCGCTAACTATAAGTTCCTTATTTTTCTTCCGATAAAATGGCTATGTCAATATGTATTTACATTCAGGATATATAAAAAATTCATGGAATCAGACCTTCTTGTATGGCTACCATTCTTAGACTTTTTCATGTTTTTATACTATGTTATATTTGCACCACTTTTATTAATTACTAAAAGTCGAACAGATTGGAAATAATAGAAAAATATTTTCCCGAGCTTACATCGATACAAAAAGAAAGATTCGCTGCACTGCCTCAGCTTTACGCTGAGTGGAATCAAATGATTAATGTCATAAGTCGAAAAGACGTCGAAAATATCATGCTCCACCACGTTTTGCATTCGCTCAGTATAGCCAAATATATTTCTTTTAAGGAGGGGAGTAAAATATTTGATTTAGGCACGGGTGGAGGATTTCCGGGAATTCCACTTGCCATTCTATTTCCGGAATCGGATTTTACACTCGTGGATGGTACAGGTAAAAAAATAAAAGTGGTCAACGCCATCATTGAATCTCTCAATCTTACTAATGCAAAAGGTCTACATGCTCGTGCTGAGGAAATTAAAGGAAAATATGATTTCGTGGTCTCACGAGCCGTAGCCAAGGTCGATCAATTGATACATTGGTCGAGAAGGCTTATAAGTAATAACCAACAAAATAGACTTCCTAATGGCCTCATCGCTCTAAAGGGAGGAAATCTTGTAGAGGAATTAAAATTACTGCCAAAGTGGGAGTACTACGAAGTAACACCTATCTCTAATTATTTTTCAGAGCCCTTTTTCGAGGAAAAAAACATTGTTTACATTCAGGGTTAAGTCAGTTGATTTTTAACGATGCTTGCAATGGTTTTTCCGTCAGCTTTTCCCGCTAATCGCTGGTTAGCTTCAGCCATTACTTTGCCCATATCCTTCATGCCACTAGCACCCATATCTTTAATGATACTGGTGATTTCGGAAGTTAATTCATCTTCCGAAAGTTGCTTAGGTAAATAGCGTTTTAATACTTCTATTTCTTCTCTTTCTGTCACAGCAAGGTCTTCTCTGCCTTGTTTTTCATAGATGTCTAGTGAATCTTGACGTTGTTTTACCAGTTTTTGAACCATTTTTATGGCTGCTTCATCGTCAAGTTCAGCACCTGTGCCATCTGTTTTAAATAATAATATTGCAGATTTTACTGATCTAATAGTTCTCAATGCTGCTTGATCTTTTGCCTTCATGGCATCTTTTAGATCGCTATTAATTCTTTCTTCAAGATTCATCATGTTCTGATTTTATATTCTCAATAATTTTTGTCAATTGTATAAATTCCTCGACTGATAGCTGTTCTGGTCTTTTTATGAGGGAATCATCCTCTATAAACGTGTGATCTCCTATAATGTTTTTCAGGGTGTTCCTTAGCATTTTTCTTCTTTGACCAAAGGAAACTTTCACAATTTGACGGAATAGTCTCTCATCAAAATCAATCACTCTATCTTCTCGTCGTTCGAGAAAGATCACGCTGCTATCGACTTTTGGAGGTGGAGAAAAATTGCCTGGCGATACTTTTATTATCTGCTTCCCATGATAATACAGCTGCACTAAAACGCTAATAACTCCATAGGTTTTTGAACCTTCAGGAGCCACGACTCTTTCAGCCACTTCTTTTTGAAACATACCGACCATATCCGGCACTAAGCGGTGATAATTTATCATTTTAATGAGGATTTGGGAGGAGATGTTGTAGGGATAGTTTCCGATGAGTCGAAATTCTTGATTGTCAAAAACTTTCGTTAAGTTGAGCTTTAAAAAATCAAGAAATATTACTTGCGAATCATCCAGATTATAATTTGTTTTCAAATAAGAAACCATGTCTTTGTCGGCCTCTACCACTTTTAGATTGATATCTTTTTGCAAAAGATATTTGGTCAGAACTCCTTTTCCGGGTCCTATTTCTAACACATTTTTGATGACATTGTCATAAGGTAGTGCATCAACGATTCTCTGTGCTATGGTCTCATTATTGAGAAAATGTTGTCCAAAAGATTTTTTCGCTTTCAATGAATGCTTTGTATTTTTACTCTTCTAAATTTAATAATTTAAATCAGCTAATTTTGCCCGTAATTATATGATTGGTAACAATGCAATTATTTTTGCGTTCATATAAAAGCGAAAGATAAAAAAATGCAGAGAATTTTCATCGTTGTGGTATTGATATTGTATGTTGGATTGTTGGGAGCTCAGGATTCTTGGTCAACATTATCGATGGTTACATTTAAGACCGAATTTGACACATCTTATGGCATGGAAGTAAAAATCCCTAGTCTAAGTCCAGTAGTCAAGGCTATGGAAGGAAAGATGATTGAGGTGAAAGGGTATATAATTCCATTGACAGGGAAGAAAGAACAAAGTCATTTTATGCTCTCTAAGCTTCCCCAAAATATGTGCTTTTTTTGTGGTAAAGCGGGACCAGAAACAGCGATGCAAGTCTTCATGAAAGACGGTATAAAAGTACCATACAGTGATGATAAAATTAAGCTGAGTGGAATCCTCAGAATCAATGAAAACAGTGTTGATAATCTGATGTACACTTTGGAACAAGCCGTAATAATTGAATAAGCTATTTTTTGAGCCATTTAAAAAGATATTAATGAGACCGTTTATTATTTGTTTACTTCTTGCAGTGCCAATTGGATTGTTTGCACAGAATGAGACACCAGTATGGAAGACACTAGCAAAAATAAGCTACAAGAAGGATTATGATGAGTTGCTAGGATTTAAAGTTGACAAGCCAGTATTCAGTGAAGATGTAAAAGCTTTGGCAGGACAAGAAATAGTCCTAAAAGGATATATCATACCGGTACAGGGATACGAGTCTCAGACTGAGTTTATATTTTCAGCTTTTCCATATAATATGTGTTTCTTTTGTGGAGGTGCTGGTCCAGAAACCGTAGTGGAAGTAGTAGCTAATGAAGGTATAAAGTACACGGCGGATCCCATCGTAATAAAGGGGAAATTAAACCTCAATGACAAAGATGTGAATCGGCTGATGTATCAATTGACTGATGTCACACTACAAAAGGATTAGATTTTATCGGCGTTAATTTGGTTGACTAATTTCTGTAAAAACGGAGAAGCAAAAATAAAATCGTGTAATGTTTCATTTTTACTTGACAAAACCTCTGATTTGTTTCCTTGCCATGCAAGTTTCCCGTGGTCCACGAGACAGATATTGTCACCGATTTCCATCACCGAATTCATATCGTGAGTATTGATGATAGTTGTAATTTTATTTTCCTTAGTAATGCCGTTGATTAAGTCGTCAATTGTAATTGCCGTTTTAGGGTCAAGCCCAGAATTGGGTTCATCGCAGAATAGGTATTTTGGTTCTAACACAATAGCACGAGCTATTCCCACCCGTTTTTGCATCCCTCCACTTATTTCAGAAGGAAACTTTTTATTAATTCCTGACAGACTTACCCGTTCAAGACAATAGTCAACTTGTTTCTGTTTTTCTGCGGGAGTTCTTTTGGTAAACATATCCATAGGGAATCGAATGTTTTCTTCGATGGTCATCGAATCAAACAGAGCATTCCCTTGAAAAAGCATCCCCACTTTAAGTCTGAGTTGTCGCAATTCTTGAGGTTTTAGTACACATAAGTTTTGATCATTGTACCATACCTTACCTGCCGTCGGAGGAAACAAGCCAACCAATATTTTCAATAAAACGGTTTTTCCTGCACCGGATCGACCAATGATAAGATTGTTTTTCCCCGCTTCAAAAGTAAAACTAATGCCTTTCAAAACTTCCTGATCTCCGAAACTCTTGTATATATTTTCTGCTCTTATCATGCCGTTAATAATACTGCGATTATATAATCAGAAAGCAATATCAGAATATCACTAAAAACGACCGCTCTCGTACTAGCAGCACCTAATTCTATACTTCCTCCTTTGACAAAATATCCTTGATAACATGACACAGAAGTCAAAATATATGCAAATACGACGGCTTTGACCAACATCATAAATACATTGTATGGTATAAAAAATGACCGCACTCCTCTCGTATATTCCGCTGCTGTGAACAATCCCGTAGGTACTGATGCGACGTAAGCTCCAAGTAGGCTCAATATCGCCGCTACGCAGACCAAGATTGGAATCACTAGTACAGCCGCAACCGTCTTAGGCATGACCAAATATGCAGATGTATTTACACCCATGATTTCCATGGCATCAATATGTTCTTTTTGTCGCATTCCACCGATTTCAGCCGCCATGTTTGAACCTACTTTCCCAGCTAATACCAAGCAAGTAATCGTAGGTGCAAGCTCAATAATCGTCATATCCCTGACAACATAGCCAATATAGTAAGGAGGAATCAATGTGCCTTCCATTTGATAATAAAATTGCACAGAAGTCACAGCTCCAATAAATACGGAAATCAAAAACACGATACCTAAAGAGCCTATGCCAATGTCGTACATTTGGCGTATAATCTCTTTCTGATACATACTACGATTTTCAGGTTTTTTGTAAATCTGTGGTTGCCAAGCAACAAACTTCCCGAAATGTTCTAAAGCATCTTTAATCATATAACATTCTAACGATTCTCTTCAAAAACTGTCCACAATCGAAACAGACTTTGTGATATTTAGTTTGAAGGTCAAAATTAAACTATTTTCAGGGATTCAAAGTTTATTCTCTAATTTTGACCCGATGAATATCGTGAACATTACAATTGAATACTAAAAAATGCTAGCAATTATCACTGGTGCCACCAAAGGAATAGGTCGTGCAATTACCTACTCATTAGCGAATAAAGGGTACGATTTAGCAATATGCTCAAGAAATCTCAGAGATTTAAAAGAAATAAAGGAAGATTTAGAAAAAAAGTATCCGAAAATCAACGTTTTGGCCAAGGATACCGATATGCGTAAAAAAGAGGATGTCCTCGCATTTTCAAAGGAGATTCTATCAAAATTTGACACCGTGGATGTCCTCGTAAACAATGCCGGAGTCTTCATTTCAGGGCTCACACATACCGAGGAGGAAGGAGCATTGGAATTTATGATCGAGACCAATCTATACAGTGCTTACTATCTTACGAATGCTTTGCTGCCAGCCATGTTAAATCAACACAGTGGTCACATTTTTAATATGTGTAGCATAGCAAGTAAAATAGCTTACCCCAATGGAGGATCGTACAGCATTTCAAAATTTGCATTATATGGTTACACCAAAGTCTTGAGGGAAGAGCTAAAAGACAAAGGGATTAAGGTTACGGCTATTCTGCCTGGTGCTACCTGGTCTCATAGTTGGGCGGGAGTGGATTTGCCCAAAGAAAGATTGATGGAGGCCAATGATATAGCTCTATTGATTGCCAATGCCCTAGAATTAAGCTCATCGGCATGTATTGAGGACATCATAGTACGTCCACAACTGGGAGATCTATAAATTTGAAAAGGAATAATCGAATTAGGGAGATTTGAGTTTACTCACTTTTAAATACAAAAACAAGATAGAAGCCGGATGTGACGAAGCAGGTAGGGGATGTCTGGCAGGGCCAGTATTTGCAGCGGCAGTTATCCTTCCAAAAGATTTTAATCACCCCTTGCTGAATGACTCCAAAAAGCTCAATGAAGCGCAACGACTCGAGATGGCTGAGGTTATAAAAACCAAGGCACTTACATGGGGAGTGGCTCGCTATATGCATTACGAAATAGACAAAGTGAACATTCTCAACGCATCTATCAGGTCTATGCATCGAGCTCTAGACCAGCTGGCATTATCACCTAATATTTTACTCATTGATGGCAATAGATTTATACCATACAAAGATATCTCTCATGAGTGTATCATCAAAGGCGATGGGAAATATACCTCTATTGCGGCTGCATCGATATTGGCAAAAACAGAAAGAGATGCTTACATGAAGGAATTACATGAAAAATATCCTATGTACAATTGGAAACAGAATAAAGGATATCCAACTGTAGAGCACCGAAATGCCATCATTACACATGGGCCTTGTGAGTTTCATAGGATGAGTTTTAGGCTATATCCCTTAGCCGTACAGGGAGAGTTATTTTAGATAAATAAAATTTGATATGATGAGAATCAAGCAATTTACATTTAATCCATTCGATGAGAATACTTATGTATTGTACGATGACAGCAAAGAATGTGTAATCATAGACCCCGGCATGTATACCGAAGCCGATAGGAAAATGTTTGAAATTTTTATCAAGGAAAATGGGTTAAAACCTATCTTGCTACTCAATACTCATTGTCATGTAGATCATGTTTTTGGAAACGGATGGGTGTCTGAAAAATATGGCTTGAACCTGTCAGCACATAAAGAGGAAGTCGCGGTTCTGGAAATGTATCCCACGGTATGTCAAATGTATGGTTTAAATCATCTTCCGAGTGTAGGGATTACAGAATTTATTGATGAAAATGATCAAATAAAATTTGGAAATACAGAGTTGTCCATTCTCTTTACTCCAGGACATTCACCGGGAAGCCTCTCATTTTACCATGAAGAAAGCAAACAATTGATCGATGGAGATGTCTTGTTTGAAAGGAGCATCGGCAGGACAGATCTTCCGGGTGGTGACTATGACACTTTAATCTCGAGTATTAATAAGAAATTATTTACTTTGAATGATGAAGTAAAGGTATATCCGGGGCATGGTAGAAGCACCTCGATAGGCTCAGAAAAAATGTATAATCCTTTTTTCAATTAGGGTTTATAAAAAGGTAAAACCAAAGAATTATGAACTAAAGCGGTCGTCGCACGATAGGTGTCAAACGGCCAATTTTTTATAAAAGCGGTACGAAAGAAAGATGTTGCAGACTCCAAAAAATCGATAATTGTAGCCCTCTAAGATTCTATCAAGGCCACCTACACATACATTAAAAGTGGTACCGACTTGAAAATTATGACCAGTTTTATAGTCAATAGTGAGACCAAGCTTGCCTCCTTGATTTAACACATTGTAACCGATATATCTAAAAAAACACAGATCTGGATAGATGTCCATTTTCTTAGATTGATAAACTTTGTATGGTACCACACCATATTCAAATATGGATAGCTCGGGAAGCTGCATCATGCCTAGAGTAAACCCCGATCGGTTATATATAAATCTGAATCTTAGGGAAGGAAAAGGAATTTTGACATTCGTGGCCGTTAAATCCAACTTAGTACTTCCGTCCTTAGGAATAGCAGAAACATTAACTCCCATTCCTAATTCCATATACAATTTCTGTGAAGAGAGTATTTCTTGATATGAAAATATAAAACTCAAAATCATCAATGCTCGAAAAATACTTGGAAATCGAAATAGGACAAGAACATTCACAATCATGGTAGGTAAAGTTAATTTTTGCACAAAATAGGTATTAGATGATTAACAAGAAAATCTAAGGAAACAGAAAATGACAAGGAAAATTATGACACACTGGTGGGGATGATTAATCTAAGTGGTTCATTTTTGGCTAACAAGCAATTTTAATCCACTGTAAATAAGGCTTTTCCGTTAGTTCATAATGTCCGGCACCACCAATTCAAAAAGAGGGATTTTAGCTTCAAAATACTCCAGAGTAATTTCATTTATAAAATAAAAATACCCTTCCATACTGCCAAAATCTCCCAATATAGGACACCAGGAGTCATAATCAAAAGTGGCACCACTGCTTATAGAGGGTCTCAATCCCACAACACCCTCACCCTCCACAATGCGTTTGCCTGATAGAGAATCGTAGATTATCCATTTTCTACTAAGTAGCTTTAGGTTTTGGTTGGTATGGTTTTCGATGTGGACTTTGTAAGAAAAAATCTGATGCTTCACCCCGTTGAGATCCGAGAGACCTTCGTAAGTGACTTTTGTGCTGACCCTAATTTCGTGTTTGTTTAGCTTTTTGTAATTCATGATACTTAGATGCTCCTCCATAAACGAATCTTTCTAACAAATGTTCGGACTCTATCAATGCGACGTCGAGAATGTCATTAACTAGGACGACGTCAAAGTAATTTTCATAGTCCATTTCGTTGGTCACACGTTTTATTCTCTTTTTGAGGCTGTCTTCAGATTCCGTTTTTCGGTTGGTAAGTCTTTCGATTAGGACTTCCAGAGAGGGTGGTCTGATGAAAATGGATAGGCATTGCTCTCCAAATTGTTCCTTTAGGTTCTTTGCTCCTTTTACATCAATATCAAATACGATGCTCTTACCCAATGCCCAAATTCTCTCGATTTCTGACTGCAGTGTCCCATAGTACTGGTTCTCATAGACTTCTTCGTGTTCTACGAATTCGCCATTTTCTAAGCGTTGTTTAAATTCATCAGAAGATATAAAGTAGTAATCCTTACCATCGGTCTCATAATGCCTAGGCTCGCGGGTGGTTGCCGATACTGAGAAGTCGAGTTCTTCATATTTTTGTAGAAGATGCCGAGCGATGGTCGTTTTTCCAGAACCTGAAGGGGCAGTCAGTAAAATGAGTTTTCCTGATTTTGAATCAAAACTAAAGGACATTGGCAATCTGTTCTTTTATTTTTTCTAATTCGTCTTTCATCATGACGACGATTTGTTGAATTTCCAAATGTTGTGCTTTAGATCCTAGGGTGTTGATTTCTCTGCCGATTTCTTGACTTATAAAGTTTAGTTTTCTACCTATTTGAATTTCTGGAGAATGCATTTCTTCCAAGAAATATTTGCAATGTTGCCTTAGTCTAACCTTCTCTTCAGAGATATCCAGTTTTTCAAGGTAAAAAAGAATTTCTTGTTCGAATCGATTATGGTCAACACTTTCTATTTTCTTAAATTCTTCAAGATTTTTTAGGATTCTTTCTCTTATTTTGGGTATTCGGTCGACTTCGTGAGGCTCTATGGCCGGTATTAGTTCGGTGATAATTCGTATCCTCTCAGTTAAATCTTGTCCTATGACGGCACCTTCTTCTTCTCTAAATTTGTTTAAAGATTTGGCCGCATCGATGCAGGCAGTTTCGGTTGCCTTAAGAATGGCCGGATCTAGTTCGTCACTGCCAGTGCCCACGACATCTTGAATCCTAAGGATGGTCTGTGTAATATCGCCTTCGCTGATACCAAGCTTTTTTTGTAGGTCTTTTATTTCTTTAAAATAGCTTTCAAAAAGCTTCTTATTAATTAACTCGCTTCCGCTTCCGTCCAGATTTTCAATGGTAATTATGCATTCTATCCTGCCTCGTATGACTTCGTCAAGCAAGATTTTCCTGATGACGTGTTCCTGACTATTAAGCATGAGAGGCAATTTTACTCTTAGGTCAGTACTTTTAGAATTGAGAGTTTTGATTTCAACAAAAACGGTTGTTTCTCCCACTTGCCCTGTGGCACTTCCATAACCTGTCATCGAATACAGCATAAAAAATATTTTTGCAAAGATATGTAATATTGATTTTAAAAAATAATAGTGAAAATGCTAAGTGATATACACTAGGAAGAGAAACATTAGAACCTCAGAAAATGAAAAATAATCTCACCATTGGTGTTAATTTCTAGTGCAGGAGATGGGTATTTAAAAATATTAAAGACGGATAAGATTCCTTTTAAAAAGTAGTTGTTGGTTTTAATTTTGGTAAGGTCTAAGTCTAGTGCTATATAGAACTGTCTAATTCTAGGATATCCTTCGACAAGCCTAAATGAGGCATCGCCTTCTTTCCACTCATTTTGGAAGCCTCCGTACAAATTTTCGCTTCCTGTACCGATGGCAACATTTAACCAGGATGGCCAGTGATTACCCTCTGGCAAAAAGGAGTGTATGTTGATAGAAGCCCAGTAAGTCTGTGCATTGTAATCTTTTAAAAATCGTGAAGGAAAAGAACTGCCAAATAGGTCATTTGCTCTTTTTAATGGACTGCTGAAAACTCCGGGGGTGTCATAAGATTCTATGGGTTCGTTACTGTATGGCTTTGAATAGCTGGAGACTTTAAGTTGGATTCTTTGGTCTTTCCAGAAGTGTTGTTCTAATGCAAAAATTCCCACACCTGCTACATTGGCACCCATGTCACCTAATGAAAACCCCCATTTTTCGCTGAAGCCGTCCATCACTTCTATGGTTGATTGGAATAGGCTGCCGCAGATGATACCGGTCCAGATGGCATTTTTATCGCTCATTCCGATCCATTTTGCACCTTTGAAGCATAAGACTCCTTGTATATATGCGGTATAGACGTGACCGATTTTGTCCATTTGATTCCACTCTCCCTGGTCATCAAAAAGATGAAAAGCACTTTGAGGATATTGCTTGTACCAGGCATTGTACAATCCTATAGAAAATCCTGTGTAGGTCGCTGCTGAAAAAACCAGTGCTTTGTTGAACCGAGCTCTATTAAAGGTGTCGCTGGGGGTAAAAAAACCGGAAGTATTGCTCTTGAGCTTAGGGGTGGTATCCTGTGCAATAGATTTCAGGGATATAAGCATTGAAATCACCACGATGATCCATGAAGAGAGCCGCTTCATGGAGAAATAATTTTAACGAGTAGCACTATTCTAAATTTTCTAATCACAAATATAAATACTTTCAGGGTATCATATTTTATGATTGTATAGAGTTTGCGATTTGCCAGAGTTTGCAAAAATTATTGGAAGCACTTTTATTCGCTTTTGGAGAGTTTTATACCATCCGTGTTGAGTATGGCGACTATACCTACGGGTCTAGACTTAAAGTTTAGCCCATCCCAATTAGTACCTTGAGCACTCTTTAGTTTTACTTCGTTGTTACTCTGTGTGATGGAAAACAAAAATTTTCGCTTAGGATTTTTATCCATGGTGAGGTCGTTACACGAGTATATTCCTGTGTTGTCAACACACATAAGGTCGTTTTCCAATAGTTGAAACATAAATTTGTTCCATCCGCAGCCTTCGTTACAGACCAACTCAACCACGTCGTCCTGCATACTGAAATCTATACTGAATTGATAGCTTTCGGGTCTTTGTACTGACTGAGCTTTAGAATTATTAACGAAAAAAACAAAAACAAAGATTAAGGTTAATTTATAATATCTCATTTTAGAACCATTTGAATATTTAAATAAAAAATAATTAAACCTCAGCTTCTTCAATGGTATTTCATCGAAGAATGCCAAATGTTCTATTCCCTATTCTCTCAGGTTGTTTGGTTTAGGTGATTTGGGCAGTAATATTTTCTTAGACGTTATTATTGCCGAATAGCCGCAAAAGTATTTAAAGTTTATTTCATTTTATAGCTTTCACATGTTAAATATTTTATATATGAAACGTGCTTCCGGTTAAGTGCTTTTGCGGTTTTTGGCGGTGCTTGTGTTGTGGGTATCCTTTTGTCACAATGTTCTATGTGCCAGCACTACGGGTGGTTCTCCATTGAATGGATTAAACATACTGCCTATAGTGCGAGCACCTAGCGTAGAAGCTCGCATGACACTCCGACTTCCGTATCGGTGTCTTATTTTGTCCATAGCTTGGTATAGATTGACAACCTTTTGAGTATCTTCGAATAGGTTCATTTGATAATTGCCACTCACTAAGTCACTAAAATTGACTCCTACTAATCTTATGAGCAGGCGCTTGTTGTACAATTGGTCAAATAGCTCCACCACTTTTGAAATAAGGGTATGGTCGGCCGCGGTATAGGGTATTTTGGCTTGTTTAGTATGGGTGTTAAAATCAGAATATCTTATCTTAACCGATACACAGGCGGTGAGTTTGCCTCCGTTGCGAAGCTGGAAAGCCAGTTGCTCGGCCATGGCTCTTATGGTTGTCTTGAGCTTATAGATATCTGTTGTGTCTTTTCCGAATGTCCTTTCATTAGAGATTGATTTACGTTCGTGGTATTGGATTAATTCGCTGTTGTCTATACCATTTGATTTTTGCCAGATGGTACGGCCATGCTTACCTAAGACGGTTTCCATCATTTCGACAGGCATTTGTTGCACAGTATATACTCTTTTTATACCTAGATGGCACATGGATTGATAAGTTTTGTCGCCCACCATGGGAATTTTTTTTATAGAAAGAGGTGCGAGGAAGGTCTTTTCTTGGCCGAGGTCTATCTTTAGCTGGTTGTTTGGTTTGGCTTCGCCGGTGGCTACTTTTGATACCGTTTTATTGACCGAAAGGCCAAAGGAAATGGGTAGTCCAGTTTCTTTGATAATGTAAGACCTTAGCTCAGAGGCAAATTTGTAACAGCCAAAATACTTGTCCATACCGGTAAGGTCAGCATAAAACTCATCAATACTGGCTTTTTCGAGTATGGGTACTTTTTCTTTTAGAATATCTGTGACAATGTGTGAATGCTCACTGTAAGAGGATGCATTGCCACGTATGACTATCGCCTCAGGACACAACTGCCGTGCCATACGCATGGGCATACCTGAGTGGGCTCCGAATGTGCGAGCCTCGTAGCTGGCAGCAGATACTACGCCTCTGTCACCAGTGCCGCCGACTAGGATGGGTTTGCCATTTAATCGGCTATCAAGTAAGCGTTCGACAGATACAAAAAATGTATCAAGGTCAAGGTGTAAAATCGATTTTGTCATTCTAAAATTGGATTTAGTACAAAAATATGGAATAAATCCAAAATATAATGGAATAATTAATAATATTTGGAATTAATCCAATGATTTTGTTATCTTTGGAGTATGGAGATACCCATAGAGAGCAAAAGACTAAAACTTATTAGAGAAGAATTAGGTATGACACAATCTTCTATGGCCGAGTTAATCAATATGGGAAATACCACAGCAGATGTCGAGCGGGGAAGGACACGTATGAGTGGTAAGGCTGTTATGAAATTGCTACAAGAATACAATATCAATCCACTGTGGCTCTACGGCGAAAGTACCCAGAAATATCTAAATCCGAACGACAAAGATGTTAGCCCAAAAATGATCAGCCTAGATAATGCCGGAAATGAAAATATACTCATGGTTAATGTAAAGGCGGCGGCAGGATATGCCGGAAATATTGGAGACCCAGAATATTATAGGAATTTGCCAGCGTTTACCATTCCATTGCCAGAATACAGAAATGCCAGTTATCGGGGATTTCAGGTAGAAGGACTGAGTATGTATCCTGTCATGCAACCTCATGAATGGATCATCACAAAAGCCATTTCTAATGTGAACGAAATCAAAAGTGGACAGATATACGTAGTGATAGAACAAGATAGCGTAAGAGTAAAAAAAGTAATTAATGACCCCAAAACCCACAGTCTCAATCTTATTTCAATGAACCCAGACTATCCTAATGCAACAGTCAATTATGCCGATGTGAAGGAGCTTTGGGAGTTTCATAGCAAAATCACCTCTCATATTGAGGCGAGTAGCCAAGAACGAAGATTAGATGAGATTAGAGAAGAATTAAAGGAAATAAAGGAAGCGCTAAGGCTAAATTTAGAGAGGTAAGGAGTGTAAAGAAATTTTTTAAAATAAAAACAATTCTAAATTTTACTTTAAGATGACAGAAGTGTGTATATTTGTCATCTTGCTAAGGGCTATGGAATCTAAGAAATAAAAAAATTGGAAAATGCATTTTCCTATATAAGGAGAAATCTACATTAAAATTTATTAAGCTATAGAAATTCAAGCGAATTGAAAATTTGAACCTTAAGAGAACAAGATGCCCAAGCTCTGATTTAATGATATTTATTTGCTAATTAAAAAACAGAATGCATTATGAGTACTAATTTTATGAAAACAGTCACTAATTCAGTTAAAAATTGGTGGATTCCACTTCTTATCGGATTACTTTTTGTAGGAACAGGGATTTATACATTTATGTCTCCAGTAGAATCTTACGTAGCACTTTCGTTTGTGTTTGCTATTTCATTTCTAGTTTCGGGTATTATGGAAATAGTATTTGCCATTGGTAACAAAGATGAAATGGATCACTGGGGTTGGGCATTGGTCTTTGGGATTCTGACTTTAATCATCGGAGGTATGCTTGTGGCTCAACCGGAAATGTCGATGTTGACGTTGCCACTATACGTGGGATTTCTCATATTATTTAGATCCATTTTAGCCATTGGTACGGCACTTGATTTAAAAAATTATGGCGTATTGGACTGGGGTAATCTAATGGTACTAGGAGTACTTGGTGTCATCTTTTCATTTATTATGCTATTCAATCCGCTGTTTGCTGGTATGACAATAGTCGTATGGACTGGACTTGCCTTTTTAGCAATTGGTGGAGGCAGTATTTACCTAGCATTTAAACTTAAAAAACTTAAAAATGAGGTAGCTTAATTTAATTGAGCATCTATTGTGAAAAATAGGGAATGTTAATTTGGAATTAATATTCCCTATTTTTTTAAAATTGTTACGCTTTCAAAAAAGTGAAGGAGTATTCGACTCACTTTAGATTACCTCATAAAACATCCAAAAAAGTTTGCAACTATGCAAAACTTAATTTATTCCGAAGGGTTTATTTTTTAATTAAATAATTCTAAGATAAAAATTTTTGTACTAGTGATTACATTTTTATAATGATATCTGGTATAGAAGAAGATTAGAAATATATACTAATATTCCATTTCCGATAATAAGAGTAATTATTAATCAAAATCATTGTTGACAGTTATGAAAAATTTAAGCTTTATTGTTCCCTTTATTTTTGGATTTTTTTTAATTACGGGGTGTAATAAAAATGCCACTAAAACTATGTGGGTAAGTGGAATTAGAACTTCGTGTGATGCCGGTGCCGGCAAAATGTTGTGCCTTAACATTTACGAAGGCGAAGATATAGAAAATGCGAATTGGCAAAATTTTTATTCAATTATTGATGGATTCAATTTTGAAGATGGTCAGTTGCAAAAAATTGAGGTAAAAGAAGAGCATTTGTCACTAGAACAAACACCTGCTGATGCTCCAAATATCAAATATACTTTAATAAAAGTGCTTGAGAAAAAACCTGATACCAGAACATCTTTGGTAGGAGAATGGGTGTTAACAAAGTTGGCAGATATGCCATTAAATGATTCATTACCAACACCTACGATGATGATTAATCTATCTAATCACACAGTATCAGGACTCGATGGTTGTAATCAATACAACGGAATCGTGACTTCTGTAAGTTCTACGAAATTGACTTTTGGGTCATTAGCATCGACTCGCAAAATGTGTATGAACATGACCATGCCTGAGGCGTATGAGGCACAATTATTAAAAGTGACTTCATACTCTATGGAAAATAATGAATTGACCCTAAAGGATGAGGGCGGAAATGAATTAATGCACTTTAAGGTAAGACCTAAGGATATGAATCAAAAAACTCTTAATGGAAAATGGACTTTGGTCAGATTAAATGGACACCCAATAGATCGAATGACCAGCACGCCAACGATGGAAATTAATTATGAGGCAAAAACTGTGTCAGGAAATAATAGCTGTAATGACTATTCAGGGGCAATATCTAATCTCAACGAAGTAGATTTAACCTTTGGAAATGTGGTGGCAACACAGAAAATGTGTAGAAAAATGGAAACAGCGACAGAATTCAATCAGGCTCTAGAGTCAAGCTTGAGATACAAAGTGGACAACAAAACCTTCAGTATCTACAATAAAGAGAGAAAAGAAATCTTAGGATTTATCAGAAACTAAAAGAATATAAGAGCACCTAAATTTTGTACGAAATTTAGGTGCTCTTTTTCTTATTCACCCTATTTAGTAAGTTTAATTTTATTTCCATTCTTTTTGAAAAGTGGTTAAATGTCCATTCCTATGATTACTGCGTTCTAATTGGAATAAATTGCAGGTTCACAAAAATGGTATTTATCTTTTTTAAATACAAAATATTCTTTTTTTAAAAAATAATATTACTTTTGCAACCGCTTTTAGTGAGCTATGGTGCCTTAGCTCAGTTGGTAGAGCAAAGGACTGAAAATCCTTGTGTCCCTGGTTCGATTCCTGGAGGCACCACGAAGCCCGGCTGATTTAGTCGGGCTTTTCTTTTAGTAACTCAGCATTTGCTTGATTTTCTCGGAGACTTTGGCAGCAGATGGAAGCATCGTTTTCTCCAATATTTCATTCAATGGAATGGCGGGCATATTTTCCGCCCCCATAGTTAATACCGGTGCATCAAGATATTCAAAGCAATTCTCTTGAATACGAGCGGCAATACTCTGGGCAAAGCTGTTATTTACCGGTTCTTCTGTTAGCACCAAAACTCTATGGTATTTTTTTGATTCGGAATAAATCAATGTCTCATCAAGAGGATAAATAGTTCTCAAATCTAAAATGCCGATTTTATTTTGATATTCTTTCGCCGCATTCAAAGCCCAATGGACACCCATACCATACGTCACGATAAGCAAAGTATTTTCGTTAGCATTCAAATCCGCTTCTAGCACCATTTTCCCTTCACCGAAAGGTAAAATATAATTTTCATCCGGCATGATAGTTTTAGCTGCATCAGTTCCAGGAACTTTACTCCAATAAAGGCCTTTATGTTCAAATATGACAACTGGATTTGGATCATAATATGCCGCTTTCATGAGGCCTTTGAGGTCTGCCCCATTACTTGGGTAGGCTATTTTTATTCCCCTGATATTGCTCACCACACTTTCTACACTACTGCTGTGGTAGGGACCTCCACTTCCATAAGCTCCGATAGGCACTCTCAGAATCATGCTCACAGGCCATTTCCCGTTTGACAGGTAACAGCTTCGGCTTACTTCAGTAAATAATTGGTTTAAACCTGGCCAGATATAATCTGCAAATTGTACTTCGACTATGGGCTTTAGTCCGACAGCACTCATGCCTACGGTACTGCCCACAATGAATGCTTCTTGTATCGGGGTATTGAATACCCGATCATCCCCAAATGTCTGTGCCAGAGTAGCGGCTTCTCTGAATACTCCACCCAGACGACCACCGACATCCTGACCATATAAAAGACATTCTTTATGTTTTTGCATCAGCTCTTTTATCGCGAATAATGCAGAATCAACCATAACTTTTTCTTCACCTCCGGCCGGAGTTCGCTGACCCATTTCTGCGGTTACGTCGGTAGGAGCATAATCATGTGTAAAAAGGTCATCTGGCAAAGGGTAATCTGCCTCCACAGCTTTGGAAAAATCCTGACTTACAGAAGCCTTAGCCTTTGCTTCAATTTCGGTAATTTCTTCTTCTGAAAATCCATTTTCAAGTAAGAGATTTATCATTCGTGGATATGGATCCATGGCCGCATCTTCTTCCAGATCATCTCGATACCATTCTTTTCTTACCCCGGAAGTATGGTGATTGAGAAGAGGCACTTTGGCATGGACTAGGACAGGGCGACGTTCGGTACGGCATATTTCAAATGCTCTAGACATCGTTTCATAGCAAGTTTCAAAATCATTGCCCTCAATACTAAAATCTTCAATTCCGGGAAATCCTTTGATATATTCGTGAGCATCCATGGCTCTGATTTCTTCAGCTGTAGCAGAAATGTCCCATTCGTTGTCTTGCACTAGATATATAATGGGCAGTGATTTCAAGGCGGCCATTTGAAAAGCTTCCGCCACTTCTCCTTCGGTAATACAAGCATCGCCTAGTGAGCAAACGACGACGGCACCTTTTTCTTTGTCTGTCGCGATTCCAGCATTCTCTTTGTACCTCAACCCAAGTGCTATTCCCGTAGTAGGGATGGCTTGCATGCCGGTGGCACTAGATTGGTGAGGAATCTTGGGTTTGTCTTCATCTTTAAGGCTCGGGTGGCAGTAATAGGTTCGACCACCAGAGAATGGGTCATCTCGTTTGGCCATGAGCTGCAGCATGAGCTCGTACGGTTTCATGCCTATAGAAAGTAACATCGCATCATCTCTATAATATGCCGAGAGATAATCGCGAGGCTCTAAGAGCATACCTGTCGATACCTGTATGGCTTCATGACCCCGAGAAGTCGCATGAACATATTTCGAAACGAGTTTAAAATTTTCTTCATAAAGTTTGGTCATGGACATTGCCATAGCCATATAACTAAAAGCTTTTTGAAGTATTTTTTTATCAACAATAGCTTTAGTTTGTGTCATGATTAATGTGTTTTTTATGATTGTAAAAACCCTTTAATAGCATTTTTTGCAAAATCAGAAAGAATCAGTTTGCCACTCATTCTTGCTCTCTCTGCCAATAAACTATCCCAATTTTCTGTCCCATCCCAGAATACTTTTTTAAGCAGGGAAAGTGCTTCTGGATTCATTTTTACAAGTTTTTTGCAAAAATGTTCTAAGTATGCGTCGAGTTGTTCTGTCGATTCAAATGCTTCGGTAAATAGCCCCTTATTCTTAGCCCATTGTGCGGTCTGCCATTCATCAGGATTCAAAGCCATCTGACTAAATGCAGACAAACCTACCTTGCGTTCTACAGCTGGACCTATGACGAAAGGCCCGATGCCTACGGCTAATTCACTGAGACGGACGGATGCATATTTAGTGGCCATACAGTAGTCGCAAGCACTTGCCAATCCGACACCACCACCGACTGCTTTGCCTTGTACTCGGCCTATGACTATTTTTCCACAGGTACGAATAGCATTGATGACTCCCGAAAAACCTGAGAAAAATTCGAATCCCTGGGATTCGTTTTCTATGCTTACCAATTCAGTAAAACTGGCACCGGCACAGAAACTTCTGTCACCGTCACTTTTGAGGACGATGATGGTCGTTAAAGGGTCATTCCCAGCTCTTAATATTTCTATTTTTAATTCTCGCAATAGGTATCCCGGCAATGAATTGTGAGCTGGATGGTAAAAACTGATAGTGGTTATTCCGGATTTATTTTCAACATGAATATGTCCTTCCATTTCTAAAATTTATTGCGCCACATCATACTTTCCATAGGTTTTGGGCTACGGGCATTGTATTTGGCATTTTGTTTCTTATTGTAATAATTGTCAATTCCACCATCCACAGTGAAATAGATGAGTTGCCCGATGGGCATTCCTGCATAAATGCGGACTTTTTGGCTGCAAGAGATTTCTAAGGTCCAGTAGTTGCAGAAACCCACATCGCCTTTGCCTGCAGTGGCGTGAATGTCTATACCGAGCCTCCCTACACTTGATTTACCTTCTAAAAAAGGAACCGTGGCATGTGTTTCTGTATATTCATGAGTCACTCCGAGGTACAATTTTCCCGGCAGGAGAATATACCCTTCTTCTGGGATTTCAAACGTCGTGATTTTGTTGTGTTTTTTTGCATCCAGCACCTCATCATCGTAGGTTGCTAGCCATTTTCCGAGGTGGACATCGTACGAATTGGTTCCGAGATTGGAAAAATCTAAGGGTTCTATGACAATTTCCCCATTATCGATGGCTTCCTTTATTTGCTGGTCTGTTAATATCATTTCTTGCAATTCGCTGAGCATGCAAAATTAAGAAAATTATCGGTGAAGTGGTCTTTTGGATACTTTAGATTACGGAATGGCCATTTTTGAATTGATATTAATTATATTTGTAAGAATTTTAGCGTTTTTAAAAAATAGTTTATGAAAAGAAATTCATCCATTTTGTATAAAATAATGCTTTTAGCAACTATCATTATCTTTTTATCGAATTGTAATAACGAGGATTCTGATTCTCTTAATTTTCCATCAAAATATGTTTTATCTGGTTCCGAAATCAAGCTAGAATCAAGGTTTTTAATCTTAGAAGATGGGACTTTCGAGAAAAAAGACAATTACTTTTCGACTAATTTAAGTCTTGCAAAATCAATTTATCTTGATGACTTTTACCAAAAATATATTGACTTTATAGGTGTAGAGCTACATGAGTTCAATTTTTTAAGTAATAGCAAAGTTGAGTTTATTTTTAAGGAGTCATCAGGTGATACAAATACGGGAAATTCAGCATGTACCATCGATGAGAATGGGACTGTGACTATTGAAAAATTACCATTAAAGGCAAAAATTAGCAATGAGGAATTTAAACTAACTTATCCTATAGTCTTGTTCTATGGACCGCAAATACCCTATTTGACTATTGACCAACCGGATTGTATTTGTAGTACAGATGAGGAGCTACTTCAGACTTACTTGCGGGATTATGTCAGTCCATTAGATTCAGTGGCCGTTTATTTGATTGACATGATATACGAAAAGCAATAAGTAATTTTAGCCTGTTTTTTTTTTGAATTTTAGAATTGTACTTATAGACTATCCTATGGTCTCTCCATCGGGCCATTCAGTGTCAACCCCTAAAAACGCTAATTTGCCATCAGCTCGGTCAGCCATCAAGATCATACCCTGGGATTCTATCCCACGTAATTTTCGTGGAGCGAGGTTGGCAAGTAGAGTAACTCTGTTGCCGATGATGTTTTCCGGGTCATAATGTTCGGCTATTCCAGACACCACCGTCCTTTTCTCGAATCCTAAATCAACTGTCAGTTTCAGTAATTTATCGGCTTTAGGTACTTTTTCAGCTTCTATTATTGTGCCGGTTCTGAGGTCTAGTTTAGCAAAATCATCGAAGGTGATTTCATTTTTGAGTGGTTTATGTGATGTATTAGTTGTGTTATTTTCGGACTCTTTTTGAGATTGTTCCAGTTGAGATATCTGGTTTTCTATGACTTCATCATCGATTCTCGTAAATAAATGCAAGCTTTCTCCTATTTCATGTCCCGGACTGAGTAATACTTCATTTTCACAAAGTTTATACATCATATCATCCCATTCTCCGTTTTCAGAAATTGGCTCCAAGTTCAATATGGATTGTAATTTGTCAGAACTAAACGGAAGGAAGGGACGCATAGCCAAGCTCAATGCAGCAACGTATTGAAGGCAAAGATTGATCACTGGTTTCACCGCCTCTTCATCCTCTTTGTACATTTTCCATGGGGCATTGTTTTGCAATATTTGATTGCCTGCAGTACTTAATTCCATCAATACTCTAAGTGCCGACCTGAAATCGAATTGCCTAATAAATTCGGCCAATTCTTGCAATCCATCGTGCAGCCTCATCAGCTCATTCTCAAAGTATGAATAGGCATCCTCAGGTTCGGGTCCATGTATATCATAGCTGTCGTCAAATTCTGGGACTATGCCGTCGAAATACTTTTTGTTAAGCACTAATACGCGGTTGATAAAATTAGAAAGATTGTTGACCAATTCATTATTGACGGCCTCTTGATACCCCTTCCACGTAAATTCACTGTCCTTGAGTTCTGGCATGTTTTTAATCATGCTGTATCTCAGTTCGTCGATTTTTTCGGGGAATTGCTCAACGTATTCATTCACCCAGACGGCCCAGTTTTTACTGGTAGAAATCTTCCTACCTTCTAGATTCATAAATTGATTGGCCGGAACATTGTAAGGTAGGATATATTCACCATGAGCCTTAAGGATGGCTGGAAAAATTATACAATGAAAGACAATATTATCTTTCCCTATAAAGTGAATTAATTTAGTATCCTCTTTCTGCCAGTAGTCTTTCCAATCTTTTCCATTGTCAATAGCCCACTGTTTAGTTGCAGAAATGTACCCAATGGGAGCATCCATCCATACGTACAATTTTTTTCCGTCTGATCCCGGTATTGACTTCGGGACGTCTACACCCCAGTCTAAATCCCTGGTCATAGATCTTGGCTGTAGTCCTCCCTCAATCCACGATTTACACTGACCAATGACATGAGATTTCCATTCTTCCGGATAATGTTGTACTTGACCATCGAGTTCACCTGAAGAAATCCATGTTTCGAGCCACTCCGAATATTTGTCTAAAGGAAGATACCAATGAGAAGTTTTTCTCAGTTCCGGCGTGCTGCCACTAAGCACCGATTTTGGATTGATAAGGTCCGTAGGATTTAACGTACTTCCGCACTTTTCACATTGGTCACCATAAGCTTCTGTATTGCCACATTTCGGACAAGTACCTACAATAAATCTATCGGCAAGAAACTGATGAGCTTCTACATCGTAATATTGGTCGCTTTCGTGTTCAACAAATTCGCCATTGTCATAAAGGTTTTTAAAAAATTCTTGTGCTGTTTCATGATGTAATTCAGAGGAAGTCCTGTGATAAATATCAAAGGAGACCCCCATTTTATCAAAAGCTATTTTGAATAAATCGTGATATTTGTCTATAATTTCTTGTGGTGAAAGGTTTTCCTTAGCTGCTCTAAGGGTAATCGCTGCTCCGTGTTCGTCAGATCCACATATAAAAACGATATCCTTGCCCATCATCCGCTGAAAGCGTACATAGATATCTGCGGATAAATATGCACCAGCCAAGTGACCAATATGCAATGGTCCGTTGGCATAAGGTAGAGCAGACGTTACGGTGATTCTATTATATTCCATCGATTATAAATTAATGCTAGCTGACCGAAATACAGTTTGCCACATATACAAAGTTCACACTAATAAACTGCGAAGATATCTAATTGTATTAAGAAATAAAATATTTGTTGGTTTATTCGTAATGATTCAAGAATAGGGCTTCATTTTGGCTTAGAAAATGGATATAAAACTGAGGAATTTTATGTCTATTATAGTGAATGTAGAGACTAAACGTTTGATTATGAATCAATTATTTTGACTTTTAATGCTAATTATTAATTTTTTATTGATAAATTGTTTCCATATTTCATAAATATTTAGAACTTTGCATGCTCTTTGAAAGAGAAATTAATAAAGTGTTAATATTCAAAAAGTTATAAATGAGAAAAGCTGAATTAGTAGCAATGATATCAGAAAAAACCGGAGTCCCAAAAGTTGACGTATTGGTATCGTTAGAATCTTTTTTTCAGGAAGTGAAAAATTCGTTGGCGGATGGAGAAAATGTGTATATAAGAGGCTTCGGTTCATTCGTAATTAAAAAAAGAGCAAAGAAAATTGGTAGACATATCAAGAAAAATAAAGCTATTGAAATTCCAGAACACTATATACCTTCCTTTAAGCCTGCAAAAATTTTTGTAGAGCAAGTTAAGGAAAATGTGCATGAATTACCTGAAGGTTCGGATTCAGACGAGGATTAATTCCAAGGTTTTTTAAGCACATTTAGAATTAATTATTTGATGCCATTAATAGAGGTGGCATTTAATATTGACTAAGATTAGAATATTTAAAAATTTATAAACTTTAAAATTATTTATTTATGCCTTGCGGTAAAAAAAGAAAAAGACATAAGATTTCTACCCATAAAAGAAAAAAGAGACTAAGAAAAAACAGACATAAGAAAAAGAATAGATAAATTTTATCTTTGATGGGCAAGAAGTATGTTTTTTGTACTTCTTGCCTTTCGATTAGCTAGAGAATAATCATTCATATACCTGCTTCCTCCTCAAGTCCATAAAATGCATAAGATACACTCTAGTTGGTTGAACGAATTATCTGATACCTTATTGGTATTATTATCTATTGAAATAAATTATGGACTGTGGAAAGAGATTTAATTATAAATTCGTCACCCACAGATGTAGAGATTGCCTTTTTGGAGGATAATAAGTTGGTCGAGCTGCATAAGCAAAAAACCAACAGTAACTTTTCTGTAGGAGACATATATTTGGGTAAAATCAGGAAGACAATGCCTGGCCTTAATGCTGCATTTGTGGATTTAGGTCATAGGAAAGATGCATTTTTGCATTATACTGACATTGGACCCCAAATCAATAGTCTGAAAAAGTACACCTTACAATGTTTAAATAAGGAACATAAATCTGCTTTTTTAGATAATTTTCTTCTTGAGCCTGATAATTCCAAAAATGGAAAAATAGATCAGGTTTTTCATAAAGGAATGCCGGTTTTAGTACAAATTCTAAAGGAGCCCATCAGTACTAAAGGGCCAAGATTGAGTTGTGAAATTACGATTCCCGGTAGGAATATGGTGCTTGTACCGTTTTCGGATACAGTTGCGGTTTCCAAAAAGATAGCAGATGCTGAGGAAAGAAAAAGACTTAAAGTATTAGTTGAAAGTATCAAGCCCAAGAAATTTGGAGTAATCATCAGAACAGCCGCCGAAGGCAAAAAAGTGGCGGATTTACATGGTGAGATAAAGGAATTATCGGAGAAATGGGAGGAGGTCTATAGGGAGTTAATAAGCTCAAAAAATCCTCATCGGCTATTAAGCGAAATTGATAAAACATCGAGTTTGCTGAGAGACTTGCTCAATGACAATTTTAATAAAATCATTGTCAACGATAAGGATACTTATCAGTCTTTGAAGGATTTCTTAAAAAATATTGCTCCTGAAAAAGCCAATATTATCAAACATTATTCAGGTACGAAACCAATATTTGACGAATATGGTGTACTCAAACAATTAAAAGCCTCATTCGGAAAAACATCGACGATGAGCAGTGGTGCATACATTGTCATCGAACATGCTGAAGCAATGCATGTCATCGATGTAAATAGTGGACCGAAAATGCAAAATATGTCTCAAGAAGATGCTGCTATTCGGGTCAATGTGGAGGCAGCACAAGAGATTGCGAGACAATTGAGATTGCGAGACATCGGTGGGCTCATTGTGATAGATTTTATTGATATGCGTAATGGCGATAATAAGCTGGACTTATTCAATAAGATGAAGGAATTCATGAAAGCGGACAGAGCTCAACACACCATTCTGCCATTAAGTAAGTTTGGTCTCATGCAAATCACTCGGCAGAGGGTCAAGCCGGCAATGAAAATTGATACTCGAGAGGTGTGTGCTGCTTGTAAAGGTACCGGAATGAGCGAATCATCATTTCTCGTTTCTGATGACGTAGTAAGAGATTTTAACTTTATCATGCGTACGAGACCAGATTCTAAAATCAGAATCGAAGTAAATCCTCTGGTGCATGCCTATATGACCAAAGGATTTAAAAGTATCCAGATGAAATTGTCATGGAAGAATAGAAAGTGGATAAAAATTAGTCCAAACATGGATTATCATTTGTTTGAATACAAATTTTTTGACACTCATAATGATGAGATTAGACTAGATTGATCAAGAGTTCTAATTTTCGCTTCGTTTGAACGACAAAAATAAAATATGGCAAGCCTTGGGGATACAAAATTCCTCGAGGCTTACTATTTTATATGGAGTACTTAATTGGGGGCTTGGGCATGCCAGTCGGTCGTTACCCATAATACGAGGTTTAATCAATAGTGGCCATCGTGTCTTGATTGCTAGTGATGGGGTAGCATTGCAACTGCTGGAGAAATCTTTGCCAGGGGAACAATTTTATGAACTTCCATTATTGGACATAAACTATCAATCGGAATCAGAATGGAAAAATGTGATGTCCCAATCACTAAATTTATTCAGACACATTCAAGATGATCGAAGATTTGTCAAGAAAATATGCGAAACTGAGAATATAGATTTGGTAATTTCTGATCACAGATTGGGATTTTGTGTTAAAGGCAAAGAGAATGTTTTAATATGCCATCAATTAAACCTTAAGGCCAAGTCCAAATTAATAGAAAGTGCTATTAACCGCGTTCAATTATCTTTTCTTTCAAAATTTGATAAGATTTTAGTTCCTGATTTTGAGAATCACAGATTGAGCGGAGAATTGTCGTATTCCAAGTTAAAAAATGTAAGTTTTATTGAACCATTATCAAATATTTCATTACCTGATTCAAGTGATTTTAAATACAAGTACTTAGCCATTTTGTCTGGCCCTGAACCAAAGCGAACGATACTGGAAACTAAATTACTTGATATATTCAGTCAATGTGAAGATTCATGTTGCCTTGTACGAGGTACTGAAAATGCAATTAACACAGAAATAGCTAGCAATATTACCATCTATAATCTTTGTAAAAAGGAAGAATTATCTAATCTCATTTCTCAAAGCGAAAGTTTAATTGCGAGATGTGGATACTCGACCATCATGGATTTTTACAGTACAATCAAAAAAGTCATCTTAATACCGACTCCCGGTCAGCCTGAGCAGGAATACCTCGCTACATGGCATTTGCAAAAAGGAATATTCAAAATAGTATTGGAAGAAAATCTATCCCTAAAGTCGATAGAATACTAGGTTGAATATCAATTTACCATTGCATATTGGGATAGGCTCTTTGCATATATTGCATTTCTGCTAAAATATAGCCCATCTGCTCCGAATGTTTTCCGTGTTTGCCTCCCAATTTAGGATATTGAGGAGTTTCCCATTTTAATGTTGCTTCAATTAAAGTCTCTTTCAAAAGCTGAGTAGCAAGTGGCTCCAATTCATATAAATCTGGTCCTACACCATGGTCAAAAGCCCATTGGTCGGCTTCACTCATTTGAAAGCATTCATTAAAATACGGGTATAATTGATCCACCGCTTCTTGCATTTTTTGATGGCTTTCTTGAGTGCCATCACCCAGTCTTTTAGTCCATTCAGAGGAAAATTTTAGGTGATATTTCGTTTCCTTGAGAGACTTTGCAGCAATGCTTTTGAGTTCTTCATCCCTTGAATAATGTGACATCCAATCAAGAAAATAATAATGATAAATGTCAAACATGAGCTGTCGCATAATGGTCACACCCCAATGACCGTTTGCTTGTTCCACTAGCAGTAGATTTCTGTATTCGTTTTCGTATCGAACCAAAGCAAAGTCATCCTCACTTCCGCCTTCGTGCATGGAGAGATATTGATACAAATTTCTAGCTTCTCCTATCAAATCAAGTGAAGTGTTAATCAGTGCAATATCTTGTTCGAGTACCGGACCATGACCACACCATTCTCCCAATCTTTGTCCTAAAATCAAGACATTATCTGCCCATTCAAAAACGAAATTCCGTTTATTAATTTCCATACTCATTGTCTTTTATTTTATTACATGTGTCGTACTTCTTCAGGAACATCGTAAAAAGTAGGGTGTCTGTATATTTTGCTTTCTGCGGGATCAAACAATGCGTCTTGTTCGGCAGGATTTGAAGCCGTAATTTCTCTACTGTCCACGACCCAGATGCTAACCCCTTCCATTCTCCTGGTATAGACATCTCGGGCATTTTCGATGGCCATTTCAGCATCAGCGGCGTGGAGGCTGCCTACATGTTTATGACTTAATCCATTTTTTGAGCGAATGAAAATTTCGTATAGTGGCCAATCTTTCATGTGATTTTGTATTAAATGTTAAGCAACTTTTTGATTTTTTGATTTTTGTTTTTCACTGTATGCCATTGCAGCTTCTCTCACCCAAGCACCATCTTCGTGTGCTTTTATTCGGGCTTCCATCCTCTCTCGATTACATGGTCCGTGACCTTTTACAACCTGCCAGAATTCATCCCAATTGATTTTTCCAAATTCATAATGTCCAGTCTCTTCATTGTACTTCAGGTCTTTGTCGGGCACCGTTAAACCTAAATATTCAGCCTGTGGCACCGTAATATCTACGAATTTCTGTCGTAAGTCATCATTAGAAATTCTTTTAATTTTCCATTTCATAGATTGTTCCGAATGTTCCGAATCAGAATCGTTAGGACCGAACATCATCAGTGAAGGCCACCACCATCTATTGAGAGCATCTTGAGCCATTTCTTTCTGCACTGCTGTACCTCTACACAAAGTCAATAATATCTCATAACCTTGACGTTGATGGAAGGATTCCTCTTTACATACTCTGACCATGGCTCGAGCATAAGGTCCATACGAGCATCGACAAAGTGGCACTTGATTCATAATGGCGGCACCATCTACCAACCAACCAATGGCTCCCATATCAGCCCAAGTAAGGGTGGGATAATTAAATATACTCGAGTATTTTGCTTTACCGCTTAGTAACTGATCAATCAGGTCTGCCCGCTCTACACCCAATGTTTCGCAAGCGGCATAGAGATATAATCCGTGACCAGCCTCGTCTTGAACTTTGGCCAATAGTGCCAGTTTTCGTTTAAGAGAAGGAGCTCTGGTAATCCAATTGCCCTCAGGCAACATACCTACAACCTCAGAATGGGCATGCTGCGATATCTGTCTTACAAGTGTATGGCGATATGCTTCGGGCATCCAATCTCGAGGCTCAATTTTTTCTTCATTGTCGATTCTAGATTGAAAATGAAGCTCTTGATCTAAAGTTTGCATTGCAATTAGGTATTTTAACTTCTGCAAATTTACACAATTATAGAGTTATTGACAATAAGAAAGCAGACTTAAATGTCTTTAGAATTTAAACCCACTTTTAAAGAAAAATCCTTTATCACCGTAGGTGTTTAACTGGTATTCTACCGTGAATAGATAATTGTGAAATAATAGAAAATCTAAACCAATACCATAACCGTTTAGCCAGATATTATTGAGGTAATTGGTGGCAGTATAGCTGGATTCGTTGATATAGCCAATATTATAAACTCCCTTCAGATAGATGTCCATAGGCCAGTGTCGCATTTCCTTGAGGGGCATATATTTTCCAAAATTCACGTTAAAAGTTAATACTTTAAATTTTGGTAAAAACTTGAAATACACGTAATCGCTACCGTCTAAAACGTATAATTCATATCCGGCGAGAATGTCTTCACCATAACCCAAGCCGGTATTGTTAGAAAAAGGAATTTGACTATTGGTAAGATTGGTTTTGAATTTAATTTTTCCACTTAAAATTAGCTTATCCCAATAGCTTTTGTAGTATTCACCTAGTATAAAAGTTGATAAAATATTGACATCGTCGAATATGAATAATCCTTCTTTTCTTACATTAAAATTTAATAAAAAACCATCGGTGGGATACTGTCGCAGATTTCTGTGATCATACTTGTAGTCGTATTCTAGGGCAAAAAATCGCAAATTTTGTTTCTTATCGAGAAAATAATTAGGATTATATTCGGCAGCAATAACCTCGTCTATGCGATTGTGATGAAATTCTAATTTAAAAAGTTGAAATCCATGAACACCAGTTCTTTTATGGACTGTAGCGCCGACTCTATTTCTAAAAAGTAGTTTTCTCTCATCAGGTGATTTATAAAACAGAGTTTTATTTGATTCTGTCTTATAACCAATTTCCTTATTGTCAGAATAAAAAATTTCTGAGGTCAAGCCCCAATTATTACTCAGATAGGGAAATTCGTATTTTAATTCAAACTTTCGGGTATATCCAAACTGAAGTTTCACTTTCATTCTGTCTTTTCGGCCAGTTAGATTAAAATGGTCAAATCTTACCCCGTAATTGACCCTGCTAAATGAGTGATTTTGCTCTTTCCACCATACGTTAAATGAACGGTCTGCCAGCTCGAATAGAGGAACCGGGTATAGATACCAAGATTCTTCTAGAGTAAAAACGATATCAATATAATTTGATTGAGAATCCCAGTTTTTAATATTTGATTTGGCATCATTAAATAATCCAGTGCTCAATATTCGAAGTCGGTTTGCTTCTATTTGGTTTTGAATATTTGCAAAGTATATGGTATCTCCTTCCCTAATATCTAATTCGCGGAGGATAATGTGATTTTTTGTGTGGTTATTTCCTTCAAGAATAATTTGACGTATGATTACCTTTTCATTTTGTCCCCAAGAGACATTGAAAAACAGGATGCTTAAGGATACGAAAAGGAATATTCGCAATCTATACATTCAGATACCGCATTAATGAATCATATCTGTCCTTTAAGGCATCCTCATCATGATCTTCTTCTGTAAAACTCCCCTCTATCACATAACCGAATCTCTGTAAGGTGGCAATGATATGGTTAGAATCGATGAAGTTTATTTTGATATTAATATAAAGGTTATCGTCGTTGGAGGATTCTTGGCTAGTAAAAATTGCTAAAATCGTTGCACCTTCTGACTCAATTATTCTCGAAATTTCTGAAAGTGAGTAATTGTGTTGGCTTGTTTTTATCACGATTATACTGCCGGTATGATCAAATGAATAATCCTTTGCAAATCGATGTATTAAGGTCTCCTGATCTATAAGCCCAATATAATTTTCCTTATGGTCTACCACGGGGATCACGGTTACATTGTACTTCGCCATCTTAGACATGACTTCAAAAATATGGTCATCTTCATTGCAAAATGCTCGGAAAAGTGTCAGTGAGTAGGAACCAATGGCCTCATTTAAGTCAAAATCTAATATATCCTCTTCACTGATTATTCCCAGCAGTTGATTATCGTTTACGATGGGCAGGTGTCTGACATGATAGAGGTTCATCACAGTAAGGGCTTGCTCACCGGTGTCTGATGTTTTGAGCGGTATGTATATTTCTGAGATTAGACTTTTTGCAATCATGTTAATTTCTTAAGAGCTTTTTCCTTTCTAATTCGAATTCAGCTTCATTCAGTATGCCTTTTTTTCTTAATTCTACCAGTCGATTGAGTTGGGATAACAAAACGTCGTCCGTCTGAGAATTGTTGTTGTCTTCCTTTATTTTACTAGCTTCTTTTGGATCTACATCCCAATTTTTGTAGCCACTATCCTTAAATTTATCAAACTCTTTTTGGATTCTTAAAAAGGCGAGGTCATCGTGTGTGAGTATCTTATTAAAATCCTTAAAACCCAAATCTACAGCTCGTGATAAATGACGAAAACCAAGCTCTTTTTTCTCATTTAACGAATAGGCACAGGCGAGATTAAAATGTATGGCCGGGTCGTTTGGATTAATGTCGAGTGCTTTATTAAAATCTATGATAGCACCATCGATATCATATTGCTTATATTTTTTAATTCCGCTTTTAAGATAGGGGTTTGATCGGTTCAGAACAGGTCGAGACGTTGATTTTACTGGTGTTGATATGGGTCTTGAAGCATTTTTTTGCGGTATGGCGATGCCCTTGTTATATCGGAAATTAAACTCTTGATCCGACATGGTAAAAAGTCTGATGGCATCTATGATTCCTAGGATTCCACTTATAGGTATTTTAAAAGCACCACTTGACATCATCATCAGCATAACATAGAATATTCCACCCCCGACCTCTCTTAAATAAAATTTATGAACTCCGAAAGCACCGAAAAAAAGTGCCATGATAGCGGCAACATATTTATTTCTTGGTCTATCCAAATCTCTTCTTCTGTAATTCATATTCTAATATATTTTACAAGTCAACACGGCAATATCGTCGTTGGTTTCCTCAGACCCTCGATATTGGTCGATGGTTTTTAGCAATGCGTCGTTTAGTTCGTCAGGATTGAGATGGTGATTATTGCTTATAAAACTATCCAGCCTAGTTTCTTCGAAATAGTCCTCTTGCTCGTTTTGTAAATCTGCGAGGCCATCCGTAAAACAAAGTATGGTCGTCTCACCGTCAAGTGGAATTTCGTTTTCTTCGATATCTGTTAAATTTTCAAATGCACCGATCACTGTACATCCCGCTTTTAACCTTTGAAGACCATTCTTTTCATTGTAGAGTATGGGAGGGTAATGTCCGGCATTAACATATTTTAGTGTTCTTTTTTTTGTATCCACTTCTCCAATAAAAAACGTAATGTACTTATCGCTTTTAGTTATTTTAAACACGGATTGGTTAAGGGCAAATACAATAGTTGCCAAATCGCGGTATTGGTGAATTAAACTTTGAAGAATTGCTTGAAAGTTTGCCATTAACAATGCGGCCGCCACTCCTTTGCCAGAGATGTCGGCAATACAAAAAGCAAACCTACTTTCAGAAAATTTGATATAGTCCAAATAGTCGCCACCGACCTCTAAATGAGGCATATAAATTTTGGATATCGCATAATCTTTACCATTAGGAAGAGAACGAGGTATGAGCATATTTTGTACCTCTTTGGCTAATTCTAGTTCTTTTGAATAGACTTCTTGCTCTACCTGACTTTTGAAAAGCCTTTTGTTTTCAATGGCGACTGCGATGATATTCGTAATGGTAGTAATAAACTGTATTTTATTGTAAATATCTTCTTTGTCCTTGATGCCTCCTATGAGAGCATACGCTATGGCATTTTCCTTATGATAGACTGGAATTACAATGTCAAAATTTTCCAGTGCAGAAGTATCGTCATCTTTGATGGTGTGAAGCCGTTTGTATTTTAGAAATTCGCGAACGGTTTTTTCTGTATCGAAATTTTCAAAATTAATGCGACTTACACATTCCCATCCTTGCTCCGAATAGGCAAATAGAGCCATTTTTTCTATGCCCATTTCCCATGATAAAAAGGATTTGTACATATTGAACAGACCTTCAGCAGAGACATTGTCATTGATGGCTTGAGTTATGGTAAGCAAGCTTTTTATTTGAAGCTGCTTAAGGCTTATCTCCTTTTCAAGTTTTTCTAATAATGCAATTTCTCTACTCATGGGGGTAAAGTTAAGAACTATTATGCTTGTAAGAATTAAAAAATAGAAATTAGGAAACAGGCCACTCAGAAAAGATTATTCCAAGCCCTGAATTATTAACTTAAAATTTAATACCTCCGGTCAATGATAGGGTATTGTATTTCGTTTGAGATTTTTGATAAAATACATTCATCACACCATATTCAAACTCTACATCAAAAGTGAAAATTCCAAGGTCAACACCCAGTCCGGTCACAGCACCTAGATATCCATCATTAACAGAGGCGTAACCAGTAGAAGGAGCAGGAAGGCGAGCATTGTCGAAATCATTTATAAAATTAAATGAACCCAATAGTTTGCTTCTTATAGCGAAGGATTCGGAAAATCTTATGAGGTTAAATCCCACGCCTATGCGACCTTTTATCATTTTCATTTTGTTGGTAGAGCTAAAAAAACTTAGCGATTCTTCTGAAACTAATGAAAGTGTGGCATATTGTACTCCAGCTAGGAAATACATGTCATCACCCACCAAGCGACCGTCTAAGCCTACCAGAAATCCTGAGTGTGACTGACCAGATTGACTGATAAAATTGTCTTGACTTTGACCTATAGCTACACCCCCGTATACATTAGCACCAGACTGAGAAATAGAGTAATTGATTAATCCAAAAAACAATAAAACTGTACTTAAAATTCTGAACATATTCGTTTAATATTAATTCGTTAAAACTCGTTGTAAATCTAAATTCCAACTAGATGTATAAATAATAACTGTGTTGTATTTTAAAATATTGGACTTAAGACGATGCAAATCTGATAAGACACCTTTACATTGATAAATATCTTTAACGTATGATGCAATCAATGTCCAGGAAAAACACAATTATCCAACTTTTTGGAAATTTATAACATCTAATTACTACAATGACAAATGAGTATTTAGAAAATTTACAATTTCTAAAACTCGTTTCATTTTAGTTTATTAATATTAATATCAATATTTTTGCCAAAAATGAAGATATTGAATAAAAACTTCAAAGATGATTAAATTAAGGTTCGGGAAATTGCCCAGTCACAAGACTTTCAACTATTTGCCAAGATATTACGATCCTGCAAAAGAGGAATTGGAAAAAAAATTGGGAATGTTTAAAAAATCGGATGATGAAGAGCTTAGAAAAGAACGAATTTTGCATGGATTGAGAACAAGAAGTGGATCCACGCAATCGCAAGTCAGGGATAAGTACACGAGTTCGAGCAATAGAAGATTGATAATAATATTGGTCGCCTTATTTATGCTTACATTTGCCTTACTCACCTCAGATAGGATTATGAATTTAATAATACAAATTTCGAAATAAATATGGCTGACATTATTCAGCTTTTACCGGATAATATTGCCAATCAGATTGCGGCAGGTGAAGTCATTCAACGGCCTGCATCAGTGGTCAAAGAGATGATGGAAAATGCAATAGACGCCGGTGCTACAGAAATAAAAGTAATTATTAAAGATGCGGGTAAAACCCTCGTCCAGATCATCGATAATGGCAAAGGAATGAGTCCTACAGATGCCAGAATGAGCTTTGAAAGGCATGCGACTTCAAAAATAAGGGTGGTAGAGGATCTTTTCAGCATTAGGACTATGGGTTTCAGAGGGGAAGCACTGGCGTCTATTGCGGCTATTGCCCGAGTAGAATTGGTGACGAAACGTGCCGAAGATAAGACCGCTACCCACATTGTAATCGAAGGATCGGAGGTAAAATTACAGGATCAGGTGCAAGGGGTGAATGGAACCAATATTTCAGTCAAAAATTTATTTTATAACGTGCCAGCTCGAAGAAAATTCCTCAAGAGTGATCCGGTCGAGTTGAAGCACATCAACCAAGAATTTCTAAATATCGCCATTGCACATCCCGATATTAAGTTTAATCTCCACCATAATGGCAATGAACTATACCGACTTTATGATGGCAATCTTAAGGCTCGATTAGTCAACATTTTTGGTAAAAATTATAATGAAAAAATAATTCCTGTCGCACAAGAGAGTTCAGACTTCAAAATCAATGGTTTCATTGGAAAAGCGGAGTCTGCAAAAAGGACGAAAGGAGAGCAATATTTTTTTGTCAATAATAGATACATTAAAAGTCCGTACCTGAATCATGCTGTGAGATTGGCCTATGACCAATTAATTCTGCCAGATTCTCATCCGTTTTATGTATTGATGATAGATATTAATCCTAGCCGAATAGATATCAATGTACACCCTACGAAAACGGAAATTAAGTTTGATGAAGAAAGGCTTTTATACAATTTTTTAAAAGTTGCGATAAAGCAGGCGCTGGGACAATACGTACTCCCTGAATTGGATTTTGGATCTAATGTAAATTTTGGTCATGATAAAGACCGCTTTAACCCGCTGATTACCCAAAAAGCCAATCCAACATTCAATAAAGAAATGAGTCAGTTGCAAAAAGACAATTTTAAAAATTGGGAACTGATGTACAAAGACATGTCAAATGAAAAATTGGACATGGAGACACAACCGACCACGCTTGAAAGTAAAATTCAATATTTCGATGACGCATCGAATCAAGAAGTATTGAGTAATCGTGACCCCTTTCAAATGCATGGTAGGTATATCATATCTCAGATAAGGTCAGGACTTATAATTATTGATCAAAGTGCTGCTCATGAGAGAATCATTTATGAAAAAAATCTCAAGTTACTCGAGGATAAAGTCCCGTCAATACAAAAAGAATTATTTGCAGTCACAGTAGAGCTGGAAAATAGCAAAGCATTGATATTGAAGGATATGTTGCCATATTTTAAAAGGTATGGATTCGAAATAGAGTCGTTTGGAGGAAATACCTTTATCATCAATGGGTTACCTACAAACCTCGAACTTAGCACTAGCCTTGAAGTATTTATCGACGAACTTATTGATACTTATTCTGATAACAGGGAGTTGCAGCTAGGGATTGAACAAAACATTGCGAGGTCAATAGCTGTTTCTGCAAGTATAAGATCTGGCAAAATACTGGATGTGCGAGAAATGAAGCAACTGATTAACCAATTGTTTGCTTGCCAAGATCCATATATGAGCCCTAGTGGCAAAAAGTGTATTGTAAGTATTGATTTGGAAGAAATAAATAGAAAATTTAAGAATTAAGATATGCCACCATTTCAAGGAGTCGTTAAGCATCTCATCATTATCAATGTCATAGTTTATGTGATAGTGCATGTTCTTTTACAGAATCAACCCAATATAGGAGCTGAGTACTTCGTATTATACAATTTTGATTCTCCTTATTTTAAGCCTATTCAGCTGATTACCTCGATGTTTAATCATGCCTCGCCGCAACACTTGTTGTTCAATATGTTGACCTTATATTTTTTAGGGCCGATGGTTGAGTCCTTTTTGGGTACTCAGAAATTTTTCATTCTATATTTTTTATCAGGGCTAGCCGCTTCAGTGATATTTTTTATGATGACAGATTCGTATGCTGGTTTACTTGGTGCTTCTGGCGCTATCTCCGGAGTAGCTGGTGCATTTGCAACCATGTTTCCTAATATTCCACTATATCTGATGTTTATTCCTATTCCTATCAAAGCCAAATATTTGGTATGGGGAGGGATTGTTCTGGGGCTGCTGGCCAGCTTAAGTGGTCGTGGTGGAAACATCGCAAATGAGGCACATTTTGGCGGTGCAATCATGGGCTTGTTGTTAGTTTTGTATTGGCACAAAAATAACTTAAGGTAAAATTTCGCTGATTATGTTTGATTCCTTGATTCGAGATATAAAGTATTATTATAGAATGGGTGATTCCCTCATTAAGTTACTTTATGTATTGATAGGGTCATTTTTAGTATTGCTTATTTTAGGGGCATTCACGCCTAAGGGAAGCGATTTTATGTTCGTACTTTATTCTTATTTAAAACTACCTTCCTCTTTTTCTGAATTTATCATTAAGCCGTGGACTCTCATTACCCATGTATTTGTGTTTTCGAGTGTTTGGGGATTTATATTTGAAGTGATGCTTTTATGGATTTTTGGAAGAATAGTAAGCGATCTGATAAATCAAAAGCGAATTTTGCCCATCTTCTTCATTACTACTGTCGTCAGTGGTATTTTATTTTTGATATTCAGTTCTTTATTGAATTATCACTCGACCTATTTCGGTGCCAAAGCTCCTGCTCTTGCGATGGCTGTCATTGCGGCTTCGATAGCACCGGATTATTCCCTAAGATTTATACTGATTGGCGATGTCAAATTGAAATTCGTGGTCATGATTATTTTGATTTTTGAATTATTGTCACTGGCATCTGGATATGACTTGGTTTTTAAGCTGACGTCATTTAGTGGGGCACTAATAGGTGCAGTCTATATTTATATGGTAAAAAATGGTATCGAATGGAAAAATATTTTTTCGCGAGAGAAAAATCAGTTTGCCAATAAATCAAGAACGAGTTCAAGGAAATCACCACTTACTATCAGTTACAAGGCCAGTGAATCCAATAAAAAAGGTTCTGCTATTGACAAATCTAATATAAACTCGGAGGTAGATAAAGTTCTTGATAAGATTAATAAGTCTGGTTACGATAGTCTGACGGCCGAGGAAAAGGAAATTTTATATTTGGCAAGTAAAAAGTAAGATTTGAAAAAATTCATTAACAAATCCTTCCTTTTTTTTAATGTTTTAGCGGTTCTAGCTTTAGTTTTTTGCTATTTATCTCCATTTATAGATCCATCAAAATTTTGGTTATTTTCATTTTTTGGATTATTTTTTCCGGTGATATTTATTGTCAATGCGATTTTTGTCGTATTGTGGTTATTAACAAATAAAAAGAACGCCATACTTTCTACTCTATTTATGATTTTTGGATTGCAATCCTTTGTGAATTTAAATTTTGGAAAACAAGACGAAGACAATACCGGAAAGTCTTTAAGAATGGCGAGTTATAACCTTATGGGCAGTTGGGTGTCCCGTGAAGAAAAGTCTAATACCGAGAGAGAAAATTACAAGAAATTTTTGAAAGACCTTTCTCCAGTCAATGTTTTTGCCGTACAGGAAGCAACGCAATATTCTAGAGACATCTTCAGTGAAGTTTTTCCTAAATTTCAAAGTCATGACATCCACAAAGGGGTGGTTCTTTATACTGATTTGCATGTAATAAATAAAGGTGAAATTGATTTTGGCACAGTTACCAATGCATGTCTTTGGATGGATGTAAAAATGGGTGTTGATACCGTCAGAGTTTACGGACTTCACTTAAAGAGCAACAAAATTTCTCATGATACCCAAAAAATGGCTGATAATCCTGATATCAAAGAGAAAAAGACCTGGATAGGGATAAAAGGAATTCTCCAAAAATATAAAAATGCACTTATTATCAGGTCTGAGCAAGCCAAGTTGATTGCAGAGCATATTAATTCAAGTCCTTTTAAAGTCATAGTATTAGGAGACTTTAATGATACGAATCTATCATACGCCTATCACGAAATTAAAGGCGCTAACATCGATGCATTTCGAGAGGCGGGTAATGGTTTTGGAAGTACGTATGCTGGTGTCATTCCTTTTTTAAGGATTGATTATTGCTTAGTTGACAAGGACTTTTCGGTAGTGAACAGCCAGGTGATTCAATCTAAGTATTCTGATCACTATCCATTAATTTCTGAAATCAAATTGGCCCAATGATTTTTATTGAAAATTTTAGAACCGATACATGTGAAAAAGATACTGATTACTGATTATGTACACCCACTACTTTTAGGCGGTTTAACTGAAAATAATTTTTCAGTAAATTATTCGCCTGACATTTTATTGTCCGAATTGCCTGAAATAATATCAGAATACTACGGTATAATTATCAATAGTAAAATCAAAATGGACAAAACCCTTATCGACTTGGGGGATAATCTAAAATTTATAGCACGACTAGGTTCAGGACTAGAAATTATTGATACGGAATATGCTAAGACGAAGGGTATCAAAGTCATTAACTCTCCGCATGGTAATAGCAATGCAGTGAGCGAACATGCCATGGGCATGTTATTGTCACTGTCCAATAATTTAATCGTCGCGAATGATGAGGTGAAATCATTTAATTGGCATAGGGAAAAGAATAGAGGTTGGGAAATAGAAGGGAAAACGATTGGTGTCGTTGGGATAGGTCATACAGGAAGGCAATTTCTAAGGAAATTGAATGGATGGAATGCTCGATTACTGGCTTATGACAAATACGATCAATCTTACTTAGACCATTTTAAAAATGTAAAGCCTGTTAGTCTGGATAAATTAAAGGCGGAATCGGACATTATCTCATTTCATTTACCCTTGACTCTTGAAACAAAACATCTTGTTGACATCCAATTCCTCAATGGATGTAAAAAGGGTGTAGTGGTCGTCAATACCAGTCGCGGACAAGTTGTGGATACGGCGGCATTGATAAAAGGTCTTGAATCAGGAATGGTAGGAGGTGCTTGCCTTGATGTATTCGAAAATGAAAAGCCTGAAAAAATGAGTTTAGATGAAAAATTAATGTATCAAAAATTGTTTTCATTTACGAATGTCCTTGTGTCTCCTCACATTGCCGGCTGGACTCATGAATCTCTACAAAAAATAGCTCAAATAACCTTGAACAAAATATTAGAATTGTAGGGGTAATTTGATTTTGTTGTTCAAAATGACATTTTACAAGTCCAAAAAATTTTGTTAACATTTTATTAATTACTAAAATTGCACACTAATTGGAAATAATAAGATTTCAAATAGATGTATTTCGAAGTTGTTTTCTTTCCAATGAGTATTCACACTTTAAGTGAAATATCGCAATTTTGATTTGTAATTTTATACCAAATTTTTAATTATCAGATTGTTATATATCGCAGTATTTTAACAATTTATGTGATGACTGCTACCAAGTCACCATCAAATTGCACTACGCTTTAAATCTCCATGTATGATGGAAAAAAATGAATTTTTAAGAATTAAAAAAAAGCAGATGAAAAAAAATTTACTTACGCTTTTATTATTTTTTCTGTTCGTTGGAATCAGCTTTTCACAAACTTCTCTTGAAGGGAAAGTGACACAAGAAGATACGGGTGAGCCAGTATTGTTCGGAGCATTAGCACTTATGAAAAATGGGGTGTTGGTTACCGGAACGGAAACGGATGTTGATGGAAACTATTTCTTCTCTGGATTAGAGCCAGGAACTTATGATGTTGAGGCGAGCTATGTGGGACTTTCGACTTCACTTATTACAGATGTTGTCATCAAAGCAGGGAAGACAAATAGACTCGATATCGTAATGCAAACAAGCCAAAACATGCTTGGAGAAGTGGTAAAAACTGAATATAGGGTACCCTTAATAGATCCGGATAATACAAGTTCTGGCTCTACTGTTACGGCGGAGTCTATAAAAACATTGCCAATTAAAGACCTGAATCAGATTGCTGCAACTACTGCAGGTATTGCATCTCAGGACGGAGGTGATGTTTCAATTCGTGGATCTAGAACCAACGAAACTGTTTACTTTTTAGATGGAGTTAGGGTAAGATCAAGTAGTATGATACCACAATCAGAGATAGAGCAACTTCAGGTGATTACTGGAGGTATCGAAGCCCGATATGGTGACGTGACAGGAGGAATAATTTCCGCAACTTCTAAAGGGCCTTCTAGTAAATTTTCAGGGGGTGCAGAAGTTGAAACTTCAGAATACTTAGATGCTTATGGATATAACCTTGCAAGTGTATATTTCTCAGGACCACTATTAAAAAACAGTAAGGGAGAGTCGGTATTGGGATATCGTTTTTCAGGTCAATATCGAAATATTGATGACAACTCACCGAGTGCGGTAGGAGTGTACAGGGCTCCTGAAAGTGTAATTAAGAGTTTGGAGGCAAATCCATTAGGTGATTTAAATGGATCCTTGGTGAGAACTGCTGAGTCCTTGACTAATGCTGATATTGGCGAACCATTCAAAGCGAGACCTAATGAAACTGCGATTGATTATAACCTAACAGCAAAAATAGACGCTAAAGTTAATGACGCAATTGATGTAAGCATATCTGGTGGTGTCATCAATTCAAAGGATAGATTTACTCCGAATGCCACGTTAAGTAATTCAGGTCCTTGGAGTATGTTCAATTGGACTCGTAATCCGTATTCTTATTCTAATACCTACCGTGGGAATCTTAGAATTAGGCATAAATTAGGTAAACAAGGTTCCATTTCGCAAGAAGAGAAGGAACAAGGGGCTGTTTCTAATTTCAGAAATTTTTCCTACTCGCTGCAATTGGGGTATGAAAAAATTAACAGAAAATCAGAAGATTTGATTCATGAAGATAATTTCTTTAAATATGGGTATATAGGTCATGAAAATTATGAATGGACACCTCAGATACTCCCGGTATTACCAGGTGGGCCGACTGAGGATTTTCCATGGTACCATCAGGCATATTCTCAATTGTATGATGCCGACGTACCGCTTATTAGCGTTGATCCGACTAACAATCCGGTATTGGGTAATTATACTAATTTTAATGGCTTTATTTCGGAAACGGCTACCAATACCATTTGGAGTGGATTATATGGAAATGTTGGACAAGTTTATAATTCTTATGCCAAATCAGAACAAGAAATTTATAGTGCCAATATTAATGCGGGATTTGACCTTATACCTGGAGGAGCAGAAAAAGGAAGACACAATATTCAGTTTGGATTTTTGTATGAACAAAGAGTTAATAGAAGCTGGAGTATTAGCCCTTTTGGTCTTTGGGATATTGGAAATACGATTGTAAATAGTCACCTAAATGGAATTGACTACAATAATATCATAGGGGATACAACCTTTGTCGATTTTACTGGCACTCAATATAATTTACCACTATTTGCTCCTAACGTCAATGTGGCGGAAGATGCAAGATTTTTATTGAGAGTAAGAGAATTATTAGGTAAAGATGTAAGTGAATACGTAAACTTGTCAGACTTATCTCCTGATCAACTTTCTTTGGATATGTTTTCAGCTTCTGAATTGAACACTTATGGGTTAGTGAATTATTATGGATATGATTATTTGGGTAATAAATTGGGTACTGATGTTAAGTTCGACGATTACTTTACAAGTATCGACGCAGATAGTATTCGTACATTTAATGTAGGTGCTAATCAACCCATTTATTTTGCAGGTTATCTTCAAGATAAATTTTCATTTAGAGACATTATTTTCAGTTTAGGACTAAGATTAGACTATTATGATGCCAATACCAAAGTATTAAAAGATCCTTATTCATTATATGAAATTGAAAATGCTTCAGATTTTTATAATAGAATTGGTAAGGAGAAACCAAGTGCTGTTGGTGATGATTATAAGGTCTATGTGAGTGGCGAAGGCTCGGAAGATGTCGTTGGATTTAGAGTTGGTGATACTTGGTACAATAGTTCTGGTACACAGGTGTCAGGAGGAAATGTATTATTTAATGGTTTGGTTTATCCTTCTTATGCTGGAGTAGAAGAAAATCGGGTTTTGGACATTCAAGATGAAAAATTTAACATTAATACCTCTTTTGAAGATTATAAGCCACAGTTGAATGTAATGCCACGATTGGCATTTTCATTCCCTATTTCAGAAGATGCCGGGTTTTTTATGCACTACGATGTGTTATACTCTAGGCCTAGTTCTAATACTATTGCGACTGCCCTTGATTATTATTATTTTAATCAAAAATCACGGATTAATCCAAATGGAAATCCTGCTGATAACCCTAATCTTAAACCACAGAGAACAGTTGATTATGAGTTAGGATTCCAACAAAAAATTTCTCAAACTTCTGCGATAAAAATGTCAGCTTATTATAAGGAAATTAAGGATTTAATTCAGCAAAGATTCTATGGATTTTTACCGGCTCCATTGAATAATTATACTTCTTATGGTAACATTGACTTTAGTACTGTAAAAGGTTTCTCTTTTCAATTGGACAGAAGAAGAACCAATAATCTTCAATTGACTGCGACTTATACCTTACAATTTGCCAACGGTAGTGGTTCTGATGCGAATTCATCTAACGGTATTAATAGTCGAGGTATAATTAGAAATTTATCACCTTTGAACTATGACGAAAGACACAGAATTACTGCAGTTGTCGACTATAGATACGATTCAGGCAAGAAATATAATGGTCCTCGAATAGGAGGAGCCGATATTTTTGCCAATGCTGGATTGAACCTTTCATTGACTACTGTGTCTGGCAGACCTTATTCTAAAGCTCTATCAGTGTCTCAATTTGGTGGCGTAGGTTATGCTGGTGCCATTAATGGCAATAGATTGCCTTGGACATTTAACATCGATGCGAGAATAGATAAAAGTTTTGAAGTGGTGACTTCAAAGGAAAGTAATAAAAGCTTGAATTTTAATGTGTATTTGAGAGTACAAAACTTATTGGACACAAAAAATGTGGCAGGTTATTATAGATATTCAAGTGACCCTGATGATGATGGATATTTATTATCATCGTTTGGTCAAGATAGAAGAGCACAGGTAGTGGATTCTGGGCAAAATTTACAAGCATTTGAAGATGCTTATTCATGGAGATTAAATGCACCTGGACACTACTTCTTCCCTAGAAGAATTTATCTAGGCGTTACTTTAGATTTCTAAACTATATACTTCTAACATAAAAAAAATTAAAAAATGAAGAAAATGAAAATATTTCTAAGCTTTTTGCTGAGTTTCGTTTTTGTAATGGGACATGCACACATAGACCCTAAGAACTATTCCATTAAAACTAGAGGAGAAAATGCAGGGAATCGTCTTCCTTGTCAGCAGGCTGAAGCTCAAATTGACATGGAAATTAATAATGTAAGGGCGAGATTGCTTACAGGTGGTGATATCTGGTGGGATTTAGATAGGGGTCGATATATAGTGCCGAAACCTGCACCCGGACTGCCAGAAGTATCTGCCATCTTTGCAGGTGGTGTGTGGATTGGTGGGGTAGATATTGGAAATAATATTAAACTCGCAGGAGTAACGTATAGAAATGCTACAGGATTTTATGATTGGTATGCAGGGCCACTTGATAAAAGTGGAAATACCGAATTGCAAGTTTGTAATGACTGGGATCGATTTTTCTCGGTATTGGGTTCTAATATTCAAAGTCACATTGTTGCATTTGACAATTACCCTGATCCGGATAATTTTCCTTGTGATTCCATCCCTGACGATGTCAAGTATTGGCCCGGACAGGGAAATCCATATTGGTTGGATAAGTTTGAATTTGAGTTGCCGGATCAGCCACTAGGTGCTTTCTGGGATGAAAATGGAAATGGTATCTATGACCCTTGTGGTGGTGACTTTCCGATTATTGACATCAGAAAATGCGAACCAGTTAATCGGGATCATGCGAAGGAATTAGTACCAGATGAAATGAAATTTTGGATATATAATGATAATGGAAGTGGTAACCATCTTTTGACGAGAGGACAGCCAATCAGAATGGAAGTACAAGTCCAAGCATTTGCCTATGCTACCAATGACCAAGTCAATGACATGACCTTTTATCGATATAAATTATTGAATAAAGCAGAAGGTGACTTATTTAACTGTTATTTTGCTATGTGGGTAGATCCCGATTTGGGATGTTATCAAGATGACTATATTGGAGTTGATGTAGATAGAAGCATGGCTTATGTTTATAATGAGGATGCAGTAGACGGTATTACGGGATGTAATTGTAGTGAAACTCCTACTTATTGTAATCAAGTACCCTTGTTGGGCATTGATTATTTTAGAGGGCCTCGAGGAGCTAAAAAATTCATTATAGAAAATGGAGACACCTGTAAGATATATAACGCAGATTCTACTGAATATGAATACTGTCTTCGTGATCCAAGCATGGACACACCTGAAGCCGCTGATACCTTAGTTGAGATTGGGATGACTTCATTTATCTATATGGAAAACTGTAGTGTAGGTGATCCTGAGCCGGTAACCTGTGATCCAAGTGGAACAGATTTGCCATTTTATAATTACCTTAGAGGATTATGGTTAGATGGTACTCCTATTACTTTTGGAGGATCAGGGTATAATCCTGGTAGTACAGATACGGTAAAGTATGTATTTCCTAACCCGCCAAACATGAATGATGGTTGGTCGATGTGTACTGCTGATTTGCCTTTTGGAGATAGGAGGACATTACAAGCAACTGGTCCTTTGGTATTGCAGCCTGGTACTACCAATGAATTGATAATCGGGGTACCATTTGTGCCTGATGAAACAAGTTATCCATGTCCTGATATATCAAGATTATTGGCAGCGGATAATATTGCACAGGCATTGTTTGATAATTGTTTTGATATCGTTGATGGACCTGATGCACCTGATATTACCGGGGTTGAGCTGGATCGAGAACTTATACTTGTACTTTCTAACGATGCAGGCTCTAACAACAAAAATTTAACGTATTCAGAAAAAGATATTTTTGCAAATCCAGGATATGAAGCATACTATTCTTTTCAAGGATATAAAATTTATCAATTAGCCAATGCTTCTGTTACGGCACAGGAATTGGATCAAATTGATAAAGCAAGATTAGTAAGGCAAACAGATCTAAAAGACAAAGTTTCTATTTTATATAATTGGAGCACTTCTAGCGATCCAACAGAAGTAAATGAAACTGCAGTTTATACACCAGTACTTGAAGTTACTGGTGCTGACCTTGGATTGATGACAACTTTTGATATTAAAGAAGATGCATTTGGAGATACGGATAATAGACTTGTAAATCATAGGCAATATCACTATATGGCTTTGGCTTATGGGTTCAACGAATATGAAAAATTCGACCATACAACAGGATTAGGACAGATTAAACCATACCTTGAAGGAAGAAGAAATGTGAAAGTTTATACACTTGTTCCTAGGCCGATTGTTTACGAAAATTTACAGGTTTCTTATGGTGACCAGCCGGTAGTAACTCGTATACATGGTCAAGGTAATGGTGGTAACTTTTTAGATATCAGTGAGGGTACGAGAAATGCCATTGTGGATAATACCATTGAAATTTCTGATAATGGTGACTCTAAAGTTACTTATAACAAAGGTGCAGGTCCGATTTCAGTAAAAGTATATAATCCTAGAGAGATTAAAGATGGCAAGTTTTCACTCAAGTTGATAGGTGAGATGGATAAAACCCGAACTATTTGTGGTCTTGATAATAATACGACCTGGGTATTGACAGATGAAGAAACGAATGAAGTCGTGGCTTCCGATAGAACTATTGATGGTTTGAATGAGCAAATTATCTACAAAAAAGGATTTTCGGTATTGATTAATCAAGTGTCGAGACCTGGTAATGGAGGAACTAATAATGGTGCCATTGGTATCACAATGGAATATGCAAATCCTAGCGGTAACCAATGGTTTACGGCAGTTCCTGATGGAGGTATCAATCAATTTTTAACGGACGGACAAGCCATAATTATTAATAATGCATTAATAGATACAGATCCGATAGTTAACATGTCGGATGCCGACCCTGATGGAGATCTATCCACTATGGGGGCATTTTATCCATTCGCTTTGGCTGCAACGACTCCGAGTAATGGTTCTACTCAAAGAATGATCGTGACACCCGGAGCATCGGCAAGTAATTTGCAAATATTGGCAACAAATCAAGGAAATAAGAAATATACTACAGTTCAGGATTTGAACAATGTTGATATCGTTATAACTAAAGATAGAAGTAAATGGAGTCGATGTGCGGTGATTGAAACTGCTAATCCAATCTACATTTCTGCATTTGATATGAAAACGGTAGATAAGATTGATCAATTTACCTTGAGAAAAACGCAATCTGTGGATAAATATGGAAATCCAGATGAATCTGGCACAGTTGGTATGGGTTGGTTCCCAGGATATGCCGTTGATGTAGAAACAGGTAAGAGATTAAATATCTTCTTTGGTGAAAATTCTGTGTTTAGCAATAATCCTTCGAATGCGACATCAAGTATTCCAAATTTGGGGTCTATAGCGGATTCATTAGACACCAAAGCTGAAATTGGTTCTGATATGATTTGGAATCCGACATCACAGTTGTTTGCGTTAAATGTCGGCTTGGAAGGACAGTTTCATCCTGCCCAAATTGTTTTGGGCGGTCAACAATTTATTTATGTTACCAGAGAGGAATATGATGAATGTGCTGGATTAGCAGGCAAATTAACTTCTACTAGTCCTATTACAAAATCAATAGCACCTGGTGTCGTGACTTGGTGTACAATGCCTTTGCTATCGACTTCAGCAGAAATGTTATCTTATGAAGACGGATACATTCCAAATGATTTGACCATAAAACTAAGAGTGGATTCACCTTATTCGAATCAAAGAATCAGCGATATCAATACCTCAAACACTGTCTCAGGGTGTATTACGCAGGACGATTTGCCTGAATATTTCTTTGATTTCAGTGCTGTAGAATCTCAAGAACTGCAACCAAGTGAATATGCTGGTGCATTGTCGAATGTTAGAATAGTACCGAACCCTTATTATGCTTATGCTTCGTACGAGACTGGTGCATTTAGTAACGTGGTGAAAATAACGAATTTACCAGATGTTGCGACGATTACTATTTATTCATTAGATGGTAAATTCATTAGAAGATTTGATCGTGCCGAAATGGAAGGTGTTAATTCCGGCACTTTTGTCGGCAATAATTTCGGGCAAACAAATCCTTCTGTGATATGGGATTTAAAAAATTCTAAAGGAATTCCTGTAGCCAGTGGAGTGTATTTGTTCCACATAGATGCACCTGAATTAGGAGAGGAAGTGGTCTTAAAATGGTTTGGAGTGAACAGAAGATTTGATCCTTCTTCATTATAAAAAAATAAGATCAGAGTGCCTAGAAATAGGTGCTCTGATACTTTTTGATAAACTAAGAAAATCTATTAAAGATGATAAAACATTTACTTAAACTTACAATCTGTGCAGCATTATTATATAATAGTAATTTGGCTTATGCAGGGAACCCTGATAGACAAGGAGAAGCTGGTGCTACAGAATTGCTAATCAACCCATGGGCGGGAAGTAGTGGGTTTCATACCATGAACACTGCGTCTATATCTGGTTTAGAAGCGATGCGGCTGAATATTGCCGGATTAAGTCGAATCGAAGGTGGAGAATTTGGTTTTTCAAATGCTCAATTGTTTCAAGGGACAGGCATATCAATGAATGCTCTTGGTTTTGCGACAAAAATGGGTGAAAGCAGTGCATTCGGGGTGACTCTTGCTGCCTTAAGTTTTGGAGATATACCAGTTACTTTAGTTGGTCTTCCAGAAGGTACAGGAGGTACTTACTCGCCTAATTTTTTCCATATAGGATTGGGATATTCACATATCTATGCTAATAAAATTTCGGTCGGAGTTTTGGTGCGAGGAGTTTCAGAGTCTCTTCAAGATATTGGTGCTTTTGGATTTGCAATTGACGCTGGTGTTCAGTATGTAAGTGGTGATCGGGATGAATTTAAATTAGGATTATCACTGAGAAACAATGGTTCTCCGATGAGTTTTGGTGGTGATGGATTGGCTATTTCTAGTGAAAATACCGGAGTAGATGTTTCTGGCTCAGAGTACACTGTGACCTATAATCAACGGTCTGAATCCTTTGAAATGCCTTCTGTTTTAAACATAGGATTGTCTTATGATTTTTATGTCAATGATAATGCCTATATAAGAGGTATCGCTAATTTTACTTCTAATGCTTTTTCTAGAGATGAGGTAGGGGTTGGTGCCGAGTTGAATTTTAAGAATTTATTTATGCTGAGAGGTGCTTATAGAACAGATCTTGGCAGTGCCGAAGTTGGTGAGGAAAATGTATATACTGGGGTAGCTGTTGGTGCAGGTTTTAAGTTTTCATTGAAAAAAGGAAGCGCCAGTAAGCTTGTTTTAGATTACGCATACAGAAATACTAACCCATTTAAAGGAACACATAATTTGGGTATAAAATACGCTTTTTAGGAACTATTTTCTTAAAAGTTAGTTTTATATATTTAAGACAATAAATTCAATTTATAAAAGGAACGTTTCTGTCAGGAGTGGCAGAAACGTTCTTCTTTATTTTAATCAGATAAAAATAACATTATGAGTGGAGTATCATATTTGACTCAAGAAGGATATGAAAAGCTTAAAAATGAATTGGAACATTTAAAGACTAAGGGTAGAGAAGAAGTGGCCAATGCCATAGCTGAAGCTCGAGATAAAGGCGATTTGTCAGAAAATGCGGAATATGATGCAGCAAAAGATGCACAAGGACTCTTGGAGTTGAAGATAAATGAGATGGAAAAAGTATTGGCAAATTCTAGAATTATTGACGAAAGCCAACTGGACACTTCAAAGGTGACGATACTATCTAAAGTCAAATTAAAAAATGTCAATAATAAGGCCGAGTTGAGTTACCAGTTGGTCGCAGAAAGTGAAGCCAATTTGAAAGAAAAGAAAATTTCAGTGAACTCTCCTATAGGACAAGGTTTGCTCGGTAAGGAAGTTGGGGAGATAGTAGAGATAACTACTCCGGCAGGAAAAATTAAATTTCAAATATTAGAAATTAGTCTTTAATGGCAAGTATTTTTACTCGAATAATTAATGGAGAAATCCCATGTTATAAAGTTGCAGAAAACGAGGATTTTATCGCCTTTTTAGATATAAATCCGCTGAGAGAGGGCCATACTCTTGTCGTTCCTAAAGAAGAGGTTGATTATATTTTTGATTTGGAAGACAATCAGCTTGAGAGAATGATTGTTTTTTCTAAAAAAGTTGCAAAAGCAATAGAATCAATCATTCCTTGTAGTCGGATAGGGGTTTCTGTAATTGGCTTAGAAGTTCCTCATACCCATGTGCATTTAATACCACTTGATGAGTTAGAGGACATGAATTTTAGTAGAAATCGAGCCATCATTTCTAGAGAAAAGTATGAGGAGCTAGCACAAAAAATTAGTGATTCCTTTCTTTCCTAATAAACCACAGTTAGAATTCATCTTCCAGTATGTCGTTGTGCTTTTCCTGCTTTAGGGAGAGGCTGTCTGCATCTGATTCCATTTGTTTATATTTAGAGCAATCGGTTTCTACGACTGGATTTTCCGGCACTGGAAATTTTTGTGGATTGCTATAAATCAGGCTTGGATCACTTTCAAGATATTTCAGATATTTAACAAAAAATGGTCTTGCCATATATCCACCCTGTCCTTGACCAATATTATTAAAATGAACCCACTGTTTCTCTCCACCGACCCATGTTGCTATGACTAGATTGGGGGTATATCCCATAAACCAACCATCGCGATAGTCGTCTGTCGTTCCAGTTTTTCCGGCTATTTCATTCTTAAAATCCTTTTGTATTATTTGTACAGGAGCTTTCATAAGATCAACGATGACGTAATTATAGGCTTCATTGATGGCTGGTTTTTGTTCAGGGACATTGGCATAGATGAGTTTTCCATTTTTATCTTCGATTTTGGTCACAAAAATTGGCTTGGTGAGTATGCCATTATTGGCAAATGCAGTATAAGCCGTGGCCATATCCATCACCGAGAGGTCTGCCGTACCTAAGCAGATAGAGGGTGCATCTGGTATTTTGTTTTCATCTATTCCGAGGTTTCCTACGAATTCTTTGACCCTTTCTGTACTTCCTATTTCTTTCATTAAATATAAGGAACATGAGTTTTTGGACTCTTTTAAGCATTGTTTTAGTGTCAACCATTCATTGGTAAACTTGCCATCAGAGTTAGCCGGAGCCCAAGTTTTTAATAGATGAAAGTTATCTTCTCCGGCAGGTATCGAATATTGAATGTCTTTGATTTTTTGACAAGGAGACATTGCATGATCTATAATGGCGGTACTGTAAATGAACGGCTTAAATGTTGAGCCAACTTGTCTATTCGATTCCACATGGTCGTATTGAAAATACTTAAAATCTATACCTCCTATCCAAGATTTTATGTGACCTGTGATGGGATCTACGGCTATGGAGCCGATTTGTAACATTCTTTGGTGGTATTTTATACTATCGATTGGGGTCATCACAACCCGTTTTTCACCCTTTTCGTAATCAAATACAGTCATTTCGATTTTAGTATTGAATACTTTGTCTACATCTTTTTTCAGTCCTTCCCATTGTTTTTTAATGCTTGGCCAATATTTTGACTTTAAAATATCGCGGTAAGTATTTGCTCTTTCTGAATCGATGGATTTATTGTTGATGAGTTTTGTCAAGCTTGAGGGATCTTTTTCTGCATTGTACAACCTGAATATATCAGCATCTAAAAATCTAGCATTCGGAATTTCTTTTTGGATGTCAGTCGTGAGTTTGCTGAATTTTTTAGACCTCATCTTTTGATACCTTTCTGTTTGCTTAATGCTTGCAGCAAGGTCATTTTTTCTAATTTTTAATAATTCTTTGTCTGCTCCTTTTTCCCATGGGTCATAATTTACACTATTGAAATACTCTTTTTGTAAGGCACTCATGTGAGATTTCATCGCTTGTTCAGCATATTTTTGCATTTTAATATCGATGGTCGTATATATTTTTAGGCCTTCCGTAAATGGATTATATTTAGTGCCATCGGGTTTTTTGTATTTGTCCTCGTTGAAAAGATTCGTCAACCATTGAATCAATTCTGCTCTAAAATATGGCGCCACACCGTTGTAATAGATGGGTCTTTTAAAGTTTGCCATATCAAGCTCTGTAGCTCGAGCTTTTTCGTATTCTTCTTCATCGATAAATCCGTATTTTTCCATTTGCCCCAGTACGGTGTTTCTTCTATTAAGGCTATTGTCGGGATTCTTTACTGGATTGTATAAATTTGGATTTTTTAGCATAGCAATTAGCGTGGCAGCTTCTTCGGCATTGAGGTCTTTTTGGTCTTTTCCAAAATAGACTTTAGATGCGGATCCTATCCCGATGGCATTGTAAAGAAAGTCCGTTTTGTTTAGGTACATTGCAAGGATTTCCTCTTTGGTATATCGCTTTTCAAATTCTGCGGCAATCACCCATTCTTTTAGTTTTTGCCACACTCTTTTGACAAAAGAACTTGAACGTTGAGTAAAAAATTGTTTTGCCAATTGTTGCGTAATGGTGCTTGCTCCACCTTTTGTACTCAGGTAAAACACGGCTCTCGTCGTCCCTCGAGCATCGATTCCACTATGTTCCATAAAACGAACATCTTCGGTTGCAATCAATGCATCGACAATGTTTGGATTGAGGTCTTGGTATTTAATCCATTCGCGGTTGAGGCTATATATTTTATCCATTTCGTCGCCATTGGTATCATAAACCAATGTGGCTAATTCGTATTTCGGGTTTTCGAGCTCGCTGGTGTCAGGAATCAGTTTTATCGAAATAAAAATGAATAAGGCCGCGATGATTGCAATAATCGAAAACAAAGCAATCCACAATATCTGAACAATACCTTTAGTTTTTTCTTCTGAAAAATACTTGCTAAAATCCATTTAAATGTTTTATAATCACAAATTTACAAATAATAAATAAAATTAATATAAAGGTTTAATTATTTAGATATCATAAACTTTTTATATTCCTGATTTAATTGTAAAGTATAGCACTGATTAAATAGTAATCACAATTTTCGTTTCATTCAACTCTGGATATAACGATAATTTCATGAATTAATTTTTAAGGGCTTCCATTTCTATTAATAAAGAATATCAAGTCATTGAATTATTGTATTTACAGGTTGTTTGAATAAATAAGATTCGAACTTGAAAATCAAACCAAAAAGTATAATTCAAAAAATCAATTTATGAATTAAGCATTAATTCTTCAGAATGTTCGATTTAGACGAATTTTTCACATCTTTTTGGAATTATGAATCATCAATAAGTCCGCAAAAACTATGGCCGTAACAGCTTCGATGACCGGAGGGACTCTCAGTGCAATACAGAGGTCATGACGGCCTTCTATTTTGAGAGATTCGATTTTTTTTGATTTAAAATTGAAAGTTTTTTGCTCTTTAGATGTACTTGATGTTGGCTTGACGGCAACACGAAAAATGAGTGGATTTCCATTGGTCATACCACCACTTAATCCTCCGGCATGGTTGGTTTCGGTGGTGCCCAGCTCATCGATATAACAATCATTATGCTCACTTCCATGCATCATAGCTGCTGTAAATCCATCGCCAAATTCTATTCCTTTTATTGCAGGAATAGAAAATACAATGTGACTAAGTAATGCATGTGCTGAGCTAA
>JACJYM010000001.1 GCA_020636155.1 Lewinellaceae bacterium | reverse complement strand
TCAACAGTAGGTATAATTAATTACGGAACTCTTGTCAGTTCTACTATGGAAGGAGTAGCCTCTTATGCTACAGGTTCAAAATACGATTTCTTTGATGCCTTTGCAGGTGGATTAGGAGTTGGATTCTATATTTTTGCAACACCTGCAATTGACATAAATCATGATGGTGTTTATTCAGCATTTGACGGTACTAAGAGAGGGTCAGATGTACGTGTAGAATTAGCTATAAACATTTTGACCTTTGGAGTAGGAAAATACATTGGTTCATATAGCAGCAAATTAATACAAAAAGGATTAGCTCAGCGAGCTGCTGGAAAGGCTATCTTGGAATCAACAAAAAAATTAGAAGGTCAGTTAGGTGTAAATGCCCTAATAAAAAGAGGAGACATATTCAAAGGAAACAATATGATTTATAATGGTAACTTCAATGTCAAGGCAGCTGAGTTTATTCTTAAAACAAATGATGCCGTTGATGTATTAGGTCGAATGATAGCCAAAGAAAATGCAAAAAGGTAAAATTGAAAATATTATAGTTTTTGGTGGGGGAATAATTATGTTGCTCATTTTAACTTATTTCATACAGTTAGAAAAATGTAACATTATTGAAAATGTTGAATTTAGCATAGGAGAAGTAACCAAGGAGAGAAGATCTAAATCTGGAATGAATTATTATTATGATTTCGAGGCGAACACAATTCTAGTCAAAGGAATAGCCTATTATCCATTTTTTGATGATATGGAAAAACTAAAAATAGGACACTATTATATAATAGCTTATTCGTCAAAAAATCCAAAAGATAACACTCTACTGGACGAATATGAGGTGTCAGAGGATGTCAATTTAGATAGTTTAGTTCAGCATATAGACATTAAAAAAGAAATCCCATTTTGGTAATTTTTGAAAGACCGCTAACACAATAAAATGAGAGAGGATTTTCAATAAACCCTACAAAGTTTGATTATTTCTTTGGACGTGTAGTAAGCAGCTCCGAATATAATATTGTTAGGTCATCGCAAAATTTGAAGGATTTGACAACACTTGGAATAAATAGTGAAAGTCAATTGATGGATGTCTTCACACAAGCTTTTGAAAGTGGAACAATTATATCATCTAGGACCAGTCAATATGGAACTACAGTAATGAAAAGCATTAATATTGGAAATAAGGGAAGCAATAATGTTGGATTTTTCTATGAAGGTGGAAATATGAGTGCTACACCATCTATTTCAACAATAATTCCCAAAATATATAAGTAGTAATGAATGCATGTATAAAAGAAATATCGGAATCTGAATTTAAAAGACTGAAGATTCCTGTTCTTTTTGAAGACGAATTGACAGATAGAACGTTTGGTGTGTTATCAGACGGCAAAAATATCTTCAAACTAGGATGGCAAAGCGAAATTAAGCCTGTAATAAAATGGATCGACCTGGCGCTTTGCTCAATAGGTATAGACTTAATATTTATAATATTCGAGTTCGGTACAGGCAGAGTATTAAAAAAGCTCTCTTTGGATTATTATTTTTATGATACTAAAATATTTAAGGAAGCTATGTATGTAATTACAGAGCTTGAAATTATTAAAATTAACATTACAGATTTGGCAATAGTTGGGACATATTCTTTGCCTGATTACTATGAAAGAATAGAATTTAATGAAGACCTTATAACCATAAAATGTATTGATGATGAAATAGTAAATTTAGATTAAAAGCTTTATGATGCTAATGAAATATTTGGATTGAACAAGTTTACAACTTCACAAAATACAATAAGAATAAAGCCCTGCCGTTCGGCAGGGCTTTATTCTTTAAAAACTCCTCGATTATCCTTGTTTATACTCCTGAAAACAACCAAAATCAAATACTTTTCCACATTTTACATTTGCAACATATTCCACTGATTCACAGCAACTTGCCGCCTTTTTTCTTCCTTTTCTTTCTCTGCCCCCACCCATCTATCTTTAGGGGGAATGGGGGAGGTATGAGAGGGATTTTGAGGGAGGATTTAAGGGGGTCGCATGACCACCGCACTGCGAGACCTCAACAATACAAGACCGGATCTACAACCCAGAAAATATACTTACGACCAGCTCCACCGTATCACCGGCATGTACTCTTATGTCGATCAAATAGAGTCGGATATTAGACAATTTGGCTGGAATGGAGATCAGACTTCATCAATCTACGGTACCAAATACTCTTATGATGCTAATGGTAATTTAAAAACCCTTTTTAGGAATTCCGCAGAAGGATCTATGGATGAATTGATATATGACTTTAATAATAATCAAAATTTATTAAGATATATTGAGGATGGAGTAGACGATGCAGGGCTGGGCGACATCAGTGACAGAGATTATACAGGCAGTTATGATGCATCAGGCAATCTCATCATGGATATCAATGAGGGCATCGAAGCCATCGAGTGGAACCACTTTGGTAAGATAAAAAAGATATACAAAGGCAAGAAAACAATATCATTTATCTATGATGCCATGGGCAATAGAGTCATCAAGGATGTCTATGACCCCAATAGCGTAAGAGAGAATAATACCACCTACTACATGAGGGATGCCGCAGGCAATGTCATGGCAACCTACGAGAGCAGACCCAAGACCGGGTCAGAAGAAATTGAATTCTTCGAGGCGAAAGAATTCCACATCTATGGATCGTCACGATTAGGTATGCTACAGCTCTCGCCGTCTATAGACATGCTTAGTAATAGCATAAAGGGCTTGTATCTGCGACGGGCTGGTCAGCGACGATATGAACTTACCAACCACCTAGGCAACGTCCTATCAGTAGTCACCGACAACAAAATATCTGAGTCAGGTCATAATAATGGCGAAGAATTATTATCTTTGTATCGACCAGAAGTGGTCAGCTTTAGTGAGTACTATCCATTTGGTTGGAAAATGCCTACTCGCAGCGGACAGACGGATTCTTACCGATACGGATTTAACGGCAAGGAAAAAGACGACGAAGTCAAAGGCGACGGAGTACAGTATGATTATGGGTTTAGGATATATGATAGCAGGATGGCTAGGTTCTTGAGTGTGGATCCGCTCACATCATCGTTTCCATTTTATACACCTTACCAATTCGCAGGGAATAAGCCGATCTGGGCGATTGACCTTGATGGATTGGAAGAATGGAAAGTAACAGGTGTCGCTGGTGAAGAAGGTACTATTTATGGGCCATATCAAGATCAGAAAACAGCCCAAGATGCCGCAGATAATAGTGATGATAATCAACCCATACATTATAACCTACCTGAACTTCAGATGGTGAGTAATTATACAGGTCCACGTATAAGAGCATGGGAACCAAATGTTGCACAAAGCTTTTTTAGATATTTTTCTAGTTCCAAGCACCCGGGAGAACGGATTCTTTATAGTATGGCTGATGATGTTTATGCCTTTGGACAAGGATGGTTTAAAGGTAGAGGTGATCAAATTGATGGATTAGATGGTTTTTCTAACACCATTAAAGGAAGTTCAGAGGCTATTGATAAGCAGACATCTGGAATGTTGACAGTTATCAGCCCAGTTTTAAGTGAAGGAGTAGCCATTGGTAAAAGTGTGGGTGTAGCTGACGATGTTGTTAAGGGAGCTAGTGCAGAATTAGGTGGTGTAGGATTACGAAAGTCGAGTTTGACGAGTTCTAGTAAAGCCGCTAAGACGGGAATGACGGAATTGCAGCTTGTAACTAAGGCAGCACAGAAGGCAGAAGCAGCTATTGGAGGTTCAGGAGGCGTTGCAGGAACATTAAAACATACTTATGCTAAAAATCTTTTAAGTCGTTATCAAAGTATGTATGGAGGAAACCTTAGTTTAGGTAGTAATTACTTTAATGGCCCTGCGGGAAGAGGATTTTTAGATGTAGTTAATCACAGTACCAAGACGATTTATGATTTCAAATTTGGTAATGCTTTTATGAGTAATTCTCAATTTTTGAAATATTCAAATAGTTTCCCAGGCTATGGAATACAAATTATTAAACCTTAGCAACAGGAATGGCAATAGATAAAACAATAAAAAAGAAAGTAATTGAGGATTGGCAAAATGCCTTTCCTCAATTGACTATGTATGCTCAAAATAAGTTGTATAAGGTTGTTGGTTCTTGCGTTCTTGGAATTGAGTTGATAAAGTCCCCACATACTGAAAGTTACAGTCCATATTTTGTATTATATCCAATTTGGAAAAAGGATATAAAGGCAAGTCTTGATTACCCTATTTTTTTAAGGGATTTTAAAAACAAAAAGGGGTATCAATATGACATACCTTATGAAAAGCACAGTGTATTTCTTGGTGATGTGGTGGATAGCATAAAAAGCCAAACACCATTACCATTTGAAGGAAATATCTCTTTAAAAAAAATAGTAGCGGCAATAGAGGATAGCTCACAAAAGCCGCCATTGAGTGCTGCCCCTAATTCTTATTTACAAGCTGTACTTCAAGAAGCAAAACTAAAAATAGCTTTGTTTATAGGCGTTACAGAGGCTCAAAGTGTATTGGAGCAAATCAACAAAAGAAACTGGGACACAAACCACTTTAAAGCATGTGGTGTAGATGTAAACGAATGGCTTCAAGGTTTGCAGACAACAATATCTAACAGAGATGAATTTTTAAAGCAGATAGAAGCAAACAAGCAGGACAAAAAAATATCGCAATTAAAGAGTTCAGAACTTACAGCATAATCAAAAGCCCGGACTTGCCGGGCTTTTTTATACTTTTTACCTCAAAATAACCCTCAAAAACAATTAGTTTTCCACAATCCGTATTTTTAACACAATGCACTGTTTTACAGCCACTTACTTCCTATTTCCTTCTTTTCCCTTCTCTGTCCTGTGCCCGCTCGCATGAAAGAGCTTACACCCCACATCACCAACCACCTAGGCAACGTCCTATCAGTGATCACGGATAATAAAATATCCCAAACATCAGGGCCGAGTAATGGAGATTTTCTATCTTTGTATCGACCAGAAGTGGTCAGCTATAGTGAGTACTACCAGTTTGGTGAGTGAGGAAAATAAGACACATACGTGATGTGTCTTATCCGAAACGAAACGAAACACCAGCCCCGCATTCCGACGTCAGGAGGAAGAGGAGCAGATGTGGAGTCATCACACTTTACTCCATAGGATAAAGTGCTGATGCGGCAAGGACGATGCCCGGCCGTACAGGCAGCCTCTACGATTACCGCTACGGATTTAATGATGACTGACTGGTGCTGAAAATTTTTTCAGCAATCGAGTGATACGCAATCACTCGATAAGGAAGGAACCGAAAACAACGGCTTTCGGCAAGTGAAATCTCTCAAAGGCGACGGCGTACAGTACGACTATGGCTTTAGAATATATGATAGTAGGATGGCGAGGTTTTTATCTGTTGATCCGCTCACAAGTTCTTATCCAATGCTTACTCCATATCAGTTTGCTAGTAATAGACCTATTGATGGGTTTGATTTGGATGGGTTGGAATATTGCTATTTTATGAGTAACATCAATAATGATGGTCAAACAGAATGGAAGCTTGCAAAAACTCAGGATATAATCACAATGTCCACTGGTGTAGGTGATATTGACTTCAAACTCTCTAAGTACGGAATTGAAGCAAGTTTTGCCTATTATGACGTAGATTGTAGTTGGAGGCTAATACCTGATAGTTATATTAATTTCAGTTTAAATAAAATCACTGATGAAGAATGGCAATCATTCACTACTATAGACGAAATAGAGTCAAAAGTTCAGTCAATGGCTTCCATTGGTAATAAAGCAGAGTCAGCCATCGCGATTGCATCGCTTTTTGATGGAATTAATAATTTATACAAAGCGTACAAATACATTACGAAAGTTGGGGTAAAACTTTCAAAGGCACATACTGCAAGTTCAATAACTAGTAAAACAAGATAGGGAAAAGGAAATAAATCTACTAAAAAAACCGTTTACCGTGGAGACTATGATTATTCAAAAGATTTAAGTGAAATCTCTAAAGGGAAGGCAATTATTGACGGTAACGATTTAATTACTTCAAGTGGAAATAGATATGGAATACATACTGAAACAGGAACAATTTTCCCAAGAAGTGGTAATGCCGGTAGTGTAGATTTAACACAAGGAGAATTTTCGGTTTATCAAAAAATTGTTGAATCAGGAGGATTAATTGGCAAGGCCGAAAAGTTTTTTTATGGCATGGTGAAAGGAGGCGCCGTTGATATTAATTCAAGACAAAAACTAATTGATTTATATAAAAGTACTCAATAACTCTAAATGGAAATTAAACATGTTTCAATAAAAGGAAAAGTGACCAGAAATAAAATTGAAAGTTTGTTGGCAAAATTTTTAAATTTATCACTTAATCAAATTGGAGATTACATAACTGATATAGAAAATGATAATATATTAGTCGGAGTAGAACTCAAATATTTAGAAGAATATTACAATTCTTATATCAATATTTGGATTAAACGAAATATTGTAGATTTTTGCTTTAACTTACAACTGGCCAATTATTTGAACATTGAGTTAAAGGAAGAAATTTTAGTTGAAAATGATATATTCACTAACTCTTATGAGTTTATAGTGTGTAAAAAGGAAGGGATAATGACGCTAATGAATTTAGACTAAACCTGATTGTCGCAGGTTACCACCAAGAACAATACGATAAAAACGACAGCCTCTGCACGTTGCAGGGGCTTTTTTCATGCCTCCCGTCCACCAAAAACAGCAGAAAACCAAAAAGTTTTCCACATTTTAATTTACCGCATAATCGGCAGATATACAGCCACTTACAACCTATTTCCTTTCTTTCCCTTCTATGCCCTGTGCCTGTTCGCTTGAAGGGATTACATCCCACATCATCAACCACCTAGGCAACGTCTTATCTGTAGTCACCGACAATAAAATATCGGAGAGATCGGGTCACAATAATGGCGAGGAATTACTATCTTTGTACCGACCAGAAGTGGTCAGCTATAGTGACTACTATCCTTTTGGTGAGTGAGGAAAATAAGACACATACGAGATGTGTCTTATCCGAAACGAAACGGAACACCAGCCCCTTATTCCGACGTCAGGAGGAAGAGGAGCAGATGTGGAGTCATCACACTTTACTCCACAGGAAAAAGTGCTGATGCGGCAAGGACGATGCCCGGCCGTACAGACAGTCTCTACGTCTATCGCTATGGTTTTAATGATGACCGACTGTTGCTGAAATATTTTTCAGCAATCGAGTGATACGAAATCACTCGATAAGGTGGAAACCGAAAACAACGGCTTTCGGCAAGTAAAATCACTCAAAGGCGACGGCGTACAGTACGACTATGGCATTTGGGAAGTTTTCTATTTTGACGAAAGGGGAAATAGAGATAATGAAAAAGTATTTCCGTCAGAGAATGAAGCTTGTGAGTATATATTTGAAAACTTTAAAGAGCAAAAAGCTATAGAGAAGAAATATCACTAATAACAATGGCCCTGAAAATTTTCAGGGCCATTGTACTTTCTTTAATGGCAAATGGAAACCTAAAAAGCAATTTCCATATTGATACAAAAAAGAAAATTAGTCCAAGTTATTCCTATCAATCCCAGCTTGCTTAAGTAAAGCAAGGAAAGTGCCTTTTTTCATATCCTTGCCACCGTGAACAGGCACAATAACCGTTTTGTTAGTAACAGGGTTGTAATATAATTGATGAGAACCTTAGAAACGTTTGTAAATAAAGCCGTGTTGTTCTAAAATTTTTATAAGATACTTTGGGCTTAGGTTTATACCATTTCAAGGTTTAAAGAATATTCCAACGTGTTACTATCATCGGGAATGGCTTCGCCTCTTTCCTTCAATTCTTCAATATACAGTTCAATAGCTTCTTTGGCCATTGATATCGCCTCGTCCACATCTTCGCCATAAGTTATACAGCCAGGCAATGCCGGAACAGAAACAGTGAATCCACCTTCCGTCTCTTTGTGTAGATGTATTTTGTATGTGTACATATTATTGAGCAATTAAAGTTTGTAAATTATCTTTCATATGCTTATTGGCTAAAGCTAAATCTATCATTTATAATAGAGCTTGTAGTTCATACTTTGCCAGCGTATCAATCATTTTTATTTTTGCGTCAATGGTAAGTTTAGCTCTTCTTCCAAGTCATTAGACGTAAAAAACTATCAAATAGAAACACCATAAAAGAAAGCCAGTTCATTAAAATTTCAAGAGAAGACTCAGCTAATCCTTTTTCTAGCTCATTGTAATGGACAGTTCTTAAGCCAATCTCATTATATATTTCTTTCTGTGACAGTCCTTAAGCTAGGCCGGGCTTCTTTAGCTTGTCTGCCATACTCTTTGTATAGACATTAATAATGACAAAACAAATTTATCTAAAAATGCTGAAAATATTTTATTTAATGAAATCCAAGAGATATTAAATCAATTAATCATCCACACGGTTTTGGAGCATAATGGCTCCGAACCGAACTATAACAAGATGAAATGCTCTTCATTCTCCGTCTCAGAAGTACCTAAACAAAAAAAATGAGTCAATCTTCGAATGTCCATGACTTTGATACATAGTAATCTATTCTGTGACATGGTTTCCCGTTCTGCATAGTTTGTAACTACGTCGCTATGCTGGCAGAGCTAAAATAATTAGTAGAGCAGAATGTATTAATTGTGTTTGTATGGAATTCGTTGATTTAAATTCAGATAAGATATGTGTGTACGTAATGACTGAGACGCAGGCTACGCCGGATGAGCGAATAAAGCAAGTATCCGATATATAAAGCAAAATCCTCCTAAATGGTAACTTATTTCATTTTATACCCTTGGTCTTTTATTAGGGTTACGTTTGTTATGAAAACATGAAAGTATCCGAACCGTGTTGTTATCTTCGTTGATGGAGAAATACAATGAGTATGGAAATTTCTTAATCTTCAAAGCACGGATGTTTTTATACCGAACCTTGAAAAAAGGGTTTGATTCCAGTGATCCGTAGGTTTCTGTGAGTAATGAAATGAAATTTACGGGAGCATCCACGCTGTACAAAGCGTAGTAATCAATGGCATTTTCAATTTCTTTTTGAGCTCGAGGCGAAATAATGACTTTATAAGCCATACTTTTTATTGAGTTGGTTGATTGACTCATCGGCCGATAGATAAGTACTTTCATCTTCCTGTAAGCGTTCATCCAAAACGGTTCTCATATCAGACGTCAACTCAAAATCTCGGTCGTCCTCTTCGACAATAATAGTGATAGGCTTCGATTTAAAGGTAGCTTTGATGGCATCCAAAATATCGGTACTAACTTCCTGTGCTGATTTTAAATGATAAGTTGTGTACATAATACCTTATTTTAAAATTTGTAAATTTTGCTCAAAAAAGATTTGAAACTTCTGCTTTGAAAGCATTGTATCAATAATATTCATTAAGTTTCTTTTATCTATGGCGTTGTGTTGAATAATTAATCGCAATTGTTCCAAAGCCGTTTTTTCCTTTATTATAATGGCTTTAATATCGGCTTTGTATTATACTATCTCATCAAATAGAAACACCATAAAAGAAAGCCAGTTCATTAAAATTTCAAGAGAAGACTCAGCTAATCCTTTTTCTAGCTCATTGTAATGGACAGTTCTTAAGCCAATCTCATTATATATTTCTTTCTGCGACAGTCCTTTAGCTTCCCCGGGCTTCTTTAGCTTGTCTGCCATACTCTTTGTATAGACATTAATAATGACAAAACAAATTTATCTAAAAATGCTGAAAATATTTTATTTAATGAAATCCAAGAGATATTAAATCAATTAATCATCCACACGGTTTTGGAGCATAATGGCTCCGAACCGAACTATAACAAGATGAAATGCTCTTCAATCTCCGTCTCAGAAGTACCTAAACAAAAAAAATGAGTCAATCTTCGAATGTCCATGACTTTGATACATAGTAATCTATTCTGTGACATGGTTTCCCGTTCTGCATAGTTTGTAACTACGTCGCTATGCTGGCAGAGCTAAAATAATTAGTAGAGCAGAATGTATTAATTGTGTTTGTATGAATTGTCTTTGTATGGATTATGTTGATTTAAAATTGGATGTGTGCTTGTATAGAAGTTGACGCAGCGTATTCTAGGTAGGAAGTAATGATTGTACAAAATCTGATTGGAAATTAATTGTTAAAAATGAATCAATAATAGAAATTATTCGTTATATTAGAAAAATGCTATTTTCTAAAATGGATGGAATAATCTACATAACTGACGAAAATAATAAGAAACGTTTTGTTCAGATTGATATTGAAAAGTATGGATTCATAGTTGAGGACATATTGGATCGATTGGCAATTGCAAATCGTAAAAATGAAGATTCATACCCACTAGATGATATAATTGAGGAATTGAACTCTGAAGGGAATTTAGATAGGTATGTATAGAGTATATATCGTCAAATCTGCTTTAAAAGAGATGTCAAAATGACCCTTAAAGGAATCAATAAAAATTACAAAAAAAAATCAGCATTCTTAAAGCGAATCCAAGACCTGATGGATGTGTCAAATTAACAGGTAGTACAAATGAATTTAGGATCAGAGTTGCCAATTATAGAGTATTATACACAGTAGAAGATAAGATTTTGCTCGTGCAAGTGATAAGAATTCGGAATCGAAAAGATGTCTATTAAAAATTTTAATTATTTTAGTTATTAGAGCCAAGGATTTTGAATTAAGCTCTTAAAACTTAATAGACATGAGAAGAAAAAATTTTATTGTTTTGGCTCTTATAGTAATATTTCTTTTTGCGTTGATAATTCCTTTGCTTTTACCCTATGATTTTCCAATCGTGTTTGAAGATGAACAATTTGAAATGGTGAATATAAATAGCTCTGAACAGTTTACTTTTAATCCATTAGAAAACATAGATTTCACGTCTGGTAATAATGTTGCATACTTGTTGTTTGAGAGAGTAGATCTTAATGAATTGCCTAAAGAAATGGATAGAAACAAGCTGTTAGTGTGTAAGGATAATGAAATACTTCAAAATCTTAAACGAGATTTTATATTTAGAAAATCAGACGGGGATATGGCAACTTGTGAAAGCGAAATACTTATTTACAAGGAAGATAAATTAGTTCTACGTTCTTCTATTATCGTAACATATAGCGTTGTAGGCTTGCAAAATAGAAAATTTGGATGGTCAGATGCTCAAAACAAAGAAGCGGTAATAAGTAGTTTAGCAAGATTTAAGCCAATCAATAAATTATTTGTGAAATTATAAATAAAAGCTCCCTTATTCAGCATAGTTTAAAACTCCATCAACGTGTTGACATTAAAAGTATTATGCAGCAAATCGGCAACATAAATCCATCTTTGTGTGGAATTTTTTGATTATATTTTATAAAGATATTTGAAAAGGATTGATAGGAATAACCTACGGCAAAAAGGGGGTACATTAAAAGCAAGTCGAATTTTTAATAATAATTTGGGATATTATTGAACAAATATCTATATGCTAATAATTTTTTAGAAATTTAACACTAATTGACAAAGTTGTTTCGTTTATTTCGTTTATTGTTGTAGTTTTGAACACAATTCACAATGCGTATGGAAACATTTAAAAAAATAAATCGACCTTCAAAGGACGAACAAAAATTAGCAATTGAATCTTATGATGCTTTGACTTCTGCAATCGAACAATTAAAATCAGAATATCTTGAAATTGAGATTGAAGAAACACAAGAGAGAATTAAAATCCCACTAAGTGCTCTTGTTTTTTTAGGAGAAATATTGAAGGCTATGAGTCAAGGTAAGCCATTTTCTCTTGTTCCTATTGCAACAGAAGTCACAACTCAAAAAGCGGCTGAAATCTTGGGTTGCTCAAGACCTCATCTTGTTAAACTATTGGAAGAAGGAGAAATAGAATATACAAAAATCGGTAAACATAGGAGAGTTAGATACGAAGATGTTATGGGTTATAGAAAAAACCTAAAAAAGAATCAGAAGCAAAATATCATCGATATTATGAAATCTGATGAAGAATTAGGCTTATATGATTCATAGCGTTAGATTTAAATGTGTATTAGACACAAATGTTATTTATCCGATTGAAATCAGAGATTTACTTTTTTGGTTTGCTTATTATGATATGTATACCCCTAAATGGAGCGAGCATATTTTTGATGAATAGAAAGATGTAATGATGCGAAAAGGAATTAGTGAAAAAGAAGCTAGTAAAAGGGTGGAGAAAGCAAATTTAGCTTTCCCAGACGCTTTAGTTACAAATTATTCCGGCTTAATACATAATTTGGAATTACCAGACGTTAAAGATTGTCACGTTTTAGCGGCAGCAATAAAAACTAACGCCAATATTATAGTTACGAACAATATTAAAGATTTTCCTTTAGATTATTTGGCATCTTTTGGTTTGACGGATAAAACCGCAGATGATTTTTTAACTGATATTATAGATCTAGATCCTGAACAAGCGGTTAAAGCATTCAAAGAATTAGTCTTTAATCGAAGAAATCCTGATTTAGATGAATTTGAAATATTGAATAATTTAAGAAAACATGGTTTACGAGAAACTGCAGATTTTTTGCATTCACAAATCTAATCGAACTAATATCCTCCATTCAACAATGTTTAAAACTCCATCAACGTGTTGACATTACAAGTATTATGCAGTAAATCGGCAAAATAAATCCATCTTTGTGTGGAATTCGTTGATTAAGTTTTGATAAGATATTTGTTTACGTAATGACGTTGACACAACCTACACATGGAAATGGGAGAAGTATCTCCTCCCCCCACTCTTATAATTTGATAAACTTGACTGTCCTAGGATGTGTGTCTGCTTTTAAGAAATAAATTCCCGGTTTCAATCTTTGGCAATCCACGGTCTTAGAACCTTGTGAAAGCTCTGTACTTAAGACTTCGACGCCTAAGATGTTGAAAATATTTACATTAGATATCGAAGCTTCTTCAGTTTCAAGGTTTAAGTAATCTAAGACTGGATTTGGGAATACTTTAAGCTTCGCATTATCAGATATCTCAGTAATCCCCACGGTCGTAGTATCGGGAAAATAACAATTCCCACCATAAAAGTCGATGATTCCTTGATGTTTAAATTCAAAATTGTTATCAGAAAAACACCTGAATTCATCGATAAAATTCATGTCCTCTATCGTGCCAATACAAATTCCCGGTGCAACCAATGTCGTGAAAAACCAACTGGTAGATCCCATTTTTTGATAGATTTTACCATCATAAAAGTTTTGTGTTTCCTCCGTAGGTGATACTGACATCCATTTTAAGTCCACACCATCGATGTTATCCGTGCCTACACTGTCAATTATAAAATTATTATTTGGACATAATGAAGATACACCGTTTGTGGTATTGTATGGCAATTCAATGATATCTCCGACCTGTGCTGTAAAATCATAGATTTTCTTAAAGACCCCTTCTTCGTAGAAATAAACTTCATTATCGTCGGCATTGGCATACATATAAACTGGAGCATCCGCATCTCCACTAGCGATCAACGGGAATGGAGGATTGAAATCAAATACTTTGTACGTGCTTACCAGTTTTTTACAACTGATACCATTAATAACGGTGTCCTTCTCTATCGTTGTTTCGGCATATCCACCAGCATCTAATTGTATGACACGATGCACCCAAGTAGAACCTTCCTGAAACCAAAGGGACTGCCCAAAAGAAGTATTGGTTATCCATAGAAAAACTAAAAAGCAGTAAACTCCCCTCACATTCACAATATTTATCATTTTTAAATTTATTTTACATTGACGTATTAAAAATTATTAATTCACATTATAAAATTATTGATTTGATTTCCTAGTGACTTTTCAATGATTGAAAGTAGAGTTGATTTTTGTGTTTTATATCTTGATATGATTGTGTAATTAGTGTAAATACGATTAAAGTTTTAGTTTTTATTATTATGTCGTTTTTTTTTGACTTTGTAACATTTTTCCATTAGACATTCAGCCTCTGATATCGGGAGGCAAATTTTCTCTTTGGTTTGATTGTAAACTAAATTTATTTAGTATTTAACTTGACTAACTAAGTAGAAATTTACTCGGTTATTTTCTATAATTCTTGTGCCTAAAGTGCTACAATTTCTCAATTTTTCGTGCTCCAAAGCGTAAATTTGCCGTAGTATTTAGGAAGTCAAAGAGATCCTAAATATTTTGAACTTCAAGTATTTTTTATAAAAATAAAGTCATAAAAAAATGAACAATCCTTTAAAATATATAAGTTTAGAAGAGGCGATTTCACATATAAAAAGTGGAGATCGTGTGTTTCTTCAGGGCAGTGCTCAGACTCCAGCTTCTCTCCTTAGAGAAATGGCACGACAGTCTGACCGATTAAAAAATGTGGATGTGATTTCCATCTCTTTACAAGGCGAAGTCGAAATTGCAAAAGAAGAATACAAGGACAGTTTTCATATCAATAGCCTATTCGTCTCTGAGCCGGTAAGGAAGGCAGTTAATGGCGGTTGGGCAGATTTCGTGCCTATCTTTTTGAGTGATATCCCTCACTGGTTTAGAAGAGGGAAAATTCCAATTGATGTCGCCATCATTCAAGTGTCTCCACCTGACAAACACGGATACTGCTCGATGGGAGCTTCGGTCGATATTGGACGTACGGCGACTAGAGTCGCTAAAATGATTATTGCTCAGGTCAATCCCAATGTTCCGAGGACCCATGGTGACGGAATTATCCACTCCTCCCGTTTTCATCATGTGGTATATCTTGAAGAGCCTTTAGCTGAAATAAATTATGGCGGCAAAGTTTCTGCTGAGGACTTAAGAATAGGCGAGATTATTGCAGAGATGATTGAGGATGGAAGTACTCTTCAAATGGGCATTGGTACCATTCCTGATGCAGTATTGAGATGTCTAGGGAATCACAAAAATTTAGGACTGCATACAGAAATGTTTTCCGATGGTCTTCTTCCTCTATTCGAAAATGATGTGATAAACAATACCAAAAAGAAAATTCATCAGAATATCGGAATCGTCGGTTTTGCATTGGGGTCACGGGCATTGTACGACTACATTGATGATAATCCGGCATTTAATTTCCTTGATATGGATTATGTCAATGATCCTGCCATCATCAAGCTCAATCCTAAAATGGTGGCGATCAATAGTGCCATAGAAGTGGATCTCACGGGTCAGGTGTGTGCTGATTCTATAGGTTATTACCAGTATAGTGGCATTGGAGGGCAAATGGATTATATCAGAGGTGCGGCCTTGAGCGAAGGTGGAAAACCAATTATCGCGATTAATTCACGTACGAGGAAGGGCTTACCTCGCATTGTTCCCCACTTGCATGAGGGTGCAGGGGTGGTGACGACCAGAGGCCACGTACATTATGTTGTTACAGAATATGGTGCGGTCAATCTAGCTGGAATGAATCTTAGAGATAGATCTAGATTATTAATAAGTATTGCCCATCCTGATGATCGTGAGATGCTGGCAAGAGCAGCTTATGAACGCTTCAATGGCAATTTTAGCTTATAAGGATATTACTTTCATATCCTTTGCCTAAGTCTAAAGTTTAAGGTGGTTTGGTGATTACTTGAGAAGTATTTTTCAATATTCGAATAAAAAAGTAGTTTTCTGGAAATTCTAATGCCTAAATCTAGACCTAGCGACTTATCAGAAAAATCGTAGTTCTGACCATAGGTGTATTGCGATTTTCTTGCAAATATCTCAGCAAATAATTTTCCCTTAAAAAAATCTTTTGCCATGCGAATATTCAGAATATTGCTCTTTTGATAATTTGAGACATTGTAATTCCACCTTAAACTCAATAAAGCTTCTAACCCCGGCAATCGGCTATGGGTTACGTAAATATTATAATTATCCGATTGGTTTTGTCCCGATGTTTGGAATCTTTTAGAATAACTGATTCCTGATGAAACATATTTCAGTGGGGATAATTGCAAACTAAATCTCAGTCCTTGTCGTGCCTCATCTTCGAGCAATCGTTCGACATAACTTTTGTCGGTTTCGTAGTAAATGATATTTTTTCGATTATCGTAAGAGACAGAAAATGACATCTTTTTAGAAATACGATATCTCGCAGAGCTATAAAAATTGGTCAATTCGAATTTACTGGCAATCGTATCGTTTATTTTTTCATATAGATCCATCTCTGCCGAAATGAAAATATTTAGGTTTTTGTCAATGGCACTGTTGCTATGTTGAAAATAAATAAAACGTCGATCAGTGCTGCCATTATTGGTTTGTTCCATTAAGCCTAATGTGGACTGATGATAAGCCTCGCCCCGCTGAGAACCATAACCTAGATAAAGGCCATACTGAACTAGATCAAGATTTATACCATAATCTAGTCGGTCAGGTCTCGTACCTGCAATACCGCCAAATTCAAACCTACCTAATCGATGATTAATTTGTAGGCCATCTATGGCACCAATGCTTGACATGCGGGGATTGATTTTTCGACCAAAAGTCATGGAGGTATTCTTTAGTTGATAGTTTAATGCAAGGTCATAAATTCTGAAATAGTTAAGATTATTTAGAGAGTTTTCGCGATCATCAAAAGTGTATTGACGATACATGAGATAACTAGATATTGAAAGAGGACTATCATTAAGATTATTGCCATTAAAAGCCAAGCGATACCTTATATTCCCATATTTTCGACTATCGGATAAGCTATTGGTACTGTAAATTGAAAAATTACCTCTTATTTTCTGTTTCGCTGGTGATACTTTCTCGATGGATTGAGACTTTGTTGATTGGTTTAATGTGTCGACATTGCTCTTAGGAAATACATTATTATCTTTTTTGGAATCCAAATCATTGTCTGTTGCTTCAATTTGAATTTTCGTATTTAAAATGGCTAGAACCTCTTGATTGAGTTCTGGTTGACAAGAATTAACCGCAGTACATACACAAGAAATCGAGGATTTTTGCTGAACAAGTAGGCAGGCAGTGGAGATGCCATTGGAATTAATATAAAGTGTATCGCCTGATAATATCCCTTCAGTAGATTGGAATTTCACATACACATTGGTCGACGAAAGATAGGAGATTCTTCCGTTTATGGATTTGTTTTGTCCCAATGACGTGTTACAATATAAGCACAAGAGCAAAATTGTGGCAATAATATGTCTGTAGTGCTTAGTCGCTACCATCCGGATGACAACTATAACAGGCATTACTATTGTATGAGTAGCCGGAAACATTTTCATGATCGTTTGCCACTTCACTAGGATTGTCGTGTTCATGGCAATCTATACAACTAAAGATGGAATAGTCATTGGTGTTAAGATGACAATCCACACAGGTATTCCATTCGCCATCGTGCTTTCCACTGTAGATTGGAAAATACATGTTGTCATGATCCCAATTTGCTGGTGTCCAAGTATTCTGACTATGACAAGATTCACAATCAGTAGGAAACTGTGCCGCACTGTGGTCAGGATTATTCGTGTTGTTATAATCTGTTTGATGGCAGCCCACACAGGTGTTTGGTGTATTATTATAATCTCCATTATGACAAGTCACACAATCATTGGCAATCGCAGCGTGAGCACCTTCCAAAACATAAAAATCATCATGTACAGGAAAGCTTGCAGGCATCCAATCAGGATCAGTCGTATGGCATATCGTGCAGTCGTTGCTTAAATTCAAATTACTGTGATTCGGATTCATAGATTGGTCATAATTTTGTTGGTGACATCCTGCACAGGTATTTGGTGTATTGTTGTAACCTCCGATATGACATGCAATACAATTGTCAGCAATCAGAGCATGAGCCCCATCTAAAACATAAATATTATTGTGGTCAAAAGTGCTAGGAATCCATGCAATCTGATTATGACAATTAGTACAATCTTGATCAAATTGATTTGTGACATGATTAGGATCCGTAGTGGCATTGTAATCATCCAGGTGACATCCGACACAAGTGTTTGGTGTATTGTTATATTCTCCATTGTGACAAGCAGCACAATCATTGGCGATTGCGGCATGAGCTCCTTCTAACAGGTAAAAATCATCGTGAATTGGGAAGGATGCAGGCATCCAATCGGGTTCTGTCGTATGACACATAACGCAATCCATTGGAAGATTAAGGACGGGATGGTTTGGATCAGTAGAAGCACTAAAATCTGCTGAATGACACCCTACACAAGTGTTCGGTGTATTGTTGTAGTCCCCATTGTGACAAGTCGCACAATCATTGGCAATCGCAACATGAGCTCCTGTCAAAGCGTAATAATTGTCATGTATGCCAAATGTTGCTGGAGACCAACCGGCATCTGTTGTGTGGCAACTAGCACAATCGGTTGGAATGTTAAGATTTTGGTGATTTGGATTGAGCGAACCATTAAAATCTGTCTGGTGGCAACTCACACATTCGGTAGAAGTGCCTTGATACCCTGAGGCATGGCAGTCTATACAGTCTGTTCCTATATGAGCTCCTGTCAGTGGAAAACTGGTATTATTGTGATCAAAATTATTGTCTGCATCACCATTAGGGTGACAGGCAAGACAGGCTGGACTATTGTATTGATAGCCGCCTACACCTTCATGTTCTTCATTTGTTTCAGGGTTGGTATGACAAGTAATGCAGGTAAATTCCTGATAATTCTGAGGATTGGTATGACAATCCGTACATTGATTCCATTCACCATTATGCTTGCCACTGTATATCGGGAAGTATTGACCGTCGTGGTCAAAAGTACTCGGCTCCCAAGCTGACTGAGTGTGGCACTGGGTGCAATCTTGATTAAATTGAGCTTGAACGTGGTTGGGATCCGAAGTGGTATTGTAATCATTCAAATGACAACCTACACAAGTGTTTGGTGTATTGTTATATTCTCCATTGTGACAAGCAGCACAATCATTGGCGATTGCGGCATGAGCACCTTCTAATACGTAAAAATCATCGTGGATTGGGAAAGATGCAGGCATCCATTCGGGTTCTGTGGTATGACACATCACGCAATCCATTGGAAGATTAAGGACGGTATGGTTTGGATTGGTAGAAGCACTAAAATCTGTAGTGTGACAACCTATGCAAGTGTTCGGTGTATTGTTGTAATCTCCATTGTGACAAGTCGCACAATCATTGGCAATCGGAACATGAGCTCCTGTCAAGGCGTAATAATTGTCATGAATTCCGAATGAAGCAGGAGACCAATCGGCATCAAAAGTGCTATGACAAGCAGCACAATCCGTAGATATACCAATACTCTGATGATTTGGATTTTGTGTTCCATTGAAATCCGATTGATGACAACTGACACACTCGGTCGAAGTTCCTATATATCCATTAGAATGACATTCTATACATGCCGGACCATTGTGAACACCAGTCAACTGAAATGCCGTTTGACTGTGATCAAAAACATTGTCAGCATCGCCATTTGGGTGACAGGCAAGACAGGCTGGACTGTTGTACTGATAACCGCCTATGCCTTGATGTTCATTGTCAGTTTCGGGATTAGTGTGGCAAGTTATGCAGGTAAATTCCTGATAATTCTGAGGATTGGTATGACAATCTGTACATTGATTCCATTCTCCTTTGTGCTTACCACTGTAAATTGGGAAATATTGTCCATCATGATCAAAAGTACTAGGCTCCCAAGCTGACTGAGTGTGGCACTGGGTGCAATCTTGATTAAATTGAGCCTGACTGTGATTAGGATCCATGGTGGAATTGTAATCATTCAAATGACAACCTACACAATTGTTTGGTGTATTGTTATATTCTCCATTATGACAAGCAGCACAATCATTGGCGATTGCGGCATGAGCTCCTAACAATTCATAATAAGTGTTGTGTATATTAAATGAGGCGGGCATCCAGTCGGCATCAATGGTATTGTGACAAGCAGCACAATCCGTAGATATACCAATACTCTGATGATTTGGATTCTGTGAGCCATTGAAATCCGATTGATGACAACTGACACACTCGGTCGAAGTCCCTATATATCCATTAGAATGACATTCTATACATGCCGGGCCATTGTGAACACCAGTCAATTGAAATGCCGTTTGACTGTGATCAAAAACATTGTCAGCATCGCCATTTGGGTGACAGGCAAGACATGCTGGACTGTTGTATTGATAGCCTCCTATGCCTTCATGTTCATTGTCAGTTTCGGGATTGGTGTGGCAAGTTATACAGGTAAATTCCTGATAATTCTGAGGATTGGTATGACAATCTGTACATTGATTCCATTCTCCTTTGTGCTTACCGCTATAAATCGGAAAATATTGGCCATCATGGTCAAAGGTACTCGGTATCCAAGCATTTTCTGTATGACAGGTAGTGCAATCGGTCGAGAATTGTGATTGTTGATGATTAGGATTGGTCGTTCCATTAAAATCATCTAGATGGCATCCCACACAGGTATTAGGTGTATTATTATAGTCTCCATTGTGACAAGCAACACAATTATTGGCTATCAATGCATGAGCCCCATGAAGGGCATAATATTGGTCATGAATTCCAAAAGTTGCGGGCATCCAATCAGGATCGGTCGTGTGACATGCGGCACAATCCATAGGTATATTCAGTTGAACGTGATTGGGATTCATGGTGGCATTGAAGTCGGGAGTATGACATGCCGAGCATTGTGTAGGTGTTCCTGCAAAACCATTGGCATGACAAGCAATGCACTCTGTGTTGAGATGCTCGCCTGTGAGTGGAAAATTGGTAGTACTATGGTCAAATGCTTTATCCTTATCGCCATTCGGGTGGCAGGCAAGACAAGCCGCATCGTCAAATATATACCCACCAATGCCTTCGTGTTCATTATCCGTTTCTGGATTAGTGTGACAAATTGTACAACTGAAAATACTGTAATCACTTGGAGATGTATGGCACTCTACGCAGTCATTCCATACACCATTGTGTTTTCCACTGTAAATTGGAAAATACATGGCATCGTGAGCTTTATATTCAGCTGGCATCCATCCAGGATTGGTCGTATGACATTGCTTACAGTCTATGCTGAAATTTGCCAACTGATGATCAGGTTGCTTGGTATTTTCAAAGTCGGTTTTATGACACGAAATACAATCTGCACTGATATCTGAATAGCTATCCGAGGTATGGCATTTTTTACAGTCCATAATGTCGTGACCCAAGGTCAAAGGAAAAAAACTATGATCTATAATGTCCGTCATCCAACCTGTTCCATTGATGTTGTGACACAAGGTGCAATCCTTGTCAAACCCCGCTTTTGTGTGGTCAGGGCTCATGGTCGATTCAAAATCTGTCCGATGGCAATTAATACAATCATTACCGATGCGTTCAAAGCTAAGTTGGGATGAGGAGGTATGGCAGTCTATACAATCAATCCCTGTGTGATTTCCGGTGAGAGAAAATCCATTGGAATCATGGATTTGCCGTAAGTTGTTTGAATTGATTAACCAGCTTTCCGTATTGTGACACCTAGCGCAATCATTGCCCACGGTCATATTATGTTGGTCAGTATGACAGCTTGCACAATCTGATGGGGCAGTATTAAATACCAAGGTTTCATGGCACATTTTACAATCTAGCGACTTGTGTGTACCCGTAAGTGGAAAGCTCGTATTGTTGTGTTTAAATTTTTTAAGGGCAATGGAGTCAATAATGGGCATTCCAGTAATTTTCGAAATTTCTCCTTCAGATTTCTCCTCATGTAACCATTGGTTAGCTGGAATTTCCCACCCAGAGGTATTGTGACAGGCTACACAATCGAGCTTAAGTGCTTCGCCATGCGGCGACTGCCCCAGTCCTATGCTCAGTGGCAATAAAACCAACCATATTATTGATGACAGTCTATGCATTCAAATTTTTGTATAATAAAGTTCATTTTTGCTTGTCCATCGACCAAATCCTCTTTATGACAAGCTTTGCAATCTATTTCTGCATGTCTTCCCTCAAGTGGGAATCGAGTAGTATTATGGTCAAAATTTTCTGGAAACCACGATTCAGTCGTGTGACATCTCACGCAATCTGTCATTCCATCGATTGAAAATTGTTCGCCATGCACATTTTCGTGACAATTTACACAGTTCGAAGATAATCCAAAAAATTCTTGTTTTAAAATTTTGTTTTCATTTCTTGTAATATGACACGATGAACATTTTGTTTTTTGGTGGAGACCCGTTAGTTCCCAATTGGTCTGACTATGGTCAAAATTGGCTTCATTCCATGTAGTGGTGGTGTGACAAATTGAACAATTTTGGTCTGGGTAATATTTTTCACTAATGAATCCTTCATGGATGTCTGAGTGACAATCCTTACAATCCTTGCCGATGCTTCGAAATTCCCATTTTTCATCTGATTTATGACATTCGAAACAAGGTGTTGCAAGATGCGATCCCGTCAATGGAAATGAGGACTTTTCATGTCTCTTGAAATCAAAACTACTCGGCGAGAACCCATTTAAATCATGACAAGATGAGCAATCGATATTGGATTCCTTTTGAGTGAATTCGCCATTGTGATAATCAGAATGACAGTTTTTGCAATATTGAAAATCAATGGCTTCTCTAAAACTGCCTTTGTGACATTCCTTGCAATCCACTGCCAAATGTTTGCCTTTTAATGGATAGTCCGTCAGTGAATGGTCAAAATCTGACATATTTTTTATTGCGATAAAACCCTCAGTGCTATGGCATTTAGCACAGTCCAATCCAAATTTGCCATCGTGCACATCATCATGGCATTTAGCACAGTTGTTTTGCTCGACTCCTAATTGGTCTTGAAATACCGTTTTTGGGTTTTTATCCGCTTTATGACATTGAAAGCAATCTACAGTTTTGTGCTTCCCGGTGAGTTCAAATTTGGTCTTTGAATGGTTAAAATTTTTAGAGCCAATAAAAGTCGTAAAACTACTTTCAGTATGACACTGAGTACAAGCATTCCCGATATTTCCCAGATGTGGATCTTGATGACAATCCTTGCATTGAGAAAAAGAAGAAATGGCAAAAGTCACTTTAGTATTTGAGGGGCTTGTTTCATCTTCTTTGTGACATGACTTGCAATCAACTTGCTTATGAGCCCCTTTCAAAGTAAAATCGGTGTCGTCATGATTAAAATACGGGGCTGGCTGGAAAGTATTGGTATCATGACATTTTTTACAATCTGAGCCTAAGGTAGGTGTATGTACATCGTCGTGACAAGTTTTACACTCACTGTGTAGTCCCATAAAAGAATTTGGTCTTTTTTTTAATTCTGGGTTTTCGATGAAATCCGGTTTATGACAGGAATTGCAGTCGATGATAATATGCTTTCCGGAGAGTTCAAATTTCGTAATGCTGTGATCAAAATTCTCCTTATCGAAACGAATCATATTGAATTTTCGACCGTGATGTTCACTGTGGCAAGCAAAACAATCTTTACTTTTAGTGGAAGGAACGGCATGAAATCCTCTATTTTTATTGATGCTTTCTCTTACAAATTTATGGCATTCCAGACATTTGTCATTCGACACTTTATCCCCCAGAGTGTGACATTGAGTACAATTGGACATACCTTCTAGGTCAGAATGTGCTTGGGTTAAATCTCCGGGAGATATTTGAGAATTCACATAAGTAAACTGATAAATAAAAAACAGCAATAACAGTATCGACTTTTGACCGATATTCTTTTTACTTTTTATGTTTTTTAATAGCGAAACCAAATCTTTTTGTTATTTCAATTCCTATTTTTTGTAAAAAATTTGTTGGCAGCTCACCTCCGGCAAATATATAAACTAAATCATTCTCAATTATAGTGCTTTTCCCTGAATTTTCAGAGATTGTCACGGATTTGTCATCGATATTTGCAATATTCGTATTGAATTGAACATCAAGTTGATTATTTTTTATAGCTTCTTGAATTTTGTCACGGTTTTTGGGTTTGATTCTATTGAATGCATCACTTCTATATGACAGCACTATCTGATTCTTCTCCATAACCGATAGAGCCGCTTCGATGGCACTGTCACCACCACCAACTATGATGATTTTTTTATTTTCGAGCAATTCTGGTTCCATCAGTCGGTAAGCGACTTTGGTTTTATCCTCACCGGGTACACCGAGTTTGCGTGGACTTCCTCTTCTACCTATTGCCAAAATGACATTTTGAGTCTTAAAGCTTTCTCCTTGAGACGTCATAACTTCAAAAGTTCCATCACCAAGGGGTTTGATGGATTCTACTTTGGAATTTTCTTTAATCTCAATATTATGTTTTACAATGACATCTTGCCAGATGCCGAGCAGTTCCAATTTGTTGGTGTCGTATAGCTTGACTTTTCCGTAAAGAGGAAGATTCATCGGGGCGGTCATGACAATTTTTGACCTTGGAAAATTGGCAACAGTGCCGCCGAGGGTATCCTGTTCGAGAGTGATGGCCGTTAGATTATTTTTTTTGCATGCGAGTGTTGCGGATATACCTGCTGGACCGGCTCCAATGATTACAACATCTAGTGTTCCGACAGTACCATATTTTTTTGAACTTATAATGCTGTCAACTGCTTGTTTGCCCTGCTCCACACTGTTTTTAATCAATCCCATGCCACCGAGTTCACCCGCGATATATATGCCTTGGATATTGGTTTCAAAATTTTGTTTCACATGAGGCAGGTCAACCCCTCTTTTTTCGGTGCCGATGACCAATGATATGGCTTCCACAGGGCAACTGTGAAAACATGCACCATGACCCACACACTGAGACGCTTGAATGATGGTGGCTTTGCCGTTTACGATCCCCAAAATGTCTTTTTCGGGGCAGGCTGCAACACAAGCGGCACTTCCGATGCAGGTGTTAAGGTCGATTTCTGGATGAAGCGACACAGGCTCATAGAGTCCCTCTGTTTTGGCCTGTAAAATCTTTTCTTCTGTCCTTTGGCTCTTCTTTTTTTCGCTACGGAGATACATCCAAATCACGAAACCACAGAAAAGACCAACTCCACCGTACACTAATATTTGTTCTACAATTAATTCCATGATTATGAGTTAAAATATCCAATGAGATCCGAATGCTACGGTCACCCCTATATGTATAAGTACGATGACCAACATGATTAGTGCAAAAGGTAAGTGTGCCACGTGCCAGTATTTAAAAAGTTTCTGCATCAATTGCAACCTCGCTATTTTTTTATTGATGTTGATTTCTTGTTTTACAATTTTTACAATGGTTTTTTGATCCTTTTTTGAGATGGACTTAGCACTGAGATATTGATTTAATTCATTGATCTTTGAATTGGTTTCTAAGTAATTATTCAGAATATCCATGGGCGAAAAACCCAATTGAGAGGAGTCAACATGCGTATATTCTTCTATGATTTTAATGTCTTCAGAGGTAAAATTATGAATGTTGTTTAGCGTGATATTTAGGCTTGCTTTGGAGTTTTGAATTTCTGCAAGGCTCAGTTCTCGGCCTTCTATACTACGTGGAATCTGAATGTATATAAATCGACCGATGACCCCGCTTAATACCACTGCTACCATACTCCAAAATGCAATCGATACAATGCCTCCAAATTTGAATGCTGTATGAAATAACACCATAATTGGCCCCAAGGTGCAAAGGAAAATATGGAATTCCAGCCAGTATTTTAACCTGCCAAATCGCGACAAAAACTTTGATCTTTTACGAGCTATATACATTGTAACACCGATTAGAATCAAGAGAGTGCCGATTATCCCCAGACCATGACCCATAACACCGCTGGGCTTAAACCAATTGTGTCTTTCGTGATAAAATCTATCGGTAAGCGGAGTACTGTAATAATCATAACCGACATAACTCAGGTACAAGAATACAGCTAGTACAATAGAAGTTAACAATAAGAGGTACATTCTATGCCAAGCTACGGTCATTTTGGAAAATTTTTTCCAAAATTAGTAAAATTCGGTAATTATGTGAAAATGATGAGTAGGATGTTGATGTGATTTAGGTTTTTTCTTGCCCTCTTACTGGTAGCAATTATTGAATGGCGAGAGAATAAGTATTATTTGAATAAGCATTTCTTATTCAAATTTTAGAGTAGTTAAAATTTTAGATTATTTTTACTTATTGTAATTTAATGTCAAAATAGATTTCTTTCCAGAATATGGAATAAATGGCAAATTTCATTTGGCATTTGGGAAGCATTTAAGTTTTTGGAATATTATGAATTCTTCACTTAGTGTCATAATCTTCAATAAACACAAATCTAAAGTATGATAGAGAATCTTCCAATCTGGATAAATGTCGTTTTCATTTTGACGTGTTTGCTGACCATTGGCTTTTTCTACTACTCAAATGGAAAGTCTAAGGTCATCACGATTTTAGTAATTATATGGTCAATTATGCAATCAGGTCTAGCATAAATGGGGTTTTATAAAGTTACAGATACCATCCCGCCTAGATTCTTATTGGTACTTCTTCCTACCACGCTTTTATTAATTTATGGCTTACTCCCAAAACAGCAGAAATGGTTTGTAGCTCATAGAAATATTAAAATAAGCGCTTTCTTGCATACGATAAGAATACCAATCGAAATCACTTTATATGGTCTTTATTGTAATAAAATGATTCCGGAATTGATGACATTTGAGGGGAGGAATTTTGACATTTTATTTGGGTTGACTGCGCCAATAGTCGGTTGGCTATTTCTCATGAAAAAAGTAACTAATAGGAGTTTATTGGTTTGGAATTTTATGGGTTTATTTCTAGTACTTTTTATTTATGTAAATGGTATTTTGTCCGCAGAGTTACCTTTTCAACAATTTGCTTTTGAACAGTCTAATCGAGCCATTACATATTTTCCATTCATACTATTATCTGCTATGATTGTCCCAATTGTCATTTGGACACATATTTCAGACATCATACTACTGAGAAAGTCAATAAAACAGACTAGCAATTCTCTTTAGTAGAAAAGAGTGGAAGTTGATTTAATTTTTGGCTTGTTTGTGTGATAAATCACTATAATTAATGTCCCTCACTATCTTCAGCTTGTAAGACATAATCATTTTGTTTTACTGAATTTTTACCTGATAGAATTTCTACCGCCTCATGGGTCGAAATGAAAAATTGATTTTTATTGTCAGGATACAAAAGACCATACCGTGCAAAAATGTCTCTCACAGGCCCTTTGACATCAGAAAAATTCAATTGAATCCCTTTTTGCCTTAAGTCGGCACCTAAATCTTTAAGGGCAGTCATCGCCGTAGAATCAATATCGGTCACCGCACTGCACTCCAGCACGACGTTTTTGACATGAGGATTTAGTTTTACAGCGGAACGAACCTTGGAAGTAAATCCTTCAATGTTTGCAAAAAATATCGCAGAATCGATCCTAAAAATGAGGATGTCTTCACGTTTTAGTACATTTGGAAATCTAACAATATTTCTATATTCCTTGGTGCCTTCTATATTTCCTAATTCCGCTATGTGTGGGTTAGAAACATTGTAAATCGTGACTCCAAGTGAAAGTATAACCCCAATGATAATACCTTCTTCTATACCAAGTGTTAGAGTAGCTACCGCAGTTACCATAAATAGGATAAAATCTCGGCGATCATATTTCCAAAGGTACTTTGCTTCATGAAAATCTATCAATCCATACACTGCAACCATGATGATTGCCGCAAGGACGGTTTGAGGAAGATAATAAAAATATTCTGTCAAAAATAGTAGTGTGAATAACACCACCAAAGCACTTATAATGCTGGCAAAACCGGTATTGGCTCCAGCTTGGTCATTCACTGCCGTTCTCGAAAAACCGCCGGTTACCGGAAATGAACTGAAAAAGGAACCCACCACATTGGACATTCCTAATGCCGTGAGTTCTTGACTCGCATCCACTTGATATGTTTTATGTTTTTTCTGAATAGCCTTAGCCACCGCAATGGATTCCATAAACCCAACGAAAGAAATCGTCAGTGCCATAGGAATTAAGCTTTTAAAGGAAGCCGCATATTCAAATGGATTTGAAAGAGAAGGAAAACCGGCTGGAACCTCCTTTACAATTTTTACACCCAATGTATCTAAAGAGAAGATTTTCACGGCCAGTATTCCTAATATTACCACGACGAGAGGTCCTGGTATTCTTTTATTTATCTTTTTAACGGCAATTAATACGAGAATAGATGCAAGTCCTAGTATAAAAGTATATATGTTCACTTCGTCGATATGCTGTACAGCCGACCATAATTTTTCATGAACCTTTTGCCCAGCTAGTGGAATACCTAATAAGTGCTTAAGTTGGCTGATGCCAATGATAATAGCCGCAGCTGAAGTAAATCCTGCAATTACCGGATGAGATAAAAAATTCACCAAAAAACCAAGCTTAAATACTCCCATGGAAGTCTGAATCACGCCAACCATCAATGCTAACAGTATAGCATAACCTAAGTATTCTGGACTACCGGCTGCTGCAAGCGAACCTACCCCGCTGGCAATCAAAAGTGCGACCATTGCTACTGGTCCTACGGCAAGCTGTCGAGAAGTACCTAGAATAGCATAAATTATCAAGGGAATACTCGACGCATACAATCCATATATTGGTGGCAATCCGGCAAGCATACTATATGCCATTCCTTGCGGTATCAACATGACACCAACAGTCAATCCCGCCGATAAATCTCCCGATAGATATTCTTTCTTATAAGTTTTGTACTGCTCTACAATAGGAATTCGTAGCATTATCTCTTTTTACTAATTATTAATGTGGAAGCTTTGATCTAAGTACACCATATAGAAAAGTACCTAATAGGGCTCCTACAAATACGATTCCCATACTCCATACTCCCACTCCCAATACCGCAAACATAGGACCTGGACATGCTCCCACAAGTGCCCATCCTAATCCAAAAATCGTTCCTCCTAAAATATATCTAGTGAAGCTTTTATCTTTATCTTGAAAGGTAATTTCCGTGCCTTCCATAGATTTTATCTTGTATTTCTTTATAATCTGAACCATGATGATTCCTGTTATCACGGCAGTGCCAATGATGCCATACATGTGAAAACTATCGAATCGAAACATCTCTTGAATTCGGAACCAAGATATAATTTCCGACTTAGTTACGATGATTCCAAATAGTACCCCGACAAGTAAAAATTTTAAATATTTCATGTTATGTAAAAATTAAAGTTTCTTAAAGGAGATTTAGTATAAAAGGAAGTAAAATATGAGTCATTAACAGACCACCAATAAAAAATCCGATCACTGCAATCAATGAAGGTAATTGTAAATTACTCAAGCCTGAGATGGCATGACCCGAAGTACATCCTCCTCCATACCTAGCTCCGAACCCAACCATCAATCCTCCGAAAAGTAAAATTAAAACTTGTGGTAAGGTAAAATCGTTTCCAAATAATTTTTCGGGGAATAATCCTTTGCCGTCATTGTATTCTGTCGGAACAGTAATGCCAATTGCATTGAGGCTCTGTACTGTGTTCTCAGCGACTTTGATGGGTTCATTATTGCTCAAATAATGGCTTGCAACAAATCCTCCTATGACTACTCCAGCGATGAAGAAAAGATTCCATTTCTGACTCTTCCAGTCGAACCTAAAAAAGTCCGAAAACTTTCCACCCCCTAAGATGGTACACATAGTTCGGAGGTTGGAACTGATGCCAAATACTTTACCGAAATATAGTAATAAAAAAGTAACAAATGTAATTAGTAGACCGGATATAAACCAAGGCCAAGGTTGTAGTATAAATTCCATCATCAACAGTTTGTGTTAAGTGTATTAATCACGACAAAATTATAACATTTGTCTTTTGTTGAGAGTAACTTTGGTTACACCATAAAGGTGTTGGAATCAACAGAAATTAAAATTGGTTGCAGACAGTAAACTTGATTACATTCTACTTCGCGGAGAACTCCAAAAATTCGATTTTATTTCTAGATTGTTTCACCAATCCTTCATTTTCCAATTTTTTCATTAACCTGGAGATCACTACTCGGGACGAATGCAATTCTCGGGCTACTTCAAGATGTGAAATCTTTAAAATATTACTCTTATTGACCCATGCTTTATCTCTTAAATAATTGATTAATCGTTCCTCGAGACTGCTAAATACTAAGGTATCAATGGCGGAAATGAGTTCGTTGAGTCTGATGCTGTAGCTTTCAAAAGTATAGTTTCGCCAGCTTCTATATTTAATCATCCAGTCTTCCATTTTTTCGATTGGAATAAAGAGTAATTCTGTGTCGTTTTCGACAACTGCTCTTATGGTGGACTTCGTATTTTTAGTACAACAATTTAGGGTCATGGCACAAGTGTCACCAACTTCAAGGTAGTAAAGTAGCAGTTCGTCACCATTTTTATCTTCTGTAAGCACTTTAACGCTGCCAGAGACCAGAATGGGAAAGTAATCGATTGATTGACCTATTTCAACAATGACCTCTTCAGCTAGATACTTTTTTAATTTACCATTTGCACAAAGTTCATTTATAAGCTCTGGCTCAAACAAATATTGAAATTGTTCATGTAATTTGTCATGGCAGTTAATGTCAAAAGGCATAAAATTGCTCATTGTAGAAATTTAATTGTCGTTATTGTTATTCGAAAACAAAAAATAATCTAAGAAAGACTTATTCGTAAAAATAATGATTAGAATCAATTTTAACATTCTTTTTATAAATTTTTAAATTGATTCATCTCCTATTCCCATAATTTCAAAAATGTCAATCTTGAATATTTTCCGCTGATAATTGCTTATTTATTATCTTTGTCAAATGAGGAACAATACATTTTAATTATTGTTTTTATCCTATTTAGTCAATAAATATTTTCTTACTTATGTCGGATTTTTGCCACTTACATTGTCACACTCAGTATAGTTTATTGGACGGAGCTTCTGATATCGCGACCATGATGGAAAAAGCTAAAAATGATGGACAATCGGCGGTCGCACTTACTGATCATGGAAATATGTTTGGGGCATTCAAATTTGTTAACGAGGCACAAAAACGGGGTATTAAACCAATAGTTGGCTGCGAATTTTATCTCGTAAATGATAGACATGTCCGGTCGTTTGAGAAGTCTCGTGGTCAGAAAGATATTCGGTATCATCAATTACTATTGGCTAAAAATCCGCAGGGATATCAAAATTTATCAAAGCTCTGCTCTCTTGGTTTTACAGAGGGATTGTACAGCAAATATCCTCGTATAGATAAAGAACTTATTCTTAAATATCACGAAGGAATCATCGCCACTTCATGCTGCCTTGGAGCCGAAATTCCACAAGCCATTGCCCATAATGAATTGGAAAAAGCAGAAGAAATGCTCAAGTGGTGGCTTGATATTTTTGGCGAAGATTATTACATTGAAATTCAGCGTCAGAAGGGTCTCGAAAAAATCGATATCAGAGACGAAAGTGGTGAGATGATGTACTCTAAGTACAGTCAGGAGGAAATTAATCAAATTCTACTTTCACTAGCCAAAAAATACAACGTCAAAGTCATCGCCACCAATGATGCCCACTATGTGGAGCGAGAAGATGCCGTGCCTCATGACATGTTGTTGTGTATCAATACTGGGACTATCATCGAGGAGACCAATAGATTTAAGTTTGCAAGCGATGATTTTTACTTTAAGACCAAAGGCGAAATGTCACAGGTTTTTAAAGATGTACCTTTTGCATTAGAAAATACGATGGAAATCGCGGCTAAGGTCGAGGAGTTGAAGTTGACACGAGATGTCCTGCTTCCGGCCTTTCCATTGCCAACGGGATTTGATACTCAAGAATTATATTTGCGACACTTGGCATTTGAAGGTGCAAAAAAAAGATACGGATCGATTACGCCACAGATAGAAGAAAGACTCAATTTTGAGCTGAAAACTATCAACGATTCAGGGTATCCCGGATATTTTTTGATTGTACAGGATTTTACGAGTTCTGCAAGAAATATGGGAGTTTCTGTTGGCCCGGGCAGGGGTTCGGCTGCTGGTTCAGCCATAGCTTACTGTCTGGGAATTACGAATATTGACCCGATAAAATACGATTTGCTATTCGAGAGATTTCTTAATCCTGAGAGGGTTTCTATGCCCGATATAGATATTGATTTTGATGATGAAGGTCGTGACAAAGTCATAGATTATGTCATTGATAAATATGGAAAAAATCAAGTAGCTCAAATAATCACCTACGGCACCATGAAGGCCAAGTCTTCGATAAGAGATGTGGGGAGGGTTATGAATATTCCTCTTTCTGATGTAGACCGAATTGCCAAAACAGTTCCAGATGCCCTTGATATTACATTGAATGATGTCTTAGCAGAGGGGGATTTACCTTCAAAATTGAAAGAAAATCTCAATAGTGACGACCTCAACAAAGCGATGGAACTACGACGAATGGCAAGCGAACCTGGAGATGCTTCTGAGGTGTTAAAAAATGCAAAAAAGCTGGAAGGATCAGTGCGGAATACCGGTATTCACGCCTGTGGTGTCATCATCACTCCCGAGGATATAACCAATTTTATCCCTGTATCTGTCGCTAAGGATTCAGACCTTCTAGTGAGTCAATATGACAACAGTATAGTGGAATCTGTGGGACTCTTGAAAATGGACTTTTTAGGTCTCAAAACCTTGACTATCATCAAGGATGCAGTGGATATTGTGAAGAGAACCAAAGGTGTCGAAATTAACATTGATGAAGTCGATTTGGATGATCCAGTGACTTATGAACTATTCCAAAAGGGGGAGACTATCGGGATTTTCCAATATGAAAGTCCTGGGATGCAAAAACATCTAAAGTCATTGAAACCTAATAAATTTGGTGATTTGATCGCTATGAATGCCTTGTATCGGCCAGGTCCCATGCAATACATTGACAATTTTATCAATAGAAAGCACGGTCGGGAGGCGATTACGTATGACCTTCCTGAGATGGAGGAATTTTTAGCAGAAACCTATGGAATCACTGTCTATCAGGAGCAAGTGATGCTATTGTCACAAAAGTTGGCCGGATTCTCAAAGGGTGAGGCTGATAACCTTCGAAAAGCCATGGGGAAGAAGAAAAAAGACATCATTGACAAGATGTTTCCTCAATTTATCGAGGGTTGTAAAGCTCATGGATTAGACGAAAAAATATGCGAAAAAGTCTGGAAAGATTGGGAAGCTTTTGCCTCTTATGCTTTTAATAAATCACACTCTACCTGTTATGCTTATTTGGCATTCCAGACAGGTTACCTCAAAGCTCATTATCCTGAAGCATTTATGGCTTCGGTACTTAACCACAACAAAAATGACATAAGTAAAATAAAATTCTTTCTCGATGAATGTAAAAGAATGAATATCAGAGTATTGGGGCCAGATATTAATGAAAGTGAGATGAAATTTACGGTCAATACCCGAGGAGACATTCGATTTGGACTTTCTGGATTAAAAGGGGTAGGTGAAGGACCTGTGGAGGAGATATTGACTATAAGAAATGCAGAAGGCCCATTTACTGATACATTCGATTTATTCAGAAGATTGACACTTCAGTCTGTGAATAAGAAAGCCCTAGAAAGCCTTGTGTTAGGTGGAGCTTTTGATTCTTTTAATCAATTTAATAGGAAACAATATTTTGCTGCGGCGGAAGGCCAACTTAGCTTTGTAGAGCAATTGATAAAGTATAGCAATGCTTTCAGAGCGACTAAAAATCAATCTCAACTATCCTTGTTTGGAGGCATGGAAGAAGAGATGATCGCGGAACCAAAGCCGGAAGATGTAGAGGAGTGGAATCAAATAGAAAAACTCGAAAAAGAAAAGGAAGTGACTGGAATCTATATGTCTGGTCACCCCTTAGATGATTATGGATTGGAGTTTAAATATTTTGTTTCGAATTCCATTGACCAGCTCGAAAATATCGTTGACAGCATTGTCAGTATTGGTGCCATTGTTACGGATGTAAATCACGGCGTGACCCAACGAGGAGATGAAAACTGTCGATTTGTGGTTCAGGATTATTCTGGAAGCCTTGAAATACGGCTTTATAATGAGCAATATCAAGCCCTAAAACACCTCATAGAAAAAGGAAAAGTATTGTACATTGAAGGCGGATATAGAAAAGGGTATAACAGCGATCGAGTATTTTATAAAGTTAAAGATATCAAGCTTTTAGATACGATTGGTAAGCAGATGACCAAATCGCTGACCGTGAAAATACCGATTTCTGACCTTGACGAAAAAATAGTACATGGCATTGAAGAAATCGTAGAATCCCATAAGGGTAAGCACTGGTTAAAAGTTAAAATCGTGGATCAGACCAATGAGCATCAGCTTGACATGGTGGCTAAAGGTATTAAGGTGAATGCAGATCATTCTTTGGTCAAGAAACTGGAGGAACTGGGACTCGCTTATAGGATAAATTAAGAATTGGAAAATTATATTATATTGGACTTATAAGATTGGGAGTTGAATAATTGGTTTCAAATATATTTCTAACTACAAATGCAAAACAAAGATCTCACATATTATGATATCCAAGAAGAACGGCTGAACGTCATGACCCATGGACTGGGTTTGTTATTGAGTGTAGTGGCATTTGTATTATTGATTAGTAAAGCGATTAAAATTGGTGAAATCTCCCATTTGTTGAGCTTTATGGTCTTTGGAGCGAGTTTGATATTGTTGTATTCTGCTTCCACTTTTTACCATTATTTTCAAGAACCATATATCAGAAGACGGTTAAATATCCTTGACCATGCGGCTATTTATATTTTGATTGCGGGGACATATACACCGTTTACCATTCATGTGCTGAAGGGGAGCCTGGGATGGACTATTTTTGGTCTCACATGGGGTATTGCGTTAGTCGGTATCGTGTTTAAGTTGTTTTTTACGGGGAAATACGATCGGATTTCTACCATTGCCTATGTTGCTATGGGTTGGATTATTATATTTGCCATTAAGCCCTTAGTCGCTGCAATGCCTCCACAAGGATTAAGATGGGTAGTAGCCGGTGGCATTTCATATACCATTGGAGCCGTCTTGTATAGCATTGACTCCATAAAATATAATCACGCCATATTCCACATCTTTGTTTTGATGGGTAGTTTTTGTCACTTCATGGCGGTGTACTACTATATTTCGTAGAAGGGAAATTATAGACTTTAATTTTCTAATAGGTCAATTGAATTTTAGAGTGTCCTCCTCCACTCGGTATGATTTCGATGTGAGTAGCAATTCGTTCTTTCAGTTCATTGAGGTGTGAGATAACCCCGATGATTTTTCCTTCATTTTGGAGGTTTGAAAGGGTATTTAATGCGATATCAAGATAGTCAGAGTCCAATGTGCCGAAGCCTTCATCAACAAACATGGTATCGATGCTCATGTTTTTTCCTGCCATAGAGGCGAGACCAAGAGCAAGTGCCAGAGAGACGATAAATTTTTCACCACCTGAGAGATTTTGAGCAGTTCGCTCTTCATTGTTTTGAAATTTGTCGATGACCGATAGCTCAAATGGATTTGAAACATCGCCAGTTTGTCGTAGCAGATATCGATCTGACATTTTTTGAAGTTGTAAATTACTGAGATGGGTTAAATGCTCAAAGGTCAGGGCTTGAGCAAAATTTCGATATTTTTTCCCGTCTGAAGAGCCGATGAGTTCATTCAATTTTGCCCAAGTGTTGTAAATGTTTTGTTGTTTTTCTTTTTCCTTTATTTTTTTTTCGTTGGATTTAATATTTTCCTGATTTGTTTCTAGGGTTTGATTTATTGCACCTATAGATTGTGATAATTCGTGTAGCTTTGATTTTGAGATGAGGAGCTCAGCATCTAGATTTTCAGTGCTTTTATCCGTCTTTTTCTTCCCTTGTAGCTCGACTAGTTCTTTGTTTTTTTCCGCAAGCACCGCTTCAAACTTATTGATTTGAGATTCAATGTCTTTCACTTGATTTTCTATGTGGTTTTTGGCGTTCTCACATTGTTCTAGTGAGAATTTAAGCTGGCTTTCTACTTCTTCTACAGATTTATTACCAAATATTTCTTGACGCTGCATGGTCAGTTTGTCCAGCTCTGTATTTATATTTTGTTGTTTTTTTAATTCTGCTTCATAGATTTTATTTTGAGTTTCTCGTTCGTATTCTTTTTGAGAAATGGAGTTTTTCAAGACATCAATCTTCTCTCTAATATTTTTAAGGTCATTCTGATTTTTTTCCCATTCATCTTTTCGAAATTGTAATTCTTCGATGTTTGAGACATTATATTTTTGCAATTCAAGTTTTAGTTTATTGTCTTCGACGCTATATTTTAATACTTTCTGAGATAGAATATCACTTTTATCTTTCAATGTCTGTTCAGTGAGCTTAATGTTAGCTTTTAGATCTTTTTGAATATCTTTTGCTTGTTCTGACTGTTTTTGAAGATTAGGAATCTCGACATCTCTCAGGTGGTTGATTTCTTTTGTTTCGGTCTCATGTTTTTTAATTCTTGCATCCATTTTGTTGTATTGGTTTCTAAGATTTGTGAGTATTTCTGTCAATACTTCTGGATTGAGATTTCCGAGAGGAAGAGTATGATAGATATCTAATTTTTTAATGTTTGATAACAATCCATCTTTTGATTCTTGTTTCTGTTGAATTAAATATTTGACTCTTGTCCGATTGTTTTCTGAATTTGTTAGGTCTGCACTAATTTTTGCTACGCTTTTTACGACCTCTAAGGATTCTTGATTCAGCTTCGTAAGTTTGTTTTTTAATTGATGCAATTCTTGCTCCTTCTCCCCCATGACAGGTATTTCACCATCTGAAAATGGGTGCTCTAAAGACCCACACAGTGGGCAAGGTTTTCCATCTTCCAGCTCATTTCTATGATCTGCCAAACTTTGAAAAGCCTTGGTTAGATTTATATTTTCCTCAAGTAAGTGAATTTTTGATTGATAGTTCGCGATTGCATCTTGCCGGTTTTTTTCTCGTTCTTTGAGTTTAATTAAACGTTCTTTTCCGGCTTGAATAGAAGTATCGAGACCGTCTAATTCCGCTTTATGCAAGCGCAAAGATTCTTCTGTCTCTTTCAGGGATTTTAGCTCTATGCCTAATTCAGAGATGGTCTCTTTTGTTTTTTGGAGATCTGATAATTCCTTCCCCTCAAGGACGTTTTTTAGGTCATCCTTTTTAGAACTCAGAAGGCTGATTTTCGTACTCAAAAGTGAGTCTACAGCGTAACAATTCTCATTAGCACGTGTCAATTGTTCATTTTGGGTGTTAATTTTATTTTCCAATGATTCTTTTTGTTCCTTCAATACTTGTATTTCATGGCTCATCTCTACAAGTGTCCTTCCGTCTTTTTCGATAACAGCATAACTTGAATTCAGTGTTTCATAGATTTTATTTTCTATCGACCATTTTCTTATTGCTGATTCAATTTCTTTAGATTCGTCAAGTTGTTTGTTTATCTTTGATAATTCAAGTTTTAGATTCTCAAGCTTTATACTCGTCGTATTCAACTCGTTATTTATGGGTTTTAAGGCGGTTAATTTTTCTTCAATTTTGACATCTAGTTCTCTCGTTTTCCTAAAATTTGGTTCCTGGGTTATTAGCTCATTTTTGACATCCGAAAATGATTTTTTAGCATTTTCCAGCTTTTGATTTTCACCATTGAGTGTTTCCTTCATGCCCGGTAAATGCTCATTGGCATTGAGGATTTGTTTTTGTAATTCATTAAAATTTTGATGCCAATTGAGTGCTTCATTGAGTGCATTGATTGTGTCTTCCAATTGTTTTTTTTCCTGCTCAATGCCTTCTTTTTGCTCTCCATAATTATGAATTTCTTCCGACGAAAGTATTTTAATAGCGCCTTGTTCTATGAGTATTTTTTCTAGTTTTTCTTTTTCCGATTTTGTTCGTTCATATACTTTCTGAGATATTTCCGCATAGATTTCTGTTCCTGTAATTTGTTCTAATAGTTCCCCTTTATTGTTTTTTTCTGCCTCAAGAAATGCCGCAAAACTTCCTTGGGCGAGCATGATGACTTTGGTAAATTGCTCAAAGGTTAGTCCGATGATCTCAATGATTTTTGTATCACAACTATGTATTTGATCCGCGATGATATGATCGTGGACATCGGCTATTTGACGACTTACAGGCTTTAGATTTCCTGTTCTAGTAAGCTCTTGTTTCCATGACGATTTCCAAAGATAGCCACCTACTTCGAAGGTGATTTCGGCATAACAATCCCTCTGACCTCGGGTCAAAACATGATTTTCACTACCCGTAATTTTAACCCTTGGAGTTCTGCCATAAAGCGCAAGGCAGATGGCATCAAGAATGGAGCTTTTTCCGGCGCCAGTCTTCCCTGTAATCGCAAAAAGACCTTCATTGGTGAAAACAGGATTGGTGAAATCAATTTCATTTTCACCGACCAAAGAATTGATATTTTTGAATTTAAGTTTAAGTATCTTCATGGATTATTTTGCTTCACTGTCAAGGTTTATAAGTATTTCATTATAACTTTGAATAAGCTCTTGTCTTTGCTCTTCTGGGATGTCATTTTTGTCAAGTAGCTTCTCAAAAACCTCATAGGCATCGAGTTCGTCCAATGGAACAGTCGTGTCGTTAATGGATAAAACCTCATTCAAATATTGGCGGTTTTGTTGCTTCAGGATTTCAATTTTTGTATTGTCAATCTGTTCTGACAACCAATTCGAAAAATCAGGAAAAATCTCTTGCCCCTTATAAATTACTTCTACCCAAACGGATTCTCCTTTTGTTTTTAATTCATTGATTCGTTGCTCAATATGATTTTTGTCTCCGGCTATGGATTCTAATTTTTGAAACACAGGTATTGATAGGGTTTCTATTCTGAGCTCATTTTCAAAATCCAATATATACACACATTTGGTCTGTTTTGCCTCACCAAACCCCATGGCTATTGGCGAACCACTATACCTAATATGTTCTTTAATAGTCGACGGCACATGGTAATGACCTAATGCCACATAGTCAAACGTATCTGGAAATATATCAGAACTAATCACTTCGATATTGCCAACATAGGTCTCGCGAACTCCATCGTCGTCATTCCTTTTTCCCCCAGCGACAGATAAGTGTCCAGTGGCAATAATCGGAATAGAGGTTCCCAGTTTTGCTCGTTTTCCCTCAGCCATCAAGGCGATTTCATGATAGTGTTTTTTGATACTTTCATTGATTCGACTGGTACGATCAGCATAATTTTCACCTTCCGCAAATCGACTGATATCTCTTTCCCTTATGAATGGCACACCACAAACTATGAGCGATGGCTTGCCCTGAGAATCATGAATTACCACTATTTCGTCTTCAATGCTGTCGCTAATATTCCCAATGACGGTGACATTGAGAGTTTTTAGTAGGTGCTTTGGGGCATTAAGGAAGCTAGGAGAATCGTGGTTGCCACCCACTACAATAATGTTTTTACACCCGGCATCTCTTGCTTTTATTAAGAAGTCATAATACAAAGTTTGGGATGTACTGTTAGGTGATGATGTGTCGAATATGTCTCCGGCAATAAGCAAAATGTCAATCAATTTCGATTTTAAAGTGGTGAGCAACCAGTCTAAAAATGCGGTATGTTCCTCTACCCGTTCTTTTTTTGAATACAGTGTCCTACCCAAATGCCAATCCGATGTATGTAATAATTTCATGTAATCCTGCGGAATTCAATTCTTAAATGGTGTCAAATACGGACTCCAGTTTTTTATAAAGTAAATATAGAGAAATTGTTCTAGGCTTTTACGATATTCTAGAATCCGTGTTGAATATCATTTTTTTTCGCAATCAATAATACTCATTAGGGAATGACAATTCAAATTAGAGGGATTAACTTATTAGTAAAAACGAATCACATAATGTATGAGATTTTCACGACACTCAAATGGGAAGATTTTTGTATTTCAGCAGAGTTTTCACAAACAAACAATTTTAAAACGATGAAGTATGGAATACACCTAAAATTTATGATGGTCAGTACAATTTATATCTTGGTCAAAGTCGAGTTTCCTATTTAAAAGTTTAAATTGCACTCTTTAAATCGTGGTGTTTATTGGATAAAGTTGAATTAAGTAAGTCACTGGATAAAGTTGCCTACGTGGCCAATGCCTCTAAGGTTTTTCGATTTATGCGACAGCCTGTAAAATACGTGCTTGCAACGCTATATAGGTTGATGATTTTTCCAATCAATAAAAGGGAATTGAGGGTTAAATGCCATACTTTCTATAATGATGAAATGATGATTGGGCTGCCTTCCAGTACAGATATTTACTTGACGAAAGGCAAGTCACATGATTCGGAAATTCGACTTGCAAGATTTATGATTAACTACTTAGATTCCGGAGATTATTTTATTGATGTGGGAGCTCATTATGGTTATTTTTCTGGATTGGGCTCACTCTTGGTTGGCAAACAAGGTCGTGTAACCGCCATTGAAGCGGCACCTCGAACATTTGAAATTCTTAAAGAAAATCTTTCTAAAAAGACAAATTGTGAATTCTTGCATGGAGCCGTATCAGACGAATCAGGTTCACTAACATTTTATGAATTCCCTAATTTATATTCAGAATATAACACCATAGATAATAGTCAGTTTGAAAATTCGGACTGGTATAAAAAGTATAAACCAAGAGCAGTAAGCATCGAAAGCTTGGTTTTGGGTGATTACTTGAAGAAGCAGAAAAGGTGTCCTAAAATAATAAAAATCGACGTGGAAGGCGCTGAATTTAAGGTGGTTAATGGGGCAAAGGATTACTTAATTGAAAAAAGCCCCTTTGTTGTCCTCGAGTATTTGGCTTCTAGTCGTAACAATGAAATCCACAGAGCGGCAGCCGCTTTATTGGTTGATTTAGGGTATATGCCCCATGCCATTAATGAAAATGGAACAATCAGAACCCTCGAGGAAATAGAATCCCTGTTTGTGGATGAAAAAACGGACTCTGACAATATAGTATTTTGCAAGTAGAAAGATCATTATATGAATAATAAAATAGGACTTAAGGAAGCCATGTCCATCGGTATCGGAGGAATGGTGGGTGGAGGTATTTTTGCGGTACTTGGACTTGCGGTAAGTTATGCCAAGGGAGGTACACCCATTGCCTTCCTATTTGCAGGAATTGTTGCGCTGATTACGGGTTACAGTTATTCCAAAATGTCACTAAAATACCCGGATAGGGGTGGAACAGTAAAATTTATTAATCAGGGCTTCGGTATCAATGTTTTTAGTGGTGCCATGAATAACTTTTTATGGGTGAGTTACATCATTATGCTCTCACTTTACGCATCGGCATTTGGCTCTTATGCTCCCAACCTGTTGAAAATCCTGGGGGGTAAGGTCGATTTTCATCTCTATGTCAGTTTAGTAATTATTGTTGCAACCTTTGTTAATTATTATAGTATTCAGATGGTTGGCAAGATTGAGTCCATCGTCGTCGCCATCAAATTAATCATTTTGATTTCTTTCGTTTTTATCGGTGGTTACGGATTGTTTGGCAATAATCACCTTGACCAATTAGAGATTTCCTATTGGACACATCCTATCGAGCTTATTTCCGGAGCCATGGTGATTTTTGTCGCCTATGAGGGGTTTGAATTAATTGCCAATGCAGCACCCGACATTGAAAATCCACAATCCAATATTCCAAAGGCCTATTTCTATTCTATCATTTTTGTGATAATCTTATATATCAGTATTTCAATCGTCACGGTCGGCTCTTTGGCATTTTCTGAAATTGCGAAAGCCCAAGATTATGTTTTGGCAGAAGCGGCTAAACCTATGTTGGGGCAGGCGGGATTTGTAATCATCACTATAGCGGCGTTGCTTTCAACCTTCTCTGCAATAAATGCCACACTTTATGGAGGTAGTCGGGTGAATTATGAAATTGCAAAAGATAGGGAATTGCCCAAAAACTTTACTTCCATGCTTTGGAATCAACCTATTGGCTTGTTTATCACTTTTATTTCAACCCTGTTAATGGCTAATTTGGTTGATTTGACTAATATTTCAATTGCAGGAAGTATCGGTTTCTTATTGGTATTTGCATTGGTAAATTTAGCTTGTTTTAAGTTGTCAGAAGAATTGAATAGTAATAAACTGCTGACAATGGCTGGGTTTTTACTTTGTATCATTGCGTTGGCTGTTTTAATTATCAGCCAGTTTAGTAGTCAAAAGATTGGAGTTTTTATGGCCTTGGGAATCATCGTATTTTGTGTGTTCGCTGAATGGATTTATATAAAAAAATCTCGCAATTTAGGGTTTGGGTGATGAAATAAGTTTTGATTTTTGTTAAATATATTAAAGAAAATTTTAATCTTTAAAATAAACATCTCAAAGTTCTTAGTATTTATTAAGTTTGGCGTTCCATTTAAAAATTGATAAATATGAAGATCTTGGTAAATCTCTGTCTACTTGTAACCCTTGCAATAGTTGGGTGCAAAAATGACAAACCAGTCGAACAAAGTACGACAATTACTACTCAACTTCAATATGGAAAATACAGTGGAATCCTCCCTTGTAATGATTGTAAAGGCATTAAAGAAAATCTATTTCTCCATGAAAATGGAATTTACAACATGGAAAAGACCTTTCTTGGCAAGGGTGACGAAAAACCATTTGTGGAGAGCGGGAGCTTCACAGTTTCGAACGGTATCTTGAGCTTAGCAGACAGTGAAGAATTAGTAAAATATTTGATCAATGGCAGTCGGCTGAAACAATTGGATGGAAATGGGAAAGAATACACAGGCGATTTGGCTGAAAAATATATATTAAACAAGCAGTAAAATAATTTAATTGAGAGTCTCGAAAAAATATCTGGATTCTCTTATTTTAAACGCAATAATTGCCCTTTTCTCTTGACAATGTTTTTATAATCCCACTGTATGTGTATGCTCTTTTCGAGTATTCGTTTCAGCAAATCAAAATCTATTTCATCAGGATGGGTAAACCTCAATTCAGCCGCTTTAAATTTTCCTTCACTTATCAATGAATCTTCTTCAAAAGACTGCCCGGACCAAAACAGTAGTCTGACATAATTCTTTAGTTTGCTATAACCCACGATGGGATTGCCATCAATAAACCACACGGGGTGACGATGCCAAATTTTGGAGTCCGCACCCTCAAGATTTTTGTTTATAGACGCCATCAAAAGCCTACATATTTCTGCGTCAACAGAATTGAGTTGGTCGTTGTAGTTATTTATTTCATTATTCATTATCTCTGAGTCCTCACTTTACCAATTTGAGACATCCAATATATTGCTTGTCACTTGTGTATATGTAAACCATATAAAGACCTTGTGGTAAATTGTGGATATCAAATGCATTCTGACTCAACTGGGTATAATGCACCATTGGTCTTCCCTGTAGGTCTAAAATTGTGATTTTGGATTCAGCAGGCAAATTTTTAATTTCAAATTGATTCAATGCCGGATTTGGAAACAGTGTCAATTCATCCCAATTTTTAACTGTATCAATGGTCGATGTCATTTGACAGCCATTATTTATTTCGGTGATGGCTCGATATTTCGGTGCAGGAATGAGGCTGGTATCCTGTTCCATGGTTTCAAGAATACCCCAGCTTCCATATTGGGCACTTCGATCGGAAATGAAAGAAAAATTCATCAATAAAAGTGGCTTATCACCTTTCTGATACTTTTTCAATTCCTCAAACCAATCTAAATATAATTCATACATAAGAGGGCTTCTTTGCACATCTATCAAAGCTTGAGCATAACTTGGCTCTTCACCAAAGGGATGAGGGGTGAGGTGTTGCCCACCTTCATAAAAGACCATTTCCTTATGCAGAGAATCTGCAATAGCTTGAATACCATCAATCCAAGTTAGCACCTCAGGAATGTTAGCATAAGCATAGTTAATAATGTTTTCTGCGGTGGCATTTTCACCTAGATTATCTAAAACTGCATCTTGATCTTCATTGAGACCTATATAGTAAGTCGGTGAGATCGCATCAAAACTAGTGGGATCCAAATTGTAAACAATACGTTCTGACACATCCAACCATGCGGTGAATACCCCCACGACTCGTGTGATTTTATCAAGATCATCGGAGTATATTTCTGTCCAGTAATTCATCGTATTCTGTACAAATTCTACGATTCCTTCCGGCCATAGGTCACCATCTGCCTCACAACCATATTCATTGACCCAATGCGTTTGGTCAAAAATCCAATTCCATATTTCATTGCTATATTCTACATAGAGGTGCCTCTCAGGTTCAAGATTATCTTTAAATAATTGAGCCATGCTTTTTTGGTATTCTTCACCAGCACGATGAGGCACACACACCCAACCATCAATATCTAGTTCATTCATGAGTCTAATCATCATTTCATAGGGAATTCCTTTATTGTAGGCCCAGGTGTAATGGTCTAGTTTACTTCTCTCATCCCAAGAAAAGTATTCCAAAGGCTCGGTAATTCCAGGATTTGGATTGCCCCAATTATTGGTTTGACCCCAATCCATGAATCTCACACTTTTAAAATCCTTGAGTTTATTAATCCAAATAGGATTGAAAACTTCTTCTTCATAATTATCTTCCGAACCGGGCATTAGAACCCTGATATTTCTAATCGGATCGTTTATATCAGATTCTTTTATTCTCATTTCTATTACCCCACCCACAGGATTTCCGATGTCAAAAATGATTCGTTGAGAGTCCGTTTGTTCCAGATAATCAAAAGTACCCCAAAAATCCAATTGACCTGTGCCGTCCCATAAAACAGTATAAACCCCACTAGGCCAACCATCAGTAATGGCCCAAATTGTTGCTACCTCTTGCAAATAATTAGATTCTGAGACTTGCTGAGGTATATGAGTAGGATATCCATCTTCACGATATGATAATTCTTTGGCAAAACCTGAATCGAAAATGTAATCGGGGTCATCGACTGATTTAGTGTACCACTCACGACTGTTGTGCATGAGATCAACAAAGGGTAGTTCTGTTCCGAAATCAGATAATCCCCCGAGATTAGTACCAATGCTTAATTTACATTCATCATCTAATTGTCCGAAAGCGACTTCAATTCGGAAAATAGAAAGGATTGCTAGAATATATAAAGTTAGTAAAATTCGATTCATAAAAAAGTAAGTTTTTAAGGTCTTTTGGGACACAGTTCATTTGATAAACATTGCTTATTGGCACTCCATTTTTTTAATAGAAGCCAATCTAAGTCGTAACCAATGGTTTCATTCTGTGATTAATCCGCCTAAAGATATTAATCTTTGTAGGTTTGAACGGAAATTTCAGAAAAAAATAAAATAAAAAACCCTCAGACACCGTGGTGACTGAGGGAAGGGATTTAATGCTTATTATGATTACCTAAAGGATTGATTTTCAGAGATGCTTAATTTTACACCCCCATTTTTCAAATTCGTAATTTCAATTTTTCCGAATGCATCGTTTCTTATTTTTGAGACTTCGCCCTCCTTGTTTTTTATGACAATATTGTGTAGGTCAAAATTTTCTTGATCCTCTTTGTTTAATAAGATGCTTCTTACAATATGGTAAACATCGAATATCCTAGAATCATCAAAAAAACTTAGCTCCAATATTTGATTTTTATCCGTATAAGTGATACTTGCCACACCATTTTCAAATGTCTTAGAATACTGAGTCATAAAGTCATTGGCAAACTTCTCTACTGTAAAATTCTGTGTTTTAAAATTTTTAAAAGCCCAAGTGTACATGATGTCTGATAGATAGTAGCTGCTCGGAAAAGTAAATTGATTTACAGGTAATTCATAAGCTGCTAGAAATCCGTCGAAAACATATCCTGTCTGATTTTCATACCGTACTTTTTTCCATTGCCCCTTGACATAGCTCACCGTTTCTTCACCATAAGTTAAGGTGTCAGGAAGGATTTCAACTGCGGCACCGAATGGTATCACGGTGATTTGAGTGGCATTGGACCTTGGTTGATTCCTTAGGCAAAGTCCACTATTTGCGGTAACGAATTGTTTGGATAGAGGAGTCGTGGTGTCAGGATCGGTGTTGCAGAATGCAGATTGCAATGCAAATAAGACGGCGATTAATACTGTGATTTTTTTCATGACCAAAAGATTTTAATTGTTAATAATATGTGCTGAAATTTCTTGTGATTCGAGTTGGTGATTAGGTTGGTGTGTATTTCCATCTCCTAAAATACAGGCCTCTAATATGGCCAGAAAGCAAAAGAAACAAATGGCGTATATCAGATTGCTTCCATTGTTAACTTGATTCTCTTTCATTGTATTAATTTTTATAGTACAAATATGTAGGCGATTCTATGCACCTGGGTGGAAGAACTACTAAGCGTCGTAGTTGGGAAAGTATTCGAAGAGGATGAGCTACTAACAATTAGAATAAAGATGTCTGACTTTTTTAGTTTTAAAGTACTTTTGCACACTTTAGTGAGCCTTTGAAGCTCATTCTAATTGTAAAAATCAGAAGAGAAAATGAATTTTAGCATAGAAGCAAAAAGTAAGTTGACCAAGGCTCGGGCAGGAACGATTGCGACGGCTCATGGAGATATTCCTACACCTATATTCATGCCTGTAGGTACGCAAGGCACGGTGAAGGGGGTTCATCAACACGAATTGCGGGAAGTGGTTAATGCAAAAATCATCCTGGGAAACACCTATCACCTTTATATCAGACCCGGAACAGAAGTATTGGAAATGGCGGGAGGACTACATAAGTTTATCAATTGGGAAAGACCAATATTGACGGATAGTGGTGGGTATCAAGTCTATTCTTTGGCAGGAAGACGGAAAATAAAGGAAGAAGGGGTAAAATTTCAATCGCATGTTGATGGCAGATATTTGTTTTTCTCACCGGAATATGCCATAGACGTTCAGCGTAAAATAGGGGCTGATATCATCATGGCATTTGATGAATGCACACCTTATCCATGTGATTACCGATATGCAAGGAATTCTATGCACATGACTCACCGATGGTTGAAAAGGTGTATAACTCAAATGGAAAACACGGAGAGTCTCTATGGGTACAATCAGACTTTAGCGCCTATTGTACAGGGAAGTACTTATAAAGACCTTCGCATGGAATCGGCTCAATTTATTGCCGATCAAGATCAAGATATCAATGCCATAGGAGGTTTGTCAGTAGGAGAGCCACACGAAGAAATGTACGCCATGACAGACATAGTCACAGACATTTTACCGATCGAGAAACCGAGATATCTCATGGGGGTCGGACTTCCAGAAAATATTCTTGAAAGCATTGCATTGGGTATCGATATGATGGACTGTGTACTGCCAAGTAGAAATGCAAGGCATGGCATACTGTACACTTACGATGGCGTAATAAATGTAAAGAATGAGAAGTGGAAGGAAGATTTCTCAGCCATTGACGAAAACAGCTTGGCACTGACGAGTCGCTTACATACTAAAGCCTATTTGAGACATTTGTTTAAAGTTTCTGAACTGCTCGCGGCACAGATTGCGACCTTGCATAACTTGACGTTTTTTTTACAGCTGGTAACCGATGCCCGTTCCAAAATCATTGAAGGTACATTTGATGAGTGGAAAACTGTGGCTGTAAAAAATGTAAGCCGACGACTTTAGGTTGAAATTTTACTTTTGAGCCCCTTTGTATAATAGGATGGCTATAAACCCAAATACAATATTGGGTATCCAGACACCAATGGCCGGAGGCAAACTCAGATTACTAGAAAAGGTGGTCGAAAACTTGCTCAAAATAACAAAAATAGCACCCAGTACTACGCCTGCCGCAAGGTGAAAACCCATGCCTCCCCTTACTTTTCTTGAACCAATACAGACTCCCATGATGGTGACTATCAGTATGGTGAATGGGTCGGCCGTCCTTCTATAAAGCTCTATGATAAGAGATTTGGATGTTTCGAGACCCTTGTCCTGTTCTATTTTTATAAATTCTTTGAGGTCATCGGTGGTCATCATTTCCATCTGCCGAGAATATCTCACAAAATCTTCGGGGACAAAATTTAGACTGGTGTCAATTTCTTCTTTTGGTTCAAACATGAGGCTTTCCTTTAGACCATCTATTGATCTCCTTTCGATGCCTTTCATTTTCCACAAGTTGGGTGCTTCGACAAATTTGAGTTGCTGTGCCTTCAAGATGCTCGTAAGCTGCCCATTTTGAAACTTTTCCAACCGAAAACCTCTCACGACGGAGTCACGACTGTTGTAGTTTCTAATGTAAACTTTCTCATTAGGATTGAGAAAAAAATGAATGTTGCCACTTAAAGTCTGAATGATACTTTTGCGAATGTATTTACTCTCAAATTCCGTTTTTATCTTGTTACTGTTTGGGATGACGTAGTTATTACCGAGCCAAAGCAGGACTGCAATGAATCCTCCCGCAGCAATAAATGGAAGCAGAAAACGCCGGTAACTAACCCCTGATGCGAGGATGGCTATTATCTCTGAATTTTTAGCCATTCGACTCGTAAAAAAGATCACCGCTAGTAGGGCGAATAGAGGCCAAAGCAATCCATTGATCCAAGGAATAAAATTGAGATAGTAGTCAAAAACTATTTCCTTGGCAGTCATCTCATCACTGAGAAATTTATCGACTTTTTCAAAAAAATCAATGGTGATTGCAATCATGGTAATCAGAACCATCGTAAAAAAGAAGGTGCTGATGTATTTCTTAATGATATATCTATCAAGAATCTTTAGCAAGGTCGGTACTTATTTATCGTATTATGGTCACGAAGCCATTACATTTTAGCATCTAAAAACCTCTTCAAAGCGTTTAATTTTTGCATTTCAGATGGATTGTCTGCATTTTTTTCGATGGCTTCATCGGTGAGTTTCATGGCTTCATTCGTTTTGCCATTTGCGACGAGTGTTTTCGCATATAGTATTAGGTTGTCCCCATTTTTATTCCCTTTGTAAAGTTTTTCACCACATTCCTCTGCCAGTTTTCGACAATCTTCATTGTTTGCATGATTGGCATTCAGATCCACCACCAATTGACTCAAAACTTGAGGATCATTTTTACCTATTTTTTTGTAAAGATTTTTGGCATTTTCATAATACATTTTTTCATCACCCATTTTGTATCCGTAGGTCATTCCCGCCTGGTATCTAAATTTTTCTGCGGTGGATTTATCCGCATATTTGGATTTGTCTAGAGCTTCATCCAGCAAATCTTTCATTTCAAAATCAATAGATTTTTTAACTGTTTCGTTACAAGCCGCGATGATTTTATTGTTCCATTCTTCTTCGGTATAATATTTTAAAATATTTTTTTTATGGTCAATCATCTCGTTAAAAATCTTTGAATCGGCTTCGGTGCATGCATTAAATAGGATTTTTGACCTTTGGGATTCGTCCAGAGTGCTTCCGTATTCTTGGAGGTATTCATTGGCAATTTTGAGAGAGGGTTTGCCGGCGCTGTTCAGGGTTGTGATGTATTTCAGTACCACGTCAAAATCCCGATTTCCACCTTCGTACATTTCCGCATATTTACCGCTTTGGTCATTGGCCTTAATGGCTTCTTCTGCCAGCTGGAGTAAGCTTTCTTTTTGTTGGGCACCACGTACCTTCTTGAGAATTTTTCCTTCACCATCCAAAAAGTAGAGGGTAGGGTAAGCCGAAACCGGGTAATTGCTCTCAAATTTTCTACCATCCATCTGTTCCATATCGAGTTTTAGGTTAATGAAGTTTTGGTTAAAAAACTCTCCAACCTCATCTAGAGTAAACACTCGCGAAGCCATCATTTTGCAGGGGCCACACCATGTGGCATAACAATCGACAAATAAAACTTTTTCCTCGGCTTTTGCTTTTTCAAGAGCTTCTTTCCATGTCCCATGAAAAAACTCAATACCCTGAGAAGATGAATTAATCTGGAAGATAAGTACCAAGAGGAGAGAAAAAATATATTTCATAAAAGTCAAAATTTCTTTATGTGTAAAAAAATACGAAGCTTTATTGATAACGTGGTATGCGATACAATGTTGCAAATATTATAAAACTGGGAATAATTCAAAAATTAAGTGGACTCAATTTTTTGGATGAGGATATTAGTATGGTGAAATGTGAAATATTATTATTCAGTACATGAATAGAAACATTTTATTAGTCCCAATATTTTTCCTATCTTTAAATTGTCTGTATTAGTGGGAATAGAGTTTTATCTGTTTTTAAGGGACGACGAAAGTATAATTTAGTATTTAAGGAATGAAAAATATAACCTATGATTAATGGAAAATTTGTTGTAAGATATATATGTATAATAATTCTTACTATGTTTACGATTTCTTTATTCTCGCAGAAACAAGACAATATTTGGCTGATAGGCAAAGATTTTCTTGATAGTCAACCTACTGACAGTTTATGGGGAGCCAGTGAGATAAACTTTAATTATGAGCCCACCCGCATCGGTTATATACCTGACAGGATTTATGATTTTCAGGAGACCAATACAAGTCTGTGTGATAAGGAGGGCAAGTTATTATTATACTCAAATGGCATGTTCATCTGCAACGGTAGGGATGAGATATTGATTAATGGTGACACCCTCAATTATGGTCCATTTTGGGAATATTGGAATATCCCATATCAGGATACCATGTTAAGATTTGGATTTCCTATGAGGACAGGTGCTTTATTGATAAATAAGCCAGATAGCAATAATGAATATTATATGTTTCAAGAAGATTATGACTTGAATACAAATATAGAATACTGGATGACCTGTAACCTCATCCAAATTTCATCTGGGATGCGTGGAGAGGTTTTATGGAAAGATTCGATATTGGTAACTGATACATTATCTGGTGGTAAAATAATGACCTGTCGACATGCAAATGGAAGAGATTGGTGGCTACTTAAACCACGAACTGATCATGATGAGTATCATACTTATCTGATAGACCCATTAGGAATACACTATCAAGGGATTCAGAAGATAGGGCTAAAGAGTGGTAGAGGTATTGGTCAGGCCATCTTCTCAGAAGATGGGAGCAAGTATGCACTGATTAATTCATATAAAGAAGGTGCGGATGGCATAAAGCTACATCTGTATGATTTTGACAGGCGTACAGGATTGTTGTCCAATTATCGAGAAGATACGTTCCACAGTGATTTATTGGATGTCTCGGGTGGCGTCGCTTTTTCATACTCAGGTAGATATCTATATATGTGTAATCGCCTGCATGTGTATCAGTATGATCTGGAAGCAGAAGATTTTAAGGCATCTAGACAAGAAGTAGCAGAGTACGATGGCTATGTACATTATTATTCGGAGACCTCAGGCAAGTCGACACATTTTGGTCCCATGAAGTTGGGTCCTGATGGTAAGATATACATCATACCCACCTCAGCAAACAATCGGGAGATGCACCGCATAGAAAACCCTGATCTGGAAGGAGAGGCTTGTGAAGTGAATCAGCACAGCATTCAGACGGCATCGTTTGCACGTACGATACCTAATATTCCTAACTTCCGTCTAGGCCCACTGGATGGCAGCCCCTGCGACACACTGGGGCTTGACAATCATCCTGTGGCAAAGTTTCGCTACGAGCAAGATACCGACTATCTGGAAGTTCGGTTTACCGATCTGAGCTATTACCGACCCGAACAGTGGGAGTGGGACTTCGGCGATGGCAGCACCAGCATAGAGAGATACCCTATGCATCAGTACGAAGACAAAGGCGTCTATGAGGTATGTCTCACCGTGAGTAATGAGAATAGCAGTAACACGACCTGCCGTACCCTCATCATAGGTACTTCATCAAGTATCGAGGTGTCAGACATCGCGGACATTAGCCTCTATCCCAATCCTGTGATTGATGACTTATTGGTTATTTTAAGCGATTACCTACCCGAGCATGGAGTGATGATTATCAGAGACATACAGGGCAGAGAAGTACAGCGCAGCAATGTCCGATATGGCTGGAATAGCCTCTCGCTTGCACATCTGACATCGGGTGTCTATGTCTGGGAGTTTTATGATGGTAAGGTATTCATCAAGAGTGGAAAATTGGTAAAGGAATAGTTAGTTTTGAAATTTAATTAAAAAATGTTTTGTCACAATTTTTGCGAAGGAGGCAAAAATAACGCCAAAACGGGTTAGGTACTATGGTATAGCCCCGCACGTTGTACGGGGCTAAAGATATTACACCCCTTCGGGGCTATTTTTGGAGCAATTCCAAAAAGAGAGGAATAATAAATCCTCCCCATCCTGTGGGCAGCTCCTCCAAAGGAGCAGACTAGAAACAGAAGTTTAGAATTTCTACGAGAAATTTTCTCAGTCAATTTAACGTACTTACTCCTTCACCCACTTGCCACTATAAACGACCCTACCCTCATGAGTAATCGTATAAGGATATAATCCCGCAGGAAGGTGTGAGAGGTCTGCCTGATATTTGCCATTCTCATCAAGTACTCCGGTATTTACCAAAGATATATTTAAACTATATATGTTAACCATGTACCTAGATGAACCGATTATATTTAATACAGTTAAGTCGAAATTTCCAAAGGTTGGATTCTGTAGCCTTACCACCATATCTTCCTTTTGTGACTCCTGAATTGAGGACAATAGCCCTTCATCACTTACCGTAAATGACAGATACATCGTATATATTGTCGGTATTCCATCAAATGAAGTATTAACATACATACACATAATTAACTGATTATCTACCAATATGGGATTAAGCACTTGAATAAGTTCATCCTCTCTCAAAATTGGGCTAAATGTTGTTATTAATCTTACATCATTTGTCGTGGCATTGATTTCCAGCAAATCAAATTCAAATTTATTATTGTTATAATGTCTTCCTATTAGATATAATTTATCATCATAGGACCTTATCAAGTCAATATCTACGTAACCTCTTCCATCGTAGCCAAGTGATTGTCTATAAAACTTTTCGTTCCCATTTTCATCCAACCATAAAAACCAAAATTTGGGATTGTCATTGATTACGAGCTGACTTAATACCACTTGCTTATCAACCGTCGATAAATCAACAGGCCAAACATAATCTTGAGGAAAAATCATGTAATCTCTTACTGACACTGACCTCTCAATATGCATATTGTCTTTATAATTTAACCAATACAAATCTAATGCAGACGGTGATTCTTGATCATTTTCTAAATTTTTTGATCCCATCAAGGCAAGCATACTATTTTCAGTATATGTCCGTATGGATGGATAATAACTAAGGTTAATATCTTGGGTAGATATGCCGGTGTCATTTCTTAACAACACTGTTGCTGTCGTATCATAATTCAACTCCTCATCAATATTAACCAATAAAATATCATCCTTCAATATTCCATTATCTATTATAGGTTGCTTAACAATACGTTTTACATTATCAGCTTCATCAATAATAAATTGCTGACCATAATTATTTCCGTTTATAAAATTAGCTTCTTCTATCGAATCATTTCCATAATCTTCAATTAATAATGACCCATCATTAGAATTGATGACTCTTTTAACAACATGCCCATTTAAGCTAAATTTCGGCGAAGTTGTATCTATTGGATTAATATCTTTTAGTCCATAAAGCTTTAATTTATCATTTTCATCCAAGGTAAATGAGCTACCTAGATAATCTTCTCTATTTTTTAGTCCAGTGAACTGATTATTTATATAAATCCATTGAAGGCTGCCATCATTTATATCTAGCTTATGAATCAAGCAACCATCTTGTCCACTGTAAGGGCTAGGTGTTCTCGATGCCTCCAATATATATAAATATTGATTTCCATATATTTGACTGATTGGCAAATGCGATGAATAAGGATTATAATTAGGTGCAATATCAGATGGAGTCGCATTGGTATCTTGTGAATAGTAAACCCAATTGGGAGTATGTGCTTCAAATTCAATCGGCTGTGGCACAAATTGCGCTTGGAGATATATATTTAGAAATAAGAATAAAAGTATTTGTATTCGTGTTTTCATAAAATGCAATTTTTTAAGAACTAGTTGGAAAATTTATTCCCAACTAGTTCTTGGTTTTATCTAAAATAATAATTCATCACAGCTTGGCATGCAATTGGTTGAGATTGTTGTGCCCGCAGGACATACAATCACAACCGGATCCTGACAATTGGTCGTAATGGTGCTACTTTCATCCACAATACTTACCAATACCCATTCATTGTTAACTTTTTGATAATTACGTTTTATTTTACAACAGCCATATGCACAGGTGTATCTTCTAGGAATATATCCAGAATAATCTCCACGGTTAACCATTTGAAAACAAGTTTTCATACAACTATGTGGATTATACCCAATAATTGCCGTCGGAGTCGTAGCAATAACATTTAAATAATGCTCAGTGATAGCTTTCCAAACTGATTTGTTAAAATCCTGTGCAAATGCATCTAAAGTGTTTGTGGCTATGGCATTATTTACATCAGCCACGTACTGTGGACAGTTAGTAGTAGGTTGTACGGTAAAATCGCCAAAATGTGTTTCTACTATCGCTCCTACTGTACACTTGACATATGTCATTTGAAAGGTAAATGTACATCCTGGGTATTGAGGTAATGTGATATTAGCCACTAAAATAGTTTCTACTCCACACAATCCAGGAAATAAGTTATGGATGCACGACACCCCAATAACAGGGTCATCAGTTTCTCCACCACCTCTGTTCCCTTCGTATCTTTGATCGTTTGATATTGATTCTTCTGTTGTGGCCGTACTTTCTTGCACTTCCTCACTACATGAATACACCAATGCTACCATCAAAATCATGACCAGCGGTACTAAAAGCTTGTAAAAGCCATTACGGCGTAAGGCGTTGGTTGTTTGGTTGTTTGGTTGTTTGGTTGTTTGTTTTTAATAATGTCTCCATTGTTATATATTTAATAAATTAAGAAATACAGCCTGTGGTTTAGGTGGAATAAAAATAAGGAAATAATTTTAAATAGCAAAATTATTTTAATTTTTTTCAATAATATGGAATTTTATGGAAACATTCGTTTTGTCATAATTTTTGCGATGAAGGCAAAAATAACGCCAAAACAGGTTTGGTGCTATGGTTTAGCCCCGCACGCTGTACGGGGCTATTGATATTACACCCCTTCGGGGCTATTTTAAGGCAATGCCAAAAAGAGAGGGATAATAAATCCTCCCAGCCCTGTAGTCCGCAACTCCAAAGGGGCATAGCTAAGAACAGCATGGTAGAATTTCACGAGAATTATGATTCAAAAGTCGTTCTGAAAACGATTTTCGTGTTTCTAGGACAGAAAGGCCTTATACTTTTTAGTCAAAACAAGAACTAAAATCCGTTAAAAACAGGCTGGTGTTTGACGACGAAGGAGGAGTTTCAGGCTGTTTAGGATTTTAGGAGGGTTTTGGCGTTAAAAAAAGTATACAGCCTTGATTTTTTGTTTCTTTTGGATCAAGCCAAAAGATAGTTGAAATGGACGTGACTAGCGTTTTTTGTTTCTTTTTGGGCAATGAAAAAAAGAAAGGAATAATCTGACGGAATATTTTACATAATGTTTTGTCATAATTTTTGCGAGGGAGGCAAAAATAACGCCAAAACAGGTTTGGTGCTATGGTTTAGCCCCGTACGTCTTACGGGGCTAAAGATATTACACCCCTTCGGGGCTATTTTTGGAGCAATTCCAAAAAGAGAGGGATAATAAATCCTCCCCGCCCTGCGAGCAGCCCCTCCAAAGGGCAGTGCTGAGAACAACAAAGGGAAATTTCAGACTAGAAACAAATGCATGCTAGAATTTCATTCTTGACAGAAAGGCTGTCAAAACAAGATTCAAAATCGTTAAAAAACTGGTGTTTGAAAAGGATTTTCGTGTTTAGATTTTAGGAGGGTTTTGGCGTTAAAAGGCCTTGATAATTTTTAGGATCAAAACAAAAGAACTAAAACGTCCGTTAAAAAAAAAGAAAGGAATAACTGCCACGGTTCCTACATAATGTTTGACGACGAAGGGGCAAAAAATAACGCCAAAACGTTTCAGGCTGTTTAGGCATTGTAGGAGGGATATTTGGGGCTATTTTAGTTAAAAAAAGAATATAGATTCTTGATTTTTTGTTGTGATTTTTTGCGATTAACGCCAAAACAGGTTTGGTAAATGGTTTAGCGTGACGTAGCTATTGATTTTACACCCTTCGGGGCTTTTTTTGGGACAATGCCAAAAAGAAAGGATATTAAATCCTCCCCATCCTGTAGAATTCCAAAGGGGCATTCAAACAGCATGCGAGAATTTTGTTGTGATTCAATTTTTCTGAAACGAGGTGAGGCAAAAAGGCCTTATACGCCAAAAAACAGGCTGGTTTTGACGACGAATGGTTTCAGGCTGTTTAGGATTTAGGAGGGCGTTAAAAATATACAGCCTTGATTTTTTGTTTCTTTGGATTAAGCCAAAGAAAGTTGGCGTGACTAGCATTTTTTGTTTCAATGCCAAAAGAAAGGAATAAAAAGAGGTAAATAATAATCCTCCCAAAACAGGTTCGAGGCTGATTTAGCCCCGTACAACGCAGATATTACCCCTCCTAAATGCCAAAAAGGAGGGATAGTAAATCTACCCCAAAGGGCAGAGCAGACATGGAGAAATTTCAAAAGAATAATGATTCAAATGCAGTTCTGAAAACGATTTTCGTGATTCTTGGACAGAAAGGCCTTATACTTTTTAGTCAAAACAAGAACTAAAATCCGTTAAAAACAGGCTGGTGTTTGACGACGAAGGAGGAGTTTCAGGCTGTTTAGGATTTTAGGAGGGTTTTGGCGTTAAAAAAAGTATACAGCCTTGATTTTTTGTTTCTTTTGGATTAAGCCAAAAGAAATACTAAATGAACGTGACTAGCATTATTTGTTTCTTTTTGGGGCAATGCCAAAAAGAAAGGAATAACCTTACGAAATGTTCTACATAATGTTTTGTCATAATTTTTGCGATGGGGGCAAAAATAACGCCAAAACGGTTAGGTGCTGTGGTTTAGCCCCGCACATTGTACGAGGCTAAAGATATGTCACCCCTTCGGGGCTATTTTATGGCAATGCCAAAAAGAGAGGATTGTAATAAGGTCTAAACTGTTATTCTATGATTGTTAACTCTGTTCTCCTATTATACTTATGTTCTTCTTCGGTACATTTGATACCATCTGTACAGTGATTTCTAATGCGTGATTCACCCATTCCTTGTGCCTGAATTCGACTCGGACTCACTCCTTTCTTGACCAAATAATTTTTAGCAGATTCCGCTCTTTGTTCTGAAAGTTTTTGATTGTATTCTGCTTTTCCCCTAGCATCTGTATAGGCCGTCAATAGGACTTTCATATTTGGATTTTGAAACATCACTTTTGCAAGGGCATCAAGCTCTGCCGCCGCACCTTTTGCGATTTTTGCACTGTTGTATTCATAGTAAATGTTATTAAAAACCACAGATTCACCCTTGGCAGTTGGTATTATTATTTCATTTGGGGTTTTGGTGGGAATTAAAGTGGTACTAGGTTCCATGGCTATGGTTAACTTTTTTTGAGTCCCATTTTCGTAGTACAATTGTTGAGATTCGTATCCATCTTTGGTAAAATTTAAAAGATAATTGCTGTTTTTATCTATGCTGATACGACACTTACCGTTTTCGTCCGTAGTATAGAAATCCACTACCTCTGTTTTTGGAGACAATTTCATGATGATGCCACCTTTTTGGTCGGCAGGTAGCATGTCCACATTGTATGCCGAGAGATCAAAATTATCCTGTCCGGGCAATATTCTCAACAGTGTGACTTTTACGTCTTTTAATCCATTAAAACTCAACTTTTCAATGACTTCAAAGTCTACATAGTTCATCACTACAGGCGTTTTTACCTTTTCTTCTTTGAAGATTGAATTTTTGAACTTCACCAAATAAATGTCGTCCAGTCCTTTTCCGCCTTCTCTGTCAGAGCTCATGTATCCCATTTTTGAACTCTTATCCACTATCAGGCTGTAATCATCAGATACAGTATTGATTGGCGCAGGGAGGAGTATCGGCTGAGACCACTGGTCATCTCTTTTAAAGCAACAATAGATATCCAATCCACCAAATCCGCCGGGTCGGTCAGAACTAAAAAACAACACATCATTCCCAAAGAATACAGGGTACAATTCGTTATAAATGGTATTAATAGAGTCCCCAAGATTGCTAAGGCTTCCAAAATTAATCCCCAGTTTATCTACTCCGAATAAGTCGTATTTGCCTTTATTCCCTTCATTAAAATTTGATGATAGTATCAATTGGTCGCTTGTCTCATTTATCGCTGGGTGACAGTAATTCCACTTTTTTGAATTGAATGACAAGGGATATACCTCATCAAAGGTCGCTGCAAATATTTGCATTTTTGCAGTGTCTTGCTTATCTCCCGATGTGCCGAAAAATACAGATCTAGTGAAGTACATGACTGATTCCGTATTGTCATAGACGAGGGGGCCTTCATGATATGGCGAATTTATTTCCTCGGTAAAATAGGATAGTTGGCTCAATAAACCTAAACTATCTTTGATTCCATAGGCAATATCAAAGTATTTCTGTCCTATGGCAGGATCTTTAGCCGCATCAGTATTTGAGGTGACAAAAGCTATTTCTTTTACAATGAATGCCGGTGACATTTCTATGAATTCTGAGTTCATCTGAGCCTCATTAAAAATCTTGGCAGATTTAATGGCATCCATATCCAGAGACAACCTATGTTGTGCTGAAAGTGAGTTAGCTAGCACTATGATTATAAAAGTATATATTAATCTCATTTTAATTTTTCTTTAAACCGATAAGAGTAATAACAATTGATTACACTAATAAAAATACCGTGGATTGACCATGACAGGTTGAGGCTTTTTCTTAACAAAATCATATTGTACCATAGCCTCAAGTGTGCCACTTTCGTAACTACTTAGATCTGATAAGGAATAATCTTGCGATACTCCAAACATCAATGCCTCGTTGAGCTTAAATGTAAACATTAAGTCTACACTTTCTCCTATTCCTCCGTCATTGCCGCCATACCTATATGCTAGTGCCAAACCATATTTATCTTCCCAGCTTACTCCAAAGTTTAGGTCTATATCGAAAGGTGAATTTTGGGCAAATTTAAGCAACACTTGTGGAGAAAATTTCAACTTCTTATTGATGCGAAAATCTATACCTCCCATCAGGTAATAGTGAAGTTCCTCTTGGGTAAGAAACGAATTATTGTCAATATCTAAGGAAGTCTTTATCAGTCGTGGAATGCTTACGCCGAGATAAAAATCTTTGTTACTGGCGTAAATTCCAAATCCTACATTAATGATGTTTTTGTTATAAACTAACTGTGGAATACTCGGATCCGTATTTAAACTATGAATGGCAACTATAGATGGGTCGGTAAAATCTTCCGTATATCTCCTGTAAGACCCTGATAAACCGGCACTTATAGTAAGGTCATTCAAAAGGAGCTTGTATGCATAGTTTCCTGCAATACTTACTTCTTCTTGTATACCTATGGTTTGTCTATCCGCTACAAATCCTAAACCTACCTTATTAAAACTGCTCATATTCCAAGTCAATGATTGTGCTTCGGGAGCACCGGGCAATCCACTCCATTGATTGCGATAGATGAGATTGATATAGCTGTGGTCGGCCGCACCTGCGTAACCGGGATTCAACAGCAATTTGTTATGCATAAAAAAAGTGTAATGTTGCTGTTGTTGAGCTGATAATTCGAAGGTAAATACTAAGCTCAACAATACCACCGCGATTTTATATATTGAATTACTCATCGTATTATCGTTTAATGATTAAATAACCACTCATAGTTTCACTCAAAGCTTTGATTTCTACAATATAAAAATATGTGCCAGAGGGTAACGGTTTAGCACCGTAAGTACCATCCCAATTATTTTGATAATCTTTCGCACTAAAAACTTCATCACCCCATTGATTGAATATCTTGATACTGTTGTCTGAAAACCGGATGTCATCTAAACAAGGGATAACAAAATTGTCATTGATACCATCGTTATTAGGAGTGATGACATTTGGAATGATGCATGCATTGTCAGAACTAATATTTATTCTTACCAATGCTTCACTACATATATCAGGGCATTCTTTTAGACAGGCTTCATAATAAAACTCAATAATGCCCGTATGGGTAGGATCAGGCAAGTAGACATAACCATCATTTTGCAAAATAACTCTTCCGACTAATTCATTCAAATCAAAGTTAAGGTCCACATCGTCCTCTATATTGTCATTCTCTAAAATGTCTAAATTGACATTCTCACCATATTCCACATTGTAATAATCATTTTCTAGTTCTGGTGATTCGTAGAGATAAACCAGTACGGTATCTGTGGTAAAATCTGTGCATCCCTCAGAACTGTAACTTAGTAAGAGATAATTTTCACCAAGCCTAAAATTGCTTACAGAAGTTGAAATACCTTTCGGATTAGAAATTGTGCAATTGGAATTAATGTTTTTCCAGGCCACTTGAACATCACTCGATGCATTCGTAGCCTGCAGATTGACCGTGGTATTTTCGCAAAGGGTAATTAGGTTTTCATTTGCTTGTGCGACAACATTTGGTGCAATATTGAGATTGACCAAAAGATTTGAACTGAATTCTGAATAACATTCCCCGAGCTGAGTTCTTACTCTCAGAAGGTTTGCCCCAGTGCTTAGGCTTAGTTGTGGATTAATAGAAAAGCATTTCTCATTAGTGCTTGAAATCAACTGTCCTGATTGATTAAACAATTCATAATTACCCGAACTTATGAGTGAGTTGTTTGTCAGACATATTTCTACCATTTCATCATAACCTGAACAAAGGTCTAATTCTATAAATTCGAATTCTGGAATTTTTATTTCCTCTAATACTTCAATGTTATATGATACGCTAGCTATGGACCTACATCCATTTCTCTCAAGTATCACCTGATAGTTGCCTGCATGTGACTGATTGATGTTATCAATGATTAGTGTATCCATATCGAATGTTCCCACAGGGGTAGTCCAATGTAAAATGTCATCTTCCATTTCACCTTCGATGGCTAGTTTTATTGTCGAACCAAAACAATAGGTTTGAACACCCGTGATGTTTGGTGATGTTGGATTAGCAATAACTTCGACTTGGACTGTCGATGCGACCAATGCTTTACATCCATTCTTGACAATGTACAAATCATAATTTCCAGCATCCGAAAGGTCAATATCCATAATTTTAAATGTATCAACCGAGGTAGTAAATATGCCTTTGGGGGTATGCCATTCATAACTCGCATTGGGGTCGTCTGTGAGGGTGAATAAAAATAAATCATCACCGACACAAATGTTATCTGGACCAATAAGATCTGGTGTCTCAGGAAAATTATGTATTTCTATCGTGTTACTTACGGTCTGTGATGGACAGCCATTGTTATAAACCGTCAAGGTGTAAGTGCCATTGTCGGACTCTGAAGCATCCGGTATGGTTGGGTTTTCCTCATTACTCGTAAAGTTGGGACCTACCCAATCATAGGTGTAATTCCCGTCAGGAGGGAAAACAGTTGGATAGAAAGTAATGGGTGTATTTCCATCCATACACATTTCAGAATCATTGCTTAATGCCGTGATTTCAGGCGCTGAATTAACAACGACAGTCGTACTACCGGAATTATCACAACCGGTTGGGGTCAATACAGTGACGCTATATTGACCAGCTACTGCTAGAATTTTTATTTCTTGACCTTCCACGTCCACGGTATTGGGTCCATTCCACACATAGATGGCATTAGGAACATAACTGGAGCTTAGTGTGATGCTATCACCGACACAGACCGGACCATTATTGCTTGCACCTACTTCTATTCTCTCCTCAATAAGGATATCTTTTCCTTCAGAAGGTATTGAATTACAGTCGCCTTCTCTTATGATAACCGTCCACTCTCCCTCAAATGCATCTGAGGCTGCCTGAGACAAAATGTTGCTCGTGGTCACTTTAAATAGTACACTGTCGATGTACCATTCATAAGCATCGGCATTAGGATTATTGGATACTTGGATGCTAAAATTAGACCCGTCACAGAAGATTTCCTCTCCGCTAAGTATTGGCTGGTCAGGTCTCTCGAGGACATCAACGATGACTGTTGCGGTATCAGAATAACATTGACCCACATTAATAACGAGGCTGTAAGAACCTTCATTAGATTGTGTGACATCAGTAATGCTTGGCGGATTTTTCATTGTGGACATCACGCCGGGTCCAAACCACTGATATTTATAATTTTGACCTTCTGATTGCGTAGATAAAGTAATTTCACCTCCTTCACATACGGTAATAAAAGGATCATCGACTGCCGCAATAGGCTTTTCGAAAGTTGTGTAAGCCACGGAATTGGAGGCGAGAGAGGTACATTCTTCACTTTCAGCGATAAGGTAAAAATATCTTGTACCTGCATTATCAGATGATACGGTTAAGATTGGATTTGCGGTTTGTGTAATTAGGTTTCCATTAGGGAAACTTCCTTCATACCAGCTATAATTAATGTTACCGGCGTAGCTTGTACTTGACAATCTGATGCTATCTCCTTTACAGCCCGAGGTAGATTCTAATTCTAGTAATGGAGAACTAAGTGGTTGAAAATTCACCAAAATTGTTCCTTCACCATAACATCCATTAAAACCAGTAGCGATCACGTGAAAGCTTATGTCAGCACCCCCTGCAAAATTATTGATTACTGGATTTTCTTCATTTGAGAAAAGAACATCGTTCATATACCATTCGAATGTAAAAACGGCATCAGGACTTTGCATTGGTAAGTTGGCAAATAATTGGAGACTGTCACCGGGACAGATTCCGGCATTGTAACTTGGCTGAAGTGTGTATCGCTCGACTTTAATTAAAGACTCACATGAGGAAGAGTTGCCACTGCTATCAGTTACTGTGAGGGTTACATTTAATTGTGTTCCGATATCAGAACAACGTATTGTGTCTTGACTCAATGAGTATTGATAAATCCCGCAATTGTCAGTACTTCCATCATCTACAATATCCTGTGTCAAGTATAGATCATCTAATCCTGAGGGTGGCACTTCCACAATATTGTTTTTACACAAAGCTGTGGGTGGCGTTATATCCACTATTTCGATTTCATAGCTACAGGAACTAGAATTTTGGCCTGCATCAGACACATAATAGGTCACCGTGGTGATACCTGCTGGCAATTCAAAACTTAGGCTGTCTATATCAGGATTGATGGTAGTCAAAGGTGTATTTAGTGTCCCAGAGGTTGTGTAATAGGCTTGTGCATCGTCATAATTCAAGGTTAGAGTAATGAAGCTTACGCTATCAATAGTCGAACCGGGGACAAGAGCCTGGCATGGATTGACTCCGTTTCCTTCGATATTCGCATCATTGGGAAATTCGGCGACCAACTCTAAAAGTCCATCTTGAACCCAAGCATTGAACTTGGCAATCGGAATACTCATTTCCAAATATACAAATCCACAATTTTCGCCTGTAGGGAATGTACTTCCTAAACTAAGACCATCTTCTCCAAGTATCTTAATAGACTCGCCTGGTTCATCAAAATCTCCCTTGGCAACCAAACTTACAACAGGGTCGTTGGTAGATTTTTTTATTTCAAAAACATTATTGAAAATGATATTTTTACTTGCGGCTAAGTATTCTCCAGAATTGTCATCCAAAACAAAATTTAGATATTTGCCCATTCCCAGGGGAGATTCTTCATTGTAAATTCGGCTTAATTTGCAGTTTTCACTAACTGAGTAACCCGAAGGTAAATCAAGAAATTTACTACAATTTTGTTCAATAGTGTCAAGAATCGAAGGCGGACAGGTGATAATTGGTGCTTCATCATCAGACAGAACAACTGTATGGTGGCAACTGCTTTGATTTCCTGCACAATCACTAAAAAAGTATTCAAAGTCATTGTTGCCAATATCTAATTTGTAAATTTTATTGAGTGCATCATCATAGTCGAGAGTGTCATTTTTAAAGACCACGTTGCCAGTGATATGCGTCTCGATTTCAGCTTCAAATGCCAAAGTTGCTTTTACAAAAGAATTGGTACAAACGTCATTGATAGCCAGCGAACCAAAGTCCGGTGGAACATTAGGAACCAATGAGAAACTAACATAACCATCACTTAACCAATTACTTAGAATCGTAGTATTGAAGGTATTAAATACGATGGTAGTGTCTCCACATTGAGTTGATGTATGTGGTGTAGTTCCCATGTATTGTCCATATTCATCATAAATTAGAAAGTATTCGGTGGCATCGTCGGCATCCAGATTATTAAATTCAAGGGTCAAATCTATAAATCCATTTGGTGTCAAACCCGATGAAAAATAGGGCCCTATGTTAATATATACGGTGTTTACAGGAAGTTCGTTGTCACCGGGTAAATCTGAATGAATTGGGACAGTTTTAGTTTTGATTACGGGGGAGAATAACTCAGAGCAATTATCTGACAAAGTCAATTCTGGAATGGTATAAAACCCTTGGCACTGACCGGAGTTCGAATTGATAGAAACGGTATCAACGCAGCCTGTAATTATAGGAGCAAGGGTGTCTTTTATCCCGAAATGGATTTTATTGACCGTTGTATTTCCACAAGCATCATAAGCGACCAAGTCCAAATCTTGATATACCAAATATTCGCTTTGAATATCACAATTTAGGTCAGGAAAATTGGTAGGAAAAACTCCCGGATAAGTCGTCGAATCACCTAATGTGTAGGTGCCTGGAAGGGCTACAAATTTTTGAGCATGACTACAAGAGTCGGATACGGTGATATCATTTAACTCATCAATCCAATCAAAATACTCCCCCTGAAAGTTTAATCCAGAATCACAATAAAACTCCAAATCTCCAGGCTCAGAGTCAAAAGTAGGTCCTACGTAATCTCCAACCTTAATGTGCTGTGTAAATACAAAGCTATTGTTACAGATGTCATATATGTTATAAGACCTGTCGAGCTCACTATTACACATATTGGGTTGACCAAAATCCGTGTAATTAAAGAATACATTACTGCAATTGTCAGCGTAAAATTCAAAAAAATAATTTGGATCAAATGTGCTAAAAGAGTTGCAATCAACAATGATAGTATCTAGGGCACTGAATATGGGTGCTTGTATATCTTCCACGTGAATCACTTGCGTATGGTTGGTTGTATTACCACATTTATCGACGACATTCCATGTCCTAGTAATGTCATAATTGTAATGGTTGCAACTGGATTCGTCCATATCTTGGGTGGAACTTTCACTTAAGTCAAACTCCGGGCTGCTATCGCAATTGTCCATAAAAATAATCGTGTCAGCGGGGTAAATCTTGTCACAACTAACCGTAGTGTCAGGAGGATAATAGGAAAGTGTAGGTGCTATTGTATCTATGACAGTAAAGCTGGTGTTTTCACTTTTTGTATTGCCACAGCCATCTTTTCTCTGAAATGTAATATTGACTTGAAATTCACACGTACCATCGGGTACCTGAGGATAAGGACCCACTCCGATTGTACTCGTATTACCACCACTCATACCTTGAATGTTCCAAAAAAACAAATCTCCTCCGACCACGCCATCACAATTATCAATGGCAATCATGTAGCCATAATTATTAATCCAGCTTTCTAAAGAATCTTGGATTCCTGGAAAGCAATTAGAAACGATAGCAGGTGGTGGAACTAAAATAGTAGGTGGAATATTGTCATAGGTGTTAAAACTGGCAGGGTTGGTTAAGGTTAAATTGCCGGCTTCATCTGTAGCCTCAAATTGAATGGTGATATTTTTCGTTGTACCACAAAGTGTATCTTCTGACATTAGAAATGCATTGATGGCTTCGTTCAGAGTGAGAGGTGCATTAATCATGACTGTGCCAGAGTCATCCGTAGCTTGAGTACCTCCATTGTTATTGAACCATGTCGTGAGCAATTCTACGATATTATCAGTTTCGCAAGTATAGGATTGGCCGGTAGGTTGCATGGTAATGACAGGCGGAGTAGTGTCTTGTCCTAATAACGCATTATAAGAACAGAAGAAAAGCATCGCAATACTAGTCAAAAGTTTCATCCTCGTTGGTTGTAATTTTACCTCAAATGTAATAAAAAGAAAGAATGTATAAATGACTTGTTTACACTATAATATTCTAAAACAGGAATTAAGCAATTAAATTTTTAAAAATCGGGCAATAATTAGGTGAATACCCTTAATGCTGCCTGATGTTATTTTCTGCCCATTGAATGAGACATATGGTTTTGAGGTCAACGATTTCGTTCGTCATGACCATCTCAATCGCTTGTGCCAATGGAATCTCGATGACTTCTATCTCTTCTTGCTCATCTGCCAATCCACCACCTGATGACACTGATGTGGAGGTGTCATATTCTCCATAGTAGAAGGCGGTGAGCTCTGTTTTAGCACCGGGAGTCGTATAGGCATTATACAAGAATTTTAGATTTTTGACACCATATCCCGTCTCCTCAATCGCCTCTCTCTGTATAGTTTCTGAATGGTCTTCATCTTCTATCAATCCGGCAGGAACTTCGTAGATGAATCCCGTTTTGTGACCATTAATGAGAGTTGCTAATCTAAATTGCTTGATGAGAATGATACATTGATTGGTAGGGTTGTACATCAGTATGCATGCGGCATTGCCCGTGTCGTGAATTTCTCTAAATTGAGTTTCTATCCTACCATCTTCGCGACGATATTTGATGACGTATTGGTATAATTGGGACCATTCATCGGAAAGAACATTGACTTTTTCGATAATGACTTTGTCGGACATTTCACATAATTTATTGGGTGTAAAATTAGCTTTTGTTTTTGTTTAAATACCTTGGACTCATACAATCATGTTAAAATTATCTTAATTACGAAAACTTTCGTACTGCACCGTTGCATTTTTATGTTTTACGCTGTAATATTGTGTACGAAATTATTCGTATAGGTTAACAAACTTTAAAAAAATTGGCAAATATCATACAACCTACCGATGCTGAACTAAAGATTTTGACTCTCTTGTGGAGACATGGTGCCATGTCCGTGAGACAGATAAATGAGAAACTCAATAATGAAAAAGAAGTGGGCTATACTACCACACTTAAGATAATGCAAATCATGCTAGAAAAGGGTTTACTGACCCGAGATACGGAATTAAAATCCCACATATACAGTGCCAATATCCAAGAAACCAATGTCAAAAATAAAATGATAAAAAATTTGGTTAATCAGGTTTTCGGTGGCTCAAGGAGTAATCTCGTGATGCAAGTTTTGGGGAATAGCAACGCCAGTCTAGAGGAAATCAATGAAATTAAAGAGTACATAAAATTCTTAGAAAGTAAAAACAAAACGGAAGAATGATGGAAATTATTTATTCTCACACGGCTCATATTTTGGCTTTTGTGCTGATTCAAAGTTTATGGCAATTTCTGTGTATTGCCATGATAACGCAAGCGGCGATTTTACTTTTTAAAATTTCCTCACCCCGCATTAAATACAACTTATATTTTTCTGCATTGATAATGTGTGTCGTGAGTTTTGGATTGACTATTTTTTATTATTTGAGCAAGGATACTGGTGCTTCCATCAACTTCTTGACTACGTCACAAGTGCAAAGTAATGCTGCGATGTACACGAATGGTGAATACAATCTGCTAGAGGTTTTGCCTGTAATTTGGTTGATTGGTATTTTTCTATTTTCCGTGGTACAATTGGCATCCGTGAAAAAACTAAAAAGCATTAAAAAGGACTTGGTCAATGCGACTTCGGAACTCGACCAAGCACTGAATAACTCCATTGAGAAAATGGCAATTAACCGAAAAGTGGTCATCAAGCTTTCTGAACAAGCGAAAACGGCATTCACTTATGGTATAATCACACCTGTTGTTGTTTTTCCTATTGCCTGGTTAAATCAATTGACCCTTTCAGAAACGGAAGATATCATCAAACACGAATTGGCACATATTGTCCGAAATGATTATTTACATAATATACTTATTAGTGTAATCAAGAGTCTTTTTTATTACCATCCCGCCATTTGGATTTTAGCAAGAAAGTTAGAATTTGAGAGAGAACAAGCCTGTGATGAGCTTGCTTACAATGTGGATAACAACCCCTTGGATTATTCAAAAACTTTGGTAAAAATTAGTGAACTTTCGATGTCCATTACTCCCTTTCCTGCTCTGGCAGTAAGTGGAAATGAAAGCGAAATGGCCATGAGAATTAAAAAAATAATAAATATGAATATGGAACGTAATACTTATTTTAGTCGCAATTTGTTGTTGGTCTCTGTCATTTTCTTGAGTTTTTTTATTGGTGTCGCCTTTGCAAAAACTTCTTCAAAACCGATTGAAAATGAAGATAAAAAATTAACGTCAATCAATGTATTGAGCGATGGACCTGATATCACTGCCCAACTTAATGCGATGAATCAAAATACGCTGCAAATGCCAAAAACGAAGAAAAATGTCGTGATAATCGATGGGGACAGCATCACACCTAGACACCATATAGGTACAATGATGTTGGATTTAGATTCCCTAATGAGTGAGATGAATTCTAATTTTAGCGCTTTCTCTTTTGATTTCGATAAAATGCAAGATTTGGATTCACTTTTTGCACAAATGCAGGATATGCATGGAAACCAATGGTTTCAAAATTTTGAATTCGAAAGTGACAATATGGACGAACTTATAGAGCTGTTTGAGGATGAAAATATCTTGCAAAATATGCCAAATATGAAGTCTTTTAAATTCAAGTTTGATGATGTGATGCCTCAAATGCAAATGTTTGCAGATAGTCTGGCTCTTGAAATGAAGGATGGACAATGGAAGTTGAATGGTAAGTCGATGTCACTGGAAGATATCAATGATGCATTAAGAGAAAGAGGTATTGATTTAGATGAACTGGAGAGTGGATCGCCACTACAATTTCAATTCGACATGGACGATGAAATTCCTCAACCGTCTCCAAATACTAGAGTTGAGAAAAAACGAAAATTACGTAAAATTTGATGTGTGATTTATAATTTTTGAAGCTCGATGTGATAATCAACCAACCTTTTGAGGTCACTTGGTTTTTTTACATCGAGTTTCTGTTTTGACATAAAATTTTTTAGCTCTTTTCTTTCCTTTTTGTTATTTGCCAATAGATCTAAAACATTATCTTTTTTGAGTTCTTCCTGAGTCGTTTCACCATCTTTTTTCACGACGAGCATGTTTTTAGTTTTAAAGTTATTGGTGCTAACTCGACTCGTGTAGACAATTCTTGCTGATTCCACCTTGCGAGATTTTGCGTAACCATATATCAGCAAACTATCGGAATCGTAGTATGTGATGGCATAGATGAGTTTGCCCCATGGCGAATTGACTGGATGATAATGTATGGTGTCGATTTTGCTTTTTGAGATGTCATACATTTCGACAGAAGGGTACAATAGTGGATCTAATTCTATGTATTCGTCTTGATACCGCACTTCGAGTTCTTGGGTCTCGGCATTGAAGTTGCAAGTAATGTTCTCTACATAATTGACATCTTTATCTTCCACCTTCGATGGCAGCCAATGATCATATACGTATGGGGTGTTAGAAAAATCAGAATACCTACTTGGATCTATTTTTTTACTATTTTTCAGTAATATATTGTGATTTTGACCATACATAGAGATAGAAAAAATCAAAAGAATGACCGCTGTTGAAAACTTCATTTAGGATAATATTTTATGTTTTTAAACTTTTAAATTACAAGTATATAGAGAATTTTTGAAATTTTAGTGAAGATTATTTAACCTAAAAATAAATTTATACCTTGAACATTATATTCAATTCAAGTAATTCGTATGGTTTTAAGAAGCTAAATTAAGCATAAATTATGCTTACAATTATTTTTTTTGAAAAGTTTTGAAACTATTTTTTTAAGGAATTTCTGTTTTGTTTAAATGTGGAATGTAGGCCGTCTATGTGTTCAAACAAATGTGGTTTTATTGGATTCCACATTGGATCTAATAAAAAATCAATCCCTTCCCTTCTCGCTAATTTGGCAGCAGGAACAAAATCACTATCTCCTGCAATTAATATTATTTGGTCAACCTGCTTTTTCAGTGTGATTGATGCAATATCCAATCCAATTTTCATGTCGACCATTTTTTGTGTAAAATCGAATTGAACATCGTTTTCAGTCAAGTCATTAATACTGATTATTCATTTTAAAAGGTCTTTTGTTTTATCCGACTTTATTATCCACTTGTTTTTGTCTTCCAATATTCCAAGACGCAATGCAACTTTTCTTTCTTAGTTCTTCAAAAAAAGAAATTTGGAATTTATATTGATCCGACTTTGAGAAATCAATAGCTTTTCCAGTAATTGGATTATGTTGTTTTTTGTCATAGGGCAGACAGTCATAATAAAATATTCTGTATAAATCGAAAATCTCTCCTTTTGATTGTTCTAGATGCTTTAAACACATGGTATATAGATCACTTGCTGTTTTATTTGGGTCAAGGCTTTTTATTCCTAAAATGCTTCGATATCTTTTGCGAAAAAACCCTCCGTCAACTAAAATTGCAGTTTTCTTTTTTATTTGAAATTATATATAAAAAAAGCTCTAGGTTTGGTATTCTCGCTATATGATTAACATGAGAATACTCTGCCAAGAGCACTATTTTACAAAGATATATAATAATTTTGAATAATTCTAACTTTTTATACATGTATTTGTGGGTTCTTTGAATTTAATTTTGGCTCAATATTTTCAATTCGGAATTCAAATATTAAGCTATTGACCATTCTTAAGATAGTCTCTTACAAATTCCTGAAGTTCAATTCCATGTAGATTTTTTGCAATGATTTTACCTTGATTATCTACAAGATAATTGGCTGGTATAGTCGTAATTTTGCAGGCATTCATAAGAGGAGCTTCGTCTCCCTTGAGGTGAGATGCCTGATACCAGCGATCAGCGCCATCTTTTTGTATAGATTTTGTCCAGTTACTTTTACTGGAGTCTAGAGCATAAGCGATGATTCCGAATCCCATATTATGCGTCTCCTCCCAAAGTGGTACTAGTACGTTGCGATTTTCATATCGACAGGGAGCACACCACGATCCCCAGAAGTCGATTAAAGTCAGCTTGTCCGCAAGTATATCTCGCAGATTAAATGTATCAGAATTCATCATAGGAAGACGAAAGTCTGGCACCTCGCCGCCTATCATGAGGGGTAGTTTGCGAGAGTTTGCAATTTTGCACAGTTGGGTGACAAATTGATTTTCTGGTTGACTGCTGCGCCATTTTGAGCATTGATTCCACACAAATTCAGGAACTCGTTCATAATCATTTTCAGGACTTACTAATCTATAAGCTAGCATTCCGGCCAATACATTATTTGTGTCCTCTGCAAATTTCATCATGCTTTCCTGAAAGTGGATTTTTGCTATTTCTTCATCAAGGATGGTCGTTTCTTCATTTTCTAATGACCGTATTTCATTGATATATTCATGATAGGCTTGTATTCTTATGTCTCGCAATTTTTCCAATTCAGAATTGCTCGGACTAGGATCAATAAATCGAAAGGTAGAGAAAAGGCTATCGGCTTGTGCTATGAGGTGAATTGGTGATATTCCATCGTAAATGACGGGAATATAATTCGATTTTAATGGGTCATTATTTTCTAATTGATTTTTATACTTACTTCCTTTTTTCTGTATGGCAATAAGGTAGAGACATGGATTTTCTACCGTTTCCAAGTTTTTAAATTCGAATGTCCCATCCTCAGTAATTAAGGAAGAATCGATCACTTCTGACAAATAACTTGCAGCCAAGGCATCCAGACTTTTTGTATCCAATAAATATACTTTTGAATCCCAATCAGAATCTTCCCTTATTTCCAACTCTCCTAATATCCTTTGAGAAGAATTACAGGCACTGAAAAGTCCAATTAATACCAATAGAAGCCACTTCATTGTGATTATTATTTTATGACAAATGTAACCCCACTTTAATTATCGATTGGTAACTGTTATCACAAAATGTTCAATTGCGGTAAAAAAAACGGAGGTGTAGCATAAGATTAGCAATCTCAAAAATGCTGTAACAAAGAGGAATCCTCCTTTCAAAATATTGGTTTCATTTTTATTTATAAATGCTCTTTGACTTTGGAACAATACCTCCAAATTGACATTCATGGTGGTGAAAATGAAATGCGACTCTCATCATTTATCTGAATTGCTTACTTTTGCGGGCTTTAAATAGAAAATAATAACTCATGTCTCTAAAGGCGGAAATTGCAAAAAGAAAAACATTCGGAATAGTTTCGCATCCGGATGCAGGGAAAACCACATTGACAGAAAAATTGCTCTTGTTCGGAGGTGCCATCCAAGAAGCTGGAGCCGTAAAATCGAATAAGATCAAGAAACATGCAACTTCTGATTTTATGGAGATAGAGAAGCAAAGAGGAATCTCGGTGGCGACCTCGGTCATGGCATTTGAATATAGGGACAAACAGATTAACATTCTTGATACTCCCGGTCACAAGGATTTTGCCGAAGACACTTACCGGACTCTTACTGCCGTGGACAGTGTCATCGTCGTCATTGACGTAGCGAAAGGGGTTGAGGAACAAACGGAAAGGTTGGTAGAAGTGTGTAGAATGAGAAAAACTCCCATCATCGTCTTTATCAATAAGCTCGATCGAGAAGGAAAGGATGGCTTCGACCTTCTGGATGAGGTCGAAGAAAAACTAGGCATTAAGGTGACACCACTAAGTTGGCCAGTGGGCATGGGATCGCAGTTTCAGGGTGTTTATAATTTGTACGAAAAGAACTTATTGCTCTTTAGCCCGCATTCAAAAGATTTAGAAGAAGGTATAAAAATTACGAATATAGACGATAATCTACTCGATAAAAAAGTAGGTGATCGAGCGGCCAATCAATTAAGAGAAGACCTAGAAATCGTGACTCAAGTTTATCCTGATTTAGACAGGGATGCTTACTTAAATGGAGAAATATCGCCGGTATTTTTTGGCAGTGCTATTAATAACTTCGGCGTACGAGAATTGCTGGATTGCTTCGTGGATATAGCTCCTGGACCCCTGCCGCGAATGACAGAAGAACGGCTTGTCAGACCTGAGGAAGAAGCTTTCAGTGGTTTTGTATTTAAAATTCATGCCAATATGGATCCCAAGCATCGAGATAGAATTGCCTTTCTTAGGGTGGTAAGTGGCACATTCCAAAGGAATACCAACTACCGAAGTATGAGGCTAAATAAAATGATCAAATTTTCTAACCCGACAGCCTTCATGGCTTCAAAAAAATCAGTTATTGACGAAGCATTCCCAGGTGATATCGTGGGCTTGTATGATAGTGGAAATTTTAAAATCGGAGATTCACTAAGTGAAGGAGAAACCTTGATTTTTAAAGGCATTCCTAGTTTTTCACCAGAACAATTCAGATTTGTCAACAACACGGATCCACTGAAAACCAAGCAGTTGAATAAGGGACTAGACCAATTGATGGACGAAGGTGTGGCACAGTTATTCACGAAAGTAGATAATGGACGAAAAATAATCGGTACGGTGGGAGCTCTGCAATTTGATGTAATTCAGTATCGATTAAAACACGAATATGGTGCTTCCTGCGATTACGAACCCGTCAATCTTCACAAAGCTTGTTGGGTGAGCTGTAATGACCCGAAGGCATTGCAGGAATTTATATCTAGAAGAAAGCGGGACTTGGCCTATGACATCGATGAGAAATTGGTGTTTCTAGCAGAATCGGCATGGACGCTTAAGATGGCTCAAGAAAACCACCCGGAAGTTAAGTTCCACTTCACAAGTGAATTCTAAGGATTCACAAAGAAATTATACAACATCACTAGACCAGTTATAAAGATGAGAATCAACGAAATGCTTCTAAAACTCTCTTGTGGAATGTAGTTTAAAATCTTTTTGCCTATAAATGTCCCTACAAATCCTATGACCAAGAGAAACGGAATGTATATCAGAATGGATTGCGTAATGTAACCATTGGAGTAATAGACCACACTCCTAGTAAGGTCTATCATCATATCAATAGCCGCAGAAGTGGCAATGAAAACACTTTTTTCTAGATTAAACGCAGCCATAGTTAATCCTCGGATAGCGCCACCCGTGCCTAAGAGTCCAGCAGAAAAACCGGAAAGAATTCCACCAACCGCGGCATTTGACTTGGTGGGTTTTATTACTAGATTTTTGAAAATTAAAAACAACAAACTAAAAGCAATTAAAAATATTCCCAATATAAAACTCAGGACATGAGATGATAAATCCTTTGACAATATCCCTCCTATGATGACAAAAATGACCGAAGGAATGCCCAAATAAATCAACAAATTTTTATCAAGACCCTTTTTAAAGAGTAATATCTTGCTGATATTGCTTGATAAATGAAAAAGTGCCGTAATCCCTAATACTGTATGGAAGTCAAAATAAAAATTGGCAATAGGCACAAAAAACACAGAGGATCCAAATCCACCAATGGTGCCTAATATTTCTGCCAGCAGAGTAAGTAAAAGGAATGTAATGCTAATTTTCAACCTCTAAAAATTGTTTGTTTTTCGAATTTCCACTTCTACGGTTTTTAAGCCCTTCCAAGCGTATTAATTGTCAGAAATAGGTGCTGTTTCATTCTTTTTTTGCACTAATAATTCCCAAAATATGATTTTTTCGGAACAGTTTTGATAAGACTTGAAACTTATTGCGGTGTGGCAATTTTAATTGATAGTGAAGATGGCAAAAATATATCTAATTTACAATTCACAAGGTATCAATTTGAAATTCTCACTACATTTACACAATTCAAAAAACTGACTTGGTGATTGAATTAAATTTTGAATATACGCCGTTTATTGACTTTCATACGCATCAGTTGAGGCATGCAGAGAGTGACGATATCTTGGAGATTCTTTCTATTAATTTTGGTGAAAATAAGGTTAAAAACCTTTACACCATTGGATTTCATCCTTGGTCATGCGGTGAGAATTTCTCAGAACCGAACCTCGATGCTGTGAGCCAAATTTTCGAAGATGATGAAAAATGTCTGGGATGGGGTGAGTGCGGACTGGACAAATTGATAGATTGTGATGCAACCAATCAACTGCTAATCTTTGAACAACAACTTGACCGTGCCAATCGATTGGAATGTAGCATTGTAATTCATTGCGTGAGGGCTTATGACACTCTTTTAAAATTAAAACCAAACTATCCTAAAATCAAAAACTGGGTAATACATGGTTATGCAAGGCACGAAATTCTGGCAAAGACCTTGATGAATGCCGGATTTTATCTCTCAATAGCACCTCATGAAAAAAGTTCTCTTGGTCTCCTGAAAACCATGAGAGAGATGCCCATAGATCGATTGTTTTTGGAGACTGATAGTGCTTCCTGGTTGGATATTCGGCATATTTACGAATTAGTATCAAAGGAAAGAAAAATGGACTTGGATGATTTGAAAAGACAAGTGATAGAAAACTGCAAAAACTTTTTTTGATGGAGGAGTGGAAACAACGGACAGAATTGCTCTTGGGATCTGATGCAATGACCAAACTTGCCAATGCCCATGTTTTGGTTGTAGGGCTAGGTGGGGTAGGAAGCTATGCCGCAGAATGTCTGGTAAGAGCCGGTGTCGGCAAGCTAAGTATCGTCGATGGTGATGACGTAGAGATAAGTAATAAAAATAGGCAGTTGCAAGCCTTAGACTCAACAATAGGCCGAAATAAGGCGGAATTGCTAGCCGAGAGATTTAGGGATATCAATGCCAAAATTGAAATTAAGGTGTATCCCGAGTTTTTGGAGCCTGAGGCCGTCAGGACATTACTACTGACCAAGGAATTTGATTTTGTTATGGATTGTATTGACAGTATCAAACCAAAATTGAGTTTTATTTTGCTTGCCAGAGCATTAAAATTACGATCGATTTCTGCAATGGGTGCCGGAGGAAAATTGGATCCTTCAAAAATAAAGATTGCTGACATTTCTAAAACCCGAGAGTGTAAGTTTTCACAACAATTGAAAAAAATGCTGAAACGCAAAGGGGTAAAAGATGGTGTCACGACGGTTTACTCTGAAGAGATTCAAGCAAAGCACAGCCTGGCACTTACCGATGGTGCCAATTACAAGCGATCCTACTATGGAACGATTTCTTACATGCCCGCCATGTTTGGTATGACGATGGCGGCTTATGTCATTAGGAAGTTGATCAATTCCTAGAAATAAAGTTTCTGATTAGTTTTTCGGCAGCCATTTTGAGATATTTCTCGGGCTGAGTTATCGCATTTTGAATATTAGGTGCAATATCAACCAATGCGACCGTATCGATTATATTGAGCTTCTTTTTTGCTTCCTGAGACATTTCATCGATACCGCAGACACAAGCAAAGGGAATGTGATTATCCCGTGCAAGTATCGACATGGCGGATGGCAATTTTCCATACAGACTCTGATCATCAAGTTTGCCTTCTCCACTTATGATTAGTTGAACGTCTTTTATTTCATCCTCCAGCCGGGTTTGATTCACCATAAATTGGCTGCCAGAGATATGCTTTGCATTAGAAAAAGCCATCATGCCACCGCCGATTCCGCCTGCGGCACCTGAGCCGGGAATATTAGCTATTGAAACCATTAAATCCTTCTCGATGACCTCAGAAATATTTTTCAGACCTGTATCTAGCAATTTTATTTCTTCATCATTTGCACCTTTCTGACGAGCATACATATAGGCTGCTCCTTGTGATCCGTAAAATGGATTTTGTACGTCGCAGATCGCAAAAATTGAAAATGACGATTGCATTTTCAGGTAGTTAGATTGGTCGATTTTAACTATTTTTGGTAGGTTAGCACCTATCGGCTTTAGTTCATGGTAATCCGAGTCATAGAATTTGTAACCGAGAGCATTGGCAATTCCTATACCAGCATCATTGGTGGCACTACCGCCAATAAAAAGATAAATCTTATTGGCTTTTGTAATTTCTATGGCATGTTTGATTAAGACCCCCGTTCCAAAACTCGTCGTCCACATTGGGTTTCTTTCTTCTGTGCTCAAAAGGACATAACCGGAACAACTCGCCAGTTCGATGTATGCCGTGTCGTCATTTACATAATACTCCGTCTTGATGGGTCTCATCAATGGGTCGTATGAAAGACAGGCCACTGGGGTCAATTCTATATATTTCTTGAGAATATCTAAACTGCCATCCCCTCCATCTGCCATCGGATGAGAGACAATCGAAGCATGAGGCAGAACCATTCGGATGCCTTCGGCAAGAGCCTCGCATACTTTTTCGGCGGATAGAGAACCTTTGAATTTGTCCGGAGCAATTAATATTTTCAATATACTGTAATTTGATTACCAGCATTCACTTCTCATATTTCAAATCAAAAGATTTTCTTTTAAGTCAATCCATTAGATTCAAGATGTTTTTCAAAACTATGGAAAGAACAGCCCGAAAAACTTGTTTGTAATTTGATAAATTGAAATCGTCCTCAATTTTATTATTCGGAAGATGAATCTAAATCAAATGAACAAATAAAAAAGGTGTTAGGTGGTTTGAATTCTACTTTGTCTGCAATAGTTTCAAATTCTGGATAAAATTCACCTCTAACACTTTGCAATTTATTAATATTTGATGTAAATGAAACTAAATCAGGAATAAACACTGAAGGCTTAATTTCACTAAAATGACCAGGTATAAAATGAATTAGCAATGTATTTTCTTTGAGGCACAATAATTTATTTATTGAATAATTTAAATCTTGGGTATTAAAAATATCATAATTTTTAATGTTTGAATATGTCTGCAATTCTTCAATTTCAATATTATGCTGATTATCAACTAGAAGAATAATATTTTCATGATATACATGATATTCCTGATTAAATGCACTCTCAATTGTAGTAACTGCGTATTCAACAAAATCATTATTAATTTCTAAATATTCTTTAAAAGTATTCATTATTGTAAGCGAGATTAAGCATTGAAATATTAAAAACATAATATTGAATATTTTGGTCTTGATTTAGGTATATTACCGATACAAGGTCCACTGGAAATTGAAATTGATATACCATTAGTATTTTGAAAATAGACATTCATGGCAATGTATAAATTTTCTATGAATAAATTTTTGAATTCCTGATTTGTCATATTATGATTGACAGCTGCAAACTCTGTATTTGTAACACTTTTGGCTGAATCCCATGCCGAGGTCATTAATTCTGAGGCTTCATAAGAAGTTATTAAATTTCCTGAGTCGTCTCTTTTACTTGTTTGAATACACAAAGTACCAATATTTATATTATTGGTATATGCTCCAAGATATTTAAAATTTATTGAATTAACCTCGCAAGTATAACCGTCTCCCGTATTTTGAAATTTAAAAGACTCAGGACATATTCCATTTGGAGTTTCAAAACACCCAACAAAATCATATTCAAGACATTCATTCATTTTCTCTGCAAGTTTCTGACTTACTTCCTCATTAAAAGATTGCTGATCTCCACAAGATTCTTCGAAATCTCCAATAATTAAATACAATTCAAATGGAGTAAAATCAAAGCCGTATGAAATATTGAAATTATCAATTGCTGTTTCGCAGGGAAGTAAAACTGGTGGATTATCTAATGGGGTGAGAACTGTCATTAAACAATCCATAAAATCATTTTCAGAAGGTATTGAATTGTTATCTGGTGGAAAGCAATTGGAATCTTCAGCATTGCATAGTATTTCAGAATAAGTAATTGTGCAATCCTGATTTCCAGGTGCAAATGGATCATGACAAGCTACAATATTGTATGTAGAAATAATTTGAGATAATGCATTTATATAATTTTTTTTAACTGCAGAATCATATTTAGTCCAAAAAGCGTTAGGATTTTTACAATCTATTTCAGTTGAGGGAACCTCCCCGTTGGTACCACCTGGACCTCCACTACCACCTTCTGAATTATTATTCCCACCTTCTCCCGCTCCAGAATGATCCCCCCATCCACCATTCCAACCTGGTGAATTATAACTACCCCCTGGAATACTAATTCCAGGAGTGCCTCCAGATCCAGAACCATTACATGGTCCACAATTTTTTCCACCACACTGTGCTCCACAACAACACCCACCGTTATCAAAAGTGTCATCAGGTATTATTTCGCGAGCCTGAAAATCACCACCTGTGCTGGTAACATCTCCATCACTAAAAAGGAATAGATTATTAAACTCATTTAATTTCGTGGACTGAATAACTTTCCCAGTAAAATTTACCATACGTGGTTCAAAACCTTTATCATTATAGTATTGATTGTTTGCAATATAAAATAAATTATAAATATTGAAGGAATTATCTGAATTCTTCAGAATTAATATTTGATTCCTAACTAATTTTGTATATTGGAAAGGACTATTTAAAGTATTACAAATAATGGATGGGGCACCAAAATATTGAGTATACAATGCAGAAGATATATCTATATCATATTTTAAGGGATTAAACCAGTCTAGTGTATCTTTTGAAATTGATGATTGTTTGACGTTAAAAGCTTGTTCAAATTCAAGATAATCGGTAGTATTGCTTGAGCTTCGTGCGAAAATTTCATTTTTATCTAAATTACTTTCATCTAAATTCGCAAGTTTGTCATCTTTTGCGCATGAGTTTAGGAATAGAATTAAAGAAGTAATGTAAGTTATTTTTTTAATGACTTTCATTGTTATAGTAGTTTATAGTAAAAAAAAATTCTTGTCAACTTTAGTTAGTCAAAAAATATGCCAAATTTTGGTTTTGATCATTTTGTTCACTCTGAATGACAGTTCAATTTTCAGTAAAAATTCTAAAAATTGTCTTCTTGGATAATTAAATCAGAATCCATTATACGATTTTCATCATTAATCTTTCATTACCCCTTCTTTAAATCGTTGAGAGGCGACTTGATAATAGGAAATACATAATTTTTGAAGGGAATCAACATTAGATTCCAATAGTTGCAAATCATTCGTTTCTGAATTCCAGTCAAATTGTTTTACTTCCTGTTTGTCATTGAGTTGGGTGAGTATATTGCCCTTTAGAAATCCTAGTGTACGATAATTGGCAATGAAAGCTCTCGTCTTATATTGATCCATTTGATTTACATCCATTCCGAAAAATCGGCTGTCATACGACCAATGCAAGTATCCAAAAAGTGTGGGCATGAGATCGATTTGTGAACATAAATCAGTCACTCGTCGACTTTCTTCTTTTAGGTTAAATATGAATGCAGGAATGTGATGTTTGTCGATGTTTAATTCCCATTTTCCGGCACTGCTGGCACAGTGATCTGCCACGATGACGAACACTGTATTGGCAAACCAAGGTCTTGATTTTGCATTTTGAATGAATTCTTTCAAAGCAAAGTCCGTATAATTGACAGCCCCGTCTCGGTTTTTATGATTTAAAATGGAGCTATCAGAGGGATAGGTGAAGGGTCTGTGATTAGAGGTGGTCATGATAAACTGAAAAAACCTTTTCCCATTTGCGTAATTCTCATCCGCTTCTTTCAAAGATTGAAAATAGATGTCTTGATCGCAGACACCCCATGCATTTTCAAAGCTCACCTCCTCATCAGGAATATTTTGTCTTTTGATGTCGATGTTGTCAGATAATGGGTTGCCTCGGTTTCGATCAACTATTTTAAAGCCTTGACTACCAAAAAAATAATTCATGTTGTCAAAATACCCGTCGCCACCATACAAAAAACTCAAGGAATAGTCCTTATCACGGAGAACAGAAGCGATGGAATATAAATTTTCATTATTGGGTCTCCTCACGATACTATGACCCGGTGTAGGAGGTACACATAAGGTCAGTGCTTCCATCCCTCTGACGGTTCTCGTGCCGGTCGCATAAAGATTGGAGAAAAAAATCGATTGGGTGGAAAGCGAGTCCATAAAAGGTGTGAGGTTTTGCTGATTGCCAAAACAACCTAAAAACTCAGCACTCAAACTTTCGATTGTGATAAGGACGATGTTTGGGTGAATTTCGTCTAAGGAATCCGTTATTTTTCGTTCAATTGGGTCCACAGAATTGAGATTAAAATGTGTGTTTTTACAGCTCAGGTCTTTATCAAGTATACCAATGGCTTCCTCGGAATTTATTTTTTTATAAAATTGGTTATAGTCTAACTGATTGGAACGAAAAGCGGCGAAAAATGACAATTCACCGTTTTTACTGAGCTCATTATTAAATCTATTTTCACTCCAGTTCCCTTGATCATTATTGACATATTTTATCGATATAAAACTGATTATCAATGGAATAAAAGCCATTTTTAATCTGCTGCTGATACCATCTTGCTTGCTATATGTACTTGTGAATATCCCCCATTTTCTAAACGCAAAAATAATCAGTGCAATCATGGTAATAAGTATGGTCAGTATCCATGGAATTGGATAAGATTCATTGATGTTTTGTACCACTTCATACGTGTATATGAGATAATCGACGGCTATGAAATTGTATCGGGCATGAAATTCATCCCAAAAAGGTATTTCTCCCATGAGTCCGAATAGTACCAAGAATAAGGTCAACGAAAAAATGAAGTAGGTCATTATAATGTCTATTTTGCCTCCAATCAATTTTTTTGGAAAAAGTATCAAATAAGTCAGATAAGGAAGATAAATGATGAGTGCTTCTGCAAAATCAAAATAAAATCCGATTAAAAAAATTTTTAAAAATTCCAGTGGAGAACTCGAAATTCCTGAAAAACTTTGGCTCAATAACACCACTCTCAATATTGTACTTAATCCAGTGTACATAAATATGGATGCGAAATAGAGTGAAAACCGTGTTTTAAAGAGCTTCTTTATCATTCAAAAAAAAATTGAATTTTGTTGAATATTAATATATTGAAAATACTTCTTCCAAAAGGTCTTCCACTTTGGCGAGTTGAACAATTTTAATTTTTTCTTTATTCTTTGATGGCGCCTTGGTATTGTACTTTGAGATGAATATTTTCTCAAAGCCCAATCTATCAGCCTCCTGAATCCGTTGCTCTACTCTGCTCACCGGACGTATCTCGCCCGAGAGACCTACTTCGCCTGCAAAGCACCATTTTTTAGAGACAGAAATATCTTCAAGCGAGGATATCAAAGAGGTAATCACGGCGAGGTCAATGGCCGGGTCCGAGACTTTGATCCCTCCTGCCATGTTGAGAAAGACGTCTTTCTGACCAAACATAAATCCACCTCTTTTTTCCAATACAGCGAGCAACATCGACAACCTTCTCAAGTCAAAACCCGTGGCCGACCTCTGCGGTGTACCATATATGGCCGTACTGACTAAGGCCTGAGTCTCGATCATCAATGGTCTCAACCCTTCTAGCGTTGCAGCAATGGCATTTCCACTTGATTCCTCCGGATTCTGGGAGAGCAATAGCTCTGAGGGATTGTCTATTTCTCTCATTCCGGTACTCTCCATGGCATAGATACCCAACTCGTCAGTTGAACCAAACCTGTTTTTCAGAGATCTTAAAATCCGATAACTGTAATGTTGGTCTCCTTCAAATTGCAATACCACATCGACGATATGTTCGAGTACTTTTGGCCCAGCTATTCCACCTTCTTTCGTGATATGTCCAATGATGAATGTCGGAATATTGGTATCCTTGGCAAATCGCTGGAGTTCTGCGGTACATTCTCTTACTTGTGAGACACTCCCAGCCGCCGAATCTATGAAAGGACTCGTCACCGTCTGAATGGAATCGACGATCAATATACTGGGTGAAAGCTGGTCAGCTTGCTTGACGATTTCTGAGACATCGGTTTCATTGTATATGAGACATTCAGGATTGGATTTATTGATTCTTAGGGCTCTCATTTTTATCTGTTCGGCACTTTCTTCGCCCGAAACGTATAGTACGGTTTTCCTTTGATGCAGAGCCAATTGCAATAAGAGTGTGGACTTTCCTATGCCGGGGTGTCCGCCTACCAGAATTATGCTTCCAGGTACTAATCCACCACCCAACACTCGGTCGAGTTCTTTACTTCCGGTCTTATATCTCAGGGTATTTCCACTTTCGATGGAGTCAATGGAAATGGGTATTGGTTTCGGTTTTTTTGACTTTCTTAAGGTGTTTTTTTCGGTGGTATTCGCCTTGACTACGGTTTCTTCTACATAGGTGTTCCATTCGCCGCAGGATGGACATTTTCCGACCCATTTTGGGGACTCGGCACCACAATTACTGCAAAAAAATACTGTTTTCGTCTTTGCCAATGTTCTTGTTTTAATGAAGAAGTTGAATGTTTATAAGATGCAAGTTACAAATTCAATAAGAATCCAAAGTTAAAACCTGAGTTGAATAGTTTGCGAGAGTCATACTGCCACACATAATCCACTCGTAAAAATTTAATCGGGCCGATTCCTATGTTTTCAATGCCGAGATTCCATTCGAGATAGTCACTATCTAAGGTACGATTAAGATAAGAAGTACCTACAACAAATTTTAGATCAAGGTCTCTAAGATAAGGAATCATATCCATGATGTATCCATTAAAATGCTGCTGAAGGTGAATTTCTAAATAATTTTGATTAGTACTGAATTTGTATTGTGGCATATTCAGAAAAGTGGCATTTTCATTTTGGATGTTATATACTCCATTTTGGCTGGCACCAAAATGAAAACGATCAACAAAACTACTTAAATCTCGATGCAAGAACAAACCATACGTCACATTAAAGACGGTATATCCCCATAGTTTTAAATTTATCTGATCCCAAGATATTCCCATTCTGATTTTTGAAAAATCAACATCACCACTCACCAATGGAATGCCTTGTTCATACTGTACCTTAAAAGTTGGCCATCCGCCGCTTACTTTGCTCTTAAAATTGCCGAATTGATACACTTTGATAAATGGACGGTACTTAAATGAAACCCTGTAAAGTAGTCCTCCATGAGTCACGACCTCTTCATTTACATCTTTAGTGGATGGAAAATCATTACTTTCATATTCGTCATTCTTATAAAAAAAAGAATAATTTGTATTGACTTTTAACGTATTACGCTGTTCGTACTTGACCCTAAAATTGACATACAAATTATTGGTGATTTCATTAGAATAATCAATTTGTGCATACTTTGATTGATACCATTTAGACTCATTATCTTTATAAAATAGGCTGTAAAAAGTGTTCCATGCACTGAAGAAACTTGTTTCGTTATAAAAATTTTGATAATTATTTCCGGCACTGAATTTAACCCTGCCTCTATCCATTTTATTAAATTTGTACTGAACTTCAAGTGAGAACTTAAATTTCTTATCCGCAAAACCGTAACGTGGAGTGATACTGAGAGCGAATACTTTATCATAATTTTTATTGGCTTTTTCGTAATCGAGGTTATAGTTGATATTCCATCCCTCAATGGCATTGAATTGAAACGCAGTAAGCAATGACGAAAATGAAAGTTGTTTATGCTCGAATGAGTTATTCCAAGTATATCCTGTGATAGGATTGTACCAATGAAAGGCATTTGATTTCGAATCTAAGGAATCCAGATATGATTTTGAATTTCTAATGATATACAAAGAATCTCTTTTGACATAGTCCTTTTTCTCCTCGATTAATAACGGTACAGGTCTGATACTATCCCAATACAATTCTGATTGGTCAATACTTTGGGGTTGGTGTATTAATACATTTTCATCAAATTGATACGATGAAGGTAATACTTCATAGTCTGAAAAGGAATAAACCATATAACCGCTGGCTTTAAAAGCAAAAAAATGGGCATATATGCTCGAAGTTTGGTCCTTGACGACATAGGTATTAGACCAAGGCATGAAGACTTGTTTGACATTTAAGGAGTCTAAAAAGCTGTCATAATTGAATCCATCATTAATCTTGAGGTCGAGAGATGTCAATGCATAGGAACGGTCGTCAATAAAAAGATATCCCTTAAAACAAGGACTGCCATTTGATTTTGGAAGAATGGCGATTTTATGCGTTAATCTGCCATTGTTTACCACAGACCCATCATACCTAAATCGATAATGGTCAAATGCATGGTCATTCAGTGGTGATACTAGGGTTCGTTCTAGTTCTATATAATTATTATAGTAGTTGATTTTGGTCAGAGAATAATTGTTCATCGTGAGGTCTATCTGGCTGCCACTGGTCTTTCCTGCATATATTTCCTCTTTCCACTGTCTAGGAGCCCGATGCCGGATTTTTGCCTTTGACTCACTCAGATATAAAATGGCGTTTCTTGTGGAATCCAGCAATCCATCCAAATCACCTATATTTTGATTTAAAAACTTTTCTGGGGCATCAATCAATTTTAAAACCCCTTTGATATACAAGTCATTTTGAAAATCCAAGGACTCGGGGTTATTCTTGTTTTTGTATTTGATGACATTTCTCATGATTGCATATGCAGGATCTTCGGCATCGGCATTCACCATTATTGCAGAAATGACATAACTCGCCTCTTTGAGTTGAAAATTAACGGTTTTTGGTTGTGACAAATCTTTGATATTGATATTTATAGACTCGGTTTCGTAGCCTACATAAGCACAGTTAATGGTATAATTTCCTGGTATCGAAAGATCAAGTTTGTACTCTCCATTTTGATTTGAAAAGGTGCCGGAAGAAGAGTTTTCTATATAAATACTCGCAAATGCCAAAGGAGAACCCTCGATATCCACAATTTTTCCAGACACCTGTCCCATACCAACCACCGGTAGGAAAATTAAAAGTACGAGACAATATGCCAAGCTGAATATATTCACCGTTTCTGCATTGATTCAAAGTTAGGACAAAAGTAAAACAATCACACAAAATCTAAATTGACTGCTCCAATTATAATTTGGTATCAAATGATTTAAGGTGGTATTAATTGAAATTCTTTTCTACGAAAATGTACTTTTGCAATTCTATTTTAAAATACGAATTTAGTAATGGATATTAAAGATATAATCAGTCATAGCAAAGAATACGGATTTATTTTTCAATCAAGCGAAATCTATGATGGTCTAAGTGCCGCTTATGATTATGGCCCTTATGGGGTAGAATTAAAGAATAACATCAAGCAATATTGGTGGAAATCCATGGTGCAAATGCATGAGAATATTGTAGGTATCGATGCCGCCATTTTTATGCATCCTAAAACGTGGAAAGCATCAGGACATGTTGATGCTTTTAATGACCCTTTGATTGACAATAAAGATTCTAAAAAGAGATATCGTGCCGATCAATTAATAGAAGGCTATGCTGAAAAAATTGAAGCCAAAATACAGAAGGATGTTGATAAGGCGAAAAGCCGTTTTGGTGATGCGTTTGACGAGCAGCAATTCCGTACGACGAATGATAGAATCATAGCACGACAAAATGAGATAGATGCAGTAATGAAGCGATTGGGCAATGCGATGCGAGAAGGCAATATGGACGAACTTAAAACCATGATTGACGAATACGGAATCGTATGTCCTGAGAGTGGCAGTCGAAACTGGACTGAGGTACGCCAGTTCAATCTGATGTTTTCTACGCAACTGGGAAATATTGCTGGCGAGGAAGGAAAATTATACCTAAGACCCGAGACGGCACAAGGTATCTTCGTCAATTTCCTCAATGTGCAGAAATCTACGAGACAGAAAATTCCTTTTGGGATAGCACAAATAGGGAAAGCATTCAGAAATGAGATTGTCGCTCGACAGTTCATCTTCAGAATGAGGGAATTTGAGCAGATGGAAATGCAGTTTTTTGTAAGACCTGGAGAAGAAATGCAATGGTATGAATATTGGAAAGAAGCGAGGCTCAAGTGGCACAAAGCACTCGGAACTGATGCGTCAAAACTTAGGTTTCATGATCATGACAATTTGGCTCACTATGCCAATGCCGCCGTCGATATTGAGTTCGAATTTCCATTTGGATTCCGGGAATTAGAGGGCATACACTCCCGTACTGATTTTGACTTGAGTCAACACCAAGAATTATCAGGTAAGAAATTGCAGTTTTTTGACCCAGAACTGAACGAAAATTATGTGCCTTATGTCGTCGAAACTTCCATCGGTTGTGACCGAATGTTTTTGGCACAACTGAGCAATGCCTTGCAAGAGGAAGCCGTCCCTGATGCGGAGGGCAATGAAAGTACTCGTACAGTGCTTAAGCTGCATCCTGCATTGGCTCCTGTAAAAATTGCGGTGCTACCTCTCTTGAAAAATAAAGAAGAACTCACCAATGCTGCCACGGATGTATTCAATTCATTGAAAAAACACTTCAATGTTCAATACGATGAAAAAGATGCCATCGGACGTCGCTATCGCCGACAAGATGCCATTGGTACACCGTACTGTGTGACCATTGATTTTGATACTTTAGAAGATAATTCCGTGACGATAAGAGATCGAGATACCCTGGAGCAAGTAAGAATTCCGATAGATCGCATCGCAGACCACGTGAGAGTAAAAACAGACATCAACGAATTGCTTTAATGTAATAATTTTAGAATGAAAATCGCAACCTACAACGTGAACGGCATAAGAGCCGCTATTACCAAAGGACTTTTTGAATGGGTAGATGAGCAAGATTTTGACGTGTTATGCCTTCAAGAAACCAAAGCAGAAGAAAGCCAAATCGACGAGTCTGTCCTAGATAATGCGGGGTATCATCACTACTGGCACAGTGCCGAAAAAAAGGGTTACAGTGGAGTGGCAACATTTACAAAAACTCCGGCCACACAGGTGATTGCCGGTATGAATAATCAAAAATATGACAGCGAGGGCAGAATTTTGAGAACGGACTTTGGGGATATCACATTGCTCAATTGTTATTTTCCATCAGGAAGTAGCGGAGAAGACCGACATGAATTCAAAATGCAATTTTTAGCAGATTTTGCACCTTGGATAGAGACACTTAAGAAGGAAAGACCCAATCTTATCATCGTAGGTGATTACAACATTGTACATAAAGAAATTGACATTCACAATCCTGAACGCAAGGACAATCCATCGGGTTATCGACCTGAGGAGAGAGCATGGATGGACGATTGGTTCGGCAAGATGGGATTTACAGATGCCTTTCGGTGGTTGCACTCAGAGCAACAGGATGTGTATTCGTGGTGGAGTTATAGAGCTGGTTCGAGGCAGAAAAACAAAGGCTGGCGGATTGATTACATCTCGGTCTCTGATACATTAAAGGATCGGGTACAATCAGTCGTCCATTACCCTCATGTGTTGCACTCTGATCATTGCTGCATAGAGATGGAAATGGCGGAGTAGGGGTTTAAATTGCCAATTGTAAGCATCAATAATTAATTTTCAATAGACTTTATGGCAGATAAATTGAAATCCGACGTAATCATCATAGGTGGTGGTATCATGGGGGCAACGATGTCCGTACTCTTAAAGATTTTACAGCCAGATTGGAACATCATCCTACTTGAGCGGTTCGATAAAGTGGCCAAGGAAAGCAGTGCAGCATGGAATAATGCCGGGACAGGGCATCAAGGTAATTGTGAACTTAATTACACTCCCGAGATTGATGGTATCATAGATACACATAAAGCAGAAAAAGTACATTCACAATTTTCGCAAAGCCTTAAATTTTGGCAATATTTGATTGACCGTTATCACCTTGACCCTACTTTTAAGCACCATGTAGCCCATTGTAGTTTGGTTTTTGGAGAGGAAAATAAGGATTTTTTACAGAAACGATTCGATGCCATGAAAGACTTGCCTGGTTTTGATACCATGCAATTTACGACTGATACGAAAGTGCTTCAGGAATGGTTTCCATTAATTATGAATCATCGGAATCCAGATCAATTACTGGCAGCGACTCGGGTCGAGAATGGCCATGATGTCAATTTCGAACTCTTAACGGATGAGTTGATTCGAATATCTGAAAGCCTTGGTACAGAAATAAATGTAGCTCATTTGGTAGATGATATTGATCCTGTGGATAACGGCGAGTGGGTGGTATTTTGTAAAAATTTAACCACGGATGAAAAATTGGAATATCAAGCACCTTTTGTTTTTGTAGGCGCTGGAGGAGGTGCATTAAAGTTGCTCAATAAGGCGGATATTGATGAAATCGACGGATATGCAGGATTTCCAGTTGGTGGCAAGTGGTTGCGATGTATGAATGATGAAGTCATTGATCAGCATCATGCCAAAGTCTATGGAATGGCAGAGTTGGGTGCTCCTCCTATGAGTGTTCCACATTTAGATACACGATATATTGATGGTAAAAAGGAATTGTTATTTGGACCTTTTGCGGGGTTTAGCACAAAATTTTTAAAGCATGGCTCCTATTTTGATTTTTTTGGTAGTTTAGATTTTGATAACATTATACCAATGGTGGAAGCTGGTATAGACAATATTCCATTGACACGATATTTGATAGATCAAGTTTTGATGAGTTTTGATGAGAAATTTGCTCAGTTGAAAAAGTATTATCCCTCAGCGAAGAAAGAGGACTGGAAAGTCGTAGAAGCTGGGCAAAGAGTCCAAATCATCAAAAAAGATGAGGAAGGCAATGGCTTCATACAATTCGGCACAGAAATAGTCCATAACCACTCTGGAACGATTGCAGGACTTCTCGGTGCTAGCCCTGGAGCAAGCACGAGTGTTTCTGCCATGTTGGAGGTGTTACATCGCTGTTTTCCTGACCATTGCTCTGGCAATTGGAAAAGTACACTGGATTCGATTTTTGAATAATACTGAATTTTTTCCCTTAATTACTACCCGTCTCACACTTCCTCTTCATAAAGTACTTTTTGCGAAGGCGAGCGATGACATCATACATGGAATCGGCCATCTTCGTCGGAAATAAGAATTCAATTATGCGGCTGATAGGCGCAAGGGTACTATACTTATTGAGAAGATTGAATATCGCTTTTGACTTGATGAAGTATTGGTCGCTGACGACATAGACCACGGTATCTTCTAGGATATGATGTTGGCGACAATACTCCTTATATTCATCACCATGAGTACTGAGTATCTTGAGTTGAGGGATAGTGGAATTTTTGTTAAGAAGCCTTAAAAACCGACTACACATCAGGCATTCGCTATCATAAAAAAGTGTTTCTTGAAATGTATCCATCTATGATAAAACACCAATTCTTCAGATGTGTTTTGTTATAATCGATAGCAGGCTATGATTTCTAGAGAATACATAAAATTGAGTGGTTCACCGAGCCTGCTGCGATCAGGATCATGTTGTGAAACCTCACTCTTTAAGTCTGATGTAATTTTTGTGCTACCACTACCTATTCCAAAAAAATACTCCAAGGTGTAACGTTGGCTTAAATAAAATTTTGCGCCTGTAATGAATAGCAAGCCCAACTTGTTTCTTGTTTGGGATATTAATTTCTCTTCATAGTAATTGCCTTGGTTATGATAAAGATAAGCCCAATATTTATCACGAAGAATGTTATACTGAGTCATTAATCCTATGAATCCGCTATAATTTTTCTTATTTCGGACTAAATAACGCATTCCTAATCTAGTCCTGAGACCTCTAGTTTTATTGCTGTTATAATTTTCAAAAAGAAAACCCGCGGATGCAATGAATTCAATTTTGTTTGGAAATGTATATTCATAATATGCATCAATGCCCTTGTCAGCATATAAATATCCCGTAAACGATAGACCTATACTATGATTGAATTGGCGAGGTAAGGTGTCGAGGCTCTGTGTATATACCGCTTTGTGAAATAGCATATACATGATTGCGACTAAGAGGAATTTTCTATAAAATGTCTTCAATTTTCTTGATATTATTGATGTCAGAAATATCGAATACAGTAACCATGTTTTCTCCCAAGGAGATTAAGTGATTACCTGATAGTTCGATTTGATTGGATGTGACCTCCAGAATGTGTTTTATCTTAATCGGATTATACGGGTTGCTGACATCATAGACATAAATGCCATTCGTATAATCCGCAATAAAAAAATATTGATTTTGTAAGGCTATGTCTTTTGGTGCCAAAAGGTCAAATGTAGCGGTTGTGTTTAGATTGTCACTTTGGTCAATTTCTAATATTTGTACTTCTTTGTCTTCAGAATATTGCGTATGTTGAAAAGTGAAGAAAATGCTATCCTTTACGAAGAATTTTAAGATTTCTGAATTATTGGTATTTATAAAACTACTATTATTAGATACTGATCCATCGGTATTGACGGTATAAGATTTGAGTCTGTCAGAATAAAGATAAAATACTAAATTGGTAGTGTCTAAGCAGGCACTTAGTATTGGATGACTTAATTGAGCAGATTCCTGATTGGTGACCGAATTTCCGGAAGTCCCGTATGTCACAAAGGAATTCCCTTTCGTTACATACATTTTGTCATATTTGACAAAGGCTTGGCTATATCGTGTATTTAAAAAAATATCGAGGCGGTCATTCCTGTAATCATCATATGGACAATCAAAACCAAAGCAACCGTAGCTTAAAAGTATAATTAGGTAGAATAGCAGTAATTGCTTCATATCTTATCTGTGTCTCCAGCATTTAGGGTAAAAAATTTCAGTGTATTCCCAATCCAGCAAAGTGCCTTTTGAGGCATCATAGCACTCAAAAGAACCGTAGTAATTATTGGGATAGCTGTCTTTATCGTCTATTTCATACTGGTCTTCCAGTTTTGTAATTTCTTGACTTTTTAAGTCTATTCGTATCAAATTGGCGCCGTTGTCACAGTACAATATATCATCTTTAATGTAAGTAAAGCTCACGGCAGGTACTTCGTATTGGCTATAAAAGGAGTAACCCCCATTGGTGTTTTTTTTATACACTTTGAGGCCTTTTGCATATTCTAGGATGGTAAGATAGTTTTCTGAAGCATTAATTTTCTGAAATTTTAAGTCTTCTTCGGTATCAAGTTGCACGGGAAAAGAATGTGTGTCATAGATGGGTCTCAATGCCATGACCGTTTTGTCGCTTCCGGGATTTTCAAGGTCGCAACACGAGGTGATAGTCAATAAATTAAAAGGAAGAAAAAATAAAATGGTGATTCGAAAAATATTGAATCGTTTGGTACGATCAATAGGTGGCTGATGTATTTTTAGTTTTTTCATGAATACATATTAATGGCAATAGTTAGCATTTATTGTTTAAAAATATATTTGGTCTCTATGATTATGGTTCATAGAGTTTTTAAACTGTATGTAAAACGTGGATTTAGTGACTTGTGTTGCCTGGTGCGATGATTAGCTCAGTTTCTAGCTCTCGCTAAGTGTCATGATTTTTCCCAGTACCACATTGTCTTGGATTTCATCTAAATAGATGGGTAGGGTAGCATTGATTAAACATTCGTCAAAGTCAAATTTTACTTTGATGTAATTGTCTGTATATCCGGACAGATAGGTGTTGTCATGACCTTTTTCTATGAGAACCGTCCGAGTGGTATTTAAGTGGGATTCGTAGAACTGTCTGAGTTTTTTTTCTGACAATATTCTCAACCTTTCATTTCGTTCTCGACGAGTATTCATATCTACAGGATTGGGTAATTCTGCCGCAGGTGTGTTGGCTCTTTCTGAATAGGTAAATACATGTAAGTAATTGACATCCAGTTCATTAATGAAGTTATAACTATCCAAAAAATCTTCATGTGTCTCTCCTGGAAATCCAACGATAACATCCACACCGATACATGCATGAGGCATGATTTCTTTGATTTTATTAATTCTAGAAAGGTACAATTCTCGTTTATACCTTCGCTTCATCGCAGCCAATATGTTATTACACCCCGATTGTAAAGGGATATGAAAATGAGGCACAAATTTTTCTGACTTTGCGACGAATTCAATCACCTCATCCGTGCATAAGTTGGGCTCAATCGATGAAATTCTGAATCTTTCTATGCCGCTAGGATGTTGGTCGATAGCTTGGATAAGATCTATGAATAGTGCTTCTTTTTTTGGAATGATTCCTTCAATGACTTCGGTTCCATTACCAAAATCACCTAAATTGACACCTGTAAGGACGATTTCTTTAGTTCCTAATGCGGAAATTTTATCTATATTTTGTAATACATTATCTATCGTATCGCTTCTGCTTTTTCCACGAGCTTGAGGAATGGTACAAAAACTGCACTTATAATTACACCCATCCTGAACTTTTAAGAATGTACGGGTTCTATCTCCAAATGAAAATGCATCCTGAAATGTGTTTGCTCGGGTGACCTCCCCTGCTTTGACTATGCCTTTACCATGAGCCTGACCCAGCTCTTCGACATAATGCAGGACTTCAAATTTTTCTGCGGCCCCCAATACTAAATCTACTCCGGGGATTTCTGCAATTTCCTTTGGTTTTAACTGAGCATAACAACCGATTACCACAATTTTTGCATAGGGTGAGTATCGCAGTGCACGACGAACCTCATATCGGCATTTTTTATCTGCAAAATCTGTGACACTACAGGTGTTAATGACGTAAATATCGGCACCATTTTCAAAGTCAACGCTTTGAAATCCAGCATTTTCAAATTGACGTTTTATGGAAGACGTCTCAGAAAAATTAAGTTTACAACCAAGTGTATGAAATGCAACAGTCTTCGGCGTTGACATCTTAACTCATGTTTTTTTGTTCTCTAATCCACACATCCCTTTGAGGGAAAGGAATAGTAATCTTATTCTCTCTAAACAATCGGTCTATTTCAAATCTTAAGTCACTTTTCACATCCTCGTTAGCCAGATATTCATTAGAGTAAAAAAATAATTCAAAATTAAGTGAGCTGTCCCCAAACTCTTGAAATCTTATGAATGGTTTAGGGTATCTATTGATTCTTTTGCAATTATGTGCTGCTTTTAAAAGTAAGTCTCTGACTAAAACTGTGTCACTTCCATAGGCAACCCCAACTTGTACTGAAAATCTCACATTTGGGTCAAAATGAGTCCAGTTTTGTACAGAATTATTAACCAATTTGCTATTCGGCACGATGATGGACTGACTGTCTGCTGGCTCAATGATAGAGGATCTGAGACCTATCTTTTTTACGGTTGCCGCTTTTCCATCTATATAAAGGATATCTCCGATTGAGACCGTTCGCTCAAATAATAATACCAAGCCCGAAAAGAAATCATTAAATGTCTGTTGTAATCCGAGCCCAATACCCACTAACAAGGCCGCCGCACCTCCCATAATAATGGTCATATCAATACCTAAACTGCGAAGGGCAATCAGTATCGCAAAGACATAGATGACGTACTTTAGGATTTGGTTTATGGCATATTTGGAACCTTCATCGACATCGTTTTGCTTATAAAGTGCATACATGACGACATTGGTCAGTAACCACACTATCAATCTTGCAATCAATAAGACTAGAATGGCAGTCAGAACATTATTAATATGTACATTGACAGTTTCTTCACCACCCAATTTGAGTTTAAACAGTGAAAAATCAATGTTCAAATTACTGATAATGGTCATAATGGCTAGGATATACACGATGAGCTGAACCACTTTTGAAGCCTTATCTTCAGTATTAAAAGTTCTGGCATGGGACTCAGGCACACTATCCCTTTTCGAATAAAATCGCTGTATGAAAAGATTAGAGATAATCCAATCGGCAATCCGTGCAATCTGCAAAATAATCAGAGCTTTAGCAATCAACGACATGTTGAACACTATTCCTCGAGTATGGAATAAATCGTATTCTAAATCGAATATTTGAATAATAACATAAAAGAAAATCGAGGCCAATAGGTATATCAAATACCGTTTTAGTTTTTGCTTTGATTTTACGGAAATGCCATTCCTTTCAAAAAAGTTGTTGGAATACTTATTGGAAAATACCATGGAAATGACCCCGGCAAGAATTATTATGAGCAATATTGCAATGGCTTGGCCAAAGGTGATCTCCCAAGCGCCAAGTGATAATAATTCCTTATTTAGTACATTTTCTACCATAATGAATGAGCAAAATTAAAGATTTTATTGTGTAAGAGTGATGAGTTGATTAAAATATGCAAGAATAAGTTTGGTAATCGTTAAAAATCTTCATTTCACCTCTTAAAATCACAACTTATTTTCTATTGATTGCTGATAAAGTATATTGAAAAGCATGTGTAAAAAAAAGTATGAATCACTTTTATAAAGTAAGAGGGAATTGTTACTTTTGCAGCAAAGAAACAATGTTAATGACGACAACAACTTCTAATACAGGTGCAGCCAAATTATATTTCTTAATTTCTTTGGTTGCGATAATCGCATTTTTAATGTTCAAACCTGAGTGGTTTTGGGTGGTTTTGCCATTTTTATTAACCTCATTTGTAAAGGCTAAAAACTGGATTTAAAAGCGACGTCGAGTAGTCAAGACTCGAATAATTTGGTATTCAATATCGAAAGTCTGATAGATCGTTATCAGGGTTCTACAGTTACACAGTTTGTAAAAGACAAGCTGGCATCTCAATCTAAATTCAGTCTCAAAATCAAAGGCGCTTATGGAAGTTATTCCTCGTTTTTGAATGCCTCGCTGCTTTCTAATTTTGAGCAATCACATTTAATAATAGCTGAAAATAAAGAACATGCAGCCTATCTGCACAATACATTGGCTGCTTTAGTAGAGCAAAAACGTGCCTATTTTTTTCCCGATTCTTTTAAGAGGCCATTGATGTTTGATGAGTTGAACAGCGTCAATGCACTACAACGGACAGAGACGATTAATAAACTCAATGTTCGAAATCGGATGAATACCGCCATCGTGACTTATCCGGAAGCGATATTTGAAAAAGTGGTCGATCCGGAACTTCTCAACAAAAACAATATCGAAATCGAGATAAACGAGAGACTCGATATTGACACTGCCATTGAGGTTTTGGTAGAATACGGATTCGAAAGGACAGATTTCGTCTATGAACCCGGGCAATTTTCGATACGGGGAGGCATTATAGACGTATTTTCGTATGGGAATGAATGGCCTTACCGAATTGAACTTTTTGATGAAGAAGTAGAAAGTATCAGAACTTTTAATCCAACGGATCAACTCTCTATCAGAAATATTAAAAAAGTAAATATCATTCCTGATGTTAATGTCAAGTTTAAGAAGGAGGACAAAGTCTCTTTATTAGACATATTGTCTTCAGATACAATTGCATGGATATATAATGAGGAGTTGCTGATAGACCGACTTCAGGAATCTTTTGATAAAGCATTGGAATACATTAATGACAAGCAGGACACCATGGAGTCCACTGTAAGTGAAACATTGTCATTCAACTATCCCAAAGATATCATTGAAAAAATTCAAGCTCTCAATAAAATTTTATTAAGTACACCTCAAGTATTCAAAAATGATAAGGAAATAGAGGTGGCAACGGCCTCACAACCAGCATTCAACAAGAATTTTAATTTACTTATTGATAATTTGCAAGGCTATTACGATAAGGGTTATCAACTTTGTATTTTCTCTGACAATGCAAGGCAATTGGAGAGGTTTTACAATATTTTTGAAGATCTAGAAGCACGATTTAAGTTTTCTGCCATCAATATTGCCATACACGAGGGCTTCATCGATCACGATAATAAAGTGGTATGCTATACGGATCACCAGATTTTTGAAAGATTTCACCGGTACAAAATTCGAGAAGGTTTTACGAAGGATCAGGCTATCAATTTGCGAATGTTGCGGGAATTAGTACCCGGAGATTTTGTCACACACATAGACCATGGAGTAGGGAGGTATTCGGGACTTGAAAAAATAGATATCAATGGTCATGTTCAGGAATCTGTGAGATTGGTTTATCTCAATAATGACATTCTATATGTGAGTATCAATTCACTACACAAAATCTCTAAATACGTAGGCAAGGATGGGACTCCACCAAAATTGAGCAAAATAGGTGGGGAAGCTTGGAAAAACCTAAAACGAAAAACAAAATCAAAGGTCAAGGACATTGCCAATGAGTTGATAAAACTCTATGCCAAGCGAAAAGCCTCTGAGGGTTTTGCTTTTCCACCCGATGGATATTTGCAGAATGAACTGGAAGCCTCATTCCTATATGAAGACACTCCCGATCAGTACAGTACCACGCAAGACGTAAAGGAAGATATGTCCAAGCCGTATCCTATGGATAGACTAATATGTGGAGATGTAGGATTTGGAAAGACCGAAATTGCCGTGAGAGCTGCCTTTAAATCGATAGTGGCTGGAAAACAGGTGGCTATTCTCGTACCTACAACCATTCTGGCATTGCAACATTATAAAACATTTTCTGAACGTCTAAATGAGTTTGGTGTAAGTGTAGATTATATCAATCGATTCAGAAGTACCAAGGAAAAAAACGAAATTTATCAACGAATCGAAGATGGTAGCTTAGAATTGCTCATCGGGACGCATGCCATTTTAAATAAAAAAATAAAATTTAAGGATTTAGGCCTTCTTATTATCGATGAGGAGCAAAAATTTGGTGTTGCATCAAAGGAAAAGCTCCGAAACCTAAAGGTGAATGTAGATACATTGACACTGACCGCTACACCGATTCCGCGTACACTTCAATTTTCTTTGATGGCCGCTCGAGACCTAAGTATTATTAGGACTCCACCACCTAATCGACAACCCATCCATACAGAGAGGCGAGTATTCAGCGAACATTTGATCAGAGATGCCATATATTATGAAGTAAATCGTGGTGGACAAGTATTTTTTGTACATAATCGGGTGAAAAACCTTGCCGATATCACAGCCATTATACAAAAGATGTGCCCTGATGTCAACGTGAGGATGGCTCATGGGCAGATGGATTCTGATAAGTTAGAAAAGACATTGGTTGATTTTATAGATGGAAAATTTGATGTCTTGGTTTCGACCAATATCATAGAGACTGGGCTCGATATTCCAAATGCCAATACCATGATTATCAATAATGCTCACCAATTTGGAATGGCAGATTTACACCAATTGAGAGGCCGAGTAGGAAGAAGTAATAAGAAGGCATTTTGCTATTTATTTGCACCGCCTATCTCCGTATTGACAGAAGATGCAAGAAAGAGAATTAAGACACTGGAAGAGTTTTCTGATCTTGGCAGCGGATTCCATATTGCGATGAAAGACATGGATATACGTGGTGCTGGCAATCTGTTGGGTGCAGAACAAAGTGGTTTTATCTCTGACATAGGTTATGAAACCTATCAAAAGATATTAGAAGAAGCCGTCATGGAGTTGAAAGAAAATGAATATAAAGAACTCTTTAACGATGAACTGGCAAAACAAAAGGACTTTGTACGAGAAGTTGAAATAGATGCCGATATTGAGATGTTGATACCCGATAGCTATATTAGTAGTATTCAGGAAAGACTTTCACTCTATACCGAACTGGACTCCATAGAGACTGAAGATGAACTTTCCAAATTTAGAACGGCTCTGAAAGACCGTTTTGGTACCATTCCTGAACAGGTAGATGAACTTTTTAATGGCTTGAGATTGAGGTGGATATGTAAGCAATTCGGCTTTGAACGGATGAGCTTAAAAAACGGGACGATGCGGTGCTTTTTTATTTCTAATGCACAATCAAGATTTTTTGAATCGGAAAAATTCAAATCCATTTTGACAACGATTAGTGACCCGGAAAAAAGCCTTAATTTTAGACTCAAACAAACACAAAACTACCTGATACTGATTAAGGATAAAGTAAAAAACCTCAAAGAAGCCCGTATTTTACTGGAAAGATTGCAAGAAGAAACGGCAGTCGCATAGAGGCAAAGGAGTCAGATTATTTCCTATTTTTATATATTCCAAAGATGAAATCACTTGGGTAATTCTTTAGATAATCATCTTCATAATTTATTAGTTTTTCGAGGGTTTCTTGAGCCAATTTATTATTGACATCTAAAAAGTTGTGTGAAATGTCCTTGAGTGCATTCATCAGGATATTTCCTCCGAATGCTTTTTCCTCTACGGTATCAAAATGAGAATGAAGATGATCTAAAATATGCTCTGACTCTACACATTCTGAAGGATCTGCGAGGTACATGCGGATAAGTCCTGAACCAGAAAAAGTATTTTTCGAAAACTTCGAACGATATCTTTTTCGCAACTCTTGAGGGATGAGTGAGATCGCTTCATTGATGGATTTTATTTGATGTTTTGGAAATTGCAATCTGTTGGGACCCATATATTCATTGACTATCAGGAGTCCATCTGGCTTTAACCAAGGCTTGATTTTATTTTGAAGTAAATCTTCTACCTGACTAAAATGATGCAGCGATGAATTGAATAATACCATATCAAAACTACTTTCTTCAAATGCCAATTTATAAACGTTTTCTACCAAAATTTCAAAATTCTGTAAACCCAATTCTGTGGCTTTTTCTTTCGCTTGCGTGAGTAAGTTGTCTGCAATGTCAACACACAAAACTTGGCTGAATACATTGTTTTTTGCAAAAATAAGTTCATGACTACAGATACCGGCACCGAGTGAGAGCATCCTGAGCCCAGATTGATTTTTGATGTATTTTTCCAAGACATACTCCTCATAAATAATGTGAGATTGTCCGGTTATTTTTTGATTCCAATGTTTTTTGATGTTGGGGATTATCCACCAATTTGAGCTGTGTATCGCGGTGTTGTCAAATGCACTTTTGGTACGTTTAAGACTATTAAGACTAAATTTTGAAAATAAGAAATTAAAACCTCTTTGGCTTAATTTATGGAACACATCGATAATGTCGTCATTTGTAATTAATCGCATCAAATTGATTTGAATAGGGTACGAAAGTGGTAAAAAATTATGGCTTTTAAAATAATATTGGCAAGATATTTGCATTAATTTTTTTAGTAATATGATAACAATGGGTTGTTTCTATCATTAAAAAATTTTTATGAATAAATAAATTCTTTTAACACAATCAGGTAATTATGAAAACACAGATTTTAACAATCCTATTATTTTTATCATTTATCGGTAGTGCATCAAGTCAATGTGCTGCATGGAATTATTCGGTGAATAGTATTACGTTTAATTCGACTACGAACAAATATGATTATAGTATCAATTTTAGTTATCCAATGCAGGGTAATTTTTCTGCTCAGATAGAAGCGTATTGTGGAAGTACTAATCCTTCTGATTTAATCGACACATTAGCTTGTACTGGTAGTTTAGGTGGTACCAATTCCTATACATGGAATTTTAGTAATCTCGAAGGTTGTAACAGTCAAGATATTATTATTAAAATTTATAAATTTAAAAATGTGTCATGTGGTCCGCCTTGTGACATAGCATTTAATCAGACATTACCGGTGATTTTGAAGGACTTTTCGGTAATTGTATCGCAAGGGAAATTGTCTTTTAATTGGGAGACAGAGACTGAAATCAACACTGATAAATATGTGATTGATGAAAGTCTTGATGGTACAAATTATCACAATGTGCTAAGTGCCAAGGCCAATAATGTAGAAAGTGCTTCAACTTATCAAGAATATACAGACTTAGAATCTAGGAATGGAATACATTATTTCCGCCTTTCTTCTTTTGATTTTGATGGATTTCAACACATTCTGAAAACTGTTTCTTTAGATTTAGGGTCAAGAGATGGTTTTGTTTCCATTTATCCAAACCCAACTAGCGGAAAATTGTATGTTCTATCAAATGACAGTAGTGAAATCCAGAATATAAAAATATATGATTCAACGGGTATCTTGATATTCGAAACAAATGAATATGACAAACTGGACATTTCGGAGCTCAATTGTGGATTGTACTTAATTAAGATTACAAGTAACTCTGGTGAAGAATATCTAAGCCGAGTGGTTAAACAATAATAGAATTTGGGTTAAATGATTTTTATAATAAGAATCATTTAACCCATTTTATGAATTTTTGCATTGACCTATTTTTGTATCACAAAATTCTGAGTCCTATTTTTTCCTTTACTATCCTCCAATGTTATAAAATACAGGCCTTCCGGCAAATTTAATAAGTCTATTTTTTCTTTATTGTTTATGTTTCCTTCCAATACTTTTTGTCCCAAATTGTTAAAAATGAGGTAGGAATAAGTTCCTACATCTAAACCAGAAAACTTAATGTTGTCTTGAGCAGGATTGGGATATATGGAAAACAAATTGAGGTTTAAATCATGCGTTCCGGTAGTACATGTTAAAAAAGGATTTTTATACAACAATATCCCGTCTCGTGAAAAGCAGGTCAGGATTTTTGAAATTTCGTAGTAGCAATTATTCCATGGTTCAAAAGTGAAACTGGCTGAACCAATACCTTGGTACCAAATATTATCTCCGAAACAGTCCAGGTTGATTCTACTGATACGAGAACCATCGAGTAGCATCAATTCACCCTTATCCACTACATAATACTCAATTCCATGGCTGATTATTTCATGATAATTTATAGTGTCACCGATGTTCTTATTAAAGTCATATATAATGATATCTTCATCACCGTAATATAAGTATACTTTATTGTCTTCTTCTCGATAAAATTGCTTGGTGTTCTGTGGTACACCATCTCCCTTGGTAAGAATTAACTCTCGATAGCTTAAAGTATCTGGGTTTTCAACCCCATGAGAGAAGAGAGTATCTTTCGCTGAAAATGTATAGGTCTCAGTGTAGATTTCAGGTGAAAAATAATCCGGAATCAAAATATTCCACTCGTTTCTTTCCGATACAAAACTGAATTTTGTAGTGTCTTGCTGAGAAATAATATCAAAATTATTTAATAACAGAAGGCAAATGGCGAATGTAATTTTCATGATCAAATAGGTTAAGGTCAAACAATATTTTAAAATAATAATCTCTAAAGATAGGGATAAAATTTATATTTTGAAAGAATCGGTATTTGAAATCTATATTTGGGGCTTTTGGATCTATTCAAATTTGAAATTTAATCCATCAATTCAATCTATTGGTCATGAAAAATGTGTAATTAATCATTTTTTTCTACTATTGTTTATTTGCTGTGCTATATTTGTGATATCAAAATGATATTAATAAACTATTAAATATTCGACAATGAAAGAAAAGAGCTTTAAAGCCATGTCTGGGTACATCATGTTACTCATATTATTTGCCATCATAGGCGTACTCATATATTCAATCATTCAAGAACAACCCATACTTAGTATCTTAGCGGGAGTATCAATTGTATTCATCCTACCCGGATTTTTAATGATACACCCCAATGGTTCTCGGGTATTGACATTTTTCGGAACATATTCCGGTAGTATTAAAGAGAATGGTTTTTATTGGATACTCCCCTTTTATCTTAAAAAAGTGATTTCGCTAAAAGCAAGAAATTTTGAAAGTGAAAGAGTTAAGGTCAATGACAAGAGGGGTAACCCAATTCTTATAAGTGTCATCACGGTGTGGCGGGTAAAAGATACCTATAAGGCGGCCTTTGAAGTCGATGATTATGAACGATTCGTCAAGTTACAAAGTGATGCGGCAGTACGTAATCTGGCAGGGCAATATCCCTATGACAATTTTGAAGATCATGAAGAAATCTCGCTAAGATCAGGCATGGATGAAATCAATCATGCACTTGAGTTGGCCTTGTCAGAGAGACTAGAAATTGCGGGAATTGAGGTTATGGAAGCCAGAATCGGATATCTCGCTTATGCTGAGGAGATAGCAGGAGCTATGCTTAAACGTCAGCAAGCCGAAGCCATCGTAGCTGCGAGACATAAGATAGTAGAAGGTGCTGTGAGCATGGTACAGATGGCACTTGATAGACTGAAAGAGGAGGATATTATGGAGTTTGACGAGGATAAAAAGGCCAGTATGGTGAGTAATCTCATGGTGATATTGTGCAGTGACAGAGAAGCCACACCGGTGGTCAATACGGGAACTTTGTACTCTTAATGTGGAAATGTGAAGAAGAAATTTGTTCTCAGGATTTCTGAGGAAACTTACAATGCGATTGAAAAATGGGCTGCGGACGAGTTCCGCAGTGCCAATGGGCAAATCGAGTGGATTCTCGATCAAGCACTGAAAGAAAATGGTAGGATGCCACCAAAAGTGAAAAAAGCCAGTATGGAAAAGGAGAGGAAATTAGGTGGGGAGAATTTGAATTAAGTTAAAATTTTTAGCATGACTCTTGATGATTGACAAAGACGAAATATTTTTTCTGCAATGATGTCAGTTGTATCATAATTCGATAATTTTTCCATTCAAAAGTTCGACTTTAAAGTGGATTCTATTTTTAATATTTAAAGTATCATTTTTATGAATATACATTTCTAACAACCCAATATCTTTTTGTTTTATTTCATGATTATCTAAATAAACTTGTGTAGTCTTTAAATTATATTGATCTCTAATATAAGCTGTAACTTCAAAGGAATCAAGATATTTTGGACTTTGTTCGACAATTATTTTTTTGGTTCCATTAGGAATCAGGCACAACTCCATTAAATCCCCTATAATATTCGAAATTTTATCTTTTACGATGCCCAAATCTGGAGAATTAGAATCATTAGAAAAAGATTGCCAATTATAGGCTTGAAGTTTATTTTCAGACTTAAAGATTAAACTAAAAAAATTACCATCGATGGAAGTTGATGTTTCAAGATTTACTGGGTTACACATCAAATTGGCCATTTTAATTGATAAAGATGTAAATTGACTTTCCGTTAATTCAAACTCCTTAAATGTATTTACTTTACATTTTGTCAATGGATCTCGCTCAAACATATAATATTGGATAATTTTCTTATCCTCAACATTTAACACCCTGATTGAAAGTGATTCTGTCCAGCTATCATTGGAGTAAAATTGAATAATTCCATCTAATTTCGAAAGCGGTAGAAGATCGCTTTGTGGCGAATTATTATATAGGTAACTTATTGAATTAATTTCATCCTTATTCATATTCTTGCAATAGCCAATCGAATCAGAACATGAACTACAAAAAGCCATTAATAGTGAGTACGGAACAATTTTTATATTCACCGATTAATTGCTATATATATTTCTTGAAGCCACCTACATCTTCACAAACTTCCTCTGTATGATGCTTTCATTCACTTGTAAGTTTAAGAAATAAGTGCCACTTCTCATGTCCTCAACATTGAGCTTATCCACATTGAGCTGGCCATATTTTATAAGTTTTCCGGTTACATCCGTAATGGTATACGGAGTCCCGATCTCAGGACCTTCGATATTGATTATGCTAGAGGTAGGATTTGGGAATATTTTATACCCTTCCTTTTCGACGTCTCCAACTCCCGATAATTCTGTGTTTACAACCGTGCTTAAAGACATGAGCCAGAGCTCTGGGTCAAATTCGAGTGATTGTACGGCAAAACCCGGGTGTAAAACATATAACTGACCATTTTCTGTATTTTCTAATCTCAAGTCTTGGGTTTCAGCGTCACTATGGATGCGAAGTGGTACAGGCATTTCAAAAAAGTCCACCGATTGATTAGAGGGTGTTTGATTTATTTTTATCAATAAATCCCCATTTTCGTTTTGATACCACTGGATTTCATACGTCGGGAATCCTTGTCCATAAAACCAGTCATTCAAGTACTCGTCGAGGGATTGGCCTGAGGCATCTTCTAGGAATTCCTGCAAATCTGATGTTCTTGCATATCCATGACCCATGGTATTGAGGTAATTTCTTAATCCGCCAAAAAAGGCTTCGTCACCTAGCTTCCATCTCAACATGTGTAAGAGATAGGATGCTTTGTTATAACTGAGTTTGCCACTAAAAATACGACCCACATTGGTGGTGTCATTGACCCAAACGGAACCGTCAGGTGATCCTGTTACGCTGTTTATTTTGTTTAATTGCCAGTTTCTCCATGATGCTTCACCAAGAAATCTCTTTCTTGTCAATCCTTCCAGATAAGTGGCAAATCCTTCATTGAGCCATATATCTTCCCAAGACCCACATGTAACATAGTCTCCAAACCACTGATGTGCTAGCTCATGTGCCAGCAATGACCATCCGTAATTAATTACATAGCTCATCGTCTGATGTTCCATTCCACCTCCCCAACCGAATTGGGCATGGCCATATTTTTCATTTTTGAATGGATAAGATACAAAAAGACTGTCATAATACTGGAGAGCGAGGATGTTATCCGTTGTACCTAGGATGGCAGATTCTAAACTTTCAGGATACACATAATTGACCATTGGGGTCGTGCTACCATCATCAAATGTAACTGTATCGGTATAATCTACGTAATTGGTCACTGCGATGGCTACTAGATATGGTGCTATCGCATGCCTGTGAGACCAATGTGTCGTTGACATTGTACTGTCTGCATTTATGGTGACAGACATTAGTTTACCATTACTGGCTGCTTTATTGGGCATTGGTGAGGTCACATAGACGTCTAGGCTATCAATTTTATCATCCAATCCATTTTTACATGGCCACCAATCTTGAGCTCCATAAGGTTCAGAAAGTGTCCATAAAACGGGGGTTCCAGCGTGATTGTCCTGGATAAAAGAACCCAAGCCACCTGATGGCGGACTACCGTGATATGCGATGGTAATCTCATCATCTGTACCCGATGTCAAGCTCAAAGGTAAGTCTATTTTTAGTCTGTAATTGTCTAATTGTTCATAGCTTAGATTTTCGCCATGATATGTGATGGAATCGATTTGAAGCACTGTTGAAAAGTCAAAGTTTATTTCATTAAAATCATCTTCCAATACCGTAAACTTTACCAGTGCACTACCTTGAATCGCATAAACTGCAGGATCGATTTTCCAATCAAATCGATAGTAATGTAAGTCGTAATTATTCGTATAAGCACTCGTCCTGATAGTTGTATTTAAGTGTCTTTTTGCCCATTCTGCTTTATTGCAATAAGCATGATCAGATTGAGCAGATAGAGATTGCAACAAGAAGAAAGACATTAGAAAAGCCAAAATTTTCATTGGAAACGTAATTTTTTTAACTCCTGTAAAATTAGCGGAAATAGGGAATTAGACCAATGTTAATATGTAAAACAATTGTTAATGTGTCCGAAGGGACATTTTCAGTTCGTGATATCTTGTAAAATGTGATTAATATGCGAATGGTAGCTTTTTTTAATGAAAAAATCTCTATTTGAAAATCCCCGAAAGCATGCAACTTCCGGGGATAATTTAACGGCTACTCAAGAGTTCGCCTAATTGGTCAATGACCCGACCACCACCATTGATGGTGATTTCTCCGATTTTATCAGCGATTTTTTCCATGTATTCCATTTCTTTCAACTTGAATAACATCTCGTTGTCTTCCATGAGTTTTGCCGTGTTTAACAAACTTCTAGTAGAGGCTGTTTCTTCACGTCTCAAAACGGTATTGGCTTGTGCCTTTTTTTCTGCTACCAATACTTGGTTCATGATTTCCCTGATATCACCGGGTAAAATGATATCTCTGACACCGATATCCATCAACTCAACACCAAGGTTTGCAATCTTATCAGAAACAAAGTCAAGTACAAATGGTGCAATGCCTGACTTGTTGGCAAGCAACTGATCCAAGCTATACTGTCCTAAATATTCTCTTAGTGCCAATTGAATCATCACATAAAGCTGTTTTACGTAATCTTTGTTCTCATTCAAGGCTTTGACAATATCCGTAACACGATACTGTGCAAACAAGCTCAACCTCACCGTCGCTTTGTCAGAGGTCAAGAGTTCTTGTCCGCTGATTTCCATTTGTTGAGCTCTCAAATCTACTTTACTCACTATGGCGTTCTGCTCGTTTTTCCAGTAGTAGTACACTCCGGGATCCAAGGTTTTCACCAATTTACCTTCCACATACAACAAACCTCTTTCGTAACTTTCGATATAATGAGTGCTGAGATATCTCGCAACTTCAGGTTTTGCCAATACTTTTCTGTTGATGCTCTCACTTACCTCAACTTTATCAAGCGCTATCTTTTCATAATCATAGTCAAGTCCATCCTTCCAATAAGCATACTGACCAGGTGGCAATACTTTTTGAAAATTACCATTTTTGTATTGAAGTGCAATTTCGTTATCAGCTACTTCCACCACGTTGATTCTCTTCGACAAATCTTCGCATTGAAGCAATAAGTCGAGATCTATCTCGTGGTAGAATAACTCTGTAATGTCATATTTCATGACCCTTACCCATGGACTTATCCAGTATTTTCCTTGATCCAATACACGGACAAGCTGTCCATTCTTGAAAACCAACGCTTTTTCATAAGCGTTCACTTTTAGTCTAACTTGTCTCATCATTTTAATTATTTAAATGGTTAAAAAATACAATTTTAAAATGAGGTACCAATCTTCGAATTCTTCTATTGCGAGATGGTATCAAACTTGAGTTGAACTGTTGAGGAGCTGAAACAAGGATCAATGTATTGCAATGTATATTACAATAGATTGAATGCTTGAGCAAATCAATTCTTCAACGGTATCCGTTTTTTACAAATCTTGAATCAGAATTTTTCTAAAGATAATCCATCAGCACATTGGCTTAAGCGATAATCTCTGAAAATTGAATTCAAAGAAAAGTACCCCGGTGAATTTAGGTTTTGTGGAGACCTGACTCCATCATAGATTAAAAAGTCTACTGCTCTACCACTGAGCTATTCCAACCGAGATTGGAAGTGAGAATTGAACTCACGACACGTAAAACCAATGTTCTAAACCACTGAACTACCCTTCGAAAAGGAGTGGGAGTCGAACCCACGCTGTTGGCGCTTGGCGTCCACGAAAGAAGAATTGATCGTCAATCTCATAGCAATCGCCAGAGATACATGGGGCTATTCAGAAACCCACATCAGGTATCGCAAACATCTTTGCATCGACTTCTTTTGTCACTCGGGGTGACTGTCTCTTTATTAATTATTTTCAATATTTCTGTCTTTTCTTTAAAAGACAATACAAAGGTGAATTGTAACTACGCATTCTTATTGCGTACTAAAAATAAATATTCTATTTTTTCTTTTTAACCCCCTTTTTTAGGCTCTTTTTTGTATCTTTTTTATTTTTTCGCAGCATGGATGACAACACTTTTTCCTTAGTTTTTATCCTTTTTATGTCTTGCTCAATGATAGCAATACAGGACTCACTCGTAGCGACGACAGTGGCTTGTTTTAATAATTGTGTAGCCGTCTTGTAATTACCCTCGCTTTCCTCTATTTTAGAATGTAACCTATGTAATTTGCAATGATCAACTCCCTTGATTTTTATAGCAAAATCGATAAGTTTTTTAGCATGGTCATAATTTGCATTCCAAATATTGAGAAGAATAAAATGCTCGTATATTTCACTGTTTCTATGATTATGCTGCAATGCTTTTTCAAAGCAAGGTTTTGCTGATTCAAAATTTTTAAATTGGTACATGTACAGCATTCCCATGAGACACCAAGCATGGCTATGTTCGTCGTCATAACTCAATGCATACTGTAAATTTTCAGTAACAAATTCAAGATTCCATGGATACCAATCCATAGCCTTCAAGAAGTACTGATCTGCTAAACTTAATTCCATGTTTCTATTGTTTTAAAAATATTTATAAAAAAATCCCTTACCAAGCCCTCGATGGACTTGATTCATAACTTTTAATTTTACTCTAGACCATTTATTAGCCTCAGAAAATCGAAACTTAAATGTCTGAAAACATGGCAATGTATCTACGTACCAATGTCAGAACTTGATTTTTTACCGATAGTGATTGAATCTTAGGATGTAGGAGGAAATAAAAAAGCATCTCCTCGCTACAAGGAGATGCTTTAGATATATCATGCTATTGAAATATATTTAACGTTTCGCCCTGTGTCCTTTAATTTTATCAGTTGAATAAAAACCTTGTTTCAGATTTTCCCCACAATGTGTATTCATTTCTATACGTCTCATTTCTTTTATCATTATTACGATGCAAAGGTAATATATTTATTTTCAAATATCCAAACAAAAAATAAAATAAAATATTGAAAATCAAATAGTTATATAAAAATATAGTCAATACAATATCGAATGCCTTTATGCATTTTGACTTCGAAATATCTAAGTCTTTGAGTTGCTATGACTTATGTGCCAATATCCCAATGATATGTTTTTTATTGCTCTAGCATATTTTATTTTAAAAAAAAGTCAAAAAAAAAGCGTCCAACTTCTGAAGGACGCTTATTTATCTAAAATAAATATTATTTCATCAATAGATATCCTTCTTAAACCCCTTAATAAAGTATGTCATATCCAGCTTTACAGAGCACTGCGCCGTGATATATTTCAACTTTATTCCTTGATTCATATTATTAATTTGTGTGCAAAGATATTATTTTTTTAAACTTTTTTTCCAAGGAGCATTCACCATCCAATCACCTGCCATGATGCATCCATAAGGAATGATTCGATCAACCACCTGTCCTAAACCAAATTTTTCGATTTGGGCTTGCACATTATTGGCATTTTTATAGGCACTCGGTAATTCCGAAATGTCAATTTCACCTGAATAAAACCTGACATCTAATCCTTTGGTTTCTTTGGTAAAAATCTCTTCCTTAGTGTAATGTGAATGTCCATTAATGTGTTGTGACCTGCTCACGTCCCTTCCTGCACCATGAGGCGCAAAACCAAGATTCGATGTGGTCGTTTCGCCTTTAACAACCAAGATTGGTTCTCTCATGTTGAGCGGTATGAGTCTGAGGCCTTCATAGGAGTCGGGTACAAATTTGTCATCCAATGGAGTGGCACCCTTGGCATGGTAAAATTGCTCTCCATCCTTGAAAACAAAATTGTGTTCGTTCCATTTAGCTCCATAATTGTCAATGAGAATGATGTGATCAGTAATATTTGAAGGATTTACTTTTCCGTCAAGTAGACAGAAAAGACAAAGAGGATTCTTTTTTTCGAATCTCTTTGATAATTCCTTCCATCTGTTTGTGTAATATATTTTTTCGCCGGACATCTTGAAATTTGTCCTACGAATTGTCCTATTATAATTTTACAAATATAATGATGTTTTTTAATATGAGTACATAAATGATTGGTTATTATAGTTTTATCAATAAAAAAAGGTCAGTGAAGTACTGACCATTAGTGACTCCATCAGGATTCGAACCTGAGACCTACTGCTTAGAAGGCAGTTGCTCTATCCAGCTGAGCTATGGAGCCCTTTTTGCACTTATTAAAATCAAAATCTTTTAATTTTTTCTAAGCGGCTGCAAATATAAGATTTTATTTTTTAAACATAATTAATTGCAACAAATAAAAAACTTCTACCAACCTAAAATAATTGCAAAAATCAAGGGAGCCACGATGGTGGCATCACTTTCTACTATAAATTTTGGGGTATTGATATCCAACTTGCCCCAGGTAATTTTTTCATTGGGAACAGCACCACTGTATGAGCCATAGCTCGTCGTACTATCACTTATCTGACAGAAATAACTCCAGAATGGAATGTCTTCCATCTCCATGTCTTGATACAACATGGGCACGACACAGATCGGAAAATCTCCCGCGATACCTCCTCCTATCTGAAAAAACCCAACACCCTTGCCATCGCTATTTTTTACGTACCAATCGGCCAACCACATCATATATTCTATGCCACTTTTGGTGGTGGAGGCTTTTAGTTCACCTTTAATGCAGTATGATGCAAAAATATTGCCCATGGTACTGTCTTCCCATCCCGGAACGACTATTGGAATGTTCTTTTCTGCAGCGGCAAGCATCCAGCTATTTTTGGGATCAATTTCATAATATTCTTCGAGGGATCCATTTAATAGCATTTTGTACATAAATTCGTGGGGGAAATATCTTTCTCCCGCATTTTCTGCATCTTTCCAGACCTTAAATAGATGAGCTTGTATTCTCCTAAATGCTTCCTCTTCTGGTATGCAAGTATCTGTTACTCGATTGAAATGGTTTTCTAATAAATCCCATTCCTCTTGAGGACTGAGATCTCTATAATTTGGAACTCTTTTGTAGTGTGTATGAGCCACCAAGTTCATAATATCTTCCTCTAGGTTGGCACCCGTGCATGATATGATCTGTACTTTGTCTTGCCTTATCATTTCAGCAAGAGATTTTCCTAGTTCAGCAGTACTCATGGCACCGGCAAGTGTAATCATCATTTTTCCACCATCATTCATGTGAGCGACGTATCCATCCGCTGCATCAATCAGCGCTGCCGCATTGAAGTGTTTGTAATGATGCTTTAAAAATTCGGTAATTTGCATTCTATTATTTTTCTATATTTTAAAAATCGTCATCAATGAGTGTAAGTTCCTTCTCAAATTTGTAGGCCAACATTTTGTAATAAAGTTTTGCCGCCACAAAATCAGGAGCCGGATTTTCGGGATTTGGTGCTAGCTCGACAATATCCCATCCTACGACTTCTTTTCTCTTAAATACCTTTCTCAGAAACTCGAGGGTTTGATACCATTTCATACCACCTGGTTCCGGTGTGCCGGTGGAGGGCATGATGGAAGAGTCAAACGCATCGAGGTCAAAGGTAATGTATACTTTACCCGTCATTTTACTGATGGCTTCTTCCATCCAATAGTCATTATCCATAATATTTTCTGCAAAATACACTTTGTTCATATTCATGTGTTTTTTTTCATGAATATCCATACTTCGTATTCCTACTTGTATGAGGTTGCAGTGTTTGCTAGCATCGTACACGGCACAGGCATGATTGTACGGTGTGCCAAGGTACTCGGGTCTTAAATCTGCATGTGCATCTATCTGCAAGATGGTGATATCTGGATGTTTTTCATAAATGGCTTTTATTATCCCTATACTGACAGAATGTTCACCACCAAAATAGCTTACGACTTTTCCGGTCTCGAGATGTTCCTTGGCATTATGATAAGTAGAAAGAAACATGGCTTCAGGACTTGATTTCTCAGTATTTGGATCCAGTACATACACACCTACCTTGTAAGGTTCTGTGTCGGTTTCTATGTCGTAGATTTCCATATTGTCAGAGGCATTCATGAAGGCTTCATATCCTTTGTCTGCACCTTTTCCCCATGTGCTGGTGCCGTCATAGGGGATGGATTGAAGCAACACGTGACAATTGTTATAGTCCAATGCCTCTTCTTCTATTCCTGCATAATATCTTCTCATAATCAAAAATTTAGGTCATTTAATTTGTTCTTTTTATTCATATCCTAATATTTCGAGCATTTCATTGACACTCTGTTGACCTCGATATACGTAGTCAATATAGTTGCCGGTTTCATCACGATCCACTATGATATGTTTTGGAGACGGAATAAGGCAATGTTTGATACCTCCATATCCGCTGATGGCATCTTGATAGGCTCCCGTGTGAAAAAATCCAAGATAGAGAGGTTCTTCATCATCGTCATGAAATCTCGGGAGTACGGTCTGTTGATTGAGATCTTCTGAATTATAATAATCAGAGTGGTCACAACTTATACCTCCTATATTGACTTGACTGTACTCATTTTTCCATTTGTTGACGGGTAGCAAAATGAACTTTTCGAAAATGGACCAAGAATCCGGAATGGTGTTCATGAGACTATTGTCAATGAGATACCAAAGTTCTGAATCGTTCTGTTGTTTCTGTTCCAATACAGAAAATATCGTGGCGCCACTTTCACCCACGGTGTATTTACCAAATTCTGTATAAATATTGGGCTCGGCAATGCCCTCGCTTTCACAGACCTCCTTGATGTTTCTGACGATTTCATTAATCATGTACTTATAATCGTATTCAAATCCCAGATTATTTCGAATCGGCAATCCACCACCAAGGTTAATTGAGTCAAGCGTAGGACATATTTTTTTGAGGTCGGCAAAAATCTTCAGTGCTTTTCTAAATTCACCCCAGTAATATAAAGTGTCTTTAATACCGGAATCGACAAAAAAGTGCAACATTTTGAGCTTGACTCTTTTCTTACGTGCTATTTTTTGTTTGTAAAAATCAATGATTTCTGCCGATCTGATACCGAGTCTGGAAGTGTAATAGGCGGATTGAGGTTCTTCATTGATGGCCATCCTTATTCCTATGGTTAGCTCATCTTTGGTGTTTTCATACAATCGATCCAATTCCTTTTTACTATCCAGTACCGGAATGACATTGGTAAATCCTTCGTCTATAAGCGCTATGATTTTTCTTAGATAGTCGTCAGTTTTATGACCATTATGGATAAGCTGGATGTTTTTCGTGATTTTTCCTTTTTGGTAAAGTTTCTGAATTAAGTCAATATCAAAACTTGAGGAAGTTTCCAAATGCACATTGTGATTGAGAGCTTCATTGATGACATGATTAAAGTGACAGCACTTGGTACAATAGCAGTAGAAGTATTCCCCTTTATAATTGTTAGCTTTAATGGCTTTATTAAAGAGGTTTTTAGCCTTTTTTATTTGATCACCAATTCTAGGAAGAAAAGTGAGCTTAAATGGCGTACCGTATTTGTCTATTAAATATTTTAGAGAAAACCCATGAAAAGTAAGGTAGTCGTTTCGAAGGTCAAACCCCTCTTGAGGGAAATAATAGCTTTGATTTATAAGATTAAAATAATTGTTCTTCATTTACCTGCCCCGATGTTTGTACTGCATACATATTGGATGTCTAGTATGCAGTAAGTTATCCAATCATAAAAATTTAAAATTTAGTATTTCATATAATTAACAAAGATGCTAAATGTTTTTCTGAAAAGATGAATAAATGGATGTTCTGAATAATTTTTTTTAAGTGGAATAGATGAAATAAATAATAATTTGAACATAATGGAAATATATGTATGCTTTATGTAAAAATTTTATTTAAAAAATAATATTATAATTAATTATAAAGCAATTAGTTATATATATAAATTAAAAACAAATTAAAAATAATTATAATATATTAATACATATTATGAATAATTCATATATTTGTCCCATAAACCTAGGGATTAGTATATCTAATTCGAATAAACCTGCAAGAGATTCTTAGAATTCTCAAAGTGAATGTGTAATAGATTCTAGCTTAATTTGTTAAAATAACTAAGGTCCAAAATGAGAAAGAATTATTACTTTCGCTCGGTCATGCTATTGGCCGCAATCAATGCATTACTAATTTTTGCAAACGTTCTGTTTGCGCAATGTGTTCCTTCATCCGGAATGGTAGAAGGTTCAGTTTTTAATGATTTCAGTAACGATGGTATATGGGATGAATATGAGCAGCCCATTAGGAACGCTAAAGTAACCGCCTACGATGATGATGGTGGTTTGATAGGTGAGGCCTACACTGATGCCAATGGATACTATGCCTTCACAGGTCTTGAAGACGAAACCAAGGTAAAATTGGTTTTCAATTTACCTGTTGGAAAAGTACCTTCATTCGAAGGTCCTGATAATGGTACCATTGTGCAGTTTGCTGAAGTTCCATCTTGTCATAATTATTTTGCAATGCTTAATGCGGATGGATGTGAAGATAATGCCATGGTTGTACTCACTTGTTTTGTTCAAGACAGAGTGGATGTTTATCCTAATATGGAATCCATAGTGAGTGTACCTTATGAATTTACTACAAATAGCCCCGTTTCAAGTGTTGCAAAGCACGGAAAAACAGGTTCTGTTTGGGGATTAGCTTGGCATCCTTATAAGCGAATTCTTTATTCTGCCGCTTACATTAAGCAGAATTCGGGAGTCACCGATTATGGCGCTGATGCCATTTATCAAACAGAGTTTTTAAATAATAAGGAAACTAATTTATTCGTCAAACTTTCTGACCTTGGTGTCACTGTAAAACCACTTACCGTAACAGACCCAATGGACTGTGCTTATGGTGCTCAGGTTGGTAAAAGAGGTCTTGGATCTATCCAGATTTCTCCTGATTTTCAGTCACTATATGTCATTAATATTAGTGAAAAGGAAATAGTAAAAATAAATCTTGAAAACCCAATACCGGAGACCACAGAAATTTTTAAAATTCCGAATTCGGAATGTTCTGGTGGTGAAGCTTATCCCTTTGCAAGTAAATTTTACGATGGCAAGTTATATGTTGGTTTAACTTGTTCTGCGGAGTATTCAAAAAATGAAAATGACTCCTATGCTGTCGTATATAAATTAGATGAAAATAATACGGACGAGCCATTTGAAGAAATTTTTGCTACTAATTATATAAAAGGATTTTGGAATGATGACCCATCCAATAAAAAAGTTTCTCATTGGTTTACTGATATCGACTTTACCGATGATGGAAACATGATTATCGCACTATCTGATAGAGTAGGGCATCGATATTGTACAGATTCTGGAAGTAGAGTGGATAGACAAAGTCCTGATATTTTAATGGTATGGAATGATAATGGTGTTTGGAAACTCGAAAACAATGCGGTTGCGGGTTCGCTTTTTGGAGCTCATCCTGACAATAATGAAGGACCTGGTGGGGGAGAATTTTTCGATGATAACTGGATTGCAAATCCTATCTCGGATCCTGAAACCGCAATAGGAAGTCTATTTACATTAAGAGATAGAAACTCTGTCATAACGACGGCCTATGATCCGTTGTATAATACTTATTCTGGTGGATTGATTAGATTGGATACTCGTACCGGTAAAAGAATCGATGGAGTGGAGCTATATCAAAGTAATATTGCTTCTCTATTTGGTAAAGCCACTGGTTTTGGTGAAATCAAAGCAACCTGTATTCCGCCTAAAATCCAAATTGGTAACTTAGTTTGGTTGGATTCAAATAAAAACGGACTTCAAGACGCAGATGAGCCGGGTATCAAAGGATTTAAAATCAATCTTTATGATGAAGATTTGAATATTGTGGCTCAAACCATTTCGGATGAAAACGGTCAATACATTTTTGATAATCTAATTCCGTTAAAAACATATTTTATTGGAATTGATGTTTCCAATTTTACTCCTGACGAAGAATATCTCGTCAATGATGGTAAAATCTATGAATTTACTGTAAATACTGAACCTAGTGATGAATCAGAGTCTCTAGAAAATAGTGATATCAACTTTTCAGGACAAAAGGCTTCTGACTATTTAGTAGAAATATTTACTTTGACGACCAATCATAACTATGACATTGGTTTAATTGAATCAAACAATTTTGACCTTGCACTTATCAATGAATATGAAGGTGGATCATGCGTAAAATTGAATGACATTGCACCATTCAAAATATCAGTTAAAAATCAAGGAACACTCAGTGAATTCGAATATACATTGGTTGCATATTTAACTCCAAATTACGAATTCGTACCAGAACTAAACCCTGATTGGGTGTTAGTTGGAAACAAAGCCTATTTAAAGATTTCCAAAGGTATTGATGCAACCGTAACCAAAGATTTTTATATCAATTTAAGAGTGAAGGGAGGAGCAGCTAATGACTACATCCTTTATGCTGAAATTGTCAACGCCAAGGATTTGGATGGTAATGATTTAATAGATTCTGATTCCACAATGGATGACGATGTGACCAATGATGCTGGTGGTGAATTTCAATCCGAATGGGATGACGTAATGACTGGAAACGGGTCTGATGACGAAGATGACCATGATCCGGCAGCCCCACCTATATTCGATATGGCATTGAAATATGAAGTGACGGAATATGATGAAAGTATTACTTTGGGTACTAAGGTGAAAACGCTTATAACAGTATATAACCAAGGTATTTTACCTTCAGAATTTCTAAAACTAGTCGTAAATCTTCCCGCAGGTTTAGATTTCGAACCTAGTGAAAATCCGGGTTGGACACTTGTTGGTGACAAACTTTATTTTGATTATTTTGCAAGTATACCTGTAAGTTATAAAAGTGAGTTTGACTTAATTTTTAGAACGAATGAGAATGCGAGTGGAGACATGGTGTGGTATGCAGAAATAGCACAAGAACAATCCTCTGAAACCAATTGTGATTTTGATTCTGTAGCAGATGACAACTTGACCAATGATAAAGGAGGACAGGTAAACTCAAGTACCGATAATTTGGTGACTGATCACGGAGAAATCGATGAAGATGACAATGATCCTGTATCACTTAATGTTAAATTCTTGGATTTAGCACTTATAAAATACACAGAAAAGACGGTGGTCGAAAAGGGTGAACTCGTTGAATATTTTATTGAAATATTTAACCAAGGAGATGTGCCTGTTTACAAAGTCATGATTGCAGATTATCTAGCTGATGAAACCAAATTGGAAGATTCTAATTGGACAATGGCTAATGATCATACTGCAACACGAGAAATAGAATTCCCTGATGGACTTGGTGCAGGAGAAAACTACATCATGAGCATCAAAGTAAGAATTGACGCAGATGCTGATCATCATTTGCTTATGAATTACGCTGAGATTGCCCAAATTTTTGGAAAAGATGGCGTAGATATTTCGGATATGGATATTGACTCAAGTCCTGATATGGACGAGTCTAATGATGCAGGTGGCAAGTATAATACAAGTACGGATAATCAAATCAACGGTAATAGAGTTGAAGATGAAGATGACCATGACCCTGCCGCTTTAAAAATCATTGATGCATACATTGAAGACACACGTTGTCTGCAAAGTACTGCAACGACGAATTCTGGATTTTTCGAAGATGATATAGTGGTAGAAGGACCGCCAAGTGAAGAATGGGAGGTATTGCAAGTAGTAAATGGGTATGTTAGTCCGGTTTCAGATCCTGCAGTTGAGATTTCGGCTGGTACACTCTTAAGCGAAACAGCAGTAACAACTGATATTACGAGTCAATACAGAATTACCGTAGCGTACGAAACTGGTACAATATATACAATCAGATTTATCAATAATGCTGGTGACACTAAAGAAATTTCTAATGGTCCGAGTGAATTTTTACAACTTGAATTAAGTGGAAAGACATCGATTTGCGGTGTAGATACTGAAACTTACAGTTTGTCTGAAGATATCCCTGGAGCTAGTTATACTTGGTCATTGAGCAACCCTACAGGGGGAGTAATTAGTGGAAGTGGAAGTATTGTGACCATTGATTGGGCAGGTATATCTGGTATATATGAAATCAATGTTGAAATTACGGGAGTAGATGATTGCTATTATATTGTTCCTCTCAACGTAAGTGTTGGTTTAGTAGAAGGAGCGATGGCTTGTATTGGAGATTTGCAACTTTCATTAGGGGCATCATGTAGCATGACAGTTACACCTCAAATGTTGTCTTCAATACCACTTGATTTGAATGCACCATATTCAGTAATGCTTACAGATGCTTATGGCAATGCCATTCCTAATGCAACATTGACTGCAGAGCATGTAGGAACCACAGTTATGGCTAAATTAGTAGAATCTTGTGGGCAAAATTCTTGTTGGAGCTTTATTACGGTTGAGGATAAAATGGCGCCATCAATTGTATGCGAAGACCTATCATTGCCATGTTATAAAATTGGTAACTTCTTTGGCCCGGTAGTTAATGATAACTGTGGAGGTGAAGTCCAAATGGTGTTGTTGAACTCTGTTACCAATGTACTCACGTGTGACCCAGATTATTCAAAGGAAATAATAAGCCAATATCAGGCCATAGATCAGTATGGTAACAAATCTGCGGTTTGTGAAATTACAATGTCGGTTGAGAGACCGGATTTTGACCTAGTCGTACCACCTCTAGATCTTTTAAAATCAGAGGGAAATAATTTAGTGTGTTCCGGTGATTTTCCGGAAGATGAACTAGGAAACCCAGATCCTGTCTATACGGGTGTACCTACGATTGATGGCATACCTATGTATCCATCATTTGAAGGTGCTTGCTACACAGGAGTAGGATATAGTGATAGAATTATCGAATTCTCAGGCTGTGTAACTAAAGTCATGAGAACATGGACATTGGCACAAGCTACATGTGATTTCAGTGATCCACTTGAGTTTGTGCAGACTATAGAGATTGTGGATACTGACAAACCTACAATTGAGTGTCCTGATCCGATTGTCGCAAGTGCTAGTAGTGGAAACTGTGAAGCTACTGTTTTATTGCCTTCACCATTAGCAAACGATGCTTGTAGCGGCACTAATTATACTATAGATATTCATGTAGATGATGATTTCTTTTTCGAAAATCAAAGCAGTGCTTTGGTAACGCTATCTACTGGTGTACACGTTATAACTTATAGAGTATATGATGCTTGTGGTAATAGTAATTCCTGTACGACTACTGTGACGGTTAATGATAAGACCCCTCCAACAGTAGTTTGTGACCAAAACACCATCGTAGGGCTCAACTCAAATGGTGTCGCATATATCTATGCTTCTAGCATTGATGATGGAAGTACCGATGCATGTGGAATCGCCTACATGGAAGTTCGTAGAGTAGAGGTCAACGACGTATGTGGATTAGACAATGAATTTGGTCCATCTGTGGCTTTCTGTTGTAATGACGTAGGACAACAAACTATGGTAGAATTAAGAGTTTGGGATTACGCAGGTAACAGCAATTCTTGTATGGTAAATGTTGTCGTTCAAGATAAATTTCCGCCAGTAATTACTCCACCAGCTAATATGACAATTAGTTGTGAGCAGGTTATTGACTTTAATAACTTAAGTGAATTTGGAACACCTACCGTTACTGATGCTTGTGGAGCATTATTAATTGAGCATACTCCTTATGTTGATATTAATACTTGTAGAACTGGTGAAATTATTAGATATTTCGAAGCAACGGATGCCAATGGATCGGCATCAGCACAGCAAGTTATAACTATTGTAAATGACCATCCATTTGATTTTGTGATTGATTGGCCGGAAGATGTATTTATTACTGATAATTGTTCAGCTCTTGATTTATCACCTGATAATTTGCCGGATGGTCAAGGATATCCAACGTACGACGATGGAGTGTGTGCTCAAGTAGGCGTAACATACAAGGATTTATATTTTCCTATTGAAGATGTTAATGGTGCTTGTTTCAAAATTATAAGAAGATGGACGATTGTTGATGATTGTCAACCCGACGTAGACCCTGCATTGCACGATCAGACGATCATGGTATCCAATACAATATCACCTACTATTGTTGGCGACTGTAATCTTGTTCCTGAAGAATGTAACAATGACGGGGATTGTGACAATGGATTTATCGTGTTATCTATGTCAGCTACAGATGATTGTACCCCTGCGAGTAGTCTTGCATGGTCATATAAAATTGATTTGAATAGTGATGGAGTTTTTGAACAACCCGTGACAGGAGTGGGACCTACGGCGAGTGCAAGTGGTGATTATCCTGTCGGTGAACATGTCATTGTTTGGAGCTTTGAAGATATGTGTGGAAATGTCACAAGTTGTGAACAACATTTCAAAATTAACAATTGTGTAAAGCCTGTCGTTGCATGCAAAGATTCAGTATCCATCGCCCTAGAATTTATGCATGTAAATGGAAGTGATATCGAAATGGCTTGTCTGACAGCAGAAAGCTTAGCTGCAAGTAGTTCTCATCCATGCGATTATGACTATTACTTTAGTTTTGATACTTTGACATTGGTAGAGGAGATGTGCTTTAGTTGTTATGATATCGGGTTTAATGATAAAACAATTTATATTATTGATGAATTCGGTAATTATAGTTCTTGTGATGTCGTAGTGGAAGTACAAGACAACAATGATGTAGATATATGCCCTACTTTTGATTTGGCATTGATTAAAACATTTAATGCTGCACAATCTACCATTCAATATGGAAGTGATGTACAGTTTGATATACTAGTATGTAATCAAGGTTCTGAAAATGTAATAAGAGTAGATGTCAATGACTATATTCCTGTAGGATATACACTAAACGATCCCGACTGGACTCTAAGTGGCAGTACTGCAAAAATCAGCTTATTAGAAGGTGGAGGAATCATCCCAGCAGGCGGAATTCCTTCAACTGGAGATTCTTGTATTACTGTTCCTATTACATTGACATTAAATAATACAGGAAATCCTGATGATTATATTAATTATGCAGAAATAGATTTTGGTGAAGATACCTTTGGTTTTACCTCAGCAAATGACATTGATAGTGAAGCTGATTCAAACACTTCACAAGAAAAAGATGTTTTGCCTAACAGTCCTGGAGACAATGATTTATACAGTGATGGCGCTGATGGTAACCAAGATGACCATGACCCTGCAGTGGTTCCGTTTGTGGATTTAGCTTTAATAAAAGTCGAATTATCAACCGGTCCATATACTTATGGTGATGATGTGATACTACAAATAAATGTGGTAAATCAAGGAACCCTCGATGCAACTAATGTCATGGTTACGGACTACATACCATGTGGTTTCACATTGAGTAATACAAATCCAGGTGCATGGACAGTGAATGCCGGTGGTAACGCAACCCAAATCATACCATTTATCCAAGCAGGTGCAGAAGTAAATCTCAATATTTCTTTAACTCTTCAACCATGTACTGATGAGAACGCTTGGTTAAATTATGCCGAAATTTCGAGCTTTGACGGTGGAGTTGATATTGACAGTACACCTGATAGTAATGTAAATAACGATGCCGGTGGAGTGCCGAATAGCGATACGGATAATGTCATTGACAATAGTAATAGCGATGAGGATGATCAAGATCCGGCGTTAGTAGAGGTATTTGACTTGGCATTGACAAAAACTATTGTTCCAAATACACCTTATGATTTTGGTGATACGGTTACTTTTAATATCAATATTTACAATCAAGGAAATGTTACTGCAACTGAATTCAGCGTTGTAGATTATTTACAATGTGGATTTACTTTTGATTCAAGTTTAAACCCTGATTGGACATTTTATGGAAATGGTAAGTATGTCGTAGATATTAATACGAATCTTAACCCTGGACAATCTATGATAATTCCTGTCTCTTTAATTGTTGTCCCTTGTGGTCTAAACACTGAATTGTTTAACTATGCTGAGATTAGTTCTACTCCAGGTGAAGTAGATGCAGATAGTGATCCAGATATTAACCCTGATAATGACGGTCCAAGTGTTGATGATGATATTGAAAACACTGATGGGGATGAGGATGATTCGGATGGTGCAAGTATAATATTAGGGCCATGTAATGTAGATTTGGTAGCACCAATATGTGCTTCAAAAGATACTACGATTGTCTTAAGTAATACTGATTATGTGGTTATTAATCCAAGTTGGATTGATGGTGGAAGCACTGATGATTGTTCTGACGTTAGCTTGTCAGTGGAACCGGATACTCTATTCTGTAGTGACTTAGGTGATAATACAGTTATATTGTATGTTACGGATCAAGCAGGTAATACTTCTAGCTGTGAAGCAACGGTGACCATTGATTTCCAATTCGAGATTCAATGTGTTCAAGATACAGTTATTTCATTAGACATAGATGGTGTAACAGATTTAAATCCTGCTGATTTTTTCATTGGGGATCAAACGATATGCGGTCAAGATTTGATTTTTGAATTGTCCAAAGATTTCTTGGCTTGTAATGATCTTAATTTAGGAATAGTTACTACGACTTTAACGGTATCCTTAGGTACAGGTGAGAGTTCAAGTTGTGATATTACGATAACTGTAATTGATTCTTTGCCACCGGTACTTACTTGCGTAGATCAAACTTATGTATGCAATGAGGACTATTCAATTATTCCTCCTTCGGCTACTGACAATTGTACGGAACCTGAATTGATAGTAATTGATACAATTTCAATAATTGAATCTCTCAATCAATGTGGTATTGGATTTATTTCATACACTTATACTGGTACTGATTTACAAGGAAATGTGAGTTCTCCTTGCACACAAGTGATTACAATAACGAGTCCGGCTAATGGATTTGATTTAGAAGACACAAATTATGAATCACTACCAGATACAATTACAATAAGTGATTGTACGACCTTGGATCCTACTCAACTGGAGGGTGGAGCTTTAACGGCTGATGTTGATGGTCTGTGTGCTTTAGTTTCAATCGATTATAGTGATACTAATCTAACACCTGGAGGAATCTGTATTGATACTTTTGAAAGAGTATGGACAGTGGTCGATTCATGTAATATGATTAATAGCGATAGTTTGGCAACGTATTATTTCACTCAGTATTTGATTGTAATAGATACATTCCCACCAGTGATTAGTGGCGTTTCTGATACAATAATATCAGGGTCATATCCAGAATGTGAAGCATATGTTGACTTATCCAATGTGAGTGCAACGGATTGTACACCAGTACTTACTGTATCTAATAACAGCCCTTATGCTGACGATTCAAATAGTTTAGACGCATCTGGAACTTATCCTACAGGAACTACTACTGTTATTATTACAGCAGTAGATGACTGTGGAAATATAGCAATGGATACCTTTACGGTAACCATAGAAAATACCAAACCTTATGCTGTCGAATGCTTTAAAATATTTAAAGATATCCAAGACGATGGCACGGTAACGGTTACACCTGAGGACTTCTTGTTTGGTGTATTCGGTGATTGTGATAATGTTCTTGATTTTTCATTTTCTCCGACAGATATTAATCTAGATGAAGAGATATATACTTGTGCTGATGTAGGAGATGTTCCAGAAACTATTTATTGGTATGAAAATGGAGTACTTGTAGATTCTTGCGAATCCATATTAACGATTTTGGATCCAAATGATATTTGTTCAGGAAATCTGGTTGACCTGACCGGATCATTCAGAACAAGTAATGGAAAATATGTCAATGATGTATTGGTGGATTTAGAAGGTAGTGAATTGCCACAAATTCAAAGTATCGACGGACACTATTCTTTCTCTGATATGCCTATGGGTGGCGAATATACAGTTGTTCCAAATAAAAACATTAACCACCTCGAGGCGGTCAGTACACTAGATTTAGTTCTGATTCAAAGGCATATTTTAGGATTACAGAAATTTGACAATCCATATACGATTGTTGCAGCTGACATCAACAATGACGAAAAAGTCAGTGCAAGTGACCTTATCGAATTGAGAAAGAATATTTTAGGATTGAAATCTTCTTTTGCCAATAATACAAGCTGGAAATTCATAGATAAAAAATATGATTTCCCAATCAATAATCCATTGAATTCAGGATATCCTTTGGTTTATCACATACCAGAATTGTATGGAAATATGATAGTTGACTTTGTTGGGGTTAAAATTGGTGATGTGAATAATTCATATACAGATGAACTTAGATCAACAAAGGATGACAATCGTGCAATGTTCAATTTGAATCTTGTCGATCAATATATTTCTGAAAATGAAGAAATAAACCTTGATATCACTATTCCTCAATCGGAGTGGTATGGATTGCAATTGTCCTTAGATCAGTCACTAGTAGAGATTCTGAGTGCAAATGTTGATAAGACTAACATAGTAAATTTTGAGTCAGCACGACATAAAGATAATTTCAATGTGATTTTATACAACGGTAATGGAGTTAACGAAGAGGTTAATATTTCTCTAAGCATAAAGGCAAAACAGGCTGGCAGATTGTCAGAATTGTTGAGAATAGGTACTGGGCTTAATGCAGAAATTTATACTCATGAATTAGAGAAAACTAATTTGGCCTTAAACTGGCAGTTAAAGGAAAATGAATTAAACACTTTGGCATTAGTCCAGAATACTCCAAACCCTTGGGCAAATTCTACATTTATCGAATTTTATGCTCCTGAATCGACGAATATTACTTTGACCATTAAGGACATTAATGCAAAGGTGGTTTATGAAAAAGAGATAAATGCAGTGAAAGGTTGGAATCGAACCCAGGTATCTGAAAATAATCTTCCAATCGCAGGTATATATGTCTATGATATTACTGATGGTAACTCAACGATTAGTAAAAGGATGATTTTATTAAATAAATAATATTAAATGAACGGGGTGGATTTCAGCGCCAACTTATTTCCACCCCATTCTTAATTACATAACTAGACTTAATTTAAAAATGAACTCAATGTGTACTAAAACTCACTTCGAAATTGCATCTAGTGTCCCAAAATTAAGCAAATTGCTTAAGGGTTCTACAATGCTGGTAAAATTGAATTTAATTTTACTGATGCTCATTCCATTAATTCAATCAAGCAATTTAGCTGCTCAGGATTGCGGTACGGTCGTTATCAATGATTGTCCGGCTGACGTTACACTTGCCATTACAGCTCCTGATCAATGTACTATAGCAGCAGCTTGGGTAGAACCTGTTGATGCGACAGATGATTGTAATGCCCAAGGTTTTGAAAATTTGTTTGACCCAATCAACTGGACTGAAAGTTTTGTAGGTGGTGATGGGACAAACAATGGCGTAGATGCCACTTTAGCTCCTGACGAAATTGTCATAGAGGGTACCAGTGATGGAACCGCTGATTTAATTACTTATGTACTTTATTGTATTGATATACCGGTCGATGGAACCTTAAGTTTTGATTGGAATGCTTCGATACCCAATCCTCCTGGAATATTTAATAACGACGAGCCGGGGTACAGTATTGATGGTGCAGAAGTGTACTTAGCATCGGGAACTGATTTTACTGGTTCTGGAAGTGAGTCATTTGATTTGAATGCAGGACAGTCATTTTGCTTTTTTGTAAGATCAAACAATAAGAATGAATATACTTCACTGACAATTTCAAATTTTAAATTTGATCAAATCACAATTACTCAGACTTCAGGTCCCGCCTTAGGTGATCTGTTGAGTGCGGGTGTTTATGAGGTGATTTATACAGCAACCAACACTTCCGGTGCAAGTGCTGAGTGTAGTTTTTCGGTTACTGTCACTGACAATCCACCTATAATTACTTGCCCATTGGATTTCGAGGTAGATATTTTAGCTAGCACATCATGTGATACAACACTCTATTGGGATTTACCAGTAGTAGAGGATAATTGTCCTATCATTCCTGAAAATTTAGTTCAGACTTCTGGCCCTGTCAGCGATTCTTCAGCTGGTGCAGGAGATGGGGACTTAGTGAGTCCTGGTATTTACACGATATCTTATGAATATACGGATGCTGGAAATCAAACCGCAACTTGTTCATTTCAGATTACTGTAAATGATGCCTCTGATGTAGGTCCGAATATGGTTTGTCCAGCAGACTTCACCGTATATTTGACCGATCCTGCGTCTTGTATGACAACAGTATATTTTGAAAGTGCCACTGCATCAGATGCTTGTAACTCTGTAGGATTTGCAGGGTCTTTTGATCCGTTGGTTTGGACAGAAAGTTCAGTAGGCGATGGAACTGATGGAGAAGTAGATACGGCAGATGCACCGGATGCAATTTCCTTGACCGGAACAACAGATGGAACAGCAGGAACTAATACTGATTGGATGTACTGTATGACCGTTGTTTCTGATGGAACACTCAGTTTTGATTGGGAAGCGGAAGCAATAGGTGGTGGTGCTCAACTCATCAATGACGAGCCAGCTTACTCCATTGATGGTGCTCAAACCATATTAGCGACAGGTTCAGACTCTAATGCATCTGGTAGCGAAGAAATTGCCCTTACAGCAGGTCAAGAATTTTGCTTCATCGTTAGATCTAATAACCAATTTGCAACGACAACATTTGATATCAGTAATTTAGAATATAATCAAGTAACAATTACTCAATTAGCAGGTCCTCTCTCAGATTCAGTTGAAGGAGCAGAGGATGGAGAGGCCATCCCAGCCGGAACTCATACCGTAACTTTCCAGGCTGAAGATGGCAATGGAAATACATCTACTTGTTCTTTCGAAATTACAGTGTTAGATACCATCAGACCAGTTTTTACTTTTTGCCCGACGATAGATCCCATTCAATTAGGTGCCAATGAATGTGAAGTTGTAGTTTTATTTGATGCTCCTGAAGCAGAAGATAACTGTGAACTAGATCAAATAATTCAAGTTGATGTCACGGGTCTTTCTAGTGGAGATTTATTCCCTATCGGCACTCATGTCTTGAGTTTTATGGCGAGTGATATTTATGGTAACACTTCTATATGTAATGTTGAAATTACAGTATTAGAATATCCAGTTGATGGAATTGTGTGTAATAAAGATATAAATCTAAGTTTAGATTACTTGACTTGCGATGGAAGCTTAAATACAGAAATGACCTTATTAGGCGATTATTATGGTTGTCCTGATAATTGTGAATTTACGATTACAAATGATCATGGTGTCATAGTTCCAAACTATTTCACCGTGGATGATGTGGGTCGTACATTCGATTATATGGTTTGCTGCCAAGGAAACTGTTGCTGGGGAAAAGTTTTCATTCAAGATGAAGTGGCTCCCACCATATTGTGTGAAGATGTTGAAATTTCATGCTTAACTGATATTAATGATGCTCCTCAACCTACAGTCATGGATAATTGTGGTGCAGAACTAGTGCTAGTTGACCAAGTCTATGAAAATTTATCTTGTGGAGATTACACCGGAAAATATATTCGATATTGGAAGGCAGTGGATGCTTTTGGAAATGAGAGTGACATCTGCGAACAAACCGTAAATTTACTTAGAGGAGATGTTAATTTGGCTTTTATACCAAATACTTCTGGTCTCAATACAGTGAGCTGCAGTGTCGTTGGATTTGATGAAGAAGTACCTGTCAACCTTTTTGGAGTTCCTTCTTATAATGGAATTCCATTGTATCCATTTACTCAAGGGGTTATTTGCAACGGTTATGTCGACTATTCTGATAAAGTAGTAGCTCAGACACCTTGCCAAAAAATCATTGAAAGAACTTGGGAAATTGGCGAATGGTGGTGTGGAACTACTGTTAGAAAAACAGCGGTACAGGTAATAAGAATAGCAGATACAGAGGGGCCGAGCATTACAGGACTCAGTGATATGAATGTTTCTACAGGAAATTATAGTTGTACAGCTCATGTATTATTGCCAACTGCTACGGTGGTAGATGCTTGTGCTGACATCATAGCAGTATATGTTAATTGGGACGGCGGTAGCTTAAGTACAAATGGTGGTTACGCTGATATCCCGGTTGGGGTACAGACGGTGACCTATACCGCGGTCGACCAATGTGATAACATTAGTAAAAAGTCAATAGTAGTAACTGTAAGAGATCAAACTGATCCGATTACAATTTGCGATCAATTTACAACTTTGGCTATATTGCCTGATGGTACCACCCATTTAACAGCGGAGGATGTTGATGATGGAAGTTTTGACGAATGTGGGCCAGTTACCCTTGATATTAGAAGAATGGATGATCCATGTGGAAATAATGGAACAGAATGGTCTGATAAAGTTTATTTCTGTTGTGCAGATATAGGAAATACTGTCATGGTTGTTTTGAGAGCAACGGATTTGGGAGGTAATAGTAATATGTGTATGGTGACAGTAGAAGTACAAGACAAAGTTCCATCGTACATGGTTTGCCCAGCCAATCAAACAGTAGATTGTGGATTTACCTATGATCCTAATAACTTGTCAAGTTATTTTGGAGAACCGACTTTAACCGGAGGAGGTTGTACCGATTTGAGCAATGTTGCTGAGCAAGCAAATTATAATATTACATCTTGTGGAACAGGAACGATTACTAGACATTTTACATTGACACAACCGATTACGGGACCTCAAGAGTGCTATCAAGTGATTACTTTTAGTAATCCAGCTCCTTTTGACGAAAGTGGTATTATCTGGCCATCAAATTATGTTAATAATGATGGTTGTTCAGTATCAGATATTAGTCCGGAAAATATGCCGGCACCTTATGCTGAACCTATAATTTCAGAAGGTACTTGTGACCAAGTCGGTTTTACTTATGAAGATAAAACTTATCCTACACAATCAAATGGTGCTTGTTTTAAAGTCTTAAGAAACTGGATTGTCATAGATTGGTGTCAAAAAAATACAGATGGTACCTTTAAAACTTGGGAATATGAACAAGAAATAAAAGTAAATAACTTAAGCGGACCACAGATTACAAGCGGAACGGAATTAAGACACGTGTGTAGCTACGACGTGAATTGCGGTCCGGCATATATCGAACTGACCGCTAGTGCAGACGATGATTGTACGAGTGCAGAAGACCTTACGTGGTTCTATTCTGTACATCTGGAAGATGGTAGTACAATCAATGGTTCGGGAAATGATGCCAGTGATATCTATCCTATAGGTGTTCATAGTGTGGATTTTGTGGTCGGTGACAATTGTGGAAATACGGCACTTACGAGTTATGATTTTGAAGTAGAGAATTGTAAAGCACCCGTCGCATATTGTATGAATGGCTTGAGTACACAACTTATTCCTTCCGATCCTGATCCAAGTACACCTGGTGATGAAACAGAAGAGGTGACCATTCAAGCGGAAATGTTTAATAATGGAAGTTACCAATCATGTAATACTACTTTAGAATTTAGTTTTTCTTCTAATGTAAATGACAAGACAAGAACATTTGGATGTAATGATATTGGCAGACAATTCCTTGAGATGTGGGTCACTGATAGCAATGGAAACACAAGTTATTGCGAGACATTTATTGATGTCATTGATACCAATGAGGTAGATATTTGTTTGCCTAGATTGGCACATGTTGCAGGAAGATTGGCGACAGAAGGAGATGATGAAATTCCAAATGCCTTGGTAAGCTTAAATCAATCAGGATTAGAGCCGATTTTAACTAATTCAGAAGGTGAATATCAGTTTGATGATATGCAGATGGGTGGCAACTATGTTGTGAATCCAGAAAAAGATGGAGATGATGCAAATGGTGTCAGTACTCTGGATTTAGTGTTGATACAAAGACACATATTAGGTTTGGCTACATTATCAAGTCCATATAAAATCATTGCTGCGGATGTCAATCACGATGATAAAATTACGGCATCAGATTTAATTCAAATTAGAAAATTAATACTTGGTCTCACACCACAGTATCCTGATAATACGAGTTGGAGATTCGTAAATAAAGACATGACTTTCTTTGATGAGACGAATCCATTTACAACGCCATTGGAGGAAAAATACTATATCGAAGATTTTCAAGAAAACATGAATGTCAATTTTATAGGTATAAAAATTGGAGATGTAAATGAAAGTATGATTATGGAAGGAGCTAGAGCCAATGTGGATCAGGCAAGAAATCAGGGTCAGATAAGCTTTATAGCAGTCACGCCTATATCGACTAACGATGTTGTAGAAATTCCTGTTTACAGTATACAATTTGACGAAGTGTATGGTTTCCAAATGGGGATGGAAATGGACGGTTACGAATATGTTGGTATAGAATCTGCGGGAATAAACATTTCAAATGAGAATGTGGCATTTATTGATGGAACATTGCGAATAAGTTGGAGTAATTCGAACGGTATCAGCTTAGATGAGGACGACGCCATCTTTAAACTGGTGCTCAGGAAAAACTTCCCGAATGCAAGATTGGCAATTTCTAATCAAGGTATCACTAGTGAGTTGTATAAGGGCGAAGATCTAGGCACATTTAATCTCAATTTAGAATACAATGTATTGAATGATGAAAAATTTGAATTTATGATAGGACAAAACAATCCGAATCCATTTAAATCGGTGAGTAATTTAGAGTATAGTTTACCAAATGATGGTGAAGTGATGTTTAAGGTATTTGATTTATCTGGACGAACCTTGATGGAAAGAAACTTGAAAGGTAACAAAGGATTTAATAACTTGAGTATCAATAAAAACGAGTTGAATACGACCGGGGTATTGTATTATCAAATGACATACAATAATCAATCCGTGACTAAGAAAATGATTATTATCGAATAGTTTTTAGTTAGTAATATTATTGAGCCCGATGATTTTATCGTCGGGCTTTTTTGTTTTTGTCGCATAATTCATTTTTTTCGTCCATAAAGATGTCCAAAAGGTGGGTTCGTTCAAATGACTGGGCAGATATTAAACCCTAATGAAAAAATGAACTGCATCTGTTTTAATTTGAAGATATAATTTTCAAATATTGGAACTAACTTTGTTGAATTATTTCAAAATTTCTAATCAATTTACAATTCATAATGTCAATAAAAGATAGCATTAATAATACGGCGAATGACATAAAACAAGATTTTGCCGATAAAAAGAAAAGCATTTCGAATGCAGTTAATTCTGGGGTCAAAAAAACCATTTCATTCACTAAAAAGCTCATTTATTCTATTATTGTAATCTTGCTACTTTCAGGTGCGGCGTATATGTGGTGGTGTAATTGGACATATAGTGATGGAACTCGTACGGGAGTATTAATGAAAATTTCGACCAAAGGATATGTTTTTAAAACCATGGAAGGGGAGGCCAATATGGGTGGAATTTCTACAGATATGCAAGGCGGTGATATTGGCAATATTTGGTCATTTTCAGTTTCTGATAAAAATCTATACAATCAACTGATTCAGTCACAAGGAGATAGATTGATGTTTTACTACAAAGAAAAGAATAGAGCAATGCCTTGGCAAGGTAAAACAGATTATTTTGTGTACAAGGTAGAGAAAAAATAAGGAGACGATTATAACTGTATTCCATTACTTAAAATGTAGGTATTGACCAATTTTACTCACCGATAGGGTACATAACTTCTTTCATTCCCGGATTTCGCAACATGACAATTCGAGCATAAGAACAAAGCGGCACGATTCTAATGTTTTGACTTTTGGCAAATATAACGGCGTGACTAACCAAGAGTTTCGCTAGATTATGCCCTCTCAATCTAGGTGTTACTTGGACATAATCAATGATAATTTTTTTAGTTCCTGCCCACCGATAATCCAAATTTCCAATTTCAGTCTCATCTTGAAATAGAAGAAATTGACCTCCGTTTTCACTTTTGGAATGCAATATTGACATTCCGTTAGGTAGTGAATTATCTTCCATTTACCATTATCTTTTGATTAAAAACAGAAGACTTTAATCTAGTCTTGCTTTGCAAATACTTTCTTCAGTAATGAACTTGTCCTTTGAGAAATATCGGTTCTAATCCCGTATTCTTTTTTCTCAATCAAACTAAAAAGACCATCCAATGCTTTATTAGTAACATAGTCGCCTAAGTCGGGATTGAGTTTCGTAATAAAAGGAATTTGGTTATAGGTATTGATGGCATCCGACCATAAATCTAATGCTCCAAATTTATTGAGCGAATTCATTATCACAGGATTAAATTCACCATAGAGCGACTGATATGTGTGGTCGTGCAAATAATTGGTCGCCGCATTTTTGGGTCCCATTAGCACATTGGTTACATCAGAAAAACTCATGCCTTTGATGGCATCAAAAAATATTGGTCCTGCTTTGGTCGCTGCATCCTCGGCTGCTCGGTTTATCTTTTTAATAGCTTCTTCCTGTAAGTTTTCAAATCCCGGTATGAACTTTAGCTTATCGATGACTTTGTTTGCTTCTGCGGGAAGTAGAATTTTATATGAGGATTGATAGTACCCGTCAGTTGCACTTAATTTTTGAACACTGACTTTGACACCATTATCTAGAGCTTCTTTTAACCCTGACGAAATATCAGCATCAGTCAATAAAGCAGAGCCAGCAGTCCCCAATATTTTATCCAAATCTTTTGGGTCACAAGAGCTAAAAAACAATGAGAAAGTAAGAAGTACCATCAATTTTTTCATAAGAGTAGCATTTTTGAATTTTTATGAATGCAATTAATCCCAACACGAATGTTGTCTATGTCTATTTGACTCTATCATGAACCAAAAAGTAACAGGGCAACAGTAAAAGTTTCGTTAATACAGATTTTTAATGATATCCTCAACACTAAGTCCTTCCGCTTCTGCTTTATAATTTTTTACTACTCTGTGCCTTAAGACATAATTTGCAATGGCTTGCACATCCTCGATATCAGGTGAGTATTTTCCATTAATTGCCGCGTGGCACTTTGCCCCTAATACTAGATACTGCGAAGCCCGTGGGCCAGCACCCCAAGAAATATAATTGTTGACTTCTGCGGTTGCCATTTCCGTGTTGGGTCTAGTTTTGGAAGCAAGTTTTACAGCATACTCTAAGACATTATCCGCTATTGGAATTTTTCTGACCAATTTTTGAAATTCCATGATTTCGCTGGAGTTTAACACGTTTTTTAGCACGATGTCTCGATCCGTGGTAGTGCCTTTTACGACATCAACTTCCTCACTGTATGAGGGATAGTCAAGTGGAATATTAAACATAAAACGGTCTAGTTGAGCCTCTGGTAAAGGGTAGGTACCTTCTTGTTCAATGGGGTTTTGAGTGGCGAGGACAAAGAATGGTTTGTCCAAGACGTGTCTTTGACCCGCAACGGTTACCGACCTTTCTTGCATGGCTTCGAGTAATGCCGCTTGGGTTTTAGGAGGTGTACGGTTAATCTCATCAGCTAAGATAATATTGGCAAAAAGTGGACCTCTATTAAATTTGAAATGTCTGTTTTCATCAAGAATCTCTGCTCCGGTAATATCCGATGGCATTAAATCAGGTGTAAATTGTATTCTTTTGAATTCTAGATCTAAAACATCAGCGATGGTGCTTACAAGCAATGTCTTTGCCAGCCCAGGCACTCCTACCAACAAGCTGTGTCCATTGCTGAAAAGTGAAATAATGACTGCCTGAACCACTTCATTTTGCCCTACAATGACTTTTCCAATTTCAGATTTTAATTCTCTATATGATCTCGACAATGCATCGACCGCTTCTACATCTGATTTATAATGCATGATTTCTTAGTTGTTTAATTATTAAGGCGTAAAAGTATAAAATATGAACTTACAAATATGAAAATTATTAATAAGAATCAATTCATTAAGCTTTTTTTAACCCTTTGTTTTCAATATATTGAAAAAATATTGCCCTCCAATTTTTTGAAATATTGTTAATATCGTTTCTGATGTATCGTGATTCGTGACGAAGGAACGATTCCTTGATCACAGCTTGTTAGCACTCGTATTCATTTACGTACATTCTTTGATTTTCTTCAAGATATCTGGTTGGAAAAATATATGTCGAATATTTCCATTTGAATCTACTTTGCCAAAACTAACCAAATCAGGATTTTTCAACGTATAATAATATTGAATTAATTTGTCTGCCATTTCAGTGAACATCGTTCCACAGAATTTAATAAAGTCGCACAAAAAATTATCAGTAAATATTTTGATATCATCAAGAAGTGGAATGATTGAGAAAGTGTCTGGGAACGTGTTTAGTTCATCCTTTAATTTTCTTCCTAACTTCTCATTTTCTTGCAGTGTTCTTTTTTTGAATTCGACAAATGGCTCAGCTCTTAGTTTTTTGTCTTCCGTTTCGTCATAATCAAATTTAAATCTTACAATTTGAACTGGTAAATTTCTATGCGTTGCATAATCTCTAAGATTAACAATGAATTTATATCCATTGATATTAGAATCATACCAGTCATTAGTTTTTTGAATGTATTCCTTCGCTTTATCTGATTTTTTTTCCAAATAATTCAGGAACCATATATTTTGCAAGAAAGTCGTAAATCAAAGAATTGAAGCTCGTTAAAAAATTTGTTATTCGTCTATTGATATCAATAAATGCTAATCTTTGTATCATGCTCGATTCTCTTGGTGTACAGTTTTCTAATTGTTCTTTATAATCTGAAATTGTGTTCTCGATTTCCATAAAGTTCATTTGAACTTCTAAATGTTTTCTATAAATCAAAGCAAATTTATGCATCAAAGAATTTAAGTCCATTAATTCTTCATATTGATGTTTTGGAATTTCTACCATAGCACCTGCCCATTCTCCATATTTATCTTGTCTTTGATTTTGTATGAAGTGTTTACCTATGAATTGTTGATAGACCTTTCTTTCAGCTTCTTGTTGTTCTTTATATTTTTTCATTTTTTTATAAGTGATATCTATATGGTTAAACAAGCAATTCTTTGATGTATTTCACTTTTTCTAGTATTTCACTTTTTTTTTCGACATCAATTATTCCATCATTCTCGTCAAATGTTTCATAAAATTTTGGAAGCGAAAAATGCTCTGCTACCACGGCACCATTAAATGGAAACCGGGCGATGGCCGCGTCTAGTACAGATTTTCCACCTCTTGCGCCAGGACTGGTTGACATAAGGAATAATGATTTACCTTGAAAAACTGAAGTATTCGGAATTCTAGATAACCAGTCAAATACATTTTTAAAGGCCGCGCTATAACTTCCATTGTGTTCCGCCAATGAGATTAAAATCAAATCAGATTGACTTATCTTATGGTGTAACTCCAATATCCTTGGCGAAAATCCGTAATCAGCTTCATAATCGACACTGAATAGGGGAACCTCATAATCGTTCAAATCTAATAATTCTGTGTCATAATTTTCAAATAGGGATGCCACCCAGTTAACAAGTTTTTTATTGATAGATTTTTTACTACTACTTCCAGCTAATGCTAATATTTTATCCTTCATTCTAATTGTTTTTTACTGACCAATAATGGCGATTCTTCGAGTTGTAAGTTTACGACCATTTCCATCCAAAATACTGAGTAAATAAGGCCCTTTTACTAAAAAATCTAAATTTAAATCAATTGAAGTTACGGGAAATTTTGGCTTCAGGGACGTATATAGAGATTTTCCTAGTATATTTTTAACTGAGACGGTATAATAATCCGATGGCAAACCAATGATATCTACGTTTAATTCATCGTAAGTTGGATTGGGAAATATTAGAAATTCTTTTGTGTTTTTATTGATAATTTTTAAATCAGAAGAATTGTTTGGTCTCCTAAATTTGGAATAAAATATTTCATTATCCCGAAACTTCACATCGCATAATAATTGATTTTCCAATGGGTGAAAAAGAATGTATTCACTGTAATTTCGGTTTAATATAAGGTCAATTCTGTCTAATATCAATTCCGCTTGTTCTTGACTTAATAGCTCATCTTCAGATCTGTCTTTTCGTCGAATACTGGCAAGGTACGAGACCTCATTAGTGAGTAAAACATAGTTAACTGGCGTATTGATATTATTATTCGAAAGGATGGCTTCCTGGTTTTTGACCACTCGAGTTTTAATGTCTATTTTTATTTTGAAACTCGTGACATCATCTGGTAATAACTCTGCAAGATAGGAGCTTGGATTATCGAATTTCATGATTTGGCTATTTAGCCATGATTTCTTTTTTATTCGTTCTACGATCGGTATTTCGTAAGAATCGCCGAAATAATTTACATAGATTTTGCCACTTTTCGTAAATTCTGTATTTAGCGTTTCGGAGCAGTTTTTCACCCCATTTTGATCAATTTTTTTAAAAAATTCTTCACCATTTGAGGTGATGATTTTGTGATTGCAATTTGCGGTTTCTAGCTCGGTGTCAATATATTCATAGGAATAGGGAACCTGCGGGTAGTCTATGGCAAATAACATTGAATTTAACCTGAATGCATTAATATCATAATGTCCCCAATCAATGGCATAATAGCTCGTGTCATGTTCGATTTTATCGACCTTAGCTTGACCAAAAGCTGAATTAAACTGTATAAATGCCGTTATGATTAATATTTGCCTTATCACATTCATAATTACAAAATTAATTGCATTGGTTAAGCAAAGCTTTGCATTTCAACAAATTTTTTATAGAAGCCATCTATTTCCAGCAAATTTTCGTGAGTACCCTGCTCAACTATTTTTCCATTTTCCATGACCACAATGGTGTCTGCACCTTTTATCGTGCTGAGCCGATGTGCTATGATGATTGAGGTACGTGATTTCATCACTCTTTCTAAAGCTTGTTGAACAAGTTTTTCACTCTCAGAATCTAGAGCCGAAGTGGCCTCGTCAAGAATCAAAATAGGTGGATTGCGCAGGATGGCTCTTGCTATGGTAAGTCTCTGTCTCTGGCCACCACTGAGTTTCATGCCTCTATCCCCAATATTGGTATCATAAGCATCGGGTAAGCTGACAATGAAATCGTGGATGTTGGCTATTTTTGCTGCTTCGATGATTTGTTCATTGGTGTAATTTTCACCAAAACTTATATTATTCCGAATGCTGTCATTAAATAATACGGCATCTTGAGTGACGATTCCAAAGAGACTTCTCAGAGTCCTCAAGTCCAGCTTCAAGATATCTCGACCATCTATTTTTATACTTCCAGAATCATATATCCTAAACCTAGGAATCAGGTCCACCAGCGTGGATTTGCCAGCTCCTGAACTTCCCACTAAGGCCACAATTTTCCCTTTCGGTATTATTAGGTTGAAATCATCTATAACTAAGTTTTCTTGATCATACGAAAAGGTGACGTGTTCAAGGCTTATTTCTTTATTAAAGTCTATTTTCTCTTTTTTTGAATTGACATCATTATATTCACCATCTGTATTTAGGATGTCGTCAACTCTCTCCAATGCCGCTTTCCCTTTCTGAATATTGTAATATGCCGTCGAAAGACTTTTAGAAGGTTCTATCACAGAGAAAAATGCAAAGATATAGGTCAGAAATGCTGCCGCATTTAGATTTTCATCCAACACCTGATTTCCTCCGTACCATAGTAATATCGTTACCAAAGTAATTCCCAAAAACTCTGACAGGGGCGATGACAATTCGCGGCGATATAACAACTTATTGAGAGAGGAATAAAATCCTGAATTTTCGTGGTTGAATTTTTGTAACTGGTGGTTCTCAGCATTAAAACCTTTGATGATTCTGAGACCACCTAGAGTTTCCTCCGTGATAGAATTGATGTTTGATAAGTGTTGCTGCACTTGCGTCGATGACTTTTTTAGTGTTTTTGATATGCCACCTATGATGACTACAGTAAAAATCATTAAAGCCAAAACGAAAAGGGTAAGTGGAGGCGAGACATAAATCATGTAAGCGACACAACCGATTATGATGATGGGGGATTTGAATAGGTAATCTATCATATTGAGAATACTCCATTCTATTTCCACGACATCGGTGGTAAGTCTCGACATCAAATCACCTTTGCGATTCTCACTAATATACGAAAGCGGAAGGTTGAGAAACTTATTAAAAAGCTCTTTCCTAATATCGGTGATGATCCCGTTTCTCACTTTGACCATAAAAAATGCGGCAAAATATCGGAATATATTTTTTAGAAAAAATACGATGACAATGAACAAGCAAGCATATAAAAGTGCCTTGTGGCGACCACTAGTATTGATGAGTTGAGCAAGATGATAATTGATTAATTCTGAAATATTGGCATCTTCAGGTTTGGTAATATTAGGATCACTGGCGGTGTCAAAAAGTATTTCCAAAAATGGCTGAAACAAGGGAATACTGACCACGGTGAAGATGGAAACTAAGATATTAGAAATAATGCTCATGCCAAGATTGAAGCGATAGTGCTTCAATCGGCTCAGCAAAGCAGTTAATCCCTGCGTTTTGGAATTTGGCAAAATTTACTGGTCTTTTTCTAATTTAAACGTGTTGATAAAGCCGGTATTGAAGTCGCCTTTTCTGAAATTTTCATCTTTCATCAATTCAATGTGAAATGGAACTGTAGTTTTAATGCCTTCTACTACGAACTCATCTAAGGCTCGTTGCATTTTTTTAATACATTCCTCACGAGTCTGGGCCTTACATATCAGTTTCGCAATCATAGAATCATAATAGGGAGGTACGGTGTATCCTGCATACACATGGGTGTCGACCCTCACTCCATGACCCTTAGGACTGTGAAATGAAGTAATCTTGCCCGGATTTGGCCTGAAATCATTGAATGGATCTTCTGCATTAATCCTGCACTCCATAGCATGTAGGCTAGGGTAGTAATTCTTACCACTAATGGGGATTCCTGCGGCCACTTTAATTTGTTCTTTGATTAAATCATGGTCTATAACTTCTTCAGTCACAGGATGTTCCACTTGAATTCTGGTATTCATTTCCATAAAATAGAAATTTCTGTATTTGTCCACTAGAAATTCAATCGTACCAACACCTTCGTAATTTATCGCCTTACCGGCTCTTACGGCTGCATCGCCCATCTTTTCTCTCAATTCATCCGACATGAATGGAGAGGGACTTTCTTCTACCAGTTTTTGGTGTCTTCGTTGAATGGAACAATCTCTCTCCGAAAGGTGAATTACGTTTCCATATTGGTCACCGATGATTTGAAATTCTATGTGGCGAGGTTCTTCGATAAATTTTTCAATATAGATACCGTCATTGCCAAAAGCGGCTTTGGCTTCTTGGCGGGCTTTGTTCCATTGCTCCTCGAATTCCTCTTCTTTCCACACCACTCTCATTCCTTTACCTCCTCCTCCAGCAGTGGCTTTTAAAATGACAGGAAATTTTATGTTTTTCGCTATTTTTATTCCTTCTTTTACATCTTTCAACAATCCATCACTGCCAGGGACAACAGGAACTCCAGCTTTGATCATCGTGCTTTTTGCCGTGATTTTATCACCCATTTTTCGAATCATTTCGGCATTGGGTCCGATGAATTTGACACCATATTCGGTGCATATCTCGGCAAAATCCGCATTTTCTGCAAGAAATCCATATCCCGGATGAATGGCATCGGCATTGGTAATTTCGACTGCTGCCATGAGCCTTGGAACACTGAGATAAGATTCTGAGCTAGAGGCCGGACCTATGCATACGGCTTCGTCAGCAAATCGAACATGAAGACTTTCTTTGTCAGCCGTAGAATATACGGCCACCGTCTTTATGCCCATCTCTTTACATGTCCTGATTATTCTGAGAGCTATCTCTCCACGATTGGCAATTAATATTTTGTTGAACATATTTTGCTGTTGTTAAGCGTAAAAAGTGATTACAAATCTACGTCCAATTCTATGGCTCTACCAAGAATAGTACTTGATCATATTCTACTGGAGTGGCATCCTCGACCATGATTTTAACGATTTTGCCCGATACTTCACTTTCTATTTCGTTGAAAAGTTTCATGGCTTCAATGATGCATACTGCGGAGCCCTTTGAAACTTCATCACCCACTTTCACAAATGGTGGTTTATCTGGTCCACTTGCTCGGTAAAAAGTACCGACAATAGGAGATTTTATTTCCAATAAATTGGCACTTGATTTTGCGGCAGGCGCTTCAGAAGTTTCCACTTTCGCCGCAGTTTTTGGTGCTTCGATTATTGTAGGTGTAGGTGCAATCACAGGTGCTGATATAGGTGCAACCATGGGAGCTTGATAACTTTCTTCCTTGTGATATTTTTTAGTTCTTATCTGTATTTCAAAATCTTTATCCTTCATTTTGAATTCAGCCAAATCAGTCCGGTTAATGAGTTTGATTAATTCGGTAATTTCTTTATAGTTCATTTGTCTTGATTTTCTTTGAATTAAAATAAATTACAATATCATTCCTTTTTAATTAAAGGTGGTGAAATTGATAATTAGATTTTTAAAATTGAATTTTAAGCCAATTTTGGTAATTCACAAGCTTAAAATGTAATATTTATTGAAATAGCAAATCTAAGAATTATTCTTTAACTCTTTCTAGATATTCTCCGGTTCTAGTATCAATTTTTATTTTGTCACCTTGATTGATAAAAATCGGTACTTTCACCTCTGCCCCAGTCTCCACGGTGGCAGCTTTTGTGACATTCGTAGCCGTATCACCCCTTACACCCGGTTCTGTATAGGTGATTTCCATGATGACATGCTGTGGCATGTCCAGGGTCAAGGGATAATTTTCGGTTGCATGAAACAACATATCGACTTCCATGCCTTCTTTTAATAAATTGGGTCTTTCGATCATTTCTTCCTTAATAGCCACCTGATCAAATGTTTCATTGTCCATAAAGTGATATCCCATATCGTCTTGATATAGGTATTGGAATTTTCTTCTTTCTACTCTTACTTCGTCTATTTTGTGACCCGATGGAAAGGTATTGTCGATGACTTTTCCACTGGTAAGACTTTTTAATTTTGTACGTACAAATGCGGCTCCTTTTCCGGGTTTTACGTGCAGAAATTCTACAACAGAATAAATATCATTATTGTAATCAATGCACATTCCATTTCTAATATCAGAAGTCGATGCCATAAGTTATTTTTTTTCGTATTTTAAATTTGTAAATTAGTCGTTTGATTATTTTTTCTATCAATAAGCCCATTTAATCAGTGTGCTTCCCCAAGTAAAGCCTCCTCCAAATGCGGTTAAAACGATTAAATCTCCTTTTTTTAATTGGTCTCTATAATCGAATAAGCACAAGGGCAAAGTACCTGAGGTTGTATTGCCATAGTTTTGAATATTGACCATAACTTGGTCTATAGGGATTTTCATTCCGTCTGCTACGCTATTAATTATACGCATGTTGGCCTGATGCGGAACCACCCATCGTATATCATTTGGGCTCAAGTTATTTCTATTTAATACTTCATTAATGGATGTTATCATACCATTGACGGCCGCCTTGAAAACCGATTTTCCTTCTTGATATACAAAATGTTCCTTGGCCTCTACGGTTTCGCAACTTGCGGGTTTCAGTGAACCTCCTGCCTTCATGTGCAAGAATTGACGGCCAGAGCCATCTCCTCTAAGTTCAGAATCTAAAATGCCATATCCGTCAGTATCTGCTTGTAATAGAACTGCACCAGCCCCATCTCCAAAAATTACACATGTCGTCCTATCGGTATAGTCCACGATGGAAGACATCATGTCAGCCCCCACTACCACTACGTTTTTGTAAGTGTTGGTTTCAATAAATTTAGCGCCTACATTGAGAGCAAATAAAAAACCGGAACAGGCGGCGTTAATATCAAATCCGAAACCTTTATTTGTACCTAGTTTGTCCAAAATCGTATTGGCTGTATCGGGAAAAACCATATCAGCCGTTACCGTGCCGCATATCAATAGGTCGATATCATCAGGCTTGAGACCTGTCTGCTCTAACAAGATTTTTACGGCTTCCACACCTAAATCACTCGTGGCCTTGCCTTTTTCATTGAGGATATGTCTTTGTTTGATGCCAGTGCGGGTGGTAATCCATTCATCGGTAGTATCTACGATTTTTTCTAGATCTGCATTGGTCAATACGTTCGTAGGCACATAAGCTCCTACTCCTTTTATTGCTGCTAACGTTTTTGCCATAAAAATTGGTTTTCAAAAAAAGCTTTGCAAATATACTGCCTATTCTCAAAACCACGATAAAATCCTCTTTAATCTAAGATGGAAAGTAGATATATTAATTTTATTATTACTTTATAAATATTTGATATTCAATATAAAATAAATATTATTGAGTATTATGTTAACAAAATTGATAGAATGTGGTACAACTTTTGCTATAGATAAGTTACAGATGGTTAAAGATTTATAATTTATTAAAATTGACAATATGAAAATCAGTTTCCCAAAAATTAATTTCAATCAAAAAAGCTTGATGATTATTTGCATCTTGATACTTTCGAATTTGAATTCAAGTCTCAGAGCAGCTAATTTCGACCATATTTTTAAAAATGGTGGTTTGGAGCAAGCAAAATACCAGGCAAAATCAGAAGGTAAATATTTATTTGTTGATTTTCATGCCAAGTGGTGTACCCCTTGCAAATGGATGGAACAAACGACTTTTTCGAATGAAGAAATTTCTGAATTGTTATCGAGAGACTACGTGGCAGTAAAAATAGACATTGACGATTTCGAAGGGTTTGAGTTGAAAAGTATTTACAATATTCGTTATTTGCCTACCATGCTCATTTTTAATTCTGAAGGTGTTATGGTGGAGCGGATAGAGGAAACGCTTACTCCTACGAAGCTGAAAGCCATCCTAGAAAATTATAAATCTAATGGAAATCACATAGTCAAATCACATACCAATCAGGCGCCAAGTACAATTCAGAAAAAGAAAAATACCGATGACACCATGTTGTCCAGCGAATCATATCGAGAGTATTTTTCTAGACCGGAAAATTCGACTTACCGATTACAAATGGGTGTTTTTTCTTCATTTGACGGTGCCCAAGCGAAAGTGAATGCTCTAAGAGAAGAATTTATTGAACCAATCGTGGTCATTAATGACAAGAAGGACGGCAATCCAATTTTTAGGGTCATGATGGGACAGTTTGAAAGCATGAATGAGGCAGAAAGTTTTAGAAAAATACTTAAATCTGACTTTAATTTAGATTCGATAATCAATTAATAAAGTTACCATTTTGAACGTATTAATTGTCAATATAAATGCCGTATATGGCACGAGTGATAAGCCGCTTCCTTTTAAAAGAGGGGCGGCTATGTCCGTTTTAGAAAGCGTTAGTAAAGCCTTTATACGTATTGAAAATGGAATAATTGCTGAGGTTGGGAGTATGAAGGATCTTGATACACATGCTGACGTAACTATAAATGCCGAAAATGGTATGGTACTGCCATCATGGTGTGATAGTCATACCCATATCGTCTATGCGGGTACCAGAGAGCAGGAATTCATTTTTCGGATCAAAGGGATGAGCTACGAAGAAATAGCAGCTCGAGGCGGCGGAATTCTTAATTCGGCAGAAAGAATGCAAAATGTGGATGAGGATCAATTGTATGATCAATCACTGTTACGTCTCAATGAAGTGATGAGAATGGGAACCGGAGCTATTGAAATAAAGAGTGGTTACGGATTGAGTTATGAAAGTGAGTTGAAAATGCTTCGAGTCATCAAGAGATTAAAAGAACAGAGCCTTATACCTATCAAAGCAACATTTTTAGGGGCTCATGCAATTCCGAAAATTTATCAGTCGGATAGACAAGGATATATGACACTTTTGACCGAAAAAATGCTGCCTAAAATCGTCGATGAAGGCTTGGCTGATTACATCGATGTATTTTGTGACAAAGGTTATTTTACGGTGGAAGAAACTGATACCATTCTCGAATACGGCTCTAAATACGGACTCAAAGCAAAGATTCATGCCAATGAACTCGCCAATTCGGGAGGGGTTCAGATAGGTGTCAAGCATAATGCCTTGAGTGTTGACCACCTTGAAATGATCGAGGAAAAAGAAGTTCAAGCATTATTAGCTTCTGAGACTATCCCTACGGTTTTGCCTTCATGTTCCTTTTATCTAAACATCAAATATGCTCCGGCAAGGATGATGATCGATAGTGGACTAGGTATTGCGATGGCCACGGACTATAATCCAGGCTCTACACCTTCAGGGAATATCCCTTTTCTTATCAATCTCGCTTGTAACAAGATGAAACTCATGCCTGAGGAAGCCATCAATGCAATCACGATAAATGGTGCCTATGCCATGGAAATGAACCAAGAATTGGGAAGTATTGAAGTCGGAAAAGTCGCCAATCTTATTATTACTAAGCCTATGGACTCTCTGGCCTTTATCCCTTATGCATTTGGCTCTAATCACATCCATAAAGTAATAGTTCGCGGGAAAGAGATATAGGTTTATTTGAATTCGGAGATAAAATATGCTCGATGATTGAAGTTTTCTAAAATCATTTTATTGAGCTTTTTTAATATTTTATCAGCACCGATAGTGGATAAATGTTGACTGATTTCGGTGATGAAATGATTGCTGTGCTGACCGATGTGGTTGTCAAGAAATTCTTTCGAAAGATGTAGATACATGTCCTCCATTTCCTGCGGATATTCAGGTAAAAGATAGTGGCTGTAACTCATGAGAAGTCTCATGTCCGACTCTTGTTTTATCAAATCCAACAATTCTTGTTTGTATCCTATTTTCAAAAGGAATTTAGCTACGAAATAAACTTCATCGGAATTTTCGAGAGATTGAGCTATCTGTTTAAATACCATGTCCTTCTGTTCATCATTCATCGCTTTGAGAATGCTGTCTATGATTCTGAAGTCCTTAAACGTGAGAAAAGCCTTGGCCGCCTGATCCATGAATTCATCATATTCCTCTCTTAGAATGAGAATTTCGAGCATTTTGAAATGCAAATTTCTACTTGTATTGTCTGACTTTATCAAGAGGTCGGCCAATTCGTGAGCGGCATCGAGTTGTCCCATTTTAATAAGATTATCTAATATTTCAATCGTGTATTTTAAGTGTGAGGGAGCAATTTTAGTTGATTTTTTGTACACTTGAAAGTTTAGCACTTGAATCAAAGCCAACAGAATGGGTAATTGATCATATTTCACATTTGAAGCACTGATTTTTGTCATCAATTGAGACAAGATGAGCTCTTTTTCCTCTTTTTTTAGATTGAAATAATCGAGGAGTAAAAATGCAGGATTGAGTATGGCATCGGTAAAGTTGTAATAGCTGAGAGTAATCAACTTTAGTAAATATTCCTTTATGCGACCCCTGAGTTCTGGTGCTATTTTATTTTTTAATAAGGAAATAAGATGGGAATGAAACTGCCGGCTCATGTTGGTCAGTTCTTTATCATTCGAACCAAAATGGTATCGTGTGTACTCGATTTTATTGATTACATTTTCTGCTATCAGATAGGCTTCTAAATACTGATGCAATGCTTCTGCATCCAAAAACTGCCCACTTAAGTCTTTACTGACATTAATCAATAAATTCACGTCGGCATTGCTGATACTTTTTGATTTAGTCGTGACGGGTTTTATAATGCTGTCGAGTAGATTTTTGTATTTACTGTAGTTGTCTTCAAGTTCTATTTTACGGGCAAAATTTACTTTAAGAGCCGTTGAAAATCGAGGATTTTTGGAGGCATAAGATGCAATGAAGTTTTTTAATTCTTCAAATTCTATCTGTGCCAGTATTCCAGAAATTCCAAGTTTTGAGGGTCTTTTATTTTTGGTGGTTTCTTTTTTAGATTTTGCTTCTAATTCCTTAGCAATGGCCTCCTTCCGAAGTGCCATCAACGCAGCTAGTATATGCTCACATACATTTCTTTCCCTATAGGTGCTACAATCACAGGTTGATTTTTGGCTTTTGGTAAAAGGTTTTAGTATTTCAACCTCGTTTTTTTCTTTATTTTTAAATTGAATCACATAGAGACCTTGCTCCAATCTGGTGATTTCTTTGATTTTCTTTTCTTCAAAAAGCACTTCAGCACTGGTGACCAATTCTTCATCATATTTGGATTCGATGTCGTACTTTTGATTTCTTTCTAGCATTAATTTTTTGATAATAACCTTCAATGATAACACATAAAAAGTAAATTTTATTAAAAAATAGTGAAATTTATTGCAGCGTTTCGGCAAGTTTAATTGTATATAGAGTTAAACATATTAAATAATTATTTAATGTTTTGATTTTTGCAGTAGCTTAGATTTTAGTTGTCGAATTCGATTTTATAATATTATCAACATAAGTGTGCTACTTTGACCTAAATAGCATTGAAGAATCTTTTTCAAGAAGTCCTTGAAAACCGAATTTTTGTTACGACTTAAACACTCATTTATACTAAAACTAAGATTTATGAAAAAATTACTCATTTTGTCGTCGATTCTCGCACTTTTATATTCTTGTCAAAAAGAGGAGTATGAAGTGGTAGAAAATATAGTTGGCCCAAATGATCCGAATCAAGGACTGGTAATTATTGATGGAAACCAAGCGACTTTGACGACCGATATGTCATCCTATTTATATCCCAATGGTACGTGCAAAATAGATTTCATAGAGGATAATTTTGTATTAGCTGTATATGTGAGTTCATCAACGATTGGTATTCAGCATGTGATCCAAGCGGATTATATTGATAAACAAAATGCGGAGGCCTCTTTGCATTTTACAACCTTTGATATTTGCAATGATTTTGATTTTGAGATTACTGCTTTTGATACTATTGCTCACAAGTTAAAGGGTAAATATTCCGGTGCATTGAGCAATAATAATGACAGTGTCATTAAAACTTTTGAAGGCGATTTTATTTCAGATTATACGGTCGTCGTCCCAGAAAAACTCAGTATAGAGGGTAATATTATTTATGACGTGGATGGTGACTGGTTGATAAGCGATGTCGAAAATGGAATAAATGGCTTAGAAATCGAAATATTAAAATTAAATGATGCCAATAGCTGCGAAGTGAATGGCTTTTCTCTATCGATGGTATTTACTAGCCATAAACCCGGAACTTCTTCTGATGATGGCTATTTTAAGTTTGATGATTTAGAAGAAGGCGAGGTGTATTACATGAAAATTGATTTGCCTCCTTATGGATTAAAATATGTCAATATGAATCATGGATTGGATGACCGTATAGATTCTGATTTCAATGAAAATGGGGTGTCTCCTCTTTTCATGGTTGATAATGGAAGAGTCACGATGTTTGATGCTGCTCTAGGGCCGATTTAATAATTAGAAGTGGCGAAGGATGCATTGATATTGGGCTGTCAAGCTGGAGATAAAAATTCTCAAAAGGAATTTTTAGAAAAATACTCCGGATTTGTATTTGCAATATGCGTTCGATATTGTGGAGACATGAATTATGCATGGGATTTACTGCAGGAGATATTTGTAAAGATCTTTGTGAGTATCCCTAGTTTTAATCCAAAACTTGGGAATATTGAACCTTGGATAGGAACGATTGCCCGTAATCATTGCTTGAACTATATGAAATCCAAGCGAATCACATTTAAAGAACTGAATATTCAAGAAATACCTCTTTCTCTTAGAAATGGAGCTATTGAAGAGATGACTAGTCAGGAATTAATTAATTTGATTGGAATGCTTCCCGATGGATATAGAGAAATTTTCAATATGATCGAAACAGATGGTATGTCCACTCAAGAAGTTGCAAAATTTCTTGGTATGGCAGAATCATCTGTTCGGTCAAAATTGAGTAGATCAAAATCATACTTAAAAAAAATATTATTAAAGATTAAAAGTAAAGAGGCATGGATGAACTCAATTTAAATTCTTTACGCCGTAAATTAGAGAAGGCCACATATCCCGTAGATAATGAACTCTTGTGGTCACAGGTCTCTGAAAGATTGCCTCAACGGAAAAAAAACAAATTTTTAATCTATTTTATATTTGGAATCTTGATGGGAGGACTTGCATTTTTATTATTAAAGAACCTCTCTGAAAATCCCGAATTTGACAATCATACAATGGCTCAAGATGACAATGAAGATTGTCCTCAGTCAGTTTCATTGGAAAGAATGGAAATGGAAAAATCCACAGAAAATGTATTGTTCAATGAATTAATATTCACAAATAATCCCATCAGTGAAGAAAGTAATACCAGCTATATTTCATCATTAATAATTGAAAATGATAAACCGGAGTTTTATGATTCAAGGGAAACGAAAATTCTACAATCTATCGAACACAGGAATTCTGGAATTCACTTTTCAAAACCATTGATTCCCGTCTATTTATTACCAAACAACTCAAAAGAAAGTCCAAATCAATTTACGCATTCTATTGAAAGCCAAAGTTCTATCTTAAATGTAAATAGGAACCTCTACGTCGATAATGAAAATGATATCGAATTATTAAATAGCAGAAAGACAACCGAGAAAGAACTATTTGCGGTTGACTTATCTGCAAAGTATTCCATACTTCATCGCAGTGGTTTTTATGCGGGAGTGGGTATGGAATATTTGCGTATTGCAGAGCAAAAGTCGTATTATAGTGTCTTAAGTGATAGCGTAGGCATTGATGATAAATATATACAACGAGAGGTGGTTTTAGACAATGGAATGAAACAGACACTCTATGGAAGCTCTGAAGTTCATTACCAAAAAATTGGGGTTAGACGTATAATCAATTCGCTGAATTTTTTAAACCTAGGTCTTACACTTGGATATCGAAAACAGATCAACAGAATTGCGATGTTTGCAGAAGTAGATTATGAGTACAATTTATTTCTAAAATTTAATGGTAACATCTCGAATAACGTGGACTACAAGGAACAAATGAGCTTTAAAACTAAGATTGAACCATATTTGACCTACAGGTTAGGACTTGATTATGCACTGTGTGATAAGTGGCGGATTGGCTTGGCATTTAAATATGTGAAAATTAATGATAATGTAAACGAGGATAGCTATCCTGTAAATCAAAAATACAACTTAATGGGAGTGTCGACCTCACTTAATTATTCACTGTAATATTGTCAAAAAGTACTGTGCTCATTTGTATTTGATTGACAAATGTTATCACGAAAAGTGACAGTGGTCATTTATCAAATGTCATGAATGCCCTAATTTAGCGATTACATTAATTATTAAAATTGACATTATGAAAATCACTAAAGACCTGATGATTAAGGACATACAAAAAAAATTTCATCAGACATACAATGGACTGAAACTGGAGTTCTATAAGAAATCTCATGAGGCACACACCGCATCTCCCAAAGAATCACAGTGGCCGGAAAATACTCTTCTCTCTGTTGTTAATCCGGATTTAATAGATGGAACATTGAAACTTAATTCGGATTTGACGGTTTCTGATTTTGAACAAATGATGGAAAAAGATTTTGGTCTCCATGTACAGGTTTTTAGAAGGTCTAACCAACTGTGGCTACAAACTTCGGCCACTGATGATTGGACTCTCGAAGTGCAAAACACAAAGGGATTACATAGTATTCAAAAATAAAAAATGGATTGATTATGATGACCAATGAACTATGCCAAGTAAAAGTAGAAAAAGTAATGAGTTCTAAGCTTGTTACAGTAAATAGAAACACGACACTAGAAGAGATAGAGAGTATTATGAATACTTATAAAATTCATCATGTGCCTGTCGTAGAACAAGACAATGTACTAGTAGGCCTCATTAGCCAAAGGGATATATTGCTACTTAGAGACTGGAGTTCGCAGCTGGGACATCGTGCCGCAATCGTTAGAAATGATGCTTTGCTTAAAAGTACTCTCGCCGAGGATGTGATGAAGACAAAGATAATGAATGTCTCTAAGGACGACAGTTTGGTATATTGTGCCGATATTTTTAGAGAAAATCTTTTTCAGGCGCTTCCTGTTGTTGAGGATGGAATAATTATCGGTATTATAACGACCTATGACCTCATTGATGTCGCATACAATTAAACTGTAGGGGGTAGTCAAGTTTTAATACAATTGTAAAGATAAAGCGATGTACCAAAGATTAGCTCATATTGCAATGGTCGTGAGAGATTACGATGAGGCGATTGAGTTTTTTTACAAAAACTTGTTCAAATTATCGAAGATAATAACTAGATGATGCTAAAAAATGGGTAATGATTGCATCCAAATATTAATGTAAGAACTCGCAAAAGCTACAACGAACGCCAATATCTATTGGTAATCAATACGGTCAAGTGTTTTTTCTTTTTACGGATGATTTTTAAAAACATGACTTTCATAATATAATGATAGAGAGTAAGATTAAGTTTTCTGAGACCTCCACAGAATTAGATTATGGAACTGTTGCAGTTTTTGAGTATTTATAAAGTTTTTGGTTTGATAGAGGGAAAAGAATCAAGGATGATGATCAGAGAGTTTATATAAGCAAAGAGACTCCCTGTCAACAAATCTCTTAAGTTTTTGCCTTCTATTGATATCCTCCAGGTATTCATTATTCAATTATCCTAGAGTGTTCAAAACGACCAAATAAAGTGATTTCTTGATTTTCGATACCCAAGATTTTCAACCTACTTGCAGCCACTTAATCTTTCTGTTTTCTGATTTGTGGTACAATCTAAACTCAGAATTTTACATTGTTTGGGGTTCCATTTTTCTCTAAAAAAATCTTTGTTGAGGTAGTCATCTTCTGTTTGCAGATGTTGAACAACTTCCTGCTTTTAAGTTCATGATTCTAATTTTTGAACTTTTGATTCACATTTTTCAAGTTCTTCATATGAAATTTTTTTAACTCGGATTCCAATTTTAATTTTGATTCGATGCCTCTTATGGTTGGTTGATTTGGTGGTTAACTTCGTTTAAATATTTATTTTTTTCGAGAATAATGGCATTGATTTTGTTTTTCTCACGGTCTTTAAAATAGAAATATATACCTATGAGGCTCAGTCCAAGTAAGATGATAAGAAGCAAATAAATCCTTTTCGTCAAGGCATTGTTTTTATTTTCTGCCTCCAATTCCAGATTTTTTACTTGGACTTCACTCTCTATCTTTTGTTTATCGAGCTTATATTGTAAACCTGAGGTTTTTACACTTTCAATTTTTGAAAAATTAAGAGATTCTTCATCACCTCTGTTTCCATTTCCAAATATTTGAAAGCACTTTTATAATCTCCTTTATAAGGTAATAATTTTTAAGACTCGCGAAATATCTTTTCTTACTTTCTAAATCCATATCTTCACCATATAATGATTGCAACTTTTGGCAATATTTAAAAGCCTCTTGATAATTTCCTGCTCTCAAAAGGTGTTCTGTATAATCGAGATAAAGAGATCTCTTTTCAGAATTTTTATCTAGTTTGTCAATGTTCTCAAAACATAGTTTGAAATTTTTCTCTGCTTCGGAATATCTTTTTTGCCTCGACTGTAGTTCTGCCATATTTGAAAGAATTATATACTTGAGACCCTCGTTATTGTCATCTTCGAGGATTATTTTATAAGCTTTTTCAATGTTATCTAAGGCATTAGGCAAATCATCGAGAAGTACGTATTGCCGGGAAATATTGAGATAGGGTCTTGCTCTATTTCCCATGTGAATTTCTCCTGAAAAATTATCCATTAATGCTGCCGCATGTTCAAATAAATTGATAGAATTATCATAGTTTTTAAGTTCTGATTCTATTAGGGCAATATTGTTATAAGTATAGGCCGTTTCTAAATCAGAGTCCATATTTTCCCAAATATTTAGGGCTTGATAATAATACTTTATTGACTCTTCATACATCGAGAGGGATTTATAACCTAATCCTATATCAAATAAGGATCCTGCAATGATATAATTGTTGTCTAATTTATGTGCAATTTCTAATCTCTTTTTAGCAATTTCAATTGCACCTAAATAGTCTTCTTGGAAGTATAACATGAGGTAGTAGGCAAGATGAATCTCATAGAATTGCAAACTAAGCTTTTCTTTTTCAGCATCTTTAATAGCTGCTTCGTAATACGTTTTTGCGAGATCATAATTGCGGTAATTAGGGTTGTCCCTAAGAAAATTAGCCGCTATCATGTTCATATTTGCTTTGGCATTATTATCTAGCCTCATTTTTGAACTTATAAACTCACCATTGAGAAAAGCATCAATATTAAAGGAGGTATCAACTTTAGTAATATTGGATAGATATTGGTTTAATACTGTACCTTTAAAACAGCAGGTATCATGGAATTCTAATAAAAGTGCATGGTGAAAGTAGGAAGCAGCTTCAGATAAATTATTCGTTTTCGAGGCATGTTGACCCTGAAAATAATTGATTTTTGCATCATATAACTTTGGATTATTACTTTGTCGAGAATCTTGAGTATATTTATTTATATAAAATGAAAACGAATCCTGATTGGCTCCTAGGTGTTTTTTTATTCTTGCTTCCAATGTGTCAAGCGATACAGTTTGACTATTTCCTATAGATATTACTGATATTAGCAATATTACTAAATAGGCAATAGGCCTTTTTGAAAACAAATAAAGTAATTTAAATGGCAAGCATTTAACACTCAGATCACGACACATTGTGACAAGATTTAATTAATAATTCTATGTACAATCCTACACTAACCCATAATAGTATGGAAACATCTTTCCGCTAAGTTAATATTATTATCTTTCCAATGGAAGAAGCAATTAATACTAATTGCCTTAGAAAGATATTAATTTTGCACACCAAATATTACTTAACGGTAACTACAAAGATAATTATTACTAGTTATTATTTAATAATAAATCACATCTATTATGATAAAAATTTCAAAATGTCATTTTCTTACAATTTTATCTGTGGTTTAAATAAAAGTATGCGTCTAATGTACACAACTTAGTTTTTCCTATTTGTGAGTTTTCGATAATCTTGATATAATTCTCTTTAGCTGTGTGTTTTATTTGATTTTTAAGTGAAATAATAATCTATTCTTCATTAGTAAAACTGTAATTGCGAGGCATTTTAAACATATATTTCTATTAGCTATATGTAGTGTATTGGTTTGAAACATTGTTGCAGCATATTTTTTTATAAATATTTAACGCATTAAATTACTGGTTTTCATAGGACTTGCGTGATGTTGTTAACCTAATGAATACCCTTGTTAACCTTTTGTAACCCTGTTTTTTAGCACTAAACGAACTCCGAGTATATATTTGTCCTATCAATTATGAAATTGATTTGGGTGCAAAAAATAATTTTATTATTCCAATCAATCCATAAACTTGAGGAAAAGTAAAAAGTACCATAATAGAGGCAAAGGAAAATTATTGCCTCTTGATAAAATATTTTTTGCGAATAATTTACCCAACAAAGGTTGAGTAAAATGAAATTAGAAATAATAAGTTGAAATGCAATTTTAATGTACAAGCATTCATGCTTATCCTAAATTTAGGAAAAATTGATTCATTACTAGCCTTGGCAAATTTAGTACTTGTAAATTTGAAAAAGGATTGGGCAGTACTGATCTATTGAATGATTGTATATTTTTCATTGCTACCGTGGTGTTTTCATGAAAAAGTATTTTTGATTACAAAAAAAATGAAATTGACACCTTATTATTTTCTATTGGTATCTGGGGTTATGTAGAAGGATCAGGCAAATTTTCGAATAAATATTGTTGTTGATTACGGTGTCAAACGTAATATGATTCATCGGGCAAAATTGGTTTTCTTATTATTCGATAAGATCCAAAAATCAGAGAATTTCGAACAGACAATGGTCGAAGAGGAGCAGCTTAGGTTAGAGCTCGGTGTGAAGTTTTTGAGAAGAAGACATTAGCACGAGCTATTACATTGGGTGTATATTTTTGGAGAGTGACTTCTGCACCTGGATACCAATTTTTTTGGAGGCGTAATATTGTAAAAGTTTTACGACTCTAGGTACATTGCGGGTAAAATCGAAAATTTTAGTTTTTTATAGTAGACAGATGGGGTCCAAGTAGTCAGTATTTGGGTCCCATTATTTTTTGCAGGTCATTTTTCGGATTTATTTCTTCACTATTAATTTGCACTTTTTAAAAATTGTTATTTTCTCATTTGATATTTAGTCCATATATTTACTTTTGCTTCGTAGAATAATGAAACTAAAAGACACAGTATGGATTATATGCAGGAAATCAGTTTAAAAATGACAAACTATTGGAATCAATTGATATTAAATTTACCCAATTATCTTGCAGCCATCATTGTATTTGTTCTAGGCTTTATCCTTTCCAGACAAGTTTATAAATTATCTTATCAGCTAATTAATAGATATTCTAAAGACTTACTGGTGGCCAATTTTTTAGCTAAATCCATTCGGATTATATTCTTGCTTTTGATATTGATACTATCATTAAACCTTGCAGGATGGGGAGATGTCGCGAAAAATTTATTTGCCGCCGCAGGATTGTCCGCAGTCGTATTAGGATTTGCATTCAAAGACATAGGTGAGAATTTTATATCGGGTGTGATGTTGTCATTTGATCGACCATTTGACTTAGATGATACCATTATGGTCGGAGATATATTTGGGAAAGTGAAGTTAATGGAATTGCGTTATACAAAGTTAAAACCTTTGATGGTCGAGATGTCTATATTCCCAATAGTGACATTATCAAAAAAGCCGTTTATAACTACACTGAAGATCACTATTATCGTATTGATTTTGTGATAAGTGTTGATAACAAGTATGATTTGGAGACTTTAGAGTCAAAAGTTTTGAAGACTGTACTAGCGACTAGAGGGGTGGTAAATAATGATACCCATGAGACTTTTGTAGCTTTAGAATCCATTACGGATACGGTTGTGAATATGAAAGCTTACATTTGGATGGATACAACAGAATATCGAACACATGCCCATGAGATAAAAAGCGAGGTCATTGCCAATGTTAAATCAATGATGGAAAAAGATGGTAAAAATCCAATTATCGCCTAATTTTTTTACAAGAAAAATGGTACTAATATTCGAACAATATTCTAATCTTTCTACTCGCTTTTATTGTTTAATTGGATTTTAGTCTAATATTGTAGTTTTTATTTAATGAAAGATAGATTTACCAATGACGATTATATAGAAGTCTATGGCGCCAAAGAAAACAACTTACGTGATATAGATGTCAAGATTCCTCGCAACAAACTTGTAGTGATAACTGGAATTAGCGGAAGTGGAAAATCTTCACTTGCATTTGATACTATTTATGCAGAGGGTCAGAGGCGATATATGGAGACATTTTCGGCTTATGCGAGACAGTTTTTGGGAAGTATGGATCGACCCGATGTTGAAAAAATCGATGGATTAAGCCCTGTCATCTCCATAGAACAAAAAACGACCGGCTGGAATCCTAGATCAACTGTAGGTACGACGACAGAAATATATGACTTCCTTAGGTTGCTATATGCACGGATTGGAGAAGCCTACTCCCTGTCTACAGGTAAGAAGATGGTGAAATTTACTGAAGAACAGATATTCCAGTATATCATGGAGCATTACCATGATCAAAAAGTCGTCATTCTTGCACCCGTCGTAAGAGGTAGAAAAGGGCATTATCGTGAATTGCTAGATAATTATAGGAAGAAAGGTTACACCAAAGTGAGAGCTGACGGAGAAATAATGGATTTAGTGCCTGGCCTACAACTTGATAGATACAAAGTTCACGATATTGAAATAGTTGTGGATAGATTAATTATTAGTCCTGAAAAAGCGGAAAGGCTCTCCTCTTCTTTGACGACATCATTTAATCTGGGAGGTGACCTGATATTTGTATTAGATATTGATAAAAACAATGTAAAAACGTTTTCAAAAAACTTGATGGACGAGGAATCCGGCCTCGCTTATGAAGAACCTTCACCTAATACTTTTTCATTTAACTCTCCTTATGGAACCTGTCCTGCATGTAAAGGATTGGGTGAAAAATATGAGGTCGATATCAAAAAAGTGATTCCTGACGACAACTTAAGTGTCAATCAAGAAGGCATTAAGCCCTTTGGAGCGGTGAGGGAAAATAGTACATTCACACAGCTCAGAAAAATTGCTAAAAAATATAAATTTAGTTTTGCGACACCAGTCAAAGATATTCCAAAAACAGCACTTGACACCATTCTTTATGGGGGCAAAGAAAGTGTGAGCCAATGGAATATTTCTCCTCACAATGAATATGTGTATGACCTAGCTCAGGAGGGTATTGTCAATATGTTGACGAGATGGTTTTCAGAGACGACTTCCAATAAAATCAGAGCCTGGGCAGAAGAGTTCATGTCTATCAATACCTGTCCTCAATGTCATGGTTACAGGCTAAAACAAGAGTCACTTCACTTTAAATTGGCCAATAAACATATTGGCGAATTGGCGAATATGGACATTGAGACTCTCCAAAACTGGATTGAAGAATTACCGATGTATCTTGATGAAAAACAAAATATCATTGCGACCGAAATACTTAAGGAGATACGTTTGAGGTTGGGTTTTCTGTTGGAAGTGGGATTAAATTATCTCACGTTAGATAGGCCTACACGTACCTTGTCAGGAGGTGAGAGCCAGCGTACTCGACTCGCCACACAGATAGGATCACAGTTGACAGGCATTACCTACATCATGGATGAACCCAGCATAGGATTGCATCAGCGTGACAATCAGAAGTTGATACATGCTTTAAAAAATTTAACTTACATAGGCAATAGCGTCTTAGTGGTAGAGCACGACAAAGACATCATGATGGCTTCTGACTACCTTATGGACTTAGGGCCGGGAGCGGGGATTCATGGTGGAAATGTCGTCAATGCTGGCAGTCCTAAAGATTTTATTTTTAATGAAAGTCTCACTGCGGATTATCTTGGAGACCGACAAAAAATCGAGATTCCGAAGCAACGACGTAAAGGAAATGGTAAAAATATTACCTTGAAAAATGCCACTGGACACAATCTTAAAAACGTGGATTTAAAAATTCCTTTAGCAAAATTAAATTGCGTGACCGGAGTTTCTGGCAGCGGTAAGTCTAGCTTGATAAACGAAACTCTCTATCCCATCCTAAGGCAACATTTTTACAATAGTAGTCAGAGACCGCTGCCTTATGAGAATATCAAAGGAATTGCCAATATTGACAAGGTCATAGAGATAGATCAGTCGCCCATAGGAAGAACACCGCGGAGTAACCCTGCGACCTATACCAATGTATTTACGGACATTCGGAAATTATTTGCAGAGGTGCCTGAAGCAAAAATTCGGGGTTATAAAATTGGTCGTTTTTCATTTAATGTGAAGGGTGGTCGATGCGAAGTGTGTGGCGGAGCAGGAAAGCGGGTTATTGAAATGAATTTTTTACCTGATGTGTTGATTGATTGTGAAAATTGCCAAGGTAAAAGGTACAATAGGGAAACCTTAGAGATTATTTACAAGGGTAAAAACATCAGCGATGTGCTAGATATGACGGTAGAGGACGGCGCTAAGTTCTTTGAACACGTTCCATCCATTGCCCGAAAGTTACAGACTCTAGAAAGTGTCGGTCTGGGGTATATTACCCTAGGTCAGCAAGCCACTACTCTATCGGGCGGTGAAGCTCAGCGGGTAAAACTGTCGGAAGAACTGTCTAAAAAAGATACTGGGAATACCCTCTATATTTTGGACGAACCGACCACAGGGCTTCATTTCGAAGACATAAAACACTTGATAGAAGTCCTAAATCGACTTGTAGATCGGGGGAACACGGTTATCGTAATTGAGCATAACATGGATATCATCAAGGTATCTGATCATATCATTGACATTGGGACCGGAGGCGGGTAAAGATGGTGGTCAGATAGTTTTTGAAGGCACACCAGAAGCACTGTCAAAAAAGAATACTCATACGGGAATCTTCCTTAAAAAGGAACTTAATGTGTAATAGAAATGTGTCATTTTACACCTTGCAAAATTCAAAAAGAAATGTTTATGGATAAACCAATGCCTAGAATTTTCGCCATTTTTTTAATTCTGGTGCTTATGCAATGGAATGTCATTGGGCAAAAGTCAGATGAATCTATCATCCAAGAAAAAACCCAAGCATTTTTTAATGCTTTCCACACGGTGGACACCACAGTTATTGATAATATGATGCTTGACGAGGTGATCTTACAAACGGTCTCTACTGACACCATTGGGAATACGCAGTTCCATGCTATGAGTAAAAGTGATTTTTTAAAGGCTTTCTCAAGGAGTAACCCCGGTGACTTGACCGAAAGTATTGAGAATATATCTATATCAGTGTCAGATGGGCAGGCGGTCGCCATCATGGATTATCAATTTTATTTTCGATCTAGAATGATTCACTGCGGAAAGGATGTTTTTACATGGGTGAAGATAGAGGGTGAATGGTATATATCGGCACTTGCCGACACTCGTACGTCTGATTGTGCTGCCTCTGCCATTGCACAGATTGATGAAGTCCTTGATGGCTGGCATCTTGCCGCAGCAGAGGCTGATAGCACTACCTACTTTGATGCGATGACTGATGACTCTTATTTTATAGGCACGGATAGTAGTGAAGTATGGACAAAAGATGAATTTCTCACATTTGCCGCACCATACTTTGCAAAGGGTAAGGCATGGGATTTTAAGAAAATCAAAAGAAACATCCATAAAATTGAAAACCATACCGCTTGGTTTGACGAGACCCTTAGCACATGGATGGGAGTATGTCGTGGATCAGGAGTCTTAAAAGCTGAAAATGGTCACTGGAAAATTGCACATTATGTACTTTCTGTCACCGTCCCTAATGAAAAGATAAAGGCGTTTATCAAGGTGATGGGGGAGTGACATATATCAGTCAATTAAATGATAAATCATTAGGAATAAGTGTAGTGGAATATTATTTTTAGAGCAATAAATTTGGCATAATATTTGTTTTAAAATAAAAGATAGTTTTTTTATTTAATTCTTAAACATCACAATTATGAGGAATTACAGGTATGGCTTATTAATTTTCACATTTCTTTTAATAGTATTTACTTATAGCTGCCAGAAAGAAGAGGCTAATAATAACACTACAATTCAAATCGAAAAACCTGATGCTATAGAGAAGAGTTCAAATGTTTTTGCTGAATTTCAAGGGCATATATTAGCCACCAATACTGGAAGTTCGGTATATGTTCCAAGCTTAGATATGCTTGAAGAGTTTGAAGCCATGATATTTAAAGGTGAGGATGAACATCATTTTTTAGATAACTTGAATGAAAATTATGGTTATCCTGAATGGAATGCAAGTTTGTTAAAGACGACAGAAAACGAAGGTTTTGTTGTCACTTTGCCATTTATCAAAGATGATAAATTTGCGGGGATGATGAGGTACATACATGGAGCAAATGTAAGGCATTTGGAGTTTTTTAACGAGTCAGAATTAAGGTCACAAATTGAGAATACTGCATCTGATGGTATAAATGGTTTTAATTTTTATTTGATTCAAGATTATATCATGTTTCAGGCGTTGATTAATAAGGAGTTTAATGTGATGACCATTCAATGGATGAATGACTTAGAGGATCTTAGGATAACTACTTATGATAATAGATGGGTTTTATGCACAACAATTATCACCAGTACTTATAATGTTGAGGTATGGTGGCAACCCCCTCTTTCAGAGCTGACTGGTACAGATCATTTAATTGGGACTACGATAGAGATGTCGGAAGGAATACTATTTTGTAGTGATTTTCCTGACGATTCAGGTGGTGGTAGTTCGTTCCCCTCCTTTGGTGGAATTAATAGTGATTGGTGGAATTCATCAGGTCTAGGAGGTTTGGGATCGGATGGTGATAATTCTGATAATGAAGATATTCATATAGATGAAGTCAATGAGTGTAAGAAGAAATTAAATAACGGGTTAATAGCTACTCAGATTAAAGCATTTTTGGAATCAAAGCCAGACCTGTGTCAAAGTGAAAGTACGCTTAAAAGTAAATTTATCAACGATTGGTGTGAAGACGCTTATTCGGTAAAAGATGAGAATGGCAATTACAATTATCCAAAATTGAGTGACTTTACCCCTATGATAGAAAAACAAGAGGCGATCATGAATCAATATAGTTACTTAGATTGTGATAAGATCGTTTGTATTACCGATGACCCTGAGTTTGAGGCTTACCTCAGCGGATTAAATGAAAGTGAGATTTTTGACCCATGTACGGGCAAAGGTACGGAAGATATCATCAGTGATGCATTCGATGCGATGGCGGATAAAGGCGGCTGTAGTATGGAGAATTTTAAGGAGGCATTGGATGGGGTGGATTATATTGATATAAATGGAGCAATGAAAAAAACTTGTCCAAAAACCTACTGTATGATTAAAGAAATGGTATCTGGTAATATTTCATCCACTATAAGTAGTAATGTTTTAGGCTGTTATCAACCAAAATCTCCCCCAGTACTTAAATTTTCGTCAACTGATTTTTCAAATGGAGGTAATGGCAATGGGTGGTTTGTCTCTAATCCAAAGGTGGATGAAAATAATCCTTCAAAAATATATTATATTGTCCACGTAAATGAAAAACTTTGTAATAGTTGGAATGGTGACGGAAAAAATGTGGAAATTTTTGAATCAGTACAGCATGAATTGGTACATATTGAGATTTATGAAAAATTAGTTAATAATTATGGGTGGTCTGGAGATGAGACTGATACTCCAGCATTCTTGACTGCCTTTCAGGCATTTATATTAGCTGAATATCCAGGAAAAAATTACAATTCAGTGCATGAATTAATGATATCAGAATATTTGGATGATATGGTAAATGGGGTGAAGGCAGCTAATGGAAATCTTGGCACCTATGATGATTACTTAGGGGTGGTTTTAAATGGATTTAGCAGTCCAAGTGAAAAAGCGTATATTCAGCAGGAGTTGGGATATTCTCAATCTGATATAACAAACATATATAATAATTATTTAAGCTTCATTGGTCAAAGCGCTAATATTGACCCTAAGTTTACAAAATGTTAGAAATGGGAAAAATAATTTGGTTGATTTTATTGATAGTAAATATTGGTATCGCACAGGAGAATTCGAGCATAGGGAGAGCTTTTCAACCACTTACTGATGACGAAATTTCTTATGTCTATAATGAATGTTTAGACATAGTATTGAATATGGATTCATTGGCTGCTGTTGATTTTGTGTCGCTTTATGAATATGCTTTTGATACCAGCAAAAATGACATAAAATTCATTGTAAGAGATCGCAATAATGATAGATTGCTATATGATCATGGGCTGAGAGCTGAATGGAATGACAGTAGGTTTATCCTGACTGAACCAGTACTTTCTAAAACAAAATTTATCCAACAGGTCAGCGTTGACTACGGTGGAGTAGATACAATAACCCGTGTACCTGATGGCTACATGGGCTATATAGAATTTTCAAATATCATGTACTCTTCTGGCCATTATTACCTTGCTTTACTTAAGGTCGGGTATATATCTTGTATTCAAAGCCCTGACTTTATAAGTGGGATAGAATATTTGTTGAAATTTGAAAAGTGCAAGAGCGGATATATCATATTAGATGAGATAAAGACAAAACCAATGTTAAAAATTCAGACTAAGTGGCAGTTGTCTAGAATGGAGTGCTTTGATGAAGAGTTAAATTATAAGATAGATTAAATGTCTAGTCCTAAAATAGGTTTACACATTTAAGACAAAAAAAGTGAAAAAGCGACAAGTAATTTTGGGATATAACCACCGAGTCAATTTACGCTGGAAGAACGGAAAATGATAGTTGAGGATTACCTTAGCTCTGACAAGGGGAAAAAGGAAACATGAGATAAATATACTGGAGAACCGAAAGTACAATGGTTTATAGATTATCTAAATGAATCAAAAATAAGATATGAAAACAACAATTTTCCTATCTCTGACCCTTGTCCTCAGTAGTCTGCTTCCTTTCAGTTCATGTAAACCAAAATCAGTAAAATTAGATGAACCACCGCTTAATATTCAGGTAGAGGTACTCAATGATAAGACACAGCAAAATATCATCGATCATCTAATAGATGAGATAAAATTAGAACTAAGAGGCTTTTCTATGGGTGAGGACACTTTGGTAATTATTACCCCTTATTCGGGAAGGAGATTAACTACTGATTGTGATTATGTGTATTTTTCAAAAAATATTGAAGAATTAAATAGGGAGCCAAATGTTTTTTATAATAAAAAATTGAAATATAATAGGCGGGATAAAAACAATGTCTATATGATTGATATACTAGGTATTTGTAAGACAGTAGAAGGAATATTAGAAATAGAAGTATTTTTTAATAATCTACCAGATACCAGTCCTATGTATCGATATACTTTTGATCCTCTTGATGATAAAGTAATTAAGAAGGAATTTCAGAGTGTAATTATAGAATAAAGAGTAGTAAATGGGATGAAGGCACCGAATGGAAATCTTGGCACCTATGATGATTACTTATGGTTAGATTTAATTGGATTTAGCAGACCAAGTGAAAAAGCGTATATTCAGCAAATGTTGGGTTATTCTCAATCTGATATAACAAACAAATATAATAATTATCTAAGCTTCATTGGTCAAAGCGCTAATATTGACCCTAAGTTTACAAAATGTTAGAAATGGGAAAAATAATTTGGTTGATTTTATTGTTATTAAATATAGGATTGTCTTGTAAATCTTCGATTGAACTTAAAAGTGGTAATAATTATTCAATTTTATATCAAAAGTCAGTTGTTACTGTAGAGGAATATCTAGTTACAATGTTTAGTAAAAATAGGCAAGAAATAAAATCAATAATAATTGCCGATACATTATATACTCTTAAAGACATAGATACTTTGAAAGTTGGAGACAAAAGTTTTTATAATTTAAAAATTTTGGAAACAGATAGTTTAGCTAATTCATTTTCCACTAATTATAAATTGTCAGAGTATGAAACTGATTCGAATAATGAAATGATGCAATTCGAATGGAACAATCCTTTGGTGGATCTAAAAACATTTCAATCATTCAATATTTCAAAAATAATTGATTTGGGAGGTCAATATAACGAAATTAAAGTCACATTAAGCTCTTTGTATAAGCAAAAGAATAGTACTTTGCTATTGGCAAAAGTCTATTTGGATGACATTTTTTTTGTTGACGATTTCTTTATTTTTATATCAATTGAGGAAACAGCAAATAATGAATATAGAATCTCTAATATTTATGATCAGTATGGATTTAACTAATTAAATAATCACTTAATTTGAGGGGCAAGAAGGGCTATTTTAGATTAAAAAGGTATTTGTTTTAATTCCTTCAATATCCCAAAACAGTGCGACAGATTAATAATATTCTGTCGCACTGTTTTGGTGAGACTTCAAAAATCTTAGATGACAAATTAAAATGAAAAGTATAATAATCTTTGCAACTAAGTCTTACGTAACGTTAGGTATTCTATTTTTGGTCTCATGTTCCGGGTCAAAGGAATATTATGATCAATATGGGATACTTTTTGATAAGAAAAAACTAACCCTTGTGGGCGATTATTGTGGATCAAAGGAAAGTATTTTTTTTGAAGGCGATGTACTAAAGGGATATGCAAGACTTGATAATAATGATGGTGATTACATAAATCAATCCATTTATAAATATGATGTGGAATGCCCTAAAATAAGATATATTATAAGAAAATGTTCTGATACTATATTCGCAAAAGCAATGCTAAAAAAGGAGTTGCAGAAAAAATACAATATTGAATCTTATGGTACTACGGTTAAAGTTAATAATTACTTGATAGAAATGAATAAGAATTCGACAATTGTTCAAAATGTTGTCACTCCATTATTCTCAAAACTCAATGAACATCAAAAGCAAGAATTATTAAGGAATGGCTCATTGGGTCAAGGAATGAAAATCGTAGATGAAACAGTTCATGAATCAAATCGAGCGGTACCATTTGCTCTCATTGCCAATAGAATTCTAAATTTATTGTACCCAAATGAATTAAAAGTGGCCAAATATGAAGTCGATGACGATAAATTATTCGACTATAACTTGGTAGCTAATGACAATTATAGTTCTATAGAAAATATTCCGGGGAGCATTATTAATCAACTCGGGATTACTATTACAAAATTAGAACCCAGTATAAAATTTCAAAGTACCTATATTTATCACGGTGAGCGATAGTAATTTTTGAAATATTTCAAATTTATCTAAATAAAATGACCTCAGTCCCTCGTAAAGGCATATTTTACGAGATTGGCTCCCATTTTTAAAGCCGCAATTCGTTTTTCTTCTGGGTCGTTATGGACTTCCTTGTCTTCCCATCCATCGCCGAGGTCGCTTTCAAAAGAATAAAAACAGACGACTCTTCCATCTACTACGATGCCAAAACCCTGAGGCGGATTGCCATCATGCTTATGGATTTTAGGTAAGCCATTGTCAAAATCATATTTTTCATGGTACAATGGATGTGAAAATGGCAATTCTACAAAATCATGGTCAGGAAAGACCTTTTTCATCGCTAGGCGAACGTAGGGATCTATACCATAGTTGTCATCTATGTGCAAGAATCCCCCGGCGAGAAGATAATTTCTCAGATTTTCAGCCTCGGTATCAGAGAACACTACATTTCCATGCCCGGTCAGGTGGATGAACGGATAATTAAATATCTCACTACTCCCTACATCGACTGTGGCATAGTCAGGGTCAATATCTGTATCTAAATATTTATTACAAAACAGTGCTAGGTTGATAAGCGAAGTTGGATTGGCATACCAGTCTCCACCACCATTGTATTTCAATAGGGCTATTTTCACACTATACGGTGATTGAAAAGACATAAGACCCATTGTAAAAATGGTTAAAAACAAGGCTTTTAAAGACATATTTTAATCATTATAATTACTAAAACGTTCATTCCCCTCAGATGTTTTACCCTATTATTATCTAATTCTTTCAGTTTTCAACCAAGCACGATAAGTTTCTGCATTTCTAAGGTGCTCTGATAAGTTTTTTGCGAAGGCATGGGCTGAACCATAGCCCGGCTTGGCACAAAAGTATAAATAATCATTTTTATCCGCATTGACAACCGCATCAATACTGTTGATAGATGGCATATAGATGGGCCCAGGTGGCAATCCAGCATACATATAAGTATTGTAGGGAGAATCCACCTCAAGGTGCTTGTTGAGTACTCGACGCAGGTCGTATTCTCCGGTAGCGAATACTACGGTGGGGTCAGCCTGCAAGGGTATGCCCCTATTGAGTCGGTTAATGTAAACCCCAGCGATCTCAGGTCTTTCGCTTTGTAGATTAGATTCTTTTTCTACAATACTTGCCAGTACTACCGCTTGATTTTTATCTAGATTATTGGCTATTAATTTTTCAATTCTATTGTCAGAATTCCAAAATCTGTCACTTTCCTTTTTCATTCTATCGTACAATTGCTCATTCGATATATTCCAATAGACTTGGTATGTATTGGGGATGAATAAGGTGAATAAATCCTCTTTTCGGAGCTGCCATTCTGAGAGGTTTTCAGGATTGGTAAAGTATTGATACAAGCTGATGGAATCGAGCTCAATCTGCGTTGACATCGCTCCACATAAATCTGCAAATGTTCTCACATTATTGATTACTAGGTTTATTGGTTTTTGCCTGCCTGAGCGAAGTAGAGACACCATGTCTTTATTGGACATCCCTTGTTTAAATTCATAGATTCCTGATTTTAGTTTGTCACCATTTTTGTAATTCATCCATCCTGCCACCAAGTCAAAACTCTTTACATTTTTGACAATGTGTTGGCTTTCTAAGGAGTCAAGAATGGCTACATAGCTTTCATCTGTATGTATTTTTAAAACTTTGGTGTCTTCAGAAAAACCAGTATTGGGAAGAAAAATGATTGAATATACATATCCGCCAATGACCAATATTGTTGCCAAAATGATTAAAGCGATCCATGTTTTTTTACCCATTGTTATTACTCAAAATTTCAACAATAATAAAATATTTTACTGAAAGCCCCAACGTATAGTTACCATAATTCGTCTTTTAAAGAAGTGAAGAAGAAAAATAAATTTTTTGAGAGAATTTTAGATTTGATTTTTTAGAGGTATTAATGCAAAATTGGGAAAAAATAATCGAAGGATGTAAGGGTAATGACCGTAAGAGTCAGGAGCAGTTGTATCGATATTTTTTCCCACCCATGATGACACTATGTATGCGATATTGCAAGTCTGAGGAAGAAGCGATTACGATACTGAACAATGGATTTTTAAAAGTATTCAAAAAAATAGATACATATCATTTCAACGGCTCATTTGAAGGTTGGGTGAGAAGGATAGTTTTTAACTGCTTGTCTGATTATTTTAGAAAGGAAAACTTGAGGTTAAAATTCCTGATACTTGAAGATTACAATGCCACGATACCTGCCGAATCAATAGAAAAACTCTATGAAGAAGATTTGCTTAGACTCATAAAAAAATTGCCTTCATCTAGTGCTGAGGTTTTTATTCTTTATGCCATAGAAGGTCTGTCTCACAAAGAAATTGCCTCGAAAAAACAGATCAGTGAAGGGACATCAAAATGGCATTATTCTGAGGCACGAAAAAAACTTAGAGAGCTAATTTTAATACAAAAAACAAATTATTACCATGCAAAATAATTACAATTCATTAGAAGAAATAGCTTGGCAAAAAATGCATGAACTGCTTGATAAAGAAATGCCTAAGAGGAAAAGACGGATGTTATTATGGCCATTATCAGCAGCAGTATTTTTAGGCTTAATCATCATTGCCGCATGGTATTATTCTGGAAATTCAATAGCCGCAAAAGATAATCTTTCTGATATGTCTGCCAAAACAAATCATGCATTATCTTCCGATGATATGAAATTTGAAATGGGTTGCCATTCACGAGCTCAGACCGAGGTAAAAGTTATAAAAAATGGAGTTATATCCGTCCAAGAAGAGGTGCTCGATGAAGTAAAAGTAATAGATAGTACGACTACTTTCGAAAAAGAAAATACTCCTATTTCATTATTACAAAACCAAGTAAACTCAATTTCAAATATTACTAAGGCTCCTATTTCTAAACCGGAAACATTGTCCTTAAGCAATAGTAAATACGAAGATGAAATAAGTGTAAATCTAATCCCAAGTAAAAATCCGACCTCCATCGCATGGGCTGATGATTACATCTTTTTAAATTTTGACCACAAGCAAGTCGAGAGTGAGACAATCGATAATTGGAACAATTCTGATTACTTTTATTTTGGAACAGGAGCCCTGTTTTGGAGAAAAAACACCCTTTACGAACAAAGGGTTTTTATTGGATATAATATTCCGATATCTCAAAAATTTGGGTTAGACGCAGAGCTTGGAATTCAAACTTTTACCCAGAAATATTATGATATTTATAATTCGTTATTGCTAGAAAATGTGGATATTGAGCAAATTGACCTCGAAAGTTTTGATTTTACTACATCAGCTAACTCAGAAATTTATGCATATAGCAGACAAACTTCTAAACTTTCCATGTATTTCGGTTTAAATATCGAGTATAATTTTACTAAAAGCTGGTCTGCAAAAATGGGTCTAGAATCTTACATGATAAAGTATTCCGAGTTTTATGGGTACTCAAAGATTTACCATTTTGGCAATTTGCTGGGATTGTCTTGTGGAATTCATAGACGAATCAGCCCTGAGCTGAGATTAGGTGTAAGTATGAACTCTAGACAAGGCAGTAATCTCAATCGGAATTTGTTTTATAATAATGCAGCGATGGTCTCGGTTCAGTACGATTTTTAAATTTACTTGGGCATGCTCGGCCTGACTTCGATTTTACTGGGCAGGGTTCTCGGATTCATTTTGAGCAAATCAACCACCATCTGACCAAGGTCTTCAGGCTGAATTTTCCAGTCATCTTCTTCGTTGGGGATGTGATTATTAAAGTAAGTCGCCACACTACCTGGCATGATGGTCGTGACCTTGATGCCGTATTTTCTCAAATCCAACATCACGGCTTGGGTAAATCCTACGAGACCAAATTTGCTCGCATTATAGGCTGCTGCTTTGGGAAAAAAATTGGTTCCTGCAAGACTGGCAATGGTAATTAAGTAACCTTTGGAGTTAATTAATCCGGGGATCGTCGCTTTCGTCGTATGAAATACTCCGGTCAGATTAGTGTCGATGGTACTATTCCATTGTTCTGTAGTCATATCTTCGATGGTAGCAAATTTTCCAACCCCGGCATTGGCAATCACGATATCCAAGTGACCCCATTTTTCCATTATTTGAGAAAATGCATTTTCCTCATCAGAAAAAATGGTAACATCACTTTTGATACAAAAAACCTCTATACCAAATCGAGCTTGAAGTGATTCTGCCGCCTGAGTTAATTCATCTAAGTTGCGAGATGAAATCGCAACATTGACCCCTTCTGACGCCAATGAAGCTGCTATACCGAGACCTATACCCTTAGAGCCACCAGTAATATAAGCGACTTTTCCTTTCAGATTATTTTTCATAATTGCAAAGGTATGTTATGATTATGTAAATTATTATTAAAAATGTATTCGAAATATTAAATGTCTAAAGGATTATCAAAGTTAAATAATATTAATTTGTAAATATCACTATTACAATTTCTTACAACCATTATAAAATTACTTTTGATGAATGATGTCACTAGTGTTTAAATAGGTTTAGGTCGAAATTCGAAAATTAAAAATGTGAAATGGTCAAGCATTTAAAGTTTTCTCATAATAATGTCATAACTTTGTCAGGTGGAATTAAAATACCTTCCGATTATATAGCTAATTTTTAAATTAGTAATCTTTTTAATTTTATGAGTAATCAATCTAAAAGGACACTTATACCATTAGCCGTTGGAGTAAAAGCGCCTGACTTTAAGTTACAGATAGGTAATGGAGATTTAAATCCTGTGCCAGAAAATTTTAAATCCTTAGGTGATTATAAAGGAAAAAATCTCATTCTAGCTTTTTATCCCGCCGATTGGAGTGCAGTATGTGGTAGCCAGATTGCGCTATACAATGAGCTAATTCCTACATTTCGCGAGTATGATGCTGAGATTATTGGAATATCCGTAGATGGTGTGTTTTGTCATAAGGCCTTCAAAGAAACAAATAATATGGCAATAGAATTGCTTTGTGACTTTGAACCAAAGGGTAAATATTCACGAGATTATAAAGCGTATAATGAGCAATTAGGATTGTGTGAAAGAGCCTTGTATGTCGTTGATAAAGAAGGAATTATACGGTACAGCTATATCTCTCCCATGTCAGTTAATCCAGGTGCAAAAGAATTATTGTCAACTTTAAAATCAATACAAAATGGATAATTATTTTAGTTACGACCTAGAGACCCTTGTAAATGATAATGATCATATTGCAGGTGATCCAAACGCCAAAATTACCTTAGTAGAGTATGGTGATTATCAGTGTCCCTACTGTGGAAGAGCTTATCCCATAGTGAAGAAGCTACAAGAGGATTTTAAATCAGATTTAAGATTTGTTTTCAGAAACTTTCCATTAACTCAAATTCATGAATATGCATTCGAAGCAGCTGAATCCGCAGAGTTAGCTGATAAATATGGTAAATTTTGGGAAATGCACGATAAGATTTATGAGCATCAAAACAAATTGGACATGCCTCACTTAGTGTCATACGCAGAATCTTTGGGTATAAATGGTACGGAGTTTTTTAACCGACTCGAGACAAACGAAACCGCCAAAAAAGTAAAAAGTGACTTTATGAGTGGAGTCGAAAGTGGAGTCAATGGAACACCTTCCTTTTTTATCAATGGGAAAAAATATGATGGCCCTTGGGAATATGAGGATTTAAAGCAAGTGTTGACTCAAATGATTGGAAAGGAGTAGATACTCCTGAATTTTTTATCATCTAATAGTAAATTATAAAATTATGGAAGACATAGGCAAAACAACAGTTTTTGGTATTTTTCATCGGCAAGCGATGCCAGATGGGGTCATGCCAGTAGAGGAATTTAGTTTGGAGAAATACTGCGGAAGATGGTTCGAGATTGGACGTATGGATTTTTTTTGGGAAAAGAAGAGTCTCACGAATGTGTATGCAGAATATACGATCAATGAAGAGGGTACTGTCGATGTAAAAAATACAGGTTTCAATGAGAAAAGTGGAAAATGGAGTAGCTATGAAGGTGAAGCGAGGTTTAGAGCTGATAACAATATTGCGGCGCTTGAAGTCACATTTTTCGGAGGGGCTTGGGCGGGCTACAATGTTGTTTCTATAGATAAAGATTACAAAAATGCATTGGTTTATGGTCGTAATTTGGATTACCTATGGATTCTTTCTCGAGACAGGTCAATGCCACAATCTATCAAGGATTTGTTTCTAGCCATAGCGAAAGAAACGGGATATGACATTTCCAAAATCAATTGGCCGAGCCAAGACAAAGAAATAGAAGATTAGGATTTAGTATTTTAGTTTCTAAACATTTTTTGGATTCAAGCTGTGTAAAGAATGTGAGTTTAACAATTTATTATTCCTCCTATATTTAGGTAGTAAAACGTGGAGTAAAAATTTTAGATACTAATCTAGGAGGTGACTAGAAATCACTTGATTTTCAATGCATCCAGAAATTGGTAATGGTTTTTTTTAAACATCAAATTCCTCAAGGAACAGAAATTGAAAAATAAATGCAAATGCCATTAGTTGGTATGATTCCCAATTGTTCGATTTGGTCGAATACTAAAACAGGGAATTATCAAATCAAAATACTCATGTATATCTAGTGGCACTAAATTTTAGAGATTGAAGTTAAATAATAATTGAAAATGAATTTACTTAATAATATCTGATATTTTTATCTTAAATATAAACATGTATCAATGAAGAATTATGAGGTAGGTTTAACGTTAAGTGGAGGAGGTGCTAGAGGTTATGCACATATTGGAGTATTAAAAGCCATGGAAGAATTTAAGATTAAACCTAATATTGTTTCTGGTACAAGCATGGGTGCAATCATAGGAAGTTTGATTGCAAATGGTTACACCTCAGAAGAAATAATAGATTTTGCACAGCATCCAAATTATTTGAAAATATTCGATTTCAAAGGATTTAAATTGGGCTTATCTACTCATAAAAGAGTCCGATCAATATTGAATGAATTATTGCCTGATGATTTCGAATCCCTTAAACTTCCGCTTCGTATTTCAGCCACAAATTTGTCAAAAGCACAACTAGAAGTATTTTCTAGTGGACCATTAATTGATGCGGTACTTGCATCGATATCCATTCCTGTAATCTTTAAACCAGTCGAAATCAAAGGTAATTTTTATGCCGATGGTGGCCTAGTTCAAAATCTTCCTGCGGATTCGATTAGGGATGAATGTAAGACTTTAATTGGCTCACATGTCAATCACATTCCGTTAAATGTGGAAATCTCAAACACCTTTAAAATTATTGACAGATGTATTCGAATTGCAATATTTAATACCGTTCAATCACAGATTAAGTTATGTGATATTTTTATAGATCCATTGAAAGGCGGACAATTTGATGTGTTAAACTTCAAAGCAGTAAAGGAATTAGTTGATTTAGGCTATAACTCGGCTATCAAAGAAATTAAAAATAAATATTTAAACCGAAATTGAGCTTAAATTGCCTTATTTATCTTATAATTACACTAACTTACTATAAAAAAATGATACTCGGTTAAAAGCGGTTTATTTCTTTAATGTAGGGTGTTTCGAAAGTTAACTTTTTATGTGATTTATGGCTTAAAGGTGATTGAGATTTTGAAATCAAAACTTATTAAAAAATCATGCTTGAAGGGAACTTTAAAATATCCGGCACATCCATTTTATTAATTTTGAGTAACTATCAAAATTTTTGAATCTTTAATTTATTTCAAAATGTATTCAAGCGATTTTAAAGAAAAGCACAACATATTTATTTGGTCACTATTGATAATATTTTTCATATTATTTTTAATCGTAGTTCAGGATTATATTGTTTCTATCGTTCTTGCATTTGTTTTTAGTATATTACTATATCCTTTTAAAAACAGATTATCAGATAAATTGGGAGGTAGGGACTCATTAGCATCTACCATTATTGTTTTGGTGTTTTTATTATGTTTTATAATGCCCTCAATATTGATATTAGACCAGATTCTATCACAAGCAATGGAGATTTCTGATACAGTAATTCCTGTATTGGAAAAACAAGTAGAAAATACTAATATCAATGGAACCAAAGAACTTCCGCATTGGTTTCCTTTTAGAGATAAGCTCATGCCTTATTCAACTCAGATTACAGAAAAAATCACGGAGCTAATTGGCAATGCTAGTTCTATTTTTGTTAAAGCAGTTGGGTCTCTCACACAAGGAACATTCTTGTTTTTTATCAATTTTTTCATAATGCTATATGCCATCTATTTTTTTCTTATCGATGGTAAAAAAATGCTAAATAAAATACCAGACTACTTACCAATAAAAAAATCCGAAGTTGATTTAATCGTTAATGAAGTTAAAACCATTTCTAGAGCTACCTTAAAAGGAGCCTTTCTAATTAGTATAATTCAAGGAACATTGGTTGGAATTGGATTTTGGTTTGTAGGTATTTCTGGTTCAGTTTTCTGGGGGTCTGTGGCTGCTTTTGTATCTTTGATTCCTAGTGTTGGGGCAGGGCTGATTTATGTACCTGCGGGATTATATCTAATATTAAATGGTCATAATGCCTCTGGGTTTAGTTTACTGATATGGGGATTTGGAATAGTTAGTAGCGTTGATAATGTGCTTCGACCATACTTAGTTGGAAAAGATATGAAGATCCCCGAAATTCTAATTCTGGTTAGTACACTAGGTGGAATAACCATGTTTGGCTTAGCGGGAATAGTATTAGGACCGGTAATTACAGGTCTTACCATTGCATTATTAAAAATTTACAAAAAAACTTCATGATTTTATTTAAATTAAAATATTGATAATCAGTTTTTTAAAACAATTGAATAAAAAAATCTAAAAAAAGGCATAAAAAAGTTTGTGTATTATAGAGATAGTTATATCTTTGCACTCCCAATTGAAGAATAGGGAAAAAAAGAAAAGGAAGGAAAGAGGTAAGGAAGACGAAAGAGTTATAAGGAACAGACTATGGAGAGTTTGATCCTGGCTCAGGATAAACGCTAGCGGGAGGCCTAATACATGCAAGTCGAGCGGTATATTACTTTCGGGTAATAGAGAGCGGCGCACGGGTGAGTAACGCGTACACGACCTACCTACAAGTAAGGGATAGTCTTGGGAAACTGGGAGTAATACCATATGTGATTATATTTATGAAGGGTATAATTAAAGCTTAGGCGCTTGTAGATGGGTGTGCGTCTGATTAGCTAGTTGGAGTGGTAACGGCACACCAAGGCGACGATCAGTAGGGGGCGTGAGAGCGTGGTCCCCCACACGGGTACTGAGACACGGACCCGACTCCTACGGGAGGCAGCAGTAAGGAATATTGGACAATGGGCGGAAGCCTGATCCAGCCATCCCGCGTGCAGGAAGACAGCCCTATGGGTTTTAAACTGCTTTTGGAAGGGAAGAAGCGTATCGATTTATCGGTATTTGACGGTACCTTCAGAATAAGCACCGGCTAACTCCGTGCCAGCAGCCGCGGTAATACGGAGGGTGCGAGCGTTATCCGGAATTACTGGGTTTAAAGGGTGCGTAGGCGGATAGATAAGTCAGAGGTGAAAGCTTTCAGCTTAACTGAAAAATTGCCTTTGAAACTGTGTATCTTGAAACATGTTGAGGTTAGCGGAATGTGGCATGTAGCGGTGAAATGCATAGATATGCCATAGAACACCAATTGCGAAGGCAGCTAACTGGGCATAGTTTGACGCTGAGGCACGAAAGCATGGGGAGCGAACAGGATTAGATACCCTGGTAGTCCATGCCCTAAACGATGCTAACTCGATGTTTGGGAGAGATTTTGAGCATCCAAGGGAAACCGTTAAGTTAGCCACCTGGGGAGTACGACCGCAAGGTTGAAACTCAAAGGAATTGACGGGGGTCCGCACAAGCGGTGGAGCATGTGGTTTAATTCGATGATACGCGAGGTACCTTACCTAGGCTAGAATGCGAGTGCTATTTCCTGAAAGGGGAATTTTCTTCGGAACACGAAGCAAGGTGCTGCATGGTTGTCGTCAGCTCGTGCCGTGAGGTGTTGGGTTAAGTCCCGCAACGAGCGCAACCCCTATCGTTAGTTGCCAGCAAGTTAAGTTGGGGACTCTAGCGAGACTGCCGGCGTAAGCCGCGAGGAAGGTGGGGATGACGTCAAATCATCATGGCCTTTATGCCTAGGGCGACACACGTGCTACAATGGTCGGTACAAAGAGTAGCGAGACTGCGAAGTTTAGCCAATCTCAGAAAGCCGATCTCAGTTCGGATTGGAGTCTGCAACTCGACTCCATGAAGTTGGAATCGCTAGTAATCGCACATCAGCCATGGTGCGGTGAATACGTTCCCGGACCTTGTACACACCGCCCGTCAAGCCATGGGAGTTGGGGGTACCTGAAGATGGTGACTTTACGGGGAGCTATCTAGGGTAAGACCAGTAACTGGGGCTAAGTCGTAACAAGGTAGCCGTACCGGAAGGTGTGGCTGGAATACCTCCTTTTAAGAGATACCTTACCTCTTCCTCTTTTTTATGTTTATATGTTTGAGTTAACGTAGCATAGTCTCGTAGCTCAGATGGTTAGAGCGCTACACTGATAATGTAGAGGTCGGCGGTTCAACTCCGCCCGAGACTACAAACAAGATAACGAAGAAGTACATTGACATAAGGGAAAAGAGTTAGATCATAGTTTTAGAGAAAGGCTATGAGAAATAAGAATAGGAAGCAAATAAGGGCGTATGGGGGATGCCTTGGCTCTCAGAGACGATGAAGGACGTGGTAAGCTGCGAAAAGCTACGGGGAAGTGCAAACGACTGTTGATCCGTAGATGTCCGAATGGGGGAACCCACTATGTTGAAGACATAGGACCTTGAAAGAGGAGATAACCCGGAGAACTGAAACATCTAAGTACCCGGAGGAAAAGAGAACAAAAGTTATTCCGTGAGTAGTGGCGAGCGAAAGCGGATGAGCCATAAAGTATATACAAAATTGAGTAGAATTAGTTTGGAAAACTAAACCGAAGGAGGTGATAGTCCTGTAGACGAAGATTTGAATATATTAAAAGAGTAGGGCGGAGCCGGTGAAACTCTGTCTGAAAGTGCCAGCACCATCTGGCAAGGCTAAATACTACTGAGAGACCGATAGTGAACTAGTACTGTAAAGGAAAGGTGAAAAGAACCCTAAGAAAGGGAGTGAAAAGAACCTGAAACCATACGCTTACAAGCGGTCGGAGCCTATGAAGATGGGTGACGGCGTGCCTTTTGCATAATGAGCCTACGAGTTATACCATTCTAGCGAGTTTAAGTACTTAAGGTACGGAGGCGCAGCGAAAGCGAGTCTGAATAGGGCGGGGAGCTAGAGTGGATAGACGCGAAACCGAGTGATCTACCCATGGGCAGGTTGAAGTACCGATAATCTCGGTATGGAGGACCGAACTGGTAAACGTTGAAAAGTTTTCGGATGACCTGTGGGTAGGGGTGAAAGGCCAATCAAACTCGGAGATAGCTCGTACTCCCCGAAATGCATTTAGGTGCAGCGTTGGGAAGAGTGTCATGGAGGTAGAGCTACCGATAGGGCTAGGGGGCTTCACCGCCTACCAACCCCTGACGAACTCCGAATGCCAAGACACTGCACCAGCAGTGAGGCCGGGGGTGCTAAGGTCACCGGCCGAGAGGGAAAGAACCCAGACCATCAGCTAAGGTCCCCAAGTGTAAACTAAGTTGAATGAACGAGGTGAGAATGCTAAGACAGCTAGGATGTTGGCTTGGAAGCAGCCATTCATTTAAAGAGTGCGTAACAGCTCACTAGTCGAGCGTTCTTGCGCGGAAAATAATCGGGCATAAAGTTTACCACCGAAGCTATGGGTCCAGCAGAGATGCTGGGAGGTAGGGGAGCATTCTAAACATGCAGAAGCAGTATTGTAAAGTATTGTGGAGAGTTTAGAAAAGAAAATGTAGGCATGAGTAACGATAAAATAGGTGAGAAACCTATTCACCGAAAGACTAAGGGTTCCTAGATCTATGTTAATCAGATCAGGGTTAGTCGGGACCTAAGGTGTAGCCGAGAGGCGAAGCTGATGGAAAATCGGTTAATATTCCGATACCAATAATTACTGCGATGGGGTGACGAAGGAGCGTAAGGGCTGCCTCGAGACGGAATACGAGGTTGAAGTACAAAGACGTTGAGATGGTAGGCAAATCCGCCATTGAGTTGAAGTACGATAGTATCCCGATCTGCGTGCGGATAGGGAATAATGCTCCCAAGCATACTTCCAAGAAAAACCTCTAAGCGTCAGGTAATTATAGCCCGTACCGTAAACCGACACAGGTAGTCGAGGAGAGAATCCTAAGGTGCTCGAGTGAATCGCGGCTAAGGAACTAGGCAAAATGGCCTCGTAACTTCGGGAGAAGAGGCGCCTCTAAGAGATTGGAGGCCGCAGTGAAGAGGCCCAGGCGACTGTTTAGCAAAAACACAGGACTCTGCGAATTCGAAAGAAGAAGTATAGGGTCTGACACCTGCCCGGTGCTGGAAGGTTAAGAGAGGGGGTTAGCGCAAGCGAAGCTCTTAATTGAAGCCCCAGTAAACGGCGGCCGTAACTATAACGGTCCTAAGGTAGCGAAATTCCTTGTCGGGTAAGTTCCGACCTGCACGAATGGTGTAACGATCTGGGCACTGTCTCAGCCGCGAGCTCGGTGAAATTGAAGTATCGGTGAAGATGCCGATTACCCGCAACGGGACGAAAAGACCCCGTGAACCTTTACTACAGCTTCACATTGGGTTTGGATATAGGATGTGTAGGATAGGTGGGAGACTGAGAATTTGGCACGCTAGTGTTGAAGGAGTCGTTGTTGAAATACCACCCTTTGTATATTTAGATTCTAATCCTGTAGAAGACAGGAGACATTGTGTGGTGGGTAGTTTGACTGGGGTGGTCGCCTCCTAAAGAGTAACGGAGGCTTGCAAAGGTACCCTCAGCATGGACGGTAATCATGCGTAGAGCATATTAGTAGAAGGGTGCTTGACTGAGAGACTGACGGGTCGATCAGGTAGGAAACTAGGCTAAAGTGATCCGGTGGTTCCGTATGGAAGGGCCATCGCTCAAAGGATAAAAGGTACTCCGGGGATAACAGGCTGATCTCCCCCAAGAGCTCATATCGACGGGGAGGTTTGGCACCTCGATGTCGGCTCGTCACATCCTGGGGCTGGAGAAGGTCCCAAGGGTTGGGCTGTTCGCCCATTAAAGTGGCACGCGAGCTGGGTTCAGAACGTCGCAAGACAGTTCGGTCTCTATCTGTTGTGGGCGTGGGAATATTGAAGAGGTCTGACACTAGTACGAGAGGACCGTGTTGGACGAACCTCTAGTGTACCAGTTGTGCCGCCAGGTGCATTGCTGGGTAGCTATGTTCGGACTGGATAAGTGCTGAAAGCATCTAAGCACGAAGCCATCTCTGAGATGAGTATTCCATTGAGGGTCCCAGTAGACTACTGGGTTGATAGGCTATAGGTGGAAGCGCAGTAATGTGTGTAGCCGAGTAGTACTAATTACCCGAAAGCTTCCTTTATTAACTCTTTTCCCTTATCAATGTAAAAGAAAAAGGGACTTATAATAGATAAGTTGCTAAGAATAAAAGGTGGTTATAGCGAGAGGGTTCCACCTCTTCCCATACCGAACAGAGAAGTTAAGCCTCTTAGCGCCGATGGTACTACGCAAGTGGGAGAGTAGGTCGCCGCCTTCAATTTTAACTAAAGGGATTCCTATTGAGGAATCCCTTTTATTTTATGGATGGTTAGGTTTTCTATATCGTTTCTCGGTTTATTGTTAAGGGTTATAAGTTTTTTCAGAATGCTATTAAATTTGTAAATTAAAGTGTTTCGACATCAAGGTAAGAGTAGATCCCTGATTCAAAATTTGCAAATAGCTACTGTACTTTCATTCGTTGCAGGTATGGTTAATGTAACTGGATTTTTAACCATTAAACAATTGACGACCAATGTCACTGGTCACTTTGCATTGTTTGTTTATGACTTTTATAATTTAGATTTTTGGAAAGGTTCCATTTACTTCATTTATATATTGGCGTTCCTAGCAGGATCTATTTTTTCCGGATTTGTACTCGAAATATTTAGACAAAATAAAAAATTGAACGTATTTGTTGTTCCTACTTTTATTGAAGCACTAATACTTATTGGAACAGCAATTTGGTATGATTGTGGTGGAAATAATTTTCCAAATGTTGTGGCATGTCTTCTATTGTTCGCAATGGGGCTACAAAATTCATTTGTTACTAAAATTTCTGGTTCTGTAGTGAGAACTACACATCTAACTGGCCTATTTACTGATTTGGGTATCGATATTGCCCAATGCTTTTTTCCTGAGCATGATCATCATCGTAAGAAATTGATGGATAATATCAAATTGAGAATTTATATTATTTTCTTTTTCTTTTCTGGTGGCATAATGGCTGCATTTCTACATACAAGTATGGGACTTCATTTAAAAACATTAATTGTTGCAGCCGCTGTTTTACTTTTAAGCTTATTTTTTGATGATTTAAGATTCAGAGTTTTAAAGAGTAGAAGAAAACGAAAAAATAAAACTAAATGATCGATATTTATTTCTTAACGCATTGAATATTAGTTTTCTAGTTTGTCTATATACACATTTTTTAGGTATTTTATTGTAATGATCATAACACCCAAAAACAAAAATACCGATGCAAAACTAATCGCATTGTAATATAAGAGCCAAATCCCTTTTCCTACCCAAATTGATAACCCTTGTAAAAAAAGTAAGCTTTCTGAAGTAATAAATCCAAATATAAAGATGTAAGTACCGTATTTGCTAATTGTATTTTTAAACCCCAAATTAATGATTGAAAATAGAAATGTCGTTAAACAACCTAACATCAATAGGTGAATAAAACCGATAACAAAGTTTCTTATGGTATATGAAATAATGGCAAATATTGGCAACATTACGACTCCTTGAACGATAACTTTAAGTGCAAAGCTAATCAATGCAATATTGAATAAGAATTTTGTAAAATAGTCTAACCTAGAATAAAAATCTTGTTTTATGTCTCGTAGGATTTTGAACAAAATTATGAGGCTAACAAGTTGTAAAAACACACCTATACTATTGGTAAAAAATAGTGCATTAATAGGGGTAGACCAAGTAATTGCTAATGCAAATGTTAATACAGTCGCCACCATTAGTACAAAATAAAAATATTTAATTAATGTCGAGTTTAATTGAATACCCGCATTTTTTAATAATCTAAACAAAACTGAAAACAGTGCAAATACGTAAAAACCATTAAACATAAAGTGTAAGTAAAACTGTATCGATCCATAGTATAGAGCGGAATGCTTAAATCCAATAGACATAAATAAGCCAACAGCCCATGTGCCTAAGGTTGCTATGATAAAAAAGAATAAAGCGGCTTTTAAAAAATTGACACTAAACTCCTGATAATCATGAGATTGAATGTCACGAAACATTGCGAAAATTGCAAAATAGGCACATAATGTATGTAAGGTAGTAGCAATAATCGACATCGTTGAATACCCGGAGTACACGAAACTAAAAAGCATTATTAATGTGAGGAACTGCAGTAACCAAAAATATGTTCCATATTTTTCCCAATGTAAATTAAATGTTCTAATGATGACGAGGAGTAAAGCAGCAAATAACCATCCTAACATGGCAATGTGAGAATGTGCATGCTTGAGGTTACTAAAAGATACCCAGTCGGGCAAATCTACCGAAAAGGCCAGTCGAAGCATTAAACCTAGACCCGCTGAAATACAAAGGAAAATCAGAGTAATACCAAAGGCTCCACTGATTGTGAAGCCTTTAACGTTTTTTATCATTTGCCTGCGTTGTCTGCATCATTTTGATACATAAATTCCAATAAATCCCTTGCATCTCCTATTGATACATTTTGATTAGGCATACGAGTAAGACATTCCTCAAGAAGTTTTTGAGCAGATGGATCTTTTTCGAGCATCATGTCTACATTAGTAATCATATTTAAAATCCATTCAGGTTTTCTCCTTGTCGTAATACCTGCCCAACTCGGACCAACTACTCGAGCTCCACTTAATTTATGACAAGCGGCACATTTTAATTCATAAATACTTTTTCCACGTTTGACCATTTCGGGATCCAATGGATCATTGAGTTCAACGTGTTTTATTTCACCTATTCCTTTTCCTTCTTTAATGGTCATTTCTGGGTCGACTTTCTTGACTGTCGGTGGTCCAGAAACTTCTTTTTTATCATTTCCACATGACACTATCATTAGAAGCATTACAGTTATAAATATTGATTTTTGTATAAAATTCATAGTATTTTTATTTAAAACAAATCATTAAATATTATTTCGAGTACAAAGGTAAAACTTAAATAAATATAAAAGGATAAAAATATCTATAAATATAAAAATGTTGTACTTTTGCACTATAATTTTAAAACAAATAAAATTTTCTGAAATGAAACGAAATAAAATACTCATTACCTCCCTTGTAATATTGGGACTGGTGGCAATATTTAAATTTGTTGCCTGTGTAACACCGGAAAAGCCTGGCGATTCGGCACTGAATAGCGATGCCGCGAACAAAGTTTATGTTGCACCAGGTGAATACGATGAATTTTATGGCTTCTTCTCTGGCGGTTTTAGTGGTCAGGTCTCTGTCTATGGATTGCCAAGTGGTAGATTACTGAAAGTTATTCCCGTATTTTCACAAGATGCAGAAAAGGGTTATGGATATAATGAAGAGACCAAGCCTTTGCTTAATACCAGCTTTGGATTTGTACCTTGGGATGATGCACATCACCCTGAACTGTCTCAAACAAATGGTGAAACAGATGGTAGGTGGCTGTTTATTAATGGTAACAATACACCCAGAATTGCGAGAATCGATTTAACCACTTTTGAAACAGCAGAGATTATTGAAATTCCAAATAGTGGTGGTAATCACAGTTCTCCGTTTACAACCCAAAACACAGAATACGTAGTTGCAGGAACAAGGTTTGGTGTACCATATCCACAAAAAGATGTTGCCATTGATAGTTATGCAGAAAATTTTAAAGGTATGTTATCCTATATTAAGGTGGACGAAAAGGGTCACATGGATATTGCATTCCAGATATTATTACCTGCATTTGATTATGACCTAGCTCATTCCGGCAAGGGCAAATCTGATGGATGGACATTCTTTACTTCCTATAACACAGAGCAAAAGCATGACCTATTAGAAGTAAATGCCTCTCAAAACGACAAGGATTTTATTGCTGCCGTTAACTGGAAGAAGGCGGAGGAATATGTAGCTCAAGGTAAATTTAAGGAGATTCCTGCCAATTATTACATAAACAGATATGATGATGATACACATACAGCGACTTCCAACCTTAAGAAAACAGTCAAAGTTTTAACACCAGAAGATTGTCCAGGATTGGTATATTTCTTGCCGACTCCGAAATCACCTCATGGTGTCGATGTAGATCCATCAGGAGAGTACATCATTGGTAATGGTAAATTGTCAGCAGATTTGACTGTACACTCATTTACCAATATGCTTTCTGCAATTGAAAATCAAGAATATGAAACCACTATTGCTGGGGTTCCTGTGTTGAAATATGACAAAGTAGTAGGAGGGGTTGTCGTTAAGCCAGGCCTTGGTCCATTGCACACTGAGTTTGATAATGAAGGCAATGCTTATACGACATTTTTTATTTCTTCGGAAGTAGTAAAATGGAAATTAGGTACTTGGGAAGTATTAGATCGAATACCTACTTATTATAGTGTGGGACATTTGATGATTCCGGGAGGTGATTCTCATAAACCTGATGGTAAGTACCTCGTTGCATTAAATAAAATCACAAAAGATAGATATCTGCCCACTGGACCCGAAATGAACCATTCAGCTCAGCTTTATGATATTTCTGGTGATAAAATGAAATTATTGCTTGATTTTCCAACCGTAGGTGAACCTCACTATGCACAAGGTATTGCGGCTAGCAAATTGATATCAAATAGTAAGAAGATATTTAAACTTGAAGACAATCAACATCCATATAGAGCATTGGGAGAAAAAGAAACCAAAGTGGTGAGAGACGGCAATATTGTTCATGTGTATATGACGACTATCAGAAGTCATTTTGCACCAGATAACATTGAAGGAATAAAAGTGGGCGATAAAGTATATTTCCATGTTACAAATCTTGAGCAAGACTTTGACGTACCTCATGGATTTGCTGTGCAAGGTGCAAGGAATGCGGAATTATTAATAATGCCTGGACAAACTGAGACTTTGTTTTGGATGCCAGAGCGAGAAGGTGTATTTCCATTTTACTGTACTGATTTTTGCTCTGCACTTCACCAAGAAATGCAAGGATATGTAAGAGTGTCACCAGCTAATGCGAATACTCCGCTTAAATGGAGTACTGGTGAACCAGAATCATAATATAGACAGGACTGTTTTTGATTAATATAAGCTGAGGAAGGGTCTAGATTTTAATTCAAGTATTTTTAGATCCTTCCTCATTTTTTAAAAAGTATATTTATGTCCAAATTACCACGCCTTGTAAATACGCTGGCGGTAGTAGCACTTTTGGCAGTGTTTCTATGGCCGATATGGCAGATTGTTTTATATGCACCACAATATCCCGATGGGGTAAAAATGTATATATATGTGGATAAATTAGGAGGAGACTCACCTGGAACGCTTCAAAATGTTAACATTCTAAACCACTATGTAGGGATGAAAAAAATAGAGCCTGACTCCATTCCAGAATTAAAATTAATGACACCTATCCTTCTTTTTTTCGTTGTGTTCGGACTGATTACGGCGATTTTTGACAAGAAATGGATGTATTATGTCTGGACTTTGTTATTAATTGTGACTTTTTTGGTCGGATTGTATGATTTTTATTTGTGGGAATATGATTATGGCCACACTTTAGATCCCAATGCACCGATGAAATTTGATGGCGCTAGTTTTCAACCTCCGGTATTTGGAAAAAAGGTTATTTTAAATTTTGTTGTTTATTCAATTCCTCATATTGCCGGGTATTGCCTAGCGATATCTGCGGGTTTGGGTATCTTAGCATCATTTTTAAAATATAAATTTTCTAAAGCATGACCAAGCTGTATTTGTTACTGCTCATAGCTATTTTTTCTTGCAATACCGAACCTCAAGCCATTGACTACAATGTGGATGACTGTGTCTATTGTAAGATGAAAATTTCTGACCCAAAGTTTGGTACAGAGGTGGTAACAGATAAGGGTAAAGTATACAAGTTTGACTCTATCGAATGCCTTTTAGAATGGATTAAAGGTAATCGCGAAGTGCCATTAAATCATATTGTGGTAACTGACTACCAGAATCCACACTCATTTATCAATGCAAATACAGCAGTATATCTTATCAGTGAGAAACAAGCAAGCCCTATGGGCGGTAACCTTTCCGCCTATGCAGAAAATTCAGTTGTTCAAAAAAGGATAAACGAAATAGGAGGGCAGATGTATGATTTTGAACAACTGAAAAAATGGTTTAATACTGATATGAGATGAAGCAGGTTCTTATTATACTTCTCTTCTTTTATCATCATGGTGTATTTGGGGGAATAGTTGAAATTTGCAAGGATTGTGATGTGAACGATGTTAGTAAGGCCATATCTGTTGCAAATGAATGCGATACTCTGATTTTACTAGGGGGAAAGTATTATTCAGAACCGATTTTAGTCGACAAGTCACTTGTGATAATTGGTAAACTTGGATCAGAAATTGTATCAGCCTCTGGATTGCAAATAATCACCGTAGTTGCGGACTATGTAAGTTTTAGTGGTGTCAAGTTTTCTGGAGTAAAAACCAATTACCTAAAGGAAAATGCAGCGATTCGGATTAAACAAGGCAAGTATTTTGAAATAGAAAATAATATTTTCGAAGACTGTTTTTTTTCTATATATCTAGAGAAATCCAAATATGGTATTATTAGAAACAATCAAATAAATGGAAGTGCTACCACTGAAGCTGAGTCAGGCAACGGCATTCATGCATGGTACAGCAGTCATCTAACTATTGAGTCTAATAGGATAACTCATCAGCGGGATGGAATTTATTTTGAATTTGTAGATAATAGCTTGATAATAAACAATATAAGTATTAGAAATATTCGGTATGGATTGCATTTCATGTTTTCCAATGATGATGAATATCGCAATAATGTATTCGAAGGCAATGGTGTAGGAGTGGCTGTTATGTTTTCTAAGAAAATCAAAATGATAGATAATGCCTTCATAAAAAATTGGGGAACATCTGCATACGGATTACTGCTCAAGGAAATTAATGATGCAGAAATTATCAACAATCTTTTTGATGATAATACGATTGGGATTTTTGTAGAGGGATCTAATAGGATTAATTATATCTACAATACCTTTTCGTCAAATGGATGGGCTTTTAAGTTCTCAGGTGGTTGTGATTCAAATGATATTACGGATAATAACTTTGTCAATAATTCATTGGATATGATGGTTTCATCGTCCATTCAAAACAATGTCATCAGGGGCAATTATTGGAGTGAATACACAGGCTATGACCTCAATAAAGATGGGGTGGGAGATGTACCTTACTATCCCGTTAAATTGTATTCTTACATTTTGGATCAGGTGCCGGAATCAATTGTTTTAATGAGAAGTATGTTTGTAGATTTAGTCAATTATTCTGAAAAAGTGAGTCCTGTGTTTACTCCTAAGGACGTGATAGATAACTCGCCCAAAATGTCGCTGGTCAATGATTGAAATCAAACAACTACAAAAAAAATATCACAAATTGGTGGTGCTTAAGGGTATTGATCTTGACATTTCGGGTCGAGGGGTAATTGCACTTTTAGGTCCAAATGGCTCTGGAAAAACAACGCTGATTAAATGTATTTTGGGAATGGTTCTTCCTTCGGGAGGGCAAATTTTCTTCAATGGTGAAAACATCAAGGGTAAAAACGAATATCGCAATGACATTGATTATCTGCCACAGATTGCCCAGTTTCCAGAAAATCTCTCGGCTATAGAGATTATTGAACTGATGAAATCATTTAAACAAGGAGAAACAAGGGAGAAAGCGCTTATACAATTATTTGGACTTGAGCGAGAACTCGAAAAAAAAATGATGAATCTCAGTGGTGGAAATCGGCAGAAAATTAACCTAGTCATAGCTTTAATGCATGATTCGCCGGTGATAATTTTAGATGAGCCCAGTACTGGTCTTGACCCTCTATCCATAACCAGACTCAAATCTTTTTTAAGAAATGAAAGTAATCGTGGTAAACTGATATTGCTGACCACACATATCATGAGCTTAGCAGAAGGTATGGCAGAGAAAGTCATATTTCTACTTGATGGTAGAATTCGATTCAATGGAATGATGACCGAACTTTTGGACATGCAAGGTGGTCAGGATTTGGAGTCGAGTATTGCACAACTGCTTGATAATGAAACTGTCTAAAGAATGAACAGCGTATTGAAATACAGTTTTTATGAGATGATAAGGAGTCGTTGGCTTTTTATTTATACCGGTTTTTATTTATTGGTTTCCGTCGCCTTGATTATGTTAAGTGGTGATTCTACAAAGGTGTTAATCAGCTTGAGTAATATTACTCTGGGTATCACTCCAATGGTGGGAATACTCTTTGGAACCAACTATTACTATAATTCTAGAGAATTTATTCAGTTATTATTGTGTCAACCCATCTCAAGATGGAAAATATTCAGTGCTTTCTACATGGGTCTTGCCATTGCATTATGCTTGAGTATTATTGTTGGTATAGGGTTGCCCTTAACTTTTATGGGTATTTTTAAATCTGGAAATGTCTCTCTATTTTTCATTTTAATCGCCATGGCCTGTATGTTATCTATTATATTTTCATTGTTGGCATTTCTGATTGCAGTAAAATTTGATAATAAGGTCAAAGGATTAAGTATTGCGGTATTATTGTGGTTGTTTTTTGCGATCATATATGATGGATTGGTCTTGCTTACACTGTTAGTACTCAAGGATTATCCATTAGATAAATTGACAATAAGCTTAATGTTAGCCAATCCAATTGACCTTGCAAGAATTCTCATATTGTTGAAACTTGACATTTCAGCTATGATGGGATATACTGGTGCTGTCTTGTCCAAATTTATTGGTAAATCTCTTGGTAGCCTATTGATTGCACTGAGTTTATTGCTCTGGACGCTTATCCCTATGGGAATATTAAGGAAGATTTTAAATTCAAAAGATTTCTAAATATAGTAATTTCGTACTATGAAGCTAAAATCAATCATTTATATTAGAACCTTAAGTAAGAAAAGCAAATGTTGTCAAAAAGTTCAAAATATGGGATTCGTGCAGTATTGCATATTGCTCATGAATCACAGCAAGGGAGAAGGGTAGGTCTCGTGGAAATAGCCAATTATCTTGATACTCCACAGCATTTTACAGGCAAAATTATTCAACAACTTGCCAAGAGAAACATAATTGATTCCATAAAAGGGCCCAATGGAGGCTTCGAAATGTCCGAAGATCAAAGATTGAATAACAACATCAGATCGATAGTTGAAATAATTGATGGAAATGACTTATATGTCAAATGTGGATTAGGATTAGATCACTGTCATGACGACAACCCCTGTCCTATTCATACCATGTACAAAGAAGCCAGATTAAAAATAATTAATATTCATTGTAATTTTAGCATTGAGCAATTGGCAAGTTCTCTAGATTATGATGCCGTAATCAAATAAATGAGGCAGCGAAATCTTTAATTATCAGGTCTTAATACTTGAGAGTCAATAATATTTGACTTTTGTTTTTAATTTATTGTATATTTGGTAAAATTTTAATGAAACTGATGAAAAGAATACTGATAGTAATGTTTTTTAGCTTAGTAACTAATTTTTTAATTGGTCAAAATGAGGATGCAAAAATGCAAGCTCAAGCACAAGTTGAAAAAGTTAATAGTGTAATAAGTGGAATTGACCCGTCTTTACAATTAAGCCAAAACCAAATTGTCAAGTTGGAGAGGCTTTACATGGAAAAAAGGTTGAAAATAAATGAGCTAAAGACGAAAAATCTATACAAAAATGAATTTTCAGTTGAAGCTAAAAAAATTGAAGACAACTATAAGTATGCCATTGATGCAGTATTTACACCTGACCAAAAATATGCGTTTTATAATCGACGCAAAAGCCTCGAAAGGCAATAGTTAACCCGTAAATCTGCCGAGCAATGGACTTTGAGTTGAACTTAAGGTCTGTACCTTATATTCGAATTTCTCTATCTTTTATTTTTGGTATATTATCCTATGATTACTTAGGGTTTGATGTTCATTTCACAATTTACATTCTTCTAATTGCCGCTTTCCTAGGTCTATTTTTCATTTTTTACAAAGTTAACCAATACCAAAATATTCAGTCAAGTCTCCTTCTGGCGGCCTTCTTTGTTTTTGGGGCACTCACTCAACATAACGCGGATACCAAAAATAGATATAAACTACTACATGACCAGTATAAATACATCGAGAATGTAGAAGGAAAAATTTCATCTCCGCCCGTACATAGAAATAGAATCCGTATAGAGGTTAACATCGAAAAAGCCTCGGTCAATGGTGAATTGATTCCAATGACTGGGAATTTGATTTTGTATTTCAAAGCAGAAGATACAGTTGCATCACAATACTTGCAAGGTCAGAAAATCAGGGCATCGGGGTATGTTGATAGCATTAGAGGAGCTACTAATCCCAATGCTTTTGATTTTGTCGCCTATCTTCACAATCGTCGATTAGACTATCAAATGACGGTTAAGAGTGGTGAACACGAATTATTAAACTATCAAATTGGGTGGTTGGATAATTTGGTTTTTAAGGTTAGGAATTATGCCATAAACTGCCTTGAAAATTATTTGGAAGGGGAAAATCTAGCGGTTGCCAATGCGATGATACTAGGCCAACGAAATCTTTTAGATGAAGATTTATATTCCGCTTTTACGGATTCAGGGGCAGTTCATGTTCTTGCAGTTTCTGGGCTTCACGTAGGAATCGTGACAGCACTATTTATAATTCTTTTCAGTAAAATTAGATCCACACATCTTGTCGTAAAATTATTGAAGGCTATAATTTTGATCTTTATCGCAGTCATGTTTGCAATGGTAACCGGAGCGGCACCTGCGGTGGTAAGAGCTACTATAATGTTCTCCTTGTTGGTAATCAGTAAATTATGGCGACCGCATTACAATGTTTTTAATATTTTGGCTATTTGTGCTGTGGTGATGTTATTAAGTGATCCCAACATGCTATATCAGGCGAGTTTCCAATTTTCCTTTTTAGCACTTGCCAGTATTGCATTCTTCTACCCATTATTTCAAAATTTTGCCCATACTGGCAATAAATTTTTAGACTATTTTATCAGTTTGGCAAAAGTGTCGGTCGCGGCTCAGATTCTTGTGTTTCCTCTGACGATTTTTTATTTTCATAAATTTCCCTTGTACTTTATACTCAGTGGATTACTAGCCATACCCGCCGCAATAATTATACTTATCGCAGGCATGTTTTTATTTGTTTTCAATCTAACGCCATTTTCATTTTTATGTAAATTACTGGCATTGATACTGAATTGTTCTTTAACCATTCTCAATTATGGGATGAAATGGATTCAAGAATTGCCATTTGCTTCCTTGAACGGTCTTTGGCTATCGTGGGTACAAATTGTCATCTTATATCTACTTATTGGAGGTGTGATGTTAATGATCGTGACGAGGTATAAACCCTTGAAATATCTAATCGGATTGATGTGGATTTCATTTTTAGTTTATACACTTTTTAGTTTTAGAACTATTCAAAAGTATCGTGCCATCACAATTTATGATGTTTATAAGGGTGTGTTAATCGATGTATTTTGCGACAGAAATCTATACACCTTCAAAATTCCCGATATCACTGATCGAAGTGTTCAATTTGCGGCATCCAATAATCGACAGAAGTTCAATATCAAATCACAACATTTTCTGAATGGCGATTCCATCTACGTGGCAAGAGATATTGAATTAAAACCTGGTGAAATCCAAATTGATAATACCAAAATAGTTTTAGTCAATTATAACACTTCAAAAGATGAACTGACCCCAAATCCAGATTATTTTATCATTGTAGAAAATTTACCTTACGACTTGGCTACCGAACTTCTATCTCAAGATAGTGAGTTGATTGTACCACGACTTTCAGATACAAAATTTGAGAACTGGCTTAAGAAAAACAGTCATAAACCAATAAGATTCGTTAGAAATGAGGGTGCAATTGTATTGGAATTAACCCAAAATTAAAGGCTTTTGCATAAATCTAAGTATAAATAAAAAAGCCCATTCATTCTGAATGGGCTTTCTATATTTCAAAATCTCTTATTAACCTAAAATTCTTTTAATAATGTCGGCAGCTTCTTGCAATTGAATGGCACTATGAACTTGAAGTCCACTTTCATCAATGAGTTTTTTACCTAAATCGGCATTAGTACCTTGTAATCTTACAATAATCGGAACAGGTATGTTTCCTACATTTTTATAAGCATCTACGATACCTTGAGCTACTCTATCACATCGTACTATTCCCCCAAAGATATTTACGAGTATCGCCTTAACGTTGGGATCTTTTAGTATAATTCTAAATGCTTGTTCTACTCTGGTGGCATCGGCAGTACCTCCTACATCTAAGAAATTAGCCGGAGATCCACCTGACAATTTGATAATATCCATTGTCGCCATCGCCAAGCCTGCACCATTGACCATGCAACCCACATTTCCATCCAGATTTACATAGTTTAATCCGTAGCTTTTTGCTTCTACCTCTGTAGGATCTTCTTCATCAGTATCTCTCATGGCTTCGATATCAGGATGTCTAAACAATGCATTATCGTCGATAGACACTTTGCAATCTACCGCTACGATTCTATCATCTCCAGTGTGTAGACATGGATTGATTTCGAAAAGGCTTGCATCCATATCAATAAATGCTTTGTAAAGATTCGAAATAAAAGCGTTCATTTCCTTAAAAGCTTTTCCACTTAAGCCTAGGTTGAAAGCCACATTTCTCGCTTGAAAAGGCAGTAAGCCTAACTCCGGATCTACATATTCTTTGTGAACCAGATGTGGAGTCTCTTCCGCCACTTCTTCTATGTTCATTCCACCCTTTGTACTATAAATTATGACGTTTTGTTTTTTTTCTCGATCCATCAGGATAGAAACATAATATTCTTTATTTTTCTCAAAATCTGGGGCATAGGAATCCTCTGCTATGAGCACTTTTTTTACGAGTTTCCCGGGGCCATCAACACCTCCTGGGGTCTGTGGGGTCTTAAGCATCATCCCTAGAATATTACCTGAATACTCTTTGAGCTCACTCATGTTTTTTGCTAATTTGACTCCACCTCCTTTTCCTCTACCGCCTGCATGAATTTGAGCTTTTACGACACCAAACTCTGTTCCAGTCTCTTTTTGTATTTCCTCAAATGCTTTGACAGCTTCCTCAATGGTATGTGCCAGTTTTCCTCGTTGTATTGCTACGCCGTATTTTGACAGTAATTCTTTTCCTTGATATTCGTGTAAATTCACAAGCGTTATAGTTTTATTGTATAATCAATTTCTTAGTCAATATTTTGTTTTCAGCTTCGATTCTTACAAAATAGATTCCTTTTGCTAGGCTTGTCGTATTAAGTAAATAATTATTGACTCCCGCGTTGATTCTGAAGCCATTGGAGGTCACTATATTGCCCAAAATATCTAAAATTTTAATAGAAGAATCTATATACTTTGAAGAATTGAATTGAATGCTAACATTATTTCCTTGTGTTGCAGGCACGGGGTACAATTCAAAATCATTGACAAAATTTATATCATTGACTTTACTAACTTCTGTACCTGTTTTAAACTGGGTCACTTTTGTTACATAATTAGGTATTCCATCATTAAATGGAATCAACAATACTATGTACGTTACATTTGGAGATAAATCCGTAATAAAAATTCGATGGCTCAGAGCTGAAATATGTAGTCATTTTTCCGTTTCCGGTAATTTCAAGAGATAATCAGTAGCGCCATCTACTGGATTCCATTCTATAGTTACCGCGTTGTAAGTAGGTACTGTAGATCCTGCGGTGGGATTAGTAAATTGTATTGTGGTAGAAATCATTGTGGTATCAGGCATTACATATTCTCTTCTTAAAAAATCTCTTTGGTCGCCATAGAAGCTATTTTTCATTGCTTGAGTTTGCTCATCTGTAAAAACATAAGTACTGCAATCATTAAAATAGCTCATAAAGTTATTTTTCTGCGGGATAATTAAATCATCATTGCTATCATAGACTTGATATGTGTAATTACACCCATTAGAAGTGATACCAAAATTATAATCCGGAGGTGTATCACAGAATCCATCAGCGGCTATAGTACAATTAGTCCTTTGCATGATTTCAACAGGAATGTTTGTTCCTGGTGCATTTATTAAAGTTACATGATTGGTATGTTCAGCTTCATTCCATGGATTCGCTTCCCATCCGTAAAAGGTATGTTAAGAGCAAAAAGTGACCTATCTCGTGACTCAATGTAGAAGTTGCACTGGTTAATTCTTGCTTTTTACGATAATATAATCACCTTGAGGGCTGTAATATCCGAGAGTCGTTCTAGTCCACCTCCCTGAGTATCAGCATTTTCTGTGATAAAAAAATATTTAATGCATTCGGATCCTTATTCGCAACGATGGCATTTAAACTGGTTGAAGGGCTTAAATATATTTGTGAATTTTTAAGTTCGTTAAAACCATATATATAAAACCCTCATTTTAAAACCATAATAATCTTTATTAATTCTAGCAAGATTTTTCAAAAATCCAGACCATAATTAATTCTTCCATCTCCATTTCCTTCAGAGACTAGATGGAACATAACTGGTATAAACACCCAGTCTTCTCCCATCATAGCTTGAATGTTTTTTGGTGACCGTAAAGTTCAGCCATTAAGGCTTGGTCTTCAGTCGACATGCCACAGATGCCACTTTCTTGAGCATTGAGGTTGATAAATGTGGTAATAATCAAAGTGTAAAAATTATTCTTTTCATTCCCTTGTTTTAAGTTATTAATGGCGTAACCAAAGAAAAGTTTTCGCTTATCATTCAATGACTAAGCCACTAGATTTTAATAGGGTGTAAAAATAGAATTATTCTTTAAAATAAAGATTACAAAAAGCGATTTAGTAGTTAGAAAAGACAAATGTTGAAGACTTTTATGTTAAAAATCTTATGTACTTTTGCGCTGTTTTTTGATTAGAATGGTTAGATGGATTGGCATTTTTAGGATTATTTGGAATCAATTTTTAGAATTCAAATAATGTTTCAAATAAATCTACTCATTTGATTTCTGCAATTTCTTATTATTAATATAAATATAAAACAAACTAGAGAAAATGAAAAAGTGACCGTAGTTGGAGCAGGTAATGTGGTGCAACGGTAGGTAATGTGCTTGCACATAAGGATATATGTAAAGAAGTAGTACTGCTTGATATTCAAGGAGATGTCGCAAGGAAAAGCTTTAGATAGCTGGCAGCAAGCTCCTATTGACTACTACTCAACAAGACTGACCGGAACGGATAATTACGCAGATACAGCGAATTCAGATATCGTGGTAATAACTGCCGGTATTCCCAGAAAGCCTGGTATGAGCCGAGATGATCTGATCAGTACAAATGCGAAAATTGTGGTTTCTGTTGTCAATTCTATTAAGCAATATTCAGAAGATCCTATTATTATTATTGTATCCAATCCTCTTGATGTGATGACTCATGCTGCTTTTAAAAGCATCTGGATTGACCTCTAATAGAGTGTTTGAATGGCCGGAATTCTCGATACTGCTAGATATAGAGCCTTTTGGCGACAGAGTTGAATGTGTCACCCAAAGACATTCAAGCGGTATTGATGGGTGGTCATGGAGATACTATGGTGCCGCTTCCTAGATATACAACTGTGGGCGGTATTCCGGTAACTGAGCTAATTGATGAAGAAAAGTTAAATGCCATCGTTGAAAGAACAAAAACTGGTGGTGGGGAATTGGTGAAACTAATGGGAACCTCAGCTTGGTATGCTCCAGGCAGCGGCTGCTCAAATGGTGGAAGCCATCATCAAGGACGAGAACAGAATTTTTCCGGTATGTGCGAGAATTGAAAACATGTATGGCCTAGATCACATGTACTTAGGAGTCCCTGTAAATTAGGTAAAAATGGTATCAACGAAATCATTGAACTTAAGTTGAACAAAGAGGAATTGGCTTCGTTGCATGAAAGTGCAAAAGCAGTGAAAAGTGTACTTGATGTCTTTTGATGATATGAATTTAGTGTAAATAAAATCGACGTAAAACAGGTTATGGATTGTCCTTCGGGAACTTTGTTATTTAAAACCGATAAGGGTGAGAGTATTGTAGAGATATGCAATACCCAGCCTGTTTTACTCGTTTTTTTGCGTCATTTTGGCTGTTTGTTCTGTAAAAAGAAGCATTGCTCGATATCGCTGAGAGAAGAGAAAAGTATTTTGAGGCAGGCATCCGAATCATTTTTGTCCATATGTCATATCCAGAATTGGCGGAGAAATATTTTAACGATTATGGACTTTCAGGTATTGACCACGTATCTGATGTTGCCAAAGAGCTATATAATGATTTTGGACTCACCAGAGGAAAAGTGAGTCAATTATGGGGTCTTCAAAACTTGATTCGTGGAGCTCAATTGGTGTCAAATCAAAAAATACCTTTCACGCTTAAAACAATAGGCGATGGATATCAAATGCCGGGGGTATTTGTCCTATATAAATCACAAATTCTCGAAAGTTTCGTCCATCAAAAATGGTGTCAGACAGACCTGAATATGATGCTATGGTTTCGAAGTTTTTGAAATAAATATCTACTTTTATCGTTCTATCCAAAATATTCAAATTCATGAGATTTTGTTCGGTCATTTTGCTTTTGTTCTTTGACAAATTCAGTTTTTTTTCTCAAAGCTATCAAAGTGGATTTGATGAATTGGTATTTTATGCTGACGTAATGTCTAATGCCTCAGAGGGAAGAATAGGTTGTATGCTGAAGGAAATTTGAAGAGCTATTCATATCAAAATTAAAAGAAAAGAACTCATTCCAAGAAACATTTGATCAACTAAAATGGATTTCTAAAATTGAAGATTCGGAACATCATTTTAAAATATATACTTGGTTTGTAGAAGTTGATGGAGACAAATACAGTCATTTTGGAATCATCCAAAAATCTGATGGTACTATCGTGAATCTTCGAGACAATTATACCAATCCTTATGACATAGAATACGATATACTTGATGGAAATAATTGGATTGGTGCATATTATTATGACATGAAAGAGTATAAAAAAAATGGGGAAACGTACTATTTGCTCTTGGTTATGATCCTGGAAATGGAAAAATAAGAGAAAAATACTTGAGGTATTAAGTTTTGATGAAAATGGTAATCCTGTGTTTGGAAAAAGTTTTTAAATCCATAGACCCCGAAAAAGAACCAATATTAAGTCTAGAATTGTCATTGAATACTCGAAAAATGCCAGTGCTACATTGACTTTTGACGACCAATTAAATATCATTATGTTTGAAAATATTATTTCAGTAATGACACCGGAGGAAGGTCCCACTCTGTTGCCTGACGGTAGCTATAAGGCATATAAGCAAGAGGGGGATTATTGGATCTATAAGGACAAAGTTTTTGATCAAGTAAGCTCTGAACCACCGACAGACGGAAGTCATAATCGACAGGAGGGACTTTTTGGTTCGCCAAAATCCAGCGAAAAGAAAGAAAAATAAATTACAATTTTGATTGATTTTGTTACTGTTCTCAATAGACATTTAAGTCATCCGGTATCTAATGTTTATACTGCACCTGTTATGGGCGGAGATATTAACCAATCATTTTTAGTAATTGCAAATAAGACCAAGTATTTTGTAAAAGTGAATAATGACCCGTCATCAGCGGCTATATTTATGTCAGAGTTGAATGGATTGAAAACGCTTGATAACACAAAATCAATCCGCGTTCCACACATGATTGGTAAAGGTGAATTGGGCTCGTATTCGTACTTGATTTTGGAATGGATAGAAAATCAGATGAAGGACGATGTTTTTTGGGAACATTTAGGCCGAGATTTGGCGAGATTACATGAGACGAGGCATGAAAAATTTGGCTTGGATGAAGACAATTTTATGTGGCAGTTTACCACAGTGTAATGCTAAAGAAAAATGGGTTGACTTTTTCTAGAAGACAGAATCGAGCCACTGGTAAAAATGGCAAGAGATGAAGGTTTGATTTCTTCTGATGTATGCCATAAATTTGAAAAATGCAGTATCCGACTTATCGATATCATGCCATTGGAAAATCCGAGCTTAGTACACGGCGACTTGTGGAGTGAAACATCATGTGCAATAACTCATCGGAAGCCGTTTTTATTGATCCAGCAGTATATTTTGACATCGAGAAATGGACATTGCCATGACTGTACTTTTGGTGGATTTTCACCCATATTTTATGACAGTTACCAAGAATATTTTCCGATGATGTCAGGATGGCAAGATCGATTAAGATATTATAATCTATATCCACTACTTGTTCATTTGAACCTTTTGGTATGGAATATTTGCCTCGTATTAATGATATATTGAGCTCCTTGGAATGATTTATTCTGAAGTATTAGAAAGGATAGTTTTAAGAATGACCGTCAACTCATTGGCCTGGTCATAAATCATAAAGTGTGTCCCTCCTTTTATTTTTATGGTATTGTTATTTTCCCAATAACTGATGATTCGGTCATTCATTCCTTGAATGTTGTAAACATTGGTTTCTTCTAGGATGATTTCTTGACTATTCGCAATTTTATCAATAGACCACAGGAGTAATTCATAGTCGAGATTTCTGATCATCCTTGCAATTATATCCTTGCTCACCGAACTATTTCCGTTAATATTGCGAGCGATGATATTTTCCAGTGACTTGATCTTTACCGGTAACAATATCTTGTTAAGCTTCATCTGCAATGCCATTCTAAAAGGCATTTTCAAGTCACGGTAATCTCTGAAAGAAGAGATGAGAACAATATTTTTGATGCCCAGAATTTTAGAGATTTGCTGCGCTAATAACCCTCCGAATGATAACCCTGCAATGATATCACGACTCGTAATGTCGTTTTCTTTAATCATTCGTAGGGCATAGGATTCGAGGGATTCTGCTCCGTTATTTTTCAGCCATTTTACAAAATGCTTTTCAATTCCTATATCTCCCAACTTAGAAAATGCCAGTTCATTGGCTCCCAATCCGGAAATGAAAAATATTTTTCGTGACGATGTATTCATTTTGTTTAATTCAGGGCATTATCCTTATCTAAAAACGGTTTCATTTCATCCTCTATTTTGAGACGGAGATTTTTTAAACTAATAGCATAAGATTCCAATTCTTTTTCATGTTCAGTTTTAGGAATCCATTTTTTAACCTCCAGTGGTTTTCCATTCGAATCAACGGAAACAAAAACGATGACACAGTGAGTTTTCTTTTCGAAAATTATATGGTCCACCTTTCGTGCATATACATCTACTGCGATATGAATGCTGGTTTTGCCGGTATAAATTACATAGGAATCTATTTTGACCACATCTCCTATATTGATCGGTCTGTAAAACCGAATTCCACCGACATATACTGTCACGCAATAGGTCTCTGCCCAGCTGCGAGCACAGGTGTAAGCGGTCTGGTCGATCCATTTCATGACGGCACCTCCATGGACGTTGCCTCCGAAGTTGATGTCCGTGGGTTCACTGATGAACTGAAAAGATATACGATTCATTTATTGTAGTTTTCTAATAATATTAATTCCATCTCTGATAGGTAGGATAAAATTTTCAACTCGAGTATTTTGGTATACCATTCGATTAAATTCGATAATCGAAGCTGTTGTTTTATCCGGGTTTTCATGTAATACTTTTCCACTCCATAGCACATTATCTGCGAGTAAAAATCCTCCTGAATTAAGTAGGTCCAGGCATATTTCAAAATATTGAGAATATCTCTCCTTGTCGGCATCGATAAATATCAAGTCATAGTGTGATTTGTCTTTGAGAAGATATTCTAAGGCATCCTGGATAATCAATTTAATGCTATCGTGATATGGTGATTGATTAATATATTTTTTAGCAATTTTATTCCACTCTGGATTGATGTCCAGAGAAATCAGTTGCCCACCATTTTGCAATCCTTCGGCAAGACAAAGCGCTGAATAACCCGTAAATGTGCCAATTTCGAGAATCGATTTTGGACGTATCATTTTTGATATTGTGGAGAGTATTCTTCCTTGCTCCCACCCACTGACCATGCGACCAGAGTTTGTGTTTAGGTGAGAGATTCGCTCTAATTCATCTAGGTATTTCGGTATAGTGGTCGAATTTTCCTTGGCATACGATTCCAATTTAAATTCATCCTCTTGTTTAAAATATTTCATATCATACTTGCTACAAATTCATTGAAAAACACCTTATTTTATGCTTTTCGAAAATTAAAATGTTAAAATTACCAAAAATTTACGCATTTGACCCAACTAATACGTTAAAGTCTTGTGTCATATAAATGTAAACTAAAATAATTTGTATATCTTTGATAATGGATGTATAACTAAAAATTAAAATCTAAAACTATGAAAATTAAATTGTTCTCCCTTTCCTTGCTGACTTTTATGATTTTGAGTTCTTGTTCTGATGAGGTAATCGTTGAAAACTATTTTTATGATAAAGAGGACTACGACCTTATGAGCCAATACATTGATATACCAACCTCACCTTATGATTATACACTTGATTTTCCTGATTATATCACGAGTTTCGTGAGAACTGATGTCAATGCTAATATGGCAACTCTGGGTCGGGTGTTATTTTATGATGTCAATTTGTCTTCAGATAGGAGTATTTCTTGTGCATCTTGTCATAAACAAGAGCTTGCTTTTTCTGATAATGTTGCATTTTCTAAAGGCGCTGGTGATAGATCGACGACTAGAAATTCGCTGGCATTGGGATCTGTAATCAATTTTTCATTGTACTATGGTGATCAAGTTTTTAATGGAATACCATTCTTTTGGGATAATTCGGCTCAGACCATCCAGCAACAAAGTACAAGAACAATTGCGAACCCTAATGAAATGAATATGCCATTGCACGATGTGGTGGACAGGGTAAATGAACTTCCATATTATGCACCACTGGCAGAGAAAGCCTTTGGTACAAAGACAATGTCAGAGACCGATGTTTTAGATGCAATTGCAACATTTACGAATGCAATTACCACTTATGATACAAAGTTTGACAAAGCATTAGAATCTACCTTTAAAACCTATGGAACACTGAATGGAAAAGAAAAGAATAATTTTGCAGATTTGACTGCTCAGGAAAATGCAGGTAAAAATATTTACATGACCAATTGTTCTGCTTGTCATGGTTTACTTGCCGGTAGACCCGGAAAAATTAATGGCAATAATGGATTGTATGAGGTTTATTCTGATTTCGGAGAGGGAAGCTACAATGGCAATGCTAAATTTAAAATTCCTACTTTGAGAAATATCCTCAGAACTGCACCTTATATGCATGATGGTAGCCTTGCCACTATTGACGAGGTATTAGACCACTATAGTACTGGAATCAAAAATACAACTGGACTAAGTGATGAATTGAAATCCGGCAATCAACCTAAAAACATGTATTTTACAGAAGACGAAAGAGAGGCCTTGAAAGCATTTTTTGGTACAATGAATGACAATGAAATAGTCAATGACCAAAGATTTGCGGATCCATTCAAACAATAAATTTTTCGAGGATCAATCTAATTTATGAATACTAAGTTTTTTGTGTTATTAATGTCCGTGACGGCATTGTTCTTGTCGTCATGCAGTAACAGAACTTTGTATATGCCGGGTGTAGAAGGATTAGATACCAGCTACGAACCAAAGCAAAAATCCGGGACAGTAGGCATGAATTATCAGGAAGGCGCTTCTTCCCTGAATTTGTCGGCGGCCTATAGCCCTATGAATCACTTAGGGCTCATTTACAATGGAGTATTCTGTGAAGGCATCAAATATATGGACAATACCATCGGGGTAGGGGCTTATACCGGTAAATACAGGAAATATACACCTGAGTACTATTCAGAGAAGAAATCGGAAGTGGATTTGGGATATCATTTTGATTTTTATGCTGGATTTAGTCTTCATCAGAGCAAAAATGTACGATTTGATCAATATTTTTTCTTAGGTCCTAGTGGAAGTATGAATTCTGGGTATGGCTTAAGTCTATTTTCTAAAAAATACTTTTTACAGACAGGTATTCATATCAAAAAGACTTACATTACTTATGATTTCGCATTAAGATATAATTGGATGGATATGGACAAAATTGAAACCTTTGATTTAATTGCCAATGAATATTTTAATCCGGCGAAGGAGTTAACAGAGTTGAATATCTTACATTTTGGAGAATTTAGTTTTAGGGTAAGTTTTGGAGGGGAATATAAACCGGTATTCATAGGATTTACTAGAAGATTCGGCTATGAACAAACCATCTTAGCCGACATTTTTGCTCCCGTTACAGGTACCCTTGGATTTAACCAAAATATTTTCTATGCTTTTGGCAAGAAAAAGAAAAAATTGCCCGAAGGAGAGAATTAAAATCCTTTTAGAAGATTTACACTAACTGTGGCGATATCGCTGTCCGGAAATTTTCTAAATAATATACGATCAACTTTAAGTCCACTGTCTAATGCGGCATTGTGAAAAGATTCGATATCTACAATGTATTGATCTGTAAAACCATGGGTGGCATCATAGGCGGTCGCCATGGTTTTGCCTAAATTTTGTGAGCATAACTGTGGCGATATCGTGTGTAATTCGATGACCAATAAGCCAAATTTGTTGACGTGAGGAGCCCATTTTTCAAAATGTTCAGTTAGATTTTGTTGGACGAGGCTCGGGGTAAGTCTTAGGCCTCTACTTGCGAAAGCCCCGGTATTTTTGGCATTGGTTGATTTATGTTTTTCTTCGGCATATTCCCATATTCTGTTGTGATCAAGGAATGACCGCACATTGAGTAAGTCCGCAAGTATTATGCCGTAATCTTCTAATAAATGTTGGGCAAGTGTTGCCGGGTCTGAGACATCACCTTTAATAACTTTAGCCCAAATGTCTGCGGATATCAGATTGGCTCTGGTAACCTTGATTGCGGCCTCGTTAAAATCAGCACCTATTAGAAATAATGGATATTCCTCGAGCATTTTACCCCTCAATGTTTGACTCTCTATGACCTCGTACAAGTGCTGAAGCAAAGCGCCATTTCCGCATCCCATATCTAGTATGCCCTTAGGTTGTGACTCTATGTCTCGATTAAAAATATTAATAATCACATCATCTATCACTTTGAAATAAGTGCTATGAGCTCCACCACTTCCCCACACATTCATTGCTCTATCCACGTGTATTTCGTCACCTTCCGTCTGATTTATTCTCAGAATATTGGGGTCTCCAAATAATAAATCATTCATTTTTCTGAATGTAGGAATGTAAGAAACGGTCACGCCATAAGCGGAGGCTCTTCTTGCAAAAAACAGTCCTTTATCTGTAAATTCGTAGCTGTCTTTCTTCTTATTAAACCAGCCTAAGAATGTAAAAAAATCCAATAATGTTGTAAAAGATTCGGGATGCTTATGAAATTCTTCCGGTTTGAATCGGGTCTCCATAAAATATTTGTGAAACATGCCACTCATTCCAAGGTGAACCACTGAGGGACCTACAATATTGCCTTCAATATGTGCTAGAATCTGATGTTGTATTTCACTGGTAAATGGGTCACTCGATAATTGTAAATCATAATTTTTTTTATATTTATTAAATATTTTGCTCAACTCTTTGAAAGGCTCTGATTCGAATTTTCGAGGATGATAATTTTCTGAAAATTGCATCAATTCAATGATGTCATCGTACAGGTAGAAGTGATCAAAAGCTATTTTTGACTTCTCATTTATTGAATAAACAGGAACATCATTTTCAATATCTAAGTCAAGCCAACCTTGAGATGCTAGTACATGCAGTGCCACATTCAAATAGCCTTCATTGCCATGAAATCTTTCTGCAATATTCGCAATAGAAAGTTTTTTTTCATCGAGTAATACTTGTGTTATGCCAGTAGTATGCAGTGCATTTGCTACAGGTGCTACGGCGATTCCATCTATATGTCTAAATAAACGTTCTCTAAGAGTTGATTTTTCTTGATTGTTTAGCATTATAAATTATTAATTGTTATAATTTGTAATATGTTCTATACCAGAAACATGCTGCTTCTATTGTTTAATTGAATTTTAACCGTAGCATAATATTTATCTGTTTAAAAGTATTTGTTATTCAAAAATCAAACCTCTAGATTAATCATTGCACCTAGGCGTTATAATTATCCCAGACTTGATCCGTTTCATTTAACTCAAAGTTTTATTATATCAAGAGTTGACATGAAAGTAAGTTAAAAATTCCATATCTAGGTATAATACTGACTTCAAAATTGAGATTTTGAAATAATGAGGACTGTATTCTATGCAAAATCTACTGTCTTTGATTAGGTTTTTTCCACATAAATAAGATAGTCTATGCCTGTTTTTATTTTAGTAGGAACTAATTGTATCCATCTTTTTATTTTTGTGTTTGGTAATCTTTTTCGAAGTACGTTTTATTTTTTAAAAATATGGAATACATGGCATGATTAGTCCTTTGGCAGAACGGATGAGACCAAAAAATTTACAAGAGTACATTGGTCAAAAACATATTGTTGGTGAAAATGGTGTAGTAAAAAAAGCATTGGAGTCCGGTTTTATTCCGAGTATGATACTGTGGGGACCTCCAGGTGTTGGTAAAACTACCTTGGCTTCATTGCTAGCTGATGAGCTTAAAATGCCATTTTATTCACTTTCGGCGATTAATAGTGGGGTGAAAGACGTGAGAGAAACCATTGCCAAAGCCGAAAATGCCAATTTTTTTAATCGAAATAGACCAATATTGTTTATCGATGAGATTCATAGATTTAGTAAAAGCCAACAAGATTCACTATTAGGTGCAGTTGAGAAGGGCATTGTGACGTTAATAGGTGCGACGACTGAAAATCCTAGCTTTGAAGTGATATCCGCTCTGCTTAGTCGCTGTCAGGTGTACGTTCTACAGGCGTTGGAAGTTGATGAGTTAAAAAGTATTGTTGTTAATTCGATTAGCCATGATGAATTCCTCCGTAAATTAAATATCACAATATCCAGCTATGCATCCTTGATTAAAATCTCAGGGGGTGATGCTCGTAAATTGCTTAATGCCTTGGAACTGGTCGTTTCAAATTGTGATCAAAGTAAACCAATTATGATTACTGATGAATTGGTTGATAAAATCATTGGTGAAAACCTAGTTTTGTATGACAAATCTGGCGAGCAGCACTATGATTTGATATCTGCATTTATTAAATCAATGAGGGGTAGTGACCCGGATGCTACCGTTTATTATCTCGCCAGAATGCTGAGTGGTGGAGAAGATCCATTATTTATTTGTAGGCGAATGATCATCCTTGCAAGTGAAGATATTGGATTGGCTAATCCCAATGCCCTATTGCTAGCCAATGCATGTTTTCAAAGTGTACATCAAATTGGCATGCCTGAGGCGAGAATCATCATGTCGCAAACCGCCATTTATCTTGCTAATTCTTCTAAGAGCAACAGTGCCTATCTAGCCATAAATGAAGCCATGTCTCTCGTCGCAGAAACCGGAAATCTTCCCGTTCCATTGCATTTGAGGAATGCTCCTACTAAGCTCATGAAAGAGCTTGGCTACGGAAAAGATTACAAATATGCTCATAGTTTTCCCGATAATAGGGTAGATCAACAGCATCTTCCAGACAAAATAAAATCCCGAAAAATCTATATACCAGGAAACAATCCAATGGAGAGTAAGAGTAAAAAATGAAACTGTCCAAGTTCTAGTTTGTATATTTCACTTGTCCAGATTGATTAACCGTATATTTTTGATTATTAATGAACAAACAATTTTTATACAGTTGAAAATTGTTAAGTTTGTATAATCATAGAATAAAATAAGTTGTTTGGAGTGTCATTAAATATTAAATGTATGTATTAGCTAGATGAATTTGAAGATTTTCATATTGTTAATCGTGTGTATTTTTTTTGTGGGAAAAATGCGTTTGATTTCCCAAGATTGTCCAATAACCATAACGGTACCTGATGACATGGTTTTTTGCAACCCTCAAGATGTAATTTTAGATGGTAGTATCATAGGAGATTATTTGGAGTTTAATTGGTCTGGAACCAATGGTTTTTATGACGAAATGGATTTGACTCCTACGAGTTACACAACGAATACGACGACCTATATTCTGTCAGTTAAGGGAGTATCTCCTGATAATCTCATTTATAACGGAGATTTTGAATTAGGAAATACGGGGTTTAATAGTAATTATGGATTAGGGACACCTAGTACAACTTGTCCATCTGGAGCTCAATTTTATGGTATTTTAGGCTGTGAAGGCTACTATGCAATAGGAGATGATTCCGGTGATTTTCATCTTAACTGGTCGCATTGTATGGATCATACTACGGGAAGTGGGAATATGATGGTCATTAATGGAGCTCAGAATCTACAACAAGTATGGTGTCAGACGATTAACATCGATCCTAATGAGGAGTATGTTTTTCAGGCCTTTGCAACCTCAGTACATTCTTCTTCTCCGGCAAAACTTCAGTTTTCAATCGATGGTGTGCTTGTTGGAAGCATACTGCAGCTGACTAGTAACACCTGCCAATGGGACGAGTTTTATGCTATTTGGTCCTCTGGTACACAAACATCTATAGAAGTTTGTATTACAAATCAAAATACGGCTGCCAGTGGTAATGATTTTGCTATAGATGATATTTCTTTTAGCAAGGTATGTGAAGTGGTGGATTCATTTACGGTAGTGGTATCAAATTTTGATGTGAACATTCCCGGACAATTCACGCTAGATTGTAATAATCCAGAAGCCATATTAACTGCCAGTGTTACACCTAGCAATGGTCTATATAGCTATGAGTGGGTTACCACAGATGGTAATATTATTGGTAGTGAAAGCGATCAATCAGTAACCGTATCAGAGCCAGGTATTTATTTGGTTACAGTAACCGATGAAAATAATTGTACCAAGACGGCATTCAATAACGTAGATGGCGATGGAACCATTCCTGAGTTTGTGATAATCGGGGATAGCGTGATTGGTTGTAATGCCAATTTTGTGTACTTTGAGGCATTCCCAACACTGGAAGGCACAGAATACAATTGGACTCTGCCTGATAATACTCAAATTGACGGAGACTTTCTTATTACGGATGAAGTAGGAACTTATACCCTTCACGCAATTTCTGATAATGGTTGTGAATTTGAATCGCAAATAAATGTCATCCAGGAAATTTGGATTCCTACGATACAGGAAACCGTGCCTCCACACCTCGATTGTCATAATTCATTTGTTCCTTTAGCCATTTATATCAATGGAGACTATGTACAAGTAAATTGGATTTTGCCCGATGGTTCAGAAATCGATGATGCAGGCTCAGAATTCAATGCTACTATTTCAGGGATTTACACCTACGAAGTAACAAATGGTTTGTATTGTTCCTTGACTGATACCATTTTAGTCATTGAAGATGAGACTTTTATTGCCGAACTTGGAACAATTGACACCTTAAATTGCCAGTTGGAAAATATCATTTTGCCACTTTCAATACAGGGAGAGGTGGAGACGATAAGTTGGTATTTTAACAATGAGATTTTTAGTATGGAGCAGAATCCCGAAGTCTCAGAACCTGGTCTTTATACTGTGTATATTGAAGACAACAATCTATGTGAGATGACATTAGGAGTTGAGGTCGTTGGTGACTTCCAGATGCCTATTGCCGATGTAAGTATTATCCCAATCGACTGTGACTTAGGATATGGCACTTTTCATATAAATTCTACCACAGCGGATCAATTTTATTGGACGGATGGAACACAACAGGTTTCTGACATTGATGCAAATTTTATCATTGCCGGGGATTATGATTTAGTGTTAGTTGGGAGTAACGGTTGTCAAGATACCATGACATACTTTCTACCTTCTAACCAAAATTTTCCGACGATTATAAAAGACATTGAAGGAATAAGTTGTAAAAATCCCATAGGGAAAATCAACATAGTTTCAAATCTTCCCGCCACGATTGATTGGATGGGTCCTGATACCTTGCAAGGGGTCGGAACTCCTATTCTTACAGAAATTCCCGGTAAATATTCTTTTGTTATCACTACGGATTCTGGATGTGTATTGGTTGATACTATTGACTTGGCAGTTGATACGATAGTTCCCAATGTGGTGGCCAATTTTGATACTATTTCCTGCAAAAATCCAATTGCAGGAATAGATATAAGCTATATGTCGGATCATTGGCAATGGCAATTTCCCGATGGTCAGATAACCACAGATTCTCTACCGACAATTCAACAAAAGGGGCTTATATCACCTTTTTTTAGAAAACGATAATGGATGCACAGACACCTTGGTCTATACCGTTGAATCTCGTACCGAAAAACCGGATTTTTTGGTGGATTACGGAGTTTTAAATTGTAAAGATAGTTTCACAATTATTAGCGTAAGCGATAGTAATATCACGTACAGCCTCATTTATAACAATTTGGAAGAGGAATTTGATGACCAAATTCAAGTCGATCACCCCGGTATTTATCATGTGAAAGGAATGAATGATTGGGGTTGTGATACCATGATGACTGTCGAAATCGAACAAGATACTACACCCCCGTCCTTCGTTATGGAGGATGTTTATCTTAGTTGCAAGATAACCGATACCATATTAGGTTTTCCCAATGATGACTATAGCTATTTCTGGGTTACCAATGAAAGTGATTCTCTTGAATCGCCTATTATAAATATCAATGAAGATAGTTATCAATACACACTATTCGCCATTGATACGCTGAATGGATGTCATGCAATGGCAAATATCAATGTACTCTTTGATACGATTACCCCGACAGTTTCGATCTTCATTCCTGATTTAGATTGCAATTCTACTAATGTCATTCCAGAAATTGAAAATACAGATTTTGAATTTGCAAATTGGTATGGGCCATCTGGTTTTTTCTCAAATGAATTATTTCCTCAAATTGAATCCGGAGGACAATACACCCTCGAAATTGAGGCAGAAAACGGTTGTAAAAATAGCGCTACGCAATTCGTGGAAACACATTTTGACACGACCGACTTTTTGCTCCAATACGAATCATTTAATTGTGACAATCCAGAAGTTAATTTACAGGCATTTTCATCGGGATATCACGAATATGAAATCAATCTCGACGGACAATGGCAGTTTTTTGAGGATTCTATCCCCTTGACCTTGCCGGGAAATTATTCCGTGAGATTAGTCAATGAGTTTGGCTGTATTTCTGAAAAAGAAATTATAATTCTAGACGATAGTTATTATGAACCTATTTTATTACCTGAGGTGGAATTAAATTGTAAAATGGCGAGTGGAGAATTGTATAATTTATATGAAAATAATGAAGATTCGAAGGTTATTTGGTATACTGATAACGGAATTTTAGACCAAGACACCATTTTAGTGGAAAGCGAAGGTTGGTACTATCTCCACATCCGTACAGAACATGGTTGTGTGACGGAAGATTCAGTTTATGTAGATGAAAATAGGACGATTCCAAGTATCGAAATATATGGGGACACATTGATAGGATGTGACTTAAAAAATGTAAGCTTAGAGGCTCAAACCGATGTTTCTCAACCATCATTTAACTGGACGACCAATTCTTTCGAACTGGCAAAAACGCAATCAATAGTCGTCGATCAAGCCGGTACCTATATGGTCTCGGTAGTCAATGAAGATAACGGGTGTAAAAATGATGCAAGCATCATAGTAAGTCCTCTTCCACTGCCATATATTGGAATGGTTGACTATTATCAGGCTATTTGCGAGGGAGAAACTTCAACTCTTGATGACTTCGAAATTATTGGTGGAACAGAACCGTACTCGATATTTTACGATGGTCATGCATTGACAGATTTATTGCCCATTAATTTGACTGAAGGTTCGCATGAGTTTTCTATCCTTGATAAAAATGGGTGTCTTGCTGACACAAGTTTTATGATTTCAGAGCCACAATTGATTGAAGTTTGGGTGGATCCCCAGATAGAGATAGACTTATTCGATACAGCACAGCTACATGCGATGACCAATCTTGAAATTGAAGATATTGAAAGTATAGAATGGACGCCTTCGGAAGGCTTGAGTTGTGATGATTGTTTGAATCCATCGTTTGATGGGATAGAAGATACCCATTATTCCATTGAGATAATCAGTGCATTAGGATGTATCGCTACGGCCAATGTTTTTGTAGATGTCAATTTCCAGAAAGGAGTCATAGCTCCCAATGTATTTAGTCAACCCTTAAAAAGTGAATTTCCTTTTGATTTTGTAGTCGTAGAAAAATAAAAAAAAGCGTTATAGTTGTCATTGGAACTTGACATAGAGTTTCAAAAAAGTGCCAAAAAGATGATTTCCATTTATTCATCATCCTTTTAAAGTTAAATCCTGCTGCGGCAAGCATGATATTGATATTGTCACCTACTATTCCTTTGTAAAAGTTTCTATTTAATCGGTGTCCTGCCTTGATGTGTCCTATGATTGGTTCAATGCCTGCTCTTTTTCTATGGGCTGCACTTATCTTCCTTTTTTGATAATAACTCGTTGATTTAGAAGGATTTGATGGGATGAGTATTTGGGTGTCTCCTATCGACTTTTTTCCTCTATACCCTCTGTCTGCTTTTGCTACTTTGGGTGATTTTCCTACTAATCTTTTTACTTGTTCTATTGCCGGCTCTAGAGTGTGTCCGTCGTATTCGTTCCTAAATCCTAAGGCTCCTACGATGACTCCCGAGTCCGTTTTGACAAAGGAGGCCTTATTGCCAAACTCGTATTTCTTATGCTCTTTCCCCTTTGATATGCAACATGTGTCAGGTTCATGAATTGAGTAGATTTTATTTTTTGTGTCTCTTTTTTGTGCCAAGCAATAAGTTTGTATACTTGTCTAGCTGATAGATTTTGAATTCGGGGTACGATTCCTCTCAAAAGCTCTCTTCTCCAATCTTCATTATCGTTTTAAACTTTTCTATCTGCCTTCTTGGCTTTAACTTTGTTCTTGGGATGATTGCGAAATCGTGATCTATCAGCCAATTGCTTGAATGTTCTTGTATAACCTGCCTGACTGGTAGCTGCTCTTTCCTCTGATATCGCTTGGCGACTTTTTTTATGATTTTCTTGTGAGTTTTGAGTCTGTAGGGAAGGTTATGCTTTTTTCTTGAACGGTCGTGTCAACATTCACATAATGATCATCGCAGCAAACTGTCAATCCCCATTCACTCGGATACTTTCTTTTAAAAAAAAGTTCATACCCCGTTTCTCCTATTCTCTTTCTAAAATGTACGAGCTCAGATGCTTCCCAAGAACACCTGCCACAAAGGAACTCTCTCCACATAAAGTATTGGTAATAATTGTTCTCCAAATCCATTGCTCTACCACAGCTGCTCGTGAAACATTACGTATGTGCTTTAACATCAAAAAGACCAACCATCAAGCGGATTGGCTTTGCAAGGACGACCGTTAAGGAATAAATGATATCAAATGCCAAATCAAACACATTCAATCGATGGTAAATGCCCAAATATAGAACTCAAATGCTTTTGATTCAAAAGGTATCAGAGTGAAACTAAAAAATAGGCTCATCTGATTTTTAAGTCTTTTAACGAAATCATAAAAATTGTTTGCAAGTTTCAATGTAAATTTACAATATCTTGCAATAATAACACCAATTATCTAACTTATTTATTTAATAATCAAGCCGTTATGTGGTTTTTAAGGGCGACTATTTAGTCCTGGAGACCGTAATGGAGTGAACGACTATTTTACACTATATGCGGTGAATAAATCTATCGAAGAAATAGAATATTTAAAAATCTATGACCGATGGGGCTCATTAGTGTTTCAAAATGACCATTTCATTTCAGATACTCCCGAACTGGGCTGGAATGGTATTTTCCAAGGAGTGAATGTGAGTCCGGGAGTATTTGTATTCACTGCCATTGTCCATTATTTGGATGGTAGTTCTGAACGTATTTCAGGAGATATTACGGTACTTAAATAGCTTAGAAGTTAAATCTTAGTCCCATGTCAAAACCAACATTTTTCCAAGTCATTTTTATTGGATAATTCGATTGTTGAATTTCGTTAAATTGCTGTCGATAATAAGGTTTCAATAACAGGGACATGCCATTGTTTAATTGATATTGGGCAAAAATGCAGGCTTTCAGCCCTAAACCTATGTTGTTTTTATAAATGTCTCCCACTGTTTCTACTCTTGATATTTGAGCATTTTGGTCAATGACCTTGCCATTTACTTTAAAAGAAAGATTGAGCAAGGCTGCCAATTCGAGACCATAATTCCATCGGCCGTAAGTCTGTGCATATCCTAAAAATAGTGGTATGTCAAGACTATTATACCTCACTTCGCCTTCGCTAATAAACTTTCCCGTGACATAGCTGGTGTCAATTGGATTGCCAGTCTGCGGGTCAAATGTGATGATGATTTTTGACAAACCTCCTTTTTCATTATAAAATTTGTCTTTTGATTGCGTCCATTCTATCCCAGTACCAAAATAAAGATTTCTATTAAGGTACAGACCTCCATGGACATATAGACCCCAACTATACCAAGACTTTTCCGTCGTTTTTCTTAGTTCGAGCAATTCCGGATTTGTAGAATTTCCAAATTTATTAAGGGGTTTTCCAATGGATGACCCTATTTCTATGAATGGACTGATTTTTACTGATTTTTTAAAAGTTGGGCAGGTCACCTCATTTTGAACAACACTATGAATGACCGGTATATTTGCATGGTGTTCTATATGGTCGTTTTTATAATGAGGAATAATTGAAATACATAAAGGAGAATTTTTCTCGTGATGCTTTTCCAATTTCTCATCATGGTCATTATTCGCCATTGAGTAATCCTCAATTTCTAATCGAGATTGATTAAAGTCTAGATTCTTTTTTAATTCAAACTGTTTTTTATAGTCATTGAGTGCAATCTGTGAATTGGTAGGAGATTTGGAATTTGCAATAGATTCTGTTTTTATCGTGTTGTCAGTTGGAGAGGTTTTGGTATCTGAATATAAAACTTCATTCTTCGTGATATCAATTTCGCTTTCAGTGGTCAATTCCACATCTTGATAATATTCCAGTTTTTCGACTTGGTTATTGGTTGCCTTCGAGCCAAATCCAAAATATGAAATTGCTCCAATGGTGGCAATTAAAAACAATGACCCGAAAATCCAGAATATTAATTTATTATTCTTTTTGTTCAATTCATTTTCAATGTTTTTCCAAACAATGGCCGGTGGAGTGGTGGATTGCATATCACTTAAATCACGCAAACGATTCTCTATATTGTTGATATTTGTCATATTCTATTTTTAATTTCTTTAACCAATAAGTTATCGGATAAAATCAATTCTTGCATCATTTTTCGGGCTTTAAAGAGTTGTGATCTACTGGTATTTTCTGAGATTTTAAGAGACTCTGATATTTCGCGATGGTTCATGTCATCCAGTACATACATCGAAAAGACCAATCGATACCCATCTGGAAGATTATTTAAATGCTTTATCATTCGTTCGTAACTAAATGTATCGAAATCAATATTTTGTATATAATAATTTTCATTAATATTAATTTCGTTTTCTTGAATTGTTGAGTATGCTTTTTGCTTTCGAAGTTGGTTTAAGGCGGCTCTTATTATAATTTTCCTCATCCAAGCATCGAAATTACCAATACCAGTATATGTATTGATAAATCTAAAAATATTGATAAACCCCTCTTGCAATGCATCTGCAGCCATGTCTGCTCGGTTGCAATACCGTAGGCAGATGCTATACATCTGCCCACTGTATTGCTCATAAAGTTTCCTTTGAGCATTTCTGTCTTGAATTATACAATCTCTTATGATTTTTTCTTCTTGCATTGGAAGGAAATATTCTTTAGTACACGGTGAGTTTAAAACTGCCCGTAAAGTCATCTTCTTCAGAAGTATCGGAATTCTTGAGCCTCATAACTATATTGCCACGTACTGAACTGCCCGAACCACCACCTGAAGTGATTTCTATTTGTCCACTCACAAGTTTATAGTTAGTGAAATCATTTGGTCCTCCATTTGAATATCCAAATTCGAATTCAGGTGACATTTCAAATGTGCCTACGTTGAATTGTCCACCCATGCCATTATCCGAAAAGTTCGTATAAAAATAAGCAAAATCTTCTTGTGTTGGTCCATAATTGTTTCCACTAATCGCCCTGTATAAATCATTATTAGATATAAATGCATTCAGAGAGTCCGTTAATATCAAATTGAGACCAAGATTTAAACATTCAATCTTTATGTAATCTGCATCATCATCGCATACAGTAATAGTGCCCAAATCATTGTCACCTACATTTATCGTATATGGTACAGATTGTTTGAGTAAATCTCTATCAACAAAAGTGACAATTTTTGGATTCTGGTTACATGTGGTCAGTGATACATCAAAAGTTCCATCTGTTATTTCAAATACCTGATTATTGCTAGTTCTAGCAATTCCATTAGTCAGAAGATTTCCATTGCAATCAAGTAATGTTGCCGTGGCATTTATTATTGATGTCTCATCTAAGTTTATCGTAATGTCACCTAAATCTGTATCCGTGTTAAAAGGACCTATTTGTGTAACATAAAGTGGATCATTAAAGCTACATTCTGATCCAAAATCGAAAATTTTTAATTCTAAAGGTATGTCTTTCGCTACTCTACCGCTAAATCGGCCTTCATCATCTGTATTGCCATGCCCCCCGAGGTATTCACCAATTGCGGATACCCATACATGTATATTTGCCAATGGTATATTGTCTTGATCTAATATTCTCCCGCTTAAAACTATAGATGGTGCATTGTAATCATAATTCCAACAGCTAAAATGACTCACCTCTGCTACATATTCGTTGCCTACTCTCTGTGCTATACCTTCTTCCTTCCATGCTCCGGCACTATTGTCAAAATGCCACATGGGCAATTCGCTTGGAGCCTGAGATATAAGCTCCGAAGGGATAGTGGCAGTCATTGTTGCCTTGATGTCAGATTTGAGTTGAAGTTTTTCTCCTTGTGGTGACTGTAATTCTACATATACCATTCCGTAAGTGGTTAAGATGTTTAATTCATCATTCAAAGTGATGCCTGTTAAATCTCCCGGCATGCTCAATGACGTGTTGAGATCACTAGGATTCAGATACCTTATAGCCACTTGTACAGTTCCGCTATAATCTGTTTTAGAATCGTCAACAACGATTGCATTGGCAGGAAAAGTAAGGTTGATATTGCCATCCGTTAGCGTACCACCCGAAGCGGAACTAAAATTTTTATTAAAATCTTTTTCAAGTAAGATCGTGGTGTGATTAAATCGTCTCTCTCGATTGGTTCTGAAGGTTCTACAGCCTTCAAAATAACCCGATTTTTCGATAGTAATAAAATTGTGTTGGTCATTTACTTTTACATTTTCAATTTTATAGACACCATATTCATCTGTGGTTGTAGATGCATTTTTGTAGTTGACGGAAGCGCCTTCGACTGGATTTTGATTTTCATCCAATACCAAACCGAATAATGTTGAGTTGTATGATTTTGAGTCATCGGTGACAAAAGTTTCGTTATCTTTTTGGCAACCTGTGAATACTAATAGCAGCAGTAAGCTTATTGAAATTATTTGCTTGATCATTTTTATTTTTTTATATTTATTTTAGCAATTAAGATATCTCGAACTCGAATTCACCCATAAGAGTAAGAAAGTGTATATTGCGTTGTCTGAAAATATAATTTTTTAGAAAATAATTCATTATTGCTTACTTAATACTTTAAAAATGCAATATAAATTTTATTTAAAAACGTTTCTGTGTGTTGCTTTTTGTTTACTGTCTAGCCTCTTCCTTCATTCCCAAAATCAAATTAATACCGAGGACTTCCAAAAGTTAAAATTTAGATCCGTGGGTCCTGCCGGCATGAGCGGAAGGATTACAGCCATTGACGTAAATTTAAACAATACTGATGAAATATTTATAGGATCGGCTTCCGGTGGTGTGTGGCATTCACTAAATGCGGGTACCACATGGTTACCAATTTTTGATAAGGAACAGACGCTATCAATCGGCTCAGTAGCCATAGATCAGAGCAATCCCGATGTGATATGGGTAGGCACAGGAGAGGGCAATCCGAGAAATTCTTTAAATGTCGGTAATGGCATATTTCGGTCATTAGATCATGGTAAAACATGGAAATGCATGGGACTCGAAAAGACCAAAGTAATACACCGTATAAAAATTAATCCGCAGAATTCGAACATTATCTATGCGGCGGCTATGGGTTCTCCATGGGGAGAAAGTGACGATAGGGGAATTTTTAAAACCATCGATGGTGGGAAACATTGGGAAAAGATTCTCTATATAAATAATCTGACAGGAGCGGCCGATTTGGTAATGGATCCTGAAAATCCAAACAAACTGTTGGTTGCAATGTGGCAACACAAGCGGACACCTTGGGATTTTGTATCTGGAGGTGAGGGTAGTGCCTTGTACTTGACGTATGATGGAGGAAACAGCTGGAAGAAATTAACCGAAAAGGAAGGCTTACCCAAAGGTGAACTAGGAAGAATAGGCGTGGCGATAGCCCAATCAAATAGAAATGTGATTTATGCATTGATAGAAGCGAAAGAAAATGGATTGTACAAATCAGAAGATGGGGGTGAAAATTGGAAACTGGTAAGTAGTAAAAATATTGGAAATAGACCCTTTTATTACTCTGAGATATATGTTGATCCCCTCAATGAAAACAGACTTTATAACTTGTGGAGCTTCGTGTCGGTAAGTGAGGATGGTGGTAAAACCTTCGAAACGATCATGAATTATGGCAATAATGTACACCCTGATAATCATGCTTTTTGGATACATCCTCACAATTCTAACTACATGATCAATGGCAATGATGGCGGCCTGAATATTACACGTGACGGCGGTAAAAACTGGACTTATATGACCAATCTTCCGGTAGGTCAATTTTACCATATTAATGTGGACAATGATTTTCCATTTAATATATATGGAGGAATGCAGGATAATGGTTCTTGGGTGGGTCCATCAGCAGTACTTAAGCGTGGGGGTATTCGCAATTATGATTGGAGTGAATTGTATTTTGGCGATGGTTTTGATGTTGTGCCCAATGTCAAAGATAATCGTTATGGATATGCCATGTCTCAAGGTGGTAATGTAGTATATTACGATAGATTGACAGGTCGTAATAGATTTGTGAAGCCAGTGGAAGACGATTCTATTCCATTGAGATTTAACTGGAATGCAGCGATAGCCCAAGATCCTTACAGGGAGTGTGGGGTCTATTTCGGCAGCCAATATTTACACTATTCGCAAGATTGTGGTCGTAGTTGGGAAAAATTGTCGGGAGACCTTACCACCAACGATACGACGAAACAACATCAAGATATCAGCGGTGGTCTCACCATTGATGCTACCAATGCGGAGAATTATACAACCATTATCTCGATTGCACCCAGTCCTTTGGATGAGAATATGGTTTGGGTAGGTACTGATGATGGTAATTTGCAATTGACATTGGACAAGGGGAAGACATGGAAAAATCTAAGCATTAACATGCAAGGACTGCCAAAAGGAAGCTGGATGGCGCAAGTGACACCTTCATCGTTCGATAAAAATAGTGCCGTGGTCGTCGTCAATAATTATCGACGAAATGATTTTAAGCCCTACTTATTCAGCACACACGATGGTGGTAAAACATGGAAAAATCTTGTTGTGAATGCCGGAATTGAGAGTTTTACACTGAGTTTTGTACAGGATTATCTCAATAAAAACTTAATGCTGTTAGGGACAGACCAAGGACTGTATGTGAGTTTTGATGCTGGCGAACGCTGGCAGTTGTGGAATGAAGGAGGTCTACCTCGTGTACAAATAAGTGATATGATTATGCAAAAAGATGCCGATGCACTGGTGGTAGGTACTTTTGGCCGGTCGATTTATGTTTTGGATAATCTCAAAGTACTTCGAGCGATTGCTCAAAATAAAATGGTCTTGAATGAGAAAATGGCAATTCTAACGGACGAAATTTCGGGTAAAAAATTGTCTATTAAGCCAGTAGATGGCATCCGATTTGTAGCACAAGGAGATTTTATTGGTGAAAACCGATCTTTTCAGCCGTCGATTCCGATATGGATAAACCCTGAAGGGGATCCGATGAAAAATGTTAAAGTAAAAGTAAAAATCATTGACACTCATGAAGATACGATAAGAACATTTACGGCTGAATTGTCAAAGGGTCTCAATTTTATAAATTGGAATATGTGTGTAGATGGGGTTCGATATCCTGGCAGTAAAAAATTGAAAAAAGATGAAGATTTGCCATCTGGATATCAAGTGCTGGCTGGTCGCTATGAAGCCCAGATAAGTCTTGATACAATTGTCAGAAAGTGTCATATCACTGTTTTGGATGATGAAAGGTTTCAGGATGAAAACATGCAGTACATGGCTCAGAGAAATGCTTGGATAAACTTTTATCAAACTATCAATCAAGCCACAGAACATTATGATCATTTGGATGATATGATGGAGAATATCACACTTATCGAGAGTTGGTTTATATTTAATCAGGACAGCATACCTAAGGAATGGAAAGAAAAACACAAGCAACTTAAAAAAGAAATTAATGAGTTAAAAGCATTGTATAAAATGTCAGATGATGTAAAGGGTATTCAGAGAAATCCTGAAAATGTGATGAGCAAGATTGGTGTAGCGCAGAGTTACATTTGGTATCCAGATGTGTTGGCTTACAATCCACAACTAGCCATCAGTGAGGCTCAAGTTGAGGCTGATAGAGCGGATAATAAAGTGGATGCCTTTATTGATACGAAATGGAAAGATTATAACGAGGAAGTTGAAAAAATGAAATTTGGTTTGATAAAGTCCCTCAAGAAGAATTAAAATTATTTGGTTAATCATGAATTGAAAATGCAAATAATTGCGTTGTTATATCTGATTTTGAATAGAAGAAAATGAAATTTATGTAAGTAGTTAAATCTAGGAGTCGATATTGGCACAAGAAAGCTGGAATATTAAGGATCCATTTGGTTATGAGTACAATGTAGGCATGTACCATGGTGACCGCACAGGACATTTGCTAATTTATGTCAATGGAGAACCTGTAATTATCGATTTTAGCGTTGAAGATTCTAAGAGTTATTCGTTGGTCGTTGGGACTGTTTTATATGATTTGATTTTAAAAAAGGTGGGTCTAAATTTTGACTACGATTTTAAGAGAAATGAGGCTTACATAGAAGAATTGCAAGAAAAAAGGAAGGAAGAAGAGGAGGGTGAAAAGGTGATATTATTGGTTGCTATTTGTATCATTTTAGCGGTCATTTACATCATTAGAAATATTTTGTAAAACAAGCATCGAAAATTAATCAAAGAAAAAGCAAGATATGAAATGGTTCATTAGTGTAGTGATTGCAGTTTTGTTGAGTATTGGATGTTATAAAGCCAAGGACTTGCTCAAAGTAAACGAACAGTTGCAAATTAGAAAAGGAGGATCTAGCTGAAATTACCAAATTGAACTATGGCCTTTTCAATATGCAAGAGTGGAAAAAAAAGACACTTGGATTATTTGAGGATAAGCTGAAAGATTTCAAAATATCAAGTACCGCCTATAAGGATGTGCAAGTAGAGCTCGAAAAATATCTCAACGGGATATATAAGGAGTACATCGAGTCTGGAAAAATATTCGATCAAATATTTGCCGACGCAGAAAAAAATGGCAAAATCAATAAGTTTCTTCTAAAGCTTTTTAAAGAAAATATATCGGAACAAATTGGATTGCTCGACATCAAAGGTCACATCCCGCAGATGGCAGCTCAAATGGCACAGGAGCTCAAAAAAAATGAGCCTCGCATCAAAGACATCATTAGGGAGGAGATGGGCAGTTTTCTCAAAGATACCGACAAATATAGTTATGTAGATCCCAGAATTAGTATCTATGAAAAGTATGGTTTTACCGAGTTAGATAGCACTTTGGTGCAGCTCAGAACAGATATTCCTATCCTGCATAAGAATGTTCAGGATTTAGGATTTTGGTCTTATTTATATATTTTACTGTCTTGTCCTGATCGCATTTTTTTGCTATAAAATTTTGGGCAATAAACTCATGGTAACATTTGTAACTTTATGTTCTATCGTTTTGTTGATTTTGGGTGTTACACAGCCTATGATTAACATCGATGCAAGATTAAATGCCTTTGTTTTTAGCCTTTTTGGTAGGGATATCGGTTTTGACGAACAATCGCTTTTTTACCAGAGTAAATCAATACTAGACGTGACCCACACACTTATCGAAAGTCATGGATGGGACTTGAAGACCGTAGGTGTGATGATTTTGTGTTTTAGTGTCATATTTCCAGCGATAAAGTTAGTCTTATCTGGCAGTTTCGTTTATTCTGAGAAAATTGCCAATTCAAGATTGGTGAGAAATATCATTTTTTATCTGGGTAAGTGGAGTATGGCGGATGTGTTTGTCGTGGCGCTTTTTATGGCATACATCGGATTTGAAGGTATCGTAGCCAATCAATTGCGAGGTATCGAACGCAATGAAGGTGGTTTTGCAATCGAAACGGCCAACTATTCTGGTTTAGCGATTGGAGCCTTATTTTTTACAACCTATTGTATATTGTCGATTGTGCTTGGAATTATCATCAATCGACAGCATAAAAAGAACAATACAGTGTAGAAATCCAATATTAGGTTTTTGTCTTGTTTAAATTCTTCTCTAGCATATCTAAGGTGATTTCCCAAAGATCCTCGAATGGAATGATTTCTACTTCTATGGTGTGTTCGTACAGTTTGGTTTGTTTGCTTTTGAGTTTCTTTAGTAAGTTTTCAGTGTACTTAGACGTGAGAAAAGGGTGAAAATTAGCTCTTGGAATTTGGAGAAGCATTTTCACAAAGCAATTGTATCTAAAAGTTTCATCATTTTTAAGATACCGATAGGTGTATTGACGCATAGTTTCTAACCGGTCGATTACGGCATTGTGGTCGTTGTTTTTTAGGAGCCAAAGTAGTTGAATGATGAGGATTGAAACATTTATCCCTGCTTTATCAGAATTGTAAATGGGAACTTCATTTAGGAATTTGTTGAGTTTGAAATTCGATTTTTCAATTTTTTTGTTCTTTTTGGCATCAACTAGTCCGAGTTCATTTAGAAATTGGACGTAAGCTTCTTTTATCTTCCATTCTTGTTCAAATTGTGGGGATTTTTTAAGTGCTTTTAATGAGAATGCTTCATAGGTGAGTTCATATAGTTTTGTATAATTTTTAGCATAAGAATGGATATTAAATAAGTCATTTAGGATGTATGAATAGGTAGATTCTTCTTTATTAAATTGATCTAAAGCCAACAAGAAGTTTTCCTCGGCATTTTTAAAATCTCTCATCGCGAGATAACATTGGCCTTTGCTCCGATAAAAGTACTTGAGAGCATTTTTAGTTTTAAATTTATCAGTTAAAATTTTTATTATTTTGTTACTTCGATCTATAGCCTCTTGGTAACGGTCATGCACAAAAGAGTCAAAAATTAAAAGTAAATTGCCTTGAAGTTGGATAAAATAAGTGGAACTGGTTTTTATATATTCTGTAATTTCATTCCTTATGGAACTCGTAAATTTTCTTGTTTTATTTAAGTCTTTTTCTATTACCCAATGAATTCTTGCCTGATAGTGGTATGTTTTTATTTTATTTTCTTGATTGTTTAAAATAAAGTACTTAGAATATAATCTTTGAACACGATTGTAGTTTTTTAATTCATTTTTAAAAGCAGAATATAATTGCATTAACTCTTGGGAAGCTAACATGACATAAGTGCTAAAACCGAATTTAATTGATATTTTTAAACTCTTTTCGTAATAATGCAGACTAAGTGGATAATTTGCTCTCCATCTTATTAATTCAGCAGCAAGAAAAAATTTTATACACTTTGAATAATTTTTAAGTAGAACCGACATTTCCTCTTTGTCAGTATTAATTAAAAATACTCCATGGATTAATCTATTTTCATACCTTTTTATAAACTTTTTAAAAGATGTGGTCTTTTGATTGTTTTTGAAATAATAGTTACTTAAAATCCTGCTCACTAGTTATTTCTCCAGTATGAATCAGATTAAATATTTCCATGGAAAGCGTATCATCCTTCCATAAATTCAAATTGTATGATTCTCTTTTAGAGATAAATTTCGATAATTCAAAAATTGTGTCACTCATATATTATTGAATATTAGTTTATTAGGATTTTAAATATATAATGATTTTCCATTTTATCATGTCTTAAAAGTATGAAAACTGTTTATTTGTTTTTGATTTTTTGATAATAAATTTGTGTAAGAAATAAAATAAACGCAAAACTATAAAAATTTAATATTTTAATTTCATAAAAATCAGATAAAGAAAGCTTTATGTGATTAATGTAGTCAATATGTCTCTGTTTACAGTGTCTTTTATTACTGTAAACTGTTGAATGGTGTTGGTTAAGTTGGACATAACTTTGCATTATAAAATTTTAATGCAATGAACATAGATGTAATTACTTGGATTCTAGAAATAATTGAAGACGTACTAGAAGGAATGTAGTTTTAGTTTAATTGGATGCAAAAAATATATAGGGTTATGGCTAAAATATCAATCCCTATTAAATCCAATGTAATTCCAGAAAACCAAAGAAAAATAAATAGCTAAAATATAGGTTTTATGGTGTCTCAGATAGGTTGCTGGGGCACCCTTAGAACCCCTTAGATTTTATAGAGAAATGTTTTATGAGGATATATCATTTTGTGCTCATCTTTTTTCAGGTTTAGGTAGATGTTACCCCGGTTGTTAGCTAATGCAAATGCATATTTAAACAGGTAGGAGCTAACCTTTGGATAATCCCTCGGCCGACGTTCCGAGGGATTATCCTATTTTTGTAGAAGTTTTTGTAATATGCCTTGAAAGTTCTTCTGGCTTTTGAGTTCCGATACAAAATCGCTTATTTCCGGCTGTGTCTATCAATAGTCCTTTTGATCCTTTTGTGTTATAAATAATTCCATATTGGGTCGTAACTCTAATGCCCCATCCACCCACGAAACCATAATCCATGATTTCAGCTTTTAATATATCTTTCCTTTTGATCTTCTTGGTATAAAAGGGATATAGTTGGATTTTAACAAATTCTTTGTCTATGTTGGTTTTTAACCTATGAGATCAAGAATACAAGTATGAGGCAAATATGCAAGGTTAACATAATCAACATACTCCATTTTATTTCTTCATCTGACATGAAAAAAGCATAAATTTGGAATAATAATATTGTGATTAGTAATACCCATAACCACCATTGATTAAATCTTTGTGTTTCGGTGTAATGGTCTGAGCTCATGTTGTTAAACTTCTACTTCAAATTTTTTTACCAGTTTTTCATAGCCCGCTTTTTCGCTAGGGAATAACATGTAACCCGCTTTCTCGTACGCTTTGATAGCTCTTGCATTGTCTTTGTTGATATTGATCCATACTTCATCCACGTGAAACCTCGCAGAAAGATATTTGCTCAATAATTTTATTGCAGAAGTGCCGTATCCATGATTCCAATTTTCTTTGTTATATATCAGGATATCGACTTCCACCTGACCCATACTAATGGATCGATAGCTTATCATACCTATACTTTGACCCTTTCGCATAATATGAAAGCAACGTCCTTTTTGATCTTTTTCGTTTTCAAAATAAGTGTCAGACCAGTATTTGAAAAAAGTCTGTTTGTCAGGCAATTTTTCGTTGGGATTAGAACCATACCAAAAAGGAGAGGCATCACTATCCGTTGCTTGGTTGTAAAAATAATCTTTGTCTTCCATTAGCATTGGAAGCAAATTGATTTGCCGACCTTTTATTATTTCTTCGATTTTAGTCTAATTATTTAATTCCAAAAATAGTAAATTCTTTGCGATTTTTACTTTTTATTTTTTGCAATTTCTTTACATATTTCAATCGTCATATCCACTGCCTTTTGCATATCTTGAACTGAAACCCATTCATATTTACTGTGTATGGCTTGCATCCCGGTGAAAAGATTTGGACAAGGCAATCCCTTATGTGACAATACAGCCCCATCCGTTCCGCCTCTTATGAGTCCAAGGTCAAATTCAATACCCAGATTGGCACAAGCATCGGTGGCATATTTAATCACTTGTGGATAATTGTCGAGGACTTCCCTCATGTTGCGGTATTGATGCTTTATTTTCAACTCATACCCAGCATTGGGATATTTCTCTAGTACTTTTTCTGTCGTTCTACGCAATAGCTGCTCATATTCATCGAGTTTTGGGGTGTCAAAATCCCTCAGAATGAATTGAATCTGCACATCCTCCATTTTGCCTTCTATCTTTGTAGGATGAATAAATCCCTGTCTATGTTCTGTCGTTTCGGGACTCATTGTATCCACCGGCAAATTACTGATGACTTCAGAGGCTATTTTAATGGCATTTTGCATGATTCCTTTTGCACAACAAGGGTGGCACTAACGCCTTTAATCTCCAAAGTGGCACCATTAGCAGAAAAATTTTCGTATTCGATTTTTCCCAATTCAGCTCCGTCCAGCGTATATCCGAAATCTGCATCCAGTAATTCTAAATCGACCTTATCAACTCCTTTGCCTACTTCTTCATCTGTTGTAAAAAGGAGTCTGATTTCGCCATGAGGTATTTCAGGATTGTTGACAATTTGTGTAGCCATATCCATGATGATGGCAATACCGGATTTGTCATCACTACCCAATAGCGTAAGTCCACTAGCAGTGATAATGTCATCTCCTATTTTTTTCATAAGATATGAATGCTTTTGTGGATCCAATTTTAAATTAACATCATCAGGATAATCTATCACCTGCCCCTGGTAATCGTGATGAACTCTCGGTTTTACATCGGTGCCGCTGGCATCCGGTGCAGTATCCATGTGGGCACAAAAACATACTTTTTCATGTGAATTTCCAGTATTAGAAGGGATAAATCCATAAATATAACCGGCTTCATTGGTCTCGTATTTTATGCCTAGTGCAGCCAATTCTCCTTGGATGTGTTTACTTAACTCTAGCTGATTCATCGAGCTCGGGTAAGTTTTGCTTTCGGGATCTGCCTGAGTGTCGAAGGTCACGTATTTTAAAAATCGGTCTTTAACTGTGTAATTGTACATATCTTAAAAAATTTCAATTTTATATCCCACAAATATCTTAAAGAATAACCAAATAAGAGAAGGAATGATGATGGATGCTATCAATAAGTAATAATATTTTTTTCCTACATGGCTTTTTTCTAAGGAATCAGATATCAAACTTATCACTAAAACACTTATCAGTATTGGTACGAAAATACTGCTCAATAATAATGCAAGATAATCATTGAAAAGCCATAAAAACAACCAGAGTGCGGTTTCAACTAGAAGGATGATGATGATATTTTGACGATCTAACTTGAACAACCTGTCTTCAATTATTTTGTTAAATTATTTTAAAACTGTAATTTTCTGTCAAATATAGGGTTATACCTCTGTAAATAACTAAATGAAGAATATGAGAATTAAATTTTTATCATTAAGCTTTTGTTTCTTGATAATCAATATGAATCATTTAATTGGTCAAAACCTTGAAAAACTCAAGCAAGAAAGAGACTCGATATACCAATCTAACATAAAGAAATCAAGATTGTATGGAGTCTATATTCCCGTTGACTTGCAGGATGCAATAGGTGAATTGAAGCGATTAAGCGATGAAGAATCATTAAGAAAGTATAAAAATGCACCAGAAGATTTTGTAGTTAAAAAATTATTTTTCGGTGTAGGGAGGTGGATGAGCTACAATTGGAATTTTGAAGAAGGATCACGTATGTCATTGTATTTGTATAACTTAGGATTACGGAACCCTGACGATATGGTAGAATTTATGTTGCGGGCATTTCATCGGGATCTTAATTTTGAACCCATCAATGAGTCCGCCCTTGTAGCTCAAATTAATGAAAAAAGAGCAATTTTGGACGAGGAGCAAAAATCAAAACAAGTTATTATCAAAGAAGAATCTATAAAAAAGACTAATGAGTAGAAGACTGAATTTTGAGAAAATGAAATTTAAAACCACATTCTACATAATGACAATTTTGTTGCTGTCATTTTCTCCTATTTATACGCAAAAGATTGAATATCGTGATCAAATTTATGTTGATAACTTAGCAACACCACAGGTTTTAAAAAATGGCCAAGTATATCCCTCGCCGATTATAGAATTGGGGAGTCGTGATTTTTTGACCTTTAGTTTTGACGACTTAGATGCCGACGAAAAGGACTATTACTACAAAGTGATTCATTGTGATAAAGACTGGAATCCTTCTGATTTGATTTCAATTCAATATATAGATGGTTTTGAAGAGGAACAGATCGACGATTATAAATTTTCTGTGGGAACTCTGATCCAGTTTACGCATTACTACTTTAGTTTACCCAATCGATATACTAACTTTAAAATTTCAGGTAATTACATTGTGATAATTTATGACGAGAAACCCGAAAATGTAGTTTTGACACGAAGATTTATGGTTTATGAAGACAAGGCTCGACTATCCATACAGAATACACCACCATCTGATGTCGAAAATTTCCTACAGAAGCAACAAATGCAAGTAAGGTTGAATCCCGGAGATCTAAATGTTATTGATCCATTCAATGATATTTTTTTGACAGTTCAGCAAAATAACCGTTCAGACAACCAAAAATCTAATATTTCTCCTAAATTTCTACGGGAGGGATTGTATGTTTTCGATGATTTTGGAACAATAAGCTTTTGGGGAAACAACGAATTCAGATATTTTGACACGAGGTCACTACCGGCAAAAGATCCAATATAGAATATGTAAGTCGTGAAAAAGGCGAATACGAAGCACTCATAAAACTATGTAAACCAAGACTTTATAATCATTATATCTATTATTACGACTTTAATGGCAAATTTATCATTCAATCTAGATTTCTCAATAGTTTTGACAATAATTCCATCTTAGATCAAGTGAGAAATAACCTTCCTGATGAATTGCGAAATTCCTTGACAGATTATAAGTTACGTGGTACTCAACTTACAGAAGATGCCACTTATGGCTCAGATTATGTCAATGTGATATTTAACCTTCAAACACCGCGAGTGTCAGGCAAAAAGATTTATGTGTTTGGCGCTATGAGTGATTGGCAACTAAGGCCTGAATTTGAATTAATATGGGATGCAGAAAATGAAATATATCTCTGTGAGGCATTATTGAAACAAGGCTTTTTTGACTACATGTTTGTAACCGTAGATCGACAAGGCAATATCGACGATCGTACGATAGATGGCTCATGGGCAGATACTGAAAATGATTATAGCTTTTTGGTGTATTTTAGAGATTTCGGTTCTACTTATGATCGATTAGTAGGATATCAAAATTTTAATAGTTTATTGAATTAGAGTTGTTTATAGCTTATTTCTGAATAGTAATAATTTAGGAACATATTATTTCTGAAATTAGTAATAAAAAAACAATTGAAAATAATTGTTAAAAGAAAATGAATTGTATATTTGCACTCGCTTTTAAAAAATGGACGAAGCGTCTATTCGGTGAGATGGGTGAGTGGCTGAAACCAACGGTTTGCTAAACCGTCGTACTCTGAAAGGGGTACCCCGGGTTCGAATCCCGGTCTCACCGCTCAGTTTTAAAAGTCTTAAAAACAGTAAATATTTTTCGGGGCATAGCGCAGTCCGGTTAGCGTACCTGCTTTGGGAGCAGGGGGTCGCAGGTTCGAATCCTGCTGCCCCGACTTGATAATCAAGGAGTTATGAATTTTTCGTAGCTCCTTTTTTGTTTCTTTAATATTTTTTGCCTCAATTTGAACAGCATGGTACTTTCAATATTGAAATTTATATTTTTTTACAATTTCAAGGAAATAGGAATAAAACTATATGATAAAGTTTATGTTCCGCCATCCCACAAAACATAAATCCCCATCCTTCGTTTTATTACAAAAGTATGAACTATGATGGTACGTAGAGTGATGATGTGTCTATGGATTGGGATAATCGCTAGTGCACTTTATTCTCAGAAGGTCGTGCCTAAGAATTTTGAAAAAGCAAAGAAATACCTGAAGGAACAAAAATATCAGAAATCAATCGACGAATGCAAAGATATCATTCAAAAATCTCCTTCGTACAGTCCTGTGTACAAACTCATCGCTCAAGCTTATTACACGACAGGTGATAAGGATAATGCCATTCAATATTTAATTCAAGCCATAGAATTGGATGGCGGAGAGGACTTTGAAAACTATAATTCTGTGGCGACTATTCAGCGGGAGATGGGTGATTATGAAGGGGCGGTGAAGTATTATGATAAATATCTTCAAAATCTGGATTCCACATCTTCAAAGTATCAGAAAGCTCAAGAATACCTTAAAACTTGCGAAACTCGAGCCTACTTAAAGGCTCACCCTGTAGATTTTCATCCGATTAGATTAGAAGGAGCGGTCAATTCTGATGAGAGCGAATATATGCCATCTTTTACCTTAGACGGACAAGAAATGGTATTTACTAGACGTACAGGTAATGATGAAGACTTGTATTTTGCTCTATTGGATAGTAGTGGATTGTACAGTGAAGTGCTGCCATTCGAGAGTATTAACTCATCTAGTAACGAGGGGATGCAGTCCATTTCGGCCGATGGCAGAGTTATATTTTTTACTATATGTGACAATAGAAAAACCTTTGGTTCTTGTGATATTTTTTATACTGTAAGGGGAAGCAAGGGGTATACTAAGCCGGAGAATTTAGGTTTAAAAATTAATTCTGATGCATGGGATGCACAGCCTTCTATTGCGGCCGATGGTAAGAGACTTTATTTTAGTAGTAGGCGGAAGGGCGGTTTCGGTGGCAGCGATATCTATGTATCTTACCTCAATAATCGTCAATGGTCTGAGCCAGTAAATCTTGGCCCAGAAATTAATACGAGCGATGATGAAGAATCCCCTTTTATTCATGCCGACGGTACCACCTTGTATTTTAGATCCAACGGGCATCAAGGGATGGGTGATTTCGATATTTTTAAAGCAAGTTTTAATCCATTAAATAAAAGTTGGTCAGAAGTTCAGAATATTGGATATCCAATTAATACAGAAGCCAATGATGGTGCCTTTGCCGTGAGTCTTGATGGAAGCAAGGCTTACTATGCCAGCGATGCACTTTCAAGAAATCAGGAAGGGAGACCAAATTTGGATATTTTATATTTCGATTTACCTATGTCGATGCGGCCAAAACCAGCAACGTATGTCAGGTTATTTGTTTCAGATTTTGAAGGGAATTCTTTGTCAAAAGTGCAATGTGACTTGATTGATATTGAGACGGACAGCCTCATTTATTCCGGTATGACGAATGCGGCAGGAGAGATGCTCTTTGCCATTGTTCCAGGATCTAATTATCTCTTAGGATTCAATAAGCAGGGCTACAGTTATCGGTCAGAGCATATACAACTGGATACGGTTTTGCAATTTTCGAGTCCGTTTGAGATGAGTATCGTTCTCGATAAAATCCCCGATTTGGATAAAAAGGAATCACCCCCCATTGTGCTAAATAACATATTTTTTGATAGCGGTAGTGAAGTGCTAAAACCGGAGTCTAATTCAGAAATTAATTATTTGTATCAACTCTTACACGAAAATCCCAATGTAAAAATCAGAATTCTTGGTCACACAGATAATGTAGGTCAGCCCGTGGATAACCAAAAACTTTCCAGTCAGAGAGCTGAGTCTGTTAAAAATGCCTTGATTGTTAAAGGAATAATGCCAGATAGAATCCAAGCCCTTGGTTTAGGCGAGTCGCAACCCATTGCATCCAATGCTACCGAAGAAGGCAGGAAGCAAAATAGAAGAACGGAATTTGTGTTGGTGGGGAGTCTATAAAAGAGATTGTAGCTTCATGGCCAACCCTATGTCACCACTTATTTTAATCTTTCCAGACATGACTGCCATCATTGGGTTCAAATCTCCACTTTTAAGTTTCATAAAGGTGTCGACATCAGTGCTTATAGTGCAATCGGCCTCGCCATCTTCAAAGATTACTTCATTGGTGCTGCCCGTCCCGTCGATTAGCACAACTTGGTCTCCTAGTACGAATTTTAGTTTTGCACCAAATGGGCTCACATTGGCAGCTTGTGATTTTATGGCTTCTTTTGCTTTTTCGATATCAATCATTTTGTTGAGTATTTTTCTTTAATTTTAAATTTGTTCGTAATTATCACAGATTTTAGAAAACTGCATCATTCTCAACAATCGTTAAGAAATCTTGGTTCAATAAGCTATGTTTTAAGGCATTTATTTTTGGCATTTCATATTTAAAATAAAACTTCATTAAATGAATTTTGTCTTCATAGAATGAAGAATCAAACCTTCGCTGAGGATTTTTCAATGCTTTATCAGCGATGACCGCCATTCTTAACCATTGATATCCAATGACCAATATTCCACTTAATTCCATGAATAAGTTGGCGTCTGCAAGGTACTTTTCATATTCTTGTTTCATGGCAAATGGCATAAGTGACATAAGCACCTCTTGCACATCTGCGAGTCGTTTGGTCATGATTGCGGCATAAGGTTTTAGTCCTTCGATGGTTTCCGCTTCTTTCACGACTTGGTTGATTTTGTCCATGAGCAACTGTAGTGCTTTGCCATTTTTCATTGGAACTTTTCTACCTAATAAATCCAGTGACTGAATCCCGGTGGTTCCTTCATATATTGACATGATGCGAATGTCACGGTAATATTGTTGTAGAACAAATTCGCTACAATATCCATAACCACCCAGTACTTGAAGCCCATTGTCAACTGCTATTTTTCCTTTTTCTGATGGATACGTTTTGGCAATTGGCGTAAGCAATTCTAGTAAAAGATGGGCATCTTGCCTCTCCTCGCCAGTTGCCGCTGTTGAAATGTCATAATACTTTGAACATTCTAAGAGCAAGGACAATGAGCCCTCCGCTATGGCTTTTTGAAGGAATAACATCCGCTTTACATCAGGGTGATTGATAATGAGTACTTGCTCCGAGCTTGCATCTTTTTCTCCTTCTGAGTTTAATTTTCTGCCTTGTGGTCTTTCTTTAGCATATTGAAGTGAAGCGTAATAGGCGGCTGTAGCTACTGATGCGGCTGTAAGACCCACGTCTATTCTGGCACCGTTCATCATTTGGAACATCTGCTTTAATCCCAAATTGGCTTCTCCGACTAACCATCCTTTGCATTGGTTATTATCTCCAAATACGAGGTGAACAGTGCTATACCCACGTTGTCCAAGTTTTTGAAAGTCTCCAGCCGTTTCTACGTCATTGTACTGCATATCGCCGTCCTGTGACTCTATGTATTTCGGCACTACAAATAGTGAAATGCCCTTTGTGCCAGCAGGAGCTCCATCTATCCGTGCCAATACGAGATGTACAAAATTGTCTGTTGCCTGTTGATCTCCACCGGATATAAATATTTTGTGACCTTTGATTAGATACGTACCATCCTTCTGTGGCGCAGCCGATGTTTTGACATCAGAAAGGGAACTTCCGGCTTGTGGCTCTGTCAAGCACATCGTACCAGCCCATTTACCTGCCAACATGTTAGGTACATATTTTTCTTGGAGTTCTTTCGTCCCAAAAGTTGTTATGAGGTGAGCCGAACCCACAGTTAGGCCAAGATACCCCGGCACATGATTGTTCGCCGCTTCCATGATATGGTTGAATGCATTATTGACAATGATAGGTAACTGAACTCCTCCATGGTCATAATCTAGTTGCTGTCCTAGCCATCCATTCTCTCCAGCCTCTTTAAATATGGTTTTTATTTGAGGGTGAGTAAATACTTTTCCATCCTCAAAATAGGCTGGCTTTTCATCCATTTCTCTGAAAAATGGATACAACTGCTTGTCTGACCAATCTTTTATAGAATCAAGAAGAATATCAAAATTTTCGACATCATGGTCTTGATATCTTTCGTATTTGAAGAGTTCCCCTACGTTAAAGACCTCATATAATAAAAACCGAAGTTGATCCAAACTACAATATTGAGACATGACAATAATTAATTAGTTTTAAAAAATATACTCAAAGTTAAATAAAAATCATTAAAAAGTAAAAAATAAAATTTAGTATTTGCTCATGTTAAGGCAATATTTATACTATTTGATAAATATTTTACCTAAATATGGAGTATAAAATGTTTTAATACAATTTAAAATACATTTATTTTAATGAAATATAAAATTCTAATATTAAATTCATAAAAATATACTTAAAGTACAAATATGATTGACAAATTGGCGGTCGAATTTAAACTTGAAGTGAAAAAATGACATTTAATCATGATGAGTTTAAGACATTTTTTCATTTTATTTTGAATGGTGTTAAATTTGATATATAAAGGACATAAATAGAAGAAAATATGACTTACGATAATTTTACGATAAATGCCCAAGAGGCGATTCTCAAAGCGCAACAACTGGCAGGGTCTTTAGGACAACAAGGCGTTGATACTCCTCATTTGCTTAAAGGTATTATTGAAACAGATGAAAGTTTGACTGATTTTTTATTTCAAAAAATTGGAATCAATATGCCTTTACTCAAGCGTGAGATCAATAAGGCATTAGAAACGTATCCCAAAGTATCCGGCGGAAATGACAAGCAATTTTTGACAGACTCGGCAAACAAGGCATTGGCGAATGCAAGAAAAATGATGCCGGAATTCGGTGACGAATTCATTTCTTTGGAACTCATACTTTTAGGGATATTAAAGGGAAATGATAAAGGTTCTCAAATATTAAAAGACCTTGGTGCGACCGAGGACAATCTGAAAAAAGCTATAATTGAACTAAGAAACGGAAGAAAAGTGACAGAACAAACCGCAGAAAACCAATACAATGCTCTCAAAAAATATGGGGTCGACCTTATTGAAAAGGCAAAACAAGGAAAACTCGATCCAATCATTGGTAGAGACGAGGAAATAAGACGAATACTGCATATTCTTTCCCGCAGGAAAAAAAATAACCCCATACTCATAGGGGAAGCTGGTGTAGGTAAAACGGCGATTGTAGAAGGTATTGCTTGGCGAATTTTTAACCAAGATGTACCGGAAAACTTAAAAACCAAGAGAATTATTGTCCTTGACCTTGCCGCTTTAATTGCTGGAGCAAAGTACAAGGGAGAATTTGAAGAGAGGCTCAAAGCAGTCATCGAAGAGGTAAAAAGCAGCAATGGCGAAATTATATTATTCATTGATGAAATTCATACCCTCATTGGAGCGGGAGGAGGAAGTGGAGCTATTGACGCAGCCAATATACTTAAACCGGCATTGGCACGTGGAGAATTGAGAACGATAGGTGCCACTACATTGGATGAATACCAAAAGTACTTTGAAAATGACAAAGCCTTGGTGAGGAGATTTCAGACAGTCATGATTGATGAACCAAGTGTAGAAGATACGATTTCTATCTTGAGAGGCATTCAAGAAAAGTATGAAGTATATCACAAGATTGACATATTGGACGAAGCTTTGATTGCGGCGGCCGAGTTGTCGCAGAGATATATCACGGAGAGACAATTGCCTGATAAAGCCATTGACTTAATCGATGAGGCAGCTGCTAAACTTAGGCTTGAGCTTGATTCCATTCCTGAAGAAATAGACGAAAAACAACGTAAATTAAGACAGCTCGAAATAGAAAAGGAATTCATCAAAAGAGAAGGTGATTCTAAAAAACTCAAAGCCATCACTGAGCAGATTGCAAATGCTAAGGAGCAACTAGACTCTTCAATGGCAGCTTGGAAGAATGAGAAAGAAATCGTCGATACGATTCAAGCACTCAAAAAAGATATAGAGGATCTAGAACACCAAGCTCAATTGGCAGAGCGAGATAGCAATTTTGAATTGGTTGCAAAGATTCGTTACGGTGACCTCAAAACCAAAGAAGCACAGCTCAAGGTGGCTGAGGAAAAACTTAAAGAATTACCTGAAAATTCTCGATTTACCAATGAGGAAGTGACTGCTGATGATATTGCAGAGGTGGTAAGTAAGTGGACAGGCATACCGGTGAGTAAAATGATGAAAACCGAGAAGGAGAGAATGTTGCATCTTGAAGAGGAGATAGGTCAGAGACTGATCGGTCAAAAGGAGGCAGTAAAAGCAGTTTCGGATGCCATCAGAAGAAGTAGGGCAGGACTGCAAGATGCCAATAAGCCGATTGGGAGTTTCATATTTTTAGGGCCAACCGGAGTAGGTAAAACAGAACTGGCCAAATCTGTAGCGGAGGTACTATTCGATGATGAAAATGCCATCACAAGAATTGATATGAGTGAGTACCAAGAAAGACACTCAGTATCAAGATTGGTAGGAGCTCCTCCGGGATATGTGGGTTATGATGAAGGTGGTCAATTGACGGAGGCAGTAAGAAGGAGACCTTATTCTATCATCTTATTGGATGAGATAGAAAAGGCTCACCCTGATACCTTTAATGTATTATTACAAGTGTTGGATGATGGAAGGTTGACAGATAATAAGGGTAGGGTAGCCAATTTTAAGAACACCTTGATAATCATGACTTCTAATATGGGTTCAGATGTCATTTTGGATAATTTTGAAGATCTTGAAGCTGTAGGGGATTCTCACCGAACTGAGATTATTGAAACCACAAAGCTTGAGGTGTTTGAATTGTTGAAAGACAATTTGAGACCTGAATTTCTGAACAGAATTGATGAAAAAATCATGTTTTTGCCATTGACGAAAGGTGAAATCAAACAAATTGCTTATTTACTGCTCAAGAAATTAAGGAAGAATCTAGCGAAACAAGAGATAGGTATTGAATTCAGTGACTCAGCCATGGATTTATTAGCGGATTTGGGTTATGACCCTCAATTCGGTGCTAGACCGATGAAAAGAGTCATCGAAAAAGAAATTGTAAACGAACTTGCAAAAGAGCTACTTGCAGGGGATTACGTGGCAGGTGATACCATCTACATCGGTACTGATGCCAAAGGTTTTACTTTTGGAAAAAAACCAAGCGAATCAACTGAAAAGCCTAAAGTGGAAAAGGAGAAATCATCGCTTAAAAACAAAGACGTTCTAGATCTGAAAAAAGCAACTAAGGACTTGAATGATGCGATTGAAGACATTAATCCCGAGGATAATTAATAATTGTTATTAAATAGTATTTTAAGATTGAGCCGGATAAGACTGCATGGTTTTATCCGGCTATTTTATAATTAAATCTTTGGCATGCCACAGGTATCTACTGGCAAGTGAGCGATAAGGTCGCCAAGATTCCGCGATCTCGGTGCATTCCTCAAAAAGCAATTTTCTTTCTGATTGTAAGTCATACAAATTTTTTATCCCATTTTGAATGATGAGGTCACCAAGGGGCAATACATCCGGTCGGTCGAGATGGAAAATCAAAATCATCTGTGCTGACCAAACCCCAATTCCCTTGATAGATGTGAGTTGGGAGATAATTTCTTCATCGCTCAGTGCATTCCAGTCTTTTTCGGCATTTTCGGTCGAGGAAAAATATTCAGCTACCGAATGCAAATACTTGACCTTAGAATTTGAAAGTCCTAGTTGCCTCAATTCTTCATGTGGTTTACTAAGTAAATGAAGTGGAGTAATTTCAAAATCAAGAAATTGTAGAAGCCTGTTATAAATGGTTTCGGCAACTTTGGTGGACAATTGTTGCGATGTAACAGATCTAATCATGACCTGAAAAATATCACCTTTTGAAAGTCTGTAATTAAAATCAGAAAGATTCAAAATCTTCAATAGAACCTTATCTTTTTTTAAATGTTCAATTCCTTCATTTAATGAAAACTTATGTATATTTGTCATAATTCCTTGAAAAACAATAATTGGTGTAATTTTAAAAAATACGAATATATGAAATTTAATATATTGACTTTATTGTTGTTCTTTGTTAATTTTATTTTTGCTCAGGATTCACTTAATATGGCTAAGATGGCTCATATTGATGGGATGCCTGGAAATGAGTATAACGATATTTGGGGATATGTAGATACTCTCGGTCAAAAGGAATATGCGATAATTGGGAGTTCTCAAGCCATCAACATTTACGATGTTACGGATTGTAGCAATCCGGTATTATACCATCAGGAAATCGATGGCAATACCACGATATGGCGGGATTTTAAAAGTTACGGTGATTATGTCTATGGTGTGTGTGATCAGGGAAGTGAAGGATTGGAGATAATTAATATGGAAACAAAGGTATTTTCACAGAATACGACCGATTTTCTAAAGGCTCATAATATTTATGTCGATCAAGACAATGCTCGATTATATGTTGTTGGTTCTAATTCGGTTCAGAGAGGTATGATTATCTATGACCTTAGTACGACACCTGAGAATCCTCAATTATTGAAAAAGATAAGACTTGACACTCTCTTAGGAAATACAACTTTAGACTTATACATACATGACATTTATGTAAAAGACAACATTGCCTATGCTTCTCATGGGTATGCGGGTTATTATATTTGGGATGTGACAGATGTTAATAATATCAACTTATTAGGTTCGACTGATGACCTTCCAGGATATAATCATAGCAGCTGGCCCACTGACGATTTGGAATATTTTTATATTGCAGAGGAAGTTCCTATTGGGAGACCAATTTCCATTTATCACATTATTAATAACGAACCATATTATGTGTCGAGCTTTAAAAATCCTCTAGAAGCGCCGAATTATGAAAACAATCGTCCGCACAATCCCTTCGTTAAAGATGACAAACTCTTTATTTCTTATTATCACGATGGGTTAGTCGTGTATGATATTGCAAACCCAACGAGTCCAGAATTTTACGCTTATTATGACACTTATCTTCCGAATAACGGAAATGGATATTCAGATTATCATGGGGCTTGGGGTGTGTATCCATTTTTACCATCAGGTTGCCTAGTCGTGTCAGATATCGAAACCGGGCTTTATACGCTTTCTTTGAAAGCTAATGAAATCGTACAAGAAACTGGCGATTTGTATTTGACCGATAGCAATACTGGTATCGTAGTAAAAAATATTTTAGGTGATCCATATAAACTCACGCTAGACGATAATGGAAATATTGTAGTAAGTGCTTATGTCGAAAATTCCTCAACTGAGGTTAAAGCCATAGACGCTGATTATGTGTTAGATACCAATGGTGCTGCCGTTTATTTTAAAAGGAGTAGCGGCTTATATAAATTATTTGTAGATAATTCGGGAAATTTAGTGAGTCAAGCCGCAACGACCCTTCCGACGTCAAATCTGGTAAACATTTCGGGTCAAGATTTATACATTTCCAATACAGGCAATGGCTTTGTATTCACGGATTCAAATGGTCAACGCTGGAAATTGCGAGCCGAGAATGCTTTGATGAAAGCATATAAGTCGACGAGTTGGTAGCAAAAAAACTTTGCTTAATTATGTCTTGTAATTTCTTATAATTATTCGTTTATACAAGAACAGTTGGACGCTAAATATACCGGCCTAATCCAATAAATAAAGATAGAGAAAAGACGAAAACTAGTAAATACATTATGACGACTTTACAAAGAACTAATTCTGAGAATAAAGATTTTCAAAATTTAGTCTTAGAACTTGATAAAGACTTGGCAAAAAAGAATGGTGACTCAAATGATTTTTTTGCACAGTATAATAAAATCGACCTTATTAAAAATGTAGTAGTTGCATTTAATGACAATTTACCAGTGGGCTGCGGTGCAATGAAAGAATATGACAAGACGACAATGGAAATTAAAAGAATGTTTGTGCCAATTGAAATGAGAGGACAAGGAATTGCTGTTGCCGTTTTGAACGAATTGGAAAATTGGGCTAAAGAATTGGGATATGAAAAATGTATTTTAGAAACAGGTAAAAAGATGCTCGACGCAATAGGTTTGTATAAAAAAAGTGGTTACAAATTAATTTCTAATTATGGTCAGTATAAGCTTATTGAAAGCAGTATTTGTTTTGAAAAAGAATTGTAATCAATGCTCTATTTTCGCAGATAAAAATATCAATCAAGGTAGCATACAAAGTTTAATTTCTCTGAGCATGCCCATAACGTAAGTGCAGGTCAGTTATCACTAAAGATAATCCATTTTATAAAGAAACATCCCCTATTACCATCCCATGAGTGCTTTTATTTTTTTATTAATATCGGTGTTTTGATAAATGCCCCTAAAGTCTTCAGAACCAGGACCATAGGCAAAAACTGGAATCATGGTGGCACTGTGATAGGTACTTGAAAATCCAGGTTCTATTTTTTCGGCTGTCGTGCCATTCAGTATGGCATATCCACCCGTTTCATGGTCTGCCGTTACTACCACCAAAGTATTTCCATCCTTCTTTGCAAAATCTAGCACCTTGCCGATGACATGATCAAAGTCTATCATTTCTGATACGATATAGTCCGAATTATTCGCATGGCCACCCCAGTCAATCTGCGAACCCTCAATCATCATGAAAAATCCATTTTCGGATTGATTTAATCGGTTCAAAGCTAGTTCAGTAGCCGGGACTAAATAGTCTCTACCTTGCGAAACAGGAAGTGGGTCTTCATCCGCAGTGAGATAAAGTATTTTTTTAGAAGGGTCTAGCGTAAGATTCTGTATATCACCATCTAAGAAAGTTTTTACTTCGTAGCCATTGCTTTCCATTTTCGAGATTAAATCTTGTTCATCTTTTCTTCTATCAAAAAATTTCTTTCCTCCACCTATCAATACATCGGCAGTGTGATTAGAAACATCTACCGCAATTTCTTCATAATTTTTTCTCAATCGATTGTGTGCAATGAATGCGGCAGGCGTGGCATGAACTATCGTAGACGATACAACAAGACCTGTCTCTAAGCCTTTGTCCTGGGCTTCCTCTAGTAGTGTTTTTGCCGCAATGGTATCAGGAGTTACTCCTATGGCACCATTATAGGTCTTTACGCCACTTGCAAATGCCGTTGCTCCTGCGGCAGAATCCGTGACTAAATTATCATAAGAAAAGGATTTGTGAAGACCTATATTGTTAAACTGTTCAAGATTCAATTGTTGATTGTTAATGATTAATCCTGCTGTGATTTGCGACAATCCCATACCGTCACCAATCATTAGAATCACATTTTTAGGCTTTGACATTGTCGCCACGCAAGAGTTACTTTCATGAATCATATTTATCTCATACACTTTTTTGCTGCATGAGGAAAAGCTGAATAAAAGTGTGAAAAATATTGATGCTTGAAATATGTATGTTTTCATGTGTTTTAAAATATTTCGTTTATTAAAAATCAACCAAATACCGCAATACTTAACTATCTAAGATAGGGTCTGGTTCATTGTTAAATTATTAAAGTGCAAATATCTTACAAGAATAAAAAAAGGCTTCTTAATGAAGCCTTTTTTTATGTTAAGTTATTTTAAATTTCCATCCATCATCGCTAAGGACCAGATCAAATGAAAGATATGTCGATCGACTTTTTCCATTTTTTCGAAATTTATTTTATCGACCGTATCCGTTGGTCTATGGTAATCTGCATGCGTACCATTGAAGAAAAATACCGAAGGAATGCCATTTTTTGCAAAATTATAATGGTCTGATCGGTAATAATATCTATTTGGATCTGCCTCATCATTGTAGGTGTAATCTAATACGAGTTGGCTATATTTTTGGTTGTCTGCTTCATTCATGTCATGAAGTTTTTGACTTATACGATCACTGCCGATGACATAGATATAATTGGGATTATGCTGGTATTTATCATCCACGCGGCCTACCATATCGATATTTACATCGGCCACGGTGTTCTCAAGCGGGATAATCGGATGATGGGTGTAAAATTCGGAACCTAACAAACCTTTTTCCTCACCTGTCACGAGTAAAAACACAATGTTGCGCTTAAAATGTACCCGGTCTTTATCAGCTTGTGAAAAGGCATTTGCCAATGTTAAGACTGATGAAGTCCCTGAACCATTATCATCCGCACCATTATAAATATCGTCTCCTTTTTTGCCTAGGTGGTCATAGTGTGCTGAGACGACAATGTATTCATCCGGTTTTTCGTCCCCAGGAATAAATCCGATTACATTTTTACTACTGATGACATCCACTTCTTTAAATTGATTTACTACCAAATCAGTTTTTAGATTGACTCTTTTATTTTTACCTTTTTCATTAATTTTTTCTCTCGCCTTAATGACATCTTTTTCTTTTTTCCCGATGATTTCTCTCGCGACTGTACTACTAATAAAGCAACTATTAGCTATTGTTACAGTATCTGATGTTGTGTCTTCCATTGATACTTGAGCACCTATTAGTTTTCGGCGATTATCATTTAATAAAGTTTTAATATCCTCCTCTATGATTAGAACTAAAGCCACGCCTTTTTGAAATGCCACTTCTAATTTTTATTGATATCTTGACTCCATTCGGATGCTTGCCTAGTTCCTGAAATCCAGTAAATTGAATCTTTGTTCATAGGTTCACCCTTATTGATCATGATGACTTTACCCTGTAATTCTTTTTTCCTTTACTTTGTTGTAATCACTGTACTTTTCATCATCAATTCCGTAGCCTAGGTATAGTACTTCGTCAGTATTTAATACAGGTCTTGACTGATTCATTTCTGGGAAGGATAGATAATCCCATAGGTGCTTAAATCGTTTTCATTTACGAAAATGTCTGTGTCCAACCATTTAGAGAATGTAAATTTAACATCTTGAAAATAGCTGGCTGTTTTTGGGGAGCACGCAATCCCATGTCCATCATTTCCTTTTGAGGTAATTAGAGGCAAGGTTGTTTCCTTTCGTACCTGTTTCTCGACCTTCCAACTCATCAGATGCTAGATAGGTCAGGTGCTTTCGAAGTAGGTCAGCAGTCACCAATTTGGCGTATTTTACTGATAAATCAGTGGTATCAGTAATTACCATTTTGGTAGAATCAGGATAGTGTATTCCTGTAGTGTATTGTGATTTTACGTTTAAAGCAAATGCGGTCAAAAGGAAAAATATTAAAAATTTAATTCTCATTAATTATTATTTTGATTTAACAAAAGCGATTTTATCAACTCGATTCTGATGTCTACCTCCTCAAAATCCGTTGAAATAAACGTGTTAACCATTTTCTTGGCCATTCTCAAACTTACAAATCTTGACCCCATGGATATGACATTGGCATTATTATGTTTTTCTTTTCCAGTGCTGCCAATTCATTATTCCAACAAAGGGCAGCCCTTATGTTTTGGTGTTTATTGGCTGTGATTGCCACGCCATTTCCACTTCCACATATTAAGATGCCAAGATTGAATTCACCTTGTTCAATGGCGGTCGCCAATGGATGAACAAAATCCGGGTAATCCACGGACTCTTCGCTGAAGGCTCCAAAATCCTTCACTTCATGCCCCTCTTTTCTAACATTTTAATCAGAGCCTTTTTAATAATTATATCCGGCGTGATCCTCTCCTAAAGCAATTTTCATTGACTATCTTTTAAAAACATTTTCAACCGTGTAGCTACCCATCATGTCTTTGATTTTCTTTTCAAATTCTGGATCCTCAACTTTTGTACTCATCGATAGTAAATCCGTCACACACCGATACGTGTACCTTAAGTCATCTTCAAAATTAGTAAATTCGTCATCATCCAAACTCTGATAGAAATCCATGTACTGTTTGGTTTCATCCGCAAGTATCAACATGTGTTTTTTGGCACTGTCATAATCCTTCGTTTCAATCAAAATATTGATGAATGGTATAATCGTGGCATCATAAGGGAAGTTCATCTGAGGAAAGGCCTCAAAAAATTTATTGGCTATGTTTTTAGCTTTTTCAGGTTTTCCTTCATCTACCAATTGCAATGCTGTACGCATCATCGCCATTCTCATGGATTGTACTCCTGCCATGTAGCTCGTACTGACATAAGTGTCTATTTTGTCAAATCCACCCCATTTCCACTTATTCATAATGTTATCATAGGCAATGTCCGTATCTACTGTGCCACTTCCGTATATACCAAGATTTTTGTCACTCGGTGTTATTTTTGGAACGACTTTCAAAGCCAGACCTTGTAACTCCGTAAAATCATTCAAACCTAGGAGTTTGTCATTTTTACAAGTTATTGCAAAATAAATCGGTCTGTCATAAATATTTGAATTGATAATATCCATAATTGCCAGATCATCTTTGGTTAAATAGCCGGTGTTTTTCCCAATTCTGATGTTAATATAATCCGTCATTCCCGTTGTATCCTTCATGAATCCGGTCTTAGCAAATCTCTCTTTATCTATCGGTATCACATAATTTTTGAATGGGAGTACCGTAATCTCATCCCCATCATAGGGCTGTCTGGCACTTGGACTTGTAATAAATTTGAATACTTGATCCAGAGTGACCGGTCGATATATGTCGTTTTCATTCTTGCTCGGACTGAACAAATATACCTGATTCAGATTCTTGCCTAGATAATCATTTTCTGTCATGGTCAACTTAATCGGTTCCGAATCATTGACTTTCCATCTCAATTTTTCAATGTACCAATCTACGGCGATCAAGCTCAAATTGACCACTCTCACATCGCGACGTATATTTTCCACTTCTTGTGCATACCATAACGGGTAGGTGTCATTGTCACCGTAAGTAAATATGATGGCATTGGGCTCTACTGAGTTTAGGAAATTAGAAGCATAATCTCTCGCTGCCGTGTGACCTCTTCTACTGTGATCATCAAAGTTTTGGAATCCCATAACGACAGGAGCTAGAACCACTAATAAGCCCGCAATTATCGGTGCTGAAACATTATTAAGTTTTGACCTCAGCATTTGATGAATAAATGGCACAGCCATACCAATCCAAATACAAAATGCCATAAACGAACTCACCAATACATAATCTCTTTCTCTAGGTTCGTTGGGTGGCTGATTTGAAAATATGATAATACCAATTCCCGATATCAAGAAAAACATCAATAATGCTAAAAAAGTCTTTTTATCATAGGTAAAGTGAAAGAATAGCCCCAACAATCCGAAAATTAGAGGTAGGAAAAAATAGTGGTTTTTGGCCGGATCATTTTTCATAGTATCGGGTTCAACATCGGTATTGAACAATCGTGCATCATCCAATGCTTTAAATCCTGATTCCCAATGTCCATCTCGTACATCCCATGGTAGATATCCCTGTTTTCCATTCTCACGACCTACAAAATTCCACATAAAATATCGCCAATACATCCATCCCAATTGATATTTGAAGAAGAACTCTATATTGTACCAGTATCCTGGACTTCCTTTAGGCTTTGAGCCGTCAAGCACTTCCCTCCATAGGTTATGCATGTCTGCACGGTCAGAATGACCCACACGCGGGAACAATTCCATGTCAGATTTTTTATACACATATTCATATTTCATGTCTGTATATTCATAATGGTCTCCCACACGACCATAACGTGGAGTTTTCTTTACATCGGAGTATTGTGCTGTGTAATCCGGGCCATATAATAAAGCCCTTTCGCCGTATTGCTCTCGATTCAAGTATGGCAATAGTCTGATGGCATCACTCGGCACATTCATATTGACCGGAGTATCCGCAATGGATCTCACCACGATGACTCCCATGGTCATAAATGCTGATATAATAAGCAAGGATGCAAATGCAAAATACTGCAAAAGCTGATATCCTTTCTTGTGAGCATATTTAAGTACAAAATATCCTAAGGCAGCGATAACAATAAAAGTAGGTATTAGACCAGAATGAAATTCAAGGCCCATGCTATTGACCATAAAAATTTCAAAATTCATCCACAAAGTAGGAATACCTGTGACGATGCCTTTCTGAACAAAAGCAATCATGCCCAGACCTGCTAAAATACTCAAAATAAACCCCTTAACTGTGGGATTTGGATATTTTTTAAAGTAGTAAAAAATGGCAAGGGATGGCAAAGTCAACAAACCCAACAAATGCACACCGACGGATAAGCCTGATGCAAACATGGCAAAAACCAGCCAATGATCATTTGTTTTTTCGTCGGGTAAGTAATACCATTTTGCTCCTGCCCAAAAGGCAAGTGCAGTAAAAAATAATGCCATCGCATAGACCTCTCCTTCCACTGCGCTGAACCATACGGAAGTAGAAAATGCCGTTGCCAATCCAGCTGCAACTCCTGCAAAAAGTAAGGCTACATTTAGCTGAGAATCGGTTTCTCCGTCTCTGCCCACTAAACAAATTTTTGAAAACATCATGGCTGTCCACCCTGCGAATACTGCAGCGAATGAAGTGCATATTGCAGACATTAGATTTACCGCCATGGCAATGTATCTTGGGTCATCTGATACCATCGATCCTACCCAAGCAAACATTCTACCAACAAGCAAAAACAAAGGTGCTCCCGGTGGGTGAACCACCTCCTGCTTATAAGCTCCTAAAATAAACTCTCCACAATCCCACAGACTTCCTGTGCTTTCGATAGAATAGAGATAGACTATAAAGGTTACCAAAAAAACGATTAACCCAGCCAAAGAAAAAGACCTTTTTATTGAGTGCATAATTTAATTTTTATGATTCAAGGCTATTTAAGTGAGCAAAAATAATAAATAATGGGAGAGAACTCCTAGCTTTATTTTTTTTATATGAATTTTAATAAAATTATCATTTTAATAACAAAAATTGAGTTTTGGTGACCACTATTTTTTATATAGTTCCAATTGTTACCCATTGTCACGAATATTCTTTCTTCTTTACTTTGTGTCAAATGATTATATTTGTCGCATACCCTAGATTCTTAATTAATGTGAAATGATAGAAATATGATAAAATCCTGGGAAGATTATACAACACTTTATAAAGAAAGTGTCACCAATCCTGAGATGTTTTGGGACTCAGAAGCCAAAAAGTTCTTTTGGCGAAAGCCATATAATGAAATTTTGGAATGGGATTTCGAAACTCCGGACGTTAAGTGGTTTGTCAATGGCAAACTCAATATCACGGAGAATTGCTTAGACAGACATCTGCCAGCTAAGAAAGACGATATTGCATACTTTTGGGAAGCCAATGAACCCAATGGAGAACACAGAGAGATTACTTATGGGCAATTATACCAAGAAGTGTGTAAGGCTGCCAATGGATTGAAAGCTCTGGGTGTTAAAAAAGGTGACCGTGTAATTTTGTATATGCCAATGATTCCAGAGCTAGCCATTGCGGTACTCGCATGTGCTAGGATAGGAGCAGTCCATTCTGTAGTATTTGCTGGATTCTCAGCTCAGGCTCTGGCAGATAGGGTTGATGATGCACAGGCAAACCTCATTATTTGTGCAGATTATAACTGTAGAGGATCTAAAAACATTCCAGTTAAAGAAGTTGTAGATCGGGCGATGGATATTTCTTGTAATTCGGTAGAAAAAGTATTGGTGTATAAGCACACAGGTGGGGATGTGAATTGGAGTGATGATACGGATGTTTGGTGGCATGATGTCATTGCTAAACAAAGTGACCATTGCCCGGCCGAGGAAATGGATTCTGAGGATATGTTATTTATTTTATATACTTCGGGCTCTACTGGGAAGCCTAAAGGCGTAGTGCATACCTGTGGAGGCTATATGGTTTATACTGGCTATACTTTTCGCAATGTATTTCAATATCATGACACCGATGTGTATTGGTGTACCGCTGATATTGGATGGATTACAGGACATTCTTACATTATATATGGGCCATTACTTAGCGCTGCGACGAGTGTGATGTATGAAGGGGTTCCAACCTACCCCGATGCGGGTAGATTTTGGGCAATTTGTGATAAGTATCGAGTAAATCAATTTTACACAGCACCTACGGCTATTAGGGCTCTGATGTCCCATGATGACAGCATTCCTTTGAGTTATGATTTGTCTTCGTTGAGGGTGTTAGGATCAGTAGGAGAACCCATTAATGAAGAGGCATGGCATTGGTATGATGAAAAAATTGGTAAAGGCAAAGCTCATATTATCGACACATGGTGGCAAACCGAAACCGGCGGTATCATGATTACCCCGCTTCCCGGAATTACAGATACCAAGCCGACCTATGCTTCGTATCCGTTACCAGGCATTCAACCAGTATTGGTAGATAGTGAGGGAAATATCATTGAAGAAAATGACCGAGAAGGTTTGTTATGTATCAAATTTCCATGGCCTTCTATCATAAGAACAACTTACGGCGACCATGAAAGATGTCGAATGACCTATTTTTCTAGCTTTAAAAATATGTATTTCACGGGTGATGGTGCCAGACGAGATGAAGAAGGAAGGATACGTGTTATTGGAAGGGTCGATGATGTGATTAATGTGTCAGGTCATCGGATGGGAACCGCAGAGGTCGAAAATGCCATAGATGAACATCCTGATATCGTGGAATCTGCCGTCGTGGGATATCCTCATGATATTAAGGGGCAGGGCATATATGCTTATGTAGTAGCGATTCATCATCGGAAGGGAGATGACCAACTGCGACAAGAGATTTTGGATGTCGTAAACCGGGTAATTGGGCCAATTGCAAAACCTGAGAAAATTCAATTTGTCACTGACCTTCCCAAAACCAGATCAGGTAAAATTATGCGACGTATCTTAAGAAAAATCGCCGCCAATGAAATGGAACAACTTGGGGATGTTACGACCTTGCTAAATCCTGACATCGTTGAGGAAATTAAGAATGGGGCTTTGATTAACTAGACCTCACCTTGTAGACAAGAAGAGCCGAAGATAAGAAAAAGGGGAGTGTAGAAGCCATTTGCAATACACTTTTACTCATGATTCCTACCACTAGGATCATGAAATAAAGTAGTCCAATGCAGATGATTGAAATTATGAGGACTTTTCGGTTTTTGGATTTTGTAAATAGCGAATAAAGCAATAATAGTTGACCCAATAATGGTAAAATTATAAAAGGGTGAAAAAGTGAGGATGGCTCGGAAATGAATTTTCCAAACATCTCCATCTCCAATTTGCCAATAAGGGCTTCATTCCCACTTCCCCAATGAAGATACCCAACTAACGAACTTAAAAATACCAGAACGATAATCAAATGGGTAGATAGCTTTCCTATTAATCCTTCCATAATTTGTAAAGTATTAAACCAGCAAATGCAACAATCACCAATGAGATTAAGAAATAGGTATAATTGCCGTAAATCAAATAACCTGTACCAAATAAAATAAAGTATATAAGGACGGCACCACAGACGACCATTCCTAATTCTCTGGCAAAGCTGGTTTTGACGGAATAATAGGCCATACTTTCTGACCTTTCAAGTTGGTTCAATACTGGTTTCCATCCCGCTTTATGAGGTTTTATTAACAAAAGAAATCGTTTCATCACATCCATATCGGTTGTTGGAGTTACAAAACAGGTAATAAGCCAAGAAATGGTCGTGACCGCTATACTCCATAGCATGATTTCATAATCAGCCATACTGCCCTGATAAAAATATTTAAAAAAGATGGCAAGCATAAACGAAACCAGCATGGCGACAATTTCTGCATAAGCATTAATCCGCCACCAAAACCACCTCAAAATAAATAGCAACCCTGTGCCAGCACCTATCTTTAATAGAATTTGAAAAGCCTCCATCGCACTTTCTAGCTCAAGCGAAAACACCGCAGCCAATATCATCAACACGACCGTAGCAATACGTCCCACGAGTACTTTAGAGGACTCATCGGCATCAGGAGAAATAAATCGATTATAAACATCATTGACGATATAGGAACTACCCCAGTTAAGATGTGTACTGATTGTGGACATCAACGCCGCGATGATGGATGCTAGTAATAAGCCCATGAGTCCTGACGGAAGTAAAGTCAACATGGCAGGAAATGCAAGGTCGTCTTTTATTAAATCATCAGAAATATGTGGAAATCGTTCTTTTAAATCTGACAATTCAGGAAAAAAGACGAGTGACGCTAGAGCAATGATTATCCACGGCCACGGTCTCAATGCATAATGTGCAATATTGAATAGAAAAGTGGCTTTGGTGGCATCATTTTCGTTTTTTGCAGATAGCATACGTTGTGCAATATAACCTCCTCCACCAGGCTCTGCACCCGGATACCAAACAGACCACCACTGTACTGCGAGGGGCATGATGAAAATCGGAATGGCGACCTCCGGTTGTGAAAAGTCAGGTAATAATGAAGTCTTTGATTGCACGGCGGTATGAGTCAATAACCCAGTCATACCATCCACTTCTGGCATTTGTAAGATATAAATTGCAGCTACAATCATACCTAGCATACTCAACCCAAATTGAAAAAAATCGGTGAGTATGACTCCTCTAAGTCCACCCATGGAGGAGTAAAATACTGTGACGACGGATACCAAAAGTACCGTCTGAACATCGGTCAAGCCCAACATCACACTCCCAAATTTTATTCCTGCAAGCATAACAGAAGCCATAATCATGATATTGAAAAAAACACCTAAATAGATGGCTCTAAATCCTCGTAAGAAGCTAGCTGCCTGACCACTGTATCGCAGTTCATAGAATTCCAAATCGGTTACAATACCCGACCTCCGCCATAACTTAGCATAAACAAAAACGGTGGTCATGCCTGTCAAGAGAAATGCCCACCACTCCCAATTGCGAGCAACACCGTTAGTGCGGACAAATCCTGTAACCAGGTTGGGTGTGTCGGCAGAAAAAGTCGTCGCAACCATAGAGACTCCCAGCATCCACCAGGGTAAGTTGCGGCCTGAAAGAAAAAATTCTTCACTACTTTTAGAGGAATTTCGGGATGCAACGAGTCCAAGTAACAGCGTTATGGCAAAAAATAAAACAATAATCACCCAGTCTATAATGCTTACTTCCATGCTTTTTTCGTTAGATGGATGTAAATATAATTAGCAGATTGAAATTGTGGAAATAAGTGTGTAAGTCAAATCGAAATGCTAATCAAAAAAGAGTGTTTTAAAATAAAAAAGCCGAAATGTAAATGGACATTTCGGCTTATAACTGAATTTTCAGAATTCGTAAATTTTTATTTTATAGTACTTTACTATTTGAACAAACCACCTAAAACTTTTCCTGCGATGTCGTCAATGATACTTCCATCATTGTCTTGATCTAATAGTACATTTAATATATTTTTTGAACCTTTTTGTTCAACACCATAAGCACCGGCACTTTTTGTAAGCACTTTTGGTAATGCATTCGCATCGATGTTATTATCTCTTTTATATTTACCGAGCATGCTCAATACCAATGGGGCAAATTGAACCATCATGCTCATGACCTTACCCATGTCAAGACCCGTATTTTTTGAAATTTCTTGTCCTACATTCAAGGCATTTGCACCGAAAACGTGATTAAGAATTCCTACACCATTCGTCGCTGAGCTATTCATTCCTTGAGTGTTTCCAGAAAGTACATCCATGACATTTGACAATAAACTGCCATCATGATCTCTGTCTAGAGCATTGTTTAGTGACTCTGCTCCTTGTTGTGTTTGGCTGTTCTTAGCCATAGCCGTCATCATGCTTCCAAATATGTCTTTTATTGCATTGTCCGCTTGATTTTCACTGTCTATACCAAATTGTTTTCCAACTTGATTAACCAAATTTTCGCTAAGTTGTGATTGTAATAAATCAAATAAATTTGCCATCTATCAATTTTTAATGGTGATTGAATAATTAAATTTCGTGATTCTACTTTAATCCGTTGAATACACTTCCTATAATGTCAAAGCTTCATAATTAGTTTCAGTATTGACATATTATTATGAATTAAGTGCTTTTTTGTATGTTTCTAAACATCTTTCTCTTGCATACTTATGCTCAACAATAGGTTGAGGATAACTTTTTGTTCCATATTCCGGAACCCATTTTTTGATATATTTTAAATCAGGATCGAATCTGGTGAGCTGTGACTCTGGATTAAAAATTCTAAAATATGGTGCCGCATCGACGCCTGATCCTGAAGCCCATTGCCAGTTACCCACGTTGCTTGATAATTCAAAATCTAGTAATTTTTCTGCAAAATAATGTTCTCCCCATCTCCATTCAATCAATAAGTGCTTGCACAAAAAACTGGCCGTAACCATTCTTACTCGATTGTGCATATAGCCAGTTTCGTTCAATTCTCTCATGCCGGCATCGACCATAGGATAGCCTGTATTGCCATTTTTCCATTTTTCGAATAAGGAAGTGTCATTTAACCATTCGATTCGGTCATATTCTGGTCTGAAAGCCTGCGAGACGGTATGAGGAAAATGCCACAAAATCTGCATAAAAAACTCACGCCAGATTAGTTCCTTGAGATAGATATTATTATTGGAGTCTAAAGATTTTTGTAACAATGTTCTGATACCAACGGTTCCAAATCTCAAGTGCACCGAGGCATCAGAAGTGCCATTGGCTTTACTTGGAATGTTTCTGGTATTGGGGTACTCGTTAATAAATTCTTTGGTCAAGTGAATGGGTCGAACCTGCTGATCTGATACTTCAAATCCTAGCTTTTCCAATGAAGGTAAAATGCTGGCATCACACTGATGAAGATTTCTTATTTCCAAAGATTTTTTTTCGATGGGCAGATGAAGTTTTGGGTCAAATTGTGCTAGCCATTGCTTTGAATATGGGGTGTAAACTACATAAGGTTTGCCATCGGATTTGATGATTTCATTAGTTTCAAAAATGACTTGATCTTTGAATGTATGAAACTCAATGCCCTTGGATTCCAGAAAATCTTTTATCTCTTTGTCTCTTTGGAGTGCATACGGTTCATAATCTCGATTTGTAATGACATGTTGAATATTGAAATTTTCTGTGATCCATTTGAATGCGTCGATGGGTCTATCGTGCAATACTAGAAGGTCTGAACCAAATGCCCTGAATTCATCCTTCAATTCGGAGATGGTTTTGTAAATGAAACTTACCCGAGCATCATTTTTAGGCAGCTCATTTAAAATGGTTTTATCAAAAATAAAGATGGGTTGTACTGGATATTTACCTTTTAAAGCCTTGTATAATCCTACATTATCATCAATACGAAGATCTCTTCTATACCAGAAAATATTAATTTCGGTCATCACTTGTGCTTATTTGTTAAAGATAGATTCCAAGGTATTATACCTAAATTCAAATATTTCATTCAGCTTATTTTTAACTAGAATTGGATGTGCCAATCGACCTAAAATTCCAAAAGGCAACTTGTAATGAACGATGTCTGTCATCTCAACTCCCGAGTCACAATCATCGATGAAATGCTGGTGATGCCATAGTGAGTATGGGCCAATTCTCTGTTCATCCACGAAATATTTGCCTTCTTCGACGTGTGTTATCTCTGTCACCCAATTCACTTTAATTCCCAACACTGGTGTGACATAATACTGAATGAGCTGACCTGCATACATTTTTGTAGGGAGTTCTGAAATAACTTCAAATCCAAGATAAGGCGGAGTAATAAGCTTGAGGTTTTGAGGATTACTCAAAAATTCCCACGCTTTCTTTCTATCAACATGGAGAATCTGTGTTCTTTTCAATTCGTATATCATGTTTTTCGCGATTATATTGTCTCTCAATTGCTAGAGAAGGGCTAACAGCTATAAAAAAATATTGTTGAATAGTTGGGTGCAATTTATTTCAACTCAAAGTACGAATAAAATGCTTGAATTCGTTTCTATTTGTAAATATTGGAATAATTATTGATTATATTAAAATATATCGTAATGTTTAAATAATTTGATATGAAGATTTTAAGTGTTTTAATTGTCATGGTTTCATCGGTGATGAGCTTATGTGCCAAAAACCCAGTTGCAGAAGAGTACATTGCCAAATATAAGCAGATTGCAGAATTCGAAATGAAACGTACCGGAATACCGGCAAGCGTCAAAATGGCTCAAGCCATCCTCGAGTCGGATATGGGAAGAAGCGACTTGGCTCGTGAAGCAAACAATCACTTTGGTATCAAGTGCGGAGGTAGCTGGGATGGAAAAAATTATTACAAACACGATGACGATTACAACCATGATGGCACCTTGATCGAAAGTTGCTTTAGGCATTTTGAGGATGCGGAAGCTTCGTTTATGGAACATTCAAACTTTCTGACGGATCCTAAAAAGGAGAGTCGATATGGATTTTTATTTAATCTTTCGCCAGATGACTACAAGGGATGGTGCAATGGATTGCGAGATGCAGGTTATGCCACGGATTCAAAATATCCAAAAAAATTAATTGATATTATAGAAAAATATAATTTGTATGATTTGGATAATGAAGTTCTTAGTGAAAATACTGCGCCAATCGTAAAATCAAATTCTTCAGAATCAAAATCTGAATCTATACTTAAATATCAGATTCAATCAGAAGGAAGGCTTCAATATATTGTCGCCATGGGAGGGGAGTCTTATCAGGAAATAGCTTCTGCTGTAGGACTTGACCTCGAGGATATTTTGAATTTTAATGAGGCTTTTGATTTTCGCAATGCACAATTAAATGCCGAGGATAAAATTTATATAAAACCTAAAATGCGAACTTTCAAAGGAATCCAAGAAAAGCATCGAGTAGTGGAGGGAGAAACACTACACTCCATCAGTCAATTGTATGGAATAAAAATTGCGACTTTGAGATCTAAAAATAAAATTCAGAAAGGGGAAGAGCCACTAGTTGGCGAGTATATTTATCTGCAAGGAACTCCTAAAAAATCTGAATTGCCTACTCATAAGACGAATTCAGTTTCTGATGAAGATAAGTATCTATGGAATTAATTAACGGGATACTGAATATCGGTCAAGAGTAGTCCTTCGGGTGGGACACTCCATTTTTGGACTTTTTGATTTGGGTTAATGAGTGCAGAGATAAATTCATCGCCGCTCAAACTTCCACGATTTACATTCAGCATGGCACCGACGAGCAGTCTGATCATGCCTCTCAAAAACCGATCACCTTGGATGGTGAAAGTGTATATTTCATCCTTCACAATCCACTCGCTTTTTGTGATAGTACAATAGTTGGTTTTATTATCGGAGCCTACTTTTGTAAAATTTGTAAAATCATGTTTTCCAATAAGGGCATTGGCACAGTGATTCAAAAGAGTGAGATCTAGCTCTTTTTGAAAACGGTAGTAGTAGGTATAATGTCGGTCAAACGCCTGTTTTGTGCAAGTTAATCTATACCGATAGGATCTGCTCAAGGCATCAAATCTTGCATGAAAATCCGGATGAACCAGCTGCATGTCATGTATAACTACGTCGTCAGGGAACATTTGATTCAATTTATAAATCACATTTTCAATATCTTCAATTACCGCTTTACAATCAAAATGTGCAATATAATGACTGGCACTTACCCCTGTATCTGTGCGGCCACAACCTATGATTTCTATGCTTTCCTTTAGGATGAGATTAAGATTCTCTTGTACGATGTGCTGTACAGTATTCGAGGTGTTTTTCTGGACTTGCCAACCGTGATAATTGGTTCCGTCATAGGACAAGTCCAGTTTATACCTCATGCGACTTTATGCTGCCTGTTGTTGACTAATCTTGGATTTACCCAACATACTTTCTGCATATTTTAGATCCACATTAAATTCCTTCACGTCCTTTTGAGAAGGCAATTCATACATGGCATCACTCAATATGGCTTCACATATTGACCTCAATCCTCTAGCACCAAGCTTGTATTCAATCGCTTTGTCTGCTATATAATTTATCACATTCGGTTCGAAGTCGAGTTTGATTCCCTCGATTTCAAACAACTTTTTGTATTGCTTGATAATGGCATTTTTTGGCTTCACCAATATGTCAATCAAGGTGTTCTTATCAAGTGGCTCTAAATATGTGAGCACAGGTAGTCGACCGATCAATTCAGGTATTAGACCAAAAGATTTTAAATCCTGATGCGTGATATACTGAAGCATGTTTTCGTGATCTACTTGATGCTTTTCGTCTTTGTTAAACCCAATGACCTGAGTGTTCATACGCTTAGCGATGATTTTATCTATCCCACTAAAAGCACCACCACAGATAAATAGGATATTACTCGTGTCCACAGCGATTAGACTCTGCTCTGGGTGCTTCCTTCCTCCCTGAGGTGGTACATTTACGACGGTACCCTCGAGCATTTTAAGCATGGCTTGTTGAACACCCTCACCGGAAACATCTCTTGTGATGCTTGGATTGTCGCCCCGGCGAGCTATTTTATCTATCTCATCGATATAAACGATGCCGCGTTGAGCCGCCTCTACATTATATTCACAGGCTTGCAACAATCTGGTGAGCATGCTCTCTACATCTTCCCCTACATACCCCGCTTCGGTGAATACCGTGGCATCCACGATGGCGAAAGGCACTTCAAGATATTTGGCAATGGTTTTAGCAAGTAAGGTTTTACCCGTACCAGTTTCGCCTACAAAGAGGATATTGGATTTTTCTAATTCCACATCATTATTGCCCTTGAGTCGCAATCTTTTGTAATGATTATAAACCGCTACAGAAAGGTATTTTTTTGCTTCTAACTGACCTATCACATATTGATCCAGATAGGTTTTTATCTGTACCGGAGTAATGTCGGTAGGCAGGTCAAAATCATTAAATTTCGGACCCTTCATTGATATTTCTTCATGTATGATGCTATAGGCTTGCTCGACACACTCGTCACATATATGGCCATCAATTCCGGCCACCATGATTAAGGTATCTTCTTTTTTCCTACCGCAAAACGAACATGTCGTCGTATCCTTGTATTTTGCCATTGAAAATATTTTTGTTACTTACTTCTCGGATTATCTCTATCCAATACTTCATCTACCAAACCATATTCTTTGGCATCTTTAGCCGTCATCCAATTGTCTCGGTCAGAATCTTTTTCTATTTGTTTAAATGTCTTTCCGGTGTGGTGAGCAAGGATGTCGTAAAGCTCATTTCTCAAAGATTTGATAAGATTATAAGAAATTTCCATATCTGTAAATTGTCCCTGCATGCCACCGGATGGCTGGTGAATCATCACTCTGCTGTGATGCAGACAGGTTCTCTTCCCGTTTTTACCCGCAGCGAGAATCACTGCACCCATACTAGCCGCCAAGCCTGTGCAAATGGTTGCTACATCTGGAGCTATATATTGCATCGTGTCATAGATGCCAAGACCCGCTATTACTGAACCTCCGGGGCTGTTGATAAACATCTGTACATCCCTTTTAGGGTCAGCTGACTCCAAAAATAAAAGTTGTGCTTGTATGACATTGGCTACGTAGTCATTTACTGGTACTCCCATGAAAATGATTCTATCCATCATAAGCCTTGAAAATACGTCGATGGCCTGAACATTCATCTGACGTTCTTCGATGACTGCCGGAGTAAAACCATTGATATTGGGTACGTTTGCTTCCATATATTTGTCCAAATGCATGGAATTCATGCCCATGTGTTTTACGGCATATTTTTTAAATTCATCTTTATGAAACATAATCTTTGTTTTAAAATTATAAAATATTAGGCAGCTTGAGTTTTGTTAAATTTTTCTACCATTTCTTTGAATTCATCAACGGAGACTTTTTTATCTTCAACAGTAATCTGCTCTTTTAATTTTTCAAATATTTTCTGCATTCTCACTTCATTAAATGCTCTTTGCACTTGTTCCTGATTTGACATCAAGTTATTCACAATGTTTTCGAGATAGTCAGATTCTCCAGGATTGGTAATTCCAAAATATGACTTTACTTGTTCTCTAAATTTTTCTTTTACATCGTTGATATCTACATTAACATCAAATTCTGCTGCAAGTTTATCATTAATTAATGTCATCCTCATATCATTAATGAATGCATCAAAAAAAGTGTTGACCTCGTCTTCCGTTTTATTTTCTGCCTGTATCAACCATTTTTTTAAGAAATCCTGAGGTAGCTCAAACTGTGTTTTTTCCAATATGTTCTCGTAGATACTGTTGTCCAGATAATTGTTAGATTGAGTTGTATAATATTTCTCAATTTCTTTTTTTATAAATTCTCTGGCTTCAGCTTCATTTTTTACCTCTTTACCAAAGACCTTTTCCAAAAACTCTTCATTGACTTCCGGGGCTTTCATTTCTTGAATTTGCTTAAGCTCCAGTTCAAATTTTGGGTTGATTACACGATCGTCCTTATCATCCAATGATAAGATATATTTTCTAATAAAATCCTCCCCTTTGTTTTCGATTTTATAAATGTCTTCGATGATGTATTTTTGATTTAATGTGGCATTAATCAGTGCAGCTTTTAGCGACTCATCGGCTATGTCCTTATACAATACATCGAATGCCATCTGCCAACCATCTTTTTTTACTGCATCTCCTTCCATTTCTTTTGATTCAAAAGAGAGTAGGGTGTCATCTGCCCCGTCAAAACTTTTTGCATCTGATCGCAAAGCATTTCTTTTCAAGAGAGCTTCATAATCTTTGTCTATTAAATCATCGGTGATTACAATCTCCGGCATCATATAAGTAGAGTCTTTATCAATGCCATGTACCTCAAAATCGGGTTGTAACCCCAACTCAAAATTAAATTTATAGGATTTTAGTGATTTCGTATCCGGGTCGAAATAATCATTGTCAGTTGCTCTTACTGGAGCACCGAGTATTTTAATTTTTTCTTGATCGATGTATTCATAAATCGATTTTTGAAGTTTTTCGCTGACGACATCAGCCAGTACACTGTTGCCGTACATTTGTACTATCACTCGGTCAGGTGTCTTTCCTTTTCTAAAACCCTTTAGTGAAACTTTATTTTTAAGCTTTTTTATTTCGTCATCAAATTTGTCCTTATAGTCAGTTGGTTCGATTTCTATGGCTATTTGCACATTCAGGTCATCAACATTCGTTCTATCTATTTTCATTGAGATGTATTTTAATTACTCATTTTATAAAAGGTCGCAAAATTAAGCAGAATTCAGTACTTTAGACAAGAATTCTCTGCTTTTGTTCAGTAATCTATCGACTGCTTTTTACACTCCTTGACATAAAAATATTGTCGTCATAGTTTGAATTACCTTTAAAGAAATTCGAAATGTGACCATTTTGTTTAAATCCGGCATTTTTATAGAGATTCAGGGCCGTTTGATTTTGGGCAAATACTTGCAACCAAATCAATTCCAAGTGGTCATTTTCTTCAGCCCACTGGATTGCTACATTCAATAGTTGTGAGCCAATTCCTAGGCCTCTCCACGATTTTAATAAGCCCATACCTAGAATCGCAGTATGCGACATCATCTTTCTAGTACTTCCCGTAAGATCAAGGTTTCCGACGATTGTGCCTTCAACTTCTGCTAAGAGCAGGATAGAATTATTCTGTTGATGCATCTTTTCGATCCAATGAATTATGGTGTCTGAAGTGTACGCTAACTCTTCTGCATCCATAGGTATAAATTCGCTATCGGGAAGGTATGCATTGATGCACTGTAATAAACGAAAGCCATCATCAGGCTTTGCCTCTCTGATGCGTAGCTTATGGCCATTTTTTAATATTTTATGAGTATTGACGTCATTCATTGAAATGTATAAATTTGATAACAGTGAAAAATGTTTTAGGAAATTATTTATCAGTTAACATTTGGTGCCAAGTTGGATTGTTTTAGCGTCGTGTCAGGAATTAAACCTACCATAACAACAATATCCTTTTAAAAATTATGTTCTAAAAAGTGTCTATTTGCAGGAGTTCTATAAATTTTGAAATGCAATAATTGATGGCTCTTAGAAAATTGATTTTTATGAAATTTTATTTTTCATTGGTTTTTCTCTTGGTTTCATTGATCACATGTAAAAATCATGAAACTCATGAAATTGTCGATAATTTGATTTTGAGTTCAATAATTGAGCAGAAATATAAAATCAAAATTGAACAATATTATCAAGATAATTTAGATGATTTGTTTTCAATTTTAACTCAATTAGAATTAGACATTAAGGAAAAAAACAATCTCGATAAGACTGCTGAAGACATCAATGAAATGATAAGTACTTATAAAAACAAGTATGATAATGTTGAATTTGAATATCCAATTGACTCTCTAATTGCCGAATTAAATTCTCCGAATATCAATATTGATTCTAAAAAATATATTTGTTTTTATCTTATACGATACATGACTTGGATAAGGACAAGCATAGGATGTAATGATAATTGGAAAATTCGTTTGCTAAATCTAGATACCGTATATATCCCAAATCATCAAAAAATGTCATATTTATATATGTTAATTAACCCTATGGGCGATACTATTCGTGCAACGGATATGAATTATGGTTCAGCCTTAGGTGATAAGAAAACTATAGATATTACTGTGAATGGAAGGCCGGGAGAAATTATCAAAAAAATGGTAAAATTACCGATTAGAAACCCCGTGACAGGGGAAGTTCATTATTACAAGGACACAATTATTTTTAAAATAGTTAAAAATTAATTGTTCTTTTTTGAGTACTAAAATAAAAGTTAAGAATTGTATTATCTCTTTTGTATTAAAATCTTGTTCAAAAAATAAAAAAAAGTGCAGCTCGACTTGCATCAAACTGCACTTTTATAGTGCGGGTGGAGGGACTCGAACCCCCAAGCCTCGCGGCACTAGATCCTAAGTCTAGCGTGTCTACCAATTTCACCACACCCGCTTATTTTTAAGCACTTTCGCTTAAAGCGATGCAAATATAGAATCTTTTTTGATAATTGCATTCCTTACATTACAAAAATTTAAAGTCTCACATCTCTCGCTTGATTTATCATTCTACATCATCCAACGAAATTATTTGAAAGAATTGATTGCTTATTTCTTTGTGGTGGTCAATTATTTATGTTTATATTGCATTTAAAATAAAGTAGTATGCCTAAAGGTGCAGCGATATCAGAAGAGGAGTTAGTAGGTATCAATCAAGCTTACGATTCGTTGATTGGTAAAATGAAAGGCAAGTATTCTGAAGATGACAAAGTCATGATGGATAAGGCTTACCATCTGGCACTAGAGGCTCATAATACCCAGAGACGAAAGTCGGGAGAGCCTTACATATATCACCCCATAGAAGTTGCACGGATATGTTTTGAGGAGATTGGACTGGGACCCACGGCTGTGACGGCAGCTCTGCTTCACGATGTGGTGGAAGATACTGAAGTAAGCCTCACAGATATCAATGGTGAATTTGGTAAAAAAGTCACGACCATAGTCGATGGTCTGACTAAATTGGATGGTCTCTATAATGTCGAAAGTCCTCAGGCTGAAAATTTTAAGAAGGTCATCAGCACTTTGGTTGATGATGTGAGGGTGGTGTTGATAAAAATGGCCGATCGATTGCACAACCTGCGTACCATCGATAGTATGCCTTTGCATAAAAAGGTCAAGATTGCAGCAGAAACTGAGTATATTTATACACCATTAGCACATCGGTTGGGGTTGTATAAGGTGAAAACGGAATTTCAAGACATCAACTTGAAAATCACAGAACCCGAAATTTACAATGATATTGCAGCGAAACTTGCAGAATCAGAAGACCAGAGAAGTAAATATATCAATCAGCTCATCACGCCGCTTTCTCATGAGTTGAAAGCTCTCGAAATCCCATATCGTGTTATGGGAAGGTCAAAAGCCATTAGTTCCATTTACAATAAACTGAAAAAAAAGAAAGTCTCTTTCGAAGAGATATACGACATTTTTGCGGTCAGAATTATTATCGATGTTCCAGTAAACAAGGAAAAAAGCTATTGCTGGCAAGTATATTCCATTATTACGGATGTCTATAAGCCCATTCCTGAAAGGCTTAAAGATTGGGTGACAACACCGAAAAGTAATGGATACGAATCTTTGCATACAACGGTTATCGGACCCAAGGGAAGGTTTGTAGAGGTGCAAATTAGAAGTGAGAGAATGGACGAGATTGCAGAGAGAGGATTTGCGGCTCATTGGAAATACAAAGGTGTAAAATCAGAAAATAATGTGTACGATTATTGGTTAAGTAACATACGAGAACTCCTTGATTCTCAGCATAATAATGCATTGGAGTTTTTGAATGATTTTAAGACCAACCTTTTCAGTGAAGAAGTCTATGTATTCACACCGAAAGGAGACATGATGATGCTACCAAAAGGTGCCACAGCGCTGGATTTTGCATTTTATATACACAGTGATGTCGGATATCATGCGACGGCGATTAAGGTCAACAATAAGTTGGTGCCTATGGGTTACAAACTCGAAAATGGCGATCAAATACACGTGACTACCAATAAAAATCAAAAACCGACAGAATCTTGGTTAAAAATGGTGGTAACGGGTAAGGCAAAGGCAAAAATCCGTTCTTCTATGAAGGAAGAAAAACGAAAGCAGGGTGAGTATGGCAAAGAAGCATTGGAAAGGAAATTTAATAACCTTAAAATCGGATTTGAAGAAAATGTTGATTTTTTAGTAAAGCACTATAATTTTAACTCCAGACCGGAGTTGTATTTTGCAATGGCCAATGGAGATATTAAAATCTCTGAAATCAATAATTTCGAAATAGAACACGGCAAACTCAAAATAAAGGAAAAAGAATCTGTAGCCACCAAAGAAGTAAAAGGTGAGCCAGCTCCTCTAGAGACGAGGAAGCCTCTCAGTGATGGCAGCAAAAAGTCTAAATTGTATATTAATAGTGAGCCTGCTGACCATTATCATTACTCATTTGCAACGTGCTGTAACCCAGTCCCGGGAGATCCGATTTTTGCATATACCAATGCAAGGAATGAAACGAAGATACACAGAATCAACTGTCCTAATGCAACGCATATTTTAGCAAATTATGGATATCGGGTACTTACGGCGGAGTGGGAACACGACACTGGAGGAGATTTTGTCGTGGATCTTCAGGTCACTGGGGCTGATACTGGGGTAGGGGTGATCCAAAGATTGACCAATGAGATTTCAACAAAATTGGGGATTAATATTCGATCATTTAGTATCAGTGGTAATGAGGGCTACTTTACTGGGATGATAAGTATTGTAGTTTCCAATAAAAATCAATTAAATATGGTATTAAAGGCGATTGAAAAACTTGATGGGATTTCATCTGTTGAGAGATTAGACAACAGCTCAAAATTTGCTTCATGACAGAGAAAATAATGAATCAGAAGGAAAAAATCATAGAGGAAGCCAAGACCATTTTTACGGCTCATATAGAAAAGCATGCCTTGCGAAAAACACCGGAAAGATTTACTATATTGGAGGAGATATACCAAACGGACGGGCATTTCGATGCTGAAGAACTCTATGTTCACATGAAAAATCAGAACTATCGGGTCAGTAGGGCCACCGTTTATAATACTCTAGAATTACTGGTGAATTGTGATCTGGTAACGAAGCATGCCTTTGGAAAAAATATGGCTCAATATGAAAAAAGCTATGGCTACAAGCAGCACGACCACCTAATATGCCTAGACTGTGGCAAGGTGCTCGAATTTTGTGACCCAAGAATCCAACAGATAAAATCGACGATGGGTGATATCATGGAGTTTGAGATAAAGCACCACTCCCTCAATTTATATGGTCAATGTAAAAAGAAGGACTGTAGTAATAAATAAAAAAAGAGGTGTGAACTTGACGTTTCATACCCCTTCTTTCTTAACTTTTAAAAAATATATAACCTTACAAAATTAATTAATTTCCTAACTTTATAAAACTATTTTATTACCATCAGTTTTTTGACTATAACATGATTGGCGATATATATCTGAACATTATATGCTCCTGCCGGTAAATCATTTAAATCTAAATCATTGATGCCATTGGAAGAGATGATTTTTTCAAAAACCGTATTTCCATTAGAATTGTAAATCTTCACTTTTGCAAAATCCGAGTATAAATTAATGCCTGTTACGGTCTCTAATTTTAAGTAGTCACGACACGGATTAGGATACATCACAGCACTGAATTCATCAATGATTCCAAAGCTCAAGGATCGTATTTCGCTATACTTATATGAGCCATCTGTATCTACCATTTTCAGGTGATAGTAGAAGGTTTCATTGCTTCGGTTGATTGGTAAATCATTGTCTAAGTATTCGTACGTAGTTTCTACATACGTGTTATTTGCAGCCTCAACACTTGCTAGATACTCCCAAGACTGGTCGCTGTCCTTTTTTCTTTCTATTTCGAAATGTGAGGCATTGACCTCAGAAGCAGTTACCCAGTTTAGCAATGCATCTCGCTTGCCAGAGTGCTTCACTTCGAATGTTTTTAAAGTGATGGGGAGTGGCTGTTGAACTACTCCCGTGGTAACAATGGGAAATTCTCCATCCCCGGACAAGCTTAGATAACTTATAGCAGGCAGATCATTAGTGTTGGCTATGTAAGTATCACCAGCTGGATTAGATAATTGAGTATAAGTTATAGTAGAAAGCAATAATGGGGTAGTGTTAATTATTGTACCTACTCCAGTAGCATCAATTCTTTGTAATTCCATATATCCGTTAAATCCTGGTTGAGAGCCATTGGACGTAAAGGAAGTAAATGTACCATCAAAACTCCAACAGAAGTGGAGCATCAGTAAATGATGCTGCAATAACAAGTGTATTATCGTAATATAAATGAAATTGTATATCCGAATACTTGCTCAGTAACAGTTATAGTGTTTGCATTTACACTAATTGTTGATGTACCATCACTATTGTCAATCGTACTACTGTATATGAAAAACATAACATTTTGGGAAGTTCCAATTATGAACTAATATAACAAATAATAAAGCAATAAATTTTTTTCATTTTTTTGATTTATAAATGTGCTGATTTTGAAGGATTTGTTGCTGATTTAGTTTTTGATAAATCGAGTATGTTTTTAGTTCCATTTAGATTTACGTCAGCATTATCATAAACATTGGCTTGTGAGGGATTTGTTCCATTTTTAGACAGTGAAAGATCTAAAATATTAAGTGTTGAATTTCCACTCACATTGCCTTCGAATAACCCGTATACCCCAGAACCTAAATCAATCATCGCATCGTTAACTGAATTTGCCAGATTATCATAAGCTTGACTTAGACCAGTAGTAAAATCATGCAAATCAGGATTTTTTTCATCTGTAGGAAGTGCTACTGCTGTCCTTATCGGAAGGTGATTTCTATGCCAAACGGCGACAATGGCGTTGCTCGCACCTGCATTTATAAGGCTTGGTAAACTTGTGCCATCCGTACCTACGATCGTTCCATCATTTTTTAGAAATGCCGAGTGACTACTTAGCACAGTGGTAGGAGTCGTCGCATCTCTTAGTTCTATTAAAACCCAATCCGTAACATCGGCTGGAATTGAACTTACCGTAATCGCATCTGCTGCATAAGGACTTGTAAGTGGTATTAAGTTATTGGTATTAAGTGTCGTCGTCATCGTTCCACCACTGTAAGCCCCTTGTAAAAAGACTTTAAGATTGATACTTCCGAAAAAGTTAGTTCCCGTAAAGTCAGAATTTAGTGCCGATGTAGTTGCACTGACAGTATTGGTAGAACCATCGCTGTCATCGTAATTCCAAGTAGTACCATCGTAATAAGTTCCTTTAATATTCGTGTCTGTTCCAGTGACATCACCGGTAACATAAGTTCCAGTCAGAGCATTGCTATAATCGGCAATACCTGTCGCATCCACATCCCAATATCTAGAGATGTAGTCCGTGGCATCCGCTGGTTTGTTGGAATGTACCACGGGATTAACTTTTACTCTCATATTAGCCGTCGTATAGGCAGAACCTGTATATGTGGCAGAAAGTGGTGAATAATCGCTTCCATTTCCTACAGGAAAATCAAAGCTTCCATCCATGTCCACATTTTTTTGCACCATACCTGTTCCATCTGTCGTAATATAGCGGGTGGCATTACTTGCATTGTCAAGAGTGGCCACAGTCGTTAGTACTAGATCAAAATTACCTAGATGTACCTGGTTATCATCTTCTAAAAATACCATATCACCATTTACTGACATATTATCCGCAAGAATGACATCAGCGGCTGTTTTACTTATGTCCACATCATTTAATACTGCTCCCCCAGAGGTCAAAGTGGCATCAGCACTTCCGCTAAACACGACTTTGGAGTCTGTATCTGAAGTTAATGTCCCGGCATTGGTCAAGTCACCTTGAACTTCAATGATTCCTTGATTTGTGATAGTGGCACCCGTGTTGTTTTGAATATTGCTTGCAACAAATAGGGTCGCTCCTGGTTTTACCAAAATGGTAGCGCCATTGTTGACTAATTGCCCAAAAGAAGTTCCTGAGTAAATCAGGGTCAGGCAAAAGAGAAAGATTAATTTTTTCATCTCAAGTGACTTTAATCAATTTTTAATATGAGCTAATAAAAAATCGCTTTTACTAGTTTTCTTTTTGAAATTGTATTTACAAATATATTAAATGACTAAGTAATTATAAAAATTTTAGTCATCCTGATTATTATTTGGTCAGAATTATTTAGTATTCGGTATTTTATACCTACTTTACTACATTATTTTTCCAAGTAATAATTTATTTATAACTTTAATATGGCTCTTTGGAATTATCACTAATATATTGAATCATATATATAGTTGTGTAAAAATAGTAAAATATTTTACATCCAATAGATTTAAAAGAGATATTTCAATGGAATGAGATAATTATATGATAGAAAGATGAAATTTAATCTATGGATAAATCTGCCAAAGAAAATATGGTTCACGTATAATATCTTAGCCCAACTTTAGGATTTTGATTTCTACTCTTTGATTTTTAAGTCGTCCGGCGTAGGTTTTATCTGAGGCTAATGGAATTTTTTTACCATATCCTTTGTACGATATCCTTCCTGAATCTATGCCTTTTTTGACCAAATAATCTGCGACTTCTTTTGCCCTAGCTTCTGACAGTCGGTCACAATAGGATTCTTCTGGAATTCCATTCGTATGACCGCCAACCTCTATTTCTATTTTTGGATTTTCATTGAGAAACTCTACTATTTCGTCCAATGATTCGTGTGAATTTTCATTGAGCTTGGCTTTGTCCGCATCGAAATAAAGTTTTTCAATTCTAATCGTTTGACCCTCTTTAAGTTTGTTTTTGTCTATGGTATTTATAACCATTGCTTTTGAACTTTTGGAGTTGTCTTTCGTTGGCGTATTTTTTATTTTTGGTTGTGTTTCCTTGATATTTTTTCTGGATGATTTGTGTGGAGGTACATACTTTTTATTATCGACTTGCACCATCTCATCGCCTGGGCATGGTACCTGAATAATCTCGCTGGCATCATCTAATAGCAGATTACCATTATAGGGAAACAGGGTTGGTGTTTTATAAAATGCCTCTAAGGTAATGTATTTCACGTCCGCTGTGGGCTGGAAAGTAAAATTATAAATCTTCCAATTGGTGTTTGTGACAGGGTCACTCTCTGCTAATAATATTTTACTGTCACAAGTACTTTCACCTCCCCAAATTCTGAGGACGATGGCAGTATCAAAATTCATCGAATCTAATTGGTTCTTATGTGTTGGACTTTTATATGTTTTTGATGCTGCTAGGGCAATACTGAATGAATAGCATTTTCCTACTTCTAATATTCCACTCATCCTTTGCGATACAGATTCCCAAGATTCATTATCTCTGACCACCATTCCTAGATACGTGTTTCCATCATAGGCTGGAAGATTGTTTCCCCAGAATCCGCCGGGATGAATATCTGGCGGGGATTCATTCGGATAAAAAATGCGACCACAGTCAAACCAACCTCGAATATTGGTCACATCGGTTCCTTTGTGTGGTGCATCTTCAAACGATGGATTATTGATTCTGATCGTATCTTGTGCTATTATACGATTACTAAAAATTACAAAAAATAGAAGTATAAATATGGATTTATTTAACATCATCAGCCGATTGTACATGAATACTTTCATTTTTTAACACACCTTCATTTTTAATAATTAGCAAGCATAATTCATAATACTATAATCATGGATTAGGTTCAATTGTTATCCAAATTTCCTATTTTAAAGGTGCTTTAACTTATTTTTTATACCGAAGTGTCACATCAGAAGATAAACTACCAATGTTTGATGATTTTGTCAACCAATCGCCACAGTGGATTGGTCATATTTAGCGGAGCTCTAAGGTGTAATTTTTCTTCTTGACCTGGGGGTACAAACGCCAGTTTCCACGAATGCAAATAAATGCTGCGGTCTTTATTTTTACGTCTAGCGCCGTATTTTACATCACCTTTGATTGGATGACCAAGGTGGGACAGCATGGCTCTGATTTGATGGTATCTTCCAGTTTTTAAATCGATTTCTAAGATGGTATAATTGTCAAGGAAGAAACTCCGTTTTATTTTGATAACACAGCGCTTGTAATCTTCTGTCGGTTCTTCTTTGACAATGGATTTGGCTAGTTTTTCTACCTTTTTGAGGTAAAGCACAATTTTTTCTTCAGTGGGTTCGAGATGACCTTCTACTACGGCGATGTATCGCTTTTTAATCTCTTTGTCAATCTGTATTTTCCAAAGATAGTTTTTGCTATATGAATTCTTCGCTATTAGACAAAACCCACTGACAGGCTGGTCAATGCGATTGACGAGATGTATGTGACTGTTGTAGTTCTTTTTTATGTAATTTTCGACTGTGGGATCATCCGGATTGGCAGATTGTACAGCAATCCCCGCCGGTTTATTAATTACAAAAAAATGCTCATTTTCAAAATATATCATGGTCTGTTCTTCTCCTTATCAATCGACTTCTTCATAGTCAACATAGACATCCTCATTTTTTATGTCTTTGGGTTCGATTTGTTTATTTTCCCTTCTCATGTAAAGGAAATAATAAACAAGGCCAGCTATGAGTAAATACTTAAACATCAAGTGTTAAATTACAAGGCAAAATTAGTAATAATTTGCGTTTTATTTCAATGGGGTCGGTTCATTGATGTCAATATTAATCCTTTCTTGATGTCAAAAATCATTACTGCTGTATTAAATTATCAATTTATCAACTGCAATACAATGTTGTGAATATTGATTTTCAATAATAATATAACTATCTATTAAATATTGCCATCTCCCTAAACTTCTGTTCGCATAGAACATTATTATTAGTTAATTAATTTTACTTTTGCGATTCGGATAATGGCATTTAAAAAGTACAACATACCTAACATCATTTCAGTGGCGAGAGTGCCAATGGCTATTGCTTGTTCTTACTTGGCCTTTCAAAATACTTTCGAGTCTCTTGTGTGGTCTTTTTTATTGTTTTTATTGGCATCAATCACAGATTACATAGACGGATATCTTGCTAGAAAATGGAATATTGTTTCCAATTTTGGAAAAATCATGGATCCAATAGCAGATAAAATTCTGATATTAGGTGTGCTGCTTGCATTTTATGTCAATGGGCTTATTCCCATTTATATTTTTATCATTCTGTCTCTCAGAGAAATAGGTCTGACTGTGATTCGGCTAATTTTGGTATCTAAAAAAGTGATTTTACAATCTGAATATTCAGGAAAAGTTAAGACGTTTTCACAGATTATTTACATCATAGTGATTTATGTAATTTCTATTACTTCTCATTACTATAATTATGACATCAATGAGGACATTGTCAAATGGATTAATTATGTTTTGTTAGCATGGATCGTGTTTATTACACTTTACTCGGGATATGAATTTATCAAAAACAATAAAAAAGCCATCGTTTTATTGTTCGATTAAACTCTCAATTTTCTTCCGTTTAATAGTATTCTCGCTTCATTTTTTACTTTTGAATGTATAATAGCTCGGGCTAAATTTTTATCTTAGATTTTTAAACCAATTTAAAAATATTCTCTAGTGAAAAGACGAACATTTGTGAGAAATACATCCTTAGCCGGCTTGGGATTCTCTGTTGCACCCGGATTGAGTTTTGGTTCAAGAAATAACACTGAAAAACTTCAGATTGGATTGATAGGATGTGGACTTCGAGGTCAAAATCATTTGGAATTACTCCTCAAAAGAAGCGATGTGGTGATTGTTGCCCTTGCGGATCCTAATGAAGAAATGATTGAGCGGAGCTTGAAAATGTTTGATTCCAATGCGGCGGTAAAACCGATAATTTACAATCGTGGTGACTATGATTATGAACGAATGTTAGAAACTGAAGATTTGGATGCTGTCATCATCGCAACACCATGGGAGTGGCACTCAAAGCAAGCCATTGCAGCTATGAATGCCCGTGTTTTCGTAGGATTGGAAGTGTCTGGTGCTTTTTCGGTGGAGGAATGCTGGGACTTGGTAAACACACATTTAGAAACGAAAACTCCACTTTATTTTCTCGAAAATGTGTGCTTCCGTAGAGACATCATGGCAATGCTCAATCTCGTGAGGGAAGGTCTGTTGGGAGAAATGGTACACCTCGAATGCGGCTATCAACACGACTTGAGAGGTGTGAAGTTTAATGACGGGGTTACACCTTACAATTCGGGGGTAGAACTTGGAGATAAAGGATTCAGTGAGGCCAAGTGGCGAACCAACCATTCGATTCATAGAAATGGAGACCTGTATCCCACGCATGGCATAGGTCCTGTATCTCAATTTATTGATGTAAATCGCGGAAATCGATTGCTTACCATTAGTTCGATGGCAAGTAAATCTCGCGGGTTACATGATTATATCGTCAATCATGAGAAAGGGGGTGAAAATCATCCCAATGCAAAAATAAAATTCAATTTGGGTGATAAAGTGACAAGCATGATAACCACTTCCAATGGCGAAACCATAGTAATGCATCACGATACGAATTTGCCAAGACCATATTCACTGGGGTTTAGAGTGCAAGGGACAAGAGGACTCTGGATGAAAGTGAATAATTCTATCTACATTGAAGGGATGAGTCCGCCACATAAGTGGGAGAACGACTCCCCATATCTTGAGAAATACGACCACAAAATCTGGAAAGAAGGGCTCGAAAAATCTGTCGGAGCAGGACATGGTGGCATGGATTATTTCTTGATGGAGTCCTTTCTTGATTGTGCCATGAACGGAAGCGAAATTCCCTTTGATGTATTTGATGCCGCCACTTGGATGTCACTTACCCCACTTTCTGAGGCATCTATCAAAGAGGGTGGAGCAGTTCGATACATTCCTGATTTTACAAATGGGCTATGGATAAATCGCAAAAATAATTTTGCCCTAAATGGCTAATAGAAGTGAAGTTTTCGAATCTTTTGTAACAAAATTTGGTACTCCACAATATCAAGTCACCGTGCCAGGTAGGGTCAACATCATCGGTGAACACACCGATTACAACGATGGATTCGTACTGCCATTTACTATGGATAGATACACTTGGATTTATGCAAAGAAATCAGAAAAGTTAAGAATTTATGCGGTCGATTATCATGAATTTTTCGAACAGAATATACATGTTAAGAGCAGTTGGATGAAATATGTGGAATCCATATTGACGGAGATATCGAGTATTAGTAATCGTGATATTGAACCGCTTGAGCTTGCTTTTGGGGGAAACATTCCGATCGGGGCAGGAGTGTCTTCGTCTTCGGCAATGGTATGTGGATTCGTCGCATTATTCAATGAATTTATGAATCTAGGATTGAATAAAGGTGAGATGATATCACTCGCTTCAAAAATCGAGCATGGTAGTGGCGTACTCGGTGGTAAAATGGACCAAACCGCCATATTTAAGTCACAAAAAGGAAATGCCTTGTTATTAGATTGTAAAAATGAAACCACGAGCATGGTGAAGATTCCAGAACAATGGCAGTTTTATCTCGTGAATACCAATGTCAAGCACGAACTCATTGATTCTGATTATAATGACAGAAGACAAAAAATGGAGGAGGCAAAATCACTTTTGAAACGAGATTTCAAGACCTCATTGCGTCAAATTACTGGAGCCGATCTTGAAAGTATAAAACCCTATTTTCAACATACGGTTTTAGAAATGGTACAGTTTGTACTTGAGGAAAACCAAAGGGTGAAGGACATGTTAGAAAATATGAAAAATGGTGAAATAAGAGACGCAGGAAAACTTCTTTATAAATCCCATGAAGGATTGAGCCAAAAATACAAAGTGAGTTGTGAAGAGTTGGATTTCGTGGTAGAAGAATGTCGAAATAACCAAGATATCTATGGTGCAAGAATGATGGGTGCAGGTTTCGGTGGGTGTGTTTTGGCGTTGACGATGGTGAATACTAACCTCGGGAGATGGTACTCCATAACGAACAGATTATACGAAAATCGTTTTGGTAGAGGATTGGATCTTATTAAAGTGAGGAGCTCTAATCCATTAATAATGAAAAACTTAAATTAAAATTAGCGATGCAAACCTATTCTCTTTTTGAACTAAATGAGTACCTAAAAAGGGTGGTGGCTCTCAATTTTCAGGATCCAATATGGATACATGCCGAAATAAACCAAATCTCTGAATCTCGAGGAAACTATTATCTGGAATTAGTCGAACAAGATGAGAAATCGGGTAATGTTGTGGCACAGAGTTCAGCCGCAATCTGGTATCGGAGTTTTTTATTCATTAAAAATAAGGTTGGCGATTTGTTGCCATCGTTGTTAAGTGCCGGGACACTGGTTGAGATTAAAGTTAAGGTCGAATTTAACGAGCGATATGGCATGAAATTAATTATCGAAGACATCAATCCGGAATATACTATCGGGGTGCTGGAGATGGAACGCAAAAAAATATTAGAAAGACTCAAGAAAGCCAGTGTACTGGATAAAAATAAATCGATACGACTACCCTCGGTTATTCAGAAAATTGCAGTTATCAGTAGTGATAGGGCAGCTGGATATCAAGATTTTGTATCGCAATTAAATAAGAATCCTTATAATTATCGCTTTAATATACAACTGTTTCAGGCTGCTATGCAAGGAAGAAATACGGAATCAGAGGTTCTTTCAGCCATTGATAAAATCGAAAACTCGAGGACAAAATTTGATACCGTAGTGATTATTCGTGGCGGAGGAAGTAAGCTTGATTTATCGGCATTTGATAATTACAATATTGGGCATAGGATAGCCACATCTCGATACCCCATAGTGACGGGTATTGGTCATGATATTGACCAAACCGTGGCCGATGTGGTGTCTCATACTTCATTGAAAACACCGACTGCTGTGGCGAATTTTATCATAGAACAAAACCTGTTTTTCGAGGCAGAAATAACACAATTATGGCAAAATGTCGTTTGGCTTTCAAATGAAAAAATCAAACAGGAAACACTCAGGTTAGAACAAATAGATTATTTGGTACGAGCCATTCCAATGGAAATTTTGAGGAGAAATGAAGAGAAAATTAAAAATATCGAATATCAGCTACATTCCATTAAGAATTATGAATTAAAAAAACACAGCCTGGAACTCCAAGCAATAGATTCGATGATTAAAGCACTCGATCCGGAGATGGTGTTGAAGCGAGGTTTCGCTATGGTGAAACAACACGGCAGCTATGTCAGTAAATACGCAGACCTTGAATCCGGAACATTGGAAATTGTCATGCAGGACGGGTCTTTGGAACTGGAGAAATCCTAAAATTTAATTGAATATCGGAAAATATTTTCATCAAAATATTATTTTTACTGCATTATTTGTATGCTTTGCTATTGTGAATAACGGAGAATCATCTAGAGAAACGTGATTAAAAAGGAGGTTGTAAGTGAGGATTACATCAAGGTTGTATCAGAAAATTAAAATCATTAATCGTTACTAAATGTTAGGCTTTTATCCCTTTATAATTTTAATACAAGCATTTTGTCTATATCATGCTTACTCTCAAAAATCTGAGCAAAAGTGGTTTTGGATAATTATATTTTTCCCTTTTGTAGGTAGCGTATTTTATTTGTACCATAATTTCTACAGTAGAAGAAATATCGAAAACTTAAAAGAAGGACTCAAGGAATCACTGAGTAAGGACTATTCAATTGATAAACTTGAGAAAAAAGTAAAATTTGCCAACACTCATTCCAATAAACTTGAGCTTGCAAGAGAATATTTGAAAAAAGGGAATACATCGAATGCACTGGAAATTCTTCAATCATGCAATAATCCCCTTTATGAAAGTGACCCAGCGCTGATCATGTTGCTAATGAAAGCTTATTATCAAAATAATGACCATCAAGAGGTTGTAAAACAAGGCAACTGAATAGAGGGAAATAAGGAATTTCTTAATTCACAGGAAATGATTGCCTATGCATGGTCCAATTATAAAATGGGAAATCAAGAGAAAGCAGAAACTGTGTTTAAATCCATGGATTCAAAATACTCCAATTATCAACATCGGCTGGAGTATATCATTTACTTAAATGAAACGCATGGTGTCGAAACAGCCAAAAACAAAATGACAGAACTCATAAATGAAATTAATTCTATGGACTCTTATGAAAGAAAGTTGAATAGACAAGTAATTGCGGAAATCAAAAAGTACAATAAGCAGCTGTTTTAGAAATCCATTAATAGCATTTCAAGCTTATACTCGGAGTTGTGACGGTATTAGAAATATGTCCGGCACGATCAAGCATATAAATGTCAAAGCTCAGGTCGTTACTAGGAAATTCATCGACGATTTCACAGGGGTCTATCCCGTCTGGATAAATACAGCAGGTTGTAAATATCAAAAGTTCTATGGTGCCACTGACCCCATTTTTGGAGCCTTCAATAGGAATTTCAGGAAGCTTAAATCCGGTAAATAAATCTCCTGTCCGATTATCAGTTATAAATAAATTCTGTTGAAATTCGTCAATGCTATATCCAATATCGCCATCACCATCTGTAAAATAAAGGGTAAGAGTGACATTGTCCTCATTGGTGCTTCCCTGAAGCATACTTTGCTTAGAAAATGACTGAAACGATAGCGTAGGAGTTTCGCTAAAATCAGGCTTCTCAGCACACGAGAGAACAAACACCATCAATATGAAAGTATATATTTTCATCAACTCCAAATGTAGTAAATTATTCAGAAATATTGCCTTCTTCGGACAGATTTCCTATGTCACTAAGTGTGCTAAATACAAATTATTAAAAATGGAAACGAAATAGTAAACTCCGTTTCCTTTGTAATTCCTAAGCTGAGATGGCATTAATTATCCACTAGATTCTGATCTTCGTTTTTAAGAAGAGTCGTATATTTTTCTCTGAATTTATTCAATTTTGGATTAATCACGATTTTACAATAGGGTGCATCGCCATTTTCTGAATAATAATTTTGATGGTAATTTTCAGCCTTATAAAATCCACTAAATGGTACCACTTCGGTCACGATGTGTTCATCTAATTGACCTTGTACTTCCTCTATCGCCTTCAGCGCTTCTTGTCGTTCCTCTTCATTTCGATAGTAAATGACACTTCTGTATTGCGTCCCGTGATCTGCTCCTTGTTTGTTCAGTGTAGTTGGATCATGGGTCGTTAGATGAATCATGACCAACTGATAAAAACTAAGGATGCTTTTGTCATAAGTGATTTCGACCACTTCTGCATGACCGCTTAGACCACTAGATACCTCGCGATAAGTCGGGTGAGCACTTTTGCCTCCTGCATAACCACTTTCGACATTAATGACTCCATTTAGCTCCCGAAAAATTGCTTCTGTACACCAAAAACAACCACCTCCTAATGTTGCATACCTAATGTCGGATTCCACTTTTTTAAGGGCTAGAGCATTCATACAATAACGCAATCCTGATGGCGGCGGACCATCCTGAAACACGTGTCCTAAATGAGCATCGCAAGTGTTGCAAACGGTTTCTATCCGATACATACCGAATCCCTTATCCTTATGGTAGGCAATGGCATTCTCCTTAATAGGTTGTGTAAATGAAGGCCAACCCGTATTACTGTCAAATTTTTCTTCTGCGTCAAACAATTCTGTATTACAACATGCACAAGCATACCTACCAGGAACGAATAATCCACACATTTCACTGCTGTATGGTCTCTCTGTCCCTCTCATTCGAGTGATTCTGAAAACTTCATCATCCAATTCATTTTGCCATTCTTCATCGGTTTTGATAATTTTTTGATCAGGGATGGGATTCCCATTGTTGGCAAACCGGAGAATGTCAATCCACTTAAGCATAGTTCAATCTTTAAAATTTGAAAATATGATTAGTAACAATGCAGGGAGTCCAAAGTTTAATTCAATTGAATCACAACATGCCCAATTTTATAAAAAAAAAGGCAGAAAACCGTGTTTACTGCCCTTTTTTATAATCTTACAATAAACTACAATTTTGGTCCTGCATTGATGATTTCAGCAGAACAATTGCTTTTGTATTTTTCAAAATTCTTATCAAATAATTGGGCTAAGTGGGCCGCTTTTTTATCATAAGCGGATTTGTCTTCCCATGCATTTCGCGGTATTAAAATATTATCAGGAACATTAGGACATGTTTCAGGTATTTCGAAACCAAAAGTTTCATTTTTCGCAAATCCGACATGATCTAAATCACCGTTGTGAATCGCATCGATGATGGCTCTTGTATATTTCAGACTGATTCTTTTGCCTACGCCATATTCACCACCAATCCAGCCGGTATTGACAAGCCAAACTTTAGTGCCATATTTTTCAATTTTTTCGGCCAATAATTCCGCATATTTACTTGGATGCCACACCATAAAGGCTGCGCCAAAACATGCCGAAAATGTGGCTTGTGGCTCAACTACTCCCATTTCAGTCCCTGCTACTTTTGCAGTATAACCACTGATAAAATGGTACATCGCCTGAGACGAATTCAACCGAGATACCGGAGGCAATACTCCAAAGGCATCCAGTGTTAAGAATACGATATTCTTTGGATGACCACCGACACAAGGTATCTTAGCGTTTTCTATAAATTCAATAGGATAAGAGGCTCTTGTGTTTTCCGTAAGGCTGGTATCTGTGTAATCGACATGGTGTTCTCGATTGTCATAAACCACATTTTCCAAAACGGTACCAAATTTTATCGCATTGAAAATCTCTGGTTCACTTTCTTTGGTCAGGTTGATGGCTTTGGCATAACAACCGCCCTCGATGTTGAAAACACCATTATCAGACCAGCAATGCTCATCATCGCCTATCAATTTTCTTCTGACATCAGCTGATAAGGTGGTTTTTCCGGTTCCACTCAATCCAAAAAACAAGGATACATCCCCTGCGGCTCCTTCATTTGCTGAGCAATGCATGGATAGGACGTCTATTTTTGGCATGATATAATTCATAATGGTAAAGACACCTTTTTTCATTTCACCGGCATATTCCGTTCCGAGAATGACGAATTCTCTTCTTTCGAATGAAAGGTCAATACTCGTTTTAGAATTCATATAAGCCGTAAATGAATTTGCAGGAAACTGCCCGGCATTCATTATCACGTAATCAGGCTCTCCAAACTCTGCTAATTGAGCCTCAGTCGGTCTTATCAGCATGTTGTGCATGAACAATGCATGGTATGGTCTTGTACATATTACCCTTACTTTGATCTGATATTCAGGATCCCAGCCACCATAGCCATCGACTACATAGATTCTAGTGCGAGTGTTGAAATAATCGATGGCTCTTTGTTTATTAATGTCAAAAGTTTTTTCATCCATTTTGATATTAATATCACCCCACCATATATTATTGCTGCTTTCGGGATGGTCAATAATCCTTTTGTCACGAGGACTTCTTCCGGTTTTCTCTCCAGATTCCAGCATTAATGCCCCAACATCAGATATGGCTGCTCTCTCTTCGAATTTTATGGCATAGGCATAAAGGTTGGCCGGGGATGCATTTCTAATGATTTTCCGGTCAGTAATTCCATATTGGGATAAATTAAAATCTTTCATGTATTTGGTTTTGACATTAATAGATAACGATGAGTCCTGCAGTATTCATTAAAAGATGAAACTACCAATAGACCATCATTTAATTCTTTAGTTTATGGTGCAAATTTAAAAAGATTTTTCGCCAATCGAGGCGAGAACAGAGTAAATATTTTCTAATTTTAATTCGGGTTTTCAATCGTCGAGAGAAACCACAACCCGTGTGTCATCGTCTAGCCGCATGAGTGGAATCTGAACAAAAAAAGTGGTGCCTTCGTTTTCTTCTGTTTCAAAATATATTTTACCATTCATGGTGTCAATCATATTGGCAGAAATTGCCAATCCCAGCCCTGTGCCGCTACTTTTTGTGGTAAAATTTGGTGTGAATACTTTATCTCGCATTGACTCAGGGATGCCTGTGCCGTTGTCTTGAATACTGATAATGGCGTCCTTGTCGGATTTGTATAGGCTTATGACTATTTTTCCTTTTTTGTCGTGAGGAATCGCTTGGATGGCATTCTTTACCAGATTGTTAAGAATCCTGACCAACTGATTTCGGTCGGCATAGACTGTGAGGTCCTCGATTGGTTCGTTGAGGCTGATGTCCATGTCTTCTCGTTTTCTGAATAGATCGTGAATGGTCTCTACCACTTCATTCAAGATTACATTTTCATTAGTGGTTGAAGGCATTTTAGCAAAATTGGAAAATTCGCTGGCTATTTGATTGAGATTTTCAATTTGTTCAATTAGGGTAGAGGATATCCTTTGGATGAGTTCTTTCGCTTTTTCGGGGTTGGCATCAATGGCTTTTTCTAGGTACTGCATACTCAGTTTCATCGGAGTAAGCGGGTTTTTAATTTCATGAGCCACCTGTTTCGCCATTTCACGCCATGCCATATCCCGTTCGGTACGGGCTAGGAGTTCGGCGCTTTGTGATAGCTCTTCAGCAAGGTTGTTATAATCATTAATTAACATCCCGATTTCATCATTTCCACTCCATTCGAGGGATTGATTTTCCTTACCTAATTTGAACTGACGGAGTTTGTCACCCAGTTGGCTCAGAGGTTTTGTAATACTGTTAGATATGGCAATGGAAATGGCTCCTGCCAATAAGAAAAGGAAAATATACACATTCAGAATCGTACCCACAAAATCAACAATACTCCTTATTGCGGGATCTTTTTTGTTGTATTCTACCATTAGAATACCTCTAAATTTACCGGTTTTAGAATGGTAAAGCGGAGTATATGTTTTTTGATAATTATAGGTTTTATCGTATTCCGTAATTGAATTTTGATTCTTAAGGATATCTTGTAAGATGTTGAAATCAATGCGAGAATTATCGTCCAATGCGGCTTGGTTACTCAGTAATTTTCCGAATTGGTCATAAAATTTTATGCTGACATTATGAAGTGAAGTGATGGCGGCAATTTTATTTTTTGTGATTTCATTGGCTCCCGCAATATCGCTACTTCCTTGACTGAAATTCTGAATGCTTGAAACGATCGTGGCAATTTCTTTGGTTCTCGTGTTTTTTTGATTGGTTTCAAAGACCGTTTTGAAATAGATGGCTGTGATAAAACCGATGATGATGAACGAGAATACAATGAGTAATATGATGGTAAGTTGAATCTTACTACGCAATGAGGTTTTTGCAAAATATTTGATGTCAATGTCACGAGGCAAAAACCTGAATTTGGTGTTGAGATACGTAATCAATGCTAAAATTACTGCACCCAGAGTAAAGATAAATGAGAAAAAAGAGATGGGTTTTATCAACCCCGCAATCTTTCTGAAACTCACTATTTTTTGACCATTTGGCAATGGTTTTACGACAAATGAAATATCACTTATGATCGTATTATTATTTATTTTGAGTGGATTGACACTGATGGAAGCACTGTTTACATCCAGTTGGCTTTTGACGATTACACCATCTCTAATCACGACATAATTAATGCTCTCATCTACGTCAGTGACGGTATTTTTCCGACTTAGAATAATGATCAGTTTAAATGGTGCTGAATCAAAGCTCGAGTTTTCGATGCTATATTCTAATATGTAACTGTCAGAAAAATGATCATATAGCACCAGTTTGTCTATTCGTGACGATAAATTTATTCTTTGTACAAAGGACTGATAATCAGGATAGTTATTCACAAAGATGGATTCTCCTACTTCATTGAATACTTCTACATCCTGAATCTTCCAATCGGTGTTTTTCAATAGGTTATGAGACAAGTCGAACACAAATTCTTCAAAATCGGATTTTTGTAAACGTGCCGGATATTCCAATTGGGAAAGCGAATAGATTATGTCCTTGTCAATAAATTTTTTAGCAATTCTCTGAATGTTTTTGCTTTCTTGGTCATTGGGTTGATGATAGAGTTTGTTAAGTATTTGACTCCTATATTTAATATCATTTTGTAAGCCGAGATAAAACAAATTGATGGAAATAAATGCAGAAAAGAGGATGAGCCACCAAAGCATGGAAGTGATATTTCTTATCGAGGATTCGACGAAAAGTTCTAAAATTAAAAAGAAAGATAGCAGAAATATCCCTAGTGGTAAGAGTGGATACCCAATGGCCCAAAGTGATAGCACCGATAGGGTGATCGCGGCAATGCTGATTCCGGCATTGGCAAAACTTCTAAAATAACTATCAGGTGCCGATTTGACGACTAGATAGGATATAAAAAACAATAAGGCCGTAGATAAAAGCACCAAAATGAGTGCTGTAATACTGTGCCAATTGAGTATTAAGACATTGTTGTAATCAAATGTAATGATGTAATCACTGATAAAAAAATTTAAAAGTAAAATAAGGCTACAAAACAACATAGATATCAACACCACACTCCCAAAAACATAGGCTTTGGCTGGGATTTTGGATTTTACCCAGTCGATGAATCGTTGTCCCTGATATATGACAATCGAGGTGAGACAGATGATAAATATACTCAGTGTAAAAAGGTTGAAATATTGCCTTGAAATACTGTCAACATCACTTACTGTACTGTGGTCGTCAAAAAGCCATACGATAGAAAATATTCCCAATGACAATACTGAAAATATACCAGGAATGAGAACCAAAGGATCTGCAAGTCGAGACCTTGGACCAAGTACACTTAGACAAAGCCATGTAAAAAATATAATAAAAAATATCTTTGCCCAGGTGTTTAATTTAATACTTGACTTGAGTATAAATTGATCTCCGTTGTACAGGAATTTACTGTTTTCTGTAAATCTTCTGATGGATTCCGGATTCTGAAAGTCTAAGAAAAATCGGGCTTCGAACTCATCATTGATGATTCTTTTTAATTCTTTTTCGCAGTGTAGAGTTGTATTCCAGTAGATGAGTCGGCCGTTTTTCAAAATTTGAATTTTGTATGGCGACTGATCTAATGCTGCAAAATTTCTACCCTCTATTTCATGTGAAAACACGAGCGAATCTTGTACAAATCGTTCTTGCAGGGTAGTCCGAATATTATCAGTGATGTTAAGTTTGGTATTTTGACGAATGGATGTGAGGTATAGCACGACAAATGCCACCAATGCAATGAGACCCCAGTTCCTTTTTATCCAAGTTATCAAAAAACCTAAATTTTTATTAAGGGCTAAAATTAAGCATTTTATATATTATGTTAAGATTTAATGTGATAATAATTTTTAGAAATGAGGAAATAATTTTAAATTATTATTTTGAATTTTAAAAAATAATTGATATTTTTGATTTGATGTTTTTTCTTTAAAACAACAAAATTATTCATCATGAAAAATTTAAAAAATTCTAAAGTTCTACAACACACACACACACGTTTTCGAGTTCTTGCTAAAAATCTGCTTGGACTAGCCGTAATTTTATTAGCATTCTTGATATCTTCCTGTAGTAGCGAAATAGACAATAGTCCTATGTCTTCTCAAGATGAAGCCGTTTTTGATGAACTCAAGTCTGGAAGTAATAGAGATGGAACACAAACGCAGAGCAGCATTTTCGACGAGTGTGGAGAACTAGTTTCTGCAGGATGTTCTCCTCCAAGTCAGGATACTAGAAATTTTCAAAATATTTTGCAATATCCCGGATGTACATTTACAATACAATGGGATCAATCCGATTGTATAAATTTAAACCAACAAACTGACTACTATATTGGAAATATTAAGCTTATCAGTCATAATTGCCCACAGTTTGAGATTGATTTGGCTAATGCTACGAATGCCGGGGATGCCGCATTACGGGCATTCTTGATTAATTTTGATTTAATTATGACTAAAGCCATAGAAGATTGGATTTTATTTAATACACCAAATTGGCAAACTGTTTATAATTGTAATGATCCAAATCTTCATACTTTATCTATTACGAGATTACAAGCATTGTGCTTTACATATTGCTTGTCACAGGGGAGTAAAAGTGAAACAGTGTACAGAAGGCTACGATGTGGAGAAGGATGTTGTAATAGAAGTGTAAAGAAGTGTTATAATCCTGCAACCGATCAAATAGAAACCACTGTGTCTGTGAGTCAGATTTCAAACCCAAATTTGGTATGTGATGTTCTGCCAGATCCCGTTCCTAGAGGGTGCATATACTTGATTCCCGATTGTGATGTTTCCTGTGAATAATTACGTATCGAATTTTTATTAACATAATATGCGTTTCATTTTACGGTTAATTATACTTTAATATTAACGTCTTAGAGTACATTATTTTAAAAAGTATTATATTGACTAATAAATGAAATGCATATTTTAAAATTATAATTATGTATAGATATTACCTATCTTTTACTATGATATTGTTTTCTTCATTGATTGCAGCTCAAAGTGTGCCACTGCCACATTACGTAGAAGCCGACCCACTGTGGGTCTATGTGCCTAAGGACGAACATTATGTCGTGGATACTTTTGAGAATGCTGTTCCGGGAGCTAATGAATATAGCTCCTTGCTGCCGAGTCATGTCGTATCTATGGATGACGACTTACTGATATGGACCAGATCTCGTGATGCTTTTCTCGATCCACATGGAGGTATGCTAAGTAAGGTAGATAAGGACACGGGAGAACAAAAATGGGTTCACTACTTAAACAAAGATACAGGAGCAGGGGATACCTTGGAGTCCTATAGGAATATGTATATTAACCCTGATGGGAACTTGGAATTATTGGGGAAAAGAAGTAAACGACTAAGTAATCATTTAGCTCAAATATGGAGATATGGTGGCGCTTACATTGATCCAATACGGCGGATATTTGATGTCTCGGATGGAAATTTATTAGAAACGACAATCAATACCAATGATACCACCTCTAACGAACTACACAGTCCAGGGCTTGGTGATTATATACCAATGTATGGTAGAGATGAGTATGTGTACACCATTGCGGGGACTTGGCCAGAATATAAGTACTATTTATATCCTATAAGTGGAAGTGATTTTTCTTATACAGGTGAAGAGTATACTGATACAATCAAAGTTGATGATACATTGGCGGTTTTGCAATATGATAAAATAAATTATTTCGGTCATCTAAAAAATAATGATTTTTTATACTTTGCTTATTATGCCCCTTATGATACCAGCAAAAGCCCAAAATTCATCGTGAAGGTGATGGATTATACAGATATTTCAGAGCCAAAAGAAAGATATAGTAAGGACTTGACCAATTATATTGACTTTACTAAAGAATTTAATTTATATTTTGCAGGAACACTTTACGGTAAGAATGAAAATCTTGCTTTGTGGAAAACTTATGGAATAGACGATATAGGTTATCCTTATACTTGGTTACTGTGGCTCGATAGTGTAGGCAATGTCGTGCAATCCATCGATACCTTAAAAATCGGGCAAAATACATATAACTTTTTAAGATTGATAGATATACGGGATGAGCAATTATTGCTCATGGCAAACCCAAGTACGACAGGGAGAGACGGATTTGATTTTATATCCATTACAAGAAACGGAAATGTAAATCTACTGGGATCACTCACAACCGACTCAGAAGTGAAATATACGTATTATACTAATCGTCCGATTATACTAGACGATGACAAGATACTCTTGATCTCCACGACGAATACACCGTACTCGCTTTATGCCTGTTTTAGGTTAGAGGATTTGGGTATTGATTTGAGCAGTGGTGTGAAATCTCCAGAATTAGAAAGGGATTTTGATATTTTTCCAAATCCCAGCAATGGACGGATTCATATAGATGGCATTGACGAAGTTAGTGATTTGACTGTTTACATTTATGATATGAATGGAAAACAAGTACTAGAACGGAGCATATTTGATAAGAATGATTTCGAGATAGATTCACATTTGATTCCAGGCGCTTATACATTGAAAGTTGTTGACAAAACGGGCAATAATCATTACAATACGAAGAAATTTATCATTGTTGATTGATAATTACTAATTTTGCTCGGTCAGCCTATCGCTGCATAACTCGCTTATGTAGAGGAAAGTCCGGACAACGTAGAGTACCATGCCAACTAACCGTTGGGAGCAGGTCTCGAGAGAGGTCTGTTATAGAAAGTGCCACAGAAAATTACCGCTCTTCGGAGTAAGGGTGAAAACGTGAGTTAAGAGCTCACGACGGCATTTAGCAATAAATGTCGGGGGTAAACCTCATGGGTTGAAATGCCATGTATATTTTGGAACCTAGTGGGGTAGGTGTTTGCTCGGCATCGGAATCGCAAGATCGCCAAAAGGGGTAGGCAGCTTAGATAAATGATAGGCATATACAGAATCCGGCTTACGACATTTTAAAAACAAAAAAGCGACTCAGACATTCTGAGTCGCTTTAGTTTTTTATAATAACGGCTAATAGTTGCTGCTACTAGCACAACAGAATTGCATTGAATTAGGTCTTGAGGTTATGCGGTCAGTTCTTATTTTTTCATCATGTTTTTGATGAAACCAACGATAACCATAATTACAGTACCTCCGACACCACCGCCGAGAACATTAGTTAGAATACTCATCATATCTGTGCCCTGACTAGCGGTATCAACGGCAGGTCCTGATATCGCCCCTAATAATTTACCACTTAGTCCTCCGCCAACGATTCCGGCTACCGAATTCCATAGTGTTCCTAATGACAGTTTGCTAAATAATTTGCCTCCAAGGTTTCCACCCAAGGCACCATGTGCTCTCATGAAATACGTTGACAACAAAAATGTGGAAAACTTATCACAAATTTGCAAAGATGAGAGCAAAAAAACAGAGGAAAGTATTTTCAGAAAGCTTTAAAAAGGCAAAGGTAGCGATGATAGAATCAGGAAGAGCTACGACAAGCGCTATTTCACAACAGTTCGATGTAAGTTATAGTGCAGTGTATAATTGGGTAAAAAAGTATGGTAAACTGCAGAAGCCAGATCGGTTGGTAATAGAAACGGACAGTGACTACCTCAAATTAGTTGAGGTAAAAAAGGAGAAAGAAAATTTGGAGCGATTGGTAGGCAAACAGCAAATCAAACTCGACTATTATGAGGAGCTTCTTGAGCAAATCAAAGAAGTCTATGGTCATGACATTGAAAAACAATTTTTAAAAAAGTAGTGACCCACATTCGCCATAAGGAAAGAATATATAGTATGGAAGCATTTTATAAAGAGATAGGCACAAGTAGGCAATTGGTTTGGCAAATGGTCAAAAGAGAAAACGCTGAAAAAGTAGTAGAGGATAAGATCGTAGACCTTGTGTGTGAGTGGCGTAAGATCCACCCCCAAATGGGTAGCCGATCGCTGTATTATACCCTGCAAAACCATGCAGGTATCGAGCTTTCGATAGGCGTCAATAAGTTTGAGACCTTGATGCGAGATAGAGGTTTATTGGTTAAAAGGAACAAAAAGTGGACGAAAACCAGTGATGGCTTGGGTAAAGAAAATTATCCAAATTTGATTTCCGGGATTGGAATAAATGGTATAAATCAAGTCATAGTCGGAGACATAACTTATTATCCATTAGAGAGTTATCATGCATATATATTTACATTAAAAGATGCCTATTCCCAACGTATACTCGGTCTTTTACCCTCTGTTACTATGGAAGCAGGCGTGGGACTCCAATGCTTGCAAAATGCAATACATATACGTAAAGAGGTAAATCTAAAAGGGTGTATACACCATACAGACAATGGGTCGCAATACAATGCCCAGATCTATAAAAATCGTCTAGTGAATGTGGGGATGAAAATAAGCAGAGCCACCAATTGCCTTGAAAATGGAAGTGCTGAAAATCTCAATGGACTCATTAAAAACAGCTATTTGAAACCTTGGCAGATCAGCACGTTTACCCAATTGCAGAAAGCTTGCAAAGAACTTATCCATATCAGTAATGAGCAAAGAGCAATACATGATTTGGGGTATTTAAGCCCTGTAAAATTTGAAGAACTGATAGCAGAATTGCCAGTTTCAGAACGACCTATTAAATATTTGCATGACTTTGAAAATCAAATATAACATGGGTTTTTTAAGGTATTTTTCCCTAAATTGGAAATCAATCTACAAAAATATGGGGGTAGTAAAAACCATACCCCCATATGAAAGATTCCTTTCCACTTTGAGTAATCATGCTATACCTCACAGAGTTGCTCCCCAGCAGAGCTCTGCTCCCGTTCACATAACCGTCGATACAAAGATGATAGTAATCAATAATTTTTTAACTTTGAGTTGTCCACATTTAGTTATAAGTTATACTAATGTTGTCAATCAATTTCATGAGGGTACACCACTTAATAATTGAATAATTAAACCCAAATCCATAATGTGTTGTGTTTTGATTAACGAATGGGCTAAAGGTATAAATCATTTTTGTAATATTATAAAAATGTGGCAATTTTGTTTTCATACATAGATTTTAATTTGTTTTAGCTGTCCTCATCCAATAAATAAACGTCATTTGAATCTGTTGATAATTCGTAAAGTTCTTCGATGTTTTTATGAAGTTTAGGGTGCATCCATTCAGATGCAATTTCCATCATAGGGATGAGGACAAAATTTCTTTGATGCAGTAATGGATGTGGAATGGTCAATCCTGGTTCATCGATAATTTCGCCATTATAAAATAGAATATCTATGTCAATGACACGTGGGCCCCATCGATAAGTTTCTTTTCTACCGAGACGTTTTTCTATGTTTTTTATGTCTTCCAATAATTGATTTGGATTAATTGAGGTCGATATGGCGACCACTTGATTATAAAATACTTCTTGGACACTTCCATCCCATGCAGCACTTTCATATTTGGAAGATATCGCTTCGATAGTACCAAGCTTTGAGATTTCTAATACTGCGTTTTTAAGATTCGTTATTTTGTCACCTACATTGGTGCCAAGAGATAGATAAACCATTAATTGAGATTTTTTTCAAATCTATGCAAAAGAAAGATTTATTTCTTTTTTTCTCATATAAATATATCCCTTGGTAGGTTTAGCTCTAATTATTGGGTGGAAATCTAAAAATTATTGAATATATGAAACAGGCCATTTCAGGGATAATTAGGACACAATGCTGGAATGATTAATCTAGAGAGTTGATTTTTAACAAACAAATACTTATGAACAGATAAAACAGACCTAAAAGAAAAATCCCGAACAAATTGCTCGGGATTTTCTTTCTAAAATATAATATCTAACGCTACTCTATACTTATCATCTTTTTCAAGAGTTTTTTATCACCAAATGAAATTTGATAATAGTACATTCCGGTGGTCGGCAAATCATGAGCAGAAATCGTGAAGCTTCCATACCCTTTCTCTACCTCGTCATTGTATTCTTGTAATAAGACCCCTTGAACGTTGAAAATTCTAAGATTTACTTTTCCTTGTTCAGGAACATAATAGGCTATTGAAGTCGTGCCATTGAATGGGTTTGGTTTGTTTTGGAATACTTCAAATCCTTGTAACTCGCTGTTTTGTTCGGCAATACCACTCAGTACGATGCCGTTGACATTGATATCTGTATCATAAGCTTCAGAATTAATTATATCACTTCCTATGCTTATGGCTTCCAACAATGGTGTAGTTTGCTTCGCATGGAATATCAATGTAAAAATGGCATCTTCCGTATTTTCTGAATTATTATTCCAGCTTATCGCTATTTTTCCATCCTGAACATGACTTAGATTAAAATTGTCAAAGTTCATAATGCTTTCGTTGAGCTCAATATCTTCAAATTGTAACCGACTTTCATCAAAATTCATGGTCGTCTGAAATCCAAGATAATCTTTTAAATCTTGTACGTAAAATGGTACTTTAATCAATTCACCTTGGTTTGCCATAACTTGAGGTATCTTGAATACCATGTTCTTGTTGACTCTATTTTCACTACCAGTATTTCTTGCATTAAATACAGCACTCGAATTGACATCTCCAATTTTTACCGCTACAAAATCCTTTCCAGAGACATTATTTGTCAAGTTAGATTGCAAATAAGTCTCGTTGAATGGGAATGGATTGCTTGCATTATTAAACCCATTTGTCTTGGTGATGAATCTGTAGGAATGCTGACCCGAATCAAAATCAGTGGTAAGTCCAAGGATTAATTTCCTCAATTTTATCAAGTCAGCAGCAGTAATTTTGCCGTCATTATTGATGTCAGAAGCAATCTTTTTATACGGAGTATTCAATTCGGATATTCCTAAAATATGTCTCTGAATCAATACGATATCTAATGTGCTGACACCATTCATAATGTCATCGACCTTACTTGAACCCACAGTATAATCGTGGTTAGGCTTTAGTCCATTGAATAAGTAACTGCCATTAGAGCCTGGAGAAACTACCTTTGGAAACTCAGGTTGAGAGGAACTTATCGAGGTCGTTATGTTATCGATAATATCGCTATTTTCTGTAAGAACACGACCTGATATCGTGAATAAACCATTTTGATCTTCACATGCGTCTCCGAGATTGTCCTGGAGTTCAATATTTACTGAACAGAAATCTTGATTTCCTGCCTCATCGGTCACCCACATTTCTACCGGTATCGTCGCAGAAATTCCATCTGGTATGTCTGCACAAGTAAAGACTAAACTCTTTTGATTGACATTTGAAGAGAACGAAAATCTGAGTTTGTCGTAAGGTGTGCAATTATCATAACTTCCTAATTCATAGTCTGTTGCCCATATTTCTACCATGCCATTGTTATTCATGACGACAGTCGTCACGCTACTTCTACAGTATGGAGTCGGTTTTTTACCATCTTTTACAGTAAATAGATAAGAACAGGTGGATACATTACCACATTTGTCCTCTACCTTCCATATTATTTTGTGAGTTCCATTCTTATAATATTTAGTCATGGTTTTACCAGTTCCTGAATACCCTGCGTCTGCGATTCCATCATTATTTACATCAACTATCCATTGGTAAACCAAATCATCCTTTTCCGTACAATCATCTTCTGCATCTATGGTGAGGGTGATGTTGTCGCCACAATTTCCATAACTGAGAGCCATCACATCAGTGCAACTTGAAAGTATCGTTGGTGCAATGGTGTTTTGCAATTTTATCACTTGTAAGTGTTGGAAATAGCCGACACCAAGTTGTGGATTGTTTTCATCGTAAGTACACCAGTCAATCACAGTCCAAGTTCTCAATATTTTCTCACATGAACCCTCCACAAAATTGAAAACTTGATCCTTATATGTTGCTGCTGTTAATGCACAGATATCATCATCTATCTTTGGATAATCAAATCCTGTTGGTAGGTTTTCCGGATCTAAATTAGTTCCACAAGTTGTGGCGGTATAATCTAAAGGCCATTTAATATCACTGCTATTAAAAGGGTCAAGATCTTTAAGGGTGATGTATTGAATACAACTATTTTTGTATCCTTGACCATCCACTACTGTCCATGTTCTGGTAATGGTACCTCGACCGCAATTATTAATGCTTCCAGAATCTTCATAATATATGTCTTCCACATTACAGTTATCTATGGCTATCGGTCTTCCAGTCACATCCAAATCAGTGTAGTCAGACTGACAATCTAAGGTGATATCTTCAGGACAATCCGTAATATAAGGTGGTAATTTATCTTCTACTTCCACCTCGACCATACAACTATTGCTGTTGCCTGCCTTGTCCCAAACTTTAAATTCTACCATAATGGTTTTGCCAATCTCAGAACAACAGAATGTAACGTCATCTGTGAAATTGCCTGTTCCGCTTATGCCACAAATATCCGTCATTTTTCTTACGGCAAACCTATCAATATTACAATTGTCAACACTTCCATCATCGAATGTGGTTGCAAAAACTTTGGCATAACCATCTGATCCAATGGCTACCTTAGTATGTTGGTCGCAAACGGCAATCGGAGGCACATTGTCTACAATGGTTACTGTAAACCAACATTCACTTCTATTACCGCATTCATCCATTACAGTCCATTTTACCCAAGTATCTCCAAAAGGAACATCAGAGATGGCTGTATTATTAATTACATTATCATCCAACCATATATCATCAGCGGTAGGAGCTCCATTTAATGTAACCGGTAAGTATTGGAGAGTATAAGTTACATTGTCACTACATTCACTAATGACAGTTGGCTTCGGTACTGCGACGGTTGTGCTACAGTTTTCCGAGTCTGCGGAGAGTACTAAGTCATCGGGACATTCGATTTCTGGACCTTGTTCGTCCACTATTTTAATTATTTGATTGTGTTCTCTTATCTCGGATGTACACCATTCTAGAACTTTCCATTTTCTAATAATCTTGTATGACTTAGGACAGATGTCAATTCTTGTGTCTTCAGGGTCAAATATTTGCACATTATCACACAAGTCACCAGTAGGATATCCCGTCACATTTGGATCAGGGACACTAGTACCCCAATCAGAGCAGCTCAAGGCATTGTTCTGTACACCATCATAATTAGGTGGCCAGGTTAAAGTAGCCAATCCATTCCTATACACGTAAATCGTCTGTACACAAGGTGTTGATTGGTTGCCATAAATGTCTGTGGCCAACCATGTTCGGGCAATAACTTTAGTATAGATACTGCTACATGTTTCCTCGACCACTTGGTCATTATATTGTAGTGTTGCTTCAGTACAATTATCTATTCCGTACACGGTAAAGGTCGTTTCATTGATTTGATTCCAAGTAATATCATTGGTAGTCGGGAAGCTCATAATGGCTCCAGATTGCATGAATACCAGTTTAATACTGTTCACCTTACCACCGTCAGTAGAATTTATATCTGTCACGGTTATTTTCCATTGTCCATTAGGATCGGTGCCATCAAATGCACTTAAACTCTGATATGGAACAAACCTTCCTGATACTGCAGGATTTGCATTTTCGCAAAAAGTCTGTAAATCTGCATAAGTATTAAATGCTTCATCATCCATAGTCACCATGAGATTGTCTCCTGTACATCCTTGCGCTATTTGATCAAATAGCTTTATCGCCTGACCCTGTGGTCCTTCAAGTAACACAATTAAATCAGAAGGCTGAGAATGTTCGATTCCTAATTCTACATTTAGGTCTGTGATATAAGCCCCATTTAACCCAAATACATCAATGTAATATTCATGCGAATTAGGAAAATTATTTTCTATCGTACCGGCTAGGATATTTGCTGGGAATGCCAGCATTGTTCCCAAAGGAGATCCCGGTGACAGGTCGCCTGAGCATGAAGTATATACCGTATTGCACTCAAGATTTGGCGCTAACTTGTCTTCAACGAATATCTTACTCCAGCAAGAATTTCCGTTTGGACCCTTAACTGTCGCAGTGAGAGTTTGACCTACATGACTACCATCTACAGTATTCCCAATATCATTGCCTTGTAAATCTTCAATGTGAACCGAAAATGAATCATAACAAGGATATGGGCCACCTTCCAAAAGCTCATCAGGTAGAACCACCGCAGTACAATCCTCATCTAATACAATATTTATCAAATCATTGCAACCCATCGCTGTCAATGGATTTTGTACAGGATTTACAGTAATTGTAAAAGAACACTGAGTTTTATTGCCTGAAGCATCTATGGCTTCATAGGTTAAGTTGTGAACCCCAATAGGGAAATCACCATCTAAATCATAGTTTCCGAATGTTTTGTATAACCTGGTTGGGCTTTCTGTGCCATGTAATCTCATCATGGCATCAGCATTAAATCCTATACTTTCGACCGTTACCGGAATCGCTGTATTACAAGTTACAGAAGAAATGTATGATGGAGAAGTCTCTCCAGAATCATTAAATCCGAGTACAAATCCAGAAAAATTACTTCCAGGTACGATTACCTCAAGAGCAATTTGATCTCCTGCTTCGAATTGTGCAGAAATTGGAACCGTGAGGAAATCTTGTGTTGTGTTAGGAACTGACATTGTCGTACCAGCCACTAATTCCATATTAACTGGATTTAAATCACCTGAATATTTGTATAAATTAACACCAATATTAGGAAAATTGTATGCTTGATAGATTGCCAGTTCTATACTACTTACATTGTAATATGTGTTAATATTGTAACTAGTAGTATTGAATATTCTATAATATTTGGTTTCACCATTGTTACAGGTAGGTCCGGAATTGATGGTGCTAAAATTAAAGTTTTGTGACATAGTCGTTGTGACATTGGAGCAATCATCAGTGGCGTCCAAGAAATCTGGTACGTATACTGAGCATTCACCATTTTCCAATGTAAAAGTCATATTTGCACAATTATTTATTATAGGATTCGTATCATCGATGACAGTGACCGTAAAATGACATGTAGAACCCGAACTTGAAGTATAACTTAATTCATGGGTACCTATCGCATAATATCCACTTAAATCTTGAAAACTACCCGTACAACTTCCTTGAGATGTAGGTAAGGGTATGTTGACATTTGCACCACATGAACCTTGATTGGCATAGGCAACTACATCACTCGGACAATTCACTACACAATTCGCTGGTAGAATTTGAACGATAGTTGATGCGACACTAGGTGCGGATTCACCATATCCATCTCCAGTCAGTCGCACTGTTAAGTTCAGTGCAGATCCTGATGCAGAAGTATGCGTAATGGCTATCCCAAATTTTAACTGCACATCACTTACGAAAGCACCGCAGTGACTTCCTCCGTTAGGGAAGGAAGGATTGAGCCAAGAAATTCCGTTTGCAATCGTACTTTCGTCGCCATTATTTTCTTGACAAGCGGTAAACGGTGAAGGCGAAGGAATGCCATGTGACAAACTAAAAGTGGAAGTTGCCCCTCCAGGCAGAATAAATTCTATTTTATCTGCATATTCAACCGTGTTGCTTGAAAAGCTAACATATATAACCACATTAGAAGTGCCATTTATGAGATAACTTTCCGTGGTATTGGCATTTAGGTTGATAATGTCGGCCTTTGCAGTGAAAGGCATTAAGCAAAAAGCCAATGCCACAGTGAAATAAGCCAGTTTTTGTTTTAACAAAGAGTTAATCTTTGTGGTGTTAAAATTTTTCATTTTAATCGATTTTCGAGTTAGAATTATATTAGTAGCTAATTAAGAATAATATCTCTTGTCTTATGTAATCTTGTGCCGAGCTGTACCCAGAAGGGTAATCAATGCTCCCAACCGCTGACACGAACTCATTTGGTGAGCCTGTACCCAATATAGAATCCACAGCTTCGTCCACTGATTTTCCTAATTTTATTTGTTTTAATATTTTTTTAATTACAATCTGCTTTTGAGCACTTACATTATAGAGTGATAAATTTGATTCATGGGTTGATTCCATGGTTTGGTTGAGTTTTTTTGACTCATCGGCCAGATTTTTTATAACTTCAGGTTTACTTAAGTATTGCTGTCCATAACTTGCATACGCCAAAAATATCATCAAAAAGGAAAGAATCAATTTTGAGCAGAATCGATTTTTTTTCATCGCTGTTTTAAAATTTCTTATTTTACAATAAAGCTTAAAAATTATAATTAATTGATAATTAATATTTTACAATCAAAATAAAATTATAAATTAATTTAAATAATAATATATCAAATATTATACCAAAGTGTGATACGTAATGTCAAGTCATTTCTATTATCCTTTTTACTTGGTGGAAAGTCGGCCAATGTGATAAACATTGATAATGAAAGATTTATATATGATTTAAATAGAGCATTCCTTGAAAGTGTTAATAAAAATGAAAAAAGTAATATATTTGGAAAGTGAAAATATTAGTATAAATGGATTGCCAAAATTGTGGTGCAGGGTTAAATCAAAATGATAAATTTTGTCACCAATGTGGTCAAAATATTTTTGAATCTAAGAGACCATTTAGATTGGTTATTTCTGAATTTATCGGCACCGTATTTGGAGTTGACAGTCGATTGTGGATGACTCTGAAGAATATTTTTGTCCCCGCAAGAATTGTAAGTGAATACATGGAAGGAAAGAGGCAAAGATATTTACCACCGATTCGTATTTTTATTCTTTCTCTGATCCTTTTTTTGGCCGTTATTTTCTCAACTTTTGATGACACTGAAACTTTTGATGGAAAGGAAAAATATGTTCGGGGACACCTTGAGGAGCAGTATGATTCTATTGCCTCAAATTATGAGATACTCACGGATAGTCTATGTAATCAAGAATTTAAAGAAGAGTTATTTGGTAATAATAAACTTGATTCTACTTTCAATATTGATTTTTTCCAAACAAACTTAAATGAATACAAGATTACTAACCGAGATGTTTACTCATTGTCTGGTGATTCAATTATTTCTAAATATCAAATTAGTGGAATCTGGGATAAGTTTATTTTGAAGCAATATCTCAAGGTAACGAAACATCCTAAATCTGTCATGAAGTATGGATTGATAAATCTATTTTGGGCTCTATTGATTGTGATTCTTTTAGTGTCGTTAGTTATGAAGATATTATATCTTAAGCAGAATCGGTTTTTAGTAGAACATTTTAATTTTCAATTGGTAATGCATGGTACTGCATTTCTAGGAATGGTGCTTCTCGTGATTATAAATAGAATTTTTGACTTGCCTGGAATTTCAGTTTTCATTCTTAACATCATGATAGGAGTGTTTTATCTTTATTCGGTAAAAAATTATTATAAGCAGGGCTGGGGCAAGACCACATTAAAATCAATAATAACTGGTATCAGCTATTTTTTTGCTTTGATTCTAGTGTCATTATTAGTGCTTATTTTTAGTCTTGCATTCTTTTAGGGTATATATAAAAAAAGAATGACTGCCCCCCAGCAGTCATTCTTAATAAGATTATAATCCCATGAACATATCCTATCTCTTCAAAAAAGTATCATTATTGATACCTAACTCTTAAACTTAATTTAATATAAAAACAAAACTCAATTGCTAATTAGTTATTTGAAACTGAAAAACTTAAATTGGAAAGTTGAATCACTTTTGAGCCAACTTTCCATATAAGTTTTAATCCCATGAACATATTTAAATGTTGTGTTCCGATTCTTTAACCGGATTGTTTATTCAATTTCACAATACAATAGTCGGAATAATTTTTACTAGAATAAAATACAAAAAAACACCATTGTAATATATAAAAAAACATAATATGTAAGCGTTTATTTTTGTATCCCTTACATTGTGGTATTTGTGTAAGTCAATATACCGAAATGTCATGAGAATTGTGAAAAAACAAATTTATTTTTTCACATTCAAGCATGATTTTTTTTCAAAAAAATTTAATTAAAAGGACTTTTTAGAGCAGGATTATTCATAAAACTGGTATCCTGAAAGGTTAAGATGAATGCTTTCAATGCATCTAATTCTTCTTGATTTAGGTTCAATTTATAAATATTGGCATTGATATTAGGTGAGTGATGACCACCGGAATTGTAATGTTCAAGAACTTGATCCAAATTCTCGAATCTACCATCATGCATATACGGAGCCGAAAATAATATATTCCTTAGACTGGGAACTTTCATTGTGCCATAATCCAATATATTACCCGTAAATCCTCCTCTTCCCGGATCTTTGAATTCTTCAATCGTCTCAGCTATTTGTATGCCATTATTAAAATAAAGACTACTTGAGGTGAGATTTAAGTTGTGGCAATGAAAACATTCTGCATCAGGAACTAATGGTTCGCCATCAATAAATAAAGCAAGTCCCAATAATTCTTCATCTGTGTATTTATAACCAGGAATTTCTTGCTGAATTTTGTCGTACTTACTATTCGTTGACAATATGGTTCTTTCAAACTGTGCCAACGCCTTTGCAACCAATTCCTTAGTAATTTTACTAGAAGATTCGATACCAAATGCTTTTCTAAACATAGCAGGATATTCGCTATGAGATTTAAGTTTTTCTACGACATCTGGCCAGTATGCATTCATTTCGATGGGATCTTCGACAGGAACTAGGGCCTGAGCTTCGAGATTTGGAGATCTTCCATCCCAAAACAATCCAGTATTAGAAAAACCGACATTTATAAGGCTCATCGAATTTCTTTTTCCATTTTGGCCAGTTATTCCCATGCTCGTAGCAGTAAGATCGGCAAATCCGTGTTCAATTTTATGGCATCCTGCACATGAAAGGGTAGAATCTCCACTTAGAATCGGATCGTAAAATAAATATCTACCCAACTCTATTCCGTCTTTTGTCAACGGGTTGTCTTCCGGAATCACCATTTTACCTAAATGAAAGGGTATATCTAATGTTACGGAAACTGGGTTAAAGGGTATATCAATCAAATCATTATTGACGGGATTAATAACTATAGGGTCTTCATCACATGCAACAAGAGTCAAGCCTATTACTACTAGGAAAACATATATGTACATCTGATATTTTAGCATTTTAAACCTATTCTAAAAGTTCAAAAATATTGACAAAATTTTCTTCTATGGCATGTATGAGCTGGATTGAATCCACTGTATAAAAATCAATATCCTTAAAAACCGATTCGAAATTTTGTTTCAATGAGATATTAATGTTCACACCCTCACTTATGCTCGGTTTATTAATAAACGTTAAAGTCGATTTTATTTTATAATCACAAAGATTAAAACGCAATGTATCTGCAATAGTTGTCCCTACAACGACATCTATACTCAGATTGCAATAGTTTCCATTTACAATATTTCCCGATGGTGGATAAAGTACATCACCGCTTTTAAGCTTGGTTGTTTGTTCTACAGAAATTACCGGATCAAGTCCGACCCAAAAACTAATGGAATCTATAACACCATCAAATTTGGTGTGATAAAAATCTGCACCAGACCTTAATCCATCAATATATGCAAAATTATTTTCAATTTTAATTGGTTCATTATCAATTATTTCAATACTATCCAAGTTTGATATCACAGCGTCTGCTGAATATATTTTCAAATTTGACAAATAATATTTAAGTTTTGTTACTTTGAAAAAACTCATTGAATCCACAGTGATTGTATCATTCAAAACCATGTTATTTTCTCCAATTTTCCTCTCAGAAAACTGCATTTTTACAATGGGATATGTACAGCAAGCATCACAAGGATTATCAGCCGAAACGGAATAGTTGGATGCATATCTGTCAAGGCATCCTTCTTCATTGCTGTAACAAGAAAAAATGTGCAGAATAAATAGATTAACTACTGCTATCCCTAAGATTTTGTTCATATTCCTTAAGTATTTTTTGCGTTAATTTTTTCACCTGAATCGAAAAATCTTTGTCTTGAATCCACTGGTAATATTGTCGATCTTCATATAATATTTTACCAACCGGCTTACCAATGTATTTACCAAAATTGAAAACTATTTCACCATTTAGGTCATATTTTAGTCTCTGCGTCACATCTATCGTTTTGTTTGTTTCATTGGTGAAATTGTACAAAGCTGCCACATCATTTTTGATAGGAGAGGGTATCCTATTGTTTTTATCATCAACATAATCGACCCCTTCGTACATTTTTATCTGCCCTTCGAGGACTGCAACCGTTGCTTTGACATCGGCTAAGGCATCGTGGGCATCTGTCATTTCTTGATGGCAATAGTATTTATAAGCAGCTTGTAAGGTTCGAGGTTCCATTTTGTAAAAAATCTTCTGAACGTCAATTGTTTTACGATTATCTAAATTAAAATCTAGCCCTACTCTTCCAAATTCTTCCATAAGCATAGGTACATCAAATCGATCAGAATTGTAGCCTGCAAGGTCAGAATCACCAATGAAATCAAAAATTTCTTGTGCAACTTGCTGAAAACTTGGTTTATTCCTGAGCATATCCGGCGTAATTCCGTGTACACTCATTGCTTCCTCGGATATTGGAATACCGGGGTTTATTAAATATGATTTTTCAATGCCCTCATTTTCATGTTTTGAGTATTTAATGAGTGCAATCTGAATTATCCTATCTCGGATAACATTAAGACCCGTCGATTCGATGTCAAAAAATACCAAGCTTCTAGTTAAGTTAAACATAATTATTCCTCTATATAATTTTTAAATCCTTCTGTATATTCTATTTTGTAATTTCCGTTTTTACTTAAAATATAAAGGGCTTCTGTAGAATCCAATTTATTAATCATTTTCTTGGACTCTTCAATTGGCATGACCATGCAGCAGGTAGCGAGAGCATCAGCCCGCATACAATTAGTACTGATGACACTGGCACTTAATATCTCTGATTGTCGGCTATAGCCCGTCATTGGGTCTATGATATGAGCAGATACATTGCCATTTACAATGTGATAATTTCTATAGTTTCCACTGGTGGCAATAGAATTGTTCTTTAGTATTATTTTTATCAAAATGTCACTAACATCGGCTGTACTATCGGGCTTGTTGATTCCAAGAGTCCATGTGTGCCCTCGTTGGTTTACTCCTTTGGCTCTAGATTCACCTCCTATGTCAACCAAGTAATTGTGTATATTATTTCGATCTAGAAATTCGGAAATGACATCAATACCATATCCTTTGGCAATAGCCGAAAAATCTAGTTTTGTTGCTTTATTTTTTTTGTCGATGCAAATTGAATCTTGATTGTCATGAAGGGTTACATTTTTAAAATCGACGTATGATAGAAGTTTTTCAATTTCAGAAGTATCTATCTTTGACTTTGCTCGATGACCTTCATATCCAAAGCCCCAATAATTGACTAGTGGTGCAATGGTAGGTTCAAAATATCCATCCGAGAGATGATAAATGTCTTTAGATTCATTGAATATTTTTTTAAAGTAGGAATCTTGATTATTCGCAAAGCAATAAATGCTATCACTTTGATTAATATTTGAAATGGTGCTATTTGGAATATAGGTTGATAGCGAATTGTTGAATTTGATAAGCACAGAATCTATTTCCTCTTTGGTGATGGTTGAATTAAAGCTCGAAAAGCTTATTGCATAGTAGGTCCCCATGGTTTCGCCAACAATTTTGCGGTATTTTTCTTTCTTATTACATGAAAATTGAAAAAATACACATAATGTCATCATGCAAATCATTAGGCTTCTCATTTTTTTATTAGTGTTTGCATATTAAAAATCGACCAATTATGGACAATATTTCTACCTATGTATTTTAAATTTACTTTGACATGTTCATTTTCCATTTAAATAATACCCGATTGTTCAGCTTGTTCGCTGATTCCATGCAATTGAACAGGGCTTTGTTTTTTGCGAAGTTTCATATTCAAGAACTCGACTAAGAGTGAAAATACAATGGCGAAATACAAGTATCCTTTAGGAACAGTACCAATATGACTGCCAAAAAAAGACAAATCAGCGAGATGTCCACCTTCAACGATTAACATAAACCCGATTAATAATAAAAAGGATAGACCTAATATTTGTATGGTTGGATGCTGATTTACAAATCTGCCAACAGGCACTGCAAAAAGCATCATAATTAACACCGATGCGATGACTGCAATTATCATCAATACAAGAGCTCCATCCAAGCCATTGGTCATTCCTACCGCTGTGAGTATAGAATCGAATGAAAATACAATGTTTATTAATGTAATTTGCAGTATAACTGCATTAAGGTTACTAGATTTTGTGGCTTTCTGTTCTCCCGTATTGGTTTCACCTTCTAGCTTGTGATGAATTTCAGTCACACTTTTATAGATCAAAAAAATACCTCCTGCTATCAAGATCAAACTTTGTCCAGTAAAATCTACATTTAACCAATTATTATGTATACTATATACCGTGGAATTCATTGCAATTAACCAAGATATTCCAAATAATAAAATGATTCTTAAAATCATGGCTAATAAGAGTCCAATATTAGTGGCTTTCTTTTGATCCTTTTCTTCAAGTTTGTTAGCACTAATAGAAATAAATATGATGTTGTCAACTCCCAGTACTATTTCAAGAAAGGTCAAAGTAATTAAACTCATCCAAACGGCAGATGAGGTAAAATCAGGAAAAACCAAAGAGGTAAGTAGCATTTATTATATTTTAGGCAAAGTTAAAATATTAGTGTAAAATATGGATTAGAATGTGATATTATAAAATGAAAAGGGCTCAAGTCACCTTGAGCCCCTTCGTTTTCAATTTGTTTTTCGAAATATATTAGGATTAGAATCCTGAATTTTTATTTCCACTGAATGAAGAACCTGTAGATTTTACGCCTGATCCAGCATTTCCACCTTCTGGTTTAGCCATATCATAATCATTTGAATCACACACTCTAAATTCAACTCTTCTATTCATATAATGCTCAGATTCTTTTCTAGATGCAGGAATAAGTGGTTTTTCTTCTCCTCCATACATTAATTTAAATCTACTTCTGTCGATACCATAGTTTGCAACTAGATAATCGATTGCGGCTTGAGATCTATTGTATGACAACATATTATTATAATCATTACTTGCTCGTACATCCGTATTTCCTACAACTGCTACACAAAGATTAGGGCAAAGTTGCATTACGTTAGCCACGTGGTGTAAGTGACCATAATACTCAGGTTTAATATTATATTTGTCAAGATCAAAGTGTATCATTGGTAAATACCATTTTCCACAATCACTTGATGCTTTATCGATAAGAGCACCTGCTCTGGAATCTACCACTCGGTTGATATCATCTTCTGACATACAACAAGGGACTGAAGCCACACCATAAGTATCTACATCATATCCTGGAGGCGAATAAGGCTCTTTATCCTTACAATCTGCAATACCATCACCATCTGAATCTAAAGTTACACCTCTTGTATCAACAGGGCACCCTTCAGGAGTATCAATTTCTTGATCCAACATATCGATAATTCCATCACTATCTGAATCTGTCAAATCTAGAACTGGTCTTTGCTTAAGTTCTGCAATATCATTAAGAGTTTCATCAAGAGGATTCAACCAATATAAAGGTTCTGTTCTCTTATCAAAGCTACCTAAGTTAATCGCTAATCTTAGATTAGTATAATGTCCCATATCAACGTTATTTGATTGATCTAAAGCCGTACGGTTTAGAATTCCGTCCAAATAATCATTATCAGTAGCCATTACTTGATGTTCAATACCTAAGTTGATTCTTTTAGATAATTTTCTAGATATTCCCATTGATCCTATCCACACAACGTGTACGTTTGTTTCATCTCCAAATCTAAAAATACCCTTTTTCTTATAAGCATCAGTTTCGTATGTACCATCGTAAATGGCATCAAGAGACTTTTTAATTTCTTTTCTTCCTGCTTTGGTGTTAAATTTATCAGAAGTCCATGCAACTTGATCTCTTAAATTAGAGCCATAAAAATTACCATTTCCATCTAATAAATCAAGTTTAGTATTGTTATTGTCTAAGCCAATACCCATTGTAACATACCAGTTCCACTTATTTCTATCTTTATGGAAAAGAATGTTTCCAATATTTACTACTGCTTCTAATGCACCATACACATATCTAGTTCTATAGGCAGGAAACCATCCCTGAGAATCATTGTATAATGAATAAACATTACTAATACCACCAAAATCGGAAGTGGATACATTTTCCCAAAGACCTCCACCATTTTTAGGTGTAGTCCATGGTTGTGGATCTAAACCTTTGGCAACGCCATAGAATAAATCTCCACGTAATGAGAATACATAATTAATAGCACGTCTTAAATGTAATCCAACTCCAAATCCGCCTGGAATTCTAGTGTCAACATCACCATCAATGAAGTAATGCCCAAAATGAATACCCAATTCCCAAGCATTTTTCGGCTTGGCTGAATATTTATACTGTCCCATTCTCCAATTTTTGTTTTGCTCCGGATTTACTGTCATATCGTCCGGATAGCCACTCGCAGGAGTTGCTTCATCGGAAACTTGGGAGTACGCAGTAGCTCCAAAGAACCCAAAAAGAAAAGCTAAGAGAATAATTTTTTTAGTCATAGGTCTATTTTTTAAAAATCTTAAGTTAGGTTTCTTCTTTAATTAAAAATGCAAATTTATAAAATTTTATTTAATACCAAGCTTAACGAGTGCTTAGTTATCATTTGTTTACTATTATTTTTTTGAAAGAGTGACACAATAAATGACTCAATCAATTTTGAAACATCAGTAAATATATCTTCATCTGTTAATTTTGCATCTTTATCCATTAAATATGCAAAAACTCTAGCCATACCACAATTAGCAACAAAATCCGGAATTACCGAAATTTTATCATCAACATAATCTGCAGTAGGACCAAAAAAAACTTTGTCGTCGACGAAAGGAACATTGGCTCCACAAGAAATGACTTTACATCCCTTGTCTATAAGTCTGTCCATTTGGCTTCGCTCCAACAGTTTTGAAGACGCAGCTGGTATAAATATGTCACAAGGTATATCCCATATTTTTTCATTAATATGTTCAAAACTTTGCATTTCAGGACTATTAAGCCTATTTCCTTTCTTATGTACAAAGAGTGACTCTACTTCTGATTCACTCAACCCATTTTCTGAAATGATACCACCATCTCTATCGATAATACCTACAATTATCGAGCCAAATCGAGAAAGATAGTACCCCGCAGCACTCGCAACATTACCCCAGCCTTGCACAATTACTCGTTTTCCTCTTAAATCTTCACCATGATAAATATTGTAAAAATGCCTTACAGATTCACAAACTCCCCAACCTGTAATCATGTCAGCAACAGCATACTTTTCTTTTGAAGTCGGGACATATTTTCGATCTTCGATGATTTTGGCACACCCGTATCTCAATTGCCCAACTATATGTATTTTATCTCCTTTGTTATAGTGGAAATGACCATTTACAATTCCTTCTTGGGGATGCCATAACCCTAGATCTTCAGTAATTGGGATGACATCTTTTAATTCATCTACATTCAAATCTCCTCCCGTTCCATAATAATTTTTTAAAATAGGGAAAACTGCCTTAAACCATCGTTCTAGAACTTCCCTTCTTCTTGGGTCTGAAGGGTCAAAATCGATTCCTGATTTTGCTCCACCAATATCGGGTCCACAAACGCCAAATTTTATTTCCATTACCTTAGCCAATGATACGACTTCATCTTTGGTCAGTCCCTTTCTCATTCTAGTTCCACCTCCGGCCGCACCATTTTTGAGAGAATTAATAACTATCCAACCTCTTGCATCAGTCTCTGTGTCGTTCCATTCAAAAACTATTTCGGGTTCGGTGTTTTTATATTTTTCAAGTTTTTCGTTAATTTTTAAATCATTATTTTCCATCTATAATGCTTTTAATCTAAGTTTTATATATTTGTAAAAAATTTAATATAATGCTTCAAAATTGGTTGAGCCCATTGAATACAAAATTTGAGAAATCTAACTTTTTCGATGCTAGATTCGAAACTGAAAGAGATTTTCCCGAACTTCTGAATGCAAAGGTAGCATTTGTGGTGGTGGATAAAGACTTTGGTGATAAAATTAGAATTGATTTAAATAGATTTAAAAATCATTTTAGTGATCTTTCCATTGTTGACATTGGTGATGTGAGAAAAAAGAACTCAGAATTTATCCTTCAAATCATTGTTGAATTGATAGATTCTGGTATTGTCCCTGTGATTATAGGTGCAGAAGTTGAGCTTTGTCTGAAGGTTCAAGCTTATTTAGAAAATATTTGTCATTCCAACATGCTTTCTGTGATAAGTAATCAAGTAAAAAGCGAATTATTGGATCAAGAATATGCCATGTTTTTTGGATTTCAAAGACATCTCGTCGATTTAAATGTTGTATCTGATTCAGAATTTTCTGTAAATTCATTATCTCTAGGTCAGATACGTACTCAGGCTCACTTAGTCGAACCGATGTTAAGAGAATCAAATGTAGCATACGTTGATATGAATGTGATGAGGAGAAATGAAGTATTGGCATGCAAAGAAAGTCTTCCTACAGGGCTGAATGCCGAGGAATTGTGCCAAGTGGCTCGATACGTAGGTGAAGCATCTGAGTTGAAAGCCGTGATATTTAATACCGAAAATATAGAGGAAAGTGCATCTATTCAAGAAAGCATCATTATGTCTGAAGCTATTTGGTATTTATTGGAAGGCATAAGTTTGAAAATATCGGATCATCCTATGAAGTCAAAGGAGTATCAGGAATTCGTCGTGAATGGAACTGATGAGGAACACGAATTCACTTTTTATCAAAATAAACTCACCCATCGTTGGTGGTTTAAAGCGACGAATGGAAAATGTATTCCTTGTTCACATCAAGATTATCAAAATGCCATAAACAACGAATTGCCAGAAAGACTTATGCTGAGATATTAGAGATGCGGTTTACATGAATATTTTCTATTAATATATTGTAAATCATATTAATACAATTTATAAAAATTATATATATTAAAATATTTTTATTTTACCTCTTTATAATTTAGTTAATTTAAACGTTTTTGTACTTTCAAGTGAATTGACATCTAAAAAATATTCTCCTGAAGGATAGGTGTTCATATTTATTGGAAAAGTAGTCTGATTATTTATCGTGCTGACGGTACCTTCTGCAATTTTATGACCAGTGGTGTTATACATTTTCCAGTCCAAGGATTCGACATTGTTAGACTTGTCCAATATCAAGACAACCTGATCAGTGAAAGGATTTGGCTGTACAGATATATTTATATCAGAATTGCAATTTTTACTGATAATTTTACTTTTTTGAGAACTGCCATCGATGTCGTGATTTTCTATATAAAAATATTCAAAATTGAATTCATCCACTAAGAATTGATATTCATTTATGTTTTTGCCATTATTGCTATTAATGTTGGAAACTTTTGTCCAAATCTTTCCATCACTACTTCCGTAAATGTCGTAATGGCTTGAATTCACTTCATTGGTTGTGACCCAATTTAATAATATCTTTTCGTCTTTACAATCTGCCGAAAAGCTTACTAACTCAATAGGCAATGAAGAATTTCCAATATTTATTTTTAACTCAGATAGGCCGTAACAATTGCCATTGAAATTACTGATTCCTGTAAAAAGTAAATATCGTGCCTCTATCTCGTTTAAACTGCTATACGTTTGGCCTTCGTAAAAAGAGGATCCCTGTGCCTGTTCTAGCACAATCGTGTCGATTTCTGTCCAGTGGATACCATCCTCGGACACATCTATCGCCAATTCCTGAAATCCATAATCCGAATGCTCGGGGTCATTGTAATTCCAAATTCTTAGCTCACCGAGAGTATAGATAAAGTTGAGATCCATCATCAACCAATGAGAATTGCCTCTGATATCGTTAGGATTTGCACTTTCGCTGCATGATACCCACGCATCGGTGTAGGAGGTATTATGCCGGTTGGGAGATAATTGACTCAAAACTGTATTGTAAAATGTAATAATAATTATTAGCGTATTAAAGGTTTTCATGTTATTCTTTTTGTGGGTTTAAATTGTTAAGAAATTAATAGGATTCCCTGTACCCGAATAGAAGTTATTAATATTTGGAAATATGGTAACGAGCTCTGATTGGGAAACACCAAACCATAAGGCTAATTCTGCAAAATATTCATCAATGGAAAATTGAGGAATAAGCACGCCACCCCCAATCTCTATTGGACTGTCTAGCTCTAAAGACGGATACGTACCATGTACTTGACCACCATTGACTGGGCCTCCGAGGACTAAAACATTTCCACCCCATGCATGATCAGTGCCATTGCCATTGCTTGTCAAAGTTCTCGCAAATTCTGACATTGTAAAACTTACCACTTCATTTTGAATATTGGATTGCTCGGTTATCGAAAGTTCTTCTAGTGCTGCATTAAATTCATACATGGCATTATCCAATTCAGTAAACATTGTTTCTTGTGATTGCAAGACTTCATCGTGATGATCCCAGCCTCCATATTCGATAAAGAATATCTGTCGTGACATTTCAAGTTCATTTCGAGCAGCAATTGTTTTTGCAATCATTTCGAAAGATTTACTTAAGCCATTATCAGAAAAAGTAACACTGAATGGATTAATATTACCTAAAGCCGCGTCAAATTGTATCTGACCATCTCGCGAGGACTTAATAGTATTTATAAACGTCTTTTTAAACATGTCTTGATAGGTCGTATCTATCATTGAATTAAGCGCCTGCGACCTAACAGATTCGACTAGCCATTCTGGATTTCCCAGTCCAATGATACTTTTACTTCCATAATATGGGTCGATGGCATATTCTACCGTGTTATTACCTGTCTGAAATATATTGGTGCCGGCTAGCGAGATATTCATTGAAATATTCTGGTTTGAATTACAAGAACCTAATAAATCGGCGACTTTTCCACCCCAGCCGATTCCACTTCTCATTTGAGGAATACTCGTTTGCCAATGCATGATTTGGTCTGCATGAGAAAATAATCCGAGAGGGACATTATATACATCATTGTAGAAATCAGTTTTGTTAGTAATCGGCTCTACCAGCGAGCCTATATTAGAAATGAAGCAGACTTTTCCTTGATCATAGAGATTTTTTATATTCACCAATGAAGGATGTATGCCCAGTATTTTGCCTCCTTGATTGGAGGTACTTATTTCGAGAATTTCGGATTTTGGAATCGCGATGGATGAAGAACGGGTTGTCAAGTATTCTTGATACTCATTATCACCTTTGGGTATCAACATGTTAAATGAATCATTGCCACCTGATAATAATATGCAAACCAATGCTTTATAACCGCCGCAATCGATCGTGCTGGTATTGAAAATTGAAGAGGCCGCCATGGCTTTGAGGTTGATGAGTGATGAATACATAGTCGCATAACCAACTGAAGCACAACTGAATTGTTTGATGAATTTTCTTCTAGAATTAATATGTTTCATAACCGTTTATTTAATTTATTTAGAAATATTATAGTCAGGTGAATTCAAAGTAAGATAGAGAGCTATTCTTGCTCTATAATATTTCCATTCATCATTCCAGTCCCATTTTAATTGAGCCAATGCATTTCGCAGGATTCCTCTTGTTACCTCTGTCATTTGTCCATGAGTTAAATGTCGATCCAATTCGTTAATTAATATTTCTTCATGTTCTGATATCGATTCTAAGTCTGCAGTGTTTAATGAAACATCGGTATTGAGATAGTCATTCGGAATCCAACTGTACATTAGTGAGTTCCAAAATAACCAATAATAGGTGGAGTTAATGTAACCCACAGAGGTCGCCGTATTGTGTAATTTGAATTCAGGTGCGACCAATCCATTGTCACTTATTTCTCCAATGGGTTGATAATCATAAGTGTAAAAATTAAAAACGGTGGGCGATGAAAGCACATGTTGCTTGGTTTCATCATAAAACTGGAAGCCTATGTTCCAATAACGGTTCTCATTACTAATTTTTGGTATCCATCGGGCAAATTGTGAATATCTCAAAAAAGGTTCTTGCAATTTTCCATTAAAAGGGTCTTCCATCGCCAGCGTGGATCGAGCTTCTTCATCGAGTAGAATGGCTTTAATTACGGCTTTCATATCCCCCTTGACACCTGACCCGTTATCAGTAAAAACATCTGAAACTCTTTGAACATATTCAATAGTTGGATTAGAAGTAACTAATCGTTGTATAAGCCTATAGGAAACAAATGGAGCAATGTTTGGGTGGTTCATTAAGTTTTCTATGGCCATCGTAATATCAGTCATTCCGTCTTGTCCAGCAGGAATTGCAAAATTATTGATGAGGGTTTTTGCATTGGTGTCGTGGTAGTCCTGATACATGATCATTGGAGTCGTTTTTTTCGTTCCCCAAAATTCTAATCCAAAAAATGGAGAATCTGTCCAATCGACGTAATCTTCAATATCTCCAGCTCCAAGTCCCGTAAAGACCTTGGCGAGTTCCTTAATATCATTGTTGTCATACGTAGGGATGGGATTTCCATCCGAATCGAGAATTTCTGTTCCATCCATATTGAGTTGGTTAAGACCGATGGTGAATAGTTGCATTATTTCCCTGGCATAATTTTCATCCGGATGGATATTTTCCTCTAGATTTTCTTTTGGATTATTTAGATGGCTCAGGTAATATCCCATACATGGGTGCAAGCTTACATCAATCAGTAGGTCTTGATAATTTCCAAAAGCATTTTCAAGTAATACATCATAGAAGCTGGCCATACCTCTGCCATAATCTGTAAGTTCCGAAAATCTGGAAATCACAAATATTTGACTCAAGGCATAAGCGACTCTATGTCTTAGTAAATCCTCGTTTTCCATATTAACATCCCACCAAGCATAACTAAAATGGGCAGAAAAAGGACCATAAAGTTCAGTCTCTCCATTGGCTGTGCGGACTGCAACTTCTTCATCCCATATTTCTTCTAGCCGTGGTAATAACAATGTAGTATTTTTAGTGAATTGGCTATCTATCCAACTTTCAAATTGAAGGTCTAATAGGCTATCTACATGGTATTTTTCATACCCCATAGTTGCCTGACTCAAAAATCGAGAGGCTTCAAAGTATTTATTGTCTAATCCTTCGCCGTTTAGTAAATTTTCAGCTGGAGATTCTGGATTATTGCTGCTAGAGCTAATCGTAATATTCGCTGTATGGCCTGCTCCAATGTAGTCAGTATACTGTGTAAATCCCTTAAAGTATATGAAAGAAAGCAGCATCAGAACTAAAATCCTATTCATTTAAAGAGGTTTTTTTAAAGTAAAATAAAAAACTTTTACGATTTTATATTTCAATAGTTAATATTGATTTTGAAATAAACTATGAAATATAGATATGCAAATATAGTGGATGGTAAAAATGTATTTATGAGTGTTTACCCTGATTTTTAATGGGGATAAACCAGTATTTTAAATGATATTAGGATTAGAAATGAGAAAATTTTCCCAATCCAAGAATTCGTCAATATCATTCAGAGGATCAACTAAGTTGAATGTTAAGCCTATTTTTTCTATTTTTTCGATCGTTTCTATCAGTACTTGCTCTGTACTCCAGTGAATATTTTCAAAAAGGCTAGGGTGATGTTGTTTCATGCCAATGAGGTAGTAACCACCATCCATACTCGGTCCCAGCACGACATCATGGTTTGATAATGAATAAAAGGCTTGGTGGATAATTTCGGGGCTAATTTCAGGAACGTCACTTCCTATGAGTACCACATGGCTGTTGTGGATACATTCGTTTCTAAACACATTGGACATTCTATTACCCAGATCTGTTCCTTCTTGCATTTTCAAGGCATCAAAATCTGTAAATAGGTACTCTTGATCAAATGGTAGGGGAGTGTAATATAGCTGCTTAACAATATCGTTTACACAATTAATAGTCTTCATGGCTTGGGAAAGAAGTTGGACGTAGACATCAAAAGCCATATCTATTCCATGAGTCTTTGCTATTCTTGTTTTGACATTTCCTTTTTGAGGTGTCTTGGCGAATAGTACCAGCACATTTTGGTCATTTCTACATGATATTTTATCCTCTCTACTAATTATCTTTCTTCTCTTTCTCTTTAGACTCATACACAGTATCACCCTGTTTCAAGGTTTTGCTAATAGCCGAAAATGGGCCTGTTACCACTTTTTCACCATCGCTTATACCAGAAAGTATTTGGATATATTCATCGTCTTGAATTCCAGTGGTTACTACGGTTTTTGCAATGGTATCATTTTTTACGACAAACACGACTTCCTCGAGGTCATCGACGTTAAGTTCTTCTTCAATGTCTTTTGACATCGTTTTTTTCTTTTGGTTTTCGTTTTTTTCTCGAGTCGTAACTGACATTATAGGTACTGCCAGTACATCTGATTGTTTGTTGGTATAAATTTCTACAGAGGCCGACATTCCTGGTCTGAATGGAAATCTTTTTCCTAACGATAAATATGAGGAAGGTTCCATTCTGACTTTTACGATAAAGTTGGTAACCTGATCGGTATTTAGTGTATTACCTGTAAGACTATTGATATTGGAGGCACTGTTAGCGATTTGTGTAACTTTTCCTTTGAATGTATTGTCAAGATAAGCATCTACATCGATGTCAACCTCATCATCCAATGCGACCTTGATAATGTCATTTTCACTCACTTCTACTTGGACTTCCATAGTGTTGAGATTAGAAATTCTCATCATTTCAGTCCCCGCCATTTGAATGGTTCCGACCACTCTTTCCCCTTTCTCTACGCTGAGGTTCGATATGATACCGCTGGCTGGGGCAGTGATGGTGGTTCTTCTGAGGCTAGTTTTTAATTCCTTAAGATTGGCTTCACTGCTTTTAACCATAAAATCGGCACCTTTGGCACTTTCTTGAGATGATTTTATTGAAGATAAAGAAGCTTTGAGATTGGCTTCTAAATTTTTTAAGTTGGCCGTAGATTGGTCGAGTTCCATTTGTGAGACAACACCATCTTTAAATAATTGCTGATTTCTACTATAAATAGTTTTTGCGTTCTCAAGTTGGGCAACGATTTGTTCTTTTTGAGCAATGCTACTTTCTACCTGAGAATTGGCCATGGCCCGTTGAGCTTTGGCATTATTTAGGGCAGCCTCACCTGCTTCGACACTGCTTACATAACTGTCGGGATCAATTTTTGCCAACACTTGTCCTATCGAAACCGAATCTCCTTCTTCCACATACAAGTCCACGATTTCACCCGACACATCTGAGCTTATTTTCACTTCTACCTCAGGAAATATTTTTCCACTGGCCGAGACTTTTTCAAGAATGGTTCTATTTGAGACTGTTTCTACAGTGACTTCCGTGCCTCTAGGTTTATTTTTGGCTTTGAAGTACGCCGCTATACCGAGTAGAATAATGATGGCAATTAATGCGATGATCCAGTATTTTTTTTTGTTGTTAGCCATAATATTATTGATTGAGTACTATTGGTTTTCCAAGATAAAAATCTAATACTTTTAACTTGAAAATATAATCATATTTTGCGGTCAAAAGGTTGTTTTGAGCAATATTCATTTGCGATTGTAGATTGAGCAACTCATAATTATTAATTGCACCTAAATCATAGGATTTTTTAGCATTTTCATACGCCGAAAAGCTCATTTCATAGTTTGATTGAGCTGCGTCAAGACTAAATTTTGCATTTTTTGCATCATTGAGAGATTGCATAAGGGTAGACTTAAAATTGTCTTGCTCTATATTCAATTGGTTTAGCTCTGCTTTAGTTTGGATTCGAGCTCTATCGATACTCGCTTGATTTTGATAATTTTCGTAGATGGGAATACTCATTTGAAAACCGAACCCATAGCTCAAATTTTGATTCAATTGATCAAAATATTTTTGTTTTTCATAAATTGGAATATCCACATCTTGACCAATACTTACTTGCTGTCCATTAATGTAGATATCCTGATAAATGCGTTGCTCATCAACTCCGGTAACGGTTAATCCTTTGTTGCTATAATTTGTATTCAAGTTTGCGCCAAAATACAACTTTGGTAATCGTTGACTGTTAGCAATATTTTCGTTGATTTGGGCACTTTCGACTCGTTTTCTAGCTGCTAATAATGAAGGCTGATTCTTTGTTGCAGTGTCGTAAAGTTCATCTAGACTTAGTCTCTGAGCATCAGTGAGAAGCTCTATACCTTGGGGGATTTCAAGTTGCATTTCAGTATTGCTATCAAGCCTCATGGCAAGTTTTAAACTCAGCATGGCCGAGGACACAGAATTCACAGCAGTGACTAATTTTTGATTATCGAGGGCTACTTGTGCATCTAAATTGTAAATTTCGTTTTTAGATTTTAATCCTGCATCGATAGATTTGATGAGTTTTTCTCTTTGTGCCTTTGAATTATCCAGTTGAGTTTTTGCTATTTTTTCATTTTCAATAGCATAGACGGCGGTTAGATATAGACTGGCAATATTGATTGATAAATCTCTTGTAATTTGCTTTAGATTCAAGCCACTCACTTCGCTATCCATTTGAGATTTTTTAATGGTATTTCTCAAGGCTCCTGAATTAAATAATACTAGAGAGCTGTTCAACCCATACCCATTATTAAAGAATGTTTGGGTGTTGAAAACATTGGTGGTCGGGTCGATAGTGCGGCCAAAGTTCCAACCCGTGTTAACACTAGCACTTAAGGAAGGAAACAAAGAATGCTTGGCTTGTTTCAGATTGATTTGAGCAAGGTCACTATTCAATTCTCCACTTTTAATTTGAAGATTATGTTCCATGGCATAATCAATACATTTTTGAAGACCCCAGGTTTCTTGGCCACTCATCCCGAGGTAAAGACACAACAAACTTAATGTCAGCGTTAATTTTTTTGCCATATCATTTCTAAAAATATTCATTCATCGTGATTTGAATTCTAAAATTTTAATATTCAATGCAAACATCCAAACAAAGGTAGGATTCTAAATTTCTATTTTGTCAAAATTTCTATTAAATTAAGTTCTCTTTCGATAAAAACAATAATTTGAACATTTTCTACTATTAATGTAGATTTTAGGGTAGGAGATGAGCTCTTTTCCATCGTTTATGGGACCAAAGCCAATAAGGTGGTTGTCTAAGAATATCTTTTTCTAAAAGGCTCATATATTCTTGCACAACAGCATTGGAGCTTAGCTTTTGGAATGTGCAATGATAAGATGTTTCTTCAATGACGGTTTTTAGATAGTATGCTGGCAGATTAAACCTTTGAATGATTTTTTGATAGCCAGATAAACAAGGAGTCCGTTGGTTTAGAAAATTAACCTCTACGACATTATTCATATTTGCAGGCCCTTGATCACTGATGAAAACAAATAGACTGGCTGTGTTTTGATATTTTTTAATATATCTAAGTGCATCGTTCATCGGTATTAATTGTAGTCTAAGTTGACTTCGTTTTTCTTTTACCAATTTATCTATTGTCTTGTTATTAAGTGGTTTATATATTCCAAAAACAGGTATGTCAAAATATGTTGGTAGAGTAGAAGTGATGACTTCCCAATTTCCAAAATGAGCACTTAGTAGGATTGTAGGGCCACTGGATTTGCTAAAAGTATCGATAGTATCTTGCTCATCTAAAATCAGTTTTCTACCAATATGATTTTTCCCCTTAGCAAAAAAACTCATGGACTCAGTGACATAATTGGAAATCACTTTATAGTAATCCTTCTTAAGCTTATATCTACTTCTTTTATCGAGTTCAGGGAATGAATTTTTAATATTCTCTTCGATGGTTTTTGATCTGTACCTTATGAGGAAACACAGGCAAAAATATATTATTTTGCTAATGATGATAATTATTTTATCAGGTAATAGTCTAAAACATATTATAATAAAATTAAATATATATATCATTTAAAATAAAATTCTTGTCTCGAAAATGGATATTATTTAAGTGACAAATGTAGTTAATAATTGACGATTAACAGTCTAATGTGATGTCAAAAATTATTGTTTTGGCATTCAATTTGCAGTATCTCAAGTTGAAGATTTTACAATTAAAATAATTTAAACAGAACTATGGCGATTAATATAGTTGTAGCAGATGGACAGCACATGTTTGTGGAGGGACTAAAAGCCATGATAGACAGTATCAGTTTTCCGTCAATAAAGATTGAAAAGACGATTGAAAGACAGGAAGATATATTGAAAAGCTTGAGCGATGATACGAATTTGTTAATTTCTGAATTGGCATTTGCTGATGGAGATGGACTTGATAATGTTTTAGAAATAAAAAAATACTTCAAGGAATGCAAAGTGTTGATTTTAACAACATATGACGATAATAAATTTGTCAGAGAGGCATTTCAGAAAGGTGCAGATGGATATATTTTAAAATCAAATTCTTTTGATGACCTTTTAGATGCAATAAATGAAGTGACTTATGGTCATACTTATTTAGCTAAAGGATTAAGAATTACTCCGGCAAATCAAAGGATTAGATTTTCGGGTACTTCTCGTTCAGAATCAAAATATGAAGATAAATTTCAGCTTCGGCAAAAATTAACTAGAAGAGAAAAAGAAATCCTCTCATTAATTACCCAAGCTAAAAGCAATAAAGAAATAGCTAAAGAGCTATTTATAAGTTACCAAACGGTAGGCGTTCACAGGAAAAATATAATGAGAAAATTAGGTGTTCGCAGTACGGTAAATTTAATAAGATATGCCATTGATCACGATTTGGTGTGATTATTGTAAGAAGAACTATAAGACAAACAACTAACTTGAGAATCTTTCCCCTTTGCGATTCTCTAGAAGCCTAAAGACAATCCTGTTGATTAAGATTCTGAGCGACTTTTATTATGTAAATATTTATTATGCTAATAATTAAAAATCGATTATTTCTAATGAAACAGGAGAATTTTACACTACTTTTGAAAGCCTTGACTGGTCGAGTGGCCAAGTTGAGTCTCCTGCCCGCATTCATGCTTTTTGCATCCATTCAGTTGGGTGCTCAAAACTGTCCTCTGGGTTGTAATAACAATGTACAGATCTCGATGGATGATGATTGTGAGGTAGAAGTTACTCCGGAAATGATTCTCGAAGGAGAAGGAACCGGATGTAATTACATTGTTACGGTATTAGGTGCAAATAATATTCCTATACCGACTTCACCTATTATTACCGGTGACTACATTGGACAGACCTTAACAGTCAGAGTTTCCCTTGGCAATAATTCTTGCTGGGGATCAATTTCTATTGAGGACAAGCTACCACCGGTTATCGATTGTCAAGATGACATTTTTGTTGGATGTTATGAGTCTGTAACGGTATTGCCGCCTACTGCACATGACAATTGTGACAACAATGTCACGGTTAAAACACTTTCTGACGTCGTCACAGACTTAGGTTGTGGCAGTCAATACAGTGCGACAAGAGTTATCACCTATCAAGCAACAGATGATAGTGGTAACAAATCTGCACTTTGTGTTAGAACCGTCTATTACCAAAGAATAGGATTGGATGACATCGTTTTTCCAGCGAATTATGATGATGTAGAAAATGATGTTTTGAACTGTAGTAATATTCCAAGCTGGGATACGAACAATAATGGATACCCTGATCCAGGTGAAACTGGTGTTCCAGAGACTACTGATGGATACCCTATCTATCCTAATAATTCATATTGTGAGTTAAATGCCACATTTAGTGATCAAACTATTACGGTATGTGAATCCACTTTTAAAGTAATTAGAACTTGGGGTGTGTTAGATTGGTGTACCGGTATTTTTAAACAAGAAATTCAGATTATAAAAGTTGCCGATAGTGAAGGTCCGGTAGTAACTTGTGTACCAGACAATCCTTATGCAGTTCCTGCGGATCCTTACGATTGTACAGGAGATTTCACTGTGCCTCCACCAATCGTTATTTACGATTGCTCATCTACATCTTATATTGTAGAATATTTGCTTGCAGACAATAACGGTAATCCACCAGTAAACGGCATATATATTGATGATAATGTTGTGAATTCGTCTAACGGATATATAATAAAAGATTTACCTCTTGGTAGAACGTGGATTAGATATACTATCACTGATGGTTGTGGAAATTCAACTCAGTGTTTTACAGAGGTAGATGTATATGACAATGTACCACCAGTACCAGTTTGCGATGAATTTACAACAGTAACTCTGACTACAGACGGGATGGCCTGGGTATTTGCAGAGACTTTTGACGATGGAAGCCACGATAATTGTTCTGACGTTACTTTCGAAGTGAATAGAATGACCGCAGGTTGCGGTGTTAATACTAATGCTTGGGGAGACAATGTTAAATTCTGTTGCCAAGATATTGGTAAAGATATTATGGTAGCTTTAAGAGTTACGGACGAAAACGGAAATAGCAATACTTGTATGGTAACCGTTAATGTACAGGATAAATTAGATCCAGTCATTACTTGTCCTGCAGACATTACATTAGACTGTGGTGAAGATTACCTAGATTTAAGTATTACTGGTACAGCAACTGGTTTTGACAACTGTGGTGCTCCGACAATTACACATACAGATGTGGTTAACATCTCGCAGTGCGGAACTGGTACAGTTACAAGAACATGGAAAGCGACAGATGCAGGTGGAAGGTACAAAACTTGTATACAAAAAATTACACTGGTCGATAGTGATCCGTTTAATTCTGGAGATATTATTTGGCCAGATAATAAAACACTTTCTGGATGTATGAATATAGATTCTGATCCATCAGTGACAGGGGAGCCCATACTAAATGACGATCAATGCAGTCTTGTGGCAGCTACGTATAATGATCAAGTATTTACATTCGTCGATGGTGCTTGTTTTAAAATCTTGAGAACATGGTCAGTTATTGACTGGTGTACTTTTGATCAAACCAATCCTACAGGAGGCGGATATTATCAATACACTCAAGTCATTAAGTTGAGTAATGCTTCAGCACCTGATTTGGTAAATTGTACCAACAGGACGGAGTGTGGATATGGCTCATGTAATGGCTATATAGAATTGGTTCAACTTGCCAATGATGATTGTACTCCGGCTAACCTATTAAAATGGTCATACAAAATAGACCTTAACAATGATGGATCAATCAACAAGACAGGTTTTACTAACAATGCTTCTGGTACTTATGATGTAGGTACACATAAGATTTACTGGGAAGTAGAAGACCTTTGCGGTAATGTTTCTAAATGTGAGTATACATTTACGATTAAGGATTGTAAAAAACCGACACCATATTGCTTAAGCGAAATTACGACGGTAATCATGCCTAGCAGTGGAGAAATAGCAATCTGGGCAACGGATTTTGATCTTGGATCTTCTGACAATTGTCCGGGAGTATTGAGATTCTCTTTCTCGACCAATGTTAATGATAAAAGCAGAACATTTACTTGTGATGATTTAGGTATCAATACCCTTGAAATGTGGGTGACTGATGCAGCTGGAAATCAGGATTTCTGTTCTGTTAAAATAAACATACAGGCTAATGGCGACCTTTGTGGTAACTCACGAATAGGTGGAAGTATTTCTACTATTTCTGATCAAATGGCCAATGATATCAGCGTATCTTTGACAGATATGGATACCGATGAGGAAATGTTAACAGAGACTAATGAAAATGGAAAATTCAGTTTCAGTGGAATGTTGGCTAACGATGACTTCGAAATCAAACCGGCTAAATCAGGTGATTACCTCAATGGCGTATCTACACTAGATATCGTATTGATTCAGAGACACATATTAGGCTTAGCAAATTTGGATTCTCCGTACAAAGTGATTGCTGCGGATGTTAACAACAACGAAAAAGTATCTTCTGCTGACTTGATCGAATTGAGAAAATTGATTCTAGGATTGTACACAGAACTTCCGAACAATGAATCATGGAGATTTGCTGATGCGAGCCAAATATTTGCAAACAACAATAATCCATTCCCATTCAACGAAAAGATTTCAGTAGAAAACTTTACTTCGGATGATATGAACAATGATTTTAAAATCATTAAAATTGGAGACGTTAACAACTCTGTTAATATGGACAACCTTAGAAACAGTGGAGATGACACCAGAAGTGGAAAAACGCTGAACCTTACTGTAGCCAATAAATATTTCTCAGCAGGTGAAGTGGTAGAAATTCCGATAACTTCAGCTAACTATAATAGTATCTTTGGATTCCAATACAACTTACATTTCAATCCTGAGGTATTATCATTTACTGATGTTAAAGCTGGTGAATTAGCGATTACCAATGATTATTTGGGATTACAAAATGCGGATAATGGAAACATTGCAACGAGTTGGTCTCATGCTACAGCTCAAAGTGTACAGAGTGATAAAGTCTTATTTACTCTAGTATTTACAGCAAAAACGAATGGTACAATTAATAACAACCTATCAGTAAATTCTGATAAAATAGTCGCTGAGGCCTACGACCAAACACTTACACAAATCAATGTAGATCTAAGCGTTAATTCTAGAAATGTGATTAGTGATTATGCTTTAATGCAAAATACACCGAATCCATTCAGTTCAATGACTACAATAGAGTTCACCTTACCGTCAACTCAAAATGTGGAGATTAAGTTCTTTGACATTACTGGTAAAGAATTGAAAGTAATCTCAAGCGAATTTAATCAAGGATTGAATCAAATCAGTATCGACGCTGAAGAACTAAGCACAGATGGTATCGTTTACTATCAAATGAGTGCTAGTGAATTCACCGATACTAAGAAAATGATTGTAATGCGGAAATAGCATAATCAAATTAACTTTCTTAGCTTAATAGAATATTGAAAGGCTGTACTTTAAAGGTGCAGCCTTTTTCTTTTTTCGAATTAAAACAACATGAATGTATAAATTCCTTTCTCTCAGTATTTCCCCTTACTAATTGAGAAACCATTTAGTAAAACCCTGATTTTTAACAATGGTCAAAAATTTGGCTCATTTTTTGTTATTACTAGTGTATATTTGCGTTTAATTTAATGTAAATAACAGAATTAGAGCATATATTTAAGATTATGCTTACTTTTGTCAGTTAATAATTTATCCTATGAAAAATTCTCATCAAATGAGGAAATATTTAATTTATAGCTTGCTTTTCATCTTTTCGATTTTGACGGAATCACTCTCAGCACAAGTTAATGTGTCCTTCGAGAGCGATAACGTAGATAGTGGTCAGAGTGTCGAAATAGATGTCACAGTTTCTAATTTTGTGAACCTAACTGGAATGGGATTTACTGTATCGTTTGATGACGCAGTTTTAAATTATTCCGGTGTAACCAATCTTAATACAAATCTAGGTTCCGGCTATAACATGAATATCTTTGGAAATGGAAACAATGGATTATTGACGGCTTCATGGTTTGATGGAATGAATTCTTATACATTAGCTGATAATTCCGTTCTTTTTACCATTGTTTTTGATGCAGTGGGAAGTCCTTGTGACGAAACTAACTTGTCATTAACTAATGCTCCCACACCCATTGAATTTATTGATGCAACATCGATTTCAGATGTTGGCTACACTCAATCTATGGGTAACGTACAGATTAATGGTACGGATTGTACAGGTGGAGGAGATGATTTGACGATTAATATTCCCATGTTATCAGCGAGTCCTGGGTCACAAATTTGTGTGCCAGTGACTGTCTCTAATTTTAATAATATAGAAGCGGCTCAAGGTTCATTTAATTGGGATACCTCTGTTTTAGAGTATTCAAGCTATCAAAATTTTGCTCTGACAGGAGGCGTAGTTGTAGAATCCAATGCCTCCATGGGAATTGTCACCTTTATATGGTATGATGATTCTGGCCAGAACCCAGTAACATTGAGTGATGATGCCACATTGATAGAATTGTGCTTTAATGTAGTAGGAGATATAGGTGAGATGTCACCGATTAGTATGACAGATAACAATGTATTGATAGAATTTACCGAATCACCCAGTATATCTGTTGTGCCAGTGATTAATAATGGTAAAGTTACTGTATCAGATGTTGTTCCTGACGATGTGATATTGACAATTGGCGATTATAACGCCACTCAGAATGACAATATTTGTATTGATATTACGGTACAGAATTTTTCAAATATATGGGGAGTTGGATTTGATGTGATGTATGATCCCGCGGTTTTGGATTTCACTGCACCAGTGGAAGCTTCTTTAAGATGCTTTAGTAACAATCTATTTTCTGAACCATCGAGTGGTAAAGTGAGAGTTTCATGGACAGATTGTGATAACGAAGGGGTCAACCTAGATGATGGTTCTGTTATTTTCAAATTGTGCTTTGATGCAATAGGGGATTGTCCTTCATCTACGAATATTATGATACTTAATAGCGAAATTTCAAATGAAAATATTGAAATTCCTTCCAGTGTTGAAAATGGTTCTGTTACGATTGATTGTGTCAAAAGTTGTAACGGTATGGTAAATGATGTTTCATGTTTTGGAGGAAGTGATGGAGATATTATCGTGACCTTGACAGGTTTTACAGATGATTGTGAGTGTGTATGGACCTACTCAGGTGGAAGTATCACTAAGCCGATAACAAACTGTAATCTGGTAAGTGTCAAAGCGGACACCTATTCCCTTGAAGTAAAATGTGGAGGTGTAACCGAATGTTCTAATCAATTTGAAATAAAACAACCTGCCCAACTTGTATTAAATGGGACTAAATCTGATCCGGGCTGTGATGATAATGGTAGCATCAATTTGAATATTACGGGTGGAACTCCTAATTACACGATTACGTGGTCTCCATCATCGATACCTGACGGAACTACCAATCCTATGAATTTGGCACCTGGCGTCTATACAGCGACGGTAAACGACGCAAAGCAATGCGGTCCGGTGACTAAAACTTTTGAGCTGGTTCGAAATATTACGGCATTGTCTATTAGCTTGACAAAAGAAGATGTATCGTGTTATGGAGGAAATGATGGTCGGATTATTCCTGCGGTCACTGGTGGCTGTGGTGGCGAAACCTATACGTGGAACCCTAATGTAAATGATATCAATGCGGTTAAGGCCGGTACTTATATGGTAACAGTAACAGATAATGTAGGAAATACAGCTACCAATACAATTACAATTACCGAACCTAGCTTAATTACTGTCAACCCTACAGTAAATGATGCCTCAGCAGGCTCAAATGATGGTTCCATAGATTTAAATACAAGTGGAGGTACTTCTCCATACTCTTTCAGTTGGACATCTAACACTTCTACTGTGCCAGGTAATACCGAGACGCCTTCAAATCTTGCGCCGGGTACCTATAATGTAACTGTGACGGATGCAAATAATTGTGAATTCATTTACCTCGAAGATATTATTATCGACGAAATTCAAGATGGTGAGATTCAATTAGAATCTCTAGTAGTGAGCTCAGAAAATCAATACAATGGTTTTGGAGTTCAATGTTTTGGAGATAAGAATGGGGTGCTTTCTGGAAATATAGGTCAAGGATTGGCACCATTTGAAGTTTCTATCTCCGGTCCTGTAGATGCTACGAAAACTATTACCGGATTTTCTTTTCAATTTACAAATCTACTTGCGGGAGAATATGATGTGACGATTTCGAATAGTACTTTCCAGCTAGACACTACGATCGTGGTTACCTCGCCGGATTTATTGGGAATCAGTGCTTCTAGTGGGGGCAAAGGTGACGGTTGTACTAGCGCTGATTTTTGTGATGGATACATTGAATTATCAGTGACAGGCGGTGTCTTAGATTATACTTATGAATGGAGTACCACAGAAAACCCTGATTCACCTGTACTTGACAATTTATGTGAAGGATTCTACGGTGCTACAGTGACTGACGCCAATGGATGTGAAGTGTATATGACGAATATGCCCGTATATTTATGTACTGAAAATCCGACAGATTGCTTTGAATCTTCATTGGTTATTACACCTAATGGAGACAATCTCAATGACTATTTTTTGATAAATTGTGTTGAAGAAAACACACCCAATACATTGACAATATACGATAGGTGGGGTAGGATAGTCTACACTCAGAATGATTATGATAATACATGGAATGGATTGGATGATAATGGTGAAGAGCTGAATGAAAATTCTTACATGTGGGTGCTAAGGGTTGATTTTAATAGTGGAGAACCACGATTGTTTAAAGGTACAGTCACCTTATTGAGAAATTAAAATTAAAAAAGATTAAGCTTAAAGGTTTATTATATACCTTAATTCAAGTAAAAAATTATAAGAAATGGCTTTAATAAGTAGAATATCACTTGTAGCAATTTTTGGGTTTATCTTTTGTGGACTTAATGCACAAGAACGTTATTTTGACGAGAGATACATATATACACAAAATTATATCAATCCATATTTGACCAATGTCGGGGCAACGGGATTTTCCAGTTACCAACAGATATTGGTAAATTATAGAAATAAATGGAGTGATTTTAATGGATCACCTAAAACCATCACGCTTTCTTATAATGGTCCAGTAGCCGATAGATTAGGAATGGGTGCAGGGTTTATGCAAGACACCTATGGAAGCCTTCGTACTTCAAAAGGATTTATTAGCTTTTCTTATATGATTGAATCACCGACTAATAAAGTGTCCTTTGGATTATCGGGTGAATATATTCAGCATGGCTTATCGTCAGGAATTTTTAACAATGGGAATACCGAGCCAGGTGATAATACTATCATTGCTAGATTGGATGGAACTCAGTTTTTTGATGCATCATTCGGAGTATATGGATTGTATGATAAGAAAATTAGCTATGGATTATCCATACCTTCTATAGTAAGTTCTAGATTAGACGAAAGCGAAAGTAATGCCGATAGATCCTTGGGATTTATTTTTAATTTGGGATATCGAATGAAGTCATTGAGTTCAGGCATTAGTTTCGAACCGTCATTATGGGTTAAGAAACTCAATCTAGTACCAACCCATATCGATATAAATGGAAAATTCGGGTTTTTGGACGATAAATTCACAGGCGGCTTGAGCTATACGATTGGAGCTGATAAGCGATTAGGATTTTTGTTGGGTGTCAATATTGATGCCATAAACTTTTACTATTCCTATAATGTATCATCGCTTGAATTTCAAGATTATAACAACGGGTCACATGAATTAATGATGGTACTTAATCTTGGAGAGAAAAAATCTAAGGAATTTATCATGGATCCTAAATAGTTAATCGGTACATTCGATTATATAAAGAATTTGTATAAAACACGATACACATAGCAATTAATTATATATAAAATATACCTATACGATGGTATTAAATTAATTAAGTATAGATGTATCTTTGACCCTGAATAAGTCCGAATAGGACTCTTTCAGATTATTTAGAAAACTACAACTTGAAACTGAACCTAGGAAAACAGGATGTTTCCAACTCAAACCGAATCCTGTCCTCACTTTGACATAATTTCTTATGTCATATATTTAGATTCATTTTCATTTTTTACTAAGGTTATTTTATAATTAAGATGGCGTTAATTCTCCACTTAGTTTCTTGTTTTAGCAATGCACATTGTATAGATGTGTATTTAGGTATGGCTAATTATTTATTTGAATAAATTTTAATTTTTTAACCAAAACTCAATCTCATGAATTGTAAAACTTTTTTCAAAGGGTTGGTTGTTCTAGTTTGCATGTTTGTTGCAACTGCTAGTTACAGTCAAAACTATGTTGGACCAGATGAGGCAATCGTTATTTTGAAAGCTGAAATTGAGACACTAAAGAACCAACCGGACACCAATGTTCCTAATGGTACTTTAATGGCTCCTAATTCTTCAACTTCTAAAGAAATGAAAATTGCTTTAATGGGAAAGTTGATTAATTTTATTGACATCAAAAAAGCAGTTGGACCTGCATTTGATGAATTTCAATCAAGAATGAATCAACAACCAACAGAAAGAAAGGCTAAAGTTCTGCCTTTTATAAATGAACTAAAAAATCTATTATCTTAAATTTAAAAAATCAAAACTCAATCTCATGAAAATTAGATTTTTAACACTTTTATGTTTGCTGAGCATGCCATTTTGGTTGAGCTCACAAACCTTTAGTGGAGCTGGAGCAGCTATTCCGGATAATCCGACGGTTACAAGTGTTGTAACTGCTGCAGTAGCTTCTACTCCATTAACTAATACTTGTGCTGATGCACCTTCACCTACGATTGATGTTCCAGGTATTTTGGGATATAATTATCAAATTACAAATGTAACGATAACGAATATTCAGCACACATGGGCATCAGATTTAGATATATTCTTAATCGCTCCAGATGGTACATCTATTGAGTTATCCACGGATAATGGTGGTAATACTGGTCTAGATGTTGCTACGAATATGGTATTTAATTTTAATGCGGGTGATCCTTGTGCTACAACTTGGACTAGTAGTGCATCTACGACTCAACCAGGTAACGGTATGAGCCCTGAGAATGGTGGCACTTGTCCTGCATTTGCACCACAGTTTAATTTTACTTGTAGTATCAACTCTGCAACTATTTCTGGGATGCCTGTAGATGGTAACTGGACATTGAGCATTGATGATGATGCAGGAGGGGATACTGGTTCATTTGGAAGCTGGAGCATCACTTTTGCTGCCTTGGCACCACCTGCCACTGACTCTAATGGTACAGCCATTGATGTAGCAGAATGTTGCGTAGCACCATGCTCATTAGTGGGTCAGACAGTAGTAAACGAAGGCTTAGAACCAGGAGAATGTAATGAAATTATATTTTTCAGTGATCCTACATTAGCCGGAGAAGGATGCGAAATTTGTCCGGACCCGATGGGAGTATTACCGGGAGCGGTGACTACACAAACTGGTAATAGTAATTATAGCGAGAACCTAGATGCGAATGGTTTCTTAGTAGACTTCACATTAGGAGCAGGTACAGGAACGTCTGGTACAGTAAATTATCAGATAGTAGCTCCAATGAATGGAAGTTTAACGTTTGACTTTGTGTATACGAATGCTGAAGCGGCGTTTTGGGATCCATTCATGATAACTGGACCAAACGGAACGATAGCAGACATTTCGGACTTTGCGACGACAACGTCAACAGGGTCAGGAACCTATTGTGAGGCTGCGCTTGCAGGAGATGCCTTTAACTTTAATCTAAGGACGTTAGATGGTTTTGGCGGTGGCGAGGCGAAAGCTACGGTACAAAACCTAGCGTTTGTACAAGACTTTTCGGGAGCATGCTACGTATTGACGCAGACAGGTGGCCCTATGTCGGGTGACATCTTAGACCCAGGCACATATACAGTGACATGGGAGGCAGTACCGAATACAGTATTGGATTGCGTATATACACCGGATCCGAATGGTGAGGTATTGACCTTTGAGACAGAGATCAATGTATTGCCTTATTCAGGACCAGTGCAGACAGCTTTGACATGTAATGATTTAGTAAATTTATCGTTAGATGAGAACTGTGAAGTTAGCATCAATGCGGATTTATTCTTAGAAGGAGGTCCTTATGGATGTTATGAGACAAGATATGCAGTAATGATAGATGGTGGACCAGATGTAAATGGTCAGACAATTACATTGCCATTAGGTAATCACGCAGTGAAAGTAGTAGATAACGTAACAGGAAATAGCTGTTGGGGTAACTTGTTTGTAGAAGACAAGTTGATACCGGAGATAGCCTGTAGTGATTTTGCAGTAACATGTATAGATGACATACCAGCTGCACCAGTAGTGACGGATGTATCCACATTAGTATTGGCAGAAGGTGTTACGAATAGTGGGACTACGACCTATACAGGCGTGATGCCAAATGCAGGAGTAGTAACAGATGTAAACATAGTAATAGACATTGAGTTTGGAGGATTTGATGAGATGATCACAATCACTTCACCAAGTGGTACTTCAGTATTGGTATGGCCACAATCTCTATCAGGCTGTCCTACATTGAATGTGATAGGCGATGACGAAGGAGTAGTAAGAACAACAGGTGCATGTGTAGACTTCAATGATGGAGCGAATGTAAACTTAGAGTTATCGTTTGCAGGATTTGGATTCCCAGGATTTGCACAATTGCAGAATTTTGAGGGCGAGCCAATAGGCGGAACATGGACATTGACGATGGGAGGAAACGGAACGATAAACAACATCTCGTTGATATTCAATAATGGCTTAGGCTTATTGGTATCAGATGCGTTACCGACAGATCCATGTGGAAATAGCACGTTGACATACAATGACGTAGTAACGAATGTAGGTTGTGCAGGTGGTGTTAACAAAATCATCACAAGAACATGGGTATTAAAAGATGCTACAGGCAACAGTAGCAGCTGTACACAGACGATCACAGTATACAATATCGAAGCGAGTGCTTTGACGTATCCGCCATTATTGGTAGAGTTACCATGTAATGCAGGAACAAGTCCAGCGGAGATAGCGTCATATTATGACGATCCAAGTACTAAGGACAATGTAAACACAAGCATCGTAGAGAACAATGAAGGTTATCCATATGCATATCCAACGTATATGCAAGGAGGACATCCACAGAAAGTAGATACAGAAGTATGTAAATTGATAGCAAGTTACACAGATCAGAATTTTGCAGCATGTGGCGGAGTATGTGGAGGTAACAAGAAAGTTGTAAGAACCTGGACGATATTAAACTGGTGTACATTAGATTTAAAACAGCACGCACAAGTTATAAAAGCAGTAGATAGCGAAGGACCAACGTATACAGCGATGGACTTTGAAGTAAGTACGGACCCATGGGGCTGTGCAGCGACAGTAAAAGTACCACATCCGTGGGAATTACATGACAACTGTGATGCGAACCCAACATATTATGTACAAGGACCGCTAGGAAGCACAGCATTGTGTCCAGGATGTCCAGGCAACAGCAGTGACCAATGGTTATTATTAAATGTACCAAAAGAAGGGTCACCACACACAGTAAGTTACTATGCGACAGATTGTTGTGGAAACGTAACAAAGAAAGACGTAGTATTGACAGTAGTAGATAAGACACCACCGGTAGCGATAGCATTCCAGAACTTAGTAGTAAGTTTGACAAGCAGCGGCACTGGTAATGACGGTTTTGCGAAGATCTACAACTATCAGATTAGCAACGGAAGTTATGATGGCTGTGGACCAGTACATTTAGAGATTAGAAGAGACAGTGACAACTGTGGTATCAAAGGAAATGCGACGTACAATGCAGATGGTCACCCACAAGACGGAAGTTCAAATCCGACGAGTGCGAACTACGATCCAGACAATGGCGAGTATGTAAAATTCTGTTGTGCAGATTTAACAGAAATCGATCCAGTAACGAACGTAAGATACGGTTTAGTAACAGTATGGTTACGAGTATGGGATGATGGCGACATGGATGGCAAGTACGGAAGTTCAGGTGACAATTACAATGAGACATGGTGTACAGTACGAGTAGAAGACAAGTTACCACCAGCGATCGTATGTCCACCGGATGTAGTGTTGACGTGTGATATGGATTACACAGATCTAAGCATGACAGGAGAAGCGACAGCATATGGAACATGTTCAGGTATCGAAGTAGAGTATGAAGACATCGTCGTGAACTTAGACGCATGTGGATCAGGCTTTGTACAAAGAAGATGGAGAGTAAAAGGAAGTACAGGAATCTTCTGCACACAGCGAATAGATTTGACACCATTGACACCATTTGATGGCAAAGTAAACTGGCCAAAAGATAAGGAAGTAAACGGCTGTCCTAACAATGTAGATTCAGGAGTACCAACATGGACAGCAGGCCCATGTGATATCATCGGATATTCAGTAGAGACAGACACGTTCAAATTTGAGGATGGAGCATGTTTCAAACTAGTAAACCACTGGACAGTAATCGACTGGTGTCAATATACACCGAATGCAGCAGGCTGGGCAGGAGAAGGATACTACACTCATACACAGATTATCAAAGTATTTGATGATACGAAACCAGTATTATCAGACTGTGAAGACAAGATGTTTGGGGTAGATGCGAATTGTGAGCATGTATTGACATTGACAAACAGTGCCCATGATGATGGAAGTGCGAACTGTCCTACAGGATGGTTAAAATGGCAAGTATTTGTAGACCTATGGGCAGATGGAACGAACGACTATGAGTTCAGTAGTTTCTTACCAAGTAGTGATACAGCACCGAACTGTTGGAATTCAGACACGAATGGCAACGGCATAGTAGATTGCTATGTAAAACCAACTGCAAATGATGGAGAAGTAAGTGTGACGATACCAGAAGTAATAAGTGGAAGCATGAGCAACCACAAAGTAGTATGGAAGGTAACAGACGGATGTGGCAATGTAACAAGCTGTACCTACAACGTGATGGTAGTAGATAAGAAAGATCCAACGCCATACTGTGTAGATATCAGCAGTGCCGTGATGGAGAATGGACAAGTAGAATTGTGGGCGAGTGATTTCAACAAGAATTCATTTGACAATTGTACAGCTCAAGAAGACCTATGGTACACATTTGACGAAATGCATCCGGTAATCAATGATACGATCATATCAAACAAATTGGTAAATATCAACGTACCGCATTACTTCAAAGGCCAAGGAGTATTTGTAGACTTCTACCCAGCGACGAAAGCAACTACAAAAACAAGTTATGAAGCAGGCGACATCCAATTGTGGAAGCCAGAGTTACAAAGCAGTGCGATGATATTCAACTGTGATGACCTACCAGTAGCGGAAGTACACATGACAGTATGGGATGAGAAATTGAACTCAGACTTCTGTGTAGTATACTTATCATTGGTAGACCACAATGGTGGATGTCCTGATGGAGGAGGAAGTAGAATCGCAGGTACAGTAGCAAATGAAGGCGCTGTAGGATTAAGTGGAGCATCAGTATACTTAGATGCAAACAGTCCAGAGTATCCAGTAGTAGCATCAACAGATAACGGAGGAGATTATACATTTGGATCTAGAGCGAATGGTATGGATTATGCGATTAGTGCAAGTCATGATGTAGACTACAGAAATGGAGTAAGTACGTTAGACTTAGTATTAATCCAGAGACATATCTTAGGCATTGCACAATTGAACAGTCCGTACAAAGTGATTGCAGCAGATGCAAACAATGATTCTAAAGTTTCTGTATCAGATTTATCACAATTGAGAAAATTGATCTTAGGCTTGTATGAGAATGACAATTTACCAGACAACGAATCATGGAGATTTGTAGACTCACAAGAGAGTTTAGATTTGGCAAATCCATTCCCATTCACAGAAGTAATCTACTTGAACAACTTATCACAAGACGAAATGGCAAACAATTTCGTAGCGGTTAAGATAGGAGATGTAAACGGAAGTGTAGACATGCCAAATGCAAGAGCGAACGGAAGTGAAGTAAGAAGTTCAAGAACAGTAAACTTCAACAGCACAGACAGAGCAGTGAAAGCAGGAGAGACAGTATTGATGTCAGTAACGAGCAATGATTTTGCAGATGTATACGGATATCAGTTCACAATGCAGTTGAACGGATTGAACTACACAGGCATCCAATCAGGAGCATTGAACATCAATGAGAGCAACGTAGGAGCCTTAAGCAATGGCGTATTGACGATGAGCTGGAACAGTGATAAGTCAGTAAGCATTGAAGGAGAGACAGAGTTGTTTGTGATGAGTTTCATAGCTACAAGAGACGGACAGTTGAGTGAAATGATGAGCATGAGTTCATCAGTGACACCGGCAGAAGTATATGTAGGAGAGAACTTAAGCGTAGGTAAAGTAGAATTGAACTTAAGCGGTGTATCAATCGAAGGAGGAGATTACAGCTTAAATCAAAACGAGCCGAACCCATTCTTAGGAAGTACAACAATCAGCTACAGCTTACCAGTAGCATCAGAGGTAACGATGAGTATCATGGATGTTACAGGAAGAGTAGTGTATGAAAACACAGTAACAGGCGATAGAGGAATGAACACGATGACAATTGATGAGAAATCATTGAATGGAGCGGGCTTATACTACTATCAAATGAGAAGTGGCGATTACACAGCAACTAAGAAAATGATCGTGATTGAGTAATTAAGATCATAGATATACTCAGAAATTTGAGTTAAACTTAAATCGGTTTTTGGGATGGCCTCTCTCTAAGCAATTAGAGGGGGGCTTTTTATTTTACAAAAACTTATATATAAGCGTTTTATAAATAATAAATATCAATATATTAAAAATACCATAAAAAAGGTATTATAACATATTAAAATAAATCTATATTTGTCCCAGAATTGTGATATTGATATAGGAATATGTCAATTTGATAATTGAACCTAATTAGAAAATATTCTTTTGCTCGGAATACTTTTCTTCCCAACCACATAAAGAATGATTTAGATCCAAAGATTACCAGTTGTGAAGACGATTGGGGGGATAAGTTGATTTGCTCTCTTCTTACCCAAAACAGTATAATATTTTAACTAACTCAAAATTGGATCTCATGATGAAAACGAATTTTACGTTTTACAAGAGGTTAGGCTCAGTGTGGTTAACGGCATGCCTAACATTCATTTTTTTAAGTTTCCAATCTCAATTGAATGCACAGTGTTCTTTAGGGTGTAATGGAAACGTTCAAGTGTCACTAGACGCTACAACATGTGAAGCAGAAATTACTGCGGATATGTTACTTAATGGACAATTGACAACTTGTCCTGGTGGTGCTTACGTTGTAGAGGTTTCTTACAATGGAACACCAATCCCAACTTCCCCGATTGTTACTTCCTATTACATTGGAAAGAACTTGACTGCTAAGGTTACAGATACAAACTCTGGTAACTCTTGTTGGTCAACTTTAAGTATTGAGGACAAAATTGCTCCTCTGATTGAATGTGTATCTCCGACTGATCCATTCCTATGCTTTCAACTGGAAAATTATTTACCTACTGCCACAGATAATTGTGATGGTGATGTAAACGTAATTTTGGTTGATGAGCAAGTTACAATCAATGATTGTAATAGTGGATTTTCTGAAGAGGTATTAAAGCAAGTTACAAGGACTTATGTTGCAGAGGATGCTTCTGGAAATGTTTCTGACGAATGTACAATTACATTTGACGTAGTGAGAATTCCCAATGCTTCTTATATACATAAACCTTCGAATTATTTATTGTTAGATGATACAAATTTAGAGTGTGATGACGATTACCCTACTGATGCAAATGGTCATCCTGCACCTGTATCAACTGCAATTGGTGGAACTGGCTATCCATATATTTTAGATGGTAGTATTCAAATTCCACTTTTTCCAGATGTCTTAATCGACTGTAATGTAGCGACTACATATACAGATTTAGTATTGCCTCCAATTGGATGCACCACTAAAATCATGAGAACATGGAAAATTACTGAGTGGTCTTGTTCTGATCCTCAGAGAATGTTTTCATTTGTTCAAATGATAGAAATCGTGGACAGTGAAGGGCCTAATGTAACTTGTCCTGCGGACATGGAAGTATCCACTACTTTACATGAATGTTCTGCAGTATTTTATTTGCCTGCAGCTACAGTTTCAGACAATTGTTCAACGGAAAATCATGTAACGGTTACTTATCCTGGTGGTTTCATCGATGCAAATGGTGGTTTGGCTGAATTGCCTGTTGGTATTCACACAGTAACATACACTGCGTATGATGCTTGTCACAATTCTAGTACATGTACTATGACGGTTACTGTTGCTGATAAAACTCCTCCAGTAGCTGTTTGTGACCAAAATACAACTATTGGCTTGACTTCTGATGGTAATGCATGGGTCAATGCTACGGTTTTTGACGATGGTAGTACTGACGAATGTCAATTGGATAGAATGCTCGTAAGAAGAATGAATAATAATAATTGCGAATGTCATAGACCAATCTTTACCGGATATACCTATTTGGGAGAAAGAAATGGACATTATTACTACTTATCTAATTGGAAATCTAATTTTAAATTAGCTAAAAAGTATTCAGTTGCACTTGGTGGTTCAATGGCTGTAACAAGTTCTGCATCAGAATTTGCATGGTTAAATCCACTAGTTAGAGAGCAATTGGAGGATGATGAGGCTTACTATATAGGTTTGGAAAGAACTTCTCCTACGACTTTTGCATGGGTTGATGGTACACCTGTAACTTATTCTAACTGGAATAGTGGTGAACCTAATAATGTAGGTGGCATTGAGAACGCTGGTGAGGTCATGCCTTCTGGAAAGTGGAATGATGTTCCATATACTGAAGAAATGAGATACGTAGTTGAAGTTTCTAATGTATGCAGTTACAGTGAATTTACTAAATTCTGTTGTGCTGATATAGGAGAAAATCAGGTTGTTGTATTCAGAGTTATTGATGCTGCTGGTAATTACAACGAATGTATGGTAAATGCAGAAGTGCAAGATAAATTACCTCCTGCTATTACTTGTCCAGCAGACATGATAGTTGAGTGTGATTTTACTTATGATGAAGATAATTTGGCTGACTTTTTTGGTGACGCAGTTGCGTATGATAATTGTTCAGTAACAATGGAAGAGGAAGCTGAATATCATTTGAATCAGTGTAATCTTGGATACATTACGAGAACATTTACTGCTACTGACGCAGGTGGACGTGTTGCTACTTGTGAGCAAACTATCACTTTTGTCAATAGTCATCCATTTAATGAATATAATAATGATATTTTATGGCCGGCTGATATCACTATGGAAGGTTGTGATGACCCAAGTTCAGTGGATTATTTGCCATCTGAGACTGGTTATCCACAGTTTAATGAAGGTGCTTGTGACCTTGTAGGAGCAGACTACGATGATCAAGTGTTTACTTTTAACAACTCAAATGGTGAAGCTTGTTTTAAAATTGTAAGAAAGTGGGAAGTTATTGACTGGTGTCAATTTGTTGAACTTCCTGGAGGTGGCGTAAATTATCCTGTATGGACTCATACACAGATTATCAAAGTTCACAACACAGTGAAACCTACCATTACAAGCAACTGTGATCCTAAGTCAGTATGTACTTATGATTCAGCTTGTGCTGATGGTTACATTGAACTTACAGCGACAGCCACAGATGATTGTACTACCACTTTAAAATGGTATGCAAAAATAGATTTAAACAATGACGGCTCTTTCGAATCTGGTCTCTCAAAAAGCGGTACATCTAACACTGCAGTAGCAAGTGGAACATATCCTATCGGAACTCATAGAATAGTTTGGACATTTGAAGATAAATGCGGTAATGCAACTTCATGCGAACAATTATTCAGTGTGATTAACTGTAAAGCACCAACACCTTATTGTCTTAACGGATTGGCCGTTGACCTCATGCCAGTAGATACTGACAATGACGGTACCATAGATGATGGAATGGTTGAATTATGGGCATCAGACTTCGATAATGGTAGTTCACACCCTTGTGGTTACAGAGTGATATTGTCTTTCTCAGCTGATACTACTGAAAAGAATCATGTATTTACTTGTGCTGACTTAGGAAATGCTGATGTAACAATATATTCTTCAATTGTGACACCAGAAGGTCAATTGATTCAAGCATTTTGTAATACGTATGTAAGTATTCAGGATAACAACCACGCTTGTAGTAATCAAACTGTGGAAAGAGTGGGAGTTACCGGAAATCTCGCTACAGAAGATTCAAGAGATGTAGAAACAGTAGAAGTGACTCTTGATAATTCTAATTTGGAGCCAGATTATTCTGACGAATCAGGTAACTATGCATTCTTAGACATGCCATTAGGTGGAGCTTATGAAGTAATTCCAGCTAAGGATTATGACTATAAGAATGGTGTATCAACACTTGACTTAGTATTGATTCAAAGACATATATTGAATTTGCAGAATTTAAATTCGCCGTATAAAATTATTGCTGCGGATGTAAATAAGGATGAAAAAGTTACGGCATCTGACCTCTCAGAGTTAAGAAAAGTGATTTTAGGTATCTTACCTGAATTTGCTAATAACACTTCTTGGAGATTTGTTGATAAAAACTATGAATTTATCAATGCTAATCAACCATTAGGAGAGGCCTTCCCAGAGACATATGTGATTGATCAGCTTAGTGCTGATATGAAAATTGATTTTGTAGCGATAAAAGTTGGGGATGTCAATCTTAATGCTGAGACAACTGAGCTAAGCAGAAATGCAAATAGTGAAAACCGAGGTTCACAAGTAATGCAATTGACAACAAGCGATAAATCATTTGACAAAGGTCAGGTGGTAACTGTTGAAATCAATAGCAACGAAAATATGATAGTAAGCGGATTCCAGTTTACGTTGAGTTTTGATCCTGAATTATTGTCTTTCAATGGAATAGGTGAAAGCGCAATCGGATTAAACGAAAGTAATATCGGATTAAGCAAAATCAGCGAAGGTATGATCGCAGTAAGTTTCAATGATGTACAAGGTATCAACTTAAATGATAATAATATTATCAATCTTGAGTTTGTTGCTAAGAATAGCGGAAACTTGAGTAATGCGATTGCTATCAATGGTAAAGAATTGTCAGCTGAGGCATACAACCTTGCAGATGAGGTGATGAATGTTAATCTTACAGTTAATTCTGCACAAGCAGCTGCAGGATATGTATTGTATCAAAACACACCAAACCCATTTGCAAATAGTACTAACATTGAGTTCGAATTACCACAAGCTGATCACGTGAAAATGGAAATATTTGATGTTCAAGGTAAAGTAATTAGAACAATCGAAGGAGATTATTCTAAAGGCTTGAACACCATAACAATATCTTCTGATATGTTTGCAAGTGCTGGTATCCATTACTATAAAATGGAAGCTGGAACATTCATTGCAACTAAGAAGATGGTAGTTGTAAGATAATTCGATTAGATCGAAATTAAATAGTATTTACTGTTTTTGGGATGAGTCCCCATGCTTAATTGCATGGGGCTTTTCTCATTTTATGCATTTAATTAAAAGATTATTTACTTCTATTCTGTCCATTAAAATTTAACTTTGAGCCATGGGAAGAATTATGGGTATTGATTATGGGGGCAAAAGAAGCGGTATTTCTGTAACGGATCCCCTTCAAATTATTGTCACGGGTTTGACCACAGTAGATACTAAAAACCTATTTCAAGAAATAGAAAATTACCTAAGTGTCAACGATGTTGAAAAAATTGTTTTTGGGTGGCCCACCCATGCTGATGGCAATCCAACCTATGTAGCTAAGGAAATCACCAGTTTCTCTGAAAAGATTAAACAAAAATTTCCAAATGTTATTATTGATTTTATAGATGAATCATTTTCTTCTCAACAGGCCAAAGAAATTATTATGAATAGCGCTTATACCAAAAAGAAAAGACAGGATAAGGCTCTGGTTGATAAAGTAAGTGCTATCATACTTTTGCAAAAATATTTAAACCACATTTAAAAAATTAGTTTTAATGATATTGCCAGTATATGCTTACGGAACCGACATTCTAAGGGCCAAAACACAAGAGATTGAGAGTTCGTTAGAGGGATTAGCTGAGCTGATAGACAATATGTGGGAGACCATGTATCATGCAGAAGGGGTAGGCTTAGCGGCACCACAAATAGGTCAAAACATTAGGTTATTTATTGTGGATACGGAACAGATTTCAAAGGATGACCAAAAATCAGGGATTAAAAAAGTATTTATTAACCCTACCGTCATAGAAGAAACCGGTGAGGATTATACCTATGAAGAAGGATGCTTGTCTATTCCACATATTAGAGCGGATGTGACGAGACCTGAAAGAGTGAAAATTAAGTATTTGGATACTGATTTTAATGAGTACACGGAAATTTTTGATGGTTTCGATGCCCGTGTGATTCAACATGAATATGACCACATTGAGGGGATTTTATTCGTAGATAGATTAAAACCACTTAAGAAAAAGCTGTTAAAGAAAAAGTTGAGTCTGATAAAAGCTGGCAAGGTGAATGCAGATTATAGAATGAGATTTGCATAGTTTATTTCCTTCCAAAATCTGCGGGTATTTCTCCCCAAATATCCGTTTCCCATTTTATTATCTTGTTTTTTATGGGGTTATTATGAAGCCAAGTTAATGCTCGATCCATCAATTCGAATAATATTTTGTTGTTTTCATTCTGAACTAATGTGGATTTAACTTTTTTATTTTTTACCCAGCTCATGGCTGTTTGAGAATCCGTAAAAATGATAGTTTTTGAGTCATCTTTTTTGGCCAAAAGAGCTAAGGCATGTACTAGAGCTAGAAATTCACCTATATTATTGGTTCCATCTCGATATGGTCCTTGTCTGAAAATTTCCTTCCCTGATGCTGTAATGACCCCTCGGTATTCCATTATTCCGGGATTTCCGGCGCAAGCGGCATCAACTGATATTGAGTTTTCGAGCATTTCCCTTTCTGGTTTCGAAAGGTTTTTATTTTCTTTTTTTAATGTTGAATTGGTTGTAATGTATTCCGTGTAATTTCTAGAAAAAGCAATTTCGGCTTCATTTAAATTTTCAAAAGATTTGTACTTTGCTCCCTCGTAGTTAAGTATTTGTAATTTGGTTTCTTCCCATGTTTCGTAGATTCCGGGCTTTAATCCTTTCCAAACTACGTAATACTTTTTTTTCTTTGCCATAAAATTTTAAAAAATGATTTTTGTAGATACACATGCACATATTTATTCTGAGGAATTTAAAAATGATCTCGATGACATTATTAGCCGAGCCAAAGATGCAAATATTCTCGAGATATTCATGCCTAATGTCGATTTATCCACCATCTCTTTAATGAATGATGTGAATGCGAGATATCCTAATTGTCATTGCATGATGGGGCTCCACCCTTGCAGCGTCGAACCTGATTATCAGTCCGTATTGAAAGAAATACAAAGGATTTTCAAGGAATCTAGTTATGTAGGAATAGGAGAAGTAGGTATTGACCTTTACTGGGAGAAAAAATATTTTGAAGAACAAAAAAAAGCATTTCAGTATCAAATTGACTGGGCAAGGGACACGAATCTTCCTGTAATTATTCATAGCAGAGAGTCATTAGATATCACAATTGAGATGATAGAAAATAGTCAAAACGGAAATTTGTCGGGCATTTTTCATTGCTTCACGGGTGACGAATCTCAGGCATCAAAAATCATGGATGCGGGATTTTATATTGGGATAGGCGGTGTGGTAACTTATAAAAACAGTGAATTGATTCATGTATTGAGAAAAGTAGGAATTGACAAAGTCGTTTTAGAAACTGATGCCCCATACTTACCACCTGTGCCAAAGAGGGGAAAGAGAAATGAACCCTCATACATAGAATATATTGTGAATTTTCTTTGCTCAGAATTGAATTTAACCAAAGATTATTTATCAAATATTACGATGAGTAATGTGAAAAAGATTTTTGACACACCATTTTCAGAAGAGTATGAATCTTAAAACAGTTGACTTGCCGGACAATTTCATAAATTATTAACATATAAGTTGAGTTTAATGAAAAAAAAGTTTCAAATTTGTGATTCGAGGAGAGTTGTCCGAGTGGTCGAAGGAGCATGCCTGGAAAGTATGTATACTCCAAAAGGGTATCGAGGGTTCGAATCCCTCACTCTCCGCAAAAAAAAATCTTTATTTTTTTGTAGTTAGAAGTTTATTCCTATTTTTAGCAGTCAAAATAAATTAATTAATAAAATTATTAAATAGTAAAACAATCAAACCATGCGAAAATTTCTATTTTTCATTGCAGTGTTTAGTGTAGCTTCATTTACAGGAGCTGTAGAATCTTTTGCGCAAGAAGCAGAAAAAACAAGTCCACAGGGATTCCAACTTTTAAAGCAATATTTTATTCAAGGGGATTGGAAATTCATGAGCCTTGTATTAATTTGTTTAATATTAGGTCTAGCATTTTGTATTGAACGTATCATTACTTTAAACCTCGCCACTACCAATACTGATAAACTATTATCAGAAGTTGATGACAGGTTGAGTGCAGGGGATGTAGAGGGAGCTATGGAAGTTTGTAAATCTACTCCTGGCCCAGCTGCGGACGTAATGTATGAAGGATTAAGAGCAGCAGGAAATGGCCCAGATGCAGTTGAAAAAGCAATCGTAAGTTATGGAGCAGTACAGATGGGTCTTTTAGAAAAAGGTCTCGTTTGGATTTCATTATTTATCGCCATCGCACCAATGCTTGGATTCTTGGGTACGGTAATCGGTATGATCATTGCCTTTGATAAAATAGAAGCAGTAGGGGATTTGTCTCCTTCAGTTGTGGCTGGGGGTATCAAAGTGGCATTATTGACTACCGTATTTGGTTTGATAGTTGCGATTATTCTTCAAATATTCTACAATTATATCGTTTCAAAAATTGACAGCATAGTCAATAAAATGGAAGATTCTTCTATTGGATTGGTTGAAATGATGGCTAGACACGGAATATTTAGATAATCAACATAAAACAAAATAATCATGTATAAATTTTTAACAAAGCACGGTCAGACGGCAGCCTTTGGCTTGGGATTATTAGTAGTGTTGGTGTTTTTTGGGGGTGTTTTCTCAGGTTTAGATTCTCAAGCTCATTACCTCGTTCCAGATGGGTTGAAAGATGCCAATATCAACGACGTTACCTTGTTTGATAATGGTCTATATTTAACCATAGTACTTCTTGTAGTGGCTATACTTTTGGCATTCGGGGTTTTTTTAATATGGAATATTTTTAAATTTCCAAAGGAATCATTGAAATTTCTTGCTCTTATAGGAATACTCGTATTAATATTCTTAATAATATTTTATTCAGTGAATGTAAATGATGTAGGTTCTCTAGCTGACGATGAAGCTAAATTTGGTGTAACAGAAAATGTTAGCCGATTCATTAGTGCAGCGATGTGGACTTCATTGGGTCTTGCTGTCATTGCTTTCGCTTCTATGTTTTTAGGAGAATTGCGAAATGCATTTAAATAATTAATATCATGGCTAGAAGTAGAAATAGACTTAATAATGAAATTAATGCCGGCTCAATGGCCGACATTGCTTTCTTGTTGTTAATTTTCTTTTTGGTAACTACAACTATTGCCGAAGATAAAGGGGTATTGGTACTGTTACCGCCGTGGTCAAATGAACCACCGGAAACTAAAAATTTAAAAACGAGAAATGTATATTCAGTATTGGTAAATGCTGATAACCAACTGCTAGTACGTGGTCAGCCTATGGGTATTGATCAATTGAAGGACAATGCCAAGAAATTCATCAGAAATCCTCAGGGACAAGAGGATATGGCAGAAAGCCCGGATCAAGCACTGATTTCCTTGAAAAATGACAGAGGTACAAAGTACAAAACGTACATAAGTGTGTACAATGAACTGAAAGCAGCGTATCGAGAATTGAGAGATGAAGAGAGTGAAAAGCGGTATGGAAAGAAATTTGAATTCTTAAATAAGGATCAACAAAGGAATATCATTAAGGAAATTCCATTGGTTATTTCTGAAGCGGAGCCAAGTGCTTATGGTGAAGAAAATTAATTAATTCAACTATAAAAAAAGATTATGCAATTTGAAAAAAAACGTGGTAAGGCACAACCTGCAATATCTACGGCATCCTTACCGGATATCATATTTATGCTACTTTTCTTCTTTATGGTTGTGACAGTATTGAGGGATACGGAAGAGAAAGTGAGCTACATTACCCCTTCAGCTTCGGAGTTAACCAAATTGGAACGTAAGTCTTTGGTGAATACCATACTAATAGGAAGACCTAAGGATAAATATCAAAAAACTTATGGGTCAAAACCTAGGATACAGTTAGGTGACAAATTTTCTGATGTCACAGACATTCCATTGTTTCTTGAGGAACATCGTGAGACTGTACCTGAAAAACAACAAGGATTGATCATGACTTCATTGAAAGTGGATGGTGATGTGACAATGGGTATCATCTCTGATGTAAAAACGGCACTAAGAAAGGCGGGACAATTAAAGGTTAATTATTCAGCGAAGGTGAAAGAGAGAAAATAAAATTTCTAGTAAAATAGAACAAATAAAAAAAGAGAAGAACATTGTTCTTCTCTTTTTTTTGTTAAGAATAACATCATAAAATAGAATTAGAGACTAAGTCAGGCAGCAAAATGCTAAAAAACATCATCTTGTTTATATATCCCACATTAAAAAAATTAAAGAGGGATTGGTCTTCCCTGCCTTATTGATTGTTGAAATCGAGGCAGGGTTTTTTTTTGCTACAAATTATTGATTAATTTTTGATTAAAACTATCCCAAGAATAGTATTCTTGTGCTTCGGTAAAGTTCTGAGAATAGTCCTTCGTATTGTTGAAAAATTCTAATAGTTTGATTGCCATATCCTCAGAATTTGGTTCACAAACCATTCCTAATCCATGCAAATTGACTAATTCTGGTAAGCCACCAACACGAGTTACTAACATTGGCAATGAAAAATTAACGGATATCTGTGCAACTCCTGATTGAGTTCCTGACTTATACGGTAATACTAACAAATCCGAAATACTGAACAAATAGCTAACATCTTCTTCCGCAACAAACCCTTTTCTGAGATGCACACGATGGGTAAGTTTATTATTCGAAATGCTATGTTCGTATGGTGAAGCATCTTCATAAAATTCACCTGCAACGATTAAGTCTAGAGTTGGTAATTTATCTTTTATAAGGCCAAATGCTTCTATTAGAATATCAAGTCCTTTATATTTTCTAACGAGGCCAAAAAACAGCATATACATCCTGTCTGTTGGTAATTGGAGGAACTCTGCACTAATGTTTTTAGTTTTTTTGATACCGTATTGATCGTAAATTGGGTGTGGGGTTAATAGTATTTTTTTATCTCCATGGGTAAACTTTTCTAAATCTTTCTTAACACTTTGAGATAATGTAACACATAGGTCAACAGGAATAAGAGATATTTTAGAAAAAAAATAGTCTCCGAATCTTTTTTCATGCGGAATCAGATTGTCTACAATACTAATAATCTTGGATTTGTTTCCCCATTTCGCAATCTGTGCAATACAAGCAAGAGACACACTCATAAAAGGAATCCAATGTCGGATAATTATAACATCAAATTGGTTTCTGCGAAGTTTTAGCCCTGTTATTATCCAATTAAAGGGATTGAAAGCATTGATTAATCTTACTGACAAGTAACTCAAACATTTGTCGTTTTTAAAAGTCTGTTCACTTCCAGGATAGAGGAATTTTGGGTATTGAAGTTTATAATTTATCATCGTAACATCATAGCCCGATGTATTAAATTCCTCAGCCATACGATCATTGAACGCGGCAATACCACCTTTGTAAGGGTATGAGGGACCTATTATGGCTATTTTTTTTATGGCAGTCAGAATCTTCCTTTTTATGAGGTAAATATATTGAAAACTGCGGTAATTTATTGACAAGTAGGATTGAATGATAGCCACAGAATTAATACTTTTATCAACTATTAAGTGTGAAATGACCATATCGAGACTTAATTTTTTGAATAAGTAGATTGGAATATGGTGTTTAGGACTAACTTTGCAATTATATTTTGGTATAAAGAAAATTGAATCAAAGAATAGATTTTAAGGAAAAAATTGAGCAAAAAATTGATTTATTAAATCGATTACAAGAAGGCTATGAGTCGCAAATTCTAGAAGTTATTCATACTCTAGTGAAAGTATTGCAAAAAGGAGGCACTGTATTTTTCTGTGGGAATGGTGGTAGTATGAGTGATGCGGCACATATTGCAGCAGAGCTTTCCGGAAGATTTTACATTAATCGACCGCCTTTAAAGGCGATATGCCTAGCCACGAACACCTCTTATCTTACCGCCGTAGCCAATGATCTGAACTATGAAGATATTTTTGCAAGAGAATTACAAGCTCTTTCAAATAAAGGAGATGTTTTAGTGGCGCTTTCTACATCGGGTAATTCTCTTAATGTAATAAATGCTATGCAAGTGGCCAATGCTAAGGACCTAATTGGTGTCAGTATTACGGGTGATTTTATAAGCGAATTAGGAAAATTAAGTGACGTCAATATCAAAATTCCAAGTACAGATACACCGAGGATACAAGAGACTTATATGTTCGTATTGCACTATATCTGTGAGAAGGTCGAGGAATTGATGTTTAAAAATTCCTAAATATTAGGAGGGATGAACCATATTTTGGATGATACACGACCGAAAACTTTATTCATTGACAGAGATGGTGTGATTAATACTAGACTAGTAGGTAGATATGTGTCAAATGTGGATGAATTCCATTTTATTCCAGGAGTACTAGAATCCTTTTATTGGTTTGATAAGTTTTTTGATTATATCATCGTCGTGACCAATCAGCAGGGTATTGGAAAGGGAATTATGACAATGGATGATTTGGATGCCATTCATAATAAAATGATAAGAGAAATAATGGATAATGGAGGTCGAATTGACCAAATTTATTTCGCACCACAATTAGATTCTGAGCAAAGTTATTACAGAAAACCCAATGTGGGCATGGCTTTACTGGCAAAACAGGATTATCCATATATCGAATTTGAAAATAGCATTATGATTGGTGATTCAGAATCTGATATAAAATTTGGCAAACAACTGGACATGTACACTATTTTTGTCAACAATAGTGATTCCAAAATTGAACAAAAACCAGATTTAAGTATTCATAGCTTGATAGATTTTGGAAAAAGTGTAAAAAAATGGGTAGAACTTTCTCAATAATGGTCATCTTTAGCTTGGTCGCGAATTATTGTTTTGGCCAGATCAAAGAGGCAGAGAAGAACCATCAGTATGAACCGACACCATTTTCTATACCTGTAATGGATCACATTGCTTCTTTTGAAGGTAAAAAAGCGCCAGATTTTATGGTGAAGGATATCAATGGATACGAAAGATCCATTTCGCAATTTCTGGGCAATAATCTTTGTCTTATATTTCTTGATTCCCAGCCTATTCCGGAAAATATAAATTCATTTTTAGAAACTGCAATTACTCAAGAGTATAAAATTTTGGTCGTCTATAACAATTCCAAAGACCAATGTAAATCGTACCCTGGTGTTCCGGTGATAGCGAATGGAAGATTCATTGGCGAGGCAATATATGGTCAAGAATTGGGGACTCCGAGAGCTTTTCTTATTGATAAAAAAGGGATTGTGAGAAAAGTATTATTAAGTGTAGAGCTTGGAGAAGTTACTAATGTTGAAGACTTGATTAATAGTTATTTATTTTAATTGTATGAGAGAGAGTTATAAAACTGGTGCAAAATGGGAGTCCATTATGAGCTACTCCAGAGCCATTAGAGTTAATGATGTGATTGAAGTGTCTGGAACGACATCCCTTGATGGTGACGGTAATATTTTATTTGCCAATGACCCTTTTTTACAAACGCAGGAAATTTTAAAAATAATAGAAAGGAGTATATCTGCGCTTGGAGGTAGAAAACAAGATATTGTAAGGACCAGAATTTTTGTAAAAAACATAGATGATTGGCAATTGATCGCAAAAGCTCATGGCGAGTTTTTTGTAGGTGTCAATCCCGTATGTACCATGGTCGAGATTGCCAGATTGATTGAGCCAGAACTCGTGGTGGAGATTGAAGCGACAGCCATTATTTCTATTGATTAATATATACTTATAGCATTTGTACAAGGTCAAAGAAATATATTACACCTTGCAAGGAGAGGGATTCCATCAGGGTAGAGCAGCCGTATTCTGTCGGTTTGCCGGATGTAACCTATGGTCTGGGATAGAAAAGGATAGAGAAAATGCAATTTGTAAGTTTTGTGATACCGATTTTTGGGGAATGGATGGCGAAAATGGTGGTAGTTACAACAAAGAAGATTTGTACAAAAAGATAAAATCACTGGTGCCAAAACAAAGTGACCAACATATTTTTCTCGTTATGACGGGAGGAGAACCGGCTCTACAGGTGGACGATGAATTGGTGACATATCTTAAATCTAATGGTGTTGAAATCGCCATAGAAACAAACGGGACATTACCACTGCCGCAGGGTATAGATTGGATAACAGTGAGTCCAAAAGCCAATACAAAACTTATAATTACTAAAGGCAATGAGTTGAAACTGGTCTTCCCGCAGGAAGAAAACAATCCTACACAGTTCGAATCTTTTGACTTTACACATTTTTACTTACAGCCCCTCGATAATGATCATCGCTTGGAGAACCACGATCTTTGTATTCAATATATCCTGTCAAATCCTCAATGGAAACTAAGCATTCAATCTCATAAGATACTGGGAATTAGGTAGGAAGGGAATCCACTCTATTATTTTAATAATCTATAAATGATATTCAATAATACACTGAAAAGTATCATCGTGGTGATTGGAAAATAAAACTTATAATTTTCCCCTTCGAACCTAAAATCTCCTGGTAAATTGCCAATCCATTTTAGCTTATCTCCCCAAAAATAGACAATCAATCCAATGGCTATTAGTGCGACTCCTATCCCAATAAGCAATTTTGCGAGAGGTGTTTGCATTTATTGGTTATTTTACCAATTTCATTTCATCAATTAACCTCGTAGCACCGGCATATTTGTCAATAATGAACAGAATGTATCGGACATCGACCATGATATTTCGACAGATAGATCGATCATAGTTAATATCACTCATCGTGCCTTCCCATACGCGGTCAAAATTTAATCCTATCAACCTCCCGTGCCCATCAATTGCCGGACTTCCGCTATTACCGCCGGTCGTATGGTTACTTCCAATGAAACATATTGGTAATTTTCCTTCCTTGTTGGCATATTGACCATAGTTTTTGGTATTATATAATGTTTGAAGTTTTTCGTCTACGTCAAATTCATAATCTCCAGGCACATATTTTTCCATCACTCCATCAAGGGTGGTAAACGCTTCATATTCTACCGCATCACGAGGCGAATAGCCTTCGACATTTCCATAAGTTATACGCATCGTGCTATTGGCATCAGGGTAGAATCTTTTGTCTGTAAAAGTCTCCATTTGTGCCTTCATATAGAGTCTCTGTAGTTCCTCGATTTGCACATTGTATTCTTGGTATGGTTTGTTGATTTTATCAGTGTATATTTCATTCCATTCTTCAGCAAGTGCATATAAAGGATCATTTTTTATGGTAGCAATGACAATTTCAGGTTCTCGATTTAGAATGTCAGTCATCATGTCTGCATTAGGTACGATGCTTCCACGATAGAGATAATTGGCAATCTGAGAGATGTCACTATTACCAGTAAACATGGACGGATAATGAGTGCTCTCGAGATGGTCAAGATACATTTGACATAATTTGGTGAATACCTCTTGATCAATTTCTGGATTATAATCCTTGTAAAAATCAGTGAGGTAGTTCTCTAGTCTCGCTTTGTACTTGCCGTATTCTTCGGTTCCATTTTCTTCATAAGTGTTGACTAATTTCCTGAGATAACTCGTGAGATTGAGTGCCTCGACATTTCTACCGACCACTTCGAGATAATAATCTCGGGCATAGGCATAAGGTGTAATTGACTCATAAAGAGAATTGAATTTTGGTAAGTAGGTCAATCTTTCTCCATGGTTGGCATTTTTTTCTACATAGGAGGCCTCATATTTCTGTTTTTTATCAATGGCTTTTGTCTTAATTAAGCCCAAGTTTTCCCCAATCCATTTTTTCCAATAGTTTGCGATACGAGCATATTTGGAAGCATATTGGATTTTTGTTTTTTCATCCGTTCTCATGTGGGAGTCCAATATTTTCAAGGCGGCATCTCTAATTTCAATTTTTGCAGGATTCAGTACATTGACTATCTGTTCGATGGCATAAGAAGGTAAATACTCTTGAGTCCTTCCCGGAAAACCAAAAACCATCGTAAAGTCACCTTCTTTGATTCCTTTTAGGTTAATGGGTAGGAAATGTTTGGGTTTGTAAGGGATGTTTTCTTCGCTATATTCAGCTGGTAGATTGTCTGGACCGGCATATATTCTAAACATCGAAAAATCACCTGTATGTCGTGGCCATACCCAATTATCAGTATCAGAGCCAAACTTACCGATACTCTCAGGTGGAGTTCCTACCAATCTTACATCCTTGTAGGTCGTCGTGATAAATGCAAAATATTGATTGCCATTATAAAATGGTCTAATTTGTACATCTTGGTAAGACTTTAAATTATAACTCTCTTTTATTTTTACAAGATTTTTGTCAATAGCCGATTGTCTTTCTGTAGAACTCATGTCTTCGGTCACTCCATCCAGAGCTGCATTGCTCACATCGTCAATCCAATCAATTAAAGTGGCGGTAAGTCCGGGATTCGGTAATTCGTCGGATAGAGTTGATGCCCAAAATCCATTTTTAAGAAGATTATTGTCTATGCTTGAGTGACTTTGTATTTGTCCATATCCACAATGGTGATTGGTGAGCAACAATCCTTGGTCAGAGATAATCTCAGAGGTGCAAAAACCGCCAAAATGCACAATTGCATCTTTCAGTGATCCTTTATTGATATTGTAAATATCATCAGCACTGATTTTCATGCCCATATCTCTCATTTCACTTTCGTTAAGAGCTTTTAAAAATATGGGTAACCACATGCCTTCACCGGCAAATATGACAACAGGTGACCAAAAAAGAGCCACAAATAAGAATACCTTTAATTTATTCATCATAGTCAATTTAACTTCATTATTAATAAGCTTAAAGGTAAAAATAAATTTTGTTACAAATCGAACAGCTAGACTTGAAATACCTTATTTTCATCTCAATTATAATCCTGTATGATTTAAACATATTTAAGAATAGCCTGTAATTAAGAGGGGTATTAAGGTTATAAAATGCAAATATTTTGCAGTATACCCTTAAAATAATAGGGTGTAATTCTAAATGTATGGTAAATATATTTAATTTTGCCCCAAAATAATAAAATTTATGTCAACACTTCGTTTTTACGCTGTAAAGGAAGCGCTGGATAGAAAGCCAGTTGTGATTCAAGAGATTTCAAAGCGTCGTTCTGAGTTGTTCTGCTCAAAAGTATTTAACCTCGATAAAATGAAACAATACATGAACAGGGAAGCTTACCAAAGCATTAAAAATGCGGTGGAAATCGGTCAAAAAATTGATAGAGAAATAGCAGATCAGGTCGCATCTGGTATGAAGGCATGGGCACTAGAGCATGGGGCGACACACTACACCCACTGGTTTCAGCCGCTTACGGGAATTACGGCAGAGAAACATGATGCATTTTTTGAACCTACGGGTGATGGAGAAGCCATTGAAAAATTCGATGGTTCACAGTTAGTGCAACAAGAGCCTGATGCAAGTAGCTTTCCAAATGGTGGTATTCGGAACACCTTTGAGGCACGTGGTTATACTGCTTGGGATCCTACCTCACCTGCTTTTGTGATGGGTACGACGTTATGTATTCCCACGATATTCGTGTCTTACACTGGAGAGGCACTTGATAATAAAACTCCACTATTGAGAGCACTTCAAGTCATCGACCACGCAGCAACTCAAGTGTGCAAGTATTTTGATAAAAATGTAAAAAAAGTCATATCAACCTTAGGATGGGAACAGGAGTATTTTTTGATTGATAGTACTCTCGCCGCTACTAGACCTGATATTATGCTATCTGGAAGAACAGTCATGGGTCATTATTCTGCAAAAGGGCAGCAATTAGACGATCATTATTTCGGCTCTATTCCAAAACGTGCAATGGCATTTATGAGAGATTTAGAAATAGAATGCCTTCAACTTGGAATTCCGATTAAGACAAGACATAACGAGGTGGCTCCTAACCAATTTGAGGTTGCTCCACTTTTCGAGGAGGCCAATCTCGCTGTTGATCACAACTCTTTACTGATGGATGTGATGAATAGGGTAGCGCAGAGCCATAATTTTAAAGTGCTTCTTCACGAAAAGCCTTTTGCAGGTATCAATGGTTCTGGCAAACACAACAACTGGTCGCTGGCCACAGATACTGGGGTTAACCTCTTGAGTCCGGGTAAAACACCAATGAGTAACCTTCAGTTTCTCACCTTTTTTATCAACACCATTATGGCAGTTGATGAATATGCCGATTTAATGAGAGCATCCATTGCTTCGGCCAGTAATGACCATAGATTAGGAGCAAATGAAGCGCCACCGGCCATTATTTCTGTATTTATTGGTGAGCAACTGACTAAAGTCCTTGATGAATTAGAAAATGTGACCAATGGAAAACTTTCCCCGCAAGAAAAGACGGATTTGAAACTTAATTTAGTGGGAAAGATTCCTTATGTATTACTTGATAATACAGATAGAAATAGAACTTCTCCATTTGCATTTACTGGAAATAAATTTGAATTCAGAGCGGTCGGCTCTTCGGCTAATTGTGCCGGTCCTATGACTGTGCTTAATACCATAGTAGCTGATCGATTAATGACATTTAAACAAGAAGTTGACAAGCTTATAGAAACTAAAAAACTTAAAAAAGATGACGCAATTTTTAATGTTTTAAGAGAATATGTCAAGAAGTCTAAGAGAATAAGATTTGAAGGGGATGGATATGGTGATGCATGGGTAAAGGAAGCTGAAAAGAGAAAATTAAATAATTTTAAAACCACTCCCGAAGCTTTGAAAGTAAAGGTTTCTGATAAAACCCTTGATTTGTTTAAGCGACATCAGATTATGAATGAAGTGGAAAGCCATGCGAGGTTTGATATAGAGCTGGAGGAATATGCTTTAAGAATTCAAATTGAAGGCCGATTGCTTGGTGACTTAGCAACGAATCATGTCATTCCAACGGCAATAAATTATCAGAACAGATTAGTGGAAAATGTCAAGGGGCTGAAGGAAATTTTTCCTGACGATTATATGAAATATGCAAAAGAGCAGGTGGAGATTATCACTACCATATCAGAAAAAATCAGTGGTATTAAATCTAACGTGGATAAGATGGTAGAAGAAAGGAAAAAGGCCAATAATATGGAAGATGTCGAGAATAAAGCACATGCGTATTGTAATAAAGTGAAGCCGTACTTTGAAAAAATCAGAATAGATTGTGACAAGTTAGAAATGATGGTCGATGATGAATTGTGGCCATTGGCTAAGTATAGAGAATTATTGTTTATCAAATAATTATCGCATTACTTTAAGAGCATAAAAATAAAAAGCGGGTCATGAAATTTTCATGACCCGCTTTTTATTAGTACAGTCAAGTATTTACTGCTTTATCAATTTTACAACATTGAAATTTTTATCATTGCTGATGACTATGTTGTAATATCCTGCTGACATGTTATCGGGAAGGTTAATTGTATAATAATTGTCACCTTGATATCCATGCAATGTTTTATCCAAGCATAGTTTGGCATCAAAGGAATATATCTTAACTGAGAATTCTGAGTCATTATTCAAAAATACTTTCACGTGAAGGTCATTGGTCGTGATAGGGTTAGGATATACCGCTGCTTCAAGACTCAAAGGAAAAAGTTCAGGTCCCTCAGGTATCATATTCGTAGGCATAGCCTTGAATACTTCGTCTTGCATCAACTGGATATCAGTGTTTCTCATAATGATATCACGCATGGTGGTCGCTTTGATTTTAGCAATATCCTCTTCCGTGAAAAGCTCTTCATTTTCGAAGTAAAATCTATCGCCGTCTCTTAAATTTCTGAATTGAGTTCTGATGATATGCATCATCAATTCTCCCATCAAAGCGCCATTTATTTTCTTTTCTGCGAGCATTCCTACCCAGGGGTCTACAAAGTTTACATCTTTATAAACAGATTCTAAAACATCGGCAAGTTGTTGGTTGCCAGTTAAACTCAAGAATGTTTTGTGTGCAGGTTTTCCCATTCCAAGTCTTAACTTGTTTAGTGATGGCAACCCTCTTTCTCTACCTCTATTGATATTGATTGACACCAAGTCAAGTCCACCTGCAGCAGGTGAGCCAAACAAAAAGTTTCGTACATCATTTACCACTTTTGTATCCATATCTTGCTGCACCTGTGTGGCCATACCTTGGAAATAAGGATCTAGACCACCTACATTCAAAATAGCCAATGGGTTGAAAAATGCATCTTTTAAGTTGATATTACCTTGAGATACCGTTTCACCATTTCTGGTTAATCTCAAAATATTCGTATTTATCAATGTATGTCCTATTCTGAAAGCGGCTGCAGAAAATTCATTCATTATGCCTGGGTTGATATTAGGATTATATCCATTGTATTCCGGCAAATCAAGACCCATAGCCGGTAGCCATTCATTAAAAACAATATTTTGTATGTATCCAATTAGCCATCTTCTAGCCTCTTGATAAATTCTTTCATCATTCCATCCCGGGTGCTTTGCAATGATATCGTCACACAATCTATTATGTTCTCTTACGAATAAAGTATGAAAACTGGTCAAAAGAGGATTTTCATTTGCACGGGCATCACCTGCTACAAAAAACTTTTTAAGTTGATGCGTAGGGTCATCCATGTGTGGTGCAGAGTAATCTACTGGGTCATTTACATTACCAGTGGTGGTATTCCACGGTAAAAGATTTCCCTCACTTACTTTTAATTTACCATCCGTAAATGTCCTTAGGTAATTTGCAACTTCAGGTCTTGATCCATATACATTAGAAGCATCGATAAATGCCGTAATTGAGTTTAGATTTTGTCTTGGATTCTCTGGCGAAGTACCTGTGCCAGGTGCTTCAGCCGACCTGAACATGTACAATTTTGATTTAGGTAGAAAATATTGGTCATCATCAGGAATAACAATATTGTCAAGTAATTCAGAGCCGTCCGGCGAAAATGTAACATCGTGATCTATAAACTGGCCAAAAGACCAAGTGAAATCACTTAGGTTTAATGGATCACCGAAATTTGAATTTTGATCAAATAAGGCATTACTTATTTCTCGTGGATTTGGACGTGAAAATGTTTCGTCCAATTTAGGTTCGGAAATATCATCCGCAAAGTCAGGTGCAGTGGCTCTTAACATAATTGCACCAGAACTTCCCCACTCAGGATGTTGGATGTTATTTCCAAATCCATCGATGGCTCTCACCTCATACTCTTGAGCCGAAATTGCATTCAGCGAACAAAAAGTTAATACAAAATATAGTAAACTTCTTCTCATATCAACACTTTAAAATATTCATTAGGGGTTTCCATTCCGAAAACCGACACAAATATAGACTTTTTAAAATTAATTCAACCTTTTTTAAATGTATTTTACGTTACAATTTTGTTGATTTTCAAGATATTATAACATACAATTAAAGATCACATATTTTAAAATAACCTAATGTTTAACTAAAAATTATTCAATACGTTGTATTGCTTTGGAAATAAAAATGTAAAATTGTGTAATATGATATTAATAAAATTACAAATATATAATATATTGGCTATGAATTGTAATTTTATTCACAGGTTGATTGGTAGTTTGAAAACTTTAACAACTGATTAGAAATTATCAGCCATCATTTCTCTTATATGATTACAAATTTCGAGCCATTTTTTAATTTCTGAAATAATTTTGAATTTTTATTAGCGTTATTTGTGCAGTTTGAATGGAAATATTAAATATCATCTTTGGATTTTTATCACTTTGCTTGCAGTGTCAAACATCTCTGCTCAATATAACTTGATTAGTAAAAATGTAAAAGTTACTGAGTCATGCATACTCATTGAGGACTCGACGACTATAATCCCAGGTACTGTGAACATTAGCCATTCAGACATCATAGCAAATGATATTAGGTTCAATAATAACATCATTCTGTTGCGTGATTCTATTTGTCTAAAATTGATAGATTCGACATTATTGGTTTCTTATAGACGTTTTAATCATAATCTTTTAAATTCAAAATTTGTCATTGACACAAGTCAGTTGCACACCATGGAAACCGTGATGTATATCGGGGCTGATTTGGATCCCTTTGTTCCTAAATTTGACAATAGTATCATACTGGAAAAAGACCTTGATTACAGTGGTAGTTTTTCGAGGGGATTTAGTGTTGGCAATGCTCAAAGTTTGGTTTTAAACTCGAATTTTGACTTACAACTCAATGGCAAGTTGGGTGGTGGTTTGGATATTGTAGCTGCTATTTCTGACGATAATATTCCTATACAACCAGAGGGGAATACCCAGATTATTCAAGATTTTGATCGAATTTTTATTAAAATTAGTAAGGATCGAACTTCGCTCACAGCGGGTGACTATGAGCTTAAAAAACCTTATGGATATTTTCAAAATTATCTTAAAAAACTCAAAGGACTCAAAGGCGAAACGACGATTTCTGCTGGTGGAGGTAATTGGTACAACAGTGCCAATGTGGCCATATCTAGAGGTAAATTTGCGAGAAATACACTGCCAACCAAGGAAGGAAATCAAGGTCCCTACAAATTGACTGGCAATAACGCTGAGAGATATTTGCAAGTTTTATCGGGAACTGAAAAGGTATACTTCAATGGCGAATTATTGGTGCGAGGGTTTGATTTCGATTATGTCATAGATTACAATCGGGCTGAGATTAGCTTTTCGCCAACTCGTGTCGTAAAGCAAGATAGTAGGGTGATCGTAGAATTTGAATATACAGATCAAAATTACCAACGTACTCAATATACATTTAACACCCGACATGAGACTTCTAAACATGATTTTTATATCAACTTTTACAGTGAGCAGGATAGTAAAAATGCAACGAGTCAGATAGAACTTGACTCCATCGATAGGCAGATATTAGCAAATGCAGGTGACAATCTAAATGAGGCGAGTCGGTCTGGTATTCGCATGGTAAATGACGAAACGAGTGCCAATCAAGTCAGGTATAAATTGGAGAAAATCAATCCTTGTCTCTTGGACTCATCTATGTATAAACTTGTGTTTTCTACGAACCCTGACAGTGCATTATATACCGCCGTATTTAGTGAGGTGAGTCAAGGTTTTGGTTCGTATTCAATAGATAATCAGTCATATATAAATGGTAGGGTTTATAAATATGTCGGTTGTGGAAATGGAAATTATCTTCCAGTCGTGAAAATCGTACCACCTGAATTGCAACAAATGACTTCGGTAGGAGGGGAGTATAGATTTGGGCGGACATTAAAAATAAATGGCGAGCTGAGCTTATCAAATTTTGATATAAATAGGCTGAGCAGTATCGATAATTCCGATAATAAAGGCATTGGATTTTATGCAGGTGCAATCTACAATACGAGTTTAGATTCATTGTCAAATTGGAATTTAAAAATCGATGGTAAATTAGAAAAAGTAAATGCAGAATTTCGGGTGTTGAATCCATATAGATCACCGGAATTTACTCGTGATTGGAATATTGAAAATCCAGAAATTAAGAAGGAAGAATTATTAGAACAGGTGTCAGTTGATCTCAGTTTTAAAAATAAATTTGGAGTATTATATGGATTCAATAAGTTTGATAGAGGAAAAGATTTTACAGGAAATAAACATAATTTATCATTAAAATATATTACTGGAAAATTCAATTTTACGGGAAATTCAAGCCTACTCAACACCACTGGTGAAACCGAAAACACGGATTTTTTACGTACCAATTTTAATATTAGTCAAGGATTTAAAATATTTATTCCTCTGAAAATAGGGTTTAAATACGATGCCGAATCCAATCAAAAAAGTGAGGTCAATAATTCAGCATTAAGGCAGGGATCTCGAGCATATCAGTCGGTCGTATCCTATCTCGAAACTGATAATCTCAAAGATTTTGTATTTAAATTGGCACTCAATAATCGGGATGACCAATATTTTGATGCAAATACAAAGAGCTTGCAAAACACCTTGAGATCTCGTCAATCGGAGTTTGTGTTAGGATTTCCGGTGACGAGTTATTTTAATATTAATGGATCAATGGTTTTGCGAAAATTTGAGGTACTGAAGGAAGAACTTGCCACTAATGAAAAGTCTAAAAATACGCTGCTCGGTAAGCTAGATGTCAATCTTAATGCATGGAAAAAGTCCATTCTCATCAATTCCAACTACAGCATTGGATCGGGGCAGGAACCAAAGATTGAATATTATTTCGAAAAGGTGCAAGCATCTCAAGGAGAGTACATTTATATAGGAGGTGATGCCGATACGGTGGCCGTATTCAATGCTTCGGATTTTAGATATGATCCGAGTAATCCATTGGCCAATTTTATTCGGCTATCCTTATTTAATAATGAATTTATTCAGACTGATATTTTGGAGTTAAATCAAGCGATTCGATGGGAGCCAAAATTGATTTTTGCATCGAAAAAAAAGCTTAACTTTTGGGAGTCCGGTATTTCAAAGCTAGCATTCAATTCTAACCTTAGATTGGTGAAAAAACAAGAAAATAGCAATTACGTAAGCTTAAACCCTATTGATTTTTCGGTTAATGACCCCAATTTAACTTCTTTTAATGCACAATCGATTCACACCATATATATTAATCGGGGAAATGTCGCTTACGACCTGCAATTATCACTCAAAAATAACGATAGCAAAAACACCCTTATTTCTGGCAGCGAATCAAGGAAAATACAAGAAAAAATCGCAAGTGGCAGGGTCAATATCATGAGAAGCTTAGACCTAAGTATGGAGCTCACAAAAGGGGTTAAGCTCTATGAATCGGAACTTTTCTTTACGAGAAATTTAGATATCAATTATTGGAAATTTACCCCAAAAGTATCCTTTAGACCCAGCAATAATGCCCGGATAAGTGCCAGCTATCTCTATCGGGATGCAAAGCAATTGATTCTGAGTAAAGAGACCTCATTTAGCAATCAATTGAGTATGGAATTCAATCTAAGAAGTGTCAATAAGTCGAGTTTTGATGTGACCTTGAGCTATGTCAATGTTAAGTACAATGGAATGCCCAATTCGAGTATCGAATATGACCTTTTAGATGGCTTAAAAAATGGTAAAAACTATCTCTGGAATATCATTTTTATAAAGCGATTGTCAAAAGTGATTGACATTTCTCTAAATTATGAAGGTCGCAAGACAGGTGAAGTCCCTACGGTGCATGTCGCCAGATTACAGTTGAAAGCAGGATTTTGATAAGAATAAAAGTTGATTGACATACGAAATTTTCAAAATATCCTCAGTTTCATTATTATTGTCTTAGAAATTGAATAAGTAGAAAAAACGTAACACACAGTGACATATTCAGACATGGATAGGTTTGCCATTTTCACCACGATGCATTGGATGCCAATTGTTTTGGTGCTCTTATTCATGATCTTCGTGTCAAATTATTCAAAGGATAAGACTTTTGAAAAACAAAGGAGGATAGGTACAATATTGGCTTTGATACCCTTGATTTTACTCATATTACGCCGATTGGTATTGGTCTTGAAAGGTATAAATTTAACGGCCGATGAGTTGCCGTTTCACCTTTGTAATATATTGTCAATCGTGATGCCTTATTTCATGTGGAAAGTAGATCGCCACTGGTTAGCCATTAGTTATTTTTTGTTGGGGGCAGGCACTATTCAAGCCATTATATCGCCTGATTTACTTGATGGTCCTAGATATTTTGAGTATTACGCTTATTTTATTAGCCATACAGTATTGGTCGGACTTGCTTATTACATAATTGTGGTGTACAATATAAGGCCGACTATTAGAGACCTTTTTGGTGCTTTTTTAGTTGCCAATGTATTTTTAATATTTTCTATAATAGTTAATTACTTTTTGGGTACCAATTTCTTTTATTCTATGCATAAGCCCGATGGATTCAGTCCTTTAGATTATTTTGGACCTTGGCCTTGGTATTTGCTAGTTTGTGAGCTTTTGGCATTGCTGTTGTTTTTTATTGCATACTTACCCGTATTGTGGTTAAATAAAGGAGAACAAGTCGCTTAAAAAAATTAAAAATAAATTGAGAGTTTATGTATGATATATAAATGGTATAGTTGTATATTTGCGGCTCGAAATTATTGAATTTATTTAAATCAATTTTTAGTACATGTTAATTATTAGCGTTAAAGACGAAGAAACGATAGATAGAGCCCTTAAAAGATATAAGAGAAAATATCAATCTACAGGTGTATTGAAGGAAGTAAGAAACAGAAAAAATTTCGTTAAGCCATCTGTGAAGAGAAGAAATGAGGTTTTGAATGCTGAGTATAAAATGAAATTTTTAAGAGACAATTCTATCTAGGATTTTTAGATTTAAGAAAATAAAAAGGGGAACAGTGTTAACACTGATTCCCCTTTTTAGTTACACTAATTATCACACTTTTGGAAGAATTAATAACTTAAACACATCTTATGTTAGAATCTAAGGCAAATTTATTGTGCTTTACGTTCTAAGACATCAGGTAAATGCCCCAAAATGAGGGGGATTTTTCCCCTTTTTAGGTCATCATCTTCCAAAAGTAGTATATGACTAATATGAAAATACTTATTCCAATCACCGTAACAAGGTTTAATTTTAAATTTCTAGTATATTGATTTCTATGAATTGATGCATTAATCTGGCTTCGCTCCTTTTTAGTAAATTGTTGGGTGAAATTATCGTTGTATTTCAATTTTGTTTTTGGTGAGTAGGATTTGGCTTTCCATTGATCAATAGAGTTTTTTCTCAAATTTCTATTTTGATTGATGCGACGAATCATATCGAGAACGTGTCCTGCATAGCTCATAGTTTGTGGTATTTACTCAATGTCTAACCGAAAAAAGGGAGAAAGAGTTTCTTGCAAAAAGATACTATAAATAAAAAAGACGAGTTGCCCCGTCTTAAATGTTTTCACAACGGAATAATCCTTATTGTGAATTGCTTTCAAATTGTTGATGCAAATATACAATGAATGAGTGGAAATAAAAAAGGGGATTTTTCCCCTTTCTGAGCTTTGTTTTTTTAGTTAATTTTATGTCGATTAATAATTATTTTTTTGATATAACTAAATTACTATGAAACGCATATTGGGATTGGACTTAGGGACGAATAGCATTGGATGGGCATTAGTGGAAGAAAATACTAAAAACCCACAAGAAAATAGAATCATCAAATTAGGTGTAAGGGTCAATCCCTTAACGGTGGATGAGCAAACCAATTTTGAAAAAGGAAAACCAATTACCACCAATGCAAGTAGGACTTTGGCGAGAAGTGCCAGAAGAAACTTGCAACGTTTCAAGTTGAGGAGAGAGCATCTTATGGAAATTTTAAAGAAGAATAAAATTGTTGCTGATGAATCTCTTTTTGCTGAGTCTGGAAAAAATACCACGTTCGAAACGCAGCGGTTAAGAGCAAAATCGGCATCTGAAAGAATTGAGTTGGATGAGTTGGCGAGAGTACTCCTTCTCATTAATAAAAAAAGAGGATATAAAAGCAGCCGCAAAGTAAAGAACGATGATGAAGGACAATTGATTGACGGAATGTCAATTGCCAAAAAATTGTATGAAGAAAACCTCACTCCAGGACAATATGTGTATCAATTATTGATATCAGGTAAAAGGCAAATTCCCGATTTCTACCGTTCCGATTTGAATGCAGAATTGGATAAAGTTTGGAATTTTCAAAAACAATATTATCCAGAAATTTTGACGGATGAATTTAGAAAAGAATTAGAAGGAAAGGGCCAACGGGCAACTTCGGCTTTGTTTTGGAAAACTTATGAATTCAATACTGCTGAAAACAAAGGAAGCCGTGAGGAGAAGAAAATACAAGCCTACCGGTGGAGAAATGATGCTATTTCTAGGCAATTGACCAAAGAAGAAATGGCTTATGTAATTACCGAAATCAACAATGACATTAACAAATCCAGCGGTTATCTCGGAGCGATTTCAGATAGAAGCAAAAAACTATATTTCAATAAAGAAACGGTTGGTCAATATTTATACAATCAACTACAAAGGAACCCACACACAAGATTGAAAAATCAAGTGTTTTATCGCCAAGATTATTTGGATGAATTTGAACAAATTTGGGAAACACAATCTCAATTTCATCCGCAAATGTCGAAGGGTTTAAAAGAAGAAATTCGTGATGTTATTATTTTCTTTCAACGGAAATTGAAATCCCAAAAAGGATTAATTAGTCTATGTGAATTCGAACAAAAAGAAATCGAAATTACCCAAGAAGGAAAAACCAAGAAAAAGTTGGTTGGAATGCGAGTGGCTCCGAAATCATCGCCACTGTTTCAGGAAATTAAGATTTGGCAGGTTCTCAATAATATCGAATTAAAAAATGAAGAAGGAAAACGTTATTTAGACGAGGACGAAAAGCAAGTTTTATTTGATGAAGTCAATCTAAAAGGGACAATTACTGGAGCAAAAGCATTAAAACTTTTGGGTCAGACAGACAAAACCGTTAAAATCAATTTCAAAAATATTGAAGGCAATAAAACGAATCAGGTATTGTACGATGCCTATTTGAAAATATTGTACGTTGAAGGGTATGAAATTTTGGACTTACTTAAAGTTAAATCCAATAAAGATGAAGTTACCTTATCGGATTTAGATGTTTCGGCTTCGGAAATTAAAAATATGGTACGTTCTATATTTGAAACCTTAAATATTGATACCGAAATTTTAGAATTTAATCCCGAATTAGACGGCAAAGCTTTTGAGCAACAAAAGTCTTATCAGCTTTGGCATTTGTTGTATTCTTACGAAGGCGATAATTCTCCATCTGGGAGCGAAACTCTGTATCGTCTTTTGAATGAGAAATTCGGTTTTAGTAAAGAACAAGCCAAGATTATAGGTGCAGTAACCTTTCCGCAAGATTACGGGAGTTTGAGTAGTAAAGCCATGCGAAAGATTTTCCCTTACATCAAAGAACATAAATATAGTGATGCATGTGTACATGCAGGTTACAATCATTCCAAACATTCGCTGAAAAAAGAAGAATTAAAAAATAGAGAATTAAAAACACAATTGGAAATCCTCCCTAAAAATGCATTGCGAAATCCTGTGGTTGAAAAGATTTTGAATCAAATGATTAATGTCGTGAATGCGGTGGTTGAAGAATACGGAAATTTGGATGAGATAAGAGTGGAACTTTCACGTGAATTGAAAAAGAATGCCAAGGAACGTGAGGAAATGACGGCTTCCATCAATAAAGCAACAATAGAACACGAAAAATACCGTAAAATTCTGCAAGATGAATATGGTATTTCCATGCCTTCTCGAAATGATTTGATTCGGTACAAATTATATTTAGAATTGGAAAAAAATGCTTTCAAAGATTTGTATACGAACGCTAAAATTGAGAAAGAAAATATTTTTACCGACAAGTATGACATTGATCACGTCATTCCCCAATCCAGATTTTTTGACGATAGTTTTTCCAATAAAGTTTTGGTTCCTAGACAGGCCAATTTGGCCAAAGGAAGTATGACGGCGATAGATTACATGGAAACTTTAGGGAAGGAATCTGAAGGCCAATTTTTGTCGGTTATTGAAGATTTATTTACAACCGGAGCTATTTCCAAAGCCAAGTATGAAAAACTGAAAAAGAAAGGTTCCGATATTGGTGACGGTTTTGTCGAGAGAGATTTGCGTGACAGTCAGTACATTGCTAAAAAAGCCAAAGAAATTCTTTTTCAAATTACGCCTTCGGTGGTTTCCACTTCTGGAAGTGTTACCGCTAAATTGAGAGAAGATTGGGATTTAGTGAATACCATGAAAGAATTGAATCTTCCAAAATATCGAGAATTAGGTTTAACGGAAATGATTGAAAATTCAAAAGGAGAGGAAAAGGAAACAATTATTGATTGGACCAAGAGGAACGACCATCGTCATCATGCCATGGATGCATTGACAGTTGCTTTTACAACGCATAATCACATTCAATATCTTAATTATTTGAATGCCCGAAAAGATGAGAACCATAAACAACATGCCAATATTTACGCTATCGAAAATATCATTACGGAAGAAATTGAAAAGAAAAACGGCAAGAAAAAAAGACGTTTCAAAAAACCGATGGAACACTTTAGAAGTGATGCCAAAAAGCACTTAGAAGAAATCTTGATTTCACACAAAGCCAAAAATAAAGTCGTCACCCAAAACATTAATTCAACAAAAAAGAAAGTCGGAGTAAATAAAAAACAAGAACTCACGCCGAGAGGGCAACTGCATAAAGAAACAGTTTATGGTGCGAAACTATTTTTGCAAAAGAAAGAGGAAAAAATCAATGTAAAATTTGATCAAGAAACCATCTTAAAAGTAGAAAATAAAACTTTCAGAAATGCTTTGCTACAAAGACTAGAGGAATTCAACAAAGATCCTAAAAAAGCTTTTGCAGGAAAAAATGCAGTTTCAAAAAATCCAGTAAAAATCAATGTTACCGAAAACGTTCCCGAAAAAGTAACCTTGGCATGGTACGAATCGGGCTATACTATCAGAAAACCAATAAATGCCGATAATTTCAAAGATTATAAAAACATCGAAAAAATCACAGATGAAGGCATCAAACGAATTCTCAAAAAACGTTTAGATGAATTTAATGGCAATGCCAAAGAAGCCTTTTCCGATTTGGAAAAGAATCCGATATGGCTCAATAAAGATAAAGGAATCGCGATAAAATCGGTTACCATTACAGGAGTTAGCAATGCAGAAGCTTTACATTACCAAAAAGACCATTTCGGAAAAGAAATATTGGACGAAAAGGGAAAACGAATTCCTGTGGATTTTGTCAGTACTGGGAATAATCATCATGTGGCGATTTATCAGGATGCCGACGGAAATCTTCAAGAGCAAGTCGTGAGCTTTTATGAAGCCGTCGAAAGAGTCAATCAGGACTTGCCAATTATAGATAAATCTCTCAACAAAGATTTAGGTTGGCAGTTTCAATTCAGCATGAAACAAAACGAAATGTTTGTATTTCCATCAGAAGATTTTAACCCACATGAGATTGATTTATTGGACGAAAAGAATTTGAAATTGATTTCTAAAAATGTGTTTAGAGTTCAAAAGATTGCAACTAAAAATTATATGTTTAGACATCATCTTGAAACAACAGTTGATGAAAATAAAGCACTAGTTGGAAAATCTTTCATAAATATACGAAGCTGTAATCCATTGCTAGGAATTATTAAAGTTAGAATCAATCATTTGGGTAAAATTGTTCAAATCGGAGAATACTAATTTTATGCAATCATCTAATTTCTACCACATATTCAACCGAGCCAATGGGTTCGAAAATCTATTTAGAAAAAGGGAAAATTATCAATTTTTTCTGAATAAGTGGGATAAATATATCTCTCCAATTGCGGATACGTATTGCTATTGCCTGATGCCAAATCATTTTCATTTCTTGATTAGAATAAAATCTTCAGAAGAATTAGGAGAAACTTTTGGAAAGTTCGATGGGAAAGAAACTTTTGGAAAGTTCAAAACTTTCCAAAAGTTAGATGAAGATTTTATCGCTAAGAAAATCACGAAATCCTTTTCTAACTTATTTAGTAGCTATACGCAAGCCTATAATAAATATATTGGCCGTAAGGGTAGTCTATTTACACCTAATTTTAAGAAAAAGGAAATTACCAATGAAGTACATCTGCTCAGAGTGATTGCATACATTCATAGAAACCCAATACATCATGGGTTTGCGACCAATTACAATGAATGGGAATTCAGCTCATATAATACCATAATGTCAGCACGTGACACCAAAATAAAACGGGAAAAGGTATTAGAGATTTTTGGCGGCAATGCCGAGTTTATACAATTTCATCAAAGCTATCTATTGGAATTAGAAACTATAGATTTTGATTTGGAATGATAAAAAGAACCATTTATATAGAATCACCTTCGTATTTGTACTTAGAAAGAAAGCAATTATGTGCCAAAAATAATGAGGGAGTCATCAGGTCAGCTCCTGTCGAGGATATCGCAATCCTCATGATGGATCATCCGCAGATCACCATTACACACTCCTTAGTTAGAGCTTTACAGGATAATAATGCTGCGATCATATCTTGCGATGAAAAGCACATGCCGTATGGCATCATGCTGCCTTTGGTAGGTCATAGCGAACAAATGAAAGCCCAGATTGCGCAGACAGAAATGACACTATCCTTAAAAACTCAGCTATGGACTCAGTGCATAGCATCAAAAGTTAATAATCAAGCGCTAGTACTCAGAAAACTAAAACACATTCCCGAATCAAGAAAACTGGAGGGATTGATGAATAAAATCACCATCAATAATCAGACGGAGGTAGAAGGCTATGCCGCATCGGTATATTGGCAGGTAACGATGCCCGGCATTGGCCGTGACCGATATGGTGAACCGCCCAATAACTATCTGAACTATGGATATATTCTTCTGAGGTCGATGGTGGCTAGAGCTTTGGTAAGTGCTGGATTGATGCCTACGGTGGGCATTAATCATCGCAATAGATTTAACCCATATTGTCTCGCAGATGATATTATGGAGCCGTTCAGACCTTTTGTAGATTTGATAGTCTGGGATATTACCAAAGGAATTACTGAAATGGAACAGTTTTTGAGTAAAGATGATAGACAAGCGCTATTAGGAATTGCGACGATTGATGCAAAGTTTGGCTCTAAAATGCGACCGCTTATGGTCGGAATGGCTGAGACGATGGCATCATATAGGGCATGTTTGTTGGGGGAAAAGCGCAAAATTATTTTTCCACTAATACCCATGTAATGAACACGAGTCAGAGCAGGTATAATAAATATCAGATTATGTGGATACTTGCTGCTTTTGATCTGCCTACGGAAACCAAAAAAGATCGGCACGAAGCCACAAAATTCCGGAAAGTCCTCTTGGATGCAGGATTTCATCTTTTCCAATTTTCAATTTATGTCAGACATTGTCCTAGTCGGGAGAACATGTGGGTGCATATTGAGAGACTTAAAAAACACATGCCACCTAGCGGAAAGGTCAGTTTTATGCATTTTACCGATGCTCAATTTGGTAAAATTATCACCTTCTACGGCACTAAACCTGAAAAAAACCAGGAGACACCTCGTCAGTTATCGTTTTTTTAGTAATTCTAGTCGAGGTATTAAGTATCTGATTTACAATATCTTACAGCGGTGCTCTTGTGAAACACCGATGTAAGATAACAATTTGAAAGCAATTCACAACGGAGAATCATTTGGCAAAGGAGTTGCTGATCTTGTGAAACACCGATGTAAGATAACAATTTGAAAGCAATTCACAACATCAAATAATGATTAAAGAATATGGTTTAGCTTGTGAAACACCGATGTAAGATAACAATTTGAAAGCAATTCACAACAAGATCAAACACTGCGACGTCAGTCTAAAATTCATGATTGATTTGAAAGCAATTCACCGATGGCGCTACTCATTAAGATAAAAGGTACAATTTGAAAGCAATTCACAACCCGCTCAGTCGATGCGATTGTAGGATCAGTTGTGAAACACCGATGTAAGATAACAATTTGAAACATAATTGGTTGGCAATTCTGCAAAAATCAGTCTAAAATTGCTTGATTTGAAAGAAAGTCAACATTACTTGATTGAAACAAGCAATTCTTGTGAAACACCGATGTAAGATAACAATTTGAAAGCAATTCACAACAGATTTATCTTGTTTTGAAAGCCATTACTAAATAACAATTTGAAAGCAATTCACAACAACAATGGCCATTGCCTGCTGAAGAGATTACGTCAGTCATTTGAAAATTACTTGATTGATTTGAAAGCAATTCAAACAACTATGCCATCGGTTTGCCCTTGATCAAAAGTGAGACGTCAGTCTAAAATTACTTGATTGATTTGAAAGCAATTCACAACGTCATTTGCCCGTACAGAGTTCCGTTTGACGTCAGTCTAAAATTACTTGATTGATTTGAAAGCAATTCACAACAATTTGAAAGCAATGGTAGTCATACTCATTGACGTCAGTCTAAAATTACTTGATTGATTTGAAAGCAATTCACAACTAAATCTGAATTGATTTGAAAGCACAACAAGCCCACAAGACGTCAGTCTAAAATTACTTGATTGATTTGAAAGCAATTCACAACCGTTAATTTATAGTAATGATCCTATTTTTGACGTCAGTCTAAAAATTACTTGATTGATTTGAAAGCAATTCACAACACAACAGTTTCCTTTAATCAGAAAACGTCAGTCTAAAATTACTTGATTGATTTGATTTTGAAAGCAACCACAACATTTGTTGAACTTTCAACAACGTCAGTCTAAAATTACTTGATTGATTTGAAAGCAATTCACAACACTTATCTTTTGATTTTTGAAAATTCCCAACAACAACCTGGATGCTTAGACGTCAGTCTAAAATTACTTGATTGATTTGAAAGCAATTCACAACTTATAAGATGGCCTTTCCAGAAACTTAGACAGACGTCAGTCTAAAATTACTTGATTGATTTGAAATTCACAACACAACCGATGAGTGCCTTTTGATTGATTCCAACTGACGTCAGTCTAAAATTACTTGATTGATTTGAAAGCAATTCACAACTTAAAAGCATTTGAAACCGCAGAACGAAAGTGACGTCAGTCTAAAATTACTTGATTGATTTGAAAGCAATTCACAACTATATCGCGCAACGAAGGAGACGTCAGAAAATATTTGATTGACGTCAGTCTAAAATTACTTGATTGATTTGAAAGCAATTCACAACAGTAATGGGAAGCTGCAATTCCAACTTCTGATGCACGTCAGTCTAAAATTACTTGATTGATTTGAAAGCAATTCACAACAGTTATCCGTGGCCCGCAATTGATCAAACCTGACGTCAGTCTAAAATTACTTGATTGATTTGAAAGCAATTCACAACCCAATTCGTGCAATAACCTCAATGTTTCTGACGTCAGTCTAAAATTACTTGATTGATTTGAAAGCAATTCACAACAACGGGAAAGTGCTCTATCAGTCCTCTAAATACTTGATTGACGTCAGTCTAAAATTACCATGATTGATTTGAAAGCAATTCACAACCATTGATTTATGAGCACAGAACGCAAGCACCAGCACGATATTAAGGGCTGACGTCAGTCTAAAATTACTTGATTGATTTGATTTGACAAGCAATTCACAACACGTCAGTCTAAAATTACTTGATTGATTTGAAAGCACCACAACTTGCTAAAATTACTTGTTAACCACAACGATCGACGTCAGTCTAAAACACCGATTAAGATGATTGATTTGAAAGCAATTCACAACTCTGCTCAAAGGCTGGAACTTCAGAACGTTGTGACGTCAGTCTAAAATTACTTGATTGATTTGAAAGCAATTCACAACATAATGAATATTGCTTCCTGATTTCAACTGTGATTCAGTCTAAAATTATTGATTTGAAAGCACCACAACTTGATTTGAAAGCAATTCACAACAGTCTAAAATTACTTGATTGACAAGAAAACCAACATGCATTGACGACGCTCGACAGTCTAAAATTACTTGATTGATTTGAAAGCAATTCACAACATGACGTCAGTCAAAATTACTTGCTAGCACAAACTACCTTATTGAAAAGAACTTGGGACGTCAGTCTAAAATTACTTGATTGATTTGAAAGCAATTCACAACTGAGGATCTCAGGGCATCGATCTTACAAACTTGACGTCAGTCTAAAATTACTTGATTGATTTGAAAGAAAGCACCACATAACAAATTTGAAAGACGTTGACGTCAGTCTAAAATTACTTGATTGATTTGAAAGCACCACAAGACAACCGTAATGTAAGTCTGAAATAATGATTGATTTGAAAGCAATTCACAATGAGATAACAGACGTTCTAAAAATTACTTGATTGATTTGCAAAGCAATTTGAAAGCAATTCACAATTTTAAGACAATTTGAAAGCAACCAAATCTGGTCGCTGACGTCAAAGCAATTCCTGATTGATTGTGAAACACCGATGTAAGATAACAATTTGAAAGCAATTCAAAAACTTGATTGATGATGAGCAATTCAAAATTATATGATTTGAGTTCAATTCACAACGTATGATGTTGGCAATATTCCAGTCTAAATAACAATTGATGAAAGCAATTCACAACATGGGAAATACCGATGTAAGATAACAATTTGAAAGCAATTCACAACTGCTGATTTTTTAGTCCTGAAGTAAGACCTCCGTGTCGAGGCTGTCATTGTGACACCGATGTAAGATAACAATTTGAAAGCAATTCACAACAATGACATTTTAGTCATGAAAGACCTCCATACCACTGTGACCAATATTCGATGGTGTTAGATACAATTTGAAAAGCAACTACAACCTAAAGTAGTCATGCTATCTGATTTTAAGACTCGTGAAACACCGATGTAAGATAACAATTTGAAAGCAAAAAATAGGAACCCGTAAATACTTCTTATACGGACAGAACCGAGACCGATAAACAATGTCCAAGAGTAAATCTCGATTAGTGTTTTGAATTTGAAACACTTCTCGAAAGAAGGATGAACCAATGTCCTAACGATTTTATCCCTCCGTGTCGAGGCAAGAGTAAATCTCGATTGGTGTTTTTGAATGAGAAAAATAGGAAAGCCGTAAATACTTCTTCGTGGACATTTTTAGTCCTGAACCGAGACCTCCGTGTCGAGGCAAGAGTAAATCTCGATTGGTGTTTTAAATTGGAAAATAAGAAAGCGATAAATACTGCACAACGGACATTTTTAGTCCTGAACCGAGACCTCCGTGTCGAGGCAAGCGTAAAACTCGATTGGTGTTTTAAATTGGAAAATAAGAAAGCGATAAATACTGCACAACGGACATTTTTAGTCCTGAACCGAGACCTCCATGTCGAGGCAAGCGTAAAACTCGATTGGTGTTTTAAATTGGAAAATAAGAAAGCGATAAATACTGATCCAGGGACATTTTTAGTCCTGAACCGAGACCTCCGTGTCGAGGCAAGAGTAAATCTCGATTGGTGTTTTTGAATGAGAAAAATAGGAAAGCCGTAAATACTGCACAACGGACATTTTTAGTCCTGAACCGAGACCTCCGTGTCGAGGCAAGCGTAAAACTCGATTGGTGTTATTGAATGAGAAAAATAGGAAAGCCGTAAATACTTCTTCGTGGACATTTTTAGTCCTGAACCGAGACCTCCGTGTCGAGGCAAGCGTAAAACTCGATTGGTGTTTTAAATTGGAAAATAAGAAAGCGATAAATACTGCACAACGGACATTTTTAGTCCTGAACCGAGACCTCCGTGTCGAGGCAAGCGTAAAACTCGATTGGTGTTTTAAATTGGAAAATAAGAAAGCGATAAATACTGCACAACGGACATTTTTAGTCCTGAACCGAGACCTCCGTATCGAGGCAAGCGTAAAACTCGATTGGTGTTTTAAATTGGAAAATAAGAAAGCGATAAATACTGATCCAGGGACATTTTTAGTCCTGAACCGAGACCTCCGTGTCGAGGCAAGAGTAAATCTCGATTGGTGTTTTAAATTGGAAAATAAGAAAGCGATAAATACTGATTCAGGGACATTTTTAGTCCTGAACCGAGACCTCCGCGTCGAGGCAAGAAGAATTTCATTTAGACATACAGAATTCTTCGCTCAATTGAAAAAAGGCATTAATATATTAACACCTTGTATAGGTACTAAAATTTTGATCTAATAAGAATTTTAATCAATGCGTGCAAAATTAAAATATGACTATATTTACATCAATAAATTTTATAAATGAAACATCTATTCCTATTACTTTCGGCAGTCATATTTATCTGTAATAGTGTGTATTCGCAAACTGTTAAAGACTCAATTTTGATTAATAAAAAGGAGAAATATTTTTATTTGTCACTTTCTGGGAAAATTTTAACGGATACTGAATTTAGAACTGTTCTATCTCAAAATGAGGAATCCTTAAAACTTTATAAATCATCTAAAAAGCTGGTCGCGTGGTCTAATGTTACCGGATTTGCCGGTGGTTTTTTAATTGGGTACGGTGTGGGAAATATTATTTGGGGTAAAAAATTTAATTTTATTACAACAGGAATTGGATTGGGTATTTCATTAGGTTCGATAATGATACATTCTGTGTCTAAAGATAAAATATTAAAGGCCATCGATATTTATAACGGTGGGTTAGGTGAATCCGTAGGCTTGAGCCGCAAACCTAATATTGAAATAAAATTATCGGGGCAAGCAACTGGACTATCTTTGGCTGTTAGTATTTGAAAATAAGAATATAATATATATTAAATATTGTAATATATATTTTAAAAAACGGTTGGTACAATAATTAAAACAATTGAGAGTGTCTCCAATTCTAACATTTGCTGCCATAGATATTGGAGCTTCAAGAGATTGCGTTAATCACTTCAATAGCCTATAATTTCGATATTCGCCGGGTATGTATCCCGTTTTTTCTTCGATGTAGAGTCTCATCTTTTCTATTATGCTGAGCTTATTTATACTGATGTCCTGTTCGAAATTCCAATTTTTGTCGTCAATTCTCGATTGGATGTATTTGGGATGCGTCTGAGTGAACCTTTGTAAAAGATTGACATTTCCATAATCAAACCCTTCATGGCTTTGTGGTATTTCCCTGTCTATACCATACAATTGATGAAACGCCTCTATTTTGTCGAGCATCGTTTGCGGTGGCCGTACCCAGCCATAATGATAGACCGTGGCATGGCATTTTTTTACTTTAAGTTTTTCGTTGTTTTCTTTTCGGAATCCTTGGGCATCGCGGTAAGAATAGATGTTTCGGTTGTTTTTAATTACCCTTATTTCTCTCCGATACCAGTCTGTAGCCCGTGCGACGTAATCGAAACTACCGTAAAAATGTAGATAATCAAATAGCAATCCATCGACTTCCTCGTCTCCCATATATGTCTCCATCGCATTTCTGATATTCTGATGATCTTTTTCGTGCAAAACTTCATCACCTTGAATATAAATGCACCAATCATATTCCTTTGGTATACTTTTTAAAGCCTTGTTGGTTTCATCTGCCAACACTTTGCCACCTTCGATCAAAGTTGAATCCCAGACTGTATTTATTACTTTTATTTTTTGAGGGTTCAAGCTTTTTACGATTTCCAGGGTGTCATCATCTGACTCCCCGACAGCCACATAGATAACCTCACATAGATCCAAGATGGAGCTAAGGGCTTCGGTAATGGGATACCCATATTTGACCGCATTTCTTATGAAACTAAACCCGGCTACTTTCACTTATTGCAATCATTTAGATAGTGTTCCACTTCTTTAGGAAGTAAAACCGTAGGTTTGATATCGTACTCGTGCCTTAGATAATTGATGAGATTCGACAGGGCTGTCGGAGTGAGCTTATCGTTACCGGGCATGGGTTGCACTTTTTCCTCAGAGTCCTTAGTGTCGATTCCATTGCGAATCAAGCATATAAGTTCTTGATCATTATCAAGTATTTTAGAATCTTTTAAAGCCGGGATTAGGTTCTGAAAACCCTCTCCGTGTTCCATGTGGCAATTCATACAGTTCCTTTCATAGACTAACCGACCTTGCTTATAGGTTTGATTGTCACATGAAATCATGGCAAAAAGTAGAACTAAAACAAGAAAAAATTTACTCTTTGGTATCATTCCACTCAGTATGAAGTAAGTTTTTAATGTCTTTAATGAATTTTGGAGTGCTCTCAGGATCAGTTCCTAACGAATAAGATCTGATATGTGAGGATTTGTCAATTAACAAAATCTGCCCACTATGATCAAAACCACCTGGAGCTTCCGGGTCAGCATAAGCAGTGATAAAATAGTCGTCAGCTAGGGCAAATGTTTCATCAGAATCTCCAGTGAGAAACCACCATTTGTCATTATTGACTCCTAATTTTTGACTGTATTTCTTCAACCTAATCGGAGTGTCATGTTTTGGGTCTATCGTAAAAGAAACCAGTTTCACACGGTTGTCATTTTTAAATTCATCATAAATTTTAAACATTTCTCGTTTGACTTTCGGGCAAATGGAAGGGCAACTTGTAAAAAAGAAATCGACAACATAAACATTATCTGAGAGGTCAGCACTACTCACTGTGATACTGTCCTGATTTAAGAACTTCCACGCAGGTACTTGGTACTTGCTTTCTTTCCCATTGACAAAAGTGGGATTTCCAAGATAAGGCAATTCCGTCTCGGTGTCCTTACAGGCTGCGATTGATATAGTAATGGTAAAAAGAACCAGCAGCTTAGTGATCGCTTTCATTAGAATTGATTATTTCGTTCGAATTTTTAATACTTAAATCTATGGCTTGACTCACTTTTTCTATTTCCGATTTTTGCTGCAGTAGATATTGACGTTTGTCAGCATTATTTTCTGGCACTTGATAATTATGCATCCAGGTCATCATTTGATCATCTGCTTCTTGCAGCTTCTTTATATGTAGGGCGAGAGCTTTTTTATTGGCTTCATCGGTACTCGATTCCAAGGCTTTTTTTAGTATCGTTTTATTGCGATGTATCAAACTCATTTTTGCCATGGCCTCGTCATGAATTTGCATCACTTCTGACTCTAAAGTGGATTCACTTTGTACTTCGTTGTGTTTACAGCTCAGTAAGCTTAATCCCAGAAATAAAGCGATAAAAGTTTTAATCATTGTCATATTTTTCAATGGCAAAGATAAGGGTATTGAAGCAAAACAAATGTTTCAGATAAGTAATATCTCGGACATAAAGGATTGGATATTATTTTTCTAATAAAAATGGTTAATTTTACCTCGCAGAAATTACATTATTTGACGTGAGAGAAGGTGGTATTTTATGGTTTCGGAATGATTTAAGATTGACGGATAATGAAGCCTTATGCGAATCTGTCTGGCAAAGTAATCGCATATATCCTGTCTATGTTTTTGACGAAAGAATTTTTAGTGGAAAATCCGCATTTGGATTGAGGAAGATTGATACACCTCGGGCAAAATTTATCCTTGATGCCGTCACGGATTTAAGAAATCGTCTTAGGGATCGAGGTTCTGATTTAATTATTAGAATTGGAAAATCTGAAGAAGAAGTATATAATATTGCCAAACGATTAAAAACACGGAATGTATTTTGCAATCGAGAGAGAACTTATGAAGAGGTATTAATACAAGATGCCCTCGAAGAAAAATTGTGGTCTATAGGTCAGGAATTGAGATATACACGGGGCAAAATGCTTTATTATACGGCGGATTTGCCATTTCCGGTGACCCATTCTCCTGATAGCTTTAATGCATTTAGGCGAGAAGTAGAGAAATTCACCTCTTTACGGCCACCCCTAACTATTCCTGATTTGCCTCCATTTGATAATGCCAATATTGACAAGGGTGAATTGCCTGCATTATCGAGATTTGAGATGAGTGAAGTTAATTTGAATGCCGATTGCTTTAACGGTGGAGAATCTCGAGGATTAGAGATAGTTGAAAATCTTAAAAATGACGCTTCTAGTGTAAATGTCGGTCAAGATAGTCTATATAGTGGTACACAATTATCGCCATGGCTGTCACATGGGTGTCTGTCTCCAAAAACCATTTACTTTGAACTGTCAGGAAATAAAAATTTTAACAATTCGAGCAAAGAAAAACATCCATTGTACTATCAATTACTTTGGCGGGATTATCACAGATTAATATGTAAAAAGTATGGGAATGCTATTTTTTGTGCCGAAGGTATTAAACCAAAGGATGTAAGTCAAAGTCAATATCAAGCGGATGTTTGTAAATCTTGGGTTCAAGGTGAAACTGACTCAAGTCTGGTCAATGCCATCATGTCAGAACTTAAAAATACGGGATTTATCAATGATCTCGCACGTCGAATTAGTGCTTCTTATCTCGTACATGTGCTTAAGCAACCTTGGTTGTATGGTGCTTCTTATTATGAGCAAATGTTGATTGATTATGACCCTTGTTCTAACTATGGCAATTGGATGGAAATAGCCGGTGTAGGGGCAGAAAACAAAGAAAGTAAGTTTATTCTATCATCTGATTTTGACTCTAAATATGACAGAGACGAATCCTATAGATCCCGATGGCTTAAAAATGTACGGGTCTAAAAAATATTAATTCGAAATATTGAGAAAAATATGGTCGGAATAATTACCTTTGTGGCCGCTTAACTCAGATTTTCGTAATCTGTTATTGGTAAACATTTTAAAATTCAAATTATGTCAAGTTATTTGCCACAAGAAAAAATCCAAGAGATTTTTAATGAATATGGTGGTTCAGCTAGCAATACAGGATCTGTTGAAGGTCAGATTGCACTTTTTACTTATCGAATCAAGGGTCTTTCAGAGCACCTTGTTAGGAATAAAAAAGATCACTCTAGTAGAAGAACATTGTTGACACTAGTAGGTAAAAGGAAAAGATTACTTAATTATTTAGCATCAAAAGATATACAAAAGTATAGAGATTTGCTCGAGAAATTAGGTATTAGAAAGTAAAATATCCACTAAAGGCATCTTCCAATAAGGGTGATGCCTTTAGTTTTTCAAAGACCTCAGAATACGTTTCATTCATTATACCTTAGACATTTAGAAATCAGATAAAATAATTAAGAAATTATGGGAAATTTCATTCCTAAATCCACTTCATTTCAACTCCCTGACGGAAAAACAGTAACACTCGAGACCGGAAAATTGGCAACACAAGCACACGGTTCCGTGGTTCTTAAAGTAGAAAAAACGATGTTGCTTGCAACAGTCGTTTCTAATTATGAGCTCAAAGAAGGACAAGGATTCTTCCCGCTTTCTGTCGATTATCAAGAAAAATTTGCTTCTGCCGGTAAGATTCCGGGAAACTTTTTCAGACGTGAAGCAAAATTATCAGATTATGAGGTACTTATCTCTAGGCTAGTTGATAGACCTGTGAGACCCCTGTTTCCTGATGGTTACATGAACGAAACTCAAATTATCATCAATCTTATATCAGGAGATGATAAAAATATGCCGGATTGTTATGCGGCTTTGGCAGCATCAGCCGCCTTAGTTGTATCAGATATTCCTTGGGATGGACCAATCTCTGAAGTGAGAGTAGCCAAAATAAATGGTAAGTATATAGTAAACCCAGAAAGGGCTCAACTTGCGGATGCGACGCTTGATATTATAGTGGCTGCGACGAAATCAGATGTGATGATGGTAGAGGGTGAGGCCAAAGAATGCCAAGAATCAGAATTGGTCGAAGCAATAAAATTGGGTCACGAACAAATCAAAATAGCTTGTGATGCTCAGTTAAAATTGGCAGAAATGGTGGGTCAAAATGCGACTACCAAAAGAGAAGTTGAAATGCCTACGGTAGATGAAGAACTGTATGCGAAAATGGAGGAATTAGTCGTCTCTAAGATTCAGGAGGTGTCAAGAGCAGCCTTGGATAAACATGCAAGAAAAGACGGCTTTAAAACCATCAGCGAAGAGATGAAAGCAACATTGCTCGAAAACATGGGTGAAGAGCATTATGAAGAAGTCGCAGGTAAAGTATCAGAGTATTATGATAAAATAAAGAAAAAAACCATTAGGAACTTAGTTTTAAATGAAGGACTTCGATTAGACGGGCGAAAATTTGACGAAGTAAGACCTATCTGGAGTGAAATTGATTATTTACCGTCTGCACATGGTAGCGCCATCTTTAACAGGGGAGAAACACAGAGTTTAACCTCATTAACTTTGGGTTCGAAGCTGGATGCGATGCTTATCGACAATGCACTTGAAAATTATAATGAGAAATTCATCTTACATTACAATTTTCCGGCGTTATCAGTAGGAGAAATTAAGCCCAATCGTGGCCCGGGTAGGAGAGAGGTAGGTCATGCCAATCTCGCGGGAAGGTCATTGAGACAAGTACTTCCTGATGAAAATCCTTATACAATAAGGATAGTTTCCGACATCCTCGAATCAAACGGTAGCTCATCTATGGCCACAGTCTGTGCAGGGTCTCTTGCGCTTATGGATGCAGGTTTGAAAATTAAAAAAGCTGTATCAGGAATTGCGATGGGTATGATTTCTGAGAATGGAAAAACCGCAATTCTATCGGATATACTTGGTGACGAAGATGCCTTGGGCGATATGGATTTTAAGGTGACCGGGACGTCTGACGGTATCACAGGCTGTCAGATGGATATTAAAATTGATGGTTTGCCTTATGAGCAGCTAGAAAAAGCTTTGAGCCAAGCAAAAGCAGGAAGATTGCATATACTCAATGAAATGAATAAAACCATCGCAGAACCTAGAGAAGACTTAAAGGAACATGCTCCTCGTATGGTTCAAATGCAAATCGACAAATCATTTATCGGTGCAGTAATCGGACCTGGCGGTAAAATAATTCAGGATCTACAAGAAAGAACACAAACCGTAATCACCATCGAAGAAGTTGGGGATAAAGGTATCGTGGCGATCTCAAGTATGAATAAAAATGGCATCGAGCAAGCAGTGAAAGAAATCCAAAAGATTGCTTTCGTACCAAAGGTAGGCGATGAATACGAAGCCGTGGTCGAGCAAGTGATGCCTTATGGTGTTTTTGTTAAATTTAATGGAAAAAGCGGTTTAGTACACGTCAGTGAATTATCGCATTCAAGGATAAATGACGTAACAGAACATTATAAAGAAGGAGATAAATTAAAGGTCAAGTATATTGGAGATGACCAAAAAACAGGAAAAATGAGACTTTCGAGAAAAGCCCTCATGCCAAAACCTGTTAAGGAAAATGAATAATATGATTGAACGCTAAATAGGAAATGGGTTGTAAAAGCATTTTTACGACCCATTTTTTTATAATCCTCTCCACGTTTACCAAAAATTTAATTAAAAATTCTATTGATTTATTATTTTTGTTCTTGTTGAAAATAATAACGATGAAGTTCATTCTGCTCATATTTGTACTTATCCTAGGTATGCAATCCATGCTTTACTCCCAATTTTCTGATGATTTTCAAGATGGAGATTTAACTTCAGGTGTCGAATGGGGTGGTGAGACTAATCACTTCATTGTAGAGAATGGTGTATTGAGATTGAATGCTCCTAGTGCTGGCAGTTCGACGATATATACTAATACTGTTGTACCAGATAGCTTCGAGCTTAAGATGGATGTGAAAATGGACTTTGATCCAAGTGCCTCGAATTTTTTTAGATTAAGCCTTTCAAATACCGCCAACGACAAATCTTATTTTTTGCAATTTGGTGAAAATGGTAGCAATGATGCCATTCAAATATTTAAAAATATAAACGGAGTCGAAACACTTTTGGCAAGCGGTACTTCTGGTGCCATAAGCCAATCTCCTAATTTAAATTTTACTTTGACAAGAAGAAACGACGGTTTTTTTGTCCTCTATGTGGATTATGGTTCGGGATTTCAGGAAGAAGATGCCATGTTTTTTGATGATGAAATTGCACCTCTAGAACTTTCGCTATTTAGCATTTCTTGCACCTATACTTCCACAAGGACAGATAAATTTTATTTTGATAACATCAGTTTAGAAGAATATTTTCCTGATCTTGAACCACCTCAGCTCACAGGTGTCGAGGTGATAAATGATAAGTTATTGAAAGTAACTTTTAATGAAAAAATCAATAATTCAGGATTGAGTACGACAAATTTTATTCTCAATCCGTTGACTTCGATTTCGCAAGTAGAATATAATCCATTGAATCCAAATCAAATACAACTGATTTTGTTAGAATCTTTGGACAATAAAAATGACTATTTTCTTACAGTAAAGAATATTAAAGACCTAAATAATAATAATTTAGAAAGCTCAGATGTGGCTTTTCATTATGCGGCTCGTCCAAAGCTTGGTGATTTGAAACTTTCAGAGATACTGTTCGATCCCTACAGTGGGGGAGAAGATTTTATTGAAATTTATAATGACAGTCCGGGATACATTAGTTTAGAAGGGTTGGTAATAGGCAATTCTGAGAATGGGGATGAAGAAGAATTAACACAGAAAATAGAGCTTAAGGCTTATGAATATTTGGCTATAAGTGAAGATGTAAATTTTTTAATTGATCAATATCATCCTATTCCTTCGGCAAATTTTTTGGAACATGATTTGCCCCCGTTTGATAATGCAAATGGCAATCCATACATCAGGATTATGCTAGATGGAGTATTGATTACTTTGGATAGCATGGCTTATACTGAGGATCAACATTTTGAACTGATAGATGACACGGAAGGTGTGAGCCTTGAAAGGATCAGTTTTAAAACCTCTGCTGATGAAGCGAATAATTGGTTCTCATCATCTGAAAATAATAACTGGGCAACACCGGGATATCAAAATTCGGTATTGAGAATTGGTAATCATGCGAATAATGGGTTTTCAATTGAAAACAGAGTTTTTGCACCGGGACTTCCCGATAATCCATTTCTAACAATAGATTATAATTTTGAAAATTCAGGAACACTAGCCGATGTCAAAATCTTTAATTCTAATGGATATCAAGTTAGAGATATGGGAAGTAATATACTTTTAGGGGATGAAGGATTTCTGATTTGGGATGGTCTCAACGACGAAAATGTACGAGTATCTATTGGAGTGTATGTCATTATATTGAAAACATTTAATACAGAAGGTAACACTTCGATAAGTAAGGAATACTGTGTGGTAGGAGATGTGTTGGATTAGCAAATAAAAAATCAACTTGGAAATTTTAAAAAGAAATATTGACGGCGAATTGTTAATTAGTATAGTACTGATTATCAGCATATTTGCTGTTTTTTATGGCAATTCCGGTTTTTCTTTAATTCTTAATGAGAGAGCTTCATTGATTGCCCTAATTTATTTGGCAATAGGCTTATTTGGGTTGGTTTTCAATTTCAAAAAAGTCATGTTTACGGGATTGGCACTCTCTGCTTTTACAAGTTTATATCTAAAGAGTGCCTCCAATATTTCGGTAAAACTTCCTGAATTGGATCATCAGAAATTGAGTTTTTCGGTCGAACATTTTAACCTTTCCTCTGCAGATAATTTTGAAGAAGTGCTTGATAAAATATGGTCCACAACGCCAGATGTATTGTCATTTCAAGAATTGACACCAGATTGGAATCAAGAATTAAAGTCGGCACTATCAGAGAAGTACCCTTACAACTATACGGCTGTGAGAATTGATTACTTCGGGAAATCCGTTTATAGTAAATATCCAATTCTAGATGCAGAAAAGGTAGAAATCGAAAATATCAATGATTTAATATTGCATCTAGATATCGATGGGCAGGATTGTATGCTTATAAGTACTTATGTAATACCTTCTTTGGATAAAATATCAGAACAAAAAGCGGCCGACCAGTTGAATTATCTCGCAGAAATAATGAATGCCACAACGGTTAAGAACAAAATTGTAGTGGGAGAATTTAACATGGTCTATTGGAATGAATCAATACGCAAGTTCGTAAATAATACTAAACTACTTAACAGTAGACGAGAAGCCCCCATCAATGGAGATATGCCTTATGAACACATTTTCTATAATCAAAATCTAGAATGTACCTTCTTTCAAGAGATTAAAGATGATGTCAATGATAAAATCGGCATTCATGGGGTATATCAGACGGTTGAAAAAGTCATGATAGGCTCGTTATAGTTTTTTCCTTTCTAAATATTTTTCCTTTTTTTGTCTTTTGTAAAGTTTTATAATGAATTTTGAATATGATATTTACTGCAAAGATTTTGAAGATCTTGGTCTTTGTGAATTATATGATATCATGGCGTTAAGGTCAGAAGTTTTTGTCGTTGAACAGAACTGCCCATATTTAGACCCTGATGGAAAGGATAAGTATTGTGATCATTTAATGATTTATGACGTTAACGAGGAAAAGTTGGTTGCCTATGCACGTATCGTCCCTCCCGGAAAATCTTACAGAGGCTACGCAAGTATAGGAAGGGTTGTGAATTCTATGAAATATCGAAATACGGGATTGGGCAAATTGCTAATGGCAAATGCAATTCGTCTTACCAAAGAATATTATCCGGATAAAAAAATTAAAATCTCTGCCCAGACCTACTTGTCGGACTTTTACCAATCTTTCGGATTCAAAAAGACAGGCAAGGAATATCTCGAAGACAATATCCCTCACATCGCGATGGTATTGGATTAGATATTCAACTCTTTTCTTACACCATCTAACAATTCTCTTACTCTTTGTGGACTGTCTGCTTGGGCATATACCCTCAATACTGGTTCCGTACCACTGGGTCTGAGCAAGACCCATTCGTCATGAGGTAAGAAATATTTATAACCGTCTAGATTGTCCGATGATAAAATTTCAGTTCCCGCAATGCTATTTAGTAATCCTGATTCACAATGTTTTATGGCATCACTCTTTTGCTGATTAGTCAAGTGCAAATCATCTCTGTCAAATGAAAAGGATCCAACTTTATCGTATATTTCTTGTATTAGCTGCTTCAAGGTTTTTCCCTTTTTAGCCATATATTCCATGATGACCAAGCCTATCCAGATACCATCTCTCTCGGGTATGTGTCCTTTCACTGCCAATCCTCCGGACTCTTCACCTCCTACGAGCACATCTTCATCAATCATAATCTCCGCAATGTACTTAAAGCCAATTTTAGTGACTTCAGAATCGAGACCATACATCTCTGCTAACTTTTTCATTTTATTAGTGACAGAAAATGTGATGACGACTTTCCCATCCATGCCCTTATATTCATGAAGATACATTAGTAAAAGGAGGAGTATATGATGAGAATCTACGAATTGCCCATCTTCGTCATATAATCCAATTCTATCGGCGTCTCCGTCATTGGCTAAACCTAAATTGTAACGGACGTCAGATTTTATCAATTGTTCTAATTCAGTCAAATTGCGGCTGATGGGCTCTGGAGCCTGTCCCATGAACGAGGGATTATATGTGCAATGTAAAAATGTGGCATCCGGGAGCAGACGTTTGATAACATTTTGGCCTGCACCATACATGGCATCATAGACAAGACCTATGTTTGAGTTTTTTATTGCTTCAATATCAAAATTTTGCAAAACATGATTGATATATAAGTCCTCTAAATTGTGATATGTCACCTGACCATTTTCCACTAATTGTTGGATATCCGGTAATCTACCAATGGCATTGTCAGGAATGATGGCCTCTATTTCCGCAATATCTGAGGGTATCGTAGGTCCCCCGTAAGACGATTTCAATTTAAAGCCATTGTATGCAGGCGGATTGTGAGAAGCGGTGATGACGATACCCATATCACATTGGTATTTGACCACAGCAAGGGATACCATCGGTGTACTCACGAAATTATGAGAAAGTATGACTTCAATGTCGAAATTACTCATAACCTGAGCCGTCGCTTCGGCAAACATTTTTCCTGCGAATCGAGTGTCATATCCAATGACCACTTTTTTCATACCTTTGAGTTGCATCCACCTGGCGGTCGCCTCGGCCACTCGTTTTACATTTTCAACAGTATATTCCTTGGCGATGATAGCTCTCCATCCATCTGTTCCGAATTTTATTTCTGTCATTTGTAATTGTTTTAAGGAAAGTAAAATGTTTGATAATAAAACTAATAATCTCAAAGATAACAATAAGTACGCAGCCAATAAGGGGTAAACTTTTATTTTTAAATTAAATAATATTGAATCAAAATTAACTTATTGATTTTCAAAAGGATGTGTGTTTACTCATGATGAATTCTTGGAAAATAAAAAACCACATAAAAATAAGAAATTTCATATTAAAAAATAAATTAATATATTTGAGACACAAAATCAGCAACTAAGTGCAGGATTATTATAAAATGAGGGGCCTAAGGCAATCTTTGATTTCTAAATTAAGATCAAAGGGGATTAGGGATGAACGCATATTGAGTGCTTTTTGGGATATACCTAGGCATTATTTTATCGACAAAGAATTTGCACATCTCGCTTATGAGGACATTGCTTTTCCGATAGATTCTGAGCAGACTATTTCTCAGCCATTTACGGTAGCTACTCAAACCGTGTTGCTGGATATAAAGGAAAATGACAAAGTATTAGAAATCGGAACTGGGAGTGGATTTCAGGCTGCGGTATTAGCTTATTTAGGTGCCAAAGTTTACACTATAGAAAGACAAGAAAAGTTATTTAAAAAGACCCATACTTTACTCAAATCGATTGGATATGAACGTATAAGAACCCTGCTAGGTGATGGCTACGAAGGGAGTCCGAGGTTTGCACCATTTGACAAGATAATAGTCACGGCAGGCGCTAACAATGTACCTATCAAGTTAATAGAGCAACTCAAGGAGGGTGGTGTCATGGTGATTCCTGTTGGTGTGGGTGATGTAAAAAAAATGTGGAAAATCACGAAAATCCACGGTAGTAAATTGAAACGAGAAATTCATGGTGATTTCAGTTTTGTACCATTTTTAGAAGGAGTCAATTCACTTTAATATAATTTGTGATACTTATAATGCCATCGTCCATTGCTCATTAAATAGTGGCATGTGTTAAAATAATTTTTATTTCATTCTAATTTATAAATATTCTTTAATAAATTTGAAAGAAATATTAACAAAAATAATTTATAAAAATTTAACCATGGATTCAGACTTTTTCCACTCAAATGATCCAGAACCCCATATTGGTAGGACAAAAAACATAATCAAGAAATACCCTGAAATAAAGCAACTGATGGGTAGAAACAGAAACACCATTTTTTACATCACAGGAATCGTATTATTACAGATTGCTTTGGCAATTTTTTTACATGATAAGAGTTGGTGGTGGGTTGTGATTACAGCTTATGTTGTCGGAGCTTTTTGTAACCATGCTCTATTTGTACTTATACACGAGTGTACGCATAACTTGGTTTTCAAATCAAGATTGGCCAATATGTGGGCAGGTATGTTTTGTGATCTTCCCAATGCCTTTCCGAGTTCGATACAGTTTAGAAAATACCATTTAAAACACCATGCATTTCAAGGACATTACGACATTGATGCAGATATTCCTAACGTATGGGAAGCTAAACTTGTTGGAAATTCATTTGTAGGTAAAGCGTTGTGGTTATTGTTTTTTCCGATTTTTCAATTGACTAGACCACCACGACTAAAAGCCATACAGTTTAATAGTGCTTGGATGTGGATAAACTTGGTTTTAGTACTAGGATTTGACATGGTCTTATTGTATTATTTTGGCTTTAAATCGGTCATTTATTTAGTATTGTCGTTTTTCTTTTCAGTAGGATTGCATCCTTTGGGAGGAAGGTGGATACAAGAACATTACCTAGTAGATAGTCCTCAAGAAACATACAGTTATTATGGACCCCTCAATACCTTGGCATTTAATGTAGGATATCATAATGAGCATCATGATTTTTCTTATGTACCTTGGAATAAATTACCTGAAATTAAGAAGATTGCACCTGAATATTACGATAATTTAACTTATCACACCTCTTGGGCGGGACTTGTTTGGAAGTTTTTGACGGATAAAAACTTGTCCCTTTTCTCAAGGGCGGTAAGAGATAATACAGGTGGTCTTAATATTTCTTCAGATTCTGAACAAGACTACGTAGAAGGAATCGATTTAAAAGAAGCCGTATAGGATTTAATAGATAGATGAAATAAAAAAGCCTCGAAATTTTCGAGGCTTTTTTATTTATAGTTGTGCAATAAACACTTATTACATCATTCCTGGCATACCACCGCCCATTGGAGGCATGGCTGGTGCATCTTCTTTCATATCATTGATGACACACTCAGTTGTTAAAACCATACCCGCAATAGAACCGGCATTTTCTAGAGCGACTCTTGTTACTTTAGTAGGATCAATAACTCCAGATTTTTTCAAATCTTCATACTTGTCCGTACGTGCATTGTATCCTCTATTACCTTTAGAATTCATGACTTCCTGAAGAATGACAGAACCGTCAACTCCAGCGTTAAATGCAATCGTTCTCAATGGTGCTTCCAAAGCTTTTTTAACTATTTGGATACCCATTTTTTCATCTTCATTATCACCTTTTACTTTATCTATTGAGGCGATTGATTTGATAAGTGCAACACCGCCACCTACGACGATTCCTTCTTCTACAGCGGCTCTAGTTGCATGTAAGGCATCATCTACGCGGTCTTTTTTCTCCTTCATTTCAACTTCAGTGGCTGCTCCAACATAAAGTACAGCTACTCCACCGCTCAATTTTGCCAACCTCTCTTGAAGTTTTTCTCTGTCATAATCAGAAGTTGTCGTCTCGATTTGAGCTTTTATCTGATTGATTCTACCTTCGATGTCTTTCTTTTTACCTTTTCCGTTGACAATCAAAGTATTGTCTTTGTCAATAGTAATTTTTTCAGCTTGTCCAAGGTCTGCCATAGTGGCATTCTCAAGTTTGTAACCTTGCTCTTCGGAAATCACCGTACCTCCTGTCAAAATAGCGATATCTTCAAGCATTGCTTTTCTTCTATCACCGAAACCTGGAGCTTTTACTGCAGCAACCTTTAATCCTGCTCTGAGTCTGTTTACTACCAAAACTCCTAATGCTTGGCTTTCGACATCTTCTGCAATGATCAATAATGGTCGTCCTGATTGAGCTGCTTTTTCTAGAATAGGAACGATTTCTTGTACGTTGGCGATTTTCTTATCGTGGATAAGGATTAATGGATTTTCGTATTCTGTAGTAAGATTTTCAGTATCTGTAATGAAGTAAGGAGACAGATATCCTCTGTCAAATTGCATACCGATTACTTCTTCTACATAAGTATCAGTTCCTTTTGCTTCTTCTACCGTGATGACCCCATCTTTGGTTACTCGTTTCATAGCATCAGCGATCAATGAACCTATTTCTTCGTCATTGTTTGCTGAGATGGAACCTACTTGTTGGATTTTTTTAAAGTCATTTCCGATGACTTCACTTTGAGATTTAAGGTCTGATATGACTGCTTTTACGGCTTTGTCAATACCTCTTTTGAGATCCATTGGATTGGCACCAGCAGCGACATATTTCATTCCGGCGCTTACCATTGCTTGAGCAAGTACAGTAGCAGTGGTCGTTCCGTCACCTGCAGCATCCGCTGTTTTGGAGGCAACTTCTTTTACCATCTGTGCTCCCATATTTTCTACTGCATCTTCTAGTTCTACTTCTTTGGCAACAGTTACACCATCTTTTGTAATGGTCGGAGCTCCAAAGCTTTTTTGAATAACAACGTTTCTTCCTTTAGGTCCTAACGTTACTTTTACTGCGTCTGCTAAAGCATCAATTCCTTTTTTAAGTTTTGCTCTTGCATCTGAATTAAAGCTAATTTCTTTAGCCATGTTTTATCGTTTTTAGTTTTACAAAATAGTTCAAAAAAAAAATTAAAGAATTACTAGAATGTCATCCTCTCTCATGATTAGGTAATCTTTACCCTCATGATTGATTTCCTGACCAGCATATTTACCGTACAGAACAGTATCTCCTTTTTTAACAGTCATTTTATTACCTTCTTTTCCTGGTCCTACTGCGACGACTGTTCCTTTTTGAGGTTTTTCTTTTGCTGTATCAGGGATAATGATACCACCTGCCGTTTTTTCATCTGCGCTTGCGGGTTGAACGACAACCCTGTCATTTATTGGTTTCATAATGTATTTAACGAGTTTATGAATTAATTAATACAAAATTTTACAGATACATATATATCAGGAAGTATGCCAAATAATGTTTTATGACAATCTTTCATTATCGGTGTAAATTATGTCAGTCTGATTGTTAATACAAGAGGATTAATGTCAATTTGTCGCAAAAAAAAACAGCAAACCAAGTATTACCCATTTGCTGTCCAATTTTCGCTAGAGGGTAATAAATTTGATGGTTTTTCATTTTGATAATTCAAATATATGATGATTGATATTCACGAAAAGGAATTAATTACCAATAGGAATATTGAATTTCCCAACGGTAAATATTGGAAAATGATAATATTTTTAACAAATGTTAAGACAAATTAAAATTTCCTATCGGTCTGAAATTTTTTCTATTGGAAATTATTTAATTACATCAGGCTTTGGTAAATTTGTTCCACCCAAGGAACTTGTTGTTTATTCACTTTCAACATGTGTTATGTTATTGAGAGCATTATTGCTTGAAGATGAAAAAAATTCTGCTGAACTATTATTTACTTTAATTAATGAATTTTGTCCGGAATTAAAAATTGTAAAAATTTGTAATTCGAAGGAGGAGTTAATTAACAATATATCTATTCACAAGCCTGAAGTTTTATTCTTGGACGTTAATATCAATGGCGAGAAGAGTATTGAGTGGATAGATGATTTCAAAAATGAAAATATAGCCATCATATTTACAACAGGTAGTCCTGAGTTTGCCTACGATGCATTTCAACTCAATGCCGTTCACTATATTTTAAAGCCTTATACAGTCACAGAAGTGCGAAAAGCCGTCGATAAACTCATTGAATATTACGTACAGTTTGAAAAAGAAAGGAAACCATTAATTATAAACACTAATGAGGGTACATACAAATTCCCAATCGATGAAATCCTGTATTTAAAGGCAGAACGTTCATATTGTAATATTCGCTTAATTAATGATAAATGGATTTTGGTAGGAAAACCACTCAATGAAATCTTCAATATGTTGGGTGAAAGCTTGTTTTTCAGGGCTCATAAATCTTATGCTGTGAATGTGAAATTTATTAAAAGATTGGCGAAAAATGAACAGCCATACATTGAACTTACAGATGGTGAATTAATACCATTGGCTAGGAGAAGAAGGGAGGAGTTTTTAGAGAAATATTTTAAATCTAAGACATAAAAAAAGCTCAACAATTATGCTGAGCTTTTTTTTATGTCTTATTTATAATCGTAATTATTCTTCGTTTAAGTCGGCATTATACTTGTCAAAATCAAAGGTAAGAGTAAATCTCAAAGTGTTGTCTAATGGGCTCAAAAGGTTATTCGTTGGTTTTAGATACGATAAATCTATACCGAATACATTGTATTTAATACCGGCACCTACAGTGAGAAATTGTCTATTTCCTTTTAAAGCGCTTTCATGATAATAACCTGCCCTCACGGCAAATTGCTTATCATACCAATATTCCATACCGAAGGAGTAAGCTATTTCTTTGATTTCTTCTGAGAAGCCACCTTGTGCATCTGTAAAAGAACCGAACACACCGCTAAACAACGCTTTTTCTCTAAAATCGGCAATGCCATTTCCATTCGTGTCGTATTCCGGGTTTGGGTCTACAACTCTCTGTCCATCGGCATCGGTGTAAACTATTTTTGGCGCAATGGGTGTTGGAACTAACAACTTATTAAAGTCTAAGGCAAATTCCATCGTGTTGAAATCATCAAATTCAATTTTTAATGATGTTCCAAGTCCAAGATTGGTAGGAATAAATTCCTTTACTGGACTTTCAATATATGAAATTTTACTTCCAAGGTTTGATAGATTCATACCAACTGCCCAAGATCCATTGTAACCACCTATTTTTGTTTTATTTCGATATGTAAAAGACACATCAGCAGCAAAAGATGAAGCTGCAGATACGAGCTGTCCCATTACTTGAATACCTCCTGCAAGATTACTATTGATATATTTGGCTCCTAAAGCGGCAGAAAAGTTAGAACCTAATTTACGAGCATAGGCAAGGCCGATTGAAAACTCACGAGGTCTTCCTTCACCGAGATCAATCCCATTTTCATCCAAAAACGGAACTTGACCTAAATTAAAATACCTCAATTCAAAACCAATGGTTTGTAACTTGTCTATTTTTTTAAACCCGGTTAAATCAGCGAGGTAGATGTCATTTAAGTTAAGATTGGCAAGCCATGGAGTATAAGTTGCTGCAAAACTCATGTTGCCTTCTACGAATGCGAGATTTGAGGCATTATGAAAAACACTATTCATATCCGGCGAGATGGCAATTCCTGTGTCACCCATTCCTGCGGCTCTGGCATCAGGGATAATTCGCATGAATGGAAATGCAGAGGTAACCGTATTGGAAGCGCAAGCACCATCCGCTCCAGAAATGACACAGTTTTTGTCTTCATCAAAAGTTAACTGAGCCTCAGATTTACCAAAAAATAAAATGGCTATAACTAATGTATAAAAGTATTTATTGAACATCGATTCTTATTATTTTAAAAAGTTCAATGTCTTAAACTTAATTCACATTTTATTATTGTGAAAAGATTAAGAAATATTTAAGAAAGTGCAAAGATAATTTGTCTTCTTACAACAGCATAATTTTTTCGAAATTGCTTTCTCTCGATTGGTTTAATTGTCTTGCAACTGCTTTCACTTTGTACAAATACACTCCTTTACCTAGTTTGTTTCCAAAATCATCCTTTCCATCCCATTGTAAATCAGATATTCGACTCGGTGCTTGAGGAATATTGACATTGATGGTTTTTACCACTTTTCCGGTCACAGTGTATATATAAACCAAAACATCAAGATCATTTCCAGCTAAATCATGTTCAAACCAAAAATTGGTACTCGTTGTAAATGGATTGGGATAGTTCAATACATGATTCAAGTTGTCCCCGTTATGATCGATTACGTTAAACTCTGTCATGGATTCGCCACTGTTATTTGCAATATCCCAAGCCTTAACTGAAATCGTATATTTTCCAGGTTCTAATTCTGGCAATTGAAATTTGACTGTACCCGATTTGGCGTCATTTTTATTAGACTGGAAATATTCGTTAAGAATGTAAATTTTTTGTGTTGATTCACTTTTTAGTGTAGCGCTGATGTCATGACCTAAACTGCTGCTAGATAGATTTATACCATAGTCGTCAGAGAGTTTTGATAATAATATCGGCTTTGTTCCTGTCGTGCCTCCATAGACGAATGATTCATCATTGATAAAGACTTCTACCTTTGGGCCTTGGTCATCGGCTATTCCGTCAGGGTCTAATCCACCTATTGTAAAATCTTGATTGTGACCGCTGGCATCTACACTGCCATTTTGGGCATAAAGGCTTATCCTTCCATTTCCATAGTCGTATGAAATATCTTTAGGTACGATGAATTCGCATTCAAATTTTCCATTGGCAACAGAAAATACTCCTTTAAATATCACATTCTTATATTCTGAAAAATATTTGATAGTGCTCGTTGGGTCGTTGCCTAATGTTTTTTCGGTGGATTTTTTATCAAATACAATGACATCGATATCTCCATTAAAATCACTTAGAAGATGGCCTTGATAGTCTCGCACTTCGCCACTGAATTGCATTTTCTGAAGGGCTTGAATGGTATCTAATTTGGATGGATTCTTTCCATTGATTGACATCACGAAAATTTTATGTTTTGGCATCGCAATTTTTTGTGATGGATCACCCAATAAGGTGAATTTTCGACGATTGTCGGTGCCACCGGCATTTCCGGAAGTTTTGCCATCTAACATTACCTGCCCAAAACTGGGATTGACACCTTCTCGTTGTATAAAAAGGGTATCAAATACTGATTTTGTTAATTGCTTATTTTGATTGATGTAAACGGCTCTAGTTGTTGTCAATAGTGCGACTGCACCACCTCTCGGGTTCAATAATGCTTCTTCACCTGCTGTCACTAAGGAAGGGTCGTCATAACCACTGAAGCTACAGGTCGCCGTAATAAAAAATGGAAGTTTATTTAGGTTATCCCATGACTGAATATCTGGAATTTTTAATACCCGTTCTTGAGCCAGACCCTTGGGACCACCGTGGCCGAGGTAATTCATCACCAATAATCCTTGATTTGCTGCATTATTTACTGCTTCAGTCACGGCAGGATATCGAGTACCACCCGGTGTCGATTCTTGTATGTAAGCATCTAAATAGACTTTCTTTTGGTTGATGTCCTCGTTCAGCAAAAATGAAGAATTTGCTATGTAATCAGAATCACTTAAGTGTACGCTACTATCTTCATCATCGGCCATGAATAGACACCGCAATCTCCAATCACCTAGGCACTCCGAATTGTTGTCATAGTTTATGATTTTATTGACTACATTTTTTGCTTCTTCAGTTGATTTAACAGTCAGTCTTCCTACTGCGATATCTATTGCACCTTCCAATGTTGGTAATCCTTCATTTTCACTCAACAGACCAAAAAAATCATCACTTGGATAACCTGAAATAGGATTGAGAGATTCTTTGGTTTCATAAACTGGCACAAAATTATTTTCGGGATTACGAGTATCTATTAATTTATAATCATAAGACCCATCGCCGAATAAAAGAAGGTAATAAAAATCTCGATCTCGATCGTAGATCATTTTCGTAAAATCTCTAATGGCAGTCGGTTCTTTCCTACCACTTCCGAATTCGTTAAATATTTCTTCAACATTTACGGTCACAATATTTAGATTGTCATTTTGCGATCGATGTTGAGCCAAAGTTTTAGCTTCTTCTTCAAAATTTTTATGATAAACGATGATCATTTGGGCATTTTGAATACTGTGTAGATTCTGGTTCTCCACTTTTTTTACAAATGTGGGTATATCAAATTCTTGATTAGGATCAAATGCAATAAATTTTTGCGCAATACTGTCCGTATAAAATGAAAATTTACCACCAGAAACAGTCAGCTGCTCAACGTTAAATGGATTGGTAATGTTCCATATTTCTTTCGATTTAGTATCCGTAATATTAAAACCAAAACTGGCATAATCCTTACTCGATAGATTGCTGAATTCTACACTCTTATTACTGTCGAGATCAAGTTTTTTTACGGACTGCACTTGAATGTAATCCAACCAAGCTTCCGCTGTGGAGGAATTGACTGTGATATTAATTTCAGGATTTGTTGAGCTAATCGTAGTGGAGACATCCCATACTCCTTTTTTCGCAAACGTGTCAGATGCTTGAGTTCCAGTGCCACTGACTGTTTTTGAGGTTGAGTTTCCATCTATCGTGAGCTTTACTCCCACACTATTGGGATTATGAACGGCGACTTCGCTTTTCACTTTGATGGGCTTTGAAATTTCTATGTTTTTAAAATCGAATTTATCTTCAAAATTCTGAGATTTATTTATTCCAAAATAGTCGCCAAACCATTCTTGACCCGTACCCTCGGTAGACTCATTGAATCCTAAGAGATTGAATTGATCGGACTCATATCTCTGGAAATCATCGTACAAGTTGGAGTACTTTTCGGCAGTAGGATTGGTATTATTAACCGAGATTCTTTTCCCAACTTGATTGTCAAATTTTATAAAGTAGTAATTAAATTTATCATAGATATTTTGCTCAAATGTGTAAGAATTTTTGGATTCATCGTATTTGAACATGTTGGGACCTTCGCCATAAAATAATAAATAGTCATTAGAATCAAATTTTCCATCTTCTAGCCCCACCGCTTTTACACCTATTTCCTCTAGGTCATCAATTCGATTTTCAGCAATAATTTCAGGAATCAAGCCACCTCGACCACCATATAATTTTATTGTCTTTGGGTCGAATGAATTTAAGGCTACCCCTAATTCATTTGCTATGTATTGGCCTGTAATTTTATAAATGCCACTTTTGTTTATCGCTATTTTATAAATATTTCCATCATTTAATATCGAAAGGTTTTTATTCCTATTCCCTCTGTTGAAATGGTCGGATTTTGATTTTACTGGTGAAATTTCTAAGTCGCAGGAAGTTACCAATTGCACATTTCCATTATTAAAATAGGGTTTCACTTCGATTTGTAATTTTTTATGGCCTCTAAAATCCACAATATTGGACTGAATCACTGGTTTTTCAGGAATCGATTCCGAATTTTTAATTTGAATAGGAGATGTTATTGAGCTTACATTTATGACATTGATTTTTACTTCATACCCGTCATACCAATCTATTTGAATCATCTTTCTGCTGAGTTGTGGGTTTTGAATATCCACGTAACAGTCTAGGCATGCCATGGATTCAATGGAAGTATTAGACATAGGATCGAGACTAATACTGGACTTTTCCCATGTAAAATCTAGGTGTTTGATGACAGACTCTTGGCTCAATAAGCTGAAGCTGGTTCCAACAAAAATGGAAATGGATAATAAATAAGATTTTAGCAAGTTGACTTTTATTAAATTCATGCTCAAAAGTTAGTTCTGAAATAGAGTAATATTCTAATTTAATTTTAAAGGCTTTATAATATATTATATACCAATCATTGCTCGTTATAATAAATCTAAAAACGAGACGACCATATTATTGTTGTTTGAAGAGTGTTAAAATTTCTAATTGGTGTAATTATGGAAAACCACGAGAAAACCATTAGTTTTGCAAAGTACTAAAATTAATTTAATCATTAACAGCACGATTGTAAAATTTGTGATGCTAGGCATCTTATATCTTTCATATCAGAGCAAGAGCTTTGCACAAGATCCTATTTTTACACAATTTTACAATAATATGACCTTGATTAATCCTGCATTTTCTGGTACGACTGATAATTACTTAGTCTCGGCTCAGGCTAGAATGCAACAGATTTCGATTGGAGTTCCATACAAGACATTTAGTGCGGGGGCCAGTAGAAGATTTAAATCATTGGGTGGGGGATTGGGACTTAATGTACTTTATGATGATGCTGGCAGTGGAGTATTAAAAACTTCTAAAATCGCCATTCCATACAGTTATGAATTGAAAATTAATAATGAAATCTACGTCCGAGGTGGTTTGAATTTTGGAATGGTTTCAAAGGCATTGGATTGGAATAAACTTATTTTTGGTGACCAGCTCGATCCTATTAATGGAGGTATCAGTCCCGGCGGAACTCCTTATCCTAGTCAGGAGGTCAGACCTAACAGTGTCAGCCATATATTATTTGATTTTGGATCTGGATTCTTAATTCATAGTCCCAATTTTTATTTAGGGATATCATTTGATCATTTGAATAGGCCGAATGATGGATTTTTAAACAATCCCGGTTTCAAGGGTGTGCCATTAAGATGGTCGATTCAGGCTGGGTATACAATAGTTCTCAGTAGATACAATAAGAAAGAAAGCGCTTCGTTTATATCATCAAACGTACTTTGGGTTAAGCAAGGAGATTTTGCACAATTAAATATCGGTGGTTATATCGGCTTGAGACAATTTATTTTTGGATTGGCTTATAGGAATGCCGGAACAAACCCTGATGCTATCCTTGCCTCAGTTGGATTAAGAAAGGGAAAAATTCGATGGATATATAGTTTTGATTACACAATTTCTCAATTGGGAATTAATAGTGGAGGGAGTCATGAATTGGGATTTTTGATTAATTTTGACATTGGTTCAAGAAAAAAAATTGATTATAGTGATTGTTTTAGTTTGTTCCGATGATTACTTGGTATAATTTATGTAAGTTATATTCTAATATTTGTTGTAAATTAAAAATTACGATTATATTTGTCAGCCGTATTAAAAGTCTAAAGATTAATTGATGAAAAATTTATTTAGTTTATTAAGCATTTTTGCTGTATTTACGTTTGTGATGTCCTCTTGTGGTGGAGGTAAAGGAGATGAGTCGAGTTCCACTGGTTGGGAGTACAATAATCCTGAATGGGGTGGTTTCGAAAAAGTGGACTATGAGGGTCAGGTTACAGGGCCTAATCTTGTATTGATAGAAGGTGGTACTTTTACCATGGGATTGGTCGAGCAAGATGTAACTTATGAATGGAATGCAATTCCTAGAAGAGTCACGGTTTCTTCGTTTTATATGGATGAAACTGAGGTGTCTAATATTAACTGGAAAGAATATGTACACTGGTTGAGAAAAACTTATATTTCTTATCCAGAAGTTTATAGAAAAGCCCTTCCTGACACCTTAGTTTGGCGGGAAGAATTGGCTTATAATGAGCCTTATGTAGAAACGTATTACAGACACCCGGCTTATGATGATTATCCTGTAGTAGGGGTATCTTGGTTGCAGTGTAAAGATTTTGCATCATGGAGATCTGATAGGGTAAATGAAATGTTATTAATCAAGAGAGGAATTTTAAATCCTAGTCCTGATCAAAAAGATTCTGAATCTTTTGACACTAAGGCTTACTTAGATGGACAGTATTCAGGAAATGTTAAAAAGAACCTTCCGGATTTGACCAATGGCGGTGAAAGACCAGTAAGATTTGAAGATGGTATATTGTTGCCAGATTATATATTGCCTACTGAAGCTCAGTGGGAATATGCGGCACTTGCACTCGTTGGTAATCAAGCTGCATCAAAAGATGAGTTAATTACTGATAGAAGATATTATCCGTGGAATGGCAACACAGCCAGATACAAAAAACATGATGGAAATCAAGGAGATATCATGGCTAACTTTAAGAGAGGTAGAGGAGACTATATGGGTATGGCTGGTAACCTAAATGACAATGCGTCTATCACAGCGCCTGTGAAAAGTTTCTTACCAAATGACTTTGGTTTGTACAACATGGCAGGTAATGTGAGTGAATGGTGTAACGACGTTTACAGACCATTGACCGGACAGACGGAGCAAGATGCAGAAAACCAAGATTTGAACGGTTATAGAGGTAACCATTTTGAAAAACTTGTCATGGATGAGGATGGAACTCCTGCTGAAAAAGATAGCTTAGGTAGACTTAAATATGAATTTGTAACTGACGAAGAATCTGCGGATAGAGAAAATTACCACAAAGGAAATGTGAAAAATTACCTTGATGGTGATGCAGAATATATCAAATATGGTTACGGTGTTACTTCACTCGTGTCTGACAAAGCTAGAGTTGTAAAAGGTGGTTCTTGGGCTGATAGACTTTACTGGTTATCACCAGGTACAAGAAGATTTAAAGACGAAGATAAATCAGATAGAACCATAGGATTTAGATGTGCAATGGTAAGAGTAGGTGGAGAAAGTGGAAATGAGGATACTGGAGGTAATAATTTTGGAAAGCAAAAAGAAGTCAAAAGAAGATTTTAGTATCTCATAAAATAAATAAAAGCCTTCGAGTCATCTCGAGGGCTTTTTGTTTTTTTAGAGTATTGGAAAATATTTGAATTTTATTTCTTTCTAATTTTGTAAATGGTAGATAATCAAAAATTGATGGTTGTATCATTTAGGATTTTTTAATAAATTATAATTTCAGCAGGATGAACATTGAAGTTATTCACGAATTGTTCTTAAAGTCAGATGGGGTCAGTATAGATTCTAGATCTATTACCGGGAACCAATTATTTTTTGCCATCAAAGGTGAAAAATTTAATGCCAATGATTACATCCCAAATGTGCTGGAAAATGGTGCATTAAAAATCATTACGGATGATAAAAATGCACATCAAATCTTCCCAAATGAGTCGATATTAGTAGAAAATGTCATTGTTGCATTACAGCAATTGGCCAATTATCATAGAAAGTATTTCAAGGTAAAAGTATTGGCTTTGACAGGCTCTAACGGTAAGACAACAACCAAGGAGTTATTGTATTCTTGTTTGAGCCAAAAATATGAATGCATTGCAACCATTGGCAACTTAAACAATCATTTGGGAGTCCCGCTCACATTGCTCAGAATAACTGCCGATACTGAAATAGCCATTGTCGAAATGGGTGCCAATCACGTCGGCGAAATACGAGAACTCTGCCAGATAGCGGAACCTGATATGGGACTGATTACCAATATCGGGAAAGCCCATCTTGAGGGATTTGGAGGGTTTGAAGGGGTAATCAAGGGTAAGTCTGAAATGTATAATTATCTATATGAAAATGACCATCTCATCTTCGCAGACGAAAGCGATCCATTACTTATAAGTTTGTTACCAAAAAAATGTAATCATGTAGTTTATGATAAAAGAAAACTGTACATACTAGATTTTAATCCAACCCTAAGATTTGAATATCGGCATCATGAATGTCAGACACAACTTACAGGAAAATACAATCAAGCGAATATTATGACGGCGATTGCTGTATCCGAATATTTTGACTTGGAATGGAGTGAAATAGATAGGGGCATTGCATCTTATGTGCCAGAAAACAAAAGATCGCAAATAGTTAATTATCAAAATTCAAAAATCATCTTAGATGCCTACAATGCCAATCCTACCAGCATGAGGTTAAGCATCGAGAATGCCCTTGAGCTGAGTCATGGAAACTTGGGCTTAATACTTGGAGATATGCTAGAATTAGGAAGTGACTCGGACATAGAACATCAATCTGTCTGTGAATTTTTAGACACTCAAGAAAATGTGGGTGCAGTATTTATTGGAACTCAATTTTCCAAATTAAGAAATCAACATAAGGGATATTTCTTTGATAACGTCCAAGATTTCTTGACGCAGAAAGAACTAGTACATCAAATATTTTCATACCCCTATATATTGATCAAAGGATCTCGAGGCATTAAACTAGAGCAAATTCTAGATCATCTTGCCTAGAGATTTTTCTAAATATGTAAGGCTCTTTTTTCCGTAGCATCTAAGGCCGCTTCTTTAACAGCCTCGGTATACGTCGGATGAGGATGACATATTCGAGCCATATCTTCTGCAGATGCTCTGAATTCCATAAGAGCCACTGCTTCCATGATAATGTCTGCCACTCGTGGTCCAACCATGTGTACACCTAAAATCTCGTCCGTATTTTTATCAGCCAATATCTTTACCATACCATCTGTATCCATACTAGCCCGAGATCTTCCCAATGCTTTGAAAGGAAATTTACCAATCTTAAACTCCACACCTTCAGCTTTCAGTTCTTCTTCGGTCTTTCCAACGGCCGCCACCTCCGGCCAAGTATAAACTACTCCGGGAATGAGGTTGTAATTTATGTGAGGTTTTTGACCATTCAAATATTCAACGACAAAAATACCTTCTTCCTCAGCCTTGTGTGCGAGCATGGCTCCTCTGACCACATCTCCTATGGCATAAATGTTAGGTGCATTGGTTCTAAGGTGTTCGTCGACGATGATTCTACCCTTATCATCGAGCATTACCTGAGTCTTTTCCAAACCTAAATTGTCAGTATATGGCCTTCTTCCTATCGCGACGAGGCAATAGTCTGCCGTACTTTCAAAAGAGTCTTCACTGTCTCTTTTTTGAATGTTAACCTTGACATTGGATTTTCCTGCTTTCACGGCTGTGACCGCATGAGAAAGATAGAATTTCATTCCCAATTTTTTCAGAGAACGCATAAGTTCTTTACTACAATCAGAATCCATAGTCGGTATAATTCGGTCTTGGAATTCGACAACTTCCACTTCTGTTCCGAGACGTGCAAATACAGAACCCAATTCAAGTCCTATGACACCTGCCCCTACGATAACCATCTTTTTAGGGATTTTATCTATATTCAGTGCTTCCGTAGAGCTGATAACTCTTTTTTTGTCATAATTAAACATCGCAGGCATCACGGGCTTAGAACCGGTAGCGATGATGACATTATCTGCAAAAATATCTTCATTCGACCCATCGTTTTTTTCGATGTGAATGGTGTTGTTGTCCTTGAATGATGCAAAGCCATTATAAACAATGACTTTATTCTTTTTCATGAGATATTCTACACCTTTGGTGGTTTGGTCCACCACTTGGTTTTTTCTTTCTACCATCTTTTTTAGGGAGACAGAGATGCTTCCTATTTCTATGCCTTGTTCTTCAAAGGTGTGTGTCGCATTGTAATAATGTTCACTAGAATCCAGCATGGCTTTAGACGGGATGCAGCCCACATTTAAACAAGTGCCACCGAGAACATTGTATTTCTCAATAATAGCGGTTTTCATTCCTAGTTGGCCGGCTCTAATAGCTGCTACATATCCTCCGGGGCCAGAACCAATGATTACGAGATCAAATTTATTTAAGCTCATGCGATTACTTATTTATTTTCGTCATTATTAGGCTTTTGCCTATTCTGCTGATTATTTCTATTGTTTCTTTGGTTTTTATTTCTAGGCTTTTTTGAAGGCCTATTTTGATTATTGGAAGATTCTCTATTTTGTGTTCCTCCGGTTTTATTCTCGGGTGACTGAGTTTTATCTTGTGGCTTATTCGATTCCTGCGACTTGTTGGTTTGCTTGGACTTATTATTTTGGTTTTGTCCTGACTTTCTTTGAGGTCGATCTTGCTTTTGCCTATTCTCTGGATTATTTGAATTCGGTCGGTTTTTATTTGACCTAGAATTTCTTCGTTTTTTGCGTTGATTGGGTAAGACAATTTCCTCAAAAGTGTCGATTAAATCGATTTCACCTTCACCTGCTTCTTTTGGTTCTGCTTCCTCAATAAATGAAATATCCACGAGTTCTTCAGGAATGTGGTTTTTCTTATTTTGCTTGAGGATTTCTGCAACTTGTTCTTTCGAAAGTGTGATCAATTGCCCCTTAAACTTTGGATTTTCATAAGAATAATATAAAAGGCCTTTGAAAATATCCATTTTTACAAGATTGGCATTGCCCTTTTGTGTTTTCAATACCTCTGGATCTTTTGGAAAACTATCCAATGCATCAAGATAGGTGTCTAATTCATAATTGAGGCAACATTTTAATCTTCCGCACTGACCGGATAGCTTGGTTTGATTGATCGAAATGTTTTGATATCTTGCCGCATTGGTATTTACAGATTTGAAATCTGACAGCCAAGTGCTACAGCACAATTCCCTTCCACAAGCACCTATTCCCCCTATTCGAGCTGACTCCTGCCGACTACCAATCTGCCGCATTTCGATTTTTACCTTGAATTCTTTGGCGTAAGCCTTTACTAATTCTCGAAAATCAACTCGACCATTTGCAGTATAATAAAAAGTCGCTTTTTTTCCATCACCACGATATTCCACGTCACCCATTTTCATGTCTAGACCAAGTGTCCTTGCAATGACTCTCGCTTTGACGAGGGCATCTTTTTCCTTACTTCTTAGTTGTTCCAATTTATCTAAATCATGGTCATTCGCTCGACGCATGACATTGCCAATGGATTTATCTTCCGTGATATTTTTTTTCTTCATTTGTAGGCGAACTAGCTCACCACTCAAGGAGATACGACCGATATCATAGCCACCTTGTACATCTACCAATACCATATCGCCTGTGACGATGGAGTAATCTGTATTTTTCTTGTGGGCAATTTCTTTTCTTGCTCCTTTTTTAAAGCTTATTTCTACATACTCGTATTCCGTAGGGTCATTTATGTCAAGCACAGAAATCCAATCATAGGAATTCATTCTATTACAAGATCCTGATGAACACTGTCCTTTATTTCCGCATCCTCCGACACTACCACTACCACATGACGAACATCCCATATTTATCTATTGTTAAGGTAAGTACCAACTTTTATTATGTTGACTATGCAAAGTTTGTGAAAACCTTACATATAAAAATTTTCAAAATGTAAAAATAATATATTAATTCACAATTAGTATTTATTAACAAGGTTTTAGGTGGCTTGTTTATTTCAAAGTCATCTGATTCGCCAGAAGGAAATAAGAATGGTCGCAATATCCTAGCTTGCAATTTACACGGCAACACAGTCAAAATTTAGCAATAAATTCGGCCTTGCTTGGATGATTTATCTTATAACCTCAAGATTTTTACGTTTTTTATACTAGAATCCTCTTGATATTTGACTAAGAATATTCCAGATTCTGAAGTGTTCAGTATCAATTGATGGTCGTTAGTCGAGAAATTAACAGGCATTCCTGAAGCATTGTAAATGTCTATTACCTTAATATCAGGAGACACTATTTTATAATGACCATTGAGACTGAATGTCGGAGTTATTATTTCAGATTGGCTTGTGGTCAGTTCAATTTTTAATGCTTTTTTAGTTAAATTTTTATCGACAACCATTCCTGTGACTTCTAGCGTAGTCGGGTCATTAATTCCAGAAATGGTGAGTAGAACATCATCCCTTTTTAACTCTATATTTTGAACGAGGAGAGCCTTTAGACTTTCATCCAATTGATTAATTTCCAATTCTTGAGAACTCGCATACTCTAGTATATTGCCGTCGATTTCCAGTTGTATTCCTGCGATGTTTTGGTCTTTCGAAGATACTAAATCCCAATCTCCATTTTGGTTTTTCAGCCAATATACCTCAACGTAACCACTGAAGTGATCCGTGTCTGTATAACTTACATTGCCTGGATCTATCAATACCACTTCTAAAAATCCTGGTATGTCATAAATCGGAATCTCCTTGTTTAACTGGCTGTAATCCATGTTATCAAGAGCTTGCCGAGAAATATACATTAAATCATGGCCTACCTCTAATTCGTCAATTTTACCCAATAAATAATCAGATAGCATCCTGATGTCTTTAATTCCGATTTTGTGATCTCCATTGACATCAGCCGCCATCAGAGATTCGTTGGTCAGGGTTTCGTTGCCGATGAAATATTGTTGAAGATGAATTAGGTCGAAAATGTCCGGTTTTACTGCCTCGTAAGGAATGTCATTAACTGCGACTTTTATATTTTCCAACAAAGAAATATCGTCTATTTCTAAGATTCCATTCATATTAGTATATCCATTCAACAGAACATTGCCATCTAATTTCACCAGGTAAGAAACATCGGCAGCGGGATTCTGATTCATAAACCTGGTGTGGAATGTGGCACTCATCCGGCTATTGCAAGAGCCATTGTCCAGTACAACCATATAAACCTCGCAATAATCCTTATTGCCTGCTTCATCCTTGACAAATATGCGGTAAAACCTTACACCGTCATTACTGCACGTAATATTTCTGATAGAGTCAGCCTCTAGAGTGGAAAAACTGTATTTTAGTTTGTCAGAGGACGTGCAGTTATCATAAGATCCGAGGTTAAAGCTCGACGCATGCAATTTAAGAGTGTCTTGAGCTCCATTCACAACCGAGTGCATGACTAAGTTGCAGTATGGGGTGGGTGGCTTATTATCCACTGAATGAACCTTAGATTGACAGGAACGGACATTCCCACAGGCATCTTGCACCTTCCAGAATACCTTGTGATTGCCATTTCCCACTTTCTCAGGCAAGGTCAATTGAATACTTTGGTCATTGCTCGTGGCATTGAGATGATACTCTCCAGTCTCAAAATATCCATAAGTATAATCCGTCGTCCCATCTGCCCATAGGTCAATGTTTATTGTCCATTTTAGCTCGTCTGACTGACAAGCACCCGGGTCAAAAGCGACATTGGAAAGCGTAAAATCTGTTTCACAATTGGTACCTAATGAGAAAGTGATGTCTGCACAATTTTGAATCTCAGGTAGGGTTTGATCCAGAACTTTGATAATCTGAGTATGCGTCCATACCCCTGCGGATGGGTCGATTTCAGGGTCATAGATACACCAGTCGATGACGGTGTATGTCCTGATTAACTTATAACAAGCATCGCCATAAAATTCCACTTCGAGTTCATCCACAGTATAGCCCACGATATCACAGGGGCCGGAATTCCAGTATGGTGCATCGTCGGTAATGTCATCCTGACAATCGTAAATTTTATCACTAGGAAAAGTCACCGTAACATCACCCGTATATCCATCCATGGTGATGCGTTGAGTACATGAAGGCTCACCCGCATCGATCTGATTGTTGCTGTTCTGGTCACCAAACCAAATACGGTCTATGTAGCCAATATTGCAGGCGTTGGTCTGGACATCATCCAAGTATTTTAGCACAAAAAAGACGTGATTTCCATTAAGACTGGCCTTGCCTGTAAAATTTAAGTCAGTCGGGTCGTCACTACAGTCGATGGTGATGTCCTGAGGGCAAATGATTCCTGCATAGACAGTTACATTCAGCAAAAGCAGCAATAGCGTCGTAAGAATTTTAGTCATTTTTAAATTGTACTTGAGAATTCAAAGATAAAAGTAAGAATAATAATATTGAAAATTATAATTTACACATTTTAAATACCATATTTGTTTTGTTTTCTTACGCAACGAAACTTCGTTTGACTTGGTCTTATCAATGAATTCCTTTTCGATTAAAATGAAATACAAAAACATGAAAAAGTATTTTACGCTTTTAACTTTTTTTATTTTGGGCAAAACATTCCTCTTCGCCCAAGATTGTCAATTATTTATACCTAATATCACGACGTCCGAGTGTGAAAACGGAACATACGGCATTTCTTTCACGGTGCTATCAGAAAATGTAAATAACGATTATCTGGATGTCTATCTAAATAATATTTTCGTGGATTACTACGAAAATCAAGGGGGAGTGACCAACTTCAATTTGACGGGAATAGAGTCCAATCTTGAGATAATAAATACCATCAAAGTCTGTGTCAATGACAATGAAAATTGTTGCTATGAAATCTCATACGCCAATCCTTGCATTTGCGGGATTTGGAATACTGATTTTCAAATCGTAGAATGTAATAACGAGTCTGATCAATTTTATTTTTGGCTCGATTTTAATTATCAAATGGTATCCGATTCCTTTCAAATCGGGGGAAATGCCATGAATTTGGGAACATTTGCGTATGCAGATTTACCCGTTTTAGTGGGTCCAATTACCATGTCGAGTAATTCACACGAATATTTGATTCTCGATAATGACGATAGTTTTTGCTTTGGGTCGGTTGAAATTCCGGCAGTTACCAATTGCGAATTTAACTGTTCTATTACTGACTTGACTGCTCAAGTTTCACCGTGTGATGCTACGGGAAAGAAATATGTCATTCTGAATTTTAATTCCCAAAATACATCTATACAAGGTTTTAAAGTGGTGGGAAATGGAAACGAGTACGGAACTTTTAAATACGGAAATGAACCTTATGTTCTTGGGCCTTTTGAGTCGAATTGTGATATGGCGAAAGAATTTTTAGTGATGGATTTGACACACCCAGATTGTACATCCAATTATGTGGAGATCGATCCAATCTGCTGTGAAAATAATGAGTCTTGTTCGCTTAGCAATGTGCAGATCGAACCACTTGAGTGTGACGGAAATGGCACCTATAGTTTGGTGTTAAATTTTGACTATCAAGGGGTGAACAATGATTTCTTTGAGGTGTGGGGAGCTGGTGAATATTTGGGTTATTTCTCATTTGGGGAGCTACCATTGACAATCCATAATTTTCCAGAGAGAGAAGTGGAGTACGACATCATCAAAATCTGTGTTAATGACCAACCGGATTGCTGTGTGGTACACGAATTTATGGGATTGAATTGTATGGAGAATAATGGAGATTGCCAGATAACTGATGTAATTGCAGAGGCTCACGAATGCAACGACAGCACCAATCTCGTGTATGTTGACATCGCATTTAATTATTCAGGAGTATCGGATGCGGGATTTACTATTAGAGGCAACGGACACAATTATGGCAATTTCAGTTATGGAGAAGATTATTATACAGTCGGGCCGATTGCGGCAAATTGCGAGACGATCTATGAATTTGTAGTAATAGATTTAAACCACGAATTATGTCGAGGAGAATTTGTGTTTGATAGTCCATTATGTTGTAATGGCGACGAATGTTCACTTAGCAATGTGCAGATAGATCCACTTGAATGTGACGGGGATGGTACCTACAGTTTGGTGTTAAATTTTGACTATCAAGGCGTGAACAATGATTTCTTTGAAGTGTGGGGAGCTGGTGAATATTTGGGTTACTTCTCATTTGTGGAGCTACCATTGACAATACACAATTTTCCAGAAAGAGAAGTGGAGTACGACATCATCAAAATCTGTGTTAATGACCAGCCAGATTGCTGTGTGGTACATGAATTTATGGGATTGAATTGTGAGATGAATGGTGCTTTAGATACGTATTTAAGCCAAATAAAAGTATATCAGAATTTTAATAAAATTGAAGTAAAAGGGCTTGAAACCGAGTATAATTTAAGTTTGTTCAACATCACAGGTCAATGCATTAATTTTGGCCAGTCAAGAGAAATAAATTTAGATGACTTTGGCTTCAGCACTGGCATATATTTACTGCAAATTAGAACGCAAAATCTGACTTTTTACAAAAAAATATTTCTTAGTAAAAATTAATTTCCAAAAAATTGAGGACTAGAGGAATTTTAAATTATTAATGTCTAAATTCGTGCCGCAATAATAATTTTCAAATTTCTTTAAAGATTTAATAATGATTATAGGCGTTCCTAAAGAAATAAAAAACAATGAAAACCGGGTTGCGGTGACCCCGTCTGGTGTAATAGAATTTAAAAAAAGAGGACATACCATATATGTTCAAAAATCGGCAGGTGTTGGCAGTGGATTTGAAGATGATGAATATCGCTTGGCTGGTGCCACGATATTAGACACGATCGAAGAAGTTTATGCCATTGCAGAGATGATTGTCAAAGTCAAAGAACCTATTGAAAGTGAATACAAATTGATTAAATCTGATCAACTTATTTTCACATATTTTCACTTTGCTTCTTACGAGCCTTTAACCAATGCGATGATTGATAGTAATGCCATTTGCCTTGCCTACGAGACCGTAGAAAAATCGGACAGATCATTGCCTTTATTAGTGCCAATGAGTGAAGTGGCGGGTAGAATGTCGATTCAAGAAGGTGCTAAATATCTTGAAAAACCATCGGGAGGAAGAGGAATTTTGCTTGGTGGTGTGCCAGGAGTTAGACCAGCTAAAGTATTGATATTAGGAGGTGGAGTCGTTGGTACCAATGCGGCTAAAATGGCCGCCGGGATGGGAGCTGATGTGACCATTATGGATATCAATTTGCCAAGATTGAGATATTTGGATGATGTAATGCCTGCAAATGTCAATACGTTTATGTCTAGTGAATACAATATCCGACAGTTATTAAATAGTCATGACTTGATCATCGGAGCTGTGTTAATTCCAGGTGCCAAAGCACCGCATTTGATAACAAGAGATATGCTCAAAGACATGAGACCGGGCACGGTACTTGTTGATGTTGCCGTGGATCAAGGAGGATGCATTGAAACTTGTAAACCGACGACTCACGAAAATCCAACGTATCTTGTGGATGGTATTTTGCACTATTGTGTAGCGAATATGCCAGGTGCCGTACCTTATACCTCTACATTAGCACTGACCAATGCGACGCTTCCTTATGCTTTACAATTGGCAGAAAAAGGATGGAAAAAAGCTTGTCAGGATAATCGTGAACTCGAGTTAGGTCTAAATATCGTTCATGGTAAGGTAGTATATCAAGGGGTAGCTGATGCCTTTGATTTGCCTTATACACCAGTCGAACAAGTATATTGATATATTGCACTCATAATAAAAGAAAAAGCCGGGTAATATGCTCGGCTTTTTTGTTACAATAGTGTTTGACTGAAATTCGTTATAACTTTTAAATGAAGTTTAAAATTTATTTTATAATTGAAAATTAAATATTTATATATTATTAAAAATTGTAAAGTAAAAATATTTTTTCTTTTTGCTTTTCAAATAGTGCTGAACCACCAAAGTAATTCCCAAAATCAGTCCTTCTATTACTTAACGTTGACTACTTACGAAAATAATTCAATGAGTGATGATGTCAAAGTAAGCACATTTGCAAAAACGGATTCTATAAGCCAAGCGAAACGGTTAGCACAATATGTCTCAAGGCTTAAAAAAGAGGGGTATGTCTATACGACCATTGATACCAGTTTTCGGAAATCAGATACTTTATGTCATTTTATCTACACAGGAAAGAAGTTTAAATTCAATCCGGTCATAGACGACAGTATTTCGAGGCAATTGGTCGATTGGTTGGGAATAAACTTGAAATCTTCATACGATATGAGACAGAAGGAGGAGTTGGAAAAGAAAATGCTACAAAAATTTTCGAAAAATGGCTATCCCTTTGCAAAAATTGAATTCGACAGTTTGACGACCCGCGGCGATACCATTGCGTATATTTTGACTCTCAATTCTTTTGATTTTATCATCTTCGATACCCTAAAAGTTTACCCTGATAATGTCATCAGTAAAAAGTTTTTGTACCGATATTTAGATATAGAGCCCTCGTCGCCTTACAACCATGAGAAAGTATTAAATTCTAAAAAAAACCTCCAAAACTTAGCATACTTAAAGTTGAAAAGAGATCCGTCCGTGAGTTTTATCAATAAGAAAGCCATTGTTAATCTGGCATTTGAAAAGGTAAAAGCCAATCGTTTTGATTTTATCATTGGACTATTGCCCAATACTGAAAACGGTGTGAGAAAATGGCTGGTTACTGGTGATGTCACTGCGGAATTTCAAAATTTATTGAATGTAGGCGAATATTCTTACTTCAATTTTAAACGTCTCAAACCCGAAAATCAGGAACTTTCGGTTAAGTTTTCAATGCCCTACATATTTGACTTGCCAGTAGGCCCTGATGTTGATTTTAAATTGTTAAAAAATTCAGACACTAATTTAGATTTAACCTCACGCATTGGTTTTCGCTATCACTTGAAAGGGTTGAATCAGTTGAGTGTGTATTGGGACGTATTCAACAGCAGCCTGATCAATATCGATAGTACGTCGATTTTGGCCAGCAAAAAACTACCTTCAAATCTCGATGTAAACTATAACGGTGGCGGGGCTAAAATAGACCTGTATGCGATAGATTATCTTTATAATCCAACGCAGGGCTGGACAATTAACATTAATTCTTCTATTGGATCTCGAAGAATTTTGGAGAATTATCAAATAAGTTCTTTGAAAAATGAATTTATAAATTTCGAAAGCGCTTATGACACCATACCAAAAAACAACTTGCAGTTTACTTCATCCATAGATGGAAGTTATTATCTGAAATCGGGAACTGTTGGGACAGTAAGGCTTGGATTATATGGAATTTATAAATTTAGTAATAGTAATTTTTTACTCAATGAGTTGTATCGTTATGGAGGCAATCGCAATTTAAAAGGCTTTGATGAAGAGGCTTTCCGAGTTGATCGAGCAATATTGCTTGATATAGAATATCGATTTATTCTTAATAAGGATAGTTATCTAAGCCTTCCATTTTTTCAATATTCTAAATTCAGGTCACTTGCCGATAATATTTTCTCAACACATCAAGCAATGAGTATAGGATTGGGCATTAGTTTTAGTACGCCTGCGGGTCTTTTTAATGTTTCCTTTGCCGCCGGAAAATTGGATGATTCCGCATTTGATTTTAATAATGCAAAAATTCATTTTGGTTATTTAAATAGATTTTAAGTTTTCAGAAGGGGATGACCATGTCAAATTGTTTTATAAATATAATTTATTTTAATTTGTTATACCTATTTAATCAATAATTTATAAATTAATAAAAATATTTATATTTAATTAATTACTTCACATTATTCATTACCTTTGCATTTGATAAGATTTATATAATTTATTTCAGTACTTAAATATTTTAATGAAATTTAGTGAATTTGGCTTAAGTGAAGGCTTATTGGAGGGATTGTACCACATGAATTTTGAGGAAGCCACCCCCATTCAAGAAGAAGCAATACCAATTATTCTGGAAGGAAGAGATTTGATAGCCTGTGCACAGACGGGTACGGGTAAAACTGCGGCTTATATCCTGCCTACGCTTGAGCTATTGCATAGAGAAGGTGGATCTGGGACCAGAGTACTTATTATATGCCCTACTCGCGAATTGGCAATTCAGATTGATAACCAGCTTACAGGTTTTGGTTATTTCACTGGGATGCACAGTATTCCTATTTATGGTGGGGGTGATGGTGCAGATTGGGATCAACAGAAAAAAGCACTTTCTCAAGGGGCTGATATTATAGTCGCTACACCCGGTAAACTCATAAGTCATATACAGCAAGGTTACGTAAATTTTAGTAAGATATCCCATCTCATCCTTGATGAAGCAGATAGAATGATGGATATGGGATTTAGGGATGATATCAAGTTGATAGCGTCACATTTACCTAAGAAACGGCAAAGCTTGATGTTTTCGGCAACCATGGCACCCAAGATTAGAGATTTGATTAAGGAGTTGTTACATAATCCGGCAGAGATTAATCTAGCGCTTGCAAAACCGGCAAAAGGAGTACTTCAAGTCGCCTATTTATGCAATGATTCAGATAAAAATCAATTATTGGTAAGCCTAATAAAAGGCAAAGCTTATCTTAAAAAAATTATTGTTTTTAGTTCGACAAAAAAGAAAGTAAGTACCATTGTGTCTGCTCTTACACAAGCAGGATTTGCAACAGGCGGAATTTCCTCTGACTTTGAACAAGAAGAAAGAGAAGAAATGCTTAAAGATTTTCGTTCTGGTAAAATACAGATTTTGGTAGGTACTGATGTGATTTCGCGAGGGATCGATATTAAAGATATAAATCTAGTGGTCAATTATGATGTGCCCCCCAATGCGGAAGACTATGTTCATAGGGTAGGGCGGACAGCCCGGGCGGAGACCACAGGAGTGGCCATCACCTTTGTCAATGAAAAGGATATGTATGCATTCAAAGAAATAGAAGATCTAATTGAAAGTAGCATTCAAAAATTGAATATTTCTTCAGATATTGGTCAAAGTCCAAATTGGAATCCTACTAAAAAGAAAAATCCAAAACCGAAAAAGAGTTCCTTTGGAAACCGGCGAAGAAAACCGAAAGCAAGATGACATGCTAATGCTTTTGTAAAGATGTTGTATATTTAATTTTTAAATTGTCGGAATATTCAACATGTTATCTAATCAAGACATTATTTTATACAGACAAGTATTATTAGATGCTGAAAGTCAACCATCTAAGGAAGGATTGTTGAATTTTAAAGCTTTGTTTCTTTCCCTACTTGAGTCCATGACTGACGATAGCAAAATCGTATTTGTGACTTTATATTCCAGACTTAGTTATTTGATTTCTCTGAATAATTTTGAAGGTAAATTTTCTTATTTATTACACAAGCTTCGACGCATAGTAGAAGAGAGGGAGATTGGAAATTACAGTGAAGAAGAGATAATAAATTTGTATCGATTTTGTACTACCTCGTTGATAGACTTTGTAGAGCACAAGAAACCCCCGTCCGTAAGACATTTCGAAAATTATGCGAGGTATAGAGAGGAGGAAGCAAGAGAGGTTCTTCATTTTAAGCATATTATTAAGGCTTATGTCACTTCTATTGATACCGATAATAAGAGAATAGAGTATGAATCGATGGATGAAGATGGCGTCAAGGGGACAGTGATATATGACGTTTCTGGCAAAAATGATTTATATACCAAAAACATTGAAAATCTAGTAAAATACGGGGTTCTTCCAATCGCCGTTAATTTTATTGATTGTGACATCCTTGGAAATGATGAATGTATTCCTCGGGCTATAATTGTAAATCCTGATTTTTTGATTGATGTGACGGCCATAGCGTCTTTGAGTTCAGAAAAGAGTGGCTTGGGACTGCTTTATCTATTGTCTAAATACAGACCGCGTTCTTCAAGTATGCCATTATTGATTGGAAACATTGCCAATTATATGATGGATGACCTGATTCGTGACCCGGAGCTATTATTTCAAGATTTCTTAAAAACTCTTTTCCAACGTGAAGCAATGTCGCTGGTAAGTTTTACAGATGAGGAAATTGGAGGCATGATTAGTCTTCTGAAAATACATTTTTTTAATTTGCAAAATGTAGTCAAAGACCAATTTGTTCAATTAGGTTTTGATGCTAACAATTTATACTTAGAACCTTCATTTTATAGTCGTGATTACGGAATTCAAGGAAGATTGGATATTTTTAAAAACGATAAAAAAGAAGGGGACTTAGCCATAGTCGAGCTCAAAAGTGGAAAACCCTATAATTCGAATGTGTATGGAATCAACCCGGCTCATTACACTCAGTCTCTTTTGTATGAAATGATGGTGAGGTCATGCTCTTTTTCTACGGTAAAAATCAACACTTTCATTTTATATTCGTCGTTGAGTGATTCTGCACTTCGTCATGCACCGATTGTCAAGTCTCAACAAAATGAAGCCATGAGATTGAGAAATGATTTAATTATGGTTGAATATCTAATGACGGATGAGAGCCATTTATCGGAACTATTATCTTTACTAAAACCGGATAATTTCCCTCAATTATTTGGTTTTTTAAAGCGGGATTTGACTGATTTTTATAAAATCATGGCCAGTGCAGATTCAATTAGCTTGGCGTATTTTATATCTTTCTCTAGTTTTGTTGCAAGAGAATTTACTGAAACAAAGATAGGAGAACAAGGAATTTATGCAAATCCCGGGAATGCGGGTCTCTGGCAGTTAAGCTATTCAGAAAAAGAGGAACGATACACCGTGTTGAGGGCTTTGGAAATATCTTCTAATGAAATTAATCATGATGATCCGATAGTCATACTTAACAGAACAACCGAGACTAGTATTTCTGCCAATTTTAGAGAAGGGGACGTGGTCGCATTGTATCCTGATATTTATAAGAATAGAGCACCTGATAATGGCAACCTGATCAAAGGAGCTATTATCAGTATTGATACCCAAAGTGTAAAAATCAGACTCCGGAATAGGCAAATCAATCTCGACATATTCAATTCGGAAAAAACTTGGATCATTGAGGCGGATTCATTTGATAGTAGTTTTAATACCATGTACAGAAATCTTTATGAATTTCTGACAGCCCCTAAAACCAAAAGAGATTTGATTCTTGGCATGGAATTGCCAAGAGCATCCAATCAATCGATTGAGATATTGCACGAGCCAAAACTCACAGAAGAGCAGAATATCATTCTTTCACAAATCATCAATGCCAACGATTACTACCTACTTTGGGGACCCCCCGGCACGGGAAAGACCAGTGTTATGGTTAGGCAGTTAGTAAAATATTACCTTGAAAATGGTCAAGATATATTGCTCACTGCCTATACTAATCGTGCTGTGGATGAATTATGTGATGCCATAGCTAGTGTGTCAAAAGAAGCCTATAAAAAAACTATCAGAATTGGGTCACAGTATAGTACATCAGCAAGCCACAGAGAAATTTTGCTTAATGAGAAAATATCTTTTATTAACAAACGATCTGATTTGGTAAAGACCATTGATGATGCCAAAATAATTGTAGGCACGCTTTCAAGCTTGCTAGGTAAACCTGAGATTTTCGAACTCAAAAATTTTGAGATTGGTATAGTAGATGAGGCCTCACAGATTCTTGAGCCCATGCTTTGTGGGCTGATTTCTAAGATTAAAAAGTTCGTACTGATAGGAGATCACAAGCAATTGCCGGCAGTCGTCACACAAAGCCCTGAAAAAGCTTCAATCAATGCCGAAGTTCTCAACGAAATAGGTATCACATCAGGAGCGACTTCACTTTTTGAAAGGCTATATACGAGATTGTTAGCGGTTAATAATGTAAATAATCACGGGCAACTTACCCACCAAGGAAGGATGCACGTTGATATTATGGAATTAGTTAACCAGCATTTTTATGATGGTAAACTTCGGATTATTGATAAAATAAAAAGGTTGTCTGCGCCACATGAAGAAAATTTTCCATATTCCTCTCGTACTGTTTATATACCTACGGACATAGAAACGGGACTTAACTGGAAGACCAATCAGTGGGAAGCTGCTGCGGTGGCTGATATTATTGAAAAATTAATCAAAAGTGGCTATGTAACCAACGTGTCAGATATCGGTGTGATTACACTATATAGGGCACAAATTTCATGCATACGAAATGCCATAAATGCGAAAAATATATCTCAAAACTTAGATAACCTGACTATTGATACCGTAGAGAGATATCAAGGGAGTGCAAGAAAAATTATCATTTTGTCATTATGTACTAACAAGTTAAATCAAATAAAAAGCATTGTATCTTTGTCTGAAGATGGTACCGACAGGAAGTTAAATGTTGCCATCACTAGAGCACAAGAAGCAATATTTATGATTGGTAATGAAAATGTACTTAAACAAAATGAAGTATATGCCGATTTAATTGAAACCTTTTCGACTAAGTGATATTCAAGAAATCATTGTTGTACCCAAAGCTTGGTTTTTGTGTGAGTGGTGAGGAGTCAGGCATATTTTGAAAATTGAAATTTCTATTGATTCGAAAAGAAGGGAACCACTTCATTCATTTGAACTAAAATTCTTACTTTCGTTTCCATAACAGTGTCTTATCCATGAGCAGCAATAAAAGCGATGTCGACAAAAAATTTATCAAAAAACCCTATTACGAAGGGGGTTCTAAAGCCATGCAATCCTTTATTTATAGCTCATTAAAATATCCTAAAGAGGCTTTTGAAAATAGAGTAGAAGGGGTCGTTCATTTGAAATATGAGGTTGATTATTTAGGTAGTGTTAAAAGTGTGGGGGTCGTATCTGGAATAGGATTTGGATGTGATGAAGAAGCAATGAGAGTCGTAAAATTACTCAAATTTAAAGTTCCGAAAACTCCACGTAAATTAAAAGTGAGTTTTAATAAGACCATCCGCGTTCAATTTAAATTACCCAAACCCCAAGAAACTCAAAAAATACATTACGAAATTGCAAGCGATTCAGATAAATCTAATTCGTACAATTATACCATTCAATGGTAGCCAGCAAAAGATAAAGTAAATATTTTATTTGGGTCCGTAGATTACGTAACAACCATTACAGTCGCCTCTTTCGTAAGAAATCAAATGTTTTCTTCTAAGAACATCAAGTATCGTCTTGTTATCTTGTGTTAAGTCTATGTAAACCAAAGCTCTACCATTTACTTTTTTGACATCGCTAAGAACGATTTTGCCATTTGAAACTCTATAAAGATGCTCGTATACGTTATATAAAGTGTAAGTTTTCGTATGATTTATCACAGGTGCTTCCGGCGCAGGAGGTAAAACTTGTTCAAATTTTCCATCCTTATAAGTGAATATGTCACCTTTTTCAAGGACTTTAAAATTATCTTCATTACTCACTTCTGCTATTTTTACGGAGCCCTCTTCGTTTTCAATTTTAGTACCTTCTTCTGTATTTTCAATATTAAATACCGTTCCTAATACTTGTATAAAAATTTTATCATTTACAACTTTAAAAGGCCTATTGACATCTCGGGCAACATCAAATTTTGCATCACCTGATAACGTCAAGTTTCTTGCATTCATATTCTTAATATCAACCGGATATTTTAAGGATGAATATGGTTCTAAGTATATTTGACTTCCATCTGCCATATAAATCGTATCTCGCTTATCAAGGGTTTGAGCATATTGAAACTGGCTAGGTGGAGTGCTTGTTTTTTCAAAAACTACATATCCCAATCCGCCAATGAAAAATAAAATCAAAGCATAGAATAATATTTGCTTAAATGTGTAATTTCTTTTTTCCTTGGCTAAGTCTAAACCATATTCTGATTTCACTTTTTCTGTAAAAGATTGCCATTCTGCGTTTACGTCAAAAGTTTGAAAATCTTGAAGACCTTTTTTATCAGTTAATATGATTTTTAAATTTGACAATGATTTTTGTTATGTTAATTTTGTATTTAAACTTTTATAATATCTTCTCTAAAATAAGATACAACACATAGACGATAGAGAAAAGCATAACCACAATATTTAGAGAAAAAATGATATCATTTTTCTCAAGTTCTTTTCTGAGTTGTATCATAGCTTTTGCCATGTGATCTTCTACAGACCTTTTGGAAATGTCCATCGTATTTGCAATTTCATTATATGTAAGCCCTTCAAACTTACTTAGTTCAAAAATTTTCTTCGTTTTGGGCTTTAATACTTCCATTGCTTTAAATATCGCATTTCTAATTAAATAGGGATCCATTTCATTGCGTACTTCCTCATCTGGTACTGTTTCTAATACCTCGACTTCGACAAATTTCTTCTCACGACGTATGAAGTCAATCATCGAATTTCTTGTTGCCTGAAATAAATAAGATTTAATATCTGTATGCACCTCTATCTTATTTCTATTATTCCATAATTTATAGAAAGTCATTTGCACCACCTCTTTGCTATTCTCCCAATTATTCAACCTGCTGTTTACGAAGTTTACTAATGGATTAAAGTATTCCTTAAACAGTGACTCAAATTCAACAATATTCTGCAGTTCTTTTCCCAATTAGATTCTTTAAAATAGTAATTACTTTCTTATCGTTTTCTACAATAGTGAGAGGATTAATTTTATTAACTAAAACTTCACCATAAGTCCCCCTGCAAAATTTATTCCATAATTTGAATAATTATAATAATCCTCATAATCTTTGTCTAGAATATTCATTGCACTTAAGTTGACGCCAAAGTTTTCACTAAAGTTATAGTTCAGTTCTATATTCAACTCTGCTTGTCGTCTATTTTGCAAAATATTACCAAGCAAGTCTCTGTAATATGGTGCTGTTTTAACAATAAAAAACGGTTTGATTAGGAGTTTTTCGTTGTACAATTTAATGAGGGCAAATGTGGTTAGGTGATTCTCAGAAATGTGAAGTGGCTTGTCAACTATGGTGCTTTTCATGAAATTTAAGTCCAAATTTCCGCCAACATGAATTACGTCCGTCAGGGCAATATCAACGTAAACGTCAAAATAATTAGATCTCAATTTGGGTTCATGTAATAAACTGAATTGTCTAAAATCATTAGGATCATTGATAAAATAATAATAGTTTGTAATTTTCTTGAACCCCATTCTTAGTTCATATTGTAGATAAGAATTGGCTCCCCTAAATCCGGTATAGATGTCTTCTGTATAATTGTTATAGAGCGAATCACTTGAACTTCCTACCCAAGGATTTGATTTAAGGAGATTGGATATATTATTGGAATGACGTTTTGCATCTGTTCCAAATATTATATTGACTAAGCCATTTTTTAAATTTACCAAGCCATTGATTTTAGGAAAAATTTTACTTTTATCGGAATCTTTTGCAATAAAAACACCGCCTGATATATTTATTTTCTTATTTGTGAAGACTATATTTGGAGTGATATCAAAGGAAAACAAATCATCGGTAGTACGACCAAAATTGCTCTCCTCAAAACCTGCATTAATATCGATACCAAGTTGCAAATTTCTATTAATTCCGTGATTAAGCTCTCCTGCTAATCCAATCGTCGTTCCTGAAATTTCAGGATTACTCGCCTTGGTTTTATTAAAGCTCAAGTTTAGGGCATAAGAGGTTTGCAGCATTTCTTTTGAATTGTTTTTTAATCCCAGATTTAGGTTAAACGCATTGATATTTCTTTTACTCGACTCTTCCGAAAAAATGGAATCTTGCCAGCTAGGCCCTTGATAGTAAAATCTCTTTTTCTGTTCTACTCCCATATCGAGATACAACATATTTTCCCCTAATGCCATAAGTCCTCCCGATAGTCCTAATCCCAGATTTTGATGTTTTTTATAAAGATATTTCTTCGATTGATCGGCTGCATCGTAATGAGCTCCTATTCCGAAATAATGACTTTCTTTTTGAACATCTGAATATGAAATGTCAACCCATGGGTTTTGAATGGTTCCATATCCCAGCTTTGCATAAAAACGATTGACATCAAATGGATCATCCGGTTTCATTGCAAGTGGACGCAACTGAGGCTCTGGGTAATCGATTTTTATTGGCGTAAGTGTCAACTTGTATTTATAATTAGGATGTGTAACAGGAATGGTTGGTATTTCTGGTTTTACATCATAATTTCTTGCTTTTTTAAGATTGGCTTCAAATGCTTTAACAACTTGTACTTCATCGACGCTGATTCCTTCAGGAATGGTATCAGTCGCTTTTTCGGTCGCTAATTCCTGAGCATTTAATCCTAAGTAGAAAGGAAGAATAAAAATGGATAATATTATATGTCTCACTATTTAAAATTGTTTGTTTGTTAGAAATCAACCATCCTGATTAATAATACCACCCGTATGATATGTATCTTAGATATGGTCATGTTTCGTCTTTTATCATTTATAATTCATTGAAAATCTCATCTATTTTGGAATAATCATTCTTTTGGTTCCAATAAGAATCCAATTCAGGCTCGATTTCGTTTTGATTTAGTGGTTTCCGGTAGTGTCTAATTCTAAAGTTTCTTGGTTTTCGTACGATTTAACTCGGCTTTCTTCATTCACTTTATATTTTAAATCTTCCAATTTTCTTTGTGCTTCAGCCGTCAAATCTGGGTTTTCTGTAAAGTTTTCTATTACAGCCTCTAGTGCTGCTTCGGCATTAAGGAAGTCCTTCTGACTGGTCTTTATATCCGCAAGTAAAATTAAGCTTTTCGCAATCCAAAACGGATAATTACTGCTTGTCTGTGTGATATTGTTACATTTCTCTTCTGCTTCGGTTAATTTCCCTTCTTTATAAAGGATTTCTGCCGTGATATATTTTCCCTCAGTCGCATTGTTGTTAGTGGATATTTTGGATAAATCGTCAAATGAACTTATGGCTAAGGCATAATCATTGGATGCATAAGCCATTTTCCCTTTGTAATAATATGCCGTAGCTTTGTCAGCTTGAGTGGATAACTCGTTTTGCAGTATAGCATTGGCATGTTTATAGAGTTCTTTTTCTTTTACGATTCTAAAAGCACTTTGCATTGCACCGAGATTGGCATCATAACGATCCCTTTCATTTGTGGCAATTTCAGAATATTTATCAAAATAGACATAAGCTAAATCAAAATCTTGAACGTGGTTGTAACTTATGAGTGCAGCCTTTTTTACCGATGGTGGATAGAATGAATTTTGACCTTCATTGACAACAAACTCGTAATCTTTCAATGCTTTGCTATAATTTTTATTGATGAGGTTGCATTCAGCTCGATAATAGTGTGCTTCGATACGGTAAAATCCTTTATTATAATCTTTAAGGTAGCTCGTAAAGGCTGTAATTGCTTGACTATAATCGCCAGATTTATATTTTAGAAATCCAGCATTGTATGAGATAGAGTCCTTGCTAAATGAGGATATTTCCATGCCCGGAAGTCTATCGACATAATCAATATATCCTTTGGCATCAGCCTTATCCTTTACCATAATCTCCTCAATTGCTACTAGCGACTCATTCAATTCTTCAGGATTCGGACTATGAGAAACCACATATTTGTATTGAGTGAGAGCTTCATCCGTATCTCCGGCATTATAACTCAATAAACCCAATTTTAAATGGGCTTGATTCACTAAGTTACTTTGTGAAGTCGGCATATTACTTAGGTTCGTGTAGTTGATTTTAGCAGCTTCCTGATTTCCTAATTCCATATATACATTACCCAATGCAAGCAAGGCATCATCTTTGTATATTGATTTAGGGTATTGATCTCTCAACTCTTCAAGGGTCGTAATTTTTGAATATCGATCATTCATCAGACCCTCAACCGTGGCCATTTGATACATGGCGTAATCGGCTTCAGAATGATCCAATTTTATGGCTTTTTGATAGTTGTCTTTGGCATCGAGATAGGCTCTGAGCTTGAATTGACAATCGGCCAACCTCAAGTAACTGTCGGGTATGATTTTTTCGTGGATTATTGGTCGAGTAAAATTGCGTGATGCGGTCGAATTTATTCCCTTTTTAAATTGGTACTCTGCACTGGCGTAGTCGCCTTGGTAGAGATAATTGTATGCCTGAGTATATCGAGCCATCAACTCGCTACTATCGTCAGGAATTTTTGATTCACTGGTTGGGATATCGATATATTGTTTAATTTTTTGAATACTGGCTAGGTAATTTCCATCGAGTTGATCCATTTTTGCGAGCCAGTAATAGCTTTGTGCCTCATAATTTTTATCTTCATTGTATTCCAATGATTTATCAAACATAGACCTTGCCCGATCCTTCTCATTGTCAGAGATGGCTTGCAATCCGGCATATAAGGCGGCTCTTTGGTAAGTTAATCTGAGTGCAGGGCTTGGATTTGATCTGGACTCAACGGTTTTCATGATATAGTAGTAATCGGAAGAATTCGATAGGACGTCATTAATAATTGTTTCTGCTTGTTCGTAATAAGGAGAGGTGTTTTCAATCTGGGATAGAATGTTAATGGCTTCCCGATCCATACCCATTTGAGCGGAAATCTTACCATAGTTAAATCTCGCTTCTTCTTTCATTGCGGGTATAAAATCCATATTACTCACCTTTCTAAAGGCAGCACGTGCCGATTCCATGTCCCCTGTTTTTTCGAAGCAATCAGCTAGATAATAGTTACTGACCTGACCCATTTCTGTATCTAAATTTCTGATTTCGAGCAAGTTTTCTTTAGCTTCCTCATATTTTTTTAAAACATACTGAGTAAATCCGAGTTGAAAAAATTCGGCCTCTGTCAATTCATCTTTATGTTGTGCAAAATGTTCGAGGTGAGGCAGTGCTTTTTCATAATTTCCTTTTTGAAAATAGGCACTTCCCAGCATTTGTCTGATTTCGGTTTCATTTTTTAGACCTTTTTCATTCAAAATTGATTCTGCATAAGTGATGAGTTCGTCGTATTGTTTTTTTACGAAGAGTATCTGCGCAATATAGTAAGGCAAGTAGGGCTTATAGGCTGTACTTCCGCTAATTCTCTGAAAGCTAGTTAAGGCCTGGTCATAATCTTTTTTAAAATATTGAGACATGGCCAAATAATAATTAGTAGGATAGAAAAAAATATTTCTGTTTTCTGAGGTTTTGGATAAAGAATAAATGGCGTAGTCAAATTCCTTTAATACAAAGTGGCAATAGCCTTTTTTGAAGGATTTTTCGCTGAATTCAAGATTAGTGAGCTGAGCATCATTGACATAGTCGTAGATATCAATGGCTTCACGATACCTTTTTTCATTGTAATAAAAGCTACCCAGTTCTAGAGCGGCATCTTTTACTTCAGGTTTACCTTGATTTTCTAATATGTATTTGATTAATTCGCTTTCAGCATCAGGATGCATTGCTCGCAATGATGAGATATCACTATATACAGTAGCTTCTTGAATGATTCCATCAAAATAGACCTCATCTGGAGGTAAGATATTTTTATCAATATTGCGGTACGTATAAAAAGATAAATCATATAAATCATCAATAAAATATAAGTCTCCGTTGAGTTTTTTATTGATATAATTACCAATCATTTCATTTTGCTGGCCATGAAGACTCAGAAAAGTAAATGACAAGCAAACAATTAAAAAGTTGAGTTTATGCATAATCCTATTAAATCCTATTTAAACGAAAAAAGACTTATTTTCTTTCAAAAAACAAAGATATATTAAAAAAATCTTTAATCAGTATTTGAAAATTGGAATATGACTACTGATGATATAGCAATATGGAATAAAAAGAACAGGGCGAAGATTTAGACTCCGCCCAAAGTTTATTATTTGAAAACAGACTCTTTTTTGAAATGCTTAGTAAGCAAGTAGTAAAATATTGCTCTGTACTTGTTTTTATTAGAGGCACCTAATTGATCCACTACAGCCTTGATTCCTGCATCTAATTTTGCATCATTAGCAAGTCCGAGTTTTTTTACTAAAAAGTTGTTTTTTACTCTATCCAATTCTGCCTGATCAGAAGAAGAAACTTTAGAAGCATCTGCTAAGTAAATAGAAGGACCACATGCTTTTGTTACAGCTGTAAATAGTGTCGCATCATATTTTAAGCCTAATTTATCCATTTCTGCTTTGTACATGGATACTGTGTCATCAAATTTTCCCATTTTTAAAAAAGTATTTAGTTGTGATTAAAATGCGAATATATTTATAATTTAGTAATGTATAAAACAATTAACATCAATATTAAATATTATCGTTAAAAAACTATTTTGACAAATTTAGACAGCCACCTATTGTTGAATATCAATAAACTATAATAAGTCATGGCCATCATTCTTAATACGTTTTATTTTTTGACGGTCACTAAATTTTATTTTTATATTAATTTAGAATTAGTCTAATTAAAAATAAAATATTTGTACTTTTGCCATATCAAGTAGAGAAATGAATAAATTCAGTGTTATTTTTTTTAGTATTTTGATTCCAAACATTTGTTTGCAAGCACAAAATGAAGCTAGTAGCAATTCATTCTTAGAAAAACTCAATCTCTTTTCGCTTGAAGGGTACGGTGCAATGAATTACTATCATTTTGATTGGCAAACTGATACTACTAAGCGTGATGCAATTGACAATGAGAGATTGGTACTAGAATTTGGTTATCGTTGGAATGATAAAATAAAATTGAATACTGAGATTGAATTTGAGCATGGTGGTACTGGTTCAGAGGTTGAGTTTGATAGATTCGAGGAGTTTGGTGAATTCGAATTTGATATCAACAAGGGAGGAGAAGTATTGATAGAGCAAATGAATCTTGAATTCAACCTTGCAAAAAATTTGAATGTTCAAGTAGGCAGAGTTAAAGTACCATTTGGATTGATGTTTGTAAGAGACGAACCTACTGATTATTTAACTGCTATTAATTCTGAAATGGAATCCCAAATACTACCAGAAAACTGGACTGATAATGGCTTTCTTATTCAAGGCAACTTCGGAGGGAGTAAGTATAAATATCATTTTAGTTTGACTAATGGATTAGATGGCAGCGCTTTCAATTCGGCAAATTGGATAAAGAGAGGAAATCAAGCAAGATTCGAAATGGTAAATGCAGAAAATTTTGCTCTTTGTGCAAGACTTGACTATGTGGCAAATGCCGCTTTTTCTGTTGGGTTTTCTATGTATGGAAGTAAATCTACTTCAGACAATAGACCGAAACCTGACCTATCTATTTCTACTCCACTAGGATTGGGAGAGATTCATACGAGCCTTCATTATAAATATTTATCCCTGTCGTGTATGCTGATGTATGGAAAATTGGCAAACTCAGAAACACTTAGCAATTTTAACAGAAATTTATCAAATAACCTCAATGTAAAAAGAACCCCAGTAGGTGCCTCGTGTCTGGGAGCATTTAGTGAGTTAGCTTTAAAAGTAATCGGTGTTGAATCATTATTAAAAAATAATTTGGAAAATAGTGAATTGCTGCTGTACTTAAGATACGATTTTTATGATACTATGTTTTCTACGGAAGGTCTAATATTTAATAATCCAAGATGGCAAAGACAATCATGGTCAATTGGAACAGTTTATAAAATTATTGAAGATGTGCAGTTTAAGTTGCAATTTTCAGACAGGAAAGTAGGAGCCCCTGCACCCACCAGCATAGGTGGCGGAACTTCCGAAAAATCAATTATAACAGGATTTGCTTTTGAATTTTAAACTGTATAAAATAAATGATATGAATTTAGATAGATTTTTAGCTGCCTTATTAGTAATATTTTTACTTCTTGGCTGTGGAAAAGATGAAGTAAATAGTAACTCACAAGATTATTCTGATATTTTGGAAAATATTGGAAATAATGTAATTCTCGCGACCTATGAGGAATTGGATTTAAAAGCCGTAATTTTAGTAAATTCACTTACATTGCTCGAAAATGAAAAAACTCAAGATAACCTGATTAATGCACGCCAAGCATGGAGAGATACCCGTCAACCATGGGAACAATCAGAAGGGTTTTTATATGGCCCCGTGGACCAAAAAGGTATTGACCCATCAATGGATAGCTGGCCAGTAAACCAAACCGACTTAGATGCAGTACTCAATAGTAATGCAGAACTTACTAAATCTTACATAGATGGTCTAGATGGTACTCTAAAGGGTTTTCATACAATTGAATATTTACTTTTTGGTCTTAATTCTGATAAACAAATAGGTGATTTTACTGAAAGACAATATCAATATTTAAAATCATGTGCCGAGTCTTTGAAAGGTTCTACTTCAGAGTTATTCCTAAGTTGGAGTCCCAGTGGAGATAATTACATTTCAAATGTTTTAAGTGCAGGAGATGAAAATAATAGTGTGTATCCATCACAAAAGTCAGCTCTGGAGGAGTTTGTTGTAGGAATGATTACTATAGCTGATGAAGTTGCTAATGGAAAAATAAATGACCCATTGGTACAGAAAAATGTCAATTTGGAAGAAAGTCGTTTTAGTCAAAATTCTAAAAAGGACTTTGCCGATAATATTAGAAGCATTCAAAATGCTTATCTTGGCAAATATAAAGGATCAGAAGGAAAAGGCATTAACTCTTTAATACTCTCAAAAGATGAGAATTTAAATAAAAAAGTACAAGAAGAAATAATAGAAGCAATAAAGTCTATTGAGAATATTGAGGGAAGCTTCACATCGGCGATTTTTAATTCCGTGAGTAGTGTAGAAAATGCACAAGCAAAGGTTAGACAATTGCAGCAGACCCTTGAAAGTGAAGTGCTTCCGATTGTTTCAAACTTATAGATTACTAAAATGCATAAGTATTTGATATTGATTATTTTCGTGTTGTCCTTGGCATCCTGTACTAATGAAGATGTTTACATAGACCCATTGGATGAAGATGTGTATCTTGGTGGAGAAACCAGTATTGAAGGATTTTTTATCAATATTTTTCAACAACCAGCATCAAATCTATCTCAAGAAGAATTGACATTACATCTAAAGTCTGATCAAGCTTTTGCAGATATTTTTGTTAGTGCTCCTAGTACTCATAATAGTGGCCTGGGTCCTGTATTTAATCAAGTATCCTGTGAGCATTGTCATGTCGCTAATGGTCGGTCGCCATTTCCTTCAAATACGGATAATTTACGTGGACTATTGTTCCGAATTAGCAAACCTGGAGAAGATGAAATGGGAGGTCCTTTGGCAGTAGATAATTTTGGAACACAACTGCAAACAAAAGCAAATTTTGGAATAGAAGCAGAAGGTAAAGTGGATTGGAGCTACAGTTATATTGTTGGAAATTATCCAGATGGAAATGAATTCATGTTAAAAAATAGAATTTTCAGGATTTATGATACCTACATGCCATGGGAATTCACAAACTTGATTTCGCCGAGAATAGCACCTCCCGTATTTGGATTAGGGTTATTAGAGGCAATTCCTGAGGAACAAATACTACTGTATGCTGATCCAGAAGACATCGATAATGATGGGATTTCGGGTAAGGCCAATATAGTTTGGAGTGTGACAGACCATACATTTAAACTTGGTCGATTCGGATGGAAAGCAGGTCAACCGTCGTTAATACAACAAACAGCTGGAGCTTATCATCAAGATATGGGTCTAACCAGTCCTTTATTTCCTAAGGAAAGTTGTGAGAATCAAACGCAGGCTGATGACTATTCTGATGACCCTGAAATAGATTTAGAACTAATGAAAATAACCACATTTTATGCACAATCATTGGGAGTACCTATTAGAAGGAATTTCGAGGATGACCAAGTAAAAGAGGGGAAAAAGCTGTTTCGAAAACTTAATTGCAATGCATGCCACAGAGAAGCATTTGTTACTGGTGACCAATCTGATAAGCCATTTTTAAATAATCAAAAAATATTTCCATATACTGATTTACTTTTACATGATATGGGTGATGGATTGGCCGATTTTAGACCTGAATTTGTTGCCAATGGATACGAATGGAGAACACCACCATTGTGGGGGATAGGTTTTACGAAAATTGTAGGAGGAGAAAACGCAAATTATCTGCATGATGGTAGGGCAACTACTCTAGAAGAAGCCATTCTTTGGCATGGCGGAGAGGCCGAGGAAAGTAAACAGTCATTTAAAAACTTAACGAAATCAGAGAGGAATGCCATGATAAAATTCTTAGAAAATTTGTAATTAAAATTCCATAACATTTGATTGATATTGCAAAACGGTTAATATTTTAGTTCCTGATTTATATAATTCTATTTTTTAAAGTATTTTTGCAAATCAAATTAAATCAACTGAGATGATTAATAAAGTGATTCTCATTGGAAATCTCGGAAGAGACCCTGAAGTGAGACATTTAGAAAGCAACGTTGCCGTTGCAAAATTTCCAATAGCAACCAATGAAAGCTACAAAGATAAAAGTGGCGAATGGCAAACTTTGACTGAATGGCATGACATCGTCGCATGGAGAAACCTTGCCGAAAGAGCTGAACGTGACTTGAAAAAAGGCTCACTGGTGTATGTAGAAGGTAAATTGACTCATCGAAAATATCAAGACAAAGACGGTGTCGAACGATATATTACTGAAATCGTAGCCAATACTATAAGACCCCTAGAAAAGCGTGAAAATACTGGAAGGAATTATAATGAAAGTTTTCCTTCAGCTCTAGATCAACCGATTTCAGGTGGCGGATTGGGCTCATTTGACAAGACGAAGGAATCTATGGCCGATAATGCTCCCGATATAGTAGAAGATGATTTGCCCTTTTAATTGAATAAAAGATTCATATTTTCAAACTAAAAAATAGATTTTGGATTCAGAGCCTCCGGAACTCATAACACTTAGTTTTTTGCCGTTATTTTTCATGATATCAAGCGGTGATATAAGTGCCATTTTCATTCTTATCATACTGATTATTTGCTCTGGACTCGTCTCAGGCTCTGAAGTTGCTTACTTTTCACTAGGACCTATTCAGATAAAAGATCTAGAGGAAGAAGACTCGAAGTCTTCTCGCAGAATCATGGCTTTATTGTCTGATCCTAAAAAGTTACTAGCTACCATTCTTATTGCTAACAACTTTATCAATATTGCGATAGTCATTGTATCTGATTACTTAATCGGTAAGCTACTTGGCGATACGGTGCTCAATGCCATCGGTGCGAGATTTTATGAATGGATGCCCATCATGCAAGCAAATACGTGGTCGAGCTTGATTAATTTTCTGATTACAGTGCTGGGGGTGACCTTTATTTTGGTGCTTTTCGGTGAAGTGGCACCTAAAATTTATGCCAATATGGCAAATATGAAAATGGTAAGAGCCATGTCATTGCCACTGACGGTGCTGAACAATCTTTTGTCTCCATTTAGCAATATTCTAGTAAGATGGGGGACTCGAATTGAAGATAGGGTCAATAGCAATTATCAAAACAACAGCATAAGAGAAGACTTAGATAAAGCCATTGATTTGACGGTTTCTGATTCAGACCAATCTGGTCAAGAAGCTGAAATTCTTAAAGGAATCGTCAAGTTTGGGGACGTGAGAGTGAAGCAAATTATGAAATCCAGAGTGGATGTTGTAGGTATAGAATCGTCAGAAAATTTTTCAGAGGTATTAAAAATAGTGAGAGATAACGGGTACTCTAGGCTGCCGGTGTACGAGGAAGACTTTGATAAGGTTATTGGTATCCTGTATGTCAAGGATTTGTTGGGTTATACAGTAGAAGGCAAAGATTTTGATTGGTTAAAATTGATACGTGATCAGGTGCTGTATGTGCCGGAATCGAAAAAAATAGATGATCTCTTACGAGAATTTCAATTAAAAAGAATGCACATGGCCATCGTCGTGGATGAGTATGGGGGCAGCTGTGGAATAGTGACTCTCGAAGACATTATGGAGGAAGTCATCGGTGATATCAAAGATGAATTTGATGAAGACGAGGAGGTTGAGTACGTGAAGCTCGATAATCAGAATTTCATTTTTGATGGTAAAATGTTATTAAATGATGTCTTGAGAATTACGGGTTTGCCGAGTGATATTTTTGATGAGATTAAGGGAGATTCTGATTCATTGGCCGGTTTGATTATTGAAAAAATAGGACATCTTCCAAAGCCTGAGACCGAGGTAGAAATAGGAAATATTAAATTTACAGTGATCAGTACGACTGCCAAGAGAATTGAAAAAGTAAACCTCAGAATCGAAAGTCATGAAGCCTAGGTTCATTTTGTTATTCTTAATTTTTTCCATCTTTTATTCATGTAAGGAGGAGAAAATATACGTTCCCAAGCCCAGAATGTATCCAAAAATTAATTTTCCTATTGGACATGACTATGTCTGGGTAGATACCTTAGATTGTGGATTCAGATTTTTGAAACCCAGCTATGCAAGTATTCAAAAAGACTCATTCATTTTTGAAAATAAAACTCCTAGTGAATGTTGGTTCGATATCGATTTGAGTCAGCTAAATTCGAAAATATACTGCAGCTATTACCCAATTAATAAGGAAAATTCTCTTACAGACTTGATTGATGACTCTTTTGAAATGGCGGGGAAACACAATATCAAAGCCGAATACCGTAGGGAGTCTCTCATTGAGATTCCGGATAAAAAAATATATGGACTAATGTTTGAGATTTCGGGTCCTGTAGCCTCACCTATACAATTTTATGTGACTGATAGTACCTCACATTTTTTAAGAGCTTCTCTGTATTTTGAATCAAAGGTAAATCCTGACAGTACCGCTCCCGTACTACAATTTATAAGAAAGGATATCGATAAAATGATCGATAAACTGGAATGGAAGAACAAGTAATTTCCTTGAGACAATTCGTCTCTTAGTCCATATTTTTTATTTGATATCTAAGCTCGATTAAAATACAGATATATTGAAAATATAACCGGTCAATGCCGTAACTCCCATGGCGACCGTCCCCCAAAAACTAATACGTAATGCGGATTTAAACATGTCTGAACCCGCAACTTTAGCCGATATTGCTCCCATGATTGCCAATGCCAAGATGGAGAAAATATATTGACCCAGTACCATGTATTTCATGGATAAAAAGAGGGCAACTAATAAAGGAAGTAGGGCTCCCAAGGTGAATGAAGCACCTGACGCAAAGGCGGCTTGCAAAGCATTGGCTCGAGTAAGATCATGAATGCCCAATTCATCTCTCGCATGAGCTTGCAGAGCATCGTGCTCTGTCAATTGTACTGCTACTTGATGAGCCAAATCTCTAGTGAGGCCTCTATCAATGTAAATACTGGTCAGTTCTTCGAGTTCTTCTTCAGGCATCGTTGCCAACTCGTTTTTTTCTCTTTCGAGGTCTGAATCTTCAAGATCTGTTTGAGAACTTACGGAGACATATTCACCGGCAGCCATTGATAAGGCTCCTGCAATTAATCCCGCAAGCACTGCCAATATTAGGTTGTTTCGATCGTTGCTCGCAGCCGCGACTCCTACAGCAAGGCTGGCTGTAGAAAGGATACCGTCATTGGCACCCAAGACTGCAGCTCTTAACCAATTGCTTCTGTTGATAAAGTGATTTTCGTATTTGTGACTTTGCATTATTTACATTTTTTCAAACTATAAAAATAAGGAATTCAATTTAGAGAATGATTTTAATTGATGAAAATTTTTATGCTCGATGTTGTCATTTACCTCTTCATGAATCCAGGTCGTATGAAAAGGAATATGTATGGCATGACCTCCAATTTCCAATACCGGTAGGACATCAGAACGAAGTGAGTTTCCTACCATCAAAAATTCTCTAGGCTCGATGTCAAGATGCTTGATAAGCTTTTGGTAGCCATTAGCGTCTTTTTCGGTCATGATTTCTATGTGGTGAAAATATTTTTCAAGACCTGACTTATTTAATTTTCTTTCTTGATCTACTAAGTCTCCTTTAGTGGCGAGTACAAGCCGATGGTCAGTTAAGTTTTGTAAGGTGTTTTCTACTTCTGGTAGTAGTTCGACGGGTTTGTCGAGCATAGACTTTCCAATATTTAAAATTTCGGTGATGTCTTTCGGTCGACCTAGTGATTGAGTGATGGATTGGTAAGTTTCTATCATGCTCAGAGTAAAACTTTTGATGCCGTAACCGTATCGTTTTAGATTGTTGATTTCGATGTTATAAAGTTCTTTTACAATGCTATGCCTAGGCAAAAAACCCTCTAGTAAATTACAAAAAATATCTTCTGCTTCTCTGAAAAATGGTTCATTTACCCAGAGGGTATCATCGGCGTCTATTGCAACGACTTTAATACTTTTAAAATCATATTTCACGCTATCCATCGTATTCATCATCGAGATAATCGTCATCTTCATTGGGCTCTATGTGAATGAGGATTTGACCGAGATCTTCAAGCTTTAGGTGTAGATAATCCTTAAGGTGATGTGAAATTTTGTGTCCTTCTTTTACCGAGATATCAGCGCTGACAATAGCATGCAAATCCACATGATATTTCATTCCGGCCTTTCGGACATAACATTTTTCCGTACCGAGAATTCCCGGCACCTCTAGAGAATAGACTCTGATTTCGTCCACTAAATCATCATAGAGATGCTCATCCATAATTTCTCCAAATGCAGGCCTGAAAATGATATAGCTATTGTAAAGAATGAAGATAGAAGCACAGAGAGCGGCATAGTCATCTGCCATTTCATAGCCTTCTCCAAAAATTAATGAGATGGAAATACCTATAAAGGCGGTAACTGAGGTAATTGCATCGCTTCGATGATGCCAAGCATCCGCTTTGAGTGCGGTGCTATTAGTTTTGATGCTTTGATTTAATACGATTCTGTAAGAAATCTCTTTCCATACGATGATAACCGCTAGCAGATATAGCGTCCATGCTTCAGGTCCTTGATGCGGTGTATGGATATTTTTTACACTCTGAATGGCAATGACCGTTGCTGAAGTGACCAGAAAGGCAACGACTAAAAAGGTAATTAGAGGTTCTATTCTACCATGCCCATAAGGATGATTTTCATCGGCCGGTTTATTGGCATATTTTATACCCAATAGTACTAGAATAGAAGAAAAGACATCAGTGGTTGATTCGATAGAATCCGCAATCAAAGCATAAGAATGTCCAAAAATGCCTGCTAAAAACTTAACCAATGCTAATCCTGCACTGGTGAGTATACTAAATACAACCGTTTTCTCAGCGGCTTTTTCTTTCAAATCAAAATTATTTCTAACAAAAATAGAGTTTGTTTAGTTAAGCAGGGAATACAATTCTTTGTTTTTAAACAAAATTTGGTTTTTTTTGAGAAGATGACACAGTATCTGACATAAAAAAACTCCTGAGGATAATCCACAGGAGTTTGTAAATTTTTTAAAGCAGCCCGTAGGGGAATCGAACCCCTGCTACCAGGATGAAAACCTGGCGTCCTAACCCCTAGACGAACGGGCCAATTAGTATAAAAATATCGCCATGAAAAACGTTTTTCTCAAAAGCATTGCAAATATATAATCATTTTTAATTTTAGATAATTTTTATGGAAGAAATTTTTAATTTTTGATTTCGCTAAAGATTAATT